>JAHDXO010000001.1 GCA_023382975.1 Pirellulaceae bacterium
CAGCGGCGCCGGCCTAGGCTGGTCAGTCGGCAGTAGTCAGTGGTCAGTCGGCAGTGGGCAGTTGTCAGTCGGCGGTAGTCAGTTGTCAGTCGGCAGTAGTCAGTTGTCAGTCGGCAGTGGGCAGTTGTCAGTCGGCAGTGGGCAGTTGTCAGTCGGCAGTGGGCAGTTGTTTGGGACAGACTTCAGCCAACGGACAACTGACAACGGACAACAGCCAACAGCCGCCTACGACCTACTGACCGTTCTCACCCACGAACTAGGCCACGTGCTCGGCCACGCCGATCTGGACCCGCACGATCACCCCGACCACCTCATGGCCAGCATCCTGCAACCCGGCACGGGACGCATTGTACCCCCGGCCGGCGGCCACGACTCGGGACTTGCATTGCTCTTTAACCCCGCGGCCGGCGGACGCGGGCCACAGTGCGTCGCAAACGCCGAACGCGGCTTAGCAAGCGAAACCCTATTCAGCCCCGCGGCCGGCGGACGCGGGCCACTGTTGTTCGACCGAGCACTCGACGACCTGCTGCGCGACGACCTGCGAGTGAGCAAGGATGCTTGGCGCCGTGACGAGGAAAGCGAACTAGAGCTGTTGGCGACCGGTCGCAGCAGCGAACAAGAAGCCGACATCGACGACTTCTTCGCTCAACTGTAGGACCTCAACTGCGCCTCTCGGCAACGAGCGGCGTTCGGCGTCAATTAGGTTTGCCCTCTGGCGACAACTAGATGGGCCGAGCAACATTCGGCTTGTTTTCGTCTTCGCTGTGGGGTTTGGAATCGTCGGAGTCGGAGCGAGACTTCTGGCTCCGCTGCGTTTCTTCCGCCCAGAAGCTGAAAATGTTCAACTCGATGATCACTGCAGGTTGGATCAGGCGGTCGATGATCGTGGTGTTGCGCATTGGATCACAACGAGGTTGTGTGACCAGCGAACCGATCAAAACAGTTCGCGGACAGGTTGGCCCAAGTCCGTGATCGGGACGGGGCGGTCGCCGGCGGCAACTAATTCGGCGGCCGGATCGATTCCGAGGGCACAGTGGATCGTGGCATGTAGGTCGGGCACCGAGACGGGACGCGATGCGATCTTCATCCCGAGTTCGTCCGTCACGCCGATCGTCTTGCCGTTTTGTAATCCGCCCCCAGCCAGCACGACGCTGAACGACTGGGAGTGATGGCCGCGTCCGCCCCCGCCGTCGAAGCCTGCGGGGCGTCCGAACTCGCTCGCGACAAAGATCAGCGTCTTGTCCAGCAACCGCTGGCGTTCCAAATCCAACACCAGCGTGGCCAGCGCCTTGTCCAGTTCCTGGATCAGCAGATGTTGGTTCAACTGGCCGTCGTTGTGCGTATCCCAGCCGGTGCCGTTGATGAAATTCAGATTGTGCGAGACCTCGATGAACCGCACCCCGGATTGCACCAACCGGCGGGCCAGCAGGCAACGTTGGCCAAACTCGCTGCCGTACGCTTCCCGCAGATCGTCTGGCTCGCTGTCCAGTTGAAACACTTGCATGAATTGCGGGCCGGACAACCGCATCGCCTCGGCGATCGTCGCGTCGTAGTCGCGGGCAAATTTCGCATCGGCCGCGCGACGGAGATAGTCGCCGCGCACCTCGGCCAACAGCCGCTCGCGGCGCGATTGCCGATCGCTACGCACATCCGGCGGCAGCGTGAAACCGCTCGGCCCCGATTGGGTATCGGTCAGGTAGACGTAGTTGTACCGGGCGCCCAGGAAGCCGGGACCGCGTGTGACATTCGGGTAACCGATCAGGATGTAGGCCGGAACGCCTTCGCCGGCCGCGCCGCGCTGGTGGGCCACGATCGAGCCGATGGACGGATACGTGATCGCTCCCGACGTCGGACGCCCGGTATGCATGCGGTTGGTCGCCGCCGCGTGTTCGTCGATCACTTCGTGATGGACCGTGCGGATGATATTGAAGCGGTCCAGGACCGCCGCGCATCTTGGCAGATGCTCGCACACTTGCGTGCCGGGGATCGCCGTGTCGATCGCGGGGTAGTACGAACCCGGCTTTTTGGCCTTGGCGTCTCCCAGTCGTTTTGGATCCCACGTGTCGATATGGCACGCTCCGCCGCCCAGCCAGATCATGATGCAGTGCTCGGCCTTGCCCTTTGGCAGCGGAGCATCCGATTCGCGGGCCGGAGAAACGAGCGGAATCGCGCTGGCAGCGGCCAGCCCCGCGCCGGCGAGTCCAGCTTGGCGAAGGAAGTTCCTGCGGTGCAACGTGTTTGATGTCATGTTTCGTTCCCGATTCCGTCGAGTTGAAAAAGTCGGTTCCGCGTTGGAGTGAAGGCTGTGGCGTGTGGCACAAAGAAAAAACACGCTGAAGCGTGAACTCCAACAAAGGCCCTCACGGCACGAACACAAATTCGGGCGAGTTGATCAACGTCCAGACCATGTCTTCCATGCGTTGCCGCCAGTCGGCGTCCAGGCGAGCGGTTGGGGGATCGCCCTGCCGCACGGCTTCCTCGAGCTGCACTTGGATCACGTTGGCCTGCGGATGCAGGTGATTCGACCAGGATACAAGACCACGCGGCAAACGCGGACGTTCGACCAGCGGGGCGTCGATCCGCCGCTGCTCGTACCCCTTGGCCAGCAGCTCGTGGAACATCGCACGTTCCGTTTCGCCGGGAGGCCGCGTCAGCAGCCGCAGGTACAAGTGGTCGATCAACGCATCCAGCGGTTGGTCCATCAAGGCGATTTCGGTCAAGCGGCTGTCGTCCGTAAGGCGGCTGACCTGGCTGGTAATCGTGCCGTTGGCCATGATCGCCGGCTGCAAGACCGTGGCCTCCTGGTTCCGCACTGTCAGCGGGTCCTGCCGGGAACTACGCCAGCCGAATGTCTCCAGCAGCGTGACAAACGGATGGACGAAGGGCAGCGAAAGACTCGGCCGGTCCCGCTCGTTGGACATCGAAGCGAACTGCCAAGCCCGGCGCGGCACGCCCAGATCGAGCGATTGATTGAAGGCCCGCGCGCCGTCGATGTCGATGCTCATGCGCCCCGCGTCGAACGGCTTACCCGCCGCAACGAACAGCGAGTCGACCAACTGTTCGGCCGTCATGCGACGCATGACGGGAGCGGCGAACAGATAGTGCGACGTCGACGAGATGGTCTCGGGACTGCGGGGAATTCGCTGGTAGGTGTGAGAATTCAAAATCAGCCGGGCCAAGTGCTTCAGGTCGTACCCGCTAGCGATCAGCTCGTCCGCCAAATAGTCCAACAATTCGGGATGCGACGGGTCGGCATATTCCCAATCGTCTACCGGCTCGATGAGGCCCCGCCCCAGGTAACGGTGCCACAGCCGATTGGCTATCACCTGGGCGAATCGACGGTTGCGAGGGGAAGTGATCAGGGCCGCCAACCGTTCGCGCGAATCGTCGGCCGACCGCAACACGCCGTCGGGCACTTCGTTGGGAATCAAATCTTCGAACACCCAGACAGGCGGCACCCGCTCGCCCGGCTTGAGCGTCACTTCGACCAGGAGCGATTTGACGGCTTCGTCGCCGCCGGGAATCGTGCTCGTCGCCGGAACCTCCTGCGGTCCTCGTCGAAGCATCGCGGCCGTGCTAAACAGATCGCTTTGCAGCAGATCGTGGTACGGCGCATCGTGGCAGCGGGCGCATTTCATTTCCAGCGCCAGGAACGCTTGCCCGAGAATGTGCGCCTTGGCAGCCATCGGCGCGTCGTTTTGCGTGGCCATGCCGAAGCCCGCGGGGCCGCCGAAATATTCGCTGCCTTCCATCATCACCAGTTCGGTGACCATGCGGTCCAGCGGCGTGTTGTTCCAGAACGATTCGTGAATCCACCAGCGGAACGGACCGGTGTTGTTCAGCGTCGGGTTCACGATGTTGGGATTCTCGGCCAACACGTCCTGCCAGTAGCCCACCCAGTGATCCGCCCAGCCGTCGGAAGCGAGCATGCGATCGATCCAGCGGGCGCGGCGATTCGGCTCGCGGTCGGCCAAAAACTGGTCGATCTGTTCCGTCGTGGGAATCGTGCCGGTCACGTCCAGGCTCAGCCGACGGAGAAACTCCAAGTCGCCACTCAACGGCGCCGGCGTTTCGCCTGCCTTTTCCAACCGCGCTCCCAGGAAGCGATCGATGGCATTGTTCGCCGGGAAATCGGCGGAGACGGTCGGGGGCTGGATTCCAGGCTTCTCGGCCAAGATCGAACGAGCCAGTTCGTGCCGCCAATGCCAGTATTCCGTCTCTTCCGCACTAGCCGCCGAGCGACGTTCCGCGTTCAAGAACCTCAATTCGGCAAGCTGCCGATCTTGGAATTCCGTCCAACCTCGGTCGGTCAGCGGAAAGCTATCGATCGGTCCGAGCACGAAGAAGTCGCCGCCCGGCGCAGCCACGCTGACCGACGTTTCGCCCAACTCCGGCCGGAGTTTCCGGCCGCCGACGATCACCTCCAACTGGAACAGGTGCCGCTGGCCGTCGCCCTCGATTTCGACGACCGTCTGTGAATCGCCTCGCGGCAGAGGCCGGATGTTCGGCGCCAGACTCGCGTCCAGTTCCTGGACCTGCCCGTGCCCGCTGGCCGGCATGTTGTGGAACCGCGTTTCGGCGATCTTCTGGCCGTCCATGCTTAGCCTTGCCGCGTTGCGGCAACGCAGCAGAATCCGTTGCGGTCCAGCCGGAATCGTCGCATAACCTGTGGCTCGCAGCAAGAAAGGGCTGGCCCAATCGTCCTTGACACCGCGCGGCGTGTACTTGTTCGGAACTTCGGCAAAGGCAAAGTGGTCCGTCGCGTAGCGGGCGGCCAGTCGCCGATGCTTGATCTGCCAGGACATCTTGTCCGGAATGCCTTCAAAAATGTCGACCACCAACGAATCGTCGGGCACTTCACTCAGATCGTCTTCGTCATCGATTCCGGAGTAGTGATAACGGGCGCTGATCCGTTCGGCGGTCAACGACGAGCGGTAGATGGCCACTTCGTCGATCCGGCCTTGAAATGTGCTGCTCGGCGATCCGCCCATCGAGGAGCCGATCCAGAGCTCGTCGTCATCCACGACCGGCCCGCGGTCCGTGGCGCCCCCCATGTCCCACTTGCCAGACAACGGGTCGCCGTCCACGTAGCCGCGAATGCTGTCCGGCTTGCCGAACGTGTAGGTCACCGCGACATGATGCCATCCGCCGTCGACCGGCATCGCAAATTCCGAAGTCCAACGGTGCCAATCTCCGTCGGCTCCCGCACTCCGGAACAAGAACGCCACGCCCGCCGATCCGTTGCCTCCCGCCAACCGCAGCGCGTAGTTCTGGTTGTCCCTCGCGAAGCCCGCGTTCTCCGTCCGGCCCTTGCCGACGATGTATGAGTAACCGCCGTCCCGCACCGCATCGGGCAGCACCCAAGCTTCCAGCGTGATGTTGTCGCCCAGTGCGAAATCCAAGGGGCTGTCGGCCCCCGGATCCCGAACTCGCAGATGGCCGTTGCCGCTGATCTCGATGGCTTGGTTTTCGGCGGCGAACGACGGATAGTCGCCCGGTCGCGGACCGTCGACTCGCAACGCGATCTTGCCGACCGCTTCGGCGGCCAACGCACCGGCTGCGCCAGCTCCCGGCTCGTTCCGCAGAACCGCGTCTCCGTCCCCGTCAAAACGCCAGAAGGCCACGGGGGCATCCGTCACGACCGCGTCGCGATGCATTTCGAGCCCCGGCGCCGCGCCGCCATCGGAATCGTTCCCGGCACGCGTTCGGTTCGCTGTAAGGATCAACGAAATAAAGCAGACAACCGCAAAAAGAAATCTGTAAACCACTTTCACGCCTTTCGCCGATCGAGCCAACCGTCGTCCCTTCGGGGCGCATTGTATAAGATGGCCGTCAATCAAAAAGCCTTGATGCGTCCTTTTTTCTGAAAACTAGCTGAATTCGTGCGAACTCAGGCAGCCGCATCCAGACAAGTGGCGAGTATTCGCCGCACACAACTCGCGGCAACCCGGTCACGGAGTCACTGCCGGTAGAAATCGATCCAGTGAACGGTCAAGGATTTCGGCGGCAGCTCGAACAGCGCCGCAGGCAAATCCACTTCGAAGTATCCGCCGTCGCTGGGCAGTCCTTCGACCAGATTGCCTTGCGCATCGTAGGCCGCGATCTTCGCCCAGTAGGCCGTGTCCTGTTCGACCGCTGATTCTCGATCCCCTTGCTTGACGCTCAGTCGTCGAGGATAGCCGCTGTGGCTGGCGACCGAGCCGTGAAGTTCGACATGGCCGTTCGAGACAGTCAACGATTCCAGCCCTCGCAGATACAGTCGCAGGACAACCTTCTGCGACCAACCATTCCACGGCGTGAGTGTCGCGCTGCCGATGCCGCTGGCGCTGCGGACGGCGTAGACCAACGTGTCACCGTTTCGTTTGGCCGTCACGTTGTCTTCTGCCTTGCGCGTGATGATCTCCGGTTGCTTTTCGAACAGAATCCACACTCCTTGTCCGACTCGTTCATCATCGGCCGAGAGCGCGCCGCGCCCCAGCACTTCGAATTTCGGCAGACCGGCATCTTCGCCCCATTTCTGCATCTGCTCGGGGCGCCGCCGTTCGACGAATTCCCGCCAGAACTCGCCCTGGTCGCCTTCCAACCTCTTCTTGCGACCTTCGATCAGCGCGGCGGTCGCATCCTGCGGATATCCGGAACCGGCGCCGCCACCGATGAAGGCGCGGCACCCTGGACGAAGCACCCGGTACACCTCGCGCAGACCTTTGGCCGGATCCTGCCAGAAGAAGATCGAGCCGCGGCTGACGAGCAGATCGACCGAATTGTCTGGGAACGGCAGGGCTTCGGCCGTAGCGACTACTGCCGACAGTCTGTCCTGCAAGCCTTTCTCTCTTGCTGTCTTCAATCCGTCGCTCATGGCTTCGGCATCGGGATCGACCATCGTCATCGGGTTGCCCGTCGTCTCGATCATCGGGATGGCGACCTGCCCCTTTCCCGCGCCCAAATCCACCCAGAATCCCTTGGCTGGTTCACAGAACTTGAGCATATCCGCGATCACATGCTCGTAACGTGACGGAAGCGACCGTTCGTATTCGACCCCGGCCGGAACCTCCTTCGGCTGACCGAGAGCAAAGTCTGGCGGTGTGGCGCAAGCCACGATGAGGATCAGGACAAACCGCGAGCAAGGCTTCATGGTAGAGACCTCGGGCAAGAGTTCAGCAAATCGTCTCCGGATTGTTCGAGAAAAAGAGTGGCAGGAGCCATCTGCCGGGAATCGGCCCTCCTGGTGCTTCGCACGGATGACTCCTGACACCTTCTTCTCGGCCGCTGCTTAGCAATCGTTCACTTCTTCGACTTGGGCTTCGGCGTCAGGACCTCCAACGCCTTCTTCGTATCTGAGACCCGCAGGAACAGCGTAGCGCGCTGATTGTCTGCCGTCCCGTAGGCATACTCGATATTCACCTTGGCCCGGGCGAGTTTCGCAGCCAGCTTGCCCAATTCGCCGGGCTTGTCGTCCAGGTGGATCCGCAACACGTCCGTCTCGACCACCAATGCGCCGCGTTCGCCCAGGACATGGATCGCGGCCCGAGGGTCGTCGACGACGATTCGCAATACGGCATGGTCCACCGTGTCCGATACGGACATCGCCTGGATATTGATCCCGTGGTTCGCCAGGGCTTTGCAAACGTCGGCCATCACGCCAACCTTGTTTTCCAAGAGCACGGACAATTGTCGCTCGATCATGGGAAGTCCTTTCGTGGGTGAGTATGCGTCAAGCTCAAGCAGTGCCAGAACCGGACACAACGCCGGCCAGCCGAAATGACATGGACCAGCGTTCTTGCTGTATTCTAGTGAATGATCCCCGTGAACGGGACAGGACCAGCGATGGCCGCTCGCTGGCCAACGGGCACGGGAGCGACGTTGGCCAGAGTGCCGAAGAAAAACTTATTTCCAAGTGGGGCAAGATCGAGGCAATCGCAGCGAATACGGGCCAAGACGGTCGGAAGCTCCCAAAAAACGCTGAAACAGCTCAGTCCCCGAGCGGGTAGAACCCGTAGGACGATCGCGCGCGGTTGCGAGCCGGAGTTGGCGCCGTTTCGTCACGGAATTCGCGAAGAGTTGGGGGAAGCGTGCCGTCGTCAATTCCGAATCCTCACCACTTCGGCCACCTTGTGTCACTACTTTGATCCGGGGCTTACCACGTGAACCTGGCAATCCGAACCGAACATCTGACCAAGGTCTACGGCGGTCGAGTGATCGCGGTGAACGACTTGAATCTGACGGTGCCCGAAGGTGCCATCTATGGCCTACTGGGTCCGAACGGAGCGGGCAAGACGACGACGATCCGCCTGCTGCTTGGGCTGCAACGGCCGACGGCAGGCACCGCGCAGGTGTTCGGGCAGCTCTCGGGAGTGAATTCCACCAACGTGCGTCGAATGATCGGATTTCTGCCCACGAATCCCAGCTTTCCGGGCCACCTGCGTCCAATCGAGTACCTCGATCTGCTGGGCAAGCTCTGCCGCTTGCCGCGCGAGGTGCGCCAACCGAGGTTGACATCGCTGCTGCGGGCCGTCGGGCTGACGGGGGCGACGGAACAACGCATCCAGACATTTTCGACCGGGATGTGTACGCGGCTGGGGATCGCGGCATCACTGCTGGCCGATCCGCCGCTCTTGCTGTGGGACGAGCCCACGGCGGGACTTGATCCGGCGGCGCGGCGTTTCACGCTGAATCTGATCCGCGAGTTGGCTGCGTCGCGAACGGTGGTCGTGGCGACGCACATCCTGAGCGACATCGACCAGATCTGCGATCATGTGGGGGTGATGCTCGAAGGTCGCATGATCTTCAGCGGCACCATCGGGGACATGCGCAAGCGGTTGTCCAGCGACGACATCAATCTGGAACTGGAAGGGCCGGACGATGCCATTGCCGGATTGGTGACGCAATCGGCCGGCTTAAGCGGAGTGGCGGTCGAGCTGCGTCCGCCCCGCACGCTGGTCGTCCGCGTCGCAGACGGCAGTCGCCGAGCATCCGCGCTGGCCGATCTGCTGCGAAGCGTGGACAGCAGCGGATGCTCGCTGCACGCCATTCACTCAGGCCAGAACGAGACCGAACACGCCTATCTGCAATTGCTCCAGGAGGACCAGGCCCATGGTTTCAACCGGTTCGACATCCGACTTCCGCATGCGGTGGATGCCCGCCGGAGCGATCCTCAAGCATGAGTTGGGCGGCCTTCTGGCAAGCTGGCTGGTGCGGTTGTGGTTCGTGGCGACGTTCGTGCTGACGCTGTTGATCCTGGCGGCCAATTGGGGCGCCACACAGACGGCGCCGATGCTCCAGGCCTTGTTGTTTCCGTACCTGGTCTTTCCCTGGTTTCTGGTCGTGATGGTGCTGGGCATCAGTCCCGTGACCGGCTCGCGGTTGGACTCGTTGTCCGACGGCATCCTCAGCCGTCCGATCACCCGCTACGAGTACCTGCTGGCCGCGTGGGCGGCACGCGTGACGGCGGTGCTGGCCGTCTATCTGGTGGTCATGCTGCCGGTGGTCCTGCTCGCGGTGTTTGCCAAACGCAACGTGGTCGAGGACGAAGTGACCGCCTACGGAGTTTTCGCCACGCTGGCCGTCGTCGGCCTGACCCAGACGTTCTTGGTAACGCTGGGTTTTCTGATGGGCACGCTGTTGCGGCGACCGATGCTGGCAGCGGTGGTGCTGGTATTTGCCTGGTTGCCGGTGAATCTGGTTTTGAGCACCTTTTCGCTGGAACAATTCTCGCCCTGGACAATGTACCAGGCGGTGCCCTCGCTGCTGCGGACGCCCTGGTCGGTGGCGAAAGCGGACGAGGCGCCAGCCCAGGCGAAGGATGACGCTCAGGCATTAGCCGCCCAGGCCGAGTTATTCGCGCGGTTGCTCTCGGGGCAGGCGCCAGCCCCCGCTCAGCCGCAGCGCGGTGGTTTCTTCCAACCTCGCGAGTTCCCGAATCTCTCCCTGATGAAGATCCTGGCGGGCTACGGCCTGCCTTCGCTGGCAGCGCTGGTCGTATCGCTGCTGGTGTTCAATCGACGAGACTTATAGCCGGGTTCCGTCCCGGGGGCCAAGGTTGGCCTGATGAAGACGGGGACGGTCCTTCTTCTCATCAGGCCGGTATGACGCTGTGCATCCATCCGATCCGTGACATGAAACGTCTTTTTTCTGAGGAGCATCGATGATGATTCGCTGTCGTTGGTACGCTGTGTTGTTGATTCTGCCTTTGCTGGCAGTTCTTCGGATTTCGGCTTCGGCTGCGGAGCCGGCCGCGTGGTCGCCCGCGGCAGCGGTTTCGCCGGACGCTTTCGTGGTGCTCGAGGTCCACAAGCCGCGGGCCGTCTTGGACCGGTTGTTCGACCCGCGGGTTGTCCAGGCGGTGACCTCGCACCCCGAGTACCAGCGTCGCCAGGCCCAGCAGGACTTTGCCCAGGCCAAGAACCTGGTGCAGTATTTCGAGCAGCGGTTCAACACCGATCTGCACGGGCTGTTGGGCAAGCTGGCCGGTGGCGGCGTGACGCTGGCCGTCGGCCCGGATCAGCAAGCGTTGCTGATCGTCGAGGCCGAAGACGCGCAGGTGCTGAAGGATGTCCACGACTTCATACTGTTCATCGCGCGCAGCGAGGCGGAGAAGCAAGGTCAGCCGGATCGCGTTAAGTCCGCCGAATACCGCGGCGTGACCGGCTGGAGCGTGGCTCCCAAGGAAGCCCATGCGATCCTTGGCAACCGGCTGTTGCTGACCAATCACCCGCAGTCTTTGATGGCCGCGGTCGACCGCATCCAGGATTCGAGCCAGCCGAATCTCGCCTCGCTGCCTCGCTACCAGCAGGCGCATCAGGCGTTCGCTCAGCCGCCGGTCGCGTCGGTCTTCGCCCGCATGGACGTGCTCAAGCAGTTGCCCAAGGTGCAAGCGGCCTTGGACCAGGAGAGCAACCCGCTGGCAACCCTGCTGCTGGCCCCGCTGATGCAGACGCTCCAGCATGCCGAGTGGCTGGCGATGGGACTGGACGTCGACGGGATGACGTTTTCGTTGCGTCTGGCCACCGATGGTCGGCCGGTCGACGCCTCCGAGCCGGCGGGATTTGCCCGCTCCGCAGAGCCGGCGGGCGGCGCCCTGCCGAACCTGAGCGTTCCCGGCCAGATCGCGGCGGTCAGCCTCTACCGCGACTTGCACCAATTCTACGCGGCCAAGGACGATCTGTTTCCTCAACGCACCTCGGGACTGATCTTCTTCGAGAACATGATGGGCATCTTTTTCACCGGCCGCGATTTGACCAACGAAGTCTTGGCCGAACTGACTCCGGAGGTGCGTCTGGTGGTCGCGGCGCAGCAGTACCCGGCCGAAGTCGGCACGCCTCAGCCGCAATTGCCGGGCTTCGCGCTGGTCGTCCGGATGCGTCGCCCGGAGAAGTTCTCGCTGGTCGCCGAAGAAGCGTGGCAGAAAGCGCTGGGGTTGATCAACTTCACCCGGGGCCAGCAGGCCGAACCCGGCCTGATTCTTGATCGCCCAACGCACGGCGACGTCAAGTACACAATGTCCTATTTCGCGCCCCCGGCCGAAGACGCCCGCGCGCCCAGCGACCTGCGATTCAACTTCCAACCCGTGCTGGCCATGCCCGGCGACTACCTGATCCTCAGTTCGACAGACGCCCTGGCCAAGGATTTGATGGACGCATTGAATCGCGAGGCCGATGCGGGGGCAGTCGCCCTGGCCGGCAAGCACTCGTTGGTCGAGCTGAACGGAGATGCTCTGACCGCTCTATTGCAGGCGAACCGCGAAGCTTTGATCCGGCAGAACATGGTGGAGAAAGGCCACACACGGGAGCAGGCCGAAATCGAGATCGGGATGCTGCTGACCATCGTTGACAGCATCGCGCATGTCAAGCTCGTGGCAGGCGACGAAGCCGCCAGACAACTGTCGATCGAACTGAAACTGAATATCCAGCCTTAGTCCCCTATCCTGGGAGAATCTCGCAATGACACCGCAATCGGCTTGGGCGCCCTACGAACCCGATCCTCAGCGGCCCTGGGATCTGCGGCGGGCTGCGCATCTGCTGCGGCGGGCCGGTTTCGGAGCGGACTGGCCGGATCTGCAACAGGCGGTCGCCGACGGGCCGAGCAAGACCATCGACCGCCTGCTGGGTCCGCCGGAAGATCTGGCCGCATTCGATGCCGACTTCGACCAGTACGTTTCCGCGTCCGCCACGGGCGGTTCCACCGAGTCGTTGCGGGCTTGGTGGCTGCGGCGGATGATCGAAACGCCGTATCCGCTGCTCGAGAAAATGACCTTGTTCTGGCACGGCCATTTCGCCGTCAGCAACGTCGGGGTGAACAATGCCACCTTGATGGCCCGGTCGATGCAGACGCTGCGCCGCGGCGCGCTGGGCAGTTACCGCTCGCTGCTCGGCGCCGTGATGAACGACCCGGCGCTGTACCTGTGCCTGCGGTCGGAGCGCAGCCGACGGTCGCAGCCGGCACCGAACGTCGCTCGGCAACTGCTGGCCGCCTTCGGAGTCGGGCCTGGCAACTTCGACGAACAAGACGTGACCGAAGCGGCGCGGGCCCTGACCGGCCGCTTCGTGCTGCGCAACGAACTGCGGTTTTTCGGCCACGAGTACGACGACGCGGAGAAGACGCTGCTGGGGCAGCGCGGGAAATGGGACGCCGACGACGCGGTACGCATCGTGGCGGACCACCCGGCCACGGCGGAGCAGGTGGTGCGGAAACTGTACGCTTGGTTGGTCTCGGAAAGCGACGATCCCGAGCCGCAGTTGCTGGCACCGCTGGTGGCCGATCTGCGCGAACACGACGACATCGGGCGAGTCGTCGAGACGATGCTGAGATCCAACCGATTCTTCGCGCCGGAAGCCTACCGGCGACGGATCAAGGGTCCGGTCGAACTGGCCGTGGGGCTGGCGCGAGCGATGGAGCAAACGGTGCCGACGGTGCGACTGGGCCAGCAGTTGGCCGAGTTGGGACAAGACTTATACCGACCGCCGACGTCCGCCGGTTTTCCTAGCGGGCGCGATTGGATCAACCAGGCGACCTTGATCGCCCGCTGGAACTTGGTGAGCGAGATGCTGGCCGCTTCGGGCAGCTTCGAAGGCCGCTTGAACCCGGCTGCCCTGGCTACGAAGCACCAGCGGAATCAGCCCGAACAGGCCGCCCAGTGGCTGGCCGAGCTGCTGTTGGACGGCGACCTGCCCGAAACGGTCGGACGGCGCTGGCAGCAGCAACCGCCGACGGCGGCAGAGATGCCCAATACTTTGCGGCGACTGGCCATCGAACTGACTCAATTGCCCGAATACCAATTGGCGTGATGCCCGCGCTGGAGTTCACGCTTCAGCGTGTCTGGGAAAAAGACAAGGCACGCTGAAGCGTGAACTCCAGCGAATACCATTCATTGATCGAGGAGCAAATGCATGTCCCCCAACCGACGCGACTTTCTGAAGGCGGCCATGGGCGCCCCGGCGCTGGTGGTGCTGAGCCCCGCGATCCCGCCGCTGCTGCTGAGTGCAGCGCGGGCGTCCGCCGCGTTGCGGTCCGACCGACAATCGGTGCTAGTGGTCTTGCAGCTTTCCGGCGGCAACGATGGCTTGAACACGGTTGTTCCGGTCAGCGACGACCAGTACGGCCGCCACCGCCGCACGCTGCGGATGACAGCGAGCGAAGTCTTGAAAATCGACGACGACTTGGGCTTCCACCCGGCGCTCGAGGGGATGTCGCGGATGTTTGCCGAGGGCCGGTTGAGTGTCGTCCAGGGCGTTGGCTACCCGGGCAACAACCGCGACCACGACGGGGCGATGCGCGACTGGCACACGGCCCGGCCCGGCGACAACGGCTGCGAATCCGGCTGGATGGGCCGAGCGGTCGACGCGGCCGTCGACGTCGACCGGCGCTCCACGCCTGGCGTCTTCGTCGGCCCGATTCCCAAGCCGCTCGGTATCACGGCGCCGCGTTCCGTGGTGCCCCACGTGCGCTCGCTGAAACAACTGACGATCGCCGATGAGGTCGCGGCGAGCGAATTTCCGACCGACGCGGCGCAAGCGGAAAACCCGCTGCTGGAACATGTGCGTCGCAGCGCGGTGGCGGCGCGATTGAGCAGTCAGCAGGTTCAGGCAGTACTACGAGCGTCGGGCGCCCGTGGAGGGTATCCCGATTTTCCGTTGGCGGGTCAGTTGAAACTGATCGCCGAACTGATCCGCGCCCAACTTGGCATCCGCATCTACTTCACCGAACTGGGCGGTGGCGGGATCGGTGGATTCGACAACCATGCCAACCAGCGCGACAACCACGCGGCCCTGCTCAGCCAATTGTCGGCGGCCGTTTCGGCGTTCTTCGACGATCTGGCGAGGGCCGGACTGGCCGAGCAGGTCGTGCTGACGACATTCTCCGAGTTCGGCCGCACGTTGACGGAGAACGGCCGCCGCGGCACCGATCACGGAGCGGCGGCTCCGGTATTCTTGGCCGGCGGCCAACTGCGCGGCGGCCTGGTCGGCAGGCATCCGGATCTGACCGATCTGGACGGCGACGCTCCCAAGCCACACACCGACTTTCGCGGCTTGTACGCCACGCTGCTCGACCAATGGCTGGGCTTCGACAGCAAGCGGATTCTCGGCCAGCAGTTCGCTCCGCTCGAGATCTTCGCGTAGCCATCACAAACGAATGTCGGACCCGCGTTCGGCGCCCGCGGGCCATAAGGTAGAAATTTGCGCACCCCTTGCCGGCCGAACATGCGGTGCGGGCTGTGGCGGGTGGCTTGTCTCTGTTAGAATTCGCGACTCGCTCGACGCCGATTCACCGTTGACGAATCGCACGTGGGGACAGCACTTCACTGTTGGGATCAGATGCTCGCGCCGATTGACGAAACCGAAAATGCCGAATCAGACACGAATTGTCGCTCCAGGCCCCGCTGCCCGTACCGTCCGCACCGCTGATGGGCAGATTTTGACCGCGCCGTCCAATTGGGAACTGTTGCCGCCTGGCGATGCGGCCCTCACCCGGCGAGTCAAAGCAGCCGGCCCGACGTGGACGGTCCAGGAGAAGAAGGGCCGCAAGACGTTCTCGCAGGGTGTCTTCGCACCAGCGGACCGGATCGCGGCGATCCGCGCCGAACTGGAAGCAGAACGTTCGACCGAGGCCTACGCGAAGCGTCGAGCCTGGGAGACGGCAAGACGCGACCGGAAGCAGACCGAGTACGTCGAAGATTTCCGCGGGGCGGTCCTGGCGTTCCTGGACTTCGCTGCCTGCTATGCCGACTTGGCCGACCAGCTTGCCGATGCCGTGGCGCGACATGCCACTCCGGTCGGCAGCGGCACGGTGGCCCGAACCGAACGGATACCGATCGAGCGGCGTGCCGAATCGGCCGTGATCGCGTGGCTGCGGCACCAGACCACAGCCTACGACAACATGAAGATCCCGCGCGTCAAGGGTCGGCGACGCGAAGTTCGTCGCATGTTAGCCGAGCAATCGAGGCGACTGCTCGAGAAGTACCGTGCCGGGCAGGCGGTGGATGCGAGCTGCCCGCTGAAACGGGCGTTGACCAGCGGCGGTACAACCTCCCCCGCGGTGGAGAACGGGTGACATGCAAATCTGGGTCGATGCCGACGCATGTCCGGGCGAGATCAAGGAACTGCTGTACCGCGCCGCCAAGCGTACACAGACCAAGGTGACGCTGGTCGCCAATCAGGCTCTGCGCACGCCCCGTTCCGAGTACATCGACAGCTTGCTGGTCCCTTCGGGCATGAACGTCGCCGACCGACGTATCGTCGAATCGGTTCAGCCCGGAGATCTCGTGATCACGGCCGACATCCCGCTGGCTGCCGAAGTGGTCGCTCGAGGCGGGCAGGCCCTCAATCCTCGCGGCGAATTGTACTCGGAGGCCAACGTGGGCGAACGGCTTGCTGTCCGGAATCTCGTTGACGAATTGCGCGGCGGCGGCCAGATTACCGGCGGACCGTCGAACTTCTCCGCCAAAGACCGACAGGCCTTTGCCAACCAACTCGACCGCTGGCTTACCGCGACGAAGGGTCGAGCGGAAATCAATCCGCGGGCGTAAGCTATCCTTCAAATGAGCCCGAAGAGCCGAGCTCAACGGTCTCTCTACGCAATCGTCCGACGGTTTGGCGGAAGGCGATGCGCGTCATGATTCGGACACTCGCAGTGGACCGCTATGAATTCGACACTGGCCGACCGACAACCCGACGATGCTGATCTCGAACAACGCCTGACCGTCAAACTGCCCGCGGAATGGGCCTTTCCGCCCAGTTGGTTGGCTATCAGCACATTTTTTGGGCTGCTCTTCCTTTATTTCAACTGGATGCCCCTGTATCACAGCGATCTTTGGGGGCACGTCTTATACGGCAACTGGATGCTGGAACATCGCCGGTTGCCCGCCGAGGATCCGTTTGTGCCGTTGGCGCAGGGGATTCCGATCACCGCGACCGCTTGGCTCAGCCAATTGATCCTTGCCGCGGTCGTGCGTCTTGCGGGCCCGGACGGGTTGTCGCATCTGTACGGGTTGAACATGCTGGCCGTCTTTGCCTTGCTCGGTCGTGTCTATTACTTGCAGACCGGCCGCGCGGATCTGGCAATCGGCGGCGTGATCCTGACCATGGCACTGTCGTGGGGACGCCTGGCGTTTATTCGGCCCGAGATATTCGGCTTGCTCGGGTTCTCGATCTTGTTGTACATGCTCGTCCGCAGCGTGCCGGAATCCATGCCGTTCAGCGACGAAGGCCGACTCGAAACAAACCGTTGGCGATGGCGCTGGTGGTTGGGAATTCCGGCCCTTTTTCTGGTTTGGTGCAATCTGCACGGTTCGTTCGCCGTGGGATTGGCTCTCTTGGCGTGCTGCACGTTGGGACGCTCCATCCAAGTGCTGTGGCAAGATGGTCGGCTGTGGACCGGGGCAGGAAAAGAAGCGAACCATCCCGTTCGTGACCAACTCAAACGGGAGCGTTCCGATGGCAGCGCTGCGGAACAAGCTTCCATTTTTCGTCGGTTCACGCTTCTGATGGATCCGCCTGCCCGTCGGTTGTGGCTGGGGACCGGTTTGGCGACGCTTGCCGCATTCATCAATCCGTACGGAGCGCAACTGCTGGTTTACACGGCCACGTTCTCGAACAACGTCAATCTGCGGTCGATTGGCGAGTGGTCTCGACTGGAGCTGTTTTCCGTCGTCGGCCTCCAGGTAGCGATCGGTTGGGCGTTGCTGGCAGCCGCGTTCTGGTTCGCCCGACGCTGGCCGTCAGGGACATGCGTGGTGCTGCTGATCGTCTTCACGCTAGCCGTTGGCCGCCAGACACGGATGTTGAACTGGTTTGCCACCGTAGCCGTCTTGGTTCTTCTGCCGCAAGTGGCCGAGGGGCTGGCACGTCGACGCAAACGCAAGGATTCCGATTCCCGTAGCCGGATTCGAGAGAATTCGGAGTTATCGGATGACCGCCCGGACTCGGAAGATCAAGCTCAGGGGACAGCCCAACCTGCGTCCGATGCTTCGACGCAATCCGACCAACCCGCCACCCAGCCGTCCAAGCCCAACTTCCGTTACACGCTTCTGACGGCGTTGGTGATCTGGGTCAGTTTCATCCTTTCGCCCTTGGGAATGGCCCTGGTAGCCAATCGGACTCGTCCGCCAGCACACCTGTACGACGAGAATACCCCGCTGGGCGTTACCATGTATCTTCGAGAGCATCCACCGCAAGGTCTGATCTTCAGTCCACAATCTTGGTCCGAGTGGTTTCTATGGCAAGGGCCCCCGGAGCTACACGTATTCCTCACCACAAACACGGTACATGTGGTTCCTCCGCGTATCTTCCATCAGTATCTGATGCTAAGTGAGGCGCACACCGATTGGGAGCGAATTCTTCGGGAGCATGACATCAGGACGGTGGTAATCGAGAAACGCTACCAACCCGCCCTGGCTCTTCAGTTGGCCACGGACGCTGGTTGGCAGATCCAGTACGAAGACCATCTGGGCCTAGTGGCAACTCGTGTCTCGGTTCCTGATTCCGGGATACCAGTCGACACGGGGCGCCCGGCTTCCGTCCAGATTCTAACTCCTGACTCCTAGCTTCCAACCTCTCATCCTGCTTCTGCTCCCGTCCTCCTCAGCGCACACCAGGGTGGACGGAGTGCGCCAACCGTCATCGTGAGTTGACGGAAACGGACGCTTCGAAGCGGCTCTCGCTGACCCTTTTGCGCCTGCGTGGAAAAGAAATTCTTGACGTAAACGCTTGCGCCGCTTGCATCGGCGGAAATGCCCGTACCGAATTTGTCGTTCGTGCCGACTTTGGCACGTTTCCTGCTACTACTCGCAGTGTCAGATTCGCGGCCTGTGTTGATCGTTTCGGTTGGGGCGAATGTAAGGAAACATAGGGCCAAACAATCGTTGCTCGCTTGGTGGTTCAAGCAGCCAGATTTCTGTTTGTTTCTAGATGAGGAGCTGTATCTATGTTGCGTGCATTGTGGAATGACGAAGCTGGTTTCGTGATCACCAGCGAACTGTTGTTGATCGTGACCATCATGGTCATCGGTCTGATCGTCGGGATGGTCGTGGTCCGTGACGCGGTTGTTCAGGAACTGGGCGACGTGGCCGCAGCGATTGGTGCGTTGGACCAGAGTTACCAGTACAACGGCACTACCGTCAGCTGTGTCACTCAGGCTGCGTTTACCGCCGGTGGGCAGTTCACTGACATCCGCGACGTCTGCGATCCCGAGCCGGACAACAGCCCCAACGGCGTGCTGATCACGCTGACCCCGGCTCCGGAATGATCGTGTGAGTGGAACGGTTCGTTGCGTGACTGCGGCTGGCATGCCGCAGTCCGCGGCGGGCGCCGCCAGTGAACCGCTCGACCTCAATAGCGAGGAGCATCAAAGCTCCTCACGGGCGGGATTCAGAGCGATCGCGAGTGGCCGTGACCGCCGTCGCACGCTCGGATCGCGAAAACTCTTTCGGAACGATGACTCTTGGCACTCGGTGTGCATCTCTGAGCCGCACGTGTGGGCGGACTTCGCTCAGGGTGTAAGGGCTTCGGGGCAGGCAGCTCCGAATGCAGAGGCCAATCGTCGAGAAAGGGTGAATTCGTGTTGATGCTGCAACAATTGTGGAAAGATGATGCCGGTTTTGTCATTACGACTGAACTGCTGCTCATCGTAACGATTCTCGTGATCGGGTTGATCGTGGGGATGGTGGCCGTTCGCGACGCGGTCGTCCAGGAACTGGGCGACGTGGCCGCAGCCATCGGGGCACTGGACCAGAGTTATCAATACAACGGCGTGACCAGCACCTGTGCGACGCAAGGGGCGTTAACGTCGGGTGGCCAGTTCACCGATCAGGCCGACGTGTGCGACCCGGATCCTGCCAACGCAACGAACGGGGTCCGCATCGATCTTGCGCCAGCGCCCGAGGGCACCTAACCGGATCGCAGTCTTCTGGCGTTCACTCGCAGGGCGTCAAGTGTTGTTGGAGTTCACGCCTCAGCGTGTCGTCGCGGCGTGGACAGCCGCTTGACGCAGCGAGATGGACGTTGGGGGCGAGGGGCGCGAGAGGCCGCTCGGCGGGAATCTCGAATCGCTGCAATCCGTACGCCACGAAGAACCGTTACGGTCGAGGCGACGACCATGTTTTGATCCGACCCGCTTCGCTGACCGACTGGCAGTTCCCGAACGGCAACCTAGCTTTGAACAAGAGAATGCTCGGTCCGTTTGGAGTAAAAGCTTCGGGAGGTGGGTAAGGTGTCTCGTCTCAATGCTGGCACGATCATCGCCGCCATGGTGGCGATTT
This sequence comes from Pirellulaceae bacterium, assembly GCA_023382975.1. Taxonomy (GTDB): domain Bacteria; phylum Planctomycetota; class Planctomycetia; order Pirellulales; family Pirellulaceae; genus SKKK01. The sequence goes on from JAHDXO010000001.1 coordinate 19,748, forward strand.
TGCTTAGTCTGGCCGGGGCTTTCCTAGCAAGGCAGCTCCTTGTTTCCCAGCCAAGTCCACCCGCCCAGCCGCCCGCCGAACCAAGAGTCATCGTCCCGGTGGCCACCACCGATCTGCCCGCGGGCCGAGAACTCAGGGACGGTGATGTCGGCAAACTTGAGCTGACGCGCGAACAGGTTCGGTCCCAGAATCTACCTCGCGTGTATATGACCAGCGCCGCGGAAATTGTCGGGCGGACACTGCGCGAACCGCTGAAGGCTGGCCAAGCATTCTCGCCCGACAGCCTGTACCCGCAGGGGGTTGGTCCCTCGTTGGCGGAAGAGCTCACCCCGGGATTGCGCGGTGTCACGATCGGAGTAACCGACGCCGGATTTGTGAACGGATTTGCCAGCCCCGGATCGGTGGTCGATGTTCTATTTCGACTGAACGCGTCTCCGGAACCGTCACCGAGCCGAACCCCGAAGGCGTACACGATCCTGGAAGGGGTGCGTGTGTTGGCGGTGGAGCGAGTGGCCTTCCCCGGCACCCAGCAGGATCCCAACCAGTTCGGTTTGACCAAAGTCACCCTGGCCGTCACGCCCGATCAGGCCGGCCAGTTGAAGGTGCTCGAGGGCAACGGCGAGTTGGTGTTGACGTTGCGTTCCGAGGACGATCTCCCGAAGGAACAGATCGAGAGCCGCTTGAGCGAAGCGGCCGAACGTCTTCAGTCGCTGCTGGCTGAGTCTGAGACTTTGGGCCAGATCCGTAACGCCGCTCTGCAAGTCGGGAAGGAATTCGACGATTCGGCGCGTGTTGCGGAATTGAAGCAAAGCATTGCCCGCGAGCAACAGCTCGTTGCTGATTTGCGACAGAGTCTGCAGCAAGCCACGACGCCCAATCGGGTTCAGAGCCTGGAAGACATCCTGCAATTGCGGACCACTCCCAGCATCGTCGAGCGGCTTAAGCCCGGGATGAGGGCCGTGACGATCGGGGTGAAGGGCTCGGGATTCGTCGACGGGTTTGCCGTGCCCGGCACGCACGTCGATGTCCTGTTTCGATTGAGCGGTTTGGACGGTCGCACCGATTATCGCGAGACGACCTTCACGCTGCTGGAATCCGTCGAGGTGTTGGCGGTCGCACAGTCTACCGAGACGCAACCGGTGAGCACCGCCGGGAGACGCGACGAGACGATCACGGTGACGCTGGCGGTCACATCGGCCGAAGCGAGCAAGCTGAAAGTGGTCGAGGGGCGCGGCGAATTGTCGCTGGTTCTGCGGCCCATGGACGAAACCCTCGAACGACGGCCGACGGTCGCACGCGGCGAAAGCGAGGAACCGTCCAAGGCACTGCAGAATGAACTAGCAGCCGCGCAGGCCGAGTTGGACGATCTGCTGGCCGAACAGCAGGCCCTTCAGCAACTGGAGCGACTGGCCCAGCGGCGGCAGGTTCAGTTCACGGGCGTGGAACGGCTGACCGCGGTGCAGGAAATGATCGCCAAGACCCAGGACCGCATCGCGCAATTGATGACAGCCGAGGAACAGAGTACGCCGCCCGCCGAACGGGCGCCGAAAAACCAGTTTACGTTGAACGAGGTGCTCGGAATCGCCGACCCTCCGCCGGTGCCTCAGCCAATCCCGCCGAAACGAGACACGCTTGAGATCTACCGAGCCGGCAATCGATCCACGGTCGTGTTCGAACGCCTCGGCGGTGTCGCCGGCGCAACCGCTGGGTTCTCCGGTGTGGACGCGGGGACGACCGGTGCCGATGCCGGAAGCTCGGGCAGTATCGGCGGCGGGAATGCGTCCGACAATTCCGGCTGCAAAGACTGTGGCAAATCCGTCATTCAACGCCCCTTGTAGCCGCATCTCAGCACTGATCGCCGGGAACCGATGGCCATGATTTCTGCCCCTTCCTCGAACTTCCGTGCCAAGTCAACCGACTGGCTCACGTGCCCCGTGGGCGTCGACGCCGACGAATTGCGGTTCCAGCAGCGGAAGGTCGCCATCCACGAGAAGTTGATCGATTCGCTGAATCTGTCCGTCATCGATCGGGTCAGCGAAGAAGCGTTCGCTCAGGAAGTTCGCCAACTGGCCGAGGAATTGACCGCGACAAGCGACGACCTGATGTCGGATACACTTCGTCAGCGGATGATTCGCGAGGTACAGGACGAAGTCTTCGGTCTGGGACCGTTGGAAATTCTGATGCAGGATTCGCAGATCAGCGACATTCTGGTGAATCATCCCCACGAGGTGTACGTCGAACGCCAGGGGCGATTGGAACGGACCAACGTGATCTTCGCTCACGATCAGCATCTACTGCGGATCATCCAGCGGCTGACTTCTCAAGTCGGCCGGCGGATCGACGAAACGTCTCCGATGGTCGACGCGCGGCTCCGCGACGGGTCGCGAATCAACGCCATTATCCCTCCCTTGGCCGTGCGCGGTCCCAGCCTGTCGATTCGCCGCTTCGGCCGCGATCCGCTGACGATTCAGGACCTGTTGGAGAGCCACACGCTGACGCCCGCGATGGTCGATTTCCTGGTGTCGGCGGTCGAGGCGCGCGTCAGCTTTTTGATATCGGGCGGCGGCGGTGCCGGCAAGACGACGCTGTTGAACGCGTTGTCTGCCTTTCTGCCCGAAGACGAACGCATCATCACCATCGAGGACTCGATCGAACTGCAACTGAAGAACGGCCATGTGATGCCGTTGGAAACGCGGCCTGCCAACACTGAGGGCCGCGGCGAAATCACGCAGCGTGACCTGGTCCGCAATGCCTTGCGAATGCGGCCCGACCGAATTTTGATCGGCGAAGTCCGCGGCGCCGAGGCGTTGGACATGCTGCAGGCCATGAACACCGGCCACGAAGGTTCGCTGACCACCATCCACGCCAACGATACCCGTGAAGCACTAGCGCGATTGGAAATGATGGTCGCGATGAGCAACACCGGATTTCCGGTCGCGGTGGTCCGCCAATATATCGCCGCTGGCATTCGATTGATCGTCCACATGGCGCGGCTCAAGGGAGGAATCCGCCGGGTCATGCGGGTGTCGGAAATCGTCGGGATCGCGAACGACTCCTACGTAGTCGAGGACATCTTCGCCTACGAGCAGCAGGGAATATCACCCGACGGCATCGCGGAAGGGCGTTTCGTCGCTACCGGCTACCGCCCACAGTCCTTGAAACGGTTCGCCGTCGCCGGCATCCAACTGCCGGACAATCTGTTTGAACGTGAAGAGAGGTAGTTCCGTAGCACAGGCTGCTAGCCTGTGGCTCATTGGTTTCCTTGTTCGACTGATACGCCAACTTGCAAGCTGGAGCAATCCGTGCAACTCGCAGCGGTCACGATCGTCGTCTTCCTCGCCTTGATGTCCGTCGGCATGACGGTCGTCTTTGCACTGCGCGGCCGGTTGGCCACGGCTGGTGGGGAACGTGTCTCGCTGCGGCGTTCCCGCACCGTGTACGATCAGACCGCGCCCGCATCGGTCAGCGGCCGCTTGGATCAATCGTTCGATCGGCTGGTCCTGGAATCCGGTTCGGGCCTGACTTCGACCACCGCGATGTTGATCGTTTTGACCACCGGACTTCTGGTCGGCGGGCTCTTGTTCGTCGTCCGCGACGATGCCGTGATCGGCGCCTTGGCGGGTCTGATCGGAATGTTGCTGCCCATCGGCGTGCTTGGAATACAGCGCAGCCGCCGCCTGCGACAGATGGAGGAGCAACTACCGGATGCCATCGATACGATGGCCCGCGCGGTCCATGCGGGCGAAACGCTGGAAGAATCGATTTCGCTGGTCGCGGCGGAATCGGTCGAGCCACTGAAGTCCGAATTCGTTTGGTGCTGCCGCCAATTGGAACTTGGGCTGCCGGTATCGAGTGTCATGCGTGGCTTGTCTCGCCGCTGCAGGTCGCTGGGCATCCGCACCTTGGCCAGCACGCTGGCAGTGCATCGTCAAACGGGTGGCAATCTGGCCATGACGCTCGAACGGTTGGCCGAAGTGGTTCGCAGCCGAATGGCGTTCGGGCGGCAGTTGCGGGCCAGCACCGGGGCCGGCAAGCTCTCCGCACAGTTAATCGCAGCCGCTGCTCCGTTGGTTTTCATCGTCCTGTTTCTGGTACATCCGGACCATATCCGCATGTTGCTCGATAGCAGTGCGGGCCGAATCATGCTGACGATCAGCATCCTCTTGGAGATCATCGGGATCGCCTGGCTTTGGCGGTTGATGCAAGTCGAAGTCTGATCCGCTTCCGGGGTTTGATAGAAGACAACCATGTTTGTCGACGGACTCACCATCGCGATCTTTGTGCTCGGCTGTGCCGGGGTATTCATGTTGTTGCGCCCGCTGTTGGCCGGCTCCGAGACGCCCGATTCCCAGGCGTCTCGCCCCTTGCCGCCGCCGGGGCCGCTGGCTCGCGTTCTGGCTAGTTCCATTCCGCAGCCCGCCAAGGAAATCGCCGGGATCGAGAAAGAACTCCGGCAAGCCGGCTACTACGAGCCGCACGCCAAGACACGGTACTTGGCAACTCGAAACGGTCTGCTGCTGGTGATCATCATGGTGACGATCGGCGCAGTCGCAGGAGTCGTGGATCAAGCCCGCGCCATGGCCATCGCCATGATGATCGGACTGGTCGTGTTCGCCGCTTTCTACGGCCTGCCCCGTTTGTACTTGCAGAGTCTCGCCAGCCGCCGAGTGGATCACATTCTGCGGGGCTTGCCGGATACGTTGGACATGCTGACCATGTGCGTCACTTCGGGTCTGCCATTGCGCGAAGCGCTGCCGCACGTCGCGGAAGAAACAGCGGCGACCTATCCCGAGGTGTCCGCCGAGTTCAAGATCATCCAGCGCCAGGCCGAGGCCGGTTCGATGGCTCAGGCGCTGCGGCAGTTCGCCGAGCGAACCGGCGCGCCCGATATCCGCTCGCTGGCTGCGATCGTCTCGCAGACCGAGCGATTGGGGACCAACGTGGCGTTGGCGATCCGAGACTACGCGGACAACGTCCGTCGTACCCGACGACAGCGAGCCGAGGAGCGAGCCGGCAAACTTCAGGTCAAGATGCTGTTCCCCGTCATCCTCTGTCTTGCGCCCCCCGTGTATCTCGTCCTCGTCGGGCCCGCCATCCTGGAACTGTCCAACTTCATCACCCGTGACGACTTCCGCCCCACCTACAACGTCGCGCCGCCGTCCGTCGGCGCTGCGGATGCCGCGCCGTAATCGGCAACGCCGTGAAGCATCTCCTGACGCTGGTCTTCGCGAATTCCATTTTCGTTGCGGCTGGACGTTCGTGCTGTTGAGCGAGGATTCGTTTTCCAAGCAGACTCTAGTCGGTACTGCGCGGGCGGTATCTTGTGTTGCAGACCGCGGGCCGAGTAGACTGGACATGGACAGTCTTGCTGTTGCGACCATTGCTAGGAGCCTGCAAAATGAGTGTGGCCATCGTCCCGTCCGTCGAATCGCAGCGATTCGCATTGCCGCCCGAACCGGTGCTGCCGCTGAGCGTTGACCAATATCACGCCATGATCCGTGCGGGAGCGCTGGAAAGCGGGGCCCCGATCGAGTTGCTCGAAGGATGGTTGGTGAGCAAAATGACGAAATCACCCCTGCATGAGTTAAGTGCCGGATGTTCGCTGGATGCCTTGACAGCCATCGTCGGATCTGGCTGGCACGTGCGAATGGAAAGTCCGATCACCACTGCCGACAGCGAGCCGGAGCCGGACGTCTCGGTCGTCCGCGGATATCGCCGCGACTTTGTCCACCGCCATCCCGGCCCCGAAGACGTCGGCTTGATCGTCGAAGTCGCCGATACCTCCCTGGACCGCGACCGTCGCTGGAAACAACGCATCTACGCGGCAGCGGGAATTCCGGTCTATTGGATCGTCAATTTGATCGACCGGCAGGTCGAGGTCTTCTCGCAGCCGTCCGGCGTCTCGGAACACCCCGAATACGCGGCCTGCCAGATCTATCGGGACGCGGACCAGATCCCGGTTGTCCTGGAAGGCGCCGAGGCCGGCCGGATCGCCGTCAGCGGTCTACTGCCCTAGTTCGGGCGACGGTGGTAGCTACCCGCTCTCTTCGAACCTGGCGCCGCAATGACATCGTCCTTCCCCGCGTAGCCTGGGCCAAGCTCTCCGAGACCGTGGGGGCGCGTCTTGGAAATCCGCTGCCGCGTGCGAACACGGAACACGCAATGTCCAGAAGACGCACTCGCCCGAGACGTCTCCCGACGCGTCATTCAGTCGAATAGCTTCACCAGCACGGCATTCTCGCCTGGTTGCACGGTTCCCTCGTCCTCGTCGCCGTCGTTCCATTCCAGCATCGCGCGATCACGGGTCGTCAGCCGTAACGCTGCGGCGCTAGCCAGCCGTCCCGACTGCTCGTCCGTCCATACGTGGTCGTCGCGGCCGAACAGCCAATCCCGCGTCTCGATCTCCTGCGCCAGCGGTCTCTTGGCCTCGTACCTCTCGCCCAGCCCCAGCAGCCGCTCGCCCTCCGGCAGCGAAGTGAGGATGGGCAACGCCAACGCCGACATCGACTGGCCGAACGACAACACGGGCACATCGCGGCGCTCGCCGGGCATCAGACGGCCCGCCATCAAATGGCCGGGATACGCGTAGGGATCCAGGTCCGGCAGGCCCAGCATGTGCCCCAGTTCGTGCAGCACCACGGTCAGGGCATCCATTCCGAAGACCGAAGTATTCGCGCCGGTGTCCAGATGCCAGCCCATTCCCCCGGCGTCGGCATCCAGCCGGATGCTGCCCGAGATCGAATCGGCCAATCCCAGGTAACCGGCCGGCAAGTTCTGCACCGAAATCGGCACGTTGCGCAACATGGCTACCTGGTGCGAATCCAGTCCCGTCGCCGCCCAGTGACCGATCGCCGAATCGACCACGACCGCCAACGCGGCGGACGACAGCGTCTGGCCCGAACCTCCGGAGACACTGGACAGATCGGCCAACAACGCTTGCTCGCCAGGTAAGGCACCGGAGGAAATGTCGATCCCATTGACGACGAAATTCGGATCGCTGCCGCCGAGGCTCTGGAAGCGGATCGTCAGATAACCGTCGCCGTTGGTGCTGCTGCCGGTCACCGTCTGCACGTCGAACACGTTCCGCGGCAGCGAGGCGATATCGTAGAACCCATAACCTTCCACGGTTACGCGGAGTTGGTCGTGGGCAAACTTGCGGTCGCCGATATAGATGCGCAAGTTGTAGACCGTGTTTTCGGCCACCGCGATCCGGAACGTATTGTCGTTGCCAAAATGCAGATCGCGCCGCAGATCGGTCGGCGACCCGCGATCCGCCGCCCCCGCCATTGATTCCCAACCGTACCCGAGATTCAGATCCGGAGTGTTCCAGAGATCTGTTCCCGTCACGCCCCAGAATCCGGCCGCGATCGGCGAGGTGCCGGTGCCGAAATCAAATCGCCGATCGGCTGGCAGAACGTATCCCTGCGTCCCCATGCCATACGAGGCGCCGCCGATTTCCAACGCCGTCAGCGTCGCGGTGCCGCTGCCCGTCGTCGAGCCCACGCCCCAGGGCCTGCGCACGTCAAAGGTGAAATTCCCCGAGCCATCCGCTATCACCTGCACGCCGGCATAGGACGCGTCGGCATCCGCGGTGACGATTGTGCCCAGGTCCGTCGACACCGTCACCAGAGAACCCGCCGTGGCGCCGCTGCCAGCAAACACATCCACCGTGGTTCCGTCTGCGGTGAGCGCCCCGACGGTCGCGATCGAAATCGGGGCGACTTCCGATTCGGGCCGGATCTCTAGGGCGTTGACGACCCAATTTGGGTTCGTGCCGCCCGCATCCTGGAACTGTAAATCCAGCGTTCCGTCGCTGACAGTTACGATCAAACGCTCGTGGGCGAACTGCCCCTTCGCCGAATTCACCGTCAGGGCGGGCAGTGCCTCGGCCACCACCTGCATCTGGTCATGAGCCGCGACGACATTGCCCATCGTCAATGTCAACTGGTACGTTCCGTTCGGCAGGTCGACCAGGAACGTGCGGTTCGCACTGGAAAAGTGCAAATCGCCAAGCAGCGGCGACGCCATGGCCGAAGCCCCGCTCGTCACGGCCGCATCCCAGCCGAAGCCGACGCCCGGGCCGTACAGATCGCCTGGCTGAACGCTGAGATAATCGAGGGCCGTTACCGGAGGCGTGGTGTGGTCGAAGTCGAAGAACCGCGACGCCAGTTGGGTAATCGGGGGCAGTTCGTAAGTCTGCACGAAGGTGCCTTTCGACAGGCCCGAGATCTCGAAGGCCCGCAACGTTACCGCGACGTCGCTAGACGCCCGCTGCAACTCGAAGGTGGCGCTGCCCAGCCCATCGGTCATGATCTGGACGCCCATGTATTGGTCGTTGACGTCCGGCGAGGTGATCACGCCGCCCGTGGTAGTCACGGTGAGCAGCGAGTTCAGCGGAGCCCCCGTGATCGTGTACGTGTCGATCGACTCGCCATCGGCCACCAACGGGTCGGCGGGCGGGGGACTGGTGCGGGTGATCGTCAGAATGCCGACCGAGTCCTCGGGCCGAATATCCAGGGCATTGATCACGGCGCCCCAGTTATTGCTGCCTACTTCCCACATTTCCAGGGCCAACTGGGCGATTTCGCCCGCGACGTCCGCGACGGGAATGTTCTCGAAGCGCAGCACGTCGAATTGCTGCCGCGGCGTCACGGCTGATTGCGTGACGCCCGGCCCGGCGCTGGTGTCATACACGTTGAAACTGGACGCATCGTGGTCGTGGGCGTAGTCGCCCGTGACGACGGTCACCTGGTAATCCTTGTTGTCCACCACGTCGACCAGGAACCGAGCGACCTGACCGACGATGAAATGCAGGTCCTTCAGCAGCGCATTGGACTCGCCTCCCGACGCCGACGCGTGCGGAATCGCGTACGCCGCATCCCATCCGGCCGTGTTGCCCGCCGTCTTCAACTGGCCTGCCAAGGTCGACGGGTCGGCCGTCACCGCCTCGTAGTTCACCTCGGTTTCCGTAAACGCATGATTGAAATCGAACCGCCCGCCGCGAGTCAGCGTGACGTCGTTGCTATCGTCGCCGCTGCTGTAGGAGATGTTCAGCAGCGTACCGTCCAAAGTGACAAAGCCGCCTTCGGGCGAGTTCTGGAACCGGCCGATGACATCTTCGGCGTTGTCGTTGTCGATGATGCGGAACTCGGCTCCCACAGGCACGCCGAAACCGACGGTTCCCGTCAGGATCGCGCCGCCCACGCCTGCCTCGTCGCCGCTCAGATCCACGATTCCGTTGACTCGCAATTGATCGTACCCGTCCGTTTGGTAGGTGCCGTCTGCGTCTACGCCCGCCGCTAGACTGTTCAACTGGACACGGAACACGGCGTCTGCGTCCAACGTCACGTCTCCGTTCACCGTTAGGCGTCCGGGGTACGGGGCGCAGTCGATAGGCGATATGTCTCCCACATCCAAGATTCCGCCTTCCATGACGAGCACGTCTCGCCCGCCGGGTGTGGCGCCGATCGTTCCATTGCCTCCCAGCACGGCCCCGGATTCGACGGTGATGAGCCCGCCGTCGGTCGTGATCGCCCCGTTGATGATCAGTGCGCCTGCGTTGACCGTGGTGCTTCCCGTATAGGCGTTGGCCGTCCCGTTCATCCGCAGCGCGCCGTCGCCGTTCTTGATCACCTGGCTGGCCGAGACAATGCTCCCGTTGGGACTCGTCCCCTGCCCGGTAGCCAGGTTCAGACTGCCGCCCAGATACCCGTCGCAGTCCGCCAAACTGAAGGTGACGGTGCCGGTGCCGGCGGAGACGTTGCCGTTCAACTGGATCGTGCCCCGGTCACCGGTGGGGCCTGCGTCATTCGCGTCCGCAATAACCGTGATGTTCCCGCCGTTGCTGGTGATGACCCCGGCCGCCGCACCGCGGACGTCCGCATCCGCGATCAGATCGATGGAACCGCCTTGAGTGGTGACGGGACGGTTGGGGACCACACTGCCACGTGTCGGCTCCTGGGTACCCGGAGTCACGACCCTGGCCAGCAGGGTTATCGTACCGACCGTATTGTCCGCATCGGTCAATCGCACCCCGGTCCCGGCAGCCACCAAGCGGATATTGCCTCGCGCGGTTCGAATCCAGATGCTCCCCGAGTCGCCCTCCTGAGTCGCCTGGATCACATCCAAATTGCCCCCGGCCGACACCTGGTCGATCTGGATATCCCCGCTGCCGTCGTTCACGACGTCCAGCCAGGTTACGCTGGTCTCAATCGCGTTTACGTCGCCCACACCCGCGGCGGCAAAGATCACTACTCCGCCGCTGTTGGCCACGATGTCCACATGGGTATCACCACCATCGATCACGGCGCCCAGACCGGCGGTGATGGTAATCGCGGCATTCGAACTGTCAGTCGTCACCACACTGCCAAGCGTAATGTTGCCTTCGGACGCCAACATATCAATCAAGCCGCTGCCGGCGTTGAATACCGTGCCATCGGTCATCAGGATATCGCCACCCGCCGTCGCAAAAATATCGCCATCCGCCGTCACGTCTCCCGTTGCCGCGAAGATCGCGTCGTTGGTTGCGGCGATCGAGACGAAGACACCAGTTCCGGTCGATTGAACTCGACCATCGACGATCACATTGGCGTCGAACGGGGAGAAGAAACTGCTTTCGATAAAAATGTCGCCCGCAGCACGAACTTGATCGTTCGTCCCGTCGGCGTCGATCCGAACGCTATCGACGTCCGGTGCGGTGGTGCAGAGATCGGAGCCCGTCAGGGTGACGTTTCCTGCTGAGTCGATGAACCCGGCGGCAAGAACGTGGACGCCGCCCGATACAAGGCCGTCCGCATCGCCGGTCACGTAGACGTTCGCACCGTCGGTCGTCTGTACGGTGGCTCCGATAATGACATCGCACGGTGCCGACAAGTCGATATCGCCCGAAGCGACGATGTCGGCGTTGATGCTCAGGGTGCTGCTGGGCGCCGAACTTCCGTTCAGCGTGATTGCACCGCCACCCGCAGTCAGCGTGTTGTTGACGACGACATGGCCCGTCAGCACGACTCCGCCGCCGCTGCCCGTGGTCGTGCTGACCGGTTGCGACACCGAGATCGTGCCGTTGGGCGCGCTGATGGTCACATCCCCTCCCGCTCCGGGATTGCCTGTCGCGATGCCGCTGATGCCGCTGATGGTTCCGATCGTCAGATCGCCTGCAACCTGCAGATCGATCGAACCAGGACCGTCGCCCAGACTGGCCGCCAACGTGGAGAAGGCATTGCCGGCATTCGTCAAGGTAAACGTGCCCGCCCCGAGCAAACGCAGTCCATCGGCCAGGATGTCGCCGTCCGGATCCGTTTGCGTCGCGCCCACCGAGCGCAACGTCAAGCGGCCATCGCCAAGGGACACCTGACGACTAATCGTTACCGCCCCGCCTGCGCGAATCGTCACGTCGTCGTTGCTGGTCGTGATGCCGTTGGTGCTGAGGACGGTGCCGACCGTCAAGGCATTGGCGTTACGGTAACTGATGGCTTGGGTCGTGCTGGCTGCGAGGATTCCCACCGAATTGATGCCATTCAGAAGCGTATAAGGACCGGCTCCCAACAATCGCAGCCCGACTGAGGAAATGGCCGTAGCAGCCAACTGCGTTACCGCGCCGCCAGCTTGGAGTGTCACGTTGTTCGTGGCCGAGAGAGAACCTAAATCGAGGCTGTTTGTGTCACGCAGGTGAGTATTGTTCGAGGACACAACGGAAACGGGACCGATGAAGTCGTTGACGCTAATGCTCAACGTGACCGTGCCCGCCGTTGTGGCGTCCAGCGCCGTGCTACCCATCACGATCACCCGGTTCGTCTGAGCAATCGTCTCGGCAGTAATCGATAAGTCGCCCGTCACGGTGAATCCCCCAGACGCATTCAAGTGGACCGCGTCGGTTCCGGTCTGACCGCTGATCACCAAATCCGTGTTCGCGTTGAACGGCAACGAATTGGTCACTGTCAACGTATCGTTACCGCCGCCCATATTGATGGTCAACGATCCGCCGACAGCCGGGTAATTCATGGTCACCGTTTCGGCCGTCCCGCTGGTGACATCCAGAGTGAACTGTCCGCCGCCTGCGTTCGCCAGGGTCATCACGTCATTCGTGGCCGGAAAATTGAAAATGACATTCGTTGCGTTGCCCGCATTGATTGGTTCGAGCCCTGTAAAGGTGATCGTCCGCGCAGCGCTGCCGTCGTCGATCACGATGTTGCCGTCGTAGCCGTCCGCACCCACTGCAGAATGATTCACCGTAAACGTGCTGAACGGTGTGGCATTCCCCGAGATGACCAACGCGTCGCCGAGCGAAGTCGTCTCCCCGCCCCCGTTGAAGAACAGCCCACCGGACGGGATCGGGTTGCCGTTGGTGAAGTCGACGATTAGGGTGTCATTATCGCCGGAGCCGTCGATCGTCAGGCTGTCGAGGGTGTTAAGATTCAGCGTCGTCTGAAGGACATTGTTCACCCAGTATTCGAGCTCACCGCTACTGTTCACCACGATCTTGAATTCATCGTCGAGATTGTCGTTCGCCTCCGAGTCGGACGCCAAGCCTAACTGGCTCGCGTCGCCTTGAAAGCCCGGTGTGTCAAGATCCGTGTCTTCGTCGCTCAAATAGAACGGACTGAAGCTGACCGTGCCTGATATCAGCCCGGCGATCGTTTGCGAGTCGTCGCTGCCCCACCAGTTATAGGTTGCAACGATGTTAGATAACGTCTGATTGACTAATGCCGGACCAGAACTATTGTCAATGCTGTTGTTGTTGACGACCAGGTCATCCGCCCAGGTTTCGATGGAGGCGTATGAGCTTGTCGTTGCGAAGAAATTCCCAGTTACTTGGCTGGCGGTCGCTTCCATTCCGAACGCAGGTCCGGTCGCGGAACCGGCGAAAATATTGTTGATGAAATTCACGTTGGTGGAAGGGTTCGATACACTGGCCTGCCCGTTGATGTAGACAAGCTGGGAGGCATTGCCTGCAAAGGTGTTCCCGACGATCGAAACGTTCTGTTGACCACCTCCTGCCAGAAGAGCATTGTTGTTGTCCGCGGCGGTTGCAGCGTTGTCCTCGATGATCACGACCGTATTGTTACCACGCAGGTGTATCGCTGCATCCCCTCCCGCGGCCTCGGTGATCGTGAAGCCCTTCAGTGTCACGTTTGACACGTTCAGGGCTACCGCAACGGCGCCACCATAGCCTGCGGTCTGTCCATTGATGAATGTCACATCACGTCCCGAGGTCGACTGCAACGTCAATGACTTTGTGACGAGAATGTCTTCGTTGTACGTTCCCGCGGCTACTTCGATCGTGTCTCCGTCGGCTGCTGCGTCGAGGGCGGCCTGGATGGTTGAGTGGTCGTCAGGCACATGAATGGTCGCCAATAACCGCCGGTCTTCCAACTGTTCGAGCAGCAGCTTTCGGGTGCGAGCGCGGCTGCGCTGCTTGCTCGATTGAGTCTTGTCTCGCAACGTGTGGCTGTTGTTCCGTCTGGTCATGGAAAAGCCTCGTTCAACTACATTCGTGGAGTCGTACGGTTCTCGATCCTGCTCGCGCTTGGTGACGGCGTTTGACATCAAGCGGTGAACTTCGGCATGTGGCAGGGCCGCACGCTGAGAAGAGCCCGCTGGCAACATTCCGCCAATCAACACACCTACTGTAACCTACCCAGCTTAACTGTCAGTCCTGCGGATGCAAGCGATTGTAGGAGAATTGTTGAAAAATTTTGTTGGAAAGGTCATAGGGGTTAAACGGGAAGATTTGGTGAGAAGGGCGGGATAACGGGATATGAGGTGTCAGCAAGAAGAAGCACCGTAAACCGACAACTGAGTTGGTCAGGGTTGCGCAAACTGAAGTTGTCAGTTGTCAGTGGGTAGTGGGTAGCAGAGTTGCGATGCTTGTGAGCGAGCGGCGGGAAATCGATGCTGCGGCCAGTGCTGCCCGCTTTGGCCAGAGTGGCTGGCGGTCGTCTGTCGGCATGCTGGGACGAGTTTCAGGACTCCTGATCCGGAGTCAGCAAAGACGGGGGAAACTCAAGCGTATCGCATGCACCGGTGGAAGAATGATGTGATGCCGACTGAACGCGAAGAAGCGAAGAGCACCGAGAGTTCTTCCTTGGCGCTCTTCGTTCGTTGGCGTTTCGCTGTTCAGCGGGCTTCGAGTTCGGCCATGACTTCGTCGGAGATGTCGAAATTGGCGGAGACGTTCTGGACGTCGTCGTGGTCGTCCAGGGCTTCGACCAGCTTCAACACTTTGCGGGCGTCGTCGGCGTTCAGGGCGACGGTGTTCTGCGGGATGCGGGTGATCTCTTTGGCTTCGGGCGTCAGGCCGGCCGCTTCCAGCGCCTCGGCGACTTGCGAGTACGCTTCCGGGTCGCAGATCAATTCGAACTTGTCGCCTTCGCGCGTCACGTCGTCCACGCCGGCTTCCAGAGCGATCTCGGTCAGTCTCTCTTCGTCGACCGTCGCGGCGTCGAAGACGAACATCGCTTTGCGGTCGAACATCCAGCCGACGCAGTTGGTGGCGCCGAGTTTGCCGCCGTGGATTTCGAACAGCTTGCGGACTTCGGGTGCGGTCCGGTTGCGGTTATCCGTCATGATCTCGCACATCACGGCGACCCCGCCGGGCCCGTAGCCTTCGTAGAGGATCTCTTCGACGTCACCGCCTTCGAGTTCCCCCGTGCCTTTCTTGATGGCCCGTTCGATGTTGTCCTTGGGCATGCTGACCGCCTTGGCGTCCAGGATGGCTGTCCGCAGACGGATGTTCATGTCGGGATCGCCGCCTCCCATCTTGGCAGCGACGATCAACTGTTTGGCGAGTTTGCTCCACAGTTTTCCGCGTTTGTTGTCGACCAATGCCTTCTTATGCTTGATCCCTGCCCAATGTGAATGTCCAGCCATAGTCTGCTCTATTGTTTGCGGTTTTCGTAAGCTTCGATCTTTTCCAATGTCTCGTCGCGTTTCGACGAATCTGCCGATTTCTCAAACGTCTCAACGGCCCGCCGCCAGATTTCGACGGCTTTTTCGGGCTGGTTTGCCTTCCAGTAGGCGTCGCCCAGATGATCGAGGATAACGCCGTCCGGTTCGTCGCCGCCCGCGGCCTTTTCGAGCCATCGCACGGCTTCGGCATCCTGTCCCAACCGGAAATAGACCCAACCCAGGCTGTCAAGATACGCAGCGTTCTCCGGATCGGTGTCGACGGCCTTTTGGATCATGCGCAGCGCCCACTGCAAATTCTTTCCCTGTTCGGCCCACAGATACCCAAGGTCGTTCAAGGCCCCGGCGTCGTCCGGAAATTCGTCGAGCACCTGCTCCAGCCACTCTTCGGCTTCGGCATTCTTGTCCAGTCTGGTGCAGACGTGCGACAGGCTCAATCGGACCTCGCGCATTTCACTGCGCAGCGCCGCGTCGTCGTGCATGCCGTCAAACCGCTCCAGGACTGCTTGGTACTTCGCCTCCGCCTGCTCGTAGCGTTTTGCATGGGAGAGAATCAAGGCCGGCAGCGATGCCAACCGGGGCAGGTCGGGAAACGCCGCTGCCGCCGTTTCCGCCTCGGCCATCGCTTGGTCGATCTCGCCCGCCCAGGCCAGCGCGCGGACCAGGAAGTAACGCGACTGGGCCTCGCGATCCGCCAGTCGCTTGTCCTCCAGCCCACGGCGAAACACTTTGATGGCCCGCGCATATTGGCGATCCATCAGCAGGTCCAGCCCCCAATTCAGCAGCGTGCTGGCACGCAGGTCGTCCTCCTTCCATTGCAGCGCGATATCGAAGAACGACTCAGCCTCGTCGTACCGCCGCGCCCCAATGGCCAGATCCGCCGCCGCCAAGGACACGCCGGTTAGCGCGGTCGCCTGTTGGTCGGCATCGAGTCGCTTGCGGGTCTCGGCAAGCAACGTGCCGACCAGTGTCTCGTCCGTGACCAGGCGTTCGCCCAAATCGCCCAGGTCGCGGAGCGTTACGCCCGCCGCGGCGGCCTGGCCGAGCGTGTCGAGCAGTGGCTCGACCTGTTGCTGCTTCCAATAGGCCTCGCACAACCCGGCCAGAACCGTTTCGTCGGGCTCCGCGTCGATCAACCTGAGGAACCAGCGCTGCGCCTGGTCCCACCGCTGTTTGTCCGTTTGCCATGCCGCCAAAAAGCGAATGACTGCGGGCGAAGGCTCGTCGGCTTCGGCCGCGCTTTCCAACCGCTTCAACAGTTCCGTTTCCGCTTGCTCTCCGAACCGACGGGACAACACGTCGGCCAACAATCGGAGGTCGTCGCCGTCCAGGCTATGCGGTGTCTCGTTCAGACAACGGTCCATGTAATCCAATGCCCTGTCGTCGTCGCCTTGTTGGGCAGCGATTCGGGCCAGGCGACAATGCAACGCTCCCTCGTCCGGCAACGCCTCGTGGACCCGGCGGAACATCCCTTCGGCCCGAGCAAACTGCCCGGCCTGCAAAAAGCTCTCGGCCAGCAGCAGGTAGGTCTGGTCCGGTTGGCCGACCAGCATTTTCTGGAGTGTCGGGTTCTGCGAGATCTTGTCCGGGCTTTCAATCAGCGGTTGAATGCGCGAGAAATACTCGGACGCGCGGCCATAATCTCGCAACAGAAAGCAGATGCGGCCCAGTTCGAACCAGAGCAGCGCGTCGCCAAGTTCCATCGAGTCGACCTCGGTCGGCACCTTCGTCTGCTCCAGAAGCAGTTCGTACAACCGCAACGCTTCGGGCAGTCGCTGTTGGCTACTGAGCCGCAGCGCCAATCGACGAAGCACCAGAGGGTCGATGTGCGTCTGACCGGCCGCGATCAGCGCGTAGCGCACGGTCTCGTCGGTGCGTTGCAAGTCGCTGGCCAACAGCACGATCTCGGGCAGCAGTTCCACCGCTTGCGGCTGATGACGCCAAGCCCGCTGCAAACGTCGCAGCGCCGCCGGAAATTCCTGCCGCCGCTGGAGCAAGCGACTCTCGGCGTACAGGGCGGCGGAGGCGATCCGGGCTTGCTGGAACTCGTCGCGAGGCGTGACGGGCACGAGCGGGACGATCGACTCCTCGAACGGAGACGCCTCGTTCCCGTCCGGCGCTGCCGACGGATCGGCCGTCACGATTGCCAGCAACAAAAGAAACGACAACATCAACGCGGTTTCTTCCGGGACAGTTGTTTCGACGTGGACTTCTTCGGCTCGCTGGCGGAATCCGCCGGTTCCGCCGCGGATCCCGTTCCGGATTCCTCTTTGGCCACCGGCTTCTTGGTCGGCTTGGCTGCCGGTTCGTCCGGCTTGTCCCCCGCCGACTTGCGTTTCTTGGGTTCCGCGGGCCGCGCGACTTCGGCGTCCGGAGCTTTGGCCGACTCCCGCGGCGTGCGGCCCGAGGTCGGCGCCGCGGTCCGGGCGGGCGGAGTATCCCCTTTGCTGCCGCGCGACGGCAGACGCTCCTTCGAGGCTGGGTCGATTTCGGTCAACACGGCGCGAGTTCTTGCGCCAAAGGGCGCGGCGAAATAGTCCGCGCCCAACTGGTGCAAAAGCGAGGCAAACTCGACGCCCTTCGATTTGGCAATCGCCCGTTCCAAACCGGGGATGCGGCGTTTTGCCGCCTCGGCGGGCGTGATGACCTCTAGAATCTCGAAGGCGTCGAAGATCCCCTGCGAGCACGGAATCGCGTGACCGCCCAATCCGTTCTGGGTCACGTAGGCCACGACGAACGGTGTGGTGCCGCTGAGTGCCTCGACCTCCGCAACCGACTTGCCCAGATTGCCTTTCTTCAGCCCTTCGAGGTCAAATGCATAGTGCGTCTCAAAAATGCTCTGCAAACAGCGTTTCAAGCGAGCTGCCGCGGCCGAGGGGTCGGCGAGGCACGACAGCGTTTCGGCCAGTTCCGTCACGGTCGTCACCCGCACCTCGTTCCAATCGAAATAGCTCTGCTGCAAGCGCGCGAATCCCTCGTCGGCCGCTTCGAAATGCGAGTTCTCCAAACAACAAGCGTACAGCAGATGTTCAAGGACCGATCGCTCGCACGGCGGCTTCACCGGCTTGTAGTGGCTCTTCAAAACCTTGAAAACCTTCGCGATCTGCGTCTGGCGGTTCGATGAAGTCATGGATACCTCGGTAGCGTTAATCGAGATCGTCGTCCGGACCAGGCTCTTCGTCGTCCGGCTCGTCGGCAAGCGGTTCGTCGGCAAGCGGTTCGTCGTCAAGTGATTCGTCGTCAAGTGATTCGTCGTCAAGTGATTCGTCGGATTCGTCGTCCAGCCGCTGTTCGGGACGCGGCAGCAGTTGGCTGAGCAACTGGCTCACTTCGATCGAATGTTTGACGCCTTGATCCAGAACGAATTTGAGTTTCGGCGTGTAGCGGGTATCGATTCGCTGCGCCACTTTCTGTTGCAGAAAGCCGGCGGCGTTCTGGAGTCCGCGCAGGGTGAGATTCTGGCGAGTGTCGTCGCCCATCACCGAGACGTGGACTTTGGCCTGTCGTAGATCGGGGGAGACCTCGACGTACGTGACCGTGACATCGCGGACGCGCGGATCGCGCAGTTCGGTCAGAATCGACATGCTGACCACTTCCCGCACGGCTTCGGCGACTTTCAAGACTCGTCTGGAGGTCATCGGTATTCCATTTTGCCAAGGAGGGTGGGACGTCCCGTGTTCTGTGGACGCCCCTCGGGAGCGGTCCCGGTCGAATCGCGGCCGGATTCGGGCTACAGCGAACGGGCCACTTCTTCAATACGATAGGCTTCCAGGACGTCATCCTGCTTGATGTCGTTGAATCCGGAGAGCTTGACACCACACTCCATGCCTCGCGGCACCTCTTTGACATCGTCCTTTTCGCGGCGCAGGGATTCGAGTTCGTAGTCGCCGATGGTTCGGCCATCGCGGTTCACGCGGACCCGGCAGCCGCGTACCAGCGAGCCGCGGACGATGTAGCAGCCAGCGATCGCGCCCACGCGGCTGATCGAAAACACGCGTTTGACCAAGGCGTGGCCGAGTTCCACCTTCCGCTCTTCCGGCTTCAGCTTGCCTTCCAGCAGCGCCCGGATGTCGTCCGTCATCTTGTAGATGATGTCGTAGCGGCGGATTTCCACCTGCTTTTCGTCCGCCAGGCTGCGGGCCGATTCGTCGGGGATCACGTTGAAGCCGATGATGACAGCCTGCGACGCATGGGCCAACATCACGTCCGCGGCGGTGATGGCTCCGACCGCGCGGTGCAGAACCTTGACCTGGACCTCCGGATGTTGCAGCTTGGAGAGTTCCTTCTCGATGGCCTCGATCGAGCCGCGCACATCGGCACGGATGATCAAATTCAGGTTGACCATGTCCTCGGCCGCGACCAATTTGCCTTCGGCCAAGCGCCGCTGGAATTCCTCGAATGACACGCGGGTGGTGACGCCGGACAGCGACTGCTGGCGGTGGCGGTTCGCCCGCTGCTCGGCGATCTCCCGGGCCTGGCCGATTTCCTCCAGCACGTGGAAGCGGTCGCCCGCGGCCGGCGCGACGTCCAATCCCGTGACATTGACCGGCGTGGACGGTCCCGCCTTTTTCACTCGCTGGCCGGGCCGCAGCGTGTCATACAGCGCCTTGACGCGACCGTACGATTCGCCGCAAACCACGATGTCGCCGACATGGAGCGTCCCGTTCTGCACGATCAGTTTGGCGATCACGCCCCGCCCCGCCTCTTGTTCGGCTTCCAAGCAAACGCCCACGGCATGGCGGTCGGGGTTGGCGCGGTACTCGTTCATCTCCGCGGTCAAGAGGATCGTTTCCAGCAGGTCGCTGACACCGTCGCCGGTGATGGCGCTGGTGCGGATGACCTCGATGTCGCCGCCCCATTCGCTGGGCAACAGATTCTGCGCGGCCAGTTGCTGCATCACACGGTTGGCATCCGCCCCGGGCAGATCCATCTTGTTCATGGCTACGACGATCGGCACTCCGGCCGCGCGGGCGTGGCTGATCGCTTCTTCGGTTTGCGGCATCACGCCGTCCTCCGCGGCGACGACCAACACAGCGATATCGGTGACGTTGGCGCCGCGGGCACGCATCTCCGTAAACGCTTCGTGCCCCGGAGTATCGACGAACGAAATCTTCCGGCCGTCCTTGGAAATCTGGTAAGCCCGGATGTGCTGCGTGATTCCGCCCGCTTCGCCGGATACCACGTTGATCCCGATGATGTAATCCAGCAGCGAGGTCTTGCCGTGATCAACATGGCCCAGGAACGTCACGATGGGCGGCCGCGGTTGCAAGGATTCGGGATCGTCCTCGATGCTGTCGAGTTGCTCGACCAAGTCGTGTTCCAGCGTCGAAGCCTCGCGGAACTCGACGTCCACGTTCAGTTCGGCCGCCAGCAGATCCGCCGTTTCCCGATCCAGTTCGGCGTTGATGTTCAGCGCCGAGATGCCGAGCATCATTAAGGTCTTGAGCACCACACCGGCGCCGACGCCGCTGGCTTCGGAAAAACTGCGCACGGTACACGGCAGATCGAGCACCGCATTCTCCTTCCGCGGTGCCGCCGTGCTGACGTTTCGTCGGCGGGTCAGGGTGCGAGGCCGCCGAGCGGGAGTCGCGGAGTCGCGGTCCTCTTCCTCCCGGCCTCCGCCGACGCGTCCGCGGGCCTTGGTCTTGCGGGTCTTCTGCCGGTCCGCCCGCGCGCTGGCCATTCCCGCCAGACCGCGTTCGGCCCGCGGTTCCTCGTCCGGCACTTCCGGACGACGGCGCTTGTGGGATCCTTTGCCACTGAGCGGAGCTTCGGCGGGGGCGCCGGGAACATTCGCTGCCGACTTTTTCGGCGGCTGCGTTCCGGACGGCTGCTGTTTCGACTTCTTCTCGCCGGGTTTCTTCGGCGCTGCCTCTTCGACCGACTTGGTGAGATGCTCCAGCGGACCGCGCTGTCCGGCTTTGTGGCCGGTGATCACGTCCTGCGGCAAGCGGATATCGGGCTTCTGGGCTTTGGGCTCTTCGGCGGCCGGTTTGGCTGGTGGCTGCTTCAACTGCGGCGCCTGGGCCAGTTTGATCACCGCCTCGCGCCTCTTCGGCGCGCGATCCGTCGGGGGTTTTCCGGGCTCCTGGTCCTTCGGCTCCCGCATCTCCCGTAGATCCTTGATCTCTCGGACTTCCCGCGGTTCGCGCAGATCCCTGGATGGCTTCGATGGCGGCGGCTCCTGCGGTTCCTGCAGTTCTCGCGGTTCCTGAATCTCCCGCGGCGGTTGGGCCTGCTCAGTCGGCTCGGGGCGCTTGATCTCGTGCGGTACCTGCAATTCCTTGACGTCCTGCAGTTCCTTGACGTCCTGCGGTTCCTTGGCTTCCTCCGGCTCCCGCGACTCCGCGGGCCCCCTGGGCTCCTTCGGTTTCTCGGCGGGTTTCCGAGGCACGTCGAGCACCCGGATGCGCCCGGTTTGAACCGGTGCGATATAGTCGTTCCGCGAATAGCCTTCGGGGATGCTCGGGCGAACCGGCGCACCGGTTCGCGCAGCCGCAACGTCCGGCTTCTTCTTGTCGCCGCTCAAGAAACCTTTGACTTTTTCGGCTTCTTCGTCCGTCAAGCTGGCCAGCGCCGAGCCCTTGCCGGCGATCCCTGCCTTGCGGCAGATTTCCACCAGCTCCTTGCTGTCCACATTCAAGTCTTTTGCTAACGCGTAGATCCGCACGGGCACGTTGGGCCCTCCTTCTGCGCAGCTTCCCGGCAGCCACACGCGGCTGACGTCAAAGCCTGCAATACCAATTTACTAAATCATCTCCGCGGTCCTCCCCATCGCGATATCGCGAAACCGCACACCCCAATACCGCTGGAAGCTTCTCGCCCCAATTCCGCGGAGCGAGAATCGCGAGCCGCGGCCTTCTTTGAAGGCGCGTTGTTCAAGTCGGCTCGTCGGGCGTGGCCAGTTCGGACGCATCGGGCTCCGCATCGAGCCGGTCCTGCTCCTTCTGCCGCCGCCGCTGCTCGGCCGCGGCCCGTTCCGCCTCTTCGGCTTTCCGCTCCGCCTGTTCGACGATTTGGTCGACCTGCTCCTCGGTCAGCCCGCCCATTCGCATCAGCTCATCAGGCTCGATAACCGAGAGATCGTCGTAGGAAAGATATCCCTGTTCGACCAGACCTTGCGCCAGCTCCTCGTCCACGCCGTCCAACTCGCTGAAACCGACGACGGCACGGTCGATTTGCTCTTCGAGTTCTTCGGCGGTCATGATCTCGATGTCCCAGCCGCACAATTTGCTGGCCAACCGCACGTTCTGGCCGCGCCGTCCGATTGCCAGGGACAGTTGGTCCTCGCGGACCAGCACGATCGCCCGCCCCAGCATGTCGCACAACAATACCTGCTCCACCTCGGCAGGCTGCAAAGCGTTCGGGATCAAGACCTGCGGATCATCGTTCCATCGAACGATGTCAATCCGCTCGCCGGACAACTCGTCCACAATGTTCTTGATCCGATTGCCACGCACCCCGACGCAAGCTCCCACGCAATCGATCCGCTGGTCCGTGCTGCTGACCGCTACCTTGGACCGATAGCCCGGTTCGCGCGCCATGGCCCGGATCGTGATCACACCTTCGGAAATCTCGGGAATCTCTTGCTCAAACAACCGCTTGACCAAACTGGTCCGGGTGCGGCTGAGCACCACCTTCACCCGACTGCCCTGCGGCTTCACCTCGTAAATCACTGCGCGGATCCGCTCGTTGACGTGATGCGATTCGCCCGGGATCTGTTCGCTCCGCGGCAGGATCGCCTCGACCCCGCCGAGCGTCACGATCGTGGCGCTTCCCTCGACGCGATGCACCACTCCGTTGACCATGTCGTCGATCTGGCCGCCGAATTCTTCGACCAGAGAGTCACGCTCCGCCTCGCGGATCTTCTGAATAATCACCTGCTTGGCCGTTTGAGCGCCGATCCGGCCGATCGTCTCTTCGTCCAAGACCTGACCGTTCAGAGTCGCCTGCAATCCGCCCGTCTCGCGATGAATATGGACATCAATATCCGAGTCCTCGCCGTACTGCCGTCGCGCAGCCGACACGAGCGCCGCTTCGATCGCCTGAAAGACGACCTCGGTTTCGATGTTTTTGTCGCGGTGGAGCGAATCGACGATTCGCAGCAGCTCGTTCGGATTCATTCTTCCTACAACTTTTCTGCGACCCGACAGAAGCAACTTCGCCTTCGACGAAGCGCCGCATCCTGGCCATTTAGTTCGAAATCCTTCCAGAAACACGACTTAGCGAATTTATAGTCCCGTAAGGATACCGCTCTGCCCCCGAACTGTCAAGCTGCCGAAACGAATCCCGCTAACGAAGTTGCGAGACCGTCGCGGGCACCGAATTCGGCAAGCGAATTCGAGACTTCACGGGCCGCTAGAAAAGGCCAATCTCGTCAGAATTCGGGCGATCACAACAGAGACCGGAGCCTCGATACTCTCTCGCTGCGCCGCTGATAACGGCACGACTCCGAATTCACTCGGCCTAACTGAATTCCCTTGTCTCACGTTCTGCCCACGCGGGGCAGATTCTCCAACTTGCCGATTGCGACCCAACTGGCGAACCTGCCCCGCGTATCTTCGCTGTCTTAACAACCGTACTGCCTACAGAACTCCGAGAGCCTTGCCTGCAGCGTCACGGATATACTTCTCCGATCCGCTGGTGCGGGTATCCCAGAGATGTTTGTAGATCTTCGCGGCCAATTCGGGTTTGCCGCCGGCCGACAGCCGTTCGGCCAGAACCATGCAGTGTTTGGTCGCCTGAATGCGTTCCCAGCCGGGTTCGCAGTCCGCGGCCTTGAGCAGAACGTCGACCGAACCGGCGTCTCCCATGCGCGAGAGGCCCCACCCCGCGGCAATGCGCACTTCGCGGTCGGAATCGCCCATCGCCTGCCGAAGTGCATCGGCCGACTGGCGGTCTTCGACCGCGCCCAGGCCCTGAACGATGTTGAGACGACACTTGCCCGTCGCCTGGGGCAGCGCCGCTCGGAACTGCTCGGCGGCGCCGTCGCGGATCGCTGTCAACGCCATACTGGCGGGCTCGGCCAACTGTTCGTCCAGCAACAGTTTGCCGAGCGCCTGCGTGGCTTCCTTGCGTCCTGCCCACTGAAGCGTCTGGCACAGGAAGATCCTGGTGTGGGGCGGCAGATCGCCGCTCAGTTTCGCCGCGACGGTTTCGGACAGTTGCCGTCGGGCGTTCTCGTCCCGCATCACCAGTACGTGGTTGGCCAGACAATGCAGCGCGTAGTGCGGCTTGACGTTTTCCTTGGTGCCCGGTTCGCCGAGCATCTCGATCAGGCCCTCGATGTTCTCGCGGCCACCTTCGTGGATCAGCGCGATCGCCTTATCGGTCTTCTCCTTGTCGATGTTCTCGGTGAACATGCCTCGCCCATCGGGGCTGGGCATCTGGTCGACCAAGGCTTTGAGTTTCTCGGATACTGCCATGGATATTCGCTCCTTCCGCTCGATGGTGAAGTGTTAGATGTGCCAAGGTGCGCGCGTCGGTTGATAGACCAGACGGTTCGCCTCTTCGTCGCCGACGATCTCTTCCTTGACCGGATCGAACTGCAGTTTGCGTCCGGTGCGGAACGAGATGTTCGCCAGGTGATAGATCATGGCGACCCGGTGAGACGCCTCGGCGTTGCCTCCCGCCGGCTGGCGGGACTTCACCGCCTCCCGGAAACCGAGCAACGGATCCGTCGCGGGCATCGCGTCCAACTTCTGCTGGTCTTCGTCGCTGAGCATCCGGCGCAAGTCTCCTTCGCCCGTGTTCCGCTCGGGCAGTCGATCGTAGCGGTTGCCCCATTCGCCGCTGTCCAGCACCAGGGTGAAACCGTCCGCGTACTTCAATTCGCACCAGCCCCACAGCCCGCACGCTTCCGGATGAGCGATCGGAGCCATCGGCGTAACCTCGACCGGAGCCGTCAAATCGCGGCCGAATTGGTAGGCGGGCCCGTCCAGGTGGTGGTGAGCCATGTCGGACAGTCCGCCGCCCTCGTAGTCCCAGTATCCGCGATGCGTTCCGCCGAATCGGTGCCCGTGGTAGGGCCGCAATGGCGCCGGCCCGCAGTACATGTCCCAATCGAGCCACTCGGGAACGGACTGCACCGGAAACTCGACCTTGCCGCTCCACTCCTTGACCTTGAAACCGCCGCGGCGCACCAGCACCGTGTCGCATTCCTTCAGCAATCCGCTCTCGAAGATCTTCCGGACATTCCGGTTCGCCCCGAAACGGCCGTACGTCCCGATTTGAAAAATCCTGCCGAATCGCTTCTCGGCATCCGCCATCGCTCGCCCTTCGGCGATGAAACGGCACATCGGCTTCTCGCACAGCACGTCCTTGCCGGCCTCCATCGCCGCGATCGAGATCGGAGCGTGCCAACCCGGCGGCGTCGCGATGGCGACGACATCGATGTCCGTTCGCTCCAGGACGCGGCGGTAGTCGGTGTAGATGGTTTGATTGTCCTCCTTGCCGCGGAACTTGACGTCGCACTGCGCCAGCAAACGCACCCCGTCCCCAAGTCCGCCAAAGGTGCCGCGTCCGCGTCCGCCGCAGCCGATCAGCGCTCCGCCAAGTTCTTCGCTGGGAGCCGTCTGCCCCCGTCCAAGGACGTTGCGCGGCACGATCGTAAATGCCGCGACGCCCGCCGCTGATCCCTGCAGGAAACGGCGGCGACTCAAGCCTTGCTTCGAATCTTTCATGCCAGAACCTCCATCTAGGTGGAAAACAAAACATCGCGAACGGGTCGACGGATGGACGGATTGTTGTCAGCCGTGGACCAGCCACACTGAAATACGCTGACGGCCATCGGGAAGACGCGTCAATCGTCGATCCATCGGCCCATAGCTTATCCGATGCAACGGCCGTTAGCATCCCTGGCAACCGGGGCACCAATAGGTCGTGCGGCCCAAATCGCCTTGGCGGCGAATCTGAATCGATTCGCCGCAGGTGAAACACGCTTTGCCCGACCGTCCGTAGACCCAAACCCGCTGGCCGTCCAGGCGGAAACGTGTGCGCCGCGGATCGCCCCGCAGGTTTTTCGACATCAGTTGCCGCGCGCATCGGATCACTTCGAGCAGGCGGTCGTCGCCCAATTGCCCAACAGCGATGAATGGATCGATGCGGCACAGGAAGAGCACCTCCGACTTGTAGACGTTGCCGATTCCGCAGGCGATCGTCTGGTCCATCACCGCCTCGCCGATCGGTCGCCGAGGATCGGTGCGAAACCGGCGGAGGATCTCGGCCTCGTCCAATTGGTCGGCCAGCAGGTCCGGGCCGAGCCGGCTGAGGTGCGGATGTCGGCGAAAGGCGCTTTCGCTCAGCAGTTCGAGCGTCTTCGGATTGAAGCACACGCACTCCGTCTCCGCCACTCGCAGGCACAGCGCCGCCTGCCGAACCGGCTTCTGCCAAGCTTGGCCTGGGCCATACAGATGCCAAGCGCCATGCATGCCCAAATGCGAATGAACGACCCGGCCATTGTCTACGTGGATCAGTAGATGCTTGCCACGCGCCTCCACCCGAGCGACCACACAGCCCGCCAGCGTATCGGCAGCAAGCTGTGGATCGCGGCATTGGACCGAGTCGATGCTCCGCCCTTCGAGCACCGGCCGCAAGCGTTCCGCCGTCCGGTAGATGGTGTCCCCCTCGGGCATTCGGATCTTCCTCTCCCCGGCAAATGGCGATCGTGCCAACGGCAACCTAGCGAGATTGTGGCAAATCCGATTCGAACCGTCCAGTCGTTACCGGCCATCGATGGGCGCGACCAGCACGATGCTTGGCGAGAACCGGTCGCCGCGTTGGCGGCAGGGCCGAGCTTTGTGATATATTCTTGGCATTCGCCCACGGCACCTCGCTCGCGACTTAAGCTATGACACCGACCATCGAATCGATTTTCGAGACCTTCAAGATCGGGGCCGGGCCGTCCAGTTCCCACAGCATCGGTCCCGAGCGGGCAGCGAGGGCTTTCCTGGCTCGGCAAGCCGTACGACCGGCGACGGTTCAGGTCATGCTTCTAGGCAGCCTGGCGGAAACCGGCGCGGGCCACTTGACCGACCGCACCATCCTGCGCGCCGTGTCGCCCGTTCCCTGCGAAATCGTCTGGGATACGACTTCCACCGACCTGCCTCATCCGAACACGATGCTTTGGCGAGCCTTCGACGATCGCGGAAGATGCGTCGACCAGTGGCGGGTGTTCAGCATCGGCGGCGGCTCGCTGCGGGACGACGACGGACCGGTTAACGCCGCGCCGCTGGTGACGTACCCGGCAGAGAGCATTGCGGCGGTGCTCGAATGGTGCGACCGCCATGCCTGTGCTTTCTGGCAGTTTGTCGAGTCGCACGAGCAGGAACTGTGGCCGCGGTTGGACGCCATCTGGTCGGTGATGCGGGAGAGCGTCGAGCGTGGCTTGAAGAGCACCCAGAACCTGTTGCCGGGATCACTCAAGCTGCCGCGCCGCGCCCACACGACTTGGCTGCGCGCCCAGACGCTGCAAAGTCCCCACCGCGATCTGGCCCTGTTGTCGGCATTTTCCCTGGCGGTTGCGGAAGAGAACGCCGATGCCGGCATCATCGTCACCGCGCCGTCGTGCGGGCCGGCCGGCGTGGTGCCGGGACTGCTGTACTATTTCGAAACGGTGAAGCAGTTCCCGCGTGACGAGATTTTGCGAGCCCTCGCCACCGCCGGCTTGTTCGGCGCTGTGATCCGCGCCAATGCCTCGGTGTCCGGCGCCGAAGTCGGCTGCCAGGGCGAGATCGGGTCGGCATGTTCGATGGCCGCCGCAGCCGGTTCGCAACTGCTGGGCGGCAACCTTCACCAGATCGAGTACGCGGCGGAGATCGGCATGGAGCATCATCTGGGCCTGACCTGCGATCCGGTCGAGGGTTACGTGCAGATCCCCTGCATCGAACGAAACATGACGGCCTGCCTGCGGGCTTTCGAATGCGCGTCGTTTTCGATGTTGACCGACGGCAGGCACTTGGTCAGCTTCGATGAAGTGGTCGAAGTCATGTACCGCACCGGCCTCGACCTGCAAAGCGCGTATCGCGAAACGGCCCGCGGCGGACTTGCCGCCCTGTGGCGAAAACGCATGACTCGGCGAAACGAGACGTCCGCCGTCGAAATCGCGAAGCCGGACGCGCGCCAGGTGTGCGACTAACAGCGAAGCAATATTTGAATCGAACGGTAATTCTTGCGAAGGAGGTTTCCGGCGATGAAATTTCTGTTTCCAGCGGCATTGGCTGCAGTCTTGCTGTCGGCCAGCGTCTGGGCCGCCGATGCTAGGCCGAATGTCTTGATGATCGCCGTCGACGACTTGAACGACTGGATCGGTCCGAACGGGGAAGACGGGAATGACCAAGCGATCACGCCGCATCTCGATCGATTGGCGAAACGCGGCGTCCACTTCACCAACGCCCACACGGCGGTGCCGGTTTGCATGGCGTCGCGACTGGCGTTAATGAGCGGCCTGAGCGCAGCGACCACCGGCCACTATTCGAACGAACCGGTCGCGAAGCAGTCGCGGTTGAGGCAGGCCGCCATGTTGCCGGCCTACCTGCAACAACACGGATACAAGACGATGGGCGGCGGCAAGTTGTTTCATCATGGCACGGATTCGCAGACCGGATCGCTCGGTTGGACCGTCGTCAAGCCGATGTACGAGATGAGCAAGGAATGGCGTCAGCGCGGGCACAACTACGGGCAGAACTTCTTCCAGCCTTTTCCCAAAGGAGGCAGCCAGATCGTCCGCCAGCACGGCAACGTACCGGGCTTTTCGCTCTGCGGCGGCCCGCTGGACCGGGACGACATGCCGCGCGGGATCATGCCCGACGAGGAATTGGCCGACTGGGCCATCGAACGATTGAACGAGCAGCACGATGCTTCGTTCTTTCTGGCCGTGGGCTTTGCCCGACCTCACGTGCCGTACACGGCGCCGCGGAAATACTTCGAGATGTACGATGCCGCCACCTTGCGGATTCCGACCGTTCCGGACGACGAATTCAACGACATTCCGTTGATGGGCAAGGCGATGGCTCTGTGTACGCTGCCGGGCGGCGATCATTGGTTTGTCACCAACCGGATGGGCCCCGATTACTGGCGGGAACTGGTGCATGCCTATCTGGCCTGCGTGAGCTTTGTCGACGACCAGATCGGCCGCGTACTGACGGCACTGGACACGAGCCCCCACGGGGAGAATACGATCATCGTGCTATGGTCCGACCACGGGCAACACCTCGGCGAGAAGAAGCACTGGCGGAAGATGTGTTTGTGGGAAGAATCGACCCGTGTGCCGCTGATGTGGATTCTTCCCGACGGGCGCAACGCCGGCGCGCGGTGCTCGCGTCCGGCAAGTTTGTTGGATGTCTATCCGACCATCGTGGACCTGCTTGATCTGCCGGCGGTCGAGTCCCATGAAGGAATCAGTCTCGTACCGTGGCTGGATGATCCCGCCGCCTTGCGCGACCGGCCAGCGGTTTCAACCTGGCAGCACAACAACCACAGCGTCCGCAGCGAACGATACCGCTACATCCGCTACCGGGACGGCAGCGAAGAACTGTACGACCACGCCACCGACCCGGGCGAACACGTGAATCTGGCTGGTGCGCCCGGCGTGGAGGCGATTGTCGCCGAGCACCGGCGCTGGCTGCCCGAGGAAAACGTGAGTCACGTGCCGGATCCGGCGGCCGACGCACTCGGCAAACAATACCAACGCTGGTCGAGCGACCAGCAGGACATTCCCGCATGGTTGAAATAGGAATCCCTCGCATGGAAATCGGACTCCAGATTGCGTTTGCCATCCAACTTGCCGTCTTTGGCCTCGCGCACCTCTTTCGCCCCCGCCCCTTGGTCCAGTTCTACGGCGTTCTGGCATCCAAGGGTGAAGCCGGCGTCATCTTCATCGCACTTCTGAGTCTGACCACTGGTTCCTTTCTTGTGGCGTTTCACAACGTATGGACGGGAATCCCCATCATTCTCACGGTTTTCGGTTGGGCACAACTCGTAAAAGGCACGGCCTACTTGCTGTTTCCGGCATTTGGTCTTCGGCAATTTGCGCGAGTCACACCCGAGCGCACCGATCTGTTTCGGTTGCCAGGGATCCCGTTACTTGGGATGTCCGCGATGCTCGCATGGCACGTCATGCTCGCAAGCGGATCGCCGATGCCGAGTTGACAGGCTACCCCGCGGGCGACGGCATCAATTCGACGGTCCCGGATGAGAACGGCTGCAGGCCTCGTTCGGTCCTCAGGATCAGGCGGCCGGCAGCGTCGATGCCTTCGCAGCGGCCGACGGTCCGCTGGGTCTCCGTCTGCAAGCAGACCTGACGGCTGGTCAACATGCAGCAGCTCTGCCAGCGTTCGACGACCTTTCCGGGGTCGTGCCCAAGCGAATGCAGGGCACGGTCGAACTGCTGGAGAATCCGGATCAGCACCACGGTCAAGTCGCAAACCGCCGGGGAGTGCTCGGCCACCGAGATGGCTCGTCCGCGGACTTCCGGCGGAGCGACGTCGAACGAATTGGTGACGTTCACCCCGATCCCCACGACGCAGACATCGGACGGGCGAGCAGGCAATTCGATCAAAATCCCGCAGACCTTGCGGTCGCTTAAGTACACGTCGTTGGGCCACTTCAGCCGCAACGCGGCCGATGGGACGAAGTCCTCCAGCGCGTCGCGGACCGCTAGACCAGCCGCCAGCGCCAGCAGCGGGCGTCGGTCGGGCGGAAGTTGGCTGGGGTCCAGCGGCAGGATCAACGAGAAGGTCAAGGCACCCTCGGAGGACCACCAGCGGTTTTCGCCTCGCCCCCGCCCTCGGGTCTGGCGATCCGCGAGCACCAGCATCGGCAACTCGCCTACGTCCTCGGTCCGCAACTGCTGCAGGGCGAAATCGTTGGTCGACGGCAACTCGGCATGATACTCGATCCGCCGGACGGGGGTGTCGGAAAGTATTCGCGGGATGTCGAACATCGAACGGCCATCGTGTGTCAATAGGATTCGGCCCGACGAGAACGCCAGACGACAACCCCGTTGCGAGCCGACGGCAAACGG
Source organism: Pirellulaceae bacterium (assembly GCA_023382975.1). Taxonomy (GTDB): domain Bacteria; phylum Planctomycetota; class Planctomycetia; order Pirellulales; family Pirellulaceae; genus SKKK01. The sequence continues at coordinate 50,673 of JAHDXO010000001.1, forward strand.
GGCTTGTAGTGCAGCCATCCGCGATTATACTTGCCCCGCTGGTGCCGCTTCCAGTCGGCAAGCGAAGGTTCAGATCCCGCCCAGGAAACCCACCCATGGAGAGCGAACCGGCCGAATCCTCGTGAATTCGGTTGCGGTGAGTGGCCTGCTGAATTTCCGGACGATGTCGGTCGATATGGTATTGGAATCTACAGCGATCATCCGCAAGGACTTCTCGACCCGGTTTCCCGAATCAGATCGCGAAGAACCAGCAGCAAACGCCGGCAGGTAAAGACAAGCACCGGCAGGACAGGTCATGGCTCAGCAGAATTTGTGGGTAAGTGCTCCGTTCCCCAGCAGTTGGCAGCGCAATCCCGCGTCGTTGCGACCGGCGGCGCGCACCGAGTCCCCAGCCGCCTCGACGCTGCGACTCGACCTGCGGGCCATCGTCGGCGACGGTGCGTCGTACAGCGTCATGGTCGGCATCGGCGAGACGTACCTGCCAGCGTTCGTGCTTGCCCTCGGCCTGGGCGGAATCACTGCCGGCATGATCGCCACCATCCCGGTGTTGCTGGGGGCCCTCCTGCAATTGGTCTCGCCCTGGGCCGTAAAGCGATTGGGATCACGACGGTTGTGGATCGTGTGGTGTGCGCGATGTCAGGCGACCAGCCTCATGCTGCTTGCCGTGCTGGCGCTGCTGCAAGTCCAGCAGTGCTGGCCGATCTTTGTGCTGGCAACGCTTTACTGGGGGGCCGGATTAGCAACCGGACCGGCGTGGAATACTTGGGTCGAGTCTATCGTTCCACGGCGCATCCGAGCCCGGTTTTTCGCGGGCCGCGTGAGGATCAGTCAGGCGTCAACGCTGACGGGCCTGCTGCTCGGCGGACTGTTGCTGAACGCGCTGAATGTCGCTTCGGTCGTTCAGGTCTTCTGCCTGCTCTTTGGTGTCGCCGCCATCGCGAGGCTCGTTTCGGCCTCGTACCTCGCCCGTCAGAGCGAGCCGCCGGATGCGGAGACCGGAGAGCAGGAACTGGGCTTGCTAGCGACGTTCAGCAGCCTGCGCCGCAATGCGAGCACACGGGTTCTGGTGTACCTGCTGGCTGTCCAGGTGGCGGTGTATACCTCCGGACCCTATTTTTCGCCGTATATGCTGTCCGAGTTGGGCATCAGTTATTTGCAGTTCGTCATGTTGATCGGTTTGGCGTTTCTGGGCAAGATGATCGCCCTGCCGGTCTGGGGACGATTCGCCAAGCGGTTCGGAGTCCGACGGTTGCTCTGGGTTGGCGGGACGGGGATTGTGCCGATCGGTGGTTTGTGGTGCGTCTCCGATTCGCTCTTCTATCTTGGGGCGTTGCAGGTGGTCAGCGGCATCGTTTGGGCGGCCTACGAACTGGCGATGGTCTTGTTGTTCTTCGACGGCCTGCCGAAGTCGCAGCGCACCAGTCTGCTGACGCTGTACAACGTGGGCAGCGCCACAGCGATGGTCGGCGGCGGATTGTTGGGGGCGGCGCTCCTGGCATGGATCGGACCCACGCATGGTGCGTATTTGACGCTGTTCGCTTTCTCGTCCCTAGCGCGAGTCGGAACGCTCGTTCTCCTAGCAGGCGTCCCGAACACCGCGGGCCCGCCCGCAGTCCCCGCGACTCGCACCGTGGCCGTGCGGCCGTCCAATGGATCGCTCGAACAACCGATTCTGGCCACGGCCGAGAAGTGACGACGTCCGAGATCCAACGAATTCGGCCACCGTCCAAATCCGAACTTCCCACCAAGTAAGCTACGAAAGACGGACAAAGCTGGTCGCGGACAGTGGAATCAGCGCGGTCTGTTATCTAGAATCGAGTGCTTCCTGCGGTTTGCCGTACGGGCGGTAAGCTGTTTCGCACCTCCCCTGCAAAGGAGAACTCGATGAAAACGTTTGCAACCAGCCTGATCTGCCTGCTGGCTGCCACTTCCTGGACACACGCCGAAAATTGGCCCAATTGGCGAGGCCCGCATTTCAACGGCTCGACAACCGAGCAGAATCTGCCGGTCGAGTTCAGCACGACGGAGAACATCGCCTGGAGTGTCGATCTGCCGGGCGCCGCAGCCGCCACGCCCATCGTGTGGGAGGACCGTGTTTTTCTGGCCGGCGTCGATGCGGCCAGCGACACCCTGCTGGCGTCTTGTTACCGCCGGACCGATGGCCAGCTTCTGTGGCAGCACGAGGTGGCCAAGGGCAGCCGGAAAGACTATCGAAGCAACTTCGCGTCCTCGTCGCCGGTCACCGACGGCAAGGTGGTTGTCTATTTCTACGGCAACGGCGACTTGGTCTGCTACGACCTGGATGGCAAGCAGCAATGGGCCCGGAACATCCAGAAAGACTACGGCGACTTCGCGTTCCTCTGGACGTTCAGCAGCAGCCCCTTGCTGTACGACGGCAAACTGTATGTCCAGGTCTTGCAGCGGAACGTTCCCGTGGAAGGTCGCGGACTGGCCGGTCAGGAGAACAAGTCGTACTTATTGGCGCTGGATCCGCAGACAGGCGAAACCGTCTGGCGACATTTCCGGCCGAGTCAGGCCGTCGCCGAGTCGCGCGAATCGTTCAGCACGCCGATCCCGTTCGTCCGACAGGATACGACCCAACTGTTGATCTCCGGGGGTGACGATCTGACGGCGCACGATCCCAAGACGGGCGAGGAACTGTGGCGTTGGGGCACCTGGAACCCGGATCGAATCCCGCACTGGCGTCTGGTTCCATCGCCGGTGGTCGGGCAGGGGATCGTGTTGGCGTGTGCCCCCAAGAACGATCCGATCTACGCGATCCGGGGCGACGGTCAAGGACGGCTGGACGACGGAGCGGTGGCCTGGGTCAGCCCGCGGCGAAGTGAGGTCTCGGCGGACGTGCCCACGCCGGCTTTCTACGACGGGGACTTCTTCGTGCTGAGCGACCTGCGCAAGGCGTTATCGCGAGTCGAACCGCAGACCGGCAAGGTCAAGTGGATGATCGAGACGCCCGGGCGGGCGAAGTACGAAGCTTCGCCGCTGGCCGCCGACGGCAAGATCCATTTGATCAACTTCGACGGCACGGTGGTGATCTACAATGCGGCGGACGGCGAACTGCTGAAATCGATCTCGATGGACGCACCGCGGGACGGCGAAATGGTTCGAGCCTCGATCGCCGCCGCACACGGGCAGTTGTTCATCCGCACCACCCGGAAACTTTACTGCGTTGGCAATTCTCGCTAGCGTCAACGGAGGCAATGCGGATGTTCGTCGCGCTATCGGCGTGCTTGCTGGCGGTTTTGGCCGCTGTCGGTTCGGAGTCGCGTGCGGAGACGATCACGATCGAGAACGGCGGGCGGGTCGAGTTCAGTTTTTCGCTTCGCGTGCGGCCCGGATTACCTTGGAGCAAACCGTTCGAATTGGAACCCGGCCAGCGGTACACGGTCGAGGCATCCGAGCCGGTCGTCGTCAGTTACTGGACCGACCAAGCCCGGTTTGCGACGCTGCAACCCGGCACTTGGTATCGCATCGATGACCCTCGCAACGGCCCACTGCGGCCAGTTACGGGGGCCATGCGACCGCCTCGGGCCGAAAAGGTCGAGCCGCCCGCATCCGCGCCGGACTCCGGCACCGCATCGGCCGGTGATGACGGCGTCCGCAAAGTGCGACTGTCGGCCATCGCCGATGCCACGTACCGCCAGGTCGTCGATGACTGGCGGGAACGCATCCGTCAAACGGTCGCGGGGGCGTCGAAATACTACGAAGCGAATTTCCGGGTCCGCCTGGAGCTGGACGAGATCCGGGCGTGGGAATACCGGGGCCTGGCGGACGATGTCCAAGGGCGGGTCAAGCGAGTCTTGCAGGAGTCGCCCGGTTCTTCGGATCTACTGATCGCCTTCGTAGGGCTGGGCGATTACTACAAGACCGACGAGAAGACGTTTCTGACCGGGCACTTGGGATCGGGATTTCCGTTCGGCCAGCATCTGCTGGTCACCGGCAACGACGACTTTCACGTCAATCGCGAGATCGCCGTGCTGATTCACGAACTGGCGCATGCGTTCGGCGCGTTCCACGTGACCGACCGTAAGTCCTTGATGCAGCCGGGTTACGACGATGCGCCGCTCCGCGAAGTGCTGACGTCGCAATTGCCGCTGGACGCCGTGTCGATGGAGATCATCGGCTTGACCCGCGAAGTGGATTTCCGGAGCGGCGTCGCGAGTCTAGACGCGGCGACTCAGCGACGAATCAAACATCTGGCGTTCTGGCATCGCCATTCTGCCGAAGCCCACGCGATGAGTCCCATCGCGTTGGGACACGCCTACCAGTTCGACCGCAGCGTAGCACAGGCCATCGCTGAGGCTACGCAGAGCCCGCCCAGCTCTCCGGCGGACAACAGCTTCAAGGCAGGTGACAGGGTCGAAGTCACCGCCGAAACGGTGCCGTTGATGGTCGAGGATGTCTCACTGGCGGAAATTCCGCGAGGTACCACGCTCGACGTTCAGTACGTACTGGAAGACCGGTTGCTGGTCGAATGGCAACCGGCCTACCTGAAAGGGCAGATCCGGGCCGATCAATTAGTCGCCCGTTTTGCCGATGCTCCATTGCGGCATGGACAGATCCTGTGGACGGCGGAAGAGGCCGAACTGCTTCACGGCTCGCGGGTGCTGAGCACGCTTCCGCGAGGCGTCCGCGTCATGGTGCAGAGCAGCAGCGGAGACCTGGTGCTGGTGACCGTCGAGAAACAGAATCTGGCCCAGTTCATGGGCGCCAATCTGCTGTTCGAACCCTGCCTGCAAGGCTGGATCGACCGAACTCACGTCCGGCCAATTTCCTCCAGGACGACGAAGAAACCGGACGGCAACCAGGTGGAAACGGCCAGATCCCCGGAATAACCATTCCTCGCCAACTTGTCCTCGCGTCGGCGCGGGCCAGTTCGTGACCGGTGGGCGGATTGGCCTGTCGAGCGACGCGGCGTCGGCTTTTCGTACCGCGTCCGCTCCCGTTACAATAGCGGGCGTCGTCGATATATCTTCCGACCGGATTGTCTTTACCCTTTGAAAGAAGAAACGTCCCCATGACTCAGGCTTGGATCGCCGAACGCACCAAGGCGTTTGACAGCAGCGGGATCCGCAAAGTGTTCGATCTCGCGGCGCAGATGAAGGATCCGATCAATTTGTCGATCGGTCAACCGGACTTCGACGTGCCCGACTCGGTGCGCGAGGCTTGTATCGAGGCGATTCGCGGCGGCAAGAACAGCTACTCGCTGACGCAGGGGGCGCCCGTCCTGCGCGAAAAGCTGCAGGCCCAAATCGACGCCGAATACGGGCACGCCGACCGCAAAGTGTTCGTTAGCTCGGGAACCAGCGGAGGCTTGGTGCTGGCCATGCTGTCGTTGGTCAACCCGGGCGACGAGGTGATCATCTTCGATCCGTACTTCGTCATGTACGAGCCGCTGGTAAGCCTGGTGGGCGGCCGCGCCGTGTTGATCGACACCTACCCGGATTTCCGAATCGATCTCGACCGCGTCGCCAGCGCCGTCACGCCGCGGACCAAGTTGATTCTGCTGAACAGCCCCGCGAATCCTACCGGCGTGACGGCGACCCAGGAGGAGATTCGAGGGCTGGCGGCACTGGCCGCCGAGCGAAATATCGCCTTGTTGTCCGACGAAATCTATCGGGCGTTCTTGTACGACGGCCCTTTCGATTCGCCGGCCCGCTACAACGAGCAGACGATCGTGATCGACGGGTTTTCGAAGAGTCACGCGATGACCGGCTGGCGAGTTGGTTTCGCCCACGGTCCGTCCGCCGTGATCGACACGATGGTCAAGCTCCAGCAGTACAGTTTTGTCTGCGCCCCGCATCCGGCTCAATGGGCGGCCGCCAGCGCCCTGGACGTCGATGTCCAAGGCTACGTCGACGCCTACCGCCGCAAACGCGACATGATCTACGATGGCTTGTCGGACCTGTACGAAATCGTCAAGCCCGGTGGGGCGTTCTACGCCTTCCCCAAGGTGCCTTGGGGGACGGGCACGGAGTTCGTCACCGAGGCGATCCGCAACCGTCTGCTGATCATTCCGGGCGGCATCTTCAGCCGTCACGACACCCATTTTCGCCTTTCCTACGCCGCTGCCGATTCGGTAATCGCCCGCGGAATCGAGGTTTTGCGGGCGTTGGCCAAAGGACCGGTTGCGACCTGACCCGCCCCCAGGAGTCGCGCGATGACGACCTACGATCCGAAAGTGACGCCTTGGCAGATCGATGCCGACCAGTTTCCCAAGGATTGGCCCTTGGAGGCACAACTGCGGTTTCTCTTGGGATACGCCATCCTGGCCCCGTCCAGCCACAACAGCCAGCCGTGGCGGTTCACGATTTCCCCCAGCCGCATCGACATCCACGCCGACGAGAAAGGCTGGCTGAAGGTGGCCGATCCTGAGCGGCGCGAGCTGTTCATGAGCCTTGGATGCGCGCTGGAGAACCTGCTGGTCGCTGCCGAGCGGTTCGGCTTGGCGCACGAGACCAGCTACCTGCCGGACCGCAACGACGAATCGCTGGCCGCGGCGGTCACGTTCCACGAAAGCGGCCAGCGATCGGCCTTCCGCGATCCGCGTCTGTTTCCCGCGATCACTCGCCGCCACACCAACCATCAGGTCTACGAGGACAGCCATCTGGACGACGACCTGCTGGAACGGCTGGAGGCGTGTTGTGTCGAGGAGGGTATCGATCTGCTGCTGACCGCCGATCTGGAGACGAAGCATCGCGTCGACGATCTGGTCGTCCGCGGCGACGCCATCCAGTTCGCGCGGCCGGAGTACCGCGAGGAACTTGGATTCTGGATCGGCCAAGGCGTTTTCGGCTCCTCGTGGCTGATGTCCAAGTTGGGACAGTTGGCGGTGACTCACATGAATCTGGGCAAGTCCCAAGCCAAGAAAGACTCGGCCGTGTTGATGAGCTCGCCCGTGCTGGGCGTGATCAGTTGCCGCGCGAACAGTCGCGAAATGCAGTTGCGGGCCGGGCAACTCTACCAGCGGCTTTCACTGCTGGCCGCCGTGCATGGCGTGTGGTGTCAACCGATGAGCCAGGTGATTCAGGTATCCGAACTGCAGCGGGAACTGGCCGATCTGACACCGAAGCCGAAATCGACGCCCGTGCTGGTCTTCCGAATGGGCCGCGCCGCCCCGGAAAAAGAACACACCCCGCGCCGCGCGTTGGAGGAAGTACTGGCGTGACGTGCGCCAGACGTTCCAGGCTGGCCCGCCGGGTCATTGGGAAACCGAAGTGTCCATCGGTCACGTTCGCCGCGGTTGGGAGTTCTGCGCTTCGTCTTTCGCTTCGACGCGTCGAATCTCGTCTTCGGTCAGGGCGTACAACTGGTACACCCGCTTATCGATCTGGCTATCAATGTCCCGCTCCGTCGTGCAGTTCGCGGACGCTGCGGAGCCGCCGCCGTCATAAACCGCCGACATCCGCTCGGTCAACTCTCGAGCCAGCGAGGCGATCTCCTGCTGCACGGCTTGCCCATCTTGGTCTCGAAGCGTGCGGATCGGCAGTGCGGCCAGTTGACTCTTGTTCACCGCCAGATACCCGCCCGCGAGCCGCTTGGCCTGAAAACGCAGGCGAAACAAGTGCGACAACAGTTTGGAATTCAGCAGTGCCAGCAAATAGTAAGGGTCGATCTTCGGAACGACCGCATACAATTGCACGCCCAGCGCCAAGCCGCCCGGATCCCAGGCCGCTTCGAGCCGCCGTGACATGCCAGCGACCAAAATCTTGGCACCGCGAAACAACCGCCGCTTGGCCGGTGTCAACTCGCCCGGATCGTCGGGCAGGAGCGGATGCACCCACCGCTGCCTCATGAAACGGACCTCGCCGATCCGCACCGCGTAGCGGTCGACGTTCCCCGTCACGACGAACGGGAACCCCGGCTCACCGTCATCGGTTGGACCGTCGCGCAGCAAGGCGGCGATTCGCGCCGCGTCGAAACCTGTAGTGCCGCTGTGAATTTCCGCCACTTCGCCCAGCGGGCATGTTGGGACTCGACTTTCGACGTCCAGCGATCCGTGCAGATGCCAACTACGTTGCGCAAGCAGTTCGCGTTGCGCTACGTGCCGTACAGGAAGAACCTGGGAAAGTCGGCCAACTTCCTTGGTTTCCACCACAGCGATGTGATGGTCCGCCGGCGCGGGTTGCTTCTGCCAAATCACGACGTAGGGGTAAACGCTCGCCTCCGGAAACACGCGACTGTCGGACAGATCCGCGACCGTCAGCAGCGTCGCTTCGCGCAATAGCATGGCCCGACAGTTGCGAGCATAGTCCAAACTGGCCAATTTGTTCGGCACGATCATTCCGCAGATGCCGCCCGGACGCAGCAATCGCAGGGCCAGCTCGATGAACAGCACGTACAGGTCGTAGGCGCCCGACGCACAGTTGTAGTTGTCGCGCAGGTAGTCCTTTACCGCGCTGCCGTGGTGTCGGGTCAGCAAGCGGATGTTCACATAGGGCGGATTTCCGATCACGGCGTCAAACCCGCCGCGCGGAGCTTGAAACACCTCGGGAAACTCGCGAGGCCAGTCGATTGGGCGCGCCCCAGTGCCCAAATCGCGAGCGAGCAGAGCATCGCCACAACGAATCGTTCGCTCCAGACCGAGCTCCCGCCGGGCTCGTTGCGAAAAATCTGCGCTGGCCGCTGCGACCAGGGTGCGCCTGGCTTGCATCACCGCCGATGGATCGCGGTCCACGCCGTACAGGGCGTGCCGCAGGAGTCGTCCGGGCAAGTGTTCGTCTCCCGGCGCCAACGATCGCAGATACCGATACGCCTCGACCAGGAAAACCCCTTCCCCGCACGCTGGCTCCAGAATCCGCAGGTCATCCCCCGCGCGGCCTTGGCAGCATAGCCGATCGAAGGCCTGATGAACGATGTATTGGACGACTGGTCGAGGCGTGTAGAACTGTCCGGCGGCTCGGCGATGCTGCATGGCTGGTCTACCGCTCGTCAACTCGGTGGGGATGTGTTAGATTCCGGGACTTCAACATATCGCAACGATCAACGGAAGTGCTAGCCATGGCGATCGACGTCTATCAAATGTGTCTGGGTGGGATCAACAAGAAGATCAAGTTTTGCGAATGCGGCAAAGACCTTCTGGGCGATCTGGAAAAAATCCTCACCGCCATCAGTGGTGGGCAGAAAGCGGCGGCGCTGGGCCAGATCAACCGGTTGCTCGAAAGCCACGGCCCGCGCGCATGCCTGCTGGCGATGAAGGGTTCAATCCAGTTGCAGACGGGAAACCTGGAGGAGCTGGGCAAAGTAGCGGAGGTGTTCGTCAAGCATTTTCCGGAAAATCCCGTCGCGTTGTCGTTCGCTGCGATTCTGGCGGCGACTGGCGGCGATGTCGATGCGATGATCGACAAGCTTCAGGGGGCCATTGAAGCTACGGTCGAAGGAACGCTCCACGAGGCAACGTATGCTGCGATCGGCATCGCCAGCCGTCTGCTCCTGCAGACCGGCCACATCGTTCCGGCGATCGGGTATCTGCAACTTCAGGCGGCGATTGCTCCTGAAGATGACGAGATGGCATGGAATGTCTTGCGTCAGCTCTACGCAACTCGCGGCATCCCGGGACCGCTGAAATTTGTGGCGGCACCGCTCGCGCCACCCGCGGGAGCGGCGTGGGCCGAGGATCTGGAGGCCGCCGAATCGCCTGCCGAACGCGGTTGTTGGCGACAAGCCGTCGCGCAGCTCAAGGCGTTGGACGAGCGGCATCCGGACCAGCCTGCCATCCTGCAACGATTGGCTCGCTACCAGGGCTGGATCAATCAACTGGACGATGCCGCGGCGACACTTCACCGCTTGGCTCGCTGCCGGTCGGTCGACTTGGATTATGCGGTGGAAGCCGAAGCCACGGCACAACTCCTGACCGACTACGAAGCGGATACAGTGGACGAAGTCTTGCGGATCTACCCGGTCCACGACACGCAGCGCATCTTGGAACATCTGCTCTCCGACAAGTTGGTCACGCGGATGACGACCGACTTGTCGAAACTGGCCCGCGAAGGCGCTCCGCCCCCGAAGGCAGCGTTCTGGCTACTGGACCGCCACGCCCCGGCCAGTGGCAAGGAACTCCACCTTCACGAGGTTCCGAATGTCCTGGGCGAGATGTATCTGTATGGCCGTGAGACCGATCGCGAAGCGAGGCTGGAGTTTGTGACGGTCAAATCCTCCGACTTCGACCAGAAATTGGACGTGCTGGCCAGATTGGTCGCCGAGCATTGCGGCGAGTTGGAGAAGGAGGAATCGATCGGTCAAGTCGCCGCGGAGGCGGCCGCCATGTCCTGGAGATGGCGTTTGCCGGACGATACGCCGCGGGAAAAACGCGAACAGTTGCTTCAGGAGAAACGCCGCGAATTGAACCTGAACGTTTGGCCCGAAACCCCGCTGTCCGCGTTGGACGGCAAACGGCCCGTCGACGTGGCGGGCGATCCCGCCTATCTCGTCCGCCTGCTCGCCACGATCCTGATCTTGGAAGAGAGTGCGGAACGAACCAAGGTGGATTTTGATTTCAACGAATTGCGTGCCAAGCTGAATCTGCCGTTGCGGCAGGATTTCTCGCCGGGCGACGTTCCGATCGGGCTCCTGGCGCCCTTGCAGTTGCATTTGCTGGACGTGAAGAGCATGTCGGCCGAACAGCTTGGCGAAGCGTTCCAGTTGGCCGTTCTGTACAGCCTGTCCCGCGCCGCGATGCGCCTCGGGCAGGAACTGCTCGCCCGCCCCAACCTGATCAGTCGCGCCGAACGGCCGCGGGTGTACGACATGCTGATCCCGTTGGCTACCGACATTGACCAAATGCTGGATTTCGTCCGGATGGCCTACGAGGATGTGGTCGCGAGCGGTCAGTCGATGGCGCCGTGGCTGCTCCGCGAACTGGAACTCCGGTTCATGAGCGGCGACGCCGAGCGGGTCGGCGAATTGGTCACCATGCTGCAGTCCCAGCACATCCGCGAGCCCGGCGTTTCGCAGGCCCTGTACACGCTGTTGGTCCGATTCGGGGTCATCACGCCCGAGGGCAAGCCCAACCCGGCGTTGCGGAAGGGTCAGCCGCCGTCGTCGCCGCTTGTCTCCGATCAGCCCGCGGCCACCGCCGGGCCTCAAGAACTGTGGACTCCCGGCAGTCCGCAGACGCAGCCGGCTGGGGGCGAGAAGCCGAAACTCTGGATGCCCGGCATGGATTGAGCGATGACGGATTCGTCCCGGGACCAGCAGGCGATGGCGCGGGCGTTGGAATTGGCCGCCCGTGGCCAAGGCCACGTCGAACCGAATCCGATGGTCGGCTGCGTGATCGTGGCGGACGGGCAGATTGTCGGCGAAGGATGGCACCGCCGCTTCGGCGGTCCCCATGCCGAACGTGAAGCGCTCGACCAAGCGGGCGCCGCGGCAGCCGGAGCGACGATGTACGTCACGCTGGAACCCTGCTGCCATCACGGCAAGACGCCGCCGTGTACCGACGCCATTCTCCAATCCGCCGTCCGCCGCGTGGTCGTCGCTCACCGCGATCCGTTTCCGCAAGTGGACGGCGGAGGAATCGGCCGGCTGCAAGCCGCCGGGATCGAAGTCGAAACGGGGCTGATGGCCGCCGAGAGCCGCGAGCTGAATGCTCCCTACCTGAAACTGGTTTGCCGCGGCCGACCTTGGGTCATCGCCAAATGGGCGATGACGCTGGACGGCAAGCTGGCCGCGCGCAGCGGAGACAGCCGTTGGATTTCCGGCGAATCGTCGCGCCGCCGCGTTCATCTACTGCGAGGCCGCATGGACGCGATCCTCGTGGGGGCCGGCACCGTCGCTGCGGACAACCCGAGCCTGACCGCTCGCCCGTCGGGCGCACGGACGCCCGTGCGGATCGTCCTGGATTCCCGCGCCGCCCTGCCCACCGATTCGCAACTGGTTCGAACCGCCCGCGAAGTTCCCGTGTTGGTCGTCGCCGGACCGCAGCCGCCGGAAGAGAATTGCCGAAGACTGCGGGACGCGGGATGTGAAGTCTGGATCGGCCAAGCGGACGACCCCGGCCAGCGGCTGTCAGAGTTGCTGGACGAACTGGGACGGCGGCGAACGACCAACTTGTTGGTCGAGGGCGGCTCGCAAGTGCTGGGAAATTTGTTCGACGCCGGGTTGATCGACGAGGTCCACGTGTTCGTGGCCGCGAAGCTGGTCGGGGGCGCCGCAGCACCCTCGCCGCTGGCCGGCCGCGGCCTCGAACAGATGGCACAAGCCATCCGTCTTCCGCGGCCCGAAATCGAAATCCTGGACGGCGATGTCTATCTGCACGGACGTTTGAAGTAGGATGTGAGTTGTATTACACCTCGCAACGGAGTTTTCCATGCATCGCCAACCAACAATCGCCTCCTTCCCAGCGTCCATCGTCGCCTTGACCGCATGGGCCTTCTGGATCGTGTCCGGCCCGGCTGCCATCGCCCAGCAGGACGGGGCACCGGCGGACGCTGCTCCCAAGCTGTACGCCTTCTGCATGGAGATGCATGACGCGAAAAAGCGGACGCTTCCCGAACAAACAGCGATGCTCCGCGAATTGGGATTCGACGGCGTCGGCTATCCGCTCTGGCTGGACGACCAACTCCAGCGGAATCTTGCCGAATTGGATCGGGCCGGGTTGCCCGTCTATCTGATGTACGCGGCGGTAAGCGTCGCGCCGGACCAACCTGCGTACGATCCGCGGCTCGAATCCGCCATCCGCCGGTTGCGCGGGCGGCCGACCACCATCGGAGTCACGCTGCGCGGTCTGCCGCCGGGCGATTCGCGCGGAATGGATGCGGCCGTCCGGACGCTCAGACGTCTGGGCGATGTGGCCGCCGAAGCCGGTCTGCGAATCTCGCTCTACCATCACGTCAACGATTGGACCGAGGGCTTGCCGTTCACGCTCGAAGTCGTCGGCCGCGTGGAGCATCCGCAGGTCGGTGCAAACTTCAATCTGTGCCACTGGCTGAAAACCGAGGGCGACCGGGACTATCGGCCCGTGTTGCGGGAACATGCGGCGAAGATCTTCGCCGTGACGATCAACGGAGCCCAAACGAACGCTAGCGTCTGGACCGACGGACTGATCCAACCGTTGGACCGCGGCGACTTCGACAACCGGAAACTGCTCGCCGCGTTGCGCGATAGCGGCTACGACGGACCGATCGGCTTGATGTGTTACGGGATCGCCGGCGACGCGCGCGAACACCTTGCACGCTCGATGGGCGTCTGGAGACAGTGGTTTTCCTCGCGGTGACTTCGCGACCAAGAGGCTTGGCGATCATGAAACTGACTCCGGATCGGATCCAGGCGGCGCGTCGGCATCTGCGGGCAGCGGATCCGGTGCTCCGGTCGATCATCGACCGAGTGGGCCCGTACACGCTCCGGTTCGAGCGGGACCGGTTCGGCTTGCTCGTGCGCTCCATTGTCTCGCAGCAGATTTCGACCACTGCGGCACGGGCCATCCGCCAGCGTCTGCACGCCTTGGCCGAACCAGCAGGTTTGACGGCGGACAATCTGCTGCGGTTTAGCCTGGACCAGTTGCGCGGGGTCGGGTTGTCGCAGCAAAAGGCCTCTTACATCATGGATCTTGCGGCCAAAGTCGCTGACGGTACGGTGGACCTGCGCCGAATCGGACGGTTGCCGGACGAACAGGTCATCGAGACGCTCATCCGCGTCAAGGGCATCGGACGCTGGACGGCGCAAATGTTTCTGATCTTCTCGCTGGGCCGACCGGATGTCTTTCCGCATGACGATTTGGGTGTGCGGGCAGCGATCCGCGATCATTACGGACTGGCGGATCTGCCGGACAAGTCCACCAGTCACGCGATCGCCGCTGCTTGGCGACCGTACGCCTCGGTGGCCAGTTGGTACTGCTGGCGATCGCTCGACCTGGCGCGCAACACCGAGACAGTCGCGACCGGCTACCCGTCGTAGAGTCGAAGGATCGGTCAGTGCGTGGCACACGCTGCTGACTGGGCGTTCTGCCGAATCTCGGGCTACTCTCCCAACGGTCCGGATGGTATAAACACGAGGAGGAAATCGACAGGTGACCTGCTCTCGATTCAGTGGGAATCCTGTTCGTTTCGGCAGTAGGGAACAGAGGCATACCGAGGCGCAAGGTCATGGGCAAATACGCAAGTCGTTTGAAACGGAAGCTGGCCTCCAAGGCACGCCAGATATCCGACTCGGACACCGATCCGCTGACCGGCGGGGCAATGGCCGGTGACTTCAAGGACATCCCGACACTGATCGAGGAAGGCCTGGATCCCTTCCACGCGGTCTACGTCTTCATGCAGAATCTTACCGCCAAGTTCGCCGAGACCGTGGGGCAGATGCCGGAGATGAAGGCTTGGGCCCGGGCTGTCGAGAAGGCGGAAGACGAGTACATGCCCAGCGGGCCGCCGATCAGTCCGCTGACCGGCAGCTACTTCTGGATGTGGGCACTGTACGATCTGAAGATCGGCAAGAGCACCGACACGCTCGCCTCGTGTCTGCTGGCCGCCAGCGACATCGTGCAGATGAACGCTCACCAAGTCAAAGTGCTGAAGCAGATGGAAGTCTCCCGGATGGGCGTCTACGAGCATGTCGGCACGTCGGGCCCGTACATCCGGTTGCGGGAACTGGTCTCCAAACGCGAGCTTGTCTGCCATTGCCCGAGCGGCTATCCGGGTTCCGAGGGCGAACTTTGGTACGTGCGATTGCTGCCGCCGGTCGAACCGGAAATCGCCGACTTCTGGATTGCCATGACCACCCCTTACGTCCTGATCGCCGCCAACAAGTCCGATTGGACGGCGTTCCTGCGGCGGACGATGCTGCAGGCCGACGGCTTCGATCATGCAATCCGGCTTGCCAACCTGCTCAAACACGGCTTGGGACCCAACTACTGGAACGAATTCGTCACGAAGGCGTACCACCACTATCAGCACAACGCCATCTTCCTGGCCGGCATCCCTGACATGCAAGCCACGCTGCCGCGCCGATAGTCCAATGCATCCGAAATGGAATGCGGCATGGAATCTGCCGGAGCCACGGAGAAGCGAACCATGACAACAACTTCACAGGAACTGGAAAGTTTCACAGATTTTGCCCGCAGACGCTTGGCCAGCGGAGCCCCCGAGCCGTCGTTGGACGAGTTGTTTGATCTTTGGCGGATCAAAAACCCGTCCCACAAAGACGCTGCCGAAGACCTTGCGGCTCTGGCGGAGGCGATTGCGGACTACCGCCTTGGCGACCGCGGGCAACCGGCAGGGGAACTCAGCCGGGAACTTCGGGAAGAAATCGGTCTGGGGCGTTAGGAATGTTCAAGGTCCATGAACTGCGCAGGGCCCAGGCAGACATTCGAAGTATCGCCCGTTGGCTCGCGAACCATTCCCGGTCTGGCGCGCAAGCTTGGCTTCAGGCTTATGACGAGATGGTGATACGACTTGAACGGGACGCTAGTTCCTGTGGTTCCGCGTTCGAGAGCGAAAACTGTGACTACGACGTTAAGCAAGCGTTGTTCAAGACTCGTCACGGCCGAGTCTATAGGGCCCTATTCTTGATTGAGGAACGGGACGTTTATATTCTCCGCGTTCGCGGACCGGGACAGGCACCGGTTGATCCAAACTCGCTCGGTATTCACTAGCACGAATTTCGCTCGGCGCCATGTTGGGCGTCTGGTCCTACAGCTTGCACTGGCCGCTGACCAGGGTCTGGACGACTCGTCCGCGGAGCGTCCAGCCGGCCAAGGGCGTGTTGGTGCTTTTCGAGCGGAACTTGGCGGGATCGACGGTCCAGGATGCGTGCGGGTCGATGATCACGATGTCGGCATCGGCGCCGATCCGCAGTGTGCCTTTGTCGATGCCGAGCACGCGTGCCGGATTGATCGTCATCTTGGCCAGAGCCGTCATCCAATCCAGGTGCCCCGGTTCGATCAACTTGACCACGACCAATCCCAGCGTGGTCTCCAGGGAAACCATGCCGAACGGCGCGCGGTCCAGTTCCAGCATCTTCTTTTCCGTGGCGCGCGGCGTATGGCCGCTGGAAATCACGTCGATCGTGCCGTCGGCCAAGCCCGCGATGCAAGCGTCCACGTGCTCCTGCGAACGGAGCGGAGGATTCAGTTTGAAATTGGCGTCGAAGCTGCGCAGGCACTCGTCCGTCAGCACAGCATTCAGCGGAGCGATGCCCGCCGTGATCGGTATGCCTCGCGACTTGCCGCGGCGGATCGAATCGATGCTGCCGGCGCTCGATACGTTCAGCAAGTGGAGACGCCCGCCCGTGGCCTCGGCCAAACGGAGATCGCGGCTGGCCATGACGTCCTCCGCCTCGGTCGGGAGTCCGGCCAAAGCCAGGACCATCGAGATCTTGCCTTCGTGCATGATCCCATCATGCGAAAGTTCCCAATCCTCCGGATGGCTGAGGATCGGCTTGTCGAACATCAAGCAGTATTCCAGTGCGCGGCGAAGCAGTTCCGAGTTCTGGATCGGGCGCGGTGCATCGGTCAAGGCGACCGCACCCGCTTCGACCAGCGAGCCGATTTCCGCCAGTTCCTTGCCCGCGCGGTCCTTGCTGACGCAACCGGCGACCAAGACATGGCAATTGGCCGCCCGCGCCGCTTTTTGGCGAACGAATTCGACGCTCGCCTGCGAATCGATGGGCGGGTCGGTATTCGGCAGGCAGACGATCGAGGTGAAGCCGCCTGCCACGGCCGCAGCCGTACCGGTCTGGATCGTCTCGTCCTCTTCGCGGCCCGGTTCCCGCAACTGGGCACTCAGATCGATCAGCCCCGGCGCCACGATCTTTCCGGTAGCGTCGATCACTCGGTCGACGCCATCCGGCGCCGCGTCGTAGGCCGCGATCCGACCGTTTTCCACCAGCAGACTGGTGGTTCGGTCCAGATGCTGACTGGGATCCATCAAACGGCCGTTTTGAATGAGGATGCGCGTCATCTTGCATGGTTCCGAAAAAGAAGTCGCGGTGCCCGGAGCGATGCGGGTAACTGTAAACTCCGCCGGGCTGTTCCACAAGACGACCGCTAGCATCAAAACGCGGGGTGGGACGGGGAAACCGCTCTTGACGGGGCAAACTTGTCCTGATACTTACACCACCCCGTCGTAACCGATTCATATCGACCCTTGAATTCCCATGGCTTGAGCCCGTGTCACCCAAATTTCGCCAAATTCTGCACGGCTTGCTGGCAGTCGTCCTTGTGACGCTGACGGTTGATATCTGCTGGGCTCAATGGGGGACCGGCAGCAACCCGGCTCCGTTGACAAACACGCCGGGGATGACCACGATCCCTCCGGCTGGTTCAATGGGGCCGACTTCGACGCTCCAACAGCCGACCTACGATCCCTATTCGACACAATCCAATTCGTCCTTGTCGCCACCTTCGCTGCTCAGTCCGCCGACATCCACCCCTTACGGCAGCGGGACGGCAGCACCGAACTCGACGCAGCCCTACTACGGCCAGCCGCCGGCTCAGCCGTACTACGGCCAGCCGCCCGCGCAGTCCTTCGGTCAGCCGCCGGCCTATCCGGGCTTTGGAGCGCAGGCTCCGCCGACGCTGTTTCCACAAGGCTTGTTTGGCACCCCGCAAGCTGCGGCACCCGCCACGTTTGGCGCGCCGACAGCGATGCGATTCTTCCAGAACTTTCAGTTGAGCGACGGTTGGTTGTGGGGCGACGGCGCCGGCGATCTGCAAATCCACGACATCTACACATCGACCACGATTGCGCTGCCCAATTTTCTGTGGAGCGGCCAACCCTGGTTCGTCTCGCCGGGATTCGGGTTCCACCTGTGGTCCGACCCCGGGTCTCTGGGCACCCGAGTGGCTTTGCCTCCCCAAGCGTACAGCGCCTTCCTGGATCTCGGCTGGAAATCCGATCCGAATGTCGCCTTCGGCGTCGAACTGGCGGGGCGAATCGGCTACTACTCGGATTTCGACGCGACAGGCTCCGACGCCTTTCGACCGATGGGCGTGGCGCTGCTGCGGTACAACCTGACGCCTAACTTGGCGCTCAAGGCGGGCGTCGACTACATCAACCGGGAGGACATCAAACTGCTGCCGGCAGGCGGATTCCTCTGGACGCCGAATCCGAAGACCTATTTCGACATCTACTTTCCGCAGCCCAAGCTGGCCAGCTACTTGACCACGCTCGGCACGCGCGACCTGTGGTGGTACATCGGTGCCGAATACGGAGGCGGGGTCTGGTCCGTGATGCTGGACGACGCCGATCCCGCGTTTCCAGGCCTTCAGCCTGCCCCGACGGTCATGGACATCAACGACTACCGAGTTTTTCTGGGCATCGAATTCAATCAGCCCAGCGGTGCAGGTCCCGGAAAGCGAAATGCCTTCTTCGAAGTCGGCTATGTGTTCGAACGACGGGTTGTGCTAGAAGCGTTTCCGGCGCTGAGCTACTCCGTGGGCGATACCCTCATGCTTCGCGGCGGCCTCTCGTTCTGAGAACCCGCTGGGCGACTTTTCTGGAGTTGGGAAATAGGCGGCGTTGTGGGGATACAGACTATGACCGTCCGCCAACTCGATCAACGGCTCTCGCGACTGCGGAACATTCGCAGCCGAAGTCGTGAGACTTCGCACAGCGGTTCGCGACGTCCGAATGCTCGCGAATTCGGCTGTGGCAGGAAATCGCAGGTACCGTGCTGGAGCGTCATTTGGCTGGGACTGCTGCTGAGCGGCCAAGGCTGGGCGCAGACCGCGCATCCCGATGGTCGTCTTCCGCCCATCGACCAGATCACGGCCGAACACGTGCCGTTCACAAACGGCGAGCCGTCGTTCCTGATGGCCAGCGACCCGCCCGAATTCCATTTGCCCGAGGACGTGCTGGCGTCGCCCGAACCGCATCTGTCGCCCTACAAGCAAAGCTTTTTCCAGAAGCTGTCTTTTACCGTGACAGGGATTCTTCCCGAAAGTTCCGATGGTCTGGGGATCTTGGAGACCGAGTTGTTCGCCGCGTTCGCCATGCCGGCCCCCACGACCAAGACCCCGCTGATCCTGACGCCCAATCTGTTGGTGGATTTCATCGACCAGCCAGCGTACGTCGAGTTGCCTTCGGAACTGTATGCGACCTTCCTGGACATCATGTGGCTGCCCAAGTTCGGAACGCGGACGATGGGGATTCTGGCCGTCGCGCCTGGCTGGTACAGCGACTTCCAAGACGGCACGGGAGACCCATTCCGGTTGACCGGCCGCGCCCTGCTGCGATACGACTGGCAACCGGATCGCTTGCAACTGGTTGTGGGCGCGGTCTACACGAACCGGATGACCAGCCGCTGGATTCCGGCGGGCGGAGTGATTTTCAATCCCAACCCGGACCTGAGCATGGACTTGATCTTTCCCCAAGCGAAAATCGCGCGGCGAACCGCTTGGGGGTTGGGCTTCGAGCACTGGGTCTATCTGGCCGGCGGCTTCGGCGGCAACGATTGGGCGATCGCTCAGCCCGACGGCAGCCCGGACAAGCTCGGCTATCTCGACTGGCGGATCACGCTCGGTTGGGAGCGGAAGATGAACGGCGGTGCGGGCCTGCACTTCGAAATCGGCTACGTCTTCTCGCGCGAGATCCGTTTTGCCAGCACGCCCGACATCCTGTATCCCGACGACACCCTGCTACTCCGGGCCGGTTTCGCATTTTAGGGACGCCCCGTGTTGGCGGCAGTATTCGTACATGGCGATCGCGGTGGCCGTGGCGGCGTTGTGGGCGTGCGGCCGACCATACACGGGGATCTCGACGACATGATCCAGGATTTGCAGCAAGTCGTCCGTGACGCCCAGTCGTTCGTGGCCGATCACCAGGGCGGTCTTCCGGGCAAAGCGGAAATCGTACAAGCACTGCGAGTTGGTCGTCTGTTCGAGTCCCACCAGCGAGTAGCCTTGTTCCTTGAGCCGCTGGAGGACGGGCCGTAGCGACCGATGGCTTTCGATCTGGATCTGATCGACAGCATCGCGGGCGATCTTGGCATCGATCCGCAGTCTGCCGCTGACAATCATCCGCCGCACGCCGCAGCAACCGGCGGCCCGGACTACGCGCGATAGATTCACTTGGCTGTGCATCGGCGGGCAGGCCAGAATCAACTCCGACGCACCTGGTGCGTCGCTCGGCGGCTTGTGACGCTGGTGGATGAATTCGCTCATGCCGTGCTGCTCCCTGCCTGCGGGACGCCCGCGGGCGATTGCGAATCGTACCGTTCACGGGTCACCAGACGCAACAACAGCGGCAGCACGATCAGGTTGCCCAGCAAACCGCCGAGCATCGTCAACGTGACCAGCGTGCCGAAATAAATCGTGGGTACGAACTGGCTGGTCATCAGCACGCTGAAGCCCACGATCAGCGCCAGCGTGGAAAACACCATGGCTCGCCCCACGGTTTGCTGAACTTCGCTCAGGGATTCTTCGACCGTCAAGCCGCGGCGACGGGCGCGCACGAACGAACTGATGTAGTGGATCGAACTGTCCACGGACAACCCCATCGAAACGGCCGCGATCATCGCCGCTCCCATGTTGATCTTCAACCCGGCCCAACCCATCAGGCCCGTGACGGCCAGGATCGGCAAGGCGTTGGGCACCAGCGCGATCAAGGCATACGAAGGCCGCCGGAAGGCCACGAGCATGGTCAACCCGATCCCCGCCATGGCCAGACCGAACGTCCGCCACTGGTCGCGAATGATGCTGCCGATCAGATTGGTCAACAGGACGAAAAAACCGGTCACTTCCGCCTCGGGAAACTCTTCGCGAGCGATCCGCGTCACCTGGTCGATCAGAGCCCGCTTCTGCTCGGCCGGTTGCCGTTCCTCGGCGCGCAGCATGATCCGGAACGACCACGGCCCGGTCTCGCCAGCGGCGGGGTCGGACAATTCGGATTCGCTGTCGTCGCTCGGTCCTTCGTCCGATTCCTCTGCCGGTACGAATTGAGGGTCGCGGCCGTGCAAGGACTCGCCGACCACCGGCATGTGCGTCACCATGGCAGCGATGGCACCGCTCAGGATCATGGTGCGTTGGAAGCCACCTCGGGTGCGCATCAGCTTGGGGGCTCCCGCCACGATGGTGTCGGCCATGCTGAGCACCTTCAGTGCCGGCTGCTCTTGCCCCGCGTCGTCGGTGACGGTGACTTCCTGCCGCAATCGCTGTTCCAGTTTGAGCACCCGCACCAAGTAGCCCCAATGCAGCGTCTTCGGGGCCGGAAGGACAACATCCCAAACGCCCGCGCCGCCCAGATTCGTCTCGACCGTGTCGTAGGCTCGGACGATGGGACTGCCCGCACGGAAGTTCCTCGTGAAATCGGTCTCGACCTGCAGGCGGTAAGCTCCAGCCGCTGCGGCCGCGAAAAAAACGGTGGCCAGCACAGCGATCGCCAAGGGCCTTCTTTCCACAATCCGCAAAACGCCGGCCAATCGGTCGGCCAACATCTGCTCGCCTCGAAAAACTCGCGGCCGGTCGGGATGCCAACCGACCAGCGTCAACGCGGGCACCAGCAAGACCACACTGACCAGCACCATCATCGAGCCGATCGCCATCATGATGCCGAAGTCGCGGACCGGCGTGACATCCGCGATCAGCAGCGACGCAAAACCAACCGCGTCCGTCGTACAGGCCCAGAAGATCGGCGCCGCGAGCAGTCGTCCGGTGCGGAGCAAGGCGTCATGCGGCGACAACCCGTCACGCCGTCCCTCGCGGAACCGCACAATGATATGCACCACCGTCGCGATGCCAACAACCGTGACGATCGCGGTCAGCATGGAACTGACCATGCTCAGCCGCAAACCGGACCAGACGAGCACGCCCCGCGTCAGCAACAAGGCCAACTGGACCACGCCGACCGAAATCAACACCCAGCGCAGGCTGCGGAAACAGATTAAGATGGTCAGCGACAGCAGGATCGTACAACCCACGCCCAGTCGCTGCCCGTCGTCCTCGATGTAGCGGAAGCCGTCGACCAGCATCACCGGCTCGCCCGTGATCTGGCCGTCCGCCAGCCTCTCGATCTGTTCCCGCAACTGGTCGATCGTTTCGCGGCGCGACACCGGCGCGACATCGCTGGCCTCGAGCATACAAACCACAGCGGCCGTGGTGCGATCGGCGCCGTGCGTGTAGCCTTGAAACAGGTGCAGAAAACGCTGGGCCAGATCGCTGTCCTGATCGACGATCCCCAGTTCGGGAACAGACTCCAATCCGAACAGTGTGGCGGCCGCCCCCATCTTCTCGAGGGAAACGTCCAATTGAGCCAGGCTCAATACGCCGCGGACGCCCGGCGTCGCCGCCAGCGCGGCGCTGATCTCCGCCAGACGCTCGATGCCGCGACGGCTGTCGTCCAGGAGATCGGCATCGTGATACACCGCCAGGACAACTTCGTTTCCTCCGAAGGTCCGCTTGAGTTTGCTGTACGGAGGCAGCAACGGGTCGTTCGGAGCGAACATGTTCTCGATGGACCGATCAAAGTCCAGCCGCTGCGCCGGGCCAAAGCAGAGAATCGCCAGCAGCCCGCCGACCGTCAGCAACCACCAGCGATACCGGATCAACATTCGTGCGAGAAACTCGCTCATCCAACCATCCTTGTAGCCGAATTCGCATGAATTCGGATCAAACCAGCCAAATCGGAAGTCTCACAACTTCCGCTCATGATACACGTTTTTCACCAGTGCGGCGCACGGTCAGATTCACGGTGATTGCGAGCGGATGCGCGAGCGACGGACGCCGAGGTTCGTTTGCTCAACACGCATCGGGCACATCGACCGATGCGTGTCGCAGGAACTGCGGCGGAGCAAACCCTTTCTCTATTCTTCGTCGTTTGATGCATCCTCGTTTCCGGACGAATCCGAGGCGGCCGGGTCGGACGGCAGTGCGTCGTCGGCTTTCACCGAGTCGGCGGGCTTTTCTGCCGGCGAGTCGTGCTTCTCTGCCGCTGCGGGCGCGTGTTTCTCGATCTTCGCTTCGGGTTTGCCGCGCGGGGCGAAGGTCAGGACGGTCACGGCGCCGCCGATGACCAACATCAGACTGGCGTAGAACAGGGCCGTCGTTTCCTGGTAGGTGCCTTCGTGCAGGATGGTCGTAAACGTGTTGATCACCGGCGCGCCGCCGAAAACGAGCGGCATGACGTAAATCGGCTTGCCGCCGAAGTTGAATGCCATGATGATCCCCAACGCGCCCAACGCTCCCGCCGCTCCGCCGGCCAGGGACCAGACCGTGCCGCCGAAGGTCCAGCCACCGGCCTCGACGAAGATCTGCAGCAGCGGCAACGGGGCCAAGACGGCGATGACAAAGTAGGCCAGACCAACGCAGAGGAATGGACGCAACCGGCTGCCGGCCATCTTCATCTGGCCCTTGTGCAAGACGGGGCCGTAACAGCCCCAGCAGCAAGCGGTTAGGGCGATAGACAACGGCACCAGCGTCAGTCGAGTCAGCCATGACCCCACCTGACTCGATGGCGCCTCAGGTTGACTCGATGCATCGTTCGCCGCGGTGTCCGCCTGGACCGCCGCCGGAGCCGCGTGCGTCGCCTGCCGTGTCGGCTTCGAGTACATCACGCCCGCCGCTCCGATCGCCACAATGATCACCCCGGCGATGAAGACGGGACTGGCTTGACGGAATGTCTTGGTCATCCACATCGTGACAAACGTGTTCATCACCGGAGCGAGTCCGAAGACCAGCGGCATGACAAAGACCGGTCGCCCGCCAAACTTGAACGCCATGACGATGCCTAACGCACCGACGGCGCCCGCAGCCCCCGCGAGGAACGACCAGAACGCTCCGGAAATGGTCCATTGGCCTTTCTCGCCGCGCATTTGCAGCATGACCAAGGGCACGATCACGGCGATCAGAAAGTAGGCGATGCCGACGCAAATCAACGGTCTCAGGCTGCTGGGACGCCCCGGGATCCCCAAGCCCAACTGGCCTTCGTGGAGCACGGGACCGTAAAGTCCCCAGCAGATGAACGTCATCGCGACAAAGAACAGCACGGACAGCAAGCTTCGCATGGCAAGGGTCCAGCAACTTCGAGGCAAGGGAATGCACGGGCAGATCAACCGCCGCGCGCGGTCACGACCGAGAGTCTACCAGAACAATAGCCGATTGGGCAGGGTCGGCGGCGCGCTATCGATGAGGCTCTGACAAAATGGACCTGGCTCCGAGCAGAAACGGCGAAAACCGGGGAGAATAAGCGGTCGCGAAGGTGCCTGTCCCGATTCTGTTCACAGCCTCGGACTGCGTCGTTTCCCACTCGTGGGACGCTTCGGAGCCTTCGCCATTGTACGACGCCTCGTACCAACTGCCGCCTTCGCCAAGATACAGATAATCCAGCGTCCGCTCGATAGCCGCGCCGCCGGACTCGGTGACCGAAGTCAATCGCCAGCCGGGTGTGGTGGTTACGGAGCCTGAGTTCGACGGGGAGTCCGAACGCGAGGCGGAGCCCGCGCCGGCGCTGCTGAACAGACTGCCGCTCGTGTTGTAGGGATTGCCGCCCGAGAACGTCCCGCCGCCCCCGCGCTGATTGTTCCAATCGCCTGACATGATCAATCTTGGCCTTGGTTCCAATTTCATAGGCTCTTCAAGACCAGTATTCAGCTCTTGACCCTGTTTCAATCCGGAATTGGCAACACCGGGCCTAACGATCCCTCGTCGCTCGGATCGAACGGTTCGCCGAGGACAACGACTTCGTGTTTTCCAAATAGCTTCACCAATAGTTCATAGTCGGCAATGGCAAGCTGCGCTGCGAATGGATCATTCCATTGGCTTGCTGCCCGAACCGCTGCCCTCGCCGCTCGGTGGAGGGCCGATGTCTGCTCGGGGGGCGCAATCGTCGACGCCAAATCCGCATTGCCGCAGCAATTCACTGCAGCCAACACGGAAAATGGAACTCGATGATCCATCCAAGGGGCATCTAGTTCACCCACAATCTTTGCTGCTGCAAGCGCCGCTTCACGCACTGCGTCGACAGCAAACGGTGATGCGACAAACGTATTCACGGCCGATAGTGCCTTCTCGCACAATTCGCGGTATCGCACTGGTCGTGCTCTGACGATTCGGCTGGCCGCCCTCGACGAGTACGCGACAATGGCACGCAATGGCAGTTGGGCAATTTGGCTCGGCGTAGGTTGAGGCATTGCTCAATCCTCGATAGCGGGCGCGGTATTAGCGCCGGGCTCGACTAAGCCGACTATGCGGCCTCGATTCGCAGGATGACGCTCTCGGAATCCGTGCCGGGCATGGGATAGCTGGCCACGCGACGCAACTTGACTTGTTTCAGCATTCCTCGCTCGCGGGCCGCGGCTCGCTCCTCGACCCAGCCCGGACCCTTGACGGCCAACAGGCAGCCGAACTCGTGCCAGTAGTTCTGAAACCACTTGCACATCTTCCACAGCGGTCCCACGGCACGGGCCACGAGAACGTCGTAGCGAAGATCCTCGAGCAGCTTCTCGGCTCGCTCGGCATACACCGCGCAAGGCAGATCCAGTTGGCCGACCATCTCCTGCACCGCTCGGGCCTTCTTCTGCACCGATTCGCAGACCGAGACTTCCACGTCCTCGCGCAAAATCGCCAAAACGATCCCAGGAACTCCGCCACCCGTGCCTACGTCCAGCACCTCCTGGCCCGGTTCGAGCAACTGGCTCAACTGCAAGCTGTCCACCAAGTCGCGGGCCACGAATTTGTCCCACGTCGTGTGACGCGTCAAATTCAGCTTTTCGTTCCAATCCCAAAGCAGGCGGCAGTAGCGATCGAGCCGCTCGATCTGCGGCGGGGCCAGCGAAATCTCGTAGCGTGCCAGGGCTTGCTCTAACGAATCGGCGTCATCAATGTTCAATCGTCACCCCTCTCCTATTGCCAAAAAGCCTGCGACGTGAACCCGGCCAGCGGCGCGAAGATCAACAGCGGACACCAAGCGGCGAACGCGGGCCGCACCAAAAAGCTGTTGCCGAGCGAATGGCAGACCAGTACCACCAGGAAAAAACCGGCGACGATCAACACGCAGATCCCCGCGGAAAAGAAGATGTTGCGGCTCTCGCGAGCCAGCACAACCGGCAGTCCCAGCAGCAGCAGCGTGATGTCCAGCATCGGCTGAACAAACCGGGCATGCACCGCGACCCGCACGTCGGCGGCGAAATCCAGACTGGGATTCCGCAGTCCGGCGACCAATTCCCGGATCGACGAGTATCGCTGCCACGCACTTCCGGCCGCCAATTGCTCGAACGTCACGGCACTGACGACGAAACACTGATCGTCCTCCAGCCAAGGCGTATCGCAAGGACTCAAAATCACCGGTTGCCCGGCAATCTCCAGCGATTCGATCTCGGCCACGCGAACGGGTTGAAGCATCCCCTTGAGCAGGTAGCCGCCGGGGCGGTCCCCGATGGGCTCCTGGTAGATGGCCTCGCGAGCCGTCAGTTGGACGCCAAACTCCTCGGTATGCAGAGGCAACCGAAACGTCGGCTCGACAATGCGACGCTCGGATCTCACCACATGTCGGCCGGTGATGCGGATATCCGTCAGCCGGTCGTAGCGCGGCGTCAGTTCGTCCTTGGCGCCCGCGAGAAGCGCCGCCGCATCGTGCGTCAATTTCTCGCGGAACCGAGGGATCGTCAGTTCTCGGTTGGCCGCCGCCACGCCAGCGACAATGACCGCCCCGATCAACAGCGGCGCGACGACACGCACCTTCGGGATCCCCGCAGCCATCAATGCGCACAACTCGTTCGATCGCTGCATCGTGGTGATGGCGAACGTCGCCGCAACCAACGCCATCAAGCCGCTGGTGCGGTCGAAAAATGCCAAGGCGCGGGCACCGTAGTATTCGGCGACGACCGCTACCAGACTGCCTTGCTGTTTGCCCAGGTTCAACAACTCATCCAGATTGTTCAACGCATCGATGATAATAAACAACCCGGTCAGGCTGAGGAAACAGATCAACAGTACCTTGACGTACAGCCGGAACACGTAGAGGTCAATCGTTCGCATGTGAAATCCGTTTCCTCTTGAGCGCGAGACACGACTTCCACCGTTTCTGTCGAACCGCTGATCGCCGACGTGTCACTCGCCCCGTGTGCGGCTGGTGCTCAATCGCCCACCGCAGCGATTGCCCGTGCCAGCATTTCTACGCCTTCGCGGATTTTTTCACAAGACTGAACACCGAAACTCAGCCGGATCATGTTGCGGCACAGCGGCTCGCCGTGCATCGGGTAACAGTACTCGCCCGGCACGTAGAGCACTCCTTCGCGGATCGCCATCTCGAACAACCGGCTGCCCAAGCCCGTTTCGATCCGGGGCGGAAGTTGGAGCCAGACGTACAGCCCACCCGAGGGCCGGAACCAATGCACTCCGTCCAAAGGAGCCAGGAACTCGTCCGCTGCGTTCAACATGGCCATCAGCTTGCAGTGATAGCTTTGGCGGAGTCTCGCGACGTGCGGATCAAACAGATTCTGCTGGAAGACTCTGGCCATCAAGTGCTGAGTGAAGTTCGGCGAACCGAAATCGACGTTCCCCTTCAGATCGCAGACCGGAGCGACCAAGTGTCGTGGAAGCACCCCCCAGCCGACTCGAATGCCCGGTGAGAAAGACTTCGAGAAAGTGCCGGCGACGACGACCGTCTCACCGGTTTCATCGCACGAGCGAGGACTGGGGATATCGTCTCCTTGGTAACGCAACTCGCGATACGCTTCGTCGGAGATCACGTGGATCGTCGTGTGCCGCGACCAGCGTTTCGCGGCCTCGACCACGGCGAGGCGTCGTTCCAGCGACATCGTCACCCCGGCGGGATTGTCGAAATACGGTACCAGATAGATCGCTTTGACCCGGCCCAGTTCCCCCGCCGCTTCGATCCGCCTGAACTGATCGTCCAACGCTTCCGGGATCATTCCCTGGTCGTCACTCGCCACGCCGACCGCTCGGGCCTCGATCGCGGCCAGCAGTCCCATGTAGACGAAGTAGGTGGGCGAAGCGCACAGCACGATATCGCCTGGCTCCAGGAGGGTCTCACTGACCAGATGCAGCATCTGGTTGCTGCCGGCGGTGACCACGATTTGGTCCAAACCGACGGCGTCTTGGAGACGGTCCGCCTCGATCATTCGGTCCCGTAGAATCTCGCGCAAGACATGGTATCCCGGCGTCGAGCCGTATTGCAGCGCAGCGCTGCCCGAGCGTGGATCTTCAAACACCGCGGCCAACGCCTGTTGCACGCCGGACTGGGGCAGCGTAGCCCCATCGACGAACCCGGCGGCCAGCGAGATCAAGTTGGGATTCTCGAGCGCGCGGGACATCAACTGGCTGATCGGCTGACCTGCGGCCGAACATGCTCGCCGACTAGGATGAAAAGCCGAATTCATGACTCTGCCGCATCTACGATCCCACCGCGCGGCGCAGTTCTTGAGCCCGGTCGGTGTTCTCCCAAGTGAAATCGGCATCTTCGCGGCCAAAATGGCCCCCGGCCGCGGTCTTGCGATAAATCGGCCGACGCAGATTCAGATACTCGATGATTCGGCCGGGAGTCAGCGGGAAGAACTCCTGAATCACTTGGCAAATCCGTTCGTCATCCACTTGGCCCGTGCCCATCGTATCCACGTGGACGCTCACCGGACGAGCCACCCCAATCGCGTAGGCCAACTGGACTTCGCACCGACCGGCCAGCCCGGCAGCGACGATCGTCTTGGCGACATGGCGAGCCATGTAGGCCGCACTGCGGTCCACCTTGGTCGGATCCTTGCCGCTGAACGCTCCGCCCCCGTGGCGGCCCCAGCCGCCGTAGGTGTCAACAATGATCTTGCGCCCGGTCAAGCCGCAGTCGCCGTGCGGACCACCGACCACAAACCGGCCCGTCGGGTTCACGTGGTACTTGACGGCTCCGTTGATCAGGCTCTCGGGAAGACACGGCTTGGCAATCCGCTCGACCACGAAATCGTGAATCTCTTGGTTGCTGACCTCCGGCCCATGCTGCGTCGAAACGACCACCGTATCCACCCTCACCGGCGTCTGTCCGTCGTACTCGACGGTCACCTGGCTCTTGCTGTCGGGCCGCAGCCAACTGGCCTCGCCAGCGAAGCGCGCCTCGGTCAGCCGATTCAAGATTCGATGAGCCAGCGCGATCGGCAGAGGCATCAGTTCCGGCGTGTCGTTGCAGGCGAATCCGAACATCAAACCCTGGTCGCCAGCGCCAATCTCCTTGCCCTTCTGAGCGTCCTCGTCCACGCCCATGGCAATGTCAGGACTCTGACGGTCGAGCGAGACCATCACGGCACAGGTGTCCGCGTTGATTCCCATCCGGTCGTCCACGTAGCCGACCTCGCGGATGACATTGCGCACGACTTTCGAATAGTCCACCACAGCTTTGGTTGTGATCTCGCCAGCGACAATGGCCACTCCGGTCGTCACCATCGTCTCGCAAGCGACCCGACTGAAGGCATCCTGCTCGAACAAAGCGTCCAAAACGCCATCGGAGATCTGATCCGCGAGTTTATCGGGATGGCCCATGCTGACAGACTCGCTGGTGAACAGATAACGACCGGATGCCACAATCTCGCTCCTTTACTATTTCTTCTGAGATACCATGAACTGACTCGGGCCATCGCTGCCCCGGCGAAAAGGCAGATTATAGGCGGACAGGCGTGTTGCGGGCAACCGCCTGGCGAGAGGGCGCCAAGAGAAATGCGGCGAGAAATCCCGTGAGACGACCGCTCCAGGCGACTGAATACCTGGAAGGCCCCGAAGGAGAGGCTCACTGGCGAGTCCAGCGGAAACGGTGCGGCGACACATCCACCAATGGAATGAAGTGCCCGATATTGTGGGGAATTCGGTTTGTCGAATTCTGTCTGAATTCTCTGGTGATCCGCTACGAAGACGAACTTACCGCATACGCACGGCGGACAAGTTCGCTGGGCCTTTCGGCTAGTTGGACCAGTAGGGGTAGTCTTCATCCTCGACCAGTTCGGCCCAATTGTCGCCGATATGCAGGACCGGCGCTGTCCATTGGTCCATTTTGTCGGCCGCTTCGACACTCCAGCCGGCGCGCAGACGATGTGTCCGTTCGCTCCAGCCAGCTCGAATCTTGGCTGTCCTCCGCTTGATTTCGGACGGTGTGGGATCGATGGTTTTTGGCCCGCGTGTACCCATGACATCAACTCCTTTGACAATTCGATTCGGCGGTCCCGACGACAGATCGGCCGTCGAGCGACCACCGGAAACGGTGACTAGATGCAAAGAAAAGTACATGGCGAACGCTGAATGCTCCTCCGGGCTTTCTGACGCTCCCAATGGTTTCCACATTGTGCAATCGCTGGGCCAAATCGGAAAAAACCCAACAGTCATCCATAAACCGCAGTGCAGAATGGACTTACGTCAGTTGTCCCAGCCGAAAGTCCTATCGGACTGGAAGTTGTTCTCCGGATGGGTGCATCATCTTCGAGCATCTTGACGCGACAGGTGTGTACTATCCCGATACACACCTGCACTGCTGTCGATCTGCGAGAAATTCGCATTTGGCCTTGCCCCGATGTCCGCTATACTCCGCCACCCGTTGCCGTAGAGCTACGGCCGACGGGCCCGAGTTCGTTGCGGACCTACCGATGTTCAAAAGACCGGTCACCACGTGCGATTCGAGCGCCGAACCGCAATGGCTGCGGCTATTGCTGGTGTTGGCCGCTGTTTTATGCGCTGGCTGCGGTACCACGCGGACGCGGACGGCCACCGAACAGTTGTTGATGTCGGATGCCGTCGATCGCTCGATCGAGCAGATCGATTTCTCGCCGCTGCGTGGCCGGCGGATCTTCTTCGATACTCAGTATCTGAACACGATCAAGGGACTGGGCTTCGTCAACTCGGACTACCTCATCAGTTCGCTGCGCCAGCAGATGTTGGCCGCCGGTTGCCTGCTGGAAGAGAAGGCGGACACTGCGGAATACATCGTCGAAGGACGATGCGGGGCGTTGGGCACCGACGGTCACGAAGTCACCTACGGGATGCCCGCCAGCACGGGATTGAGCAACGCTGCCTCCGTACTGCCCAACGTACCGACCATCCCGCTGATCCCGGAAATCTCGGTTGCCCGGCGGGAAGACAATCGAGCCGCGGCGAAGATCGGTGTTTTTGCGTACCATCGCGAGACGCGTTTGCCGGTGTGGCAATCGGGAGTCACGGTGTCCACCAGCAACGCCAAGGATGTCTGGGTCTTCGGTGCCGGTCCTTTCCAGAGCGGCAGCATTTACGACGGCACTCAGTTCGCGGGCAGCCGCATCCGCCTGCCGCTCACTCATGACGACGAGGAGCCGGCCCATCATGCTCCGGTATCGTATTTCCAGGAACACGATTTTGAACGCGAGCGGCGGATGGCCGAGCGACGTCGCCGCCAGACCTTGGAGTCCATCGAGCGGCTGGCTGACATCCCGGAGTTGATGCCCTTGACCCAATCGGCATTCGAGAGTTCATCCGGACCGCGCCGATTGCCCGCCGCCGAGGAATCCGCGCCGGTGAGTGTCGCGTCGAAGCCCGAGCCAGCAAACGCCGCATCGAGACCCGAGCCGGCAAACGCCGCATCGAAACCCGAGCAGGAGAAGGCGGCGCCGACGCCGACGCCGACGCCGACAGCTAAACCGGAGGGCGAGGACGCTGCCGCTCCCGCTGCCGAGGGCGAGGCGGCGAAGAAAGCGTCCGAGTCAGACGACGCAAGCTCCGAACCAACCGTGCTCCGGTGAGGATGAAGGACGCAGCGACCAGCGATCACGGGCGCCGCACGCGACGATCTTCCGGTTGGTTGCAACACCGCTGTGCTGCGGTTAAGATGCGTTCGCGTCATTCGAGACCTGGATCTCGCGGCTGCCCATGCGGGTCCAGCGTTATTCCTCAAGGATTCCTCGCGAGGTTGCCATGTGCCGTGCCCTTCCGTCTCTCGCCTTCCTGCTGCTGTCGCTCTGGGCAGCTCCATCTGCGTTCGCCCAACCCAAAGATGCGAATTACGACGAAGCGAAGGTCCCTGTCTACAAGCTGCCGGACCCGTTGATCTGCAATGATGGACAACAAGTCGACACGCCCCAGCTTTGGTCGCAGAAACGTCGCCCCGAAATCCTGGAATTGTTTCAGCGCGAAGTCTACGGGCGCAGCCCGGGGCGTCCGACGTCGATGACGTTCGAAGTCACATCGACCGACGAGAACGCGCTGGACGGAACCGCGGTCCGCAAGGAAGTCTCGGTCCAGTTTGCGGGCAAGAAGGACGGACCGAAGATGGATCTGCTGATCTACCTGCCCAAGGCAGCCGAACGTCCCGTACCGGTCTTTCTGGGCTTGAACTTCTACGGCAACCACACGATCCACGCCGATCCGGGCATCACGCTCTCCGAACAGTGGATGCGGTCCAACGAAGACTACGGCATCGTCAACAATCGAGCAACGGAGAAGTCGCGGGGCGTCGCATCGAGCCGTTGGCCGGTCGAGACGATCTTGGCGGCTGGCTACGCTGTGGCCACCATCTACTGCGGCGACATCGATC
Organism: Pirellulaceae bacterium; assembly: GCA_023382975.1. Lineage (GTDB taxonomy): Bacteria > Planctomycetota > Planctomycetia > Pirellulales > Pirellulaceae > SKKK01. The sequence continues at coordinate 83,102 of JAHDXO010000001.1, forward strand.
CCGATTTCCACGACGGATTCCAGAACGGAGTTCATCCGCTGTCCTACCGAGCCGGCCAAGAGAAGCCGGACCCGGACCAGTGGGGCACGATCGGCGCCTGGGCGTGGGGCCTGAGTCGAGCGGTCGATTACTTCGAAACCGACAAGGATTTGGATGCGAAGCATGTCGCCGTACTGGGGCACTCGCGGTTGGGCAAGACGGCGCTTTGGGCCGGCGCTTCGGATCCGCGTTTTGCCTTGGTGATCTCCAACAATTCCGGCTGCGGCGGCGCCGCCCTCAGTCGCCGCCGGTTCGGGGAGACGGTGGCCCGGATCAACAGTTCGTTTCCGCACTGGTTCTGCGAGAACTTCAAACGCTACGGCGACAACGAGGACGAATTGCCCGTCGACCAGCATCAACTGATCGCGCTGATCGCGCCTCGCCCGGTGTACGTGGCCAGTGCCTCCGAAGACCGCTGGGCCGACCCGCGCGGCGAATTCCTGTCGGCGCTCCATGCCGAACCGGTCTACCGACTGCTGGGCGCCGGCGGACTGGGCACTGCGGAAATGCCGCCAGTGAACACACCGGTTGGCGACACGATCGGGTATCATCTCCGCGAAGGCGGACACGCGGTCACGGAATACGACTGGCAGCAGTATCTGAAATTCGCCGACAAGCACTTCTTCGGGAGATAGATCATGCGCATCTGCCGATTCCAACATGAAGGCCGAGCCGTCGCGGGTTTCTACAGCGAGCAGCATGTGTTGCCGGTTGCGGCGGCGGTGGCGGCCTATCGCCAGCAGATGGACGAACCACTTGAGATCCCCAATACCGACGATCTGCTGACGCTGCTGCCGCCGTCCGGCGCGGGGCACCGCGACGCCGCCCGGCTGGCCGCGTGGGTCGATGCGCACGGCGACGCCATCGCAGCGGACAAGAATCTGCCGACTTCGTCCGTCGAATTGCTCGTTCCGGTCCCGCGGCCGAACAAGATGTTCTTCCTGGCCGGCAACTACGCGCAACACATCGAGGAAAGCGGAGGAATCGCAGTCGAGCGGGCCGAGACCTTTCCCTACGTCTTCATGAAACCGCCCAGCACCACGCTGACCGATCCCGGCAAGTCGGTGCGAATTCCCGCGATTTCCCCCGATCACATCGACTGGGAACTGGAGTTGGCCGTCGTCATCGGCCGTTTGGCTAAATCGGTCAAGGAGGCCGACGCCTTGTCATACGTGGCCGGATACACGGTGGTCAATGATATCTCCAATCGCCGCTTCCGCCCCAATCCGCAACGCAGGGAGCGAGACCGCGACCGCTTCTTCGATTGGTTGCACGGCAAGTGGCACGACAGTTTCTGTCCGTGCGGGCCCTGTATTCTGTCGGCCGACGCGGCACCCGATCCACAGGTCATGCCCATGCAGTTGCGCGTCAACGGCGCGGTCAAGCAGGACTCGAACACCGCCCGCCAGGTCTTTCCCGTCGCGGCGGTGATCGAATTCATCTCCGGCTTCGTCACGCTTGAACCGGGCGACATAATCGCCACCGGCACCCCGGCGGGTGTCGGGGACGCCCAAGGCGAATACCTGAAATCCGGCGACCGCGTCGAAGCCACGATCCTTCCGATCGGCACGCTGGTATCGACCGTCGAGGCCTGACCAACGCCCGTGTGTGGTCACTGGGCGATTGATTTCGATACCGGTCGCGGGCTCTTCATCCGTTCGTAGAAATCGGCCATGATCGCCTTCCGGTCGAAGTCCTCCCACAGGATGATCTTCCGCGGATTGTCCGGGCGGCTCAACCAACGGCCGTCTTTCAGAATCGGCGCCGGAATCTCGGTGGCGGTCGCCCAGGCTGGGTTTCTGGCGATCGCGACCGCGGCCATATCGAACAAGGCACGCGAAGGCGGGTCGCCGTGCAGTTGGATGTTTTCGAACAGACTGACCGCATAATCCCCGAAACATCGGAACTCGCCGCCGTGGCGTCCGACCACCGGAGGATCGATCTTCGGGCCTTTGCCGGGCATGATCTCCCGGATCTCGGTCAGGGTGGCACGGACCGCATCGGTTCCGGAAGGTTTGCCGTAGCGGACGAGTGCGATTTCAAACTCCACGCCCGTATCGAGAATGTAGTTCAGCGACGGTTCGTCGTTGACCTGGTTGTATTCTCCGGGATCGGGATAGTTCGAGCCCAGCCAGACCACGCGCACCCGCGGGACGATCGCCGGCTCTTTGGCCAACGCCAGAGCGATGTTCGTCAGTTTCCCGACCGGCAACAGCACCAAGCGACGCCCGTCATCCGCCTTGGCTCGGTCGATGATGAAATTCACCGCCTCGGCCCCGTCGAAATCCGGCTGTCCCAATTTGTCGCGGATCTCGTTGAATGACTTGTCCGCACCGCGCAGCACGGGGATTTTCGAATCCAGCCCGCACAGGCGGACGACGCGCTGCGCCTCGGCCAGATGCTGCTCCACACCGCCGCCGGCCCGTGTGCGATTGACCGTGATCCCCTCGACGTCGAACGCGTCGCCACTGAACAGCAGATAGGCGATGGCGTGCTGGTCGTCCAATTCGTTGTTGGCGTCGGTATCCAGGATCACCCGGATCCTCTCGGAATTCGGCGGTGCTGCGGTGGACACGCTCACGGCGATCGAATAGATCGCAGCCAGAAACAGGTACGTTGCGGTGGTTCTCATGATGCTTGCTCCTTTTGGTTCGTTTCGCTGTTGTCGCCGAAAATCGGCCTCGTCCGACTGGTTCGCGTCATCGGCGCTGCCAGACGCGGACGTAATCGACATCCATGCTGCTGCCATCGATCGCGTCGGTGACAGAACCCGCCCAGTCCATGATCGCCGCGCTCAGATAGACCGAAGCCTCGGCGTGCGCGAACGCGTTGGGCTCGCGGCGAAGTTCCTTGCCTTCGAAGTACCAGACCAGTTCCTTGTCGTTCCACTCGAATCCAAACGTGTGGAAGTCTTGGCTCAACGGTTTTTCCATGACGAAGCGTTTGGCCTTGGTGCGCCGCGTCAGTTCGTCGTCGACCCAATGGATGTTGGTGTTGATGACGTTGGGGTGATGGCCTTCGTTGATGTCCAATTCGAACTGGTCCTTGCGAGCGGGCCGCGAGATCGGGCGGAAGATCCAGAACGAATTATTCACGCCGGGCGCGTCCGCGTAACGGTAGCGGCACTCGAAATAGCCCAAGGTGAATTTCTGCTTGGTCCACATGCTCGCACTAGTCCACTCCTGGCCGCCTCGCTGCTGGCGGCGGTTGACCAGCCGCGCGGTCCCGTCCCGGACCTCGACGTTCTCGCGCCAACGGCTGGACAGAATGTGACCGCTCGGACCGTTTTGAAAGTGCCAGCGGGAGTCGACATCGCCATCGAACTCCTCGGCGAATACCAAGTCCCACGCGCCGGGAAGCGGACACGCTGGCGAGGGTATCCGGTCGCCGGGGGCTTCCTCGTCACTCTCCCCTCCCGAAGCGATCCCCGTCACGAGGAAAACGCCTGCGGCGACGAGGGCCGCTACCCACGCTCTTGCCCGTTCGCTCAGCATCCGATCGCTCATCGTCCATTCCTTCCCGAATTCGGATTCCATTCCCGCGCTGGCTTCGAAGACTTCCGTTCAAGGCTTCGAATCACCGCGCGGGCATCCGATCGTGCTCCCGCGGTTGGTACTTCGATACCGCCGATTGAATTCGTCGACGACCATTAGAAGCTGCTCGTCCAGAAAGCTCAACGCCCGGCGTTCGATCGCTTCCGGAACGCCCCAGTACGCTTCGGCAATTCCGCCCGCGATACACGCCATCGTGTCGGCGTCGCCGCCCAGCGAGATCGCGTTGCGGACGGTGTCCTCGAAGTCCGTCCCTTCCAGAAAGGCCACAATCGACTGAGGCACAGAACCTTGGCAGGAGACGTCAAACTCGTAGGTCTCGCGGATCTCGTCCAGCGGTGTCGACAAGTCGTAGCCGAACACGTCCACGATATGTTGACGGATCGCCTGCTTGTCGCTGCCCGTCCGGGCCAAGTAGACCGCCACCGCCGTGGCCTGCGCACCGCGGATGCCTTCCGGATGGTTGTGCGTAACCGCGGCAGTTCGCTCGGCATGCTGCATCACTTCGTCCAGCGTGTCGTAGGCGAACCCGACCGGACTGACCCGCATCGCCGATCCATTGCCCCAACTGTTGTAGGGTTCACGACGGCGCAGGCCAGCCCACTCGATGAACGAGCCGCCGTAGCCCCTCTGCGGGTAGCGGTGGAAATAGTCGTGCAACGCGTCGACCAAATCCGCCTTCCGCAAAATCGACTCGGCCACCGCAATCGTGAGCACGGTGTCGTCCGTAAACCAGTTGTGCGAACCAAACAACGGGAACCGCTTGGTCTTCGCGCCGAGTCCCTCATGGAAGGATCCAATGATATCTCCAGCGATCGCTCCGATCATCGTCGCGTCTCCAGTCTTCGGTTTGAACTCCCTGCCTCCGCCCCTATGCCTCGCAAACCCTTCCAACTCGCGGTTGCGGGTACTTCAGAACGGCCAAACGCTCAAGTTTAACGATTGTAACGACGATAAGCTTTGCGTGGGATATTCCGCTTGCTCTGCGCTGATCCACCTTTCAGGACAGTTGGAGTTGTTGCATGAACGCGTCGTTGCTGAGAATTCAATTCCGTTGCTTGATGCTAGCCCTGTTTGTGGCGGGTGTCGCGAACTCGCAAGAACCTAGCCGACGTTTGGCGAAATTCCAACCCGAGCCAAGCAAGGCGGTGTATTCCGGCAAAGGCGAGGAAATCCTGGTCGGCGAGGCGTCGTGCGAGTCGTGTTCCGAATGCGTTACGTGCGGCTCGTGCGAGACCCCGTGCTGTGTCGGGCCGGTGGGAACGGTCTGGGTACACGGTGAATACCTCATGTGGTGGGCCAAGGGCATGGCGACACCGCCTCTGGTGACCGCCGGGCCGACCGGCACTCTCGACGACCCGACAACGGTGGTCTTATACGGCGACGACGGTCTGCTTGAACAAATGCGGTCCGGTTTCCGTGTTCGCATGGGAACGTGGTTGGACTGCAACCGACGGTGGGCGATCGAGGGCGAATACTGGCGCCTCGGCGGGATCAGCGACAGTTTCAGCGCTTCGTCCAACGCCCAGGGCAGCCCCGCAATCTACCGGCCATTCTTCAACATGAACCCGCGCGACGAAAACGATCAGTTCGACCCTCCGGCGCGCGAGGACGTCGAATTGGTGTCGTTTCCTAACATTTTGTCCGGAACGGTCACCGTGGATGCCAACAGCCAACTCCAAGGTGCCGGAGCATGGCTGCGCTACAATCTGTGCTGCGAATCGACGCCGATTTTCGATTGCGATCCGTGTTCGAGCCCTTGCAGCGGCCCGTTTGGCCGACGATTCGACTTCCTGATCGGATACCGCTACGTTCGGCTGAGCGATGAATTGACGATTCGCGAAAACCTGACCTCGCTCCGACCCATTCCCAGCCAGGGGGCTTTTGCCATCACGGATTCCTTTGGGACGACAAACGACTTCCACGGCGTTGACCTGGGCATGGCCAGCGAGTTCAACTACGGACGCTGGTCCCTGGAATTGCTCGGGCGCATGGCCTTGGGAAATATCCAGCAGCAGGTCGAAATCGCCGGCCAGACCACGATTACAGGATCGCAGGTCAGCAACGGTCAGTACGTCGGGGGTCTGCTGGCTCAGCGAACCAACAGCGGTAGCCACTCGCGCAACGAATTCGCCGTGCTTCCCCAGTTGGGGGCCACGCTGGGCTACCGTCTTACCCCGCGATTGCAGGCGACCGTAGGCTATTCGTTCATGTATCTCAGTCGCGTCGTCCGCCCCGGCGACCAGATCGATCTGGACGTGAATCCCGATCTGCTGGCCCCCGAGTTCACACCCTTCGCTGGCCCATTGCGCCCGCAGTTCGAGTTTCGTGACACGGATTTCTGGGCTCAAGGGATGAACTTCGGACTGCACTTCTCGTGGTAGTTCATTCACGAGCTTTCTTGCCGGATCTCGAGAACGACTTCGGTTGATGCCGATTCCGGCCGAAGTCATGGCCATCACCCCACCAATTTGGCAACAACTCAACTGGCCCGAGTCGCGACTTCGAATAACCCACCCTTTCGGCCCACCATCGCACGACTCCGGTCACTGCTGCCACCGCACAACCTCTCCAATCGCGCAGAGCCGCATTGCCCAAACGAACGGTGTTGGTTTCTGCGCCCGGCGATTCCCGCACGAGTGACCCGGTAGGGGAACCGAGGCGGGCAGATTCGCGTCCAATTGCTGGCGCGATCCCGATCTTTCGTAGGGTCTCCGGACAGCACGGATGCGAAAACTGGTACGACCGTCAAAGACGAGAGTCTGAATCGCACCAAAGAATCGATGGAAACGGTTGGCAGCAAATCGTTTAATTGAACTAGGTTAGATAGGAATTATAATCCGTGTATGGCGTCAAGACGGACGAATTCCTTTGCCTAGTCTTTCCACATTGCCTAACTTTGCTAACAACTAGCTACCGATTCTGCTTTTGTAGGTCTAAACCGTGCCGCTCGTGCGCGCACGCTTGGACAGATGCACTGAGAGCTACATTCCAGAGTTAATGGATAAAACGAGGGGTTGGTTTATGGCCATCCGACGTTCGCGTAAGTCGTCATTGCGAGACCGCAAGAACCGCGGGAAGCTGCTTTCCGGTTTGCAGCGCAAGCTGGAGCGGAACATGCAGTTGGAGCGGCTCGAAGAGCGGCAATTGCTGATTGGTCCCCAGTTGATAGGGATTCAACCGAATGACGGCTCCCTGCTGCAGAACGGCGACATCCGCGATATCGCGCCGACCGATCTGGTTTTCCGTTTCGACAAGATTCAGGAGATCTCGCAGGATTCGCTGGGAAATTCGAGTCAGGTCGGCGGGATTCAGATCACTCGCAGCAATTCGGACGGCGTTTTCGAACCGGCCTCGGTGCGCAGCGACTTCGGAACGGGCGGCCAGGTGGTGATCCGATTCTCGGCGGTCCGTTTGGGACAAGAGCAGAACGGGATCAAACTGGCGATTACGAAGAGCAACTTCGGTGGTCCGGGACTTCCTGGCATCAGTGTCATCGGGCGCACCATCAACATCAATCTGAACGTCAACGCGGCCAATCCGTCGACCGCACAGGATCTGGTGAATGCGATCCGTACGAATGTTGCGGCCAGCAACTTGATCCGGGCGGAGATATTGGACACGAGCACTTCGCTGCAACCCGAGGCGGTGAATATCGCCGCGACAGCGCCGGCCAATTCTTCACTGACGCTGGGCGACCCGAACAATCCGAACGCGGTGGTGGCCAACGACATGGTGGTCTACCCCGGTTTCATCGGCGTTGGATCCCAGCCGGCGCTGAACGAGGTCGTGTATCGCTTTGCCGGACAGTTGCCGGACGACAAGTACCGAATTGACATCTTCGGAACGGGCGGGACACCGTTGCGCAACGTAGCCGGCGAGCGGTACTTGAACGGCCAGGACACGTCGCTGGAGTTCGAACTGGATCTGGCGCCGCAGATCTTGTCCGTCGTGCCGCAACCGGTCGAACGGATCGTCAATCCGCTGAATCCCAGCCAGACGATCCTTCAGCAGCAGCGCAGCAAGATTGTCGTCTATTTCAACGACGACAACTTGAACGTCGCATCCGCTCAGAACCGCACTTTCTACCAGTTGATTCACTCGCGCGGAACGCTCGAGAACACGGACGACGTCGTATTCAACCCGGTGTCCGTGGTGTATTCGGCCAGCACCGACACGGCGACGCTGGAATTTGGCGTGCCCTTGGACCAGTTGGTTCACCCACTGACCGGAGCAGCCTTGGGGCCGGGAACCTTGCGGTTGCGCGTGGGCAACGATGAACTGAAGGCCACGGCGGCCAATCCCGATCCCACGCCGCTTCCGCCGCTGACGCTGACTCCCTTGTCCGAGACGACGGCGACCTACAATGGCGTCGCGGTCCACTACGTCGGACAAGGCGAGATCTGGGGCAAGGCGTTGCGGGTCGAGGTGATCGAGAGCGACCATGGCGGAGACGGTTTGCCCAAGGTAACCGTTTTTGACAATGTGGTCACGGTCAATCTGAACAACAATACCAGCGCCGGCAACGCATTCAGCCCCAACACGGCCCAGCAGATGGTCGACGCCCTGCGGGACCATTTCAACGCCGGACAACTGCTCGAAGCGACCATCGTCTCGGGCGATCCGAACACGGTGATTGCCGGGCTATCTGGTCCCGGCTACCCCGTGGCCACCCTGATCGGCTTGGGTTCCAGCTTCGACACAGCCACGAACTTGACGGCCCTGATCCAAGCGAACGGAACCGAATCGCTGATCGATCGCAACTATGTCGTGCGGGGCGTCATCGATCCGCAGATCTATGCGTTGCAATTACCGGGCAGCGACAACGATCCGGGGCACCGGCAGGTATTCGGCCATCTGAATGACAACGAAGCCAACACGGGCACGTCGGGGGTTGTCAACGTCGGCATCACGCGGATCGAATACAATTTCCGTCAGGATATCGGCTTCCTGCGGGATTCGCACGGCAATCTGCAGCCGGCATTCAATCTGATCACCGAGACGCAGAAACGCCGGGCGCGCGAAGCGCTGCAAACGCTGAACGATCTGATCGGAGTCGAGTTTGTCGAAACCGAGCGGGACGGGATCATCATCGCTTCGGCGGACGACCGTACGCAGAACCTGACGCAACCGTTGCTCACGTTGCCCTTGAATCTGAATGATCGCTTCAATTTCTGGGATCCGGTGACGGGACAGAATGGTTGGTTCCGGCAGCTTTTGTCCTCGATGGGTGGCCTGCTGGGTCTGGGCTCGACGGTCGACCTTCCCGGTTTGGCCATCCGCGGTTTCGACGCCAACTTGAATTTCGGCAATCCGCTTGAACCGACGATCTACAGCAACCACGACTTGGTCCATCTGCAGCATCTGTACTACCCCGAGAGCAAGGACATCGATCTTTTCCGGTTCGACGTGCCGGCGGGCGTGACAGGCCGGTTCTCCGCCGAGACGATGGCCGAACGACAGATGCAGGCGAGCGGCCTGGACACCGTGCTGACGCTGTACCGCCGCAATGCCGACGGTACGTACGAATTGCTGTCCCGCAACGACAACTACTTCGGCAGGGACTCGTACCTGGAGCTGGATCTGGGCGAAGGCACGTACTACGTCGGTGTCAGCGCCAGCGGCAACGACGAGTACGATCCGATCATCGAGGATACCGGATTCGGCGGCACGACCCAGGGCGAATACGACCTGCGCTTCAATTTCCGCCGGGACATCAAGTCGATCCAGAATGCTATCTTCGATGCCGACAACCCCAACCGACCGCCAACCTTCCTGGACGCCGACGGCGACGGCGTTCCGGGGGGCGTCTTCAATTTCTGGTTCAATACCGTCGCGCCCCTGACGGCGGCGGATCTGGCGGGCGGCGCGGCGGCTCGAACCGTTGCGCGGACGATCTTCGTCGACAAGGCGGCGCCCAACGGCGGCACCGGCACCGAAGCGGCGCCGTTCAACAACATCGCAACGGCGCTCAGCTCGTCGATCGGCGCGAAGGCCGGCGACATCGTGCGAATCATCGGCAATGCGGGGGCCGACGGACGCTGGGAGACCCTGGGGGACAATCTGGCCTACCAGATCGGCTTCAACAGCCTGGGCCAGCCGCTGCCGGACGGTTCGACCTTGGAGGTTCCCAAGAACGTGACGGTCATGATCGACGCCAATGCCATCTTCCAGATGCGGCGAGCCCGCATCGGCGTGGGCAGTTCGGCCGCCGGCATCGACCGCAGCGGCGGCGCGTTGCAGGTCTTGGGCACCCCGATCATCCGAGACGCCAACGGCAATGTCCTCCGCACGGACACCAACGGCGACGGAGTGATCGATGCCAAGGACCGGCCGGTTCCGGGCAGCGTGTATTTCACGTCGTACAACGACGAGCAGATCGGCTTGGACACGAATCCGTTCACCAACACGGTTCCGGCGGCGGGCGACTGGGGCGGCATCGTTTTCCGGGACGACATCGACCGCGCGGACGGCAACTTCGTGTACGACGAGGAAGGGATCTTCCTGAATCACGTCAACCACGCGGATATCCGCTACGGCGGCGGCAGCGTGGTGATCAACTCGGTCCCCACAGTCATCAACCCGATCCACATCACCGACACCCGCCCCACGGTCACGTTCAACACCATCACGCGCAGCGCCGACGCCGCCATGTCGGCCAGTCCGGACAGTTTCGAGGAGACGAATTTCCACGCACCGCGGCACCAGCGGATCGCCTTTACGTCGGACTACGACCGGGTCGGGCCGAAGATCAGCGGCAACACGATCCTGAATAACTCGATCAACGCCCTGTTCATCCGCGTGGCGACCCAGGCCGGAAGCACCGTGCAGAAGTTGAATGTCACCGGCCGCTGGGACGACCGCGACATCGTGTACGTCCTGAAAGAGAACCTGGCTATCGCGTCGCGGCCTGGCGGAGCGATGGAGTACGTGACGCCGCCGCCGGTCAACCTGGTGACCACGACCGTCACTCGCGATACCACGGCGGCAACCGGTGGAAGTCTAGGAAGTTCCGGAACGGATACCTACTACTCGTACAAGATGACGTTTGTCGACCGGTTCGGCTACGAGAGTCCCGCGTCCGCCAACTTCGGATTCTCCAACGTCGCACAGCAGACCCCTTTCCGGATCTCCGCCGCCGATGTGGCGAACAACAACCGATCGATCCGGCTGAACCAATTGCCGCCTGTCAGCGGCGAGTTCGTGGCCCGCCGCCTGTACCGTAGCGAGAACAACGGCCAGTACACGCTGGTCGCACAACTGAACGGCCGCAGCACCAGCTTCGTTGACAACGGCACCACGCGAGGCGGATTGCTGGATGTTCCGCCCATGAGCTTCCCCGTGCGGAACACGGCTGGCAACCTGTTGTTCCCCACGACGACACTCACTGCTCAATTGGGCGGCACCCTGCAACCGGGTTCGTATAACTACCGCATCACGTACGTCGATGCGCTCGGCAAGGAGTCCCGGGCGTCCGACCGCGGCGAGTCGCTGACGATCACTGGCAATCCGAACATCAACGGACTGCCGGGACAGGGCGCCATTCAGTTGAACGATCTGCCCGCCGCGCCGGACGGCAGCAACTATGTCGCTTGGCGGATCTACCGCAGCGGCAACGCGGGCGCGGGCTCGTACACGCTGGTCGGCGAACACGCGTTCGACGATCCGACGGCTTTTCTGGACGGTGGACAAACCGTCGCGGGCGTGGTGCTGGACACTTCGCAAGTGTTGCCGCGGTTGGATGCCCAACTGGTGATCGATCCGTCGATCATCGTCAAAGCCGGCGGCGCGCGGATCGAAGTTGAACTGGGCGCCCAGATGATCGCCGAGGCGGATGACGGCAGCGAGATCATCTTTACCTCGATCGCCGACGACCGCTATGGTACGGGCGGCACGTTCGACACGGGCAACGACGGCGCCATCGTGGCAGGCAGCGCCAACCAACCGTTGGCCGGCGATTGGGGCGGCATCTACGCTTGGCCGCTGTCGCGTTTGAGCATCGATCACGCCCTGTTGGCATACGGCGGCGGCGTGACCCGCGTCGAGGGTACGTTCACGGCCTTCAACACGATCGAGATCCACGAGCAGGCCGAGGCCCGCATCGCGAGTTCCGTGTTCGAATTCAACGCTCGCGGCCAGGGCGGCCAAGCCCCCAGCAACCGCTTTGGACGCGGTTTCAACGAACCGGCCGTCATCTTCGTGCGGCAGGCCCAACCGACCATCTACAACAACGTCTTCCGCAACAACCCGGACGCCGATCCGAACAACACGCCGGCCAACCCCAATCAGGCCACGGCGGCGATCAGCATCAACGTCAACGCTTTGACTCACGAGCTGCGCCGAGACAAAGGACGTTCGACCGGCGCGATCGACCGCATCCAGGGCTATCGCGACAACCAAGGCCCGCTGATCCTCGACAACCAGATGGACAATACCGAGATCAACGGCATGGTGGTGCGAGGCGAGACGCTGACCACGCAGAGCGTCTGGGACGACACTGACATCGTCCACGTGGTTCTGGACACGATCCACATCAGCGATTTCCACACGTTCGGCGGCTTGGTGTTGGCCAGCAGCCCGACCGAGAGTCTGGTGGTCAAGCTGTACAACAATCCCAACGGCGCCCAAGCCGGCTTCTGGGCGAACGGTGTCCCGCGCGAGGTCACCGACCGCATCGGCGGCATCATCCAGATCGTTGGCCATCCCGGCTCGCCGGTCGTGCTCACTTCGTTGGCCGACGATACGCGCGGCGCCGGCCAACGCCCCGACGGCGAACCGCAGACCGACACGAACAATGATGGCAGCCGGACTGCGCCGCGGCCGGGCGACTGGAACAGCGTGCGTCTGGACCGGTACAGCCATGACCGCAACGTCGAACTGCACAACGAATTCGAGCCGCGCGACGTCAATTCGCCGGGGATCAACAGCACGCCGGACGATGCCCAACTGCTGGGTATTCTGGCCCCGTCCGAGTACGCGGGCGACGAGAACCGCCGCCTGGGCTTCACCGTCAAAGGGTTCCTGAACGACCGGCTGGACGTGGACGTGTACAGCTTCAAGGCGATACCGGGAACCGAGGTCTGGATCGACATGGACCGGACCACGCACGCCTTTGATCCGATCCTCGAAGTCCTGGACAGCAACGGCTTGGTGGTGGCGCGCTCGACAAGTTCGTACGACGAAGTTCGAAACACCAACAACTTCCTGGAACCGGCCGACCGCGATGACGAAAACCTCTCGGCGCGGGACTTGGCAGCGGACAGTCTGTTGTTCGGCGAGGCGCGGCTGATGGTCAAGACGCCGCAGATTCCCGGCACCGACTACTACACCTCCAATCCCCGCGACCCCGGTTTGCGGTTGTTGCTACCCGGGATTCCCGATCCCAACAATCCCGACCGGCCGTTGACCTACCACGTCCGCATCCGCAGCAACAGCGACGACATCGGCCAGTTGAACGGCGGTTTGACGTCCGGGGCGTACCAGGTCCAGATCCGGTTGCGCGAGCTGCAGGAAGTCGGCGGCTCGACGGTTCGCTACGCGCGCATCGCCTACGCCACCAACGGCATCGAGATCTACGGCCAACCGATCCACTCGCCGTTGACCGGCGAGAGCACCGAGAGCACCGCGCTGAACTATCCCTTTGTCAACGCGCAGAATATCGGAAATCTGCTGACGGCCGACCGCGGCACCCTGTCGGTCGGCGGTGTGCTGAACTCGCTGGAGGACGATGGCAATCCCCTGACCCGGGATGTGGATTTCTACCGGTTCGAGATTCTGTACCGTGAGTTTTCGCTGCGGTCGTTCGAGACCATCTTCGACATCGATTACGCCGGCGGCTTGGACGAACGTCCGAACGTCACGCTGCACGTCTTCAATGCCGCGGGCCAACTGATTTTGACCAGTCGCGACGCGAATATCGCCGAAGACCGGCCCGGCACACCCTTCGCCTCCGACCTGGAAGACTTGTCGCGCGGCACCATTGCGCCGACCGACCCGTTCATCGGCATCGTCGATCTGCTCCCGGGCGTGTACTACGTGGCCGTGACGACCGACACCTGGATGCCGGATCAACTGGACCAATTCACCCAGGCGGCGGCCACGAACCCGAACGTGCGTCTGGAGCCGATCCGCACGGTGCGCCGCATCGCGGAGGACGACCTCGATCCGTTCTCTTTCGGGGACTTCAACACGGCCGACGCGCCGCAGATCGAGTTCCTGTTCGACAAGAGTCCCGATCGGAACAATCTGGACGGAACCTTGAACGTGAACTTCGAGACGATGTCCGAAGTGCCGTGGCACCTGGGCGATGTGACGATGTATCTGCATCTGGACCGGGCCGCCCAGTACTTCAATGTGATCGACCCCACGTCCACTACCATCTTGACGGCTAACCCCTTCACGGGAGCGTTGGAAACGCGAGTCGGTTGGTTCGGACACGAAACGGCCGACATCACGATGGACCCCAGCGGCAGCCTGTATGCCTACCGCATCTCGCGGAACGAACCGGCGCCGTGCTTCCCGAACGACAATGCATCGGGCAATTTCTTCGTGATCAATCCCGCGGATGCCTCATTGGACCCGGTCGCACGAGACGACGGGATTCTGACGTACGAGCGGGATCCCGCCAACGCCGCCGCATCCGATCGGACTCGCGACGGCTCGGCCTGCGGACCGATCGGCGACGGCATTGAATTCAACGCCATCGCGACCGACCAGAACAACGTGTTGGACGGCCCTGGCGGTTTTGCCGTTGGCGACCGTGGCTTCTCGTATCAACTGGCTGCCTTGCCAGGTTTGATGCGAGGCGTCGAAATCGTGGAGAACATCCTGTACCGCTTCGACGACAACCGCAACAGTGCCACCCTGGGGCAGGCGGTCAGTCTGCAGCCCGGCGACAAGACGGACAACGTCAACAATCCGCCGGGCGTGATCTACTTAGGTGCGGGAACGCAAATCCGCGAGAGCGGCGAACTGCTGACCAGCCCGCGGATCGAGACCGTCGAAGCGACTCGCCCCACCGGCACCTCGCATACCGCCGTGTTGCAGGACGGCCAAACGTTCACGGTGGTCGACGGCGCCAACCGAACGACGTTCGAGTTCGACTTCGGGCTCGAGGTCATTCAGAACATCGACACGCGCACCGACTCGACGATCAAGGACGGCAACTTCTTCCTGCTGGATGGCAACTTGTTCCAGTTCGATACGGGCTCGGACATCGTTTTCTCCGGAGCCGGATCGACGGTGCAGAACACGGTGGTTACCGTCAACGACGGCGCCGTATCGCACAGCTACGAATTTGCCGTCGACGCGGCCGATCAGAAACAGCCGGGCGCCACCTTGCTGACCTTGTCGGCGACCACCTTGCAACTGGCATCCGATCTGGCGGCGGCCATCAACGCCGATTTCCCGACGTTGCGTGCCCATGCGAACGGGCCGCGCGTCGGGATCCAGGCCATCGGCCAGAACACCGTGGCCACGGCCCAGTTGAGTGTCGGGGCGCGCGGGGTGCGGATCGAAGGCGATGCAGGTCTTGCGCCGATCCTGCAACCGCCCGGTGGCAGCGAACTGTCCGACGGCAGCGATTTCTTCATCCAGTCGAATGGCCGTTTGCAGCAGTTCGAGTTCGATAGCGGATTCACGCTGCAAGTTCCGGTTCGCTTCATGCTGCGCATGCCGGCCGCTGGTGGCCGGGGAATCCAGGACGGGGAATTCTTCACGATCGGCAACACGGCGACGGGAACGCTGGTCCGCTACGAAATGGATCTGGGCGGAACCACGCGCGTGATTGCGCCGGATCATGTCATGATCGGCTACAACGCGGTGGATACCGCCGATGTGCTGGCCGCACGTCTGGTCAACAACGTCTTGGATGTGGCTGCCAATCCGACTCTGCCGGATGCTGCCGGCAATCAGGTTCCCAACCCCGCGATCAATCTGGGCTTGGCGCCTCGCGTCTATCCGGCCCAGTACGCCGACATGGGCGGAGTGGTCCATTTGGGCACCACGTCCGTCAACACGCTGGACGCTTCGGCTGCGCCCGGCATCACCCAGTCCGGCTTTGCCCGTGCGATCGGGGACGGGGAATTCTTCACCATCAGCGACGGGCTGGGGAATGTCGTCACGTTCGAATTCAACGATCCGTCCGTTAACCCTGCGTTGACGAATCCGAACCATGTCGAGATTCTCTTCTCGCAATCCGATACGCACGACGAGATCGCCGACCGGATCGTCCAGATCCTGGTCGGGCCTTTGCCGATCACCGTTCCTAATCCCAATCTGTGGCCGGGTGTCCAATATCCGTTCAATCCGCTGCGTTTGGGGATGCCGCCGGGATTGGATTCCCCGCCGTACACGCAAGTCGTCACGTCGCAGCCGCTGAACATCCGCAACGGCAACATTTGGATCGGCGGCGACGACGGTCTGCCCATCGACGTCACCGGCCGCAGCCGCTTGGCTCGCCACACGCTGGACACGTCGCAAGCGCCCAACGTCGATCAGACCGGGCGCCCCGGTGTCAGCAATCTGAACGCTGTCGGCGTGTTCATGGTGCCCTGGTCCGGGTTCAGCTCCCAAGAGACCGCCCGCCAAATCCAGCAAGCCATCCTGCGAACGCGGGTCAGTGCTCCGGCCGACCCGACGTCCAACACCTTCCAGATTCTGGACGTCTATCCCGGCAATCATCCGAGCATGTTCGACGGCCGGTTGATCCCCGTCATGGACGGTGACCGGGTCTTGTATCTGGAGTTCGACGATGTGCGTTTCTCGCCGGGCCAGAACACGCCTGGGTCCATTCTGATCCCGTACGATCCCGGTCAGCCGGCCATTCCGGGGACACCGCCGACTCCGGCCATTCCGCCGACGACGGCGAATGTGATCTCTCAAACGATCGTCGCCTTGTTGAACCAGAATACCAACGCGGCGACAGCAGTGGCCGCGTTCGGTCCGGCGGGGAAAGACTACAACCGGATCGAAATCCGCACCTATCAGGTCGATCTGACAACTCAACTGGAAGCGAACGACGACCGGCTGGTCGTCAACGGCCCCGGCGTCCGCTACTTCCCGGGGTCCGCTCCCATCAGTGAATTAGGCCAAACGTTGGGATTCACGCTGATCGATGCCGAGGCGACCTACAATCCTGCGTTGGGCCGCACCGATGATCTGATCGCCCGACGTGTGGCCGATGTCGTTGGATCGCATCCGACGTACCGCAGCAACGGCGTCGGCGGCGAGTACTCTCGGATCAACTTCCCGGACGCCGAGACGGGTGATTTCAAATACGTCCCCCGTTGGCAGGTCGTCGCGACCAGCACGCCGGGCGTTTCCGCGGGCAACGAACGGATCGTCGTGCTGGCCGACGATACGCCGCTGGACCGGTTTGTCGACCGCAACTTCAACGGTGTCAACGACGACTTGAACGGCGACGGCATCCTCAACCAGACGGGAGTGATTCGGTACGGCGACCACGCGGGCGTGTCCCCGTTCGGTGACCAAATGCCGGGCTTGTCTCGGAAAGTGAGCGATGCGATCAACAGCGCGCTCAATCCATTCGGGATCTCGGCCGGCTTCCGATCGGAGTTCGTGCGGCTGAACCGCGGCAGCGTCGAAAACCTCTCGGCGATGATCACCCAAGGCGATGGCCCCGGCGGCAAGATCACCGGTTTGACCGTCCTGCCGAACGGTGCCGTCTTCGCGGTCAGCGATCAAGGCGGTCTGTACCGGATCAACAATCCCACGGGGGCGGCGAGCGCCACGTACATCGCCACGTCCGAACATGACCTGCTCGGAATCGAATTTTCCGGATTGACCTCGGGGCCCCCGAACGTCGAGGGCGGTCGTTACGCCAACATGCTGTTCGCCACCGACATCAATGGTCGGGTCTACGCGTTCAACACCGCAGGCCAGTTGCAGCCGATCTTCGTCGACGGCCAGACCAGTATCGGCACGGGAAATCATGCGACGGACGTCCGCGGCTTGGCGTTTTCGACGCTGGACTGGAACCTGTTTCACACGTCGCCGGTCACCGGGATTCCCGACGAGTACCGATTCGGGACGCCGAACGGCACGTACAACTTCCCCGGCGGCGCGCACGGATCGTTGGTCAGCAATGAATTCAGCCTGAAGGGCTACTCGGCCGCCGATCGTCCCTCGCTGTACTTCACGTACCATCTGGATACCGAAGGTGCCGCATCGTCTCCGACCCAGCCGATGCGCGATTCGTTCCGCGTGTTCATTGCGGACAACAGCGGCGACTGGCAGTTGCTGTCCACCAACAACAGTTACCTGGGGCCCTTGCCTTTCGACGACGAACTGCAAGATATCGGTCCCTTCGATGTCCAAGAGGCGTTTGACGCGAACCAGTACCGTCAAGTACGAGTTGCGCTGGACCAATTCGCGGGGCTCGAAAACCTGCGGATTCGGCTGGACTTTAGCACCGCCGGGACCATGAACGTCGGCGACATCAACACCCGGGGCGAAGAGATCCGGGCGGTTTCCGGCACGTTCATCGCCGACGGGAACACCGTGCAGATCGGCAACCGGGTGATCGAGTTCGATTCCGGTTACACGCTGGTCGCGCCGACCGGATCGGCGATTCAGCCGGGCGAGCAACTGACGATCTACGATTCGCGCGACCAGTCGGTGACGCTGCAGTTCGTCGAGAACGTGCTGACGTTGTCCGACATCGTCGCGGTGGACGGATCGCAGTTGAATGACGGCGACACCTTCCAAATCAACGACGGCAGCCAGATGGTGACGTTCGAATTCGACACCGGATTCATTCTGCGGACGCCAGCCGCTGGCGGCGGAGGCATCGCCGACCAGGAGACGTTCGTGATCGATCCCGACGGCGACGGAGCGTTCCCGCCGTTGACTTTCGAGTTCGACAAGAACGGCGTACTGATCGACGCCAACGCGGACGGTATTCCGGACACGATCGGCATCAACGTCATGGACGATTGGACACTCGTCGTGCCGC
Source organism: Pirellulaceae bacterium (assembly GCA_023382975.1). GTDB lineage: Bacteria > Planctomycetota > Planctomycetia > Pirellulales > Pirellulaceae > SKKK01. The sequence continues at coordinate 101,666 of JAHDXO010000001.1, forward strand.
CTCAAGGCTCGGACCTAGGCGGGGTGCGCGACCAGGACCAGTTCAGTTTGAGGCGAGGAACCACCACCCTGACGTTCGAACTGGACACCAACGGCGTGCGGAGCAATCCGTCCAATCAGTTGGTGAATATCGCGGATAACCTGACGCTCTTCCTGCCGGCCGCCGGTGGCGGATTCGGTGGGGTTGTCGACGGCAGCTACTTTACGATCGATCCGGACGGCCCGGCGGGCGCGGATGTCCCGTTGGTGTTCGAATTCCGCCAGATCGGGACCAGTCGGCCCGCGTTCGGAAATGCGCTGATTCCGTTTAACCACTTCACCACGCAAGACATGCTGGCCGAAGCAGTCGTTGCCGCCGTGGCGAGCCTGCCCACGCGGGGATTGAAACCCGTGAACTTGGGCAACGGCGTGGTCATCCTGGACGGCACGACGCCGGCGCATCGCCTGGACACCAGTTTTGCCGCGCCGGTCACCAGCAATTTCACTCCGCTGACCCAACTCCAGGTCGTCGAGCGAATTATCGCCGCGTTGAATGCCGCCGATGGCTTGACGCCCCCGAACAGCGTGCTGGGCTTGAGCCTGCCCAATCCGGCGGATGTCCAGAACGGGGCCATTGTCCTGGGCGGAACGACTCCGGCTCACCTACTGAACGTCGGCGGCGCGACGGCCCTGGTGCGGACGACGACCCCGAAGTCGCAGCAGGAAGTCGCCGATCGCATCTCGCAGGCGATCAACAATGCCTTTGCCGCAGGCACCGATCTGCGGGCCGCCAGTCTGCCCGGCGGCTTGGTCAACGTGCTGGACTTGAGCGGTGACACCGACTTGGTCGTGGACGTCGCCGGATCGCCCGGCATGGTCTTGACCGGCATCCCGGGCGTCACCCCTGGGCATCTGGCGATTCCCTTCCTGCCGACCGACACGTTGGACGAGATCATCGAGGGCGCTCCGCCCGTGGTAGTCGGCGCTGCCGCCCGAACCGGCATGGTCGCGGCCATCAACGGTTCCGGCCTGCAGGTACTGGCCGAGCGTTCGCCGTTCCCCAACGAGGAGATCATCACCCTGAGCGGAACTGCCGGCAATCCGGTCACGTTCGCGCCGGGCGTCTCGGCGCTGCAGCCCAAGGGGATTGTGCCGATCTACGTTTCGAGAACCCAGACGGCCAACGACATCGCCGAGCGGATTGCCGCCGCTATTCAGCAGGCCGTCGCCAACGGAGATCTCGCGGGCGTCACTCCGCGCTTGAACGGCAATCTGGGGTACTCGCCCCCGTCGATCAACCCGGGCGAGGTCCGTTTGAACCGGATCAATCTGCAGGGAGCCACCAACATCGTCCTGGGTTCGACGAACTCGCTGTTCCGCGTCGAGGGCAGCGTCGGCGTCGCGCCGGGCAACGCCGCGGCGGTCGTTCACACGGACATGACGCGGGTCCAGGTGGCGAACGTGTTCGACGGCGTTCTCGAAGGTCTGTTCCACAACCCGACCATCATCACCGAGACCGGTTTGCGGTTCGCCGACGGCGAGACGTTCACGCTGAACGATGGCGTGAATCCGACCGTCACCTTCGAGTTCGACGCCGGTTTCATCCTGAACATCCCCGTCGGCGGCGGCCAAGTCTCCTTGGGCGGTATCTCCGACGGCGAGTATTTCACGATCCAGGATGCCATCGGGTTCCGCACGGCATCGTTCGAGTTCGACAAGGACGGGATCGTGACGCCCGGACGCACGGCGATTCCGATCCGTGAAGGCGACAGTCCTCTGGCCGTGGCCCGGATGATCGTTTCGGTCGTCCAGACGCATCCCAACCGGGCCATCCTGGGCCTCGCGCCCCGGCTGTTGACCGGCAACCGAGTCCAACTGGGCGGCACCGTCGGCACCACGCTGACCATCGGCCCGGGCAGCCAGGTGACCCAATCCAGTCCCCGCATCGCAACGATTCCCACCGGCGGCGGCGCCGCGATCAACGACGGAGCCACGATCACGTTCAGCAACGGAGTCACCACGATCCGTTACGAGTTCAACAAGATCGGCGGCGTGGCGCCCGGCAACCGCCCCGTAGCCATCACCAACGCCAGCACACCGAACCAGGTGGCGCAGGCGCTGGTCAACGCGATCCAGGCGACACCGAACCGAGCGTTGCTGAATCTGAACGCCTACCAGTTGGATTTGTCGCGTCTCGCCATCGAGGCGAATGCGAACGTGTCGGTTCAGAACGTCTCGCCGATCACCTTCGCCACTGCGTTGCCGTCCCAACCCGGCGTCAGCCCCTCGATGACGCTCGAGCTGCCGGCGACCCTTTCGATGCAGTTGCCCGATCCGCTGACGATCCACATTCCGTCGGTAGGAATCGTGGACGGCGAGACCTTCACGATCAACGACGGCTTCAGCACGATCACGTTCGAATTCGAGAATCTGTCGCTGGCCGATGGCGTGAATCCGCTGAACCAAGCCGTCAACATCACGTCGACCAGCACCACCGCCGACATCGGCCGGGCGATTGTCGATGCGATCGACGCCAGCGGCATGGCCTTCAAAGCCACCATGATCGGCGGCGTCGGAAACATCGATCTGGGCGGCAGCGGTCAATTCGAGTTGCTCGTTCCGGCGGGCAGTCCCTTGCTGAAAACCGGGCCACTCTCGCTGCAAGCGCCCAACGGAGGCGGAGCAGCGTTGACCGACGGCGATTCGTTCGTGATCCGCAACGGCCCGGTGGACTATCGATTCGAGTTCGACAACCTGAACATCAACAACGGCGTTACGCCCGGCTCGTACGAAATCAACTTCGATCCGGTGCTCGACACTCAGAACACCATCGCCGACCGCATCATTGCCACCATCGCCACGGTGCCCGGATTGAACACGGCTTTGAACCCCATCAAGACCACGGGTGCGCCGCGAGTCCATTTGAGCGCCACGGTGCCGGTCATCCTGGACACGACCCTGACGCACTTGACCCAGACCGGTTCGTCGCGGATCAATTTGGACAACCGCCGACTGGTGATCGGCGACAACACGCAGGTTCCGGCGGTGGTGATCCCGTTCGAGTTCGACATGGACGGCATCTTTGCGCCCGGCGGCGCGATCGTCGACATCGCTCCGGGAAGCACGCTGCACCAGATCGCCAGCGAATTGATCCGCGAAATCGAGGCCAGCGCACTGAACCTGGCCCCGGTCTGGAACAACGTCCGGACGGTCGAATTGGCGGCCCCGGCGGGAATCCTGCTGGACACCTCGCAGGTTCCGACGATTTCCCAGTTCGGTCAGAGCGGCGCGTTCTTCGACGGCCTGACGTTCCTGCTGACCGAGGCAGGGGTAACCAGGCGCCTGGAATTCGACAGCAACGGCGTGTTTTCGCCGAACAGCATTGTGATCCCGTTCAGCGGCACCGAAACGACCGACCAAATCGCGGCCAAGGTGGTCAGCGCGATCTCGCCGGCTTCGTCCGGATTCAACGTTTTCCCGCGTTACCTGGGCAACGGAGTGATCGATCTCGGCGGCAGCGAATTGCACGCGATCACGCTGACGACGAACCTGACCGACACGACCGCGCTGCTGGGCTCGGTGTCCTTCCGCATCCCGGCGGCCGGCGGTCAGATCGGCGGCGTTGTCGACGGCGAGATGTTTACCATCACCGATGTGGCAACGGGAATCAGCTACGCCTTCGAATTCAACAGCGATCTGGCGACCGAGGCCGGCACCCACGCGATCCCGTTCGCCTTTGGCGATTCGCAGAACGCCATCGGCCAGTCCATCGTGAACGTGGTGCGGAACGTGACGGGCTTGAATCTGTCGCCCCGCTACCGGTCCGATGGCATCGTCGACTTCCAGGCGAGTCCGGCGACGCACACGCTGTCGTTCCAGCCCACGGTGCTGGTCACTCGGGGCGTGGCCGGCGGAAGAGTTCCGCACGTGCCGGTCGTATACTCGCCCAGCGATGACTTCACGGCCCACGACACGGCGATCGCGATCCGCAACGCCGTGAACAGCACGCTGGGCCTGAACATTCAGGCCACCGTCGGCGGAATCGCCACGGCGGACCAGCGGCGGGTCGAGTTGCTGAACACGGCAGGTTTTCCCACCGACATCGTGTTCGTTCCCGACGTGGACGGGGATCTGCAGCTCGAAGCGCCCCAGAACATTTTCAAGCAGGATGAAGACCTGATTCGTATCATCGGGCGCCCGGTGGTCGATCCGGGCCCGCTGGGCTACGACGCCCCGCTGCCGGATAATCCCCGGTTCCATCTGCCCGGCGATCAATACGGACTGTACTCGAACATCGGCATCGACCCGAGATGGCCGGTGCAACAACCCAGCTACCGCGCCCAGAACAACCAGTTCGCCGGACTGCGGCTGGACAATTTCATCATCGGCTTCGCCGAACGCGGCGAGTTGGTGACGAACGCCGCCCAGAACGGCACGGGATTCGGCCCGAATGCAAACGGTGCAGGCCGTACCGAGGGCGAGTATCAGTTGGAGATCCGCCGCGGGCCCGAATTGACGGCCCCGCTGGTCACGGCCGGATCGGTGCGCAGCATCGACACCAACGATCGCTTGGGCACCGGGATCACACTGATCGTCCAGAACGGTCTGCACATCGCCGACGGCCAGACGCTGACCATACGCGATGGGGTGCGGCACGTCGTTTTCGAATACGTCGATCAATCGATTCCGAACAACGTCCCGGAACCCGGACGGATTGCCGTGCCGTTCCTGCCGTCCGATCCGGACTACGTCGTGGCCCGGCGGGTGCGCGACGCCATCAACGGCCCGGACGCCCAGGCCGTTTTGCAGGTCACCGCGGCCATCTCCGACGGCACGCTGATCGGCGTTGGCGACCCGACGCCCAGCACCAGCGGGCGCGTCAACCTGTTCGGCCCTGTCACGCTGAAAGTCCATTCGACGACGGTGGAAGAAACCAACGACACGATGGCCCAGGCGACTCCGACCGGCGTCGCTGGTCTGGATTCCGCGCCGTTCTTTGGATCCGGCGTGATCGGCGACAATCCCAACCTGCCGCTGCGTCCCGGTTTGGACGTGGACATGTTCCAGGTGTCGTTGTCGGCCGGCATTCCGATCCGAGTGGACGTGGACGCGCAGATCATCGGATCCGAACTCGACGCCGTCCTGCGAATCTTCAACGCCGCGGGCACCCAGGTGGCCTTCAGCAACCGCGACGCGGCGCCCGGCGAGTACCTGCGGCGCGATCCGTATCTACAGTTCACTCCACCGACCAGCGGGACGTACTACATCGCCGTCAGCGGCGCCGGCAACCAGCTCTACGACCCGGGTGTCGAGGGCAGCGGCAGCGAGGGCTCGACCGGCTCCTACGACATCAAGATCACCTACGGCGCTTCGACCGGCGCCGACTTCGTCCTGTACGACGACCGCGGCGATTCCAACCTGTTCCGCGACCAGGGGCAGTTGTTGATCCACGCCAACACGATCACCAACTCGGCGGAGTACGGCATCAGGGCCACCGCGGCCGAACGCTCGGCTCAGGACGGTTTCAGTCCGCACGCCGGACCGGTGCGCATGACACCGAAGCGGAACCAGGAGAATCTTTCCCCCGGCGTGGTGATCGCCAACAACGTGCTGGCCGAGAACGGCACCGGCGGCATCCTGTTCGGGGGCGATCCCAATGCGGTACCTAACGGCCAGGAGGCGTCCGTGCCCTTCGGCCGGATCGTGAACAATACCATCTACGGCGGCGTGCCCGTCAATCCGACAACCACGCTGGCCGACGTCATTTTCATGTTCGACACCTCCGGCAGCATGGCAGCCGACGTGGCCGAGTTCCGCGCCCGGCTGGCCAGTTTGGATGCGCAGTTCCAGGCGGCGAACATCGATGCCAATTACGGCTTGGTCACCTTCCCGGGCGGCAATCCGGGCGGCGCACCGCGACAGTTGATGAACATTTCGACCGTCGGAACCTTCCTGAACCCGAGCAGTCCGTTCAACACGTTCCTGACCGGCGGCGATGCGCAGGAGTTCGGCAGTCTGGCGGTGCGCGAGGCGTTGAACACCTTCGACGCGACCACCACGTTCAACTACCGCGCGGGCGCCGACATTATCGTGGTGATGGTGACCGACGAGGACGACGACAGCACGGCGGCCGACTTCACGGTGGCCTTGACCAGTCTGCTGGTCTCCAACAGCCTGTTCTTCGGCGTCTCCCAGGATCCGAATTCGCCGGCCAGCGGCAATACGGGCCAGCGGTACGGCGAATTCGCTCGTCAAACGGGTGGCCAGTTGCTGGACATCGATGGTCTGCGGCGGAATCCAGCGAGCTTCTTCAACGCCTTCGGCCAGATCGTCATCGGGTCGTTGGTCGGCGGACTGGGAGCCGGAATCACCGTCCAGAACAACGCCAGTCCGACGGTGCTGAACAACGTACTGTCGAGTCTGGCGACGGGAATCAGCGTCGACGCGAGTTCGCAGACCACGGTGATCGGCGGTTCGCTGTACCAGAACAACGGCAACAACACCGCGGGCGTTGTGACCGAAGACTTCCCGATCGCGTTGAACACGTCCGATCCGCTGTTCCGAGATCCGTCGGTCGGCAACTTCTATCCGGCTCCGCTGTCGCGGGTCATCGATGCCTCGGTCGGCTCGCTGCTGGAGCGTTTCGATCTGAAGCAGGTGAAGAACACCCTGGGCATCGCCGATTCGCCTATTCTGGCGCCCAGCACCGACATCACAGGCCAGTTGCGGGTGGACGATCCGCAGGTCGAAACGCCCGCCGGTTTCGGCGAGAACGTGTTCGCCGACCGCGGTGCCGTCGACCGCTCGGACTTTGTCGGACCCACAGTCCAGTTGCTCACCCCGCGCGACAACGACACGGACGGACTGGACGTGAACCGGGCCGATACGGCGGTGCGACTGAGCGATCAGACGGTACTGACCAGCTTCCGCATCCGGCTGATCGACGGCGTCCCACCGGCCGACGCGCAGCTCGGCTCCGGCGTCGACGATCTGTCGGTTTCGACCGACAACGTCTCGGTCTTCCGGGACGGAGTCCAGTTGGTCGATGGGATCGACTACGCGTTCAGCTACAACGCGACCAGCGATACGATCGTCGTGACGCCGCTGGCTGGGATTTGGGAGCCCAACCGAGTCTACGTCATCCGGGTCAACAACCGGGACTACTATCGAATCACGGCGAGCAACGGTTGGGAACTGCCCGACGGGTATCAATTCCTGGTTCGAGATCTTCTGGGCGATGAAGAAACGTTCGAGTTCGAAAGCGGCTATACGCTCCAGGTGCCGCAGACCCTGCAGATCATCGTTCCCGAGGCGGGCGGTTCGCTGGGCGGAGTACGAGACGGCGAGACGTTTACTATTCAACGGGTGAGCGGAACTACCATTCTGCAGACGGTCGTGTTCGAATTCGACAGCAACGGGATCTTCACGGACAACAATCTGGACGGACTGCCGGACAACCGCCTCGTCTCCTTTAGCGTCGCAGACACCGCCGAGGACATCGCGCAGAAGATCGTGACGCAGATTTTCAACGCGAATCTGCAGTTGCGTCCCTCGCACATCGGCGACGGCATCATCCACTTGGGCAGCACCGAGCAGCACCGCATCGACATTGCGCGGGCTCGCAGTCTGCAGGTGACGGGCCAGGCCAGCGGCATCGAAGACGGCGACTTCTTCACGATTGACGACGGGACGAAGATCGTCACGTTCGAGTTCGATAGCGACGGGATGCCTGCCGATTCGAATGGGGACGGTGTGGCGGATCGCCCCGGGGCGGCGTTGATTCCGTTCCATCCAGGGTTGACCAACGATCAAATCGCCGCCCGGATGGTCACGGCGGTCAATTTGGCGGACGTGAACCTGACGCCGGTGGCCATCGGCGACGGCCAAGTCCACCTGGGAGGCATCGCCAACGTCCACTTGGTCGACGTCAGCGGCAGCCAACTAACGCCCTTCGGCACGCCCGGCGTCCGGCCGGCGTTCGGAATCCGCGTTCCCACCGTGGCTGGACAGCCGAGGTTCGAGCCGGATGCGACGGGCACGCCCTATCTGGCGGACGGGCAGATCTTCTCGATCAGCGACGGAACCAGGTCGATCACGTTCGAACTGGACGATCAAGCCGATCCACGCAACGGCGGCCGAACCGTCGCACCGAACGTTGTCGTCGCGTTCTACAGCACCGACTTTGGCATCCGCGTTCCGACTAACGCCAACGGGACGCCCCGCGTCGCCCCGGACGCCACCCCGCTGCCTTTCCTGCGGGACGGCGACACGTTCACGCTGACGGACGGGACTCGCACCGTGCGGTTCGAACTGAACGACCTGGGCGCCGCGATCGGTGGTGGGTCCGTGACGCCGGGAAACACCCGCATCGACTACGACAGCCGCACTTCGACCACCGACGACATCGCCAACGCCATCCGGGATGCCATCGCCGGTTCGACCATTCAAGGGCTCAGCAACCTGCGGAACATTGGCAAGGGCATCGTTCTGTTCGGCGAACCGGCGGGCGGCATCCCGGTGCATGCGTTGAACGTGACGCTGACCGGCTTGGAGCAGATGGGCGAGCCCGGCGTCCGAGCGAGCACCGTGAACGACATCGCCAATGTCGTTGTCGCGGCGATCCAAAACGCACCGCTGTCCGGCCTGAACCCGACAAACGCTGGAAACGGCGTGATCCAACTCGGCGAAGTCACCGACGGCACTTCGCGCCACGCGATGGATGTGTCTCAAACGGGGTTGTCGCGGATGGGTTCGGCGGGCATTCCGGCAGCGATTCCGGTCTACGTCACACCGGTTCGGGATTTCGACGAGTCCGGAATCAACGACGATTTCGACGGCACGCAAGTCGCCGTGGCGCTGCGCAACGCAATCAACGGCAGTACGCTGGCCGTCACCGCCACTCCAGCCGGCGCGAACGTCGTGGAGATCGAGGGCGCAGTGGCCGTCATCGAGTTGAATCCGGTGTTCGTGGACAGCACCCGGTTCATTGGCGTGAAGGATCTGGCCGGCAACCCGCTGAAGCCGAACCTGTTGAGCGGCGATACCCAGTACAGTCTGGTGCTCGGCCAGGCCGCGATGGACTTCGGCGCCGCACCGCAGACGCTCGCGGGAAGCTATCCCACGCAGATCGGGCAAAACGGTCCGTTCCACATGATCACCGCCGATCCGATCTACCTGGGGACGCGGGTGGACGCGGAACCGGACGGTCAGGTGTCGCCCGATGCGACAGGCGACCATCTGGACGGCGAAGGGTTCGTCATCAACACCGCCGGCGCCGCCAACGTGTACGTTGTCGACGGTACGGGCAGCCTGGTCAACAACGGCGTGACGCCGGGAGTCCTCTCGTTGCCCCTGCCGCTCACGCTGCAAGTCGGCGCGGGCACAGCGGTTCAAGACGGGGCAAGGTTCCGGGTCACCAACAACGAACGTACCGTGGACTTCGAATTGGACCTGGACAGCAACCTGAACAACTCGACCGCCATCCGTGTGCCGTACGCGGCAACGGACACGGCGCAGGTGATCGCCGACACGATCACGCGGACCATCCGCGCCCAGACCGGACTGAGGCTGACACCAAGTCTGCTGGAAAGCAATGACCCGCTGCTGGGATACGTCCACGTGGGCGGCGAAGCGGTGAGCGTCTTCGGGACAGGACTGGTGGCCTTGGGACAGGCGGACTTCGTGTCGGACGGGGAGACCTTCCGCATCGACACGCCAGCCGCCAGTTTCATCTTCGAGTTCGACGACATCGCGGCCAACACGGGCGTCGCTGCCGGAAATATCCCGGTGCGGTACGACGTGGATACCACGCGCGACGGGCTGGCCGAAGCGATTATTCAGGCCGTGCTGAGCACCAGTCTGGGTATCGCCGCGACCAATCTGGGCGAAGGCCTGGTGGAACTGAGCGGACGCGACGACGACGGCGTGGTCATCATGGGCGCGTTCAACCGCAACACGGCGACGCAGATCCAAGTGTTCCCGTCGGCGCCCGGTTTGCTGGACGCCTGGATCGACTTCAACCGCGACGGCGACTTCGACGATGCGGGCGAACAGATTCTGACCAGCGTGCAAATCCGGCCGGACCGGGAGAACATGTTCGAGATCCAGGCGCCCGCCTATGCGGTGACTGGTTCGACCATCGCCCGCTTCCGCTTCAGCAGCAGCGGCGGCCTGTTGCCCACCGGTTTCGCGGCGGACGGCGAAGTCGAGGACTACGTGGTCCAGATCATGGACGGCAACCCGCCGATCGCCAACAACGATTTCTACACCTTCGACGAGGACAATATCCATACCGGCAGCAGCGTGCTGGCCAACGACATCGATCCGGACACCGGAACGTCGGACAACCTCACGGTCTTCAGCTATCAGACGGTCTCGGCGTTGGGCGCCGTCGTGGTGATGAACACCAGCAGCGATCCTGCGTTGAGGGGTACGTTTACCTACGATCCGCGCGGATCGGCGATCTTGCAGAGCCTGGATATCGGGCAAAGCATGGTCGACACCTTTGTGTACCGCGCGTTCGACGGGCAATTCCTGTCAACGCCGGGCACCGTCACGATCACGGTCGAAGGACGGAACGATGCGCCGGTGGCGAATCCCGATCCGGACGTCGCCCGCGGCGAACCCGAAATTCAGACACCGGAAAACGTGGCAATCACGATTCGCGTGCTGGACAACGACTTCGATCCCGAAGGACATCCGCTGACCATTACCAACGTCACCGGCGCAACGGGCACGACGACCATCGAAGGAGATACGATCCGCTACAACCCGTCCGGCGCTTTCCGGAGCCTGGACGTTGGCCAACACGATTTCGATTCGTTCGTCTACACCATCACCGACGGCCGGGGACTGTTCGCCAGCGCGACCGTCACGGTTCGGATTCTGGGCGTCAACGATCCGCCAGTGGCCGTCAATGATTTCTATCCCAGCAATCCCACGGCCCGCACCGACGAAAAAACGTCCAAAACGATCGACGTGCTCGTGAACGATTTTGACCCGGAAGGATCGCAACTGACGGTGGTTTCGGTCCAGACGTTCAACACCATCGGAACCGCCGTGGTCAACTTCGCGGGGACCCCGAACAACAACGTCACTTACAACCCGAACAACCGCTTCCAGTTCCTGGGAGTCGGCAAGACGGCAACGGACACGTTCAGCTACGTTGTGCGAGACGCCCAGGGCAACACCTCGGCCGCCACGGTGACCGTGACGATCGACGGAGTCAACGACAATCCGGTGGCGCGGAACGTGGCGAACGTCAACGTGGCCCGCAACCAGACCGTTCGCGTCAACGTCCTGGCCAACGATACCGATGTCGACGGGGACGCACTCCGCGTGATCGGCGTCAATTTGGCCACGCTCGGTACGCGCGGCCTGGTGACGATCAATGCCGACAACACGGTCACCTACGATCCCAACGGTCAGTTCGACAACTTGTCGATCGGCCAAACCGCCACCGACCGCTTCGTTTACACGATCGGTGATTTCGACGCCAACGGTCAGTCGCTTGGCGGCTCGGCCTCGGCGACCGTGACCATCACGGTGTTCGGAGCCAGCGATCCGCCGGTGGCCAACGACGATCAAGCGACCACGACCGAGAAGGATTCGGTTGCCATTTCCGTTCTGTTCAACGACACGGACGACTTCGGACCGCTGACCGTCGTGGATGTCGATCCGCTGAACATCCGGGGCAGCTTGCTGATCAGCCCGCTCAACCAGCCGAACAATCTGGTGGTCTACAGCCCCGACGGCCAGTTTGACCAACTCCGCCAGGGAGAAACGGCGACCGAGATTTTCGCCTACACGGTGAGCGATGGCGTCGGATTCGACACCGCACTGGTGACGGTCACGGTGACGGGCGTCAACGACCCGCCGGTGGCCAACATCGACGCCAACGGTTACCAGGTGCAACGCGGTCGGACACTGCGAGCGAACGACGCCGACGGCACCCTGACCCCCGGCGTGCCGGGCGACGACGGCGTGCTGCTGAACGACACGGACGCCGAAGGCGACGCACTGACCGCCGTCCTGGCGACAGGACCGACGCACGGCGTGCTGACGCTGAATCCGAACGGAACGTTTGTCTACTCGCACAACGGAAATTCCGCCACGCGGGACACGTTCAGCTATCGCGCCCGGGACGAACACGGTGCGCTCAGCTTGTCCGCCGTGACGGTCGTCATCAATATCGTCGAGTCGCCGCCGGCCGAATGGCAGAACCCGATCAACCGCTTCGATGTCAACAACGACGGATTCGTGTCGCCGATCGACGTGTTGCTGGTGATCAACCTGTTGAACGATCCCAATCGCGGAATCGGGTATGTGTTCCCGTTCCCGCGACCGCTGGGCAACCCCTACTTCGACGTTGACGGCGACGGAGTCGCTTCACCGCTGGACGCCTTGGGAGTGATCAACGAAGTCAACCGGCTGAACGACAGCGGATCGCCGGAAGGGGAAGCCGCCGTATTCTCCGGCGGAGATGCTTCCGGACAAGGGGCGACGATGTTGCTGGGCGATACAGCGTCGCCGACCGCCTGGAACACCGCGATCCAACCGCTCGCAGCGCCAGCCGTGCCGACAGCCACCGTCCAGGAGCGGCCCGCCGAGAGCATCCGCATCGATCTGTTCGGCATCGAAGACGCCCTGACGGACATCGTCGACGAGGTTCTGGGCGCCCAGTCCGAAGCCGACCCGTGGGATGCCGTGCTGGACGAACTGTTGGCGTAGACCATCGCTGGAGTTCACGACATCGCGTGTTGGCAGGGGCACGCGGAATCGGGAACTCCAGCGTGCCGAAAGCGCGCGGGAGCATGCCAGCCCACCTCGCGCGTGCTCGTCAGCAGGGGGTTATACCAGCCGGCGTCGGATTTCGTCGACGCAGTCGTCGACTTTGACTCGCCACTGTTCCAGCGTATCGCGGTCCCGGATCGTGACCGTGCGGTCGGTCACGGTCCGGCCGTCCACGGTGATGCAGAACGGCGTGCCGGCTTCGTCCTGACGGCGATAGCGACGTCCGACCGCGCCCTTCTCGTCGTAGAAGACCGGGAAGTTCGGCTTCAAGGCCCGGTAGATCTCCTGAGCGATCTCGGGCATTCCGTCCTTGCGAACCAAGGGAAACACGGCTGCCTTGACCGGAGCCAGCCGCGGATGGAACTTCATCACGACACGGGTCTGCATCTGGCCGTTTTCATCGGGCGCCTGGTCTTCGGTATACGCTTCGCACAAAAAGGCCAGCGTCGCACGGTCCGCACCGGCCGACGGTTCGATCACGTGCGGCGTATAGCGTTCGCCGGTGATGTCGTCGCGGTAGGTTAGGTCGCGGCCGCTGCCCTTCCACTTCGGCTTGCCATCCTCGCCCAGTTGCACTTGCAGCGGGCGCGACTTCTCGTCCAATTTGCCTTCCATGTGGCTTCGCAGATCGAAATCGCCGCGGTGGGCGATACCTTCCAGTTCGCCGTATTCCCCCGGCGGCAGGAACGGGAAGGCGTACTCGATGTCGGCGGTTCCGGTGGAGTAGTGACTCAGTTCCTCGGCATCGTGCTCGCGCAGACGCAGCCGGTCACCGGCCAACCCCAGGTCCGTGTACCATTTCATCCGTCGATCGCGCCAATACCGATACCAGTCGGACGACGAACTCGGATGGCAGAAGAACTCGATCTCCATCTGCTCGAACTCGCGCGAGCGGAACGTGAAATTGCGCGGCGTGATCTCGTTGCGGAAGCTCTTGCCGACCTGCGCGATGCCGAACGGCACTCGGACGCGACTGCTGTCCAACACGTTCTTGAAATTGACGAAAATTCCTTGAGCCGTCTCGGGGCGGAGAAACGCTGCCCCCTCCTCGCCGGACAAGGCGCCCACGTAGGTCTTGAACATCAGATTGAATTCTCGCGGCTCGGTCAGCGTGCCCAGCGTCTTGGCATCCGGACCGAGAACGCGCGACGGGTCGTCGACCTGCGGAAGCGTCTTGAACGGCCCGTCCCAGACCAATTGCTCCGCATCCTTGGCACGCAGATGAAAGTACTTCAATGCCCGCGACTGGACGTCTTCCTGTTCCTGCTCGGCCTCGGCCATCGTCGCCACGAAAATCCGCTCGCCCTTGGCTTGCACCCAACGGCCGCGGACCTGATCATGGCGGTAGCGGCGTTTTGATTCTCGGCAATCGACCATGTAGTCGTGAAACAGGTCATAGTGCCCCGAACACTTCCAAACCTGGGGATGCATGATGATCGTACAGTCCAATCCGGTCATCTCGTAGGCGGACGGCGCTCCCGCCGGCACGGACAGATCGTCATGGCCCGTCACCATGTCACGCCACCAGGCATCCTTGATATTCCGCTTCAACTCGACCCCCAAAGGGCCGTAGTCCCAGAATCCGTTCAGGCCGCCGTAGATCTCGCTGGATTGAAACAAGAAGCCGCGGCGTTTGCAGAGCGATACGAGTTTTTCCATTTCCATCATGCGTCTGGTTTCCCCAAAAAACACCCTTGACCCTCAATGACGGACGTATCTTACACGGTCGGCCCGTTTTGCAGTAGGTTGATCGCGGCCGACTTGCAAAGTAAAATGGCTGGTAGCGAAGGCAAGCTGCGAGCTTCGCAGGTTCGCCGTTCGCGTCTCGTCGAACGTCTTCCTCCATATCCAGCAGCAAAAAATGGGCAGTCGTGTCGCAGAACCATCCGGATCGTCCCGTACTGCCAAACCGGTACGCGAGGATGCTCGTTTGCGCGTCGTGATCGTCCCGCCGGCCGATCCCGATGAAGCTCAGACGGATGGTTCGGTAACTCACTCCGCGGAACCGCCGTTCCTGGGCGAGCAACACGAGACCGTGGTATCGAAACAGCCACCCAACGGCGAGAGTTCGCCGTCCTTCGAATCCGCTTTCGCCAGCGCCGCGCAGAATCCCACTGAACTGGGTGCGGTGCTGAAGGGCGAGACGCTCGGGCATTTCCAGTTGCAGGACTTCGTCGGCGGCGGCGGAATGGGGGTCGTTTTTCGAGCGATCGACATCCGCCTCGGCCGAACCGTAGCGGTCAAAATCCTGACGCGGGACCGAAGCGATGCCGATACGCTTCGACGATTTCGTAACGAGGCACAGAGTGCCGCTCGACTGGACCACGAGAATATCGCCCGAGTTTACTATGTCGGCGAAGACCGAGGATTGCACTTCATCGTCTTCGAGTTCATCGAGGGCACAAATATCCGCGATCTGGTCCAGCAGAAGGGCCCGCTGCCCGTCGAGGAGGCGATCAGCTACATGCTCCAGGTGGCCGAAGCCCTGGAGCACGCCTCGATGCGAAACGTGATTCACCGGGACATCAAACCCTCGAATGTGCTGATCACAGCCGCGGGGCGCGCGAAGCTGGTGGACATGGGCCTAGCCCGACTCCACCAAGTGGAGTCCGACGCTGAAGACCTGACGGCTAGTGGCGTCACTCTTGGCACGTTCGATTATATTTCACCCGAGCAGGCTCGTGACCCCCGAACGGCTGACGTGCGGAGCGATCTCTACTCGCTGGGGTGTACCTTCTATTTCATGCTGACCGGTCGCCCGCCGTTTCCCGAAGGCACGGTTCTGCAGAAGCTGCTCAGTCACAGTACCGAGGATCCCACCGATCCCAGAGCGTTCCGGCCCGACCTGGACGATCAGATCGTCAAGACGCTTGAGCGGTTGTTGGCCAAGCAACCGGCCCAGCGATATCAGCGTCCGAGCGAGTTGATCGGTCATCTCTTGTTGGTCGCAGAGCGTCTGAATCTGCCGGCCATCGCCCGCAACGGCGAGGTTTGGGTTGCACCTCGCAATTCGGTTTCCGCGCGGATCGAGCGATCTCTTCCGTGGGCCTTGCCGCTCGCGTTGTTCTTGGTCGTCGCGGTGCTGGTTGGCGGACCTTGGAGCCAGTCTCAACCATTTGAATTCCCGCAGACGCCGATCCAGTTGCAGCCGCTGCAGCCTTTGCCCGCTGCGGAGGTTGCGCCGGTGCAAGAGGCGGCGAGCGATGCTGCGGATGCGGACGATCCGAGCGAGAAGCCCGACGTCCTACCGCCGCTCGACGGTCCGATTCCACCCGCGGCCGGTCCCGTCGAAACGAACAAAGACAGCCAGGAGAACGCGACCGTTGCAGTTCCTGACATCGTTCCCCCTGCCAAGACTCCGACGTCATCGGAACCAATCACACCGAAGATCCCGGTGGCCGACCCGGCCGCTTCCGCAACGGATTCCCCTTGATCGCGGATCGCAGGGCGAGCACACCTTCCCGGACGAAGAACCCCGTTACCTCGGAGTCATCCGTGGTTCTGACGGAAGTGCTGCTCGGATTGATCGCGCAAGCGGGACGCGGCTTGCTCGGGAGTCAAATCGCGCTGGGGTTCGGCCAACATCTCGTAACCGACCATGAATTTTTTCACCGTCGCCGACCGCAGCAGGGGCGGATAGTAGTGGGCGTGCAATTGCCAGTGCTCGTAATCGCCCTCGTCGGTCGGTGCGCCGTGCCAGCCCATCGAATAGGGAAACGACGTTTCAAACAGGTTGTCGTATTTGGTCAACAAGCTCTTCAGCAGTGCCGCCAGATCGTCCCGCTCGTCGGAGGTCAAGTCCGGCAGACGAAGGATCTGTCGGCTGCGCGGCAGCACAAGCGTTTCGAAAGGCCAAGTTGCCCAGTACGGCACGACCGCGAGCCAATGCTCGCGTTGGACCACCAACCGCCCGCCCAACTCCAACTCGCGACGGGCATAGTCGGCCAACAGCGGAACTCCGTGCCGCGCGAAATACTCGCGCTGCTGCCGGTCCTCTTTCAAGGCTTCGTTCGGCAAGCGGTTGCCGGCCCAAATCTGCCCGTGCGGATGCGGATTGGAACAGCCCTGAACGGCCCCCTTGTTCTCGAAGACCTGGACCGAGCGATAAACCGCTCCCAGTTCCGCGGTTTGCTCCGCCCACAGATCGACCACGCCTCGAATCGCCTCCGGCGCCATTTCCGGCAGCGTCAGATCGTGCCGCGGCGAGAAGCAAATCACACGGCACGTTCCCTGCACGGTCTGGCGACGGAACAGGCCGCCGGTGTCATCGTCGTCCAAACCATCGCCCGGTGCGTCGGACAGCAACGCCGGGAAATCGTTCGTAAACACGTACGTGCTGGTGTACGCGGGATTGCGGTGTCCGCCGGATCGCTCGTTGCCGGGACACAGATAGCAGCCGGGATCGTAGGCCGGTCGCTGGTCGTCGACCGAACGCTCACGCTGGCCTTGCCAAGGGCGCTGAGTTCGATGCGGCGAGACCAGAACCCACTCGCCGGTGAGCGGATTGAAGCGGCGATGAGGATATTCGGCGGACATTGCAGAAACTCCCGGAAACAAGGCCTTCCTTTATCATCACGGCCAGAACCGCGGATTGTCGTCAGGCGCGGACGATCTGGGCTCCCTGCGCCGGGCGCGTCGTGAAAAGCGTGGGAGTGACGCCCGTCTGTTTCTGGTAGCGGTCGCGGATCGCTCGAGCGACCGTCTCCAAATGCTCGCGGCGCACCAGACTGACTGTACAGCCGCCGAATCCGCCGCCGGTCATTCGCGACCCGATCATGCCCTCCGAACCGTAGTCCCGCGCCAGTTCGACCAGCAGGTCGAGTTCGGCACAACTGACCTCGTAGTCGTCGCGCAGCGAGGCGTGGCTTTCGTACATCAGTGCCCCCGCGCGATGCCAGTCCCCGTTCGCGACGGCTTCGGCAGCCTGCGTGGTCCGCGCGATCTCGCCGATCACGTGGCGGGCGCGGCGGACGAGCACCGGCTCGAGCGCCGATTCATGCTGCTTCAAGAGATCGGATGTCGCGTCGCGCAGCGAGGCCACCCCCATCCCCTGCGCTGCTCGCTCGCACTGGCTGCGCCGTTGAGCGTACTCGCCGCCCGTCAATTCATGCTTGACGTTGCTGTTGACGATCAGCACCTGGACGTCGGTGTCTGTCATTGGCACCGGGGTGACGGTCGTCGAACGGCAATCGAGCAGCATCAGGTGATCCGCGAGTCCCAGCACCGAGGTGAACTGGTCCATGATCCCGCAGGGAACTCCGGCGTACCGATGTTCGGCCTGTTGGCACAGCAGCGCTTTGTCCACGTCCGGCAGCCGCCGGCCTGTCACGGCTTCGATCAGCGTGGCCGTCGCCACTTCCAGGGCGGCACTGCTGGACAACCCGCCGCCCAGCGGCACATTCGAATCCACCAGCACGTCGAGCGGTCCCGGCTGCATTCCCTGATCTCGACAGCCGATCATCACGCCGAACACGTAGCGTGCCCAGGCGGCGATCTCCTCGTTTCGCGATTCGTCCAGCGAAATCCACTGCGGCTGCTCGACCGCCGAACTGACCAACCGGATCGGCATCTGCCAGTCGCCGCCGCCCGCAGCGTCCGCTGCGATCACGACGTACCGCTGAATCGCCATCGGGAGGACGAATCCATCGTTGTAGTCGGTGTGTTCACCGATCAGGTTCACTCGCCCCGGCGCCGCTGCGATCCACCGCGGCGATCGGCCGAAACGCGACTCAAATTGAGTTTCCGCGCGGTGGACGAGTTGTTCGAGAGGAACGGCGATCTCGACGGCCGAAACTCGGCCGTCCGTGCATGTATCGGAATCGTGAAGCATGGCAATTCTCGTGAGTGTTCCGAACCGAAAGACCGGCGTCCGGATTATCCACGATGCAAGGCCGATTGCCAATCCGCCAACCGACGCACGTCTACCAGCGGCGGCCTTTTCCGGCCACCGTGCGATTGCTCGGGCGGGACGAGCGGGGCTTGGCCGTTTTCCAGCGACGCTCTGCGCTCTGGCGAGGCGGTTCCTGCGAGCCACGGGACGTCGCCGCCGCATCGCCAGTCGCTTCCGACGCGGCAACGGACTGCTCGACGAGCAGTTTGCGGCGAATGAGTCGCTCGATCGATTGCAGCAACTTGCGTTCCTGGTCGTCGCAGAACGAGACCGCGATGCCGGCCGCGCCCGCCCGGCCGGTTCGGCCGATGCGATGCACGTACATCTCGGGCTCGTGCGGTAGATCGTAGTTGAAGACGTGCGAGACGCCGTCCACGTCGATGCCGCGCGCCGCCACGTCGGTGGCGACAAGGACCGGAGGCCGCTCGGACCGGAAGCCGGCCAGGGTGCGCTGACGCGCCGACTGACTCTTGTTCCCGTGCATCGCTTCCGCGCGAATGCCGGCTTGGTTCAAGTGCCGCGCCACCCGGTCCGCTCCGTGCTTGGTGCGGGTGAACACCATGGCCCGGACCACGCCTTCGCCCGTCAGCAAGTCCGTCAGCAACTGGGACTTGGCCTGCTTGGGCACGAAGCACACCGACTCGGCGATCAGCGCCGTGGTCGCCTTGACCGGCGCGATGCGGATTTGCACGGGGTCGCTCAGCAGCGAGTCGGCCAACTGCCGGATGGCGTCCGGCATCGTGGCGGAGAAGAACAATGTCTGTCGATCCGCGGGCAGTTTGGCCTGCACCCGGCGCAGGTCGGGCAAGAATCCCATGTCCAACATCCGGTCGGCTTCGTCCAAGACGTAGATGCCAACGCGGCTCACATCGACAAAACCCTGGCCCATCAAATCGACCAAACGGCCCGGCGTTGCAACCAGGATATCCACCCCTCGCTGCAAATCGCGAACTTGCGGCTGCTGGCTAACACCGCCGAACACGACCGTGTGCCGCAGGCCCGTATGACGTCCGTAGGTTCGGAAGCTATCGCCAATCTGACCCGCTAACTCGCGAGTCGGAGACAACACCAGCACGCGGGGAAATCGCGAAGGTCCGCGACTTCCTCTGTCCCGAGGCGGTTGCCCCGCGCCGGATTGCATCAAGCGATGCAAAATCGGCAGCGCGAATGCGGCCGTTTTTCCTGTGCCCGTTTGAGCGCAACCAAGTACGTCGCAACCGCGAAGGACATGGGGAATCGCTTCTGATTGAATGGGAGTGGGAGAGGTGTAACCCTCCGATGAGACAGCCCGTAGGAGGGAAGGGTCTAAACCGAGATCTGCGAAATTCATGCGTGGTCCTGATACAAGGTTCCAGGACCGAAGGCGAGTCGCAATCATCGCGTACTCAAATAACCATTGGACCTGGCAGTGATCCAATGGGCAGTTACCGACGGGATCAGACAGTTGGTAGTTTACGCTAATCCCCGACGATGTCCAGGCGGGTGTTCAAAATTTCATCCGCTCGCTATTTCCGATCCGCTTCGACCACCTCGCGGGGCAGCAGCAGGTCTGCTCCGCGCGTGGCCAGGTAGGGCGGGACGGTCATCAGCAGTTTATGTCCGTTGGCGTTCTCGATCTTCCACAACGTGCCGTCCTGGCCGTTGGGAACGGGCACGCGAAAGTAACCGGGGCGCTCGAATTCGCGGAAATCGAGCACCGATTCGCCTCGACCGTCTCGCATCACGCCGGTTTGGTCCTCGGTGAACCCGCCGA
This sequence comes from Pirellulaceae bacterium, assembly GCA_023382975.1. Classification (GTDB taxonomy): domain Bacteria; phylum Planctomycetota; class Planctomycetia; order Pirellulales; family Pirellulaceae; genus SKKK01. Next base: position 122,079 of record JAHDXO010000001.1, read on the forward strand.
CGACCTTGGTGCCCCGAGGTACATAGAAATACAGCGTCCAGCGTCCGGACAGGGTGGTTCCAGGCGGCTGTTCCATCGACGACCGGATCGTCACCGGCTGGTGGGCCGGCAGAGCCAGTTCGGTCATGTCGCTGCCGTCGGACACTTCCAGGGCATGCAAGCCGTCGTACGGCGACTTCAAGGTGACGAGATACTCTTTCCCGTCGGGCGGAACGCTCTCGTCATGGGCCACGGGCTCCAACGTCGCCTCGCGCGGCGAGAACAAACGAAGCTTGACGTTGCCCCGGTCGCGATAGTGGGCGATCAATCCGCCGGTCACCCGGACTTCCAACGCACCGGGTTGCTCGAACCAAGTCAAGAATCGCCGCGTGCCACGGCCGCGAAGGGAAAGACTGCCCGGCAGCACCTCGGGCAATCCGAGCGCAGCGGCGGGCACCAGTTCGTCGCTGAACTCGATCGGTTCAAAGTCCAACACCAACACCGGATTGGCGGCAATGCCCGCCGAAACCATTTGCTGCAACTCCGATTCAGTGAAAGGCTCGCTACTTTTCCAAGGATTCTTTCCCTCCGGCACGCCCCACGCCGCTTCGTCTGGCACGGACACCGACCGGTCGCGAAAGCGGTCGCGGTGACAGATCGCCACCGTCGAGACCATCATCCGGTCCCGCATCCGGTACGTGTGCCGCCACAGCGATTCAAACGCCGCCTGCCGGGCCTCGCCGGTCGCGGCTCGGTACGCGTGGTACAGTTCCACATAGCGAGTGTAGAGCACCAGATCGTCTAGTCGGGCATGCACCTTGGGCGACTGCGTCAGTCCGCGTGCTGTCTGCAACGCGCGGTACATGCGTCCGACCACATCTTCCGGCGTGCGCACCGAGCGGTCATGGTTCAGCAGGCGATAGAAGTCTCGCATCGGCTCTTTGGCCGTTTCGAAGGCGTTGTCCAGGAAATCCTCGATCCACTCGTCCACCCGCTCAGCCTGGTCGACGTCCCAGAGCAGGATGGGCGAAAGCCAGTACCCCAGGCCGTTGGCGCCCCAACTATCGCCGTTCTCCGAATTCATGAATCTCGCGCCGTGCTCGTGAAAGTACGGGACGGTCCGCGCCAAGTAGCCGACTTCGCCACCGCGTGCCCGCCGCGGCATGTCATGGCTCCAAGGGAAGACATCGTGATAGTCGCGGACTCCGAGCACCGCCCCCTGTGCGGCCCAGCCTTCGACCAACTGTTCGACCGTGAAACCACCGCGGATGAAACTGGTGGCGACGCTGACCACCACGTTCGGATGCACCCGGATGCTCGGCGGCGGGCTGTGCTGACTGTAGGCGTAGATCCCCACGTATTTCGCCCCCAGCCCCAACGCGTTGATCGCCTCGGCCACTTCGTTGGCCAGCATCACTACCCGATCGCTGACGCTGCCGGCCTGTGCGCACGCATCGCACTCGCACCAGTTGCCGCCGTCCGACGGATCCATCGAGATGCTGTCTTGGTCCGGGTTCGCTGCCATAACCCGAACCGCGTGGTCGACCACCAGTTTCCGCAAACCGGGATCGGAGATGCAGAACTTGATGTTGCCTCCCCCATCCACTTGTCCGGCCAGTCGCCGTGTGCCGTCCACCAGCGCGTAGTACTCCGGGTGCGCGCGGAACGCCGCAGCGTTGGATCGGATAATGCCGTCGTAGGCATGGCCGGTGTTCAAGCTGAAGGCGGACGCGATCCGATTGCGAGTCCGCCACCGGTCCCAAAGTGACGAGTCCGACCACGGCGCGCCGCGAGGCGCCTGGCGAGTGATGAAATCGGGCTCCTCGACGCAATCGACGGCCAGTCGCAAATCGGCCGTTTCGGGAACGATCTCCCACGAGTCGGTCAGGAACAGCAAGCGATAGCCCAGACGGTGCAACAAGTCCCATACCGCGTGTTCCACTGCCCGGTCGCTGGCACCCAGCAACCAAATGCCATCGGCATGGGTGCGCAACAGGTACTTTTCACGGTCCACCGGCGCGGCGCCAAACGCCGGATCGAAGCCCAGGGCCGTGAAATCGGCGGGGACACCGACAGCCACACCGCGTCCGCCATCCCCTTCGATCACTGGGAACGGAGCGCCGCTGACCCGCCGCAGCATCTCGGCGAGTTCGGCCGCCGCCTTGCGGGTCGATTCGCTTGCCGCTGGTCCGACCACCACCGGTTGCCGTGCCCGGCCGTCCGCAGCCAACCGCACCTCGGGCGGAGTCGCGAATACCGGAGCGAGACAGACGGACCAAGCCGCGGCCCAGGCAGCGACGGCCAACCATTTGAACTTCCGACAACAGGGTTTGTGGACATTGCAATGCATGGCTGTGCTTTCACAAAGGATGGTAGATGGCGAGCCGCGCGGCGTCAGCCCGCGGGTGTGTGCATGGCGATACACTCAACAAACGATGGCCAATGGGAATCGATCTCGCAGGAGTTCACGATTTGGCGGGTGCCTTTGCCGCCGAACCTTCGCTGAAACAGTGACTCCAACGTTCAATCGCTTCGAGACTCGCCGTGGCGGCTCGGTCCAAGTTCTCTTCGCTGCCACCGCCTCGCAATGGTGAACACATCTCGTAGGCAACGTAACCTTCGAATCCGCCCTCTTGCAAGCCGGCGAAGAAGGCATCCAGATCCAGGAAGCCGTCGCCCAGCGGAACCGCGCGGACCATGTCGTCCAACCGCTTGTAGTTGACCAACCCAGGCTGGTAAGCCCAGCGGGGCAAGCGGACGTAGTCTGCCAATGTCGTCTGGACCATTCGCGGCGCCTAGCGGCGCGCAACCGCGCGAAGATCCTCGCCATGCAAGGCCGGTGCCCACGGGTCGAACATCGCGCGGCAATTCGGATGGTCCACATCGTCCAGAAACTCGATGTAACTGTCCACCCCCACGCCAACGTCGTGGTGATTCTGCAGGCCCAGGACAACGCCGCGTTGCGCAGCCGCCTCGGCGCATTCACGAACCGCCCGCACACAGGCGTCCCAATCCTTGGCATACCCTTCCGGTTCGGTGGCATAGCCGGTGAAAATCCGGACGATCTTCGCTCCCAGCTTCTCCGCCAACGCGGCCAGTTGGCGGACATAGGCGATTTGAAACTCAGCCGCTGGAACCTCGGTGCCCAAGCCGAGCGTGAAGTTGGTGTAGCCGGCGATCGTGGCGATCTCGACACCGGCCGAGCCGGCCGCGTCGACAATCTGCCCGATCTGCCGGTCGTCGGTGTCGAGGATCGACAGGTGAGGCCGCTTGCCCATCAACTCGACAGCCCGGTAACCCAACTCGCCCGCCTTGTGGACAAAGGCCGGCAGATCCAACCGGCACTGGCCCCACAGGCCGGCATAACTGACGGAAAACAGCGTGGCAGTCACCATGTCGATTCCCCCTCACTCGGCATCGGCATTGCCGGCCGCACGAGAAAACGCGGTCCAGATTTCGTCGATCGTCCGCCGGTCGGGCACTCCGGCATGCATCCACAGTCCGTAGCGGAGTCGCAGCGGTGTGCCCGGTTCGATGGTCAGGGGCGCGTCGAGCGTCAAGCAAGCGCCCATCCAACCGATGTCGCGAACGTGAAACGGCGCCGGGTGGTTGGGGTTCGCGGGATGGTCCATCAGCGTGATTCCCCCGGCCGCCGCGTCCGTCACCGGGCCGCTGTAATCGACCCATCGCGCTGGCTTGCGGAACATCTCGGCTTCGTTTCGTTGCCCTGCGCTGTTCAGAATCCGGCCCCCGCCTTCGGTGACGCCGATCGATTTGGCCATACGCACCCCGATTATCCCGAACGGCGTTTGGCCAAACGTCACCGCCTGGTTGCCAGGCGCCGAGAGTTCCAAGTCGATCGCCATTGTCCAGTTTCCCGCAGCATCGGTTCCCGAGCCGGGCTCGACGGTGATCCGCCGGCGTTCCAGCAGCAGCGTTCGGTTCTCTGCATCCCGCCAGGCGCCGCTCACCAACATCGAAGCGCCGAGGCCGGACTCTCCGCCGTCCCGGTACTGCTCGACTCGCAACGTCACGATTCGCCCTTCGCTGTCGTCAGCCCAAAAACTCACGCCCTCCACATCGTTGTGTGCGAGCCAGACCGAGTAGTGATGACGGTGCCCGTGCGGATCGCTCGGCTGGCCCATGCGCGTGAGCGATCGTCCTTCCGGCCCCAGCACCGGATAAAGGAACGGACGCCGCAGCGTCGGGCCGAAGTGGTAACGAGTCAGTTCCTCGCGTCCGACCTGGAACGACGCCTGATCGTAGGGCAGCGGAACGACCTGCATCGCCGGCACCTGCTTCGCATCCGGCAACTCCGTATCGGCCGAAGGAACCTCCTCGGCCGCCAACACGCCACCGACCAGCATCCACATCAGCCCAAGGCTGCTCAACAGACATCTCAGCCTTCTGCATGGGCATTCCAGTTCTCCAACACGTTGCTCAAGCGTCATTGCCATTCTCCTTCGGTTCGTGCGGTTCAAACATCCGAGGCGACTCAAGCGTGGCTCTCCTTGTTCGATCGACCATGCTCAGCGGCGCGGCCCGCCTCGGACTGCTGCCCACTTCCGGATACGAGCGGGCGGGCGGGTTTTGGTGAAGCGAATGGTTCGGCCTCGATGACCTCCGCTCAGGGAAACCGCTCCGCGGGAAAGACTCTTCGGCCGGTGCTACTTAGTTCGCTGCCGGCACCACCCAGATCCGGATCGATCCGTCCTCGGTTCCCGCCGCCAGCGTCGTGCCGTCCGGGCTGAACGCGACCACGCCGACCCCGTCGGGGCACGACAGGGCCGCAAGTTCCCTGCCGGTCTCCGCGTCCCACACCCGTACCACGTTGTCAGCCCCGGCCGTTGCCAGTTGCTGCCCATCCGGGCTGAAGACCACCCGCCCCACGGACGCCCTGAGGCCTTTGACCGGTAGCGTATCCTCTCCGGTTGCTAAATCCCATACCCGGACCGACGCTCCCACGTCATCGATGATGATCCCGGCCGGGGAACCACGGCTTCCGGCCGTGACCGGAGCCGCGACCCGCTTGCCGTCCGGGCTGAACGCCACGTCGGCCGCTGACGCCCACTCGCCGTACTTCGTCTCCGGCTTCACTCGGAAGGTATGGAGGGACTTCCCGGTCTCGGCATCCCACAACCATACCTCGCCGGCCTCCTGCAATTCCCCGCCGGCCCCGCTCGTCCCCGCGGCGACCATCTTCGCGTCCGGACTCCAGACGACCGAACTTGCGGCAGTGGACAGCCTGTCGGACTTGTGGACGATCTTGCCGGTCTCCGCGTCCCAAACGATCACGATTCCGCCAGGCAGCCCGTGCCGCCCGCCCACCGCCGCGACCGACCCCGCGGTCGCCAGTCGCTTGCCATCCGGGCTGAATGCCATCGCGAACACGTCCGGCCGGAACGCCGACTTCTGCCCGCGGTCGAGGATCGGGTCGATCGTGACCATGACTTTGTCGTCGGGCACGGTTCGGATCGTGACCTCGCCCCAGTAGCTGACCGCAGCGACTTTGAGGTCGGTGGTGAACGCGACGACCGGTCCGCCGTACCCCTCGCGGGCGATCCCCGTCACGGACGCCGTCTGTCGGCCGGTGACCGCGTCCCAGATCCGGATCGTCCGGTCGTCGCCGGCGGTCGCCACAGCCTTCCCGTCGGAGGCCCACGCCACCATCGAGACCGACTCGGTGTGCCCTTTGAGGACGATCGATTCGGGTGGCTCGGCCGCGCGTCCGTGGTTCATCGCAACTTCAAGGAGGACGGCTACTATTGCAATACGTGCCAAGTTCATCCCTATTTTCTCCCATCGGTGTTGAAGTGACCTCGAGCCGCCATTCGGTCAGCCCAAGGCCGAACGACAGGATTCGTCTGGTAGCGGCCAAGCAATACCGATAAGGCAAACCGTCCGATCCGGGACTCGGGGCGACTAGCGTTGGGACTCTGCGATGCGGGGCGATGTCTGGATTCCCGGCTGCCACCCGTTTCCTCTGGTGGTGTCACAATATCTCGTCCATGTCGATTGATCTGCAACCCCCTCTCAGAACCGGACGTGCGCCGTTAGCGCATCCGACTCCCGGCTAGCACATGTCACCCGGCAGTTCCCACCAAGCTAACGCGCCATCGCAATCAAGTCCAGGAGCTTCTTCGGATTGGCGATCTCGTGACGAGTCAGTTAGATGCGGTGCGCCGCGCTGCTCGTCGTCGGCGTCTGGTTGCGGTGTCGCAGCCACCGCAGGCCCATCTGCACAGCTACGCGGCGGTACTTCAGCAGCCAAGGCCAATTGTCCTTGACGCCGCAATACGGATAGTGACCGCGCAGCTTGCTGTTGAGCTTCGCCCCAGACTTCCGCCGTGGGCGTCGGCAGGTGCTCGCGAAACCAAGCCTTCAACGCCCGCACTTTCGCCCGAAACTTCTTCTTCGCCGTCTTGCTTTCCAATTTGAACTTGCCTGCGCGGCTGTGGCCGCAGTCCCGTTGGCGCGGTCAGACGCTGCTACTTGAGTGCCCTGCATTGCAGTTTCGCAGTCCGGGTTATTTCCCCATCCTTTTCTCCGTCGGTGAACAGGGTCACGAGGGTGACTACTTCGTCGCCCTTCAATAGTACTTCCGCGTCACCGGAGACGAGACGCTCTTCCCCCTTTTCACTCGGTTGCGGCGGTCCGTCCGCAAGCCTCGGTGTCGAACTGCCGCTGGATACACCGTTGGCGGTTTTCACCGAGAATCGGAATGGCAATACCCATGCTTCCTGCTTGTCCAACCGGCGGATCCAGAGGAACGAGCCGGATGGCTGACCGACGACCGGATCTGCGAGAGCATTCTTCTCCGTGGCGATTCGATGAAGCGGAGCGGCAGCCTCCAGGCGTGTCTTTTTGCCGCCAACGTCGATCTCCACCCAGCAATCAACCCAGCCTCCATCAAACTTGAAGCAGTCCGCTTCAATGCCCAGCCACTCGCAGAAATCCTCGGCTTCGGTGTCGCGCCAGACGCGCAAGCCGGCCGGTGCAAGGGGAGGCTTCGGCAGCGCAGCCTTGACCGCGTCCGCTTCGGCGCGAGCCTTCGCTGCCTCCGCGCGAGCTGCCTCCGCGTCAGCGCGGGCAATGGCGAGTTCCGCCTCATTTGATCGTGAGCAGCCAGTTGCCAACACCATGCCGCACAGGACGACTGCGGTGAATTGTCGCGACGAGTCCATAGTCTGCTCCGTCTGGGGATGCCGAACGACCAAGCTCAGCCGCGGCCGCCGCTCCGATCAGTCATGAACTCCTGGAAACCGACAAGGTGGCGGACGTCTGCTGCAGCGACTGGTTATGTGTCCTACCTGGGGCGTCCTGTGATTGTCAACTGAAACGTGCCTGATTGGGAATCCGATTCACCAATGCGTTGACCATCGCGACGGATTTCCACCTTGTCGAGATTCTCGACAGAGCACCGAACAGACTCCGTCCCGACAACATCAAGAATGATCTGGACACTGCCATGATCCATTTGCTTCACGCCACCGAGGATCGCAACGGTTTCGCGTCGCGGATGGCGCAGGAAGCCTTGATACAAGTGGGACGAAAATCGATCGTCGCCCCTTTGCATGTTGGCCCCACTGTAACCACTTTCCAGGTTCTTCTTCCAACCGCCTCGAAACTCGACACGCAAATCTGTAGGCTCGTAAACGATAACTGCCGTCGGGGTAAACGGCCGTGCGAGGATGAGCGTCGTGGATCGCATCGACGCCTCCATGCAAAGGGCAAAAGCGAGGATATATGCCAGCGGCACGCCAATCGCCAGAAGCCATTGCCGCGAAGGCTGAAGCAACAAAAACCGCCTTTTTTGGCGGAACACAATAACAGGCAGACAGATTCCGGCTACCCCGAGCAGCATGTACAGAAGGCCGCCGATGGTTCGTGTGTGAGCCGACTGGTCCCAAAGGTATTTCAAGCCAAACTGCTGAACGGCGGCGACCAGTCCAGCGACGGTGACGATGGATGACACTACGAGTGCAAACAGCCAGCGCGCGCGACGCTCTGTTGCGGTGGATCCAGTGTTTGTTGCCGAGTCTGCCATTGGACACGTAACGACCACGATCACGCGGGCGGGACGCGTGATCGACCATGGTGATCGGCAAGCAAGCCCGCCTCCCGTCCATTCCCGTTGGTTCAAGTAAGCCGCTGCCAGCGACCGTCGATTGATTGCATGTTCGCGTGACATGGGGCACAGCGTACCTGGCCTCGGCGGATGGGCGCGGGCCATTTCGGTTCGCTCCGGCCGCGGACGATTTCCCAGGAGACACTGCCCATGGCACGTCGTTCCCCGAATTCTAGCTGGCCCGTCCGCCCCTCGTCCACCCCGCCAAACGAAAGGGCGTCACCATGTCCGCGCTTGCCCAGCAAATGCAACTGCGGCGGCCCAATGCTAGCGCTCGGAGTCCGCTGGCAACGGGCCGCCGCACTTTGCGCGTTGACGGAATTCGCCGACAGCAGGGCTTTGCGCAATCGCTTGGATGTGTACATTGCTCACATTCATCCGGGGCTTGCGTTGGCGGTCGGGGCAACTCGCCGCGTCTGTCGCAGGTGCGGATTTCATCACGGCCAGATGGAGTGATCCAAGATGCCCGATATTGGCTCGACGTGTTGGCGACTCTCTTTCCCGTTTCCGGAGATCGCCTTGCTGCTGTTGGATACCCCGGGCAAGAGCGTCAATCTGTTGGACGCCGAGTCGTTGGCCGAGTTGGATCAAATTTTGGACCGTTTGGATGCTAGCAGTGAGGTGTCGGGGCTGGTGATCGCTTCGGGCAAACCGGGCAAGTTTCTGGCCGGCGCGGACATCCATGCCCTGCGCCGGTCGATCGACGATGACCAGAGCACGGTGCGGGACCGCATGATCGGCTGTCAGGCGACGCTACGACGCTTATCGAGCGGTCGCTACGTCACGGTGGCCGCGGTGGACGGCGTCTGCCTGGGCGGTGGCGCCGAGCTGGCTTGTTGGTGCGACCGGCGCGTGCTGAGCACCGGTGCGGCCACGCAAATCGGCTTCCCGGAAGTCCAGTTGGGCCTGATTCCTGGCTGGGGAGGCACGGCGCGGTTGCCTCGGCTTGTCGGTCTGGACCACGCCGTCGAGATGATCGCTTTGGACCGTCGGACCGGAGCGGAGGACGCCGGCGCTTTGGGCTTGGCCGATGAAGTCGTTCCGCCTGGGCAATTGATCGACGCGGCCATCGCGGTGGTCCGCCACGACTTGGATTCCGGTCGCTTGCCGACGCACCGCCAGCGGCTTTCCGGCCCAATGGCTGTTGGCGAGGAAGAAGCGCAGTTCTTATCCGAATCGGCGGCGCGGGCCATCGACGAAAAATGGCACGGCCGACAACCTGCGGCCACGGTCGCCTTGCGGTTGCTGATGGAGAACGTCGAGGCCGACGCGGCGAAGGCGAGCTGCTCGGCGGTGGAAGCCTTTGTCGAACTGCTGGGTTCGCACGTCAACGTATCGCTGCTGAACGTGTATCTGCTGCGCGAGCACAACAAGCGGGATGCCGTCGTTTCCGGCGAGGTCACCGCGCGGCGCATCGAACGAGTGGGAATCGTCGGCGCGGGGATCATGGGAATCGGAGTCGCCGCGGCCCATTTGAGACACCATGTTCCCGTGCGATTGGCGGACGCTTCCGACGAAGCGTTGTCGCGAGCCGTGGTGGAAGTGCTGGAGGAAATCGCCGCCGCGCCGCCGGGAGTCGGCGGCGATACGGGGGAAGCCGTCAACCCGGTCGGGCTCTTGGAGCGAGCGGCCTCCGTCGCCAGCTTGGCCGATTGCGATCTGGTGGTCGAGACCGTCGTCGAGACGGCCGAGGTCAAACGACGAATCTACGAGCAACTGGAGCCACATCTTTCCCCACAGACGGTCCTCGTCTCGAACACGTCCACGATTCCCATTTCGTCGCTGGCTCGCAGCCTGAAGCATCCCGATCGGTTCTGCGGAATGCACTATTTCAATCCGGTGCGGCACATGCGGTTGGTCGAGGTGATCCGGGGCGACCTGACCAGCGATGCGACGGTGGCCACGGTCGTTGACCACGCAAAACGCATCGGCAAGATGCCCATCGTCGTCCACGACAGCCCCGGGTTCCTCGTGAACCGACTGCTTTCGCCTTATCTGAACGAGTCCTTGGAATTGCTCATCGCCGGAGCCGCCGTCACCGACATCGATCTCGCCGCCGAACAATTCGGGATGCCTCTGGGACCGCTGGCCTTGTACGATCTGGTCGGCGTCGATACCTCGTTCTACGCTGGGCGGACGCTGTGGGAAGCTTTTCCCGACCGCATCGCCGCGTTGCCCGTTCTGCCGGCGTTGTTCCGCAAGGGCCGATTGGGCCGGAAGTCGGGCGAGGGATTCTATCGCTACGAGCCCGGATCGAAACGCGGCGAACCCGACCCGCGTGTGGCAGAGTTGCTAGAGCCGTACGTGCGCCGCACTCGCGAGATTTCCGAGCAAGAGATCACTCGGCGGCTTTTTCTGCCGATGCTGCTGGAAGCGACTCGCTTGCTGGAGTCGGGCGTGGTTCGCGACGTGCGAGACATCGACTTGGGGATGATCTACGGACTGGGGTTCCCGGCCGAACGCGGCGGGCTGTTGTTCTGGGCGGACTCGCTGGGCGCCGCTCGGATCGTGACGATGCTGGAGCCGTACGCCGGGCTGGGCAGCCGCTTTCAGCCCACGGCGTTTCTGCTGGACATGGCCGCTCACGGCCGGAGGTTCTACGACAACGTCCCCGCCGAGGTACGAGTTCATCCAAGGGGATCGTTATGAATCCTGCCGTGGTTGTCGACTGTGTGCGGACGGCCATTGGCCGGTCGCATCCGGAGCGCGGTGTCTTTCGGCACGTGCGCGGCGACGAACTGGCGGCCGCCTGTCTCGCGGCGCTGGTACAGCGAACCGGCATCGATCCGACTGTGGTGGAAGATGTCTTGCTGGGTTGCGCCAAGCAGACACGCGAGCAGGGCATGAACGTCGCTCGCATCGCCGCGCTGCGGGCCGGTCTGCCGCCCAGTACGGCGGCGGCTACCGTCAACCGGCTCTGCGGCAGCGGTCTGCAGACGATTCAACAAGCGGCTCATGCCATCCAAGCCGGCGCGGAAGACGTTCAACTGGTCGGCGGGCTGGAACACATGCACCATCTGCCGCTGGGTAGCGAAGTCGATCCCAACCCGAAATTGTTTCGGCACACGTCCCGAGGTGCCTTGCAGATGGGATTGACCGTCGAACACCTGGCTCGGAAGTTCGACATCAGCCGACAGCAGCAGGATGCCTTCGCGTGCCGCAGCCAGCAATTGGCCGCCGCAGCGCAAGCCGGCGGCGATTGGAAGCGCGAGATCGTCCCTGTTGCCGGCCATGACGAAGCGGGGTTGCGGATCGCGGTTGACCGCGATCAATGTGTCCGCAACGGCACGCGGCCCGAATCGCTGGCGTCGTTGAAGCCGGCCTTCCTGCCGCACGGCACTGTCACCGCCGGCAACAGTTCGCCGCCGGCCGACGGCGCGGCCGCGCTGCTGATGATGAGCGAGGACCGGGCTGCGGAGTTGGGACTGACGTCGCTGGTCCGCGTGCGGGCGACGGCAGTGGCCGGCGTCGCGCCGTGCCTGATGGGCCTGGGCCCGGTGGCGGCGACGGACAAGGCGTTGAGGCGAGCCGGACTGACCCTGGACGACATCGGGCTGATCGAATTGAACGAGGCATTTGCCGCACAGGCACTGGCCTGCCTCAGGCAGTGGGGCCGGAACGACGGGCAGATCGACCGGCAGGTCAATCTTCGCGGCGGCGCGATCGCTCTAGGGCATCCCCTGGGCGCCAGCGGCGCCCGCATCGCGACGACGTTGATCCATGAGATGATCGCCCGCGACGTCCGCTTCGGGCTGGCCACCATGTGCGTCGGCTTGGGGCAAGGCGTAGCGACCGTTTTCGAACGAAGCGGTTGACTTGCAGCCGCGCAGCGCGACCGATAGACTTCGGGGATGATTGAATCTGCAGACCGACAGAATCCCTTTCCGGGGATGAATCCCTACTTGAAGCAGTTTTGGCGGGGCGTCGACACGACCTTCATGGTCTATCTGTGCGACCAACTGCAAGAGGCCTTGCCCGATGGCCTGTGGGCTTCTGTCGAGGAAGCGGAGACCGTCGATGACGATTTGCTCGAATCGGCGCAACAGGTTCGTCCCGATGTCCACGTGGCGGAGTCCTGGGAGAGTCCCGAACATCGGGCGACGTCAGCCGCAGCCGTGGCGGTAGCCGAACCGCTGGTTCTGATCGATCCCGAGGACCGTGTCGAGCGGTATCTGCAGATCGTCGAGGCCGGCGGCCGCGTGATCACCGCAATCGAGGTGTTGAGCGCGACGAACAAACTCGCCTTGGAGCGGCGGCGGGCATATCGCCGGAAGCGCCGGGCCTATCAGAACGGCGGCGTCAACGTGGTCGAGATCGATCTGGTACGCGACGGCGACTACATCGTGCTGGCCCCCGAGGACGAGATCCCGCCCTCACGGCGTGCGCCGTACATCATCAGTGTCTGGCGGGCGACTCGCCCCGACCGCAAGTACGCTTATCCCTGCCCACTGCAGCAACCCCTGCCGCGCATCGCGGTGCCGTTGCGCCCGCAGGACGCCGACGTGGCGCTCGACCTGCAGTCGTTGATCGATCTGTGCTACGAGCGAGGCCGCTACCATGCCCGCTTGGACTATCGAGCCGAGCCGGAACCGCCACTGCCGCCGGCCGATGCCGCCTGGGCGGATGAATTGCTACGTTCCGCCGGTCTGCGGTGATGAAACTTCCGTCAAACCTGTCGCTACGAACTGCGGAACAGAAAGGGCTTCAAAACGGCGGTCATCCGCTCCAACTCTTTCGCGTTGTGTTGCAGCAGAGGATGTTCCCAGAGTTCCCGTGAGTCGTCGCAACACTCGGACGCGAGTTTCTGACCGATCGTTTCACAACTCATGTTTGCCTCTCGTCGCAAGTCTTCGGGCTCCGACCAAACGCCGACGACAAATACGCGATCCCGAATATCTTGTGGGACGACCGACCACATATCATCGAGTCGCGATCCTTGCCGGTCGAAATCGACGAGCAGCACCATGTGACGTTGTGGACGATTTCTCATCTCGATGACGTGTACTGTCGCGAACTCATCTCGCACTTTGCTCCAACCGCCTGCATTCGGCAAAACCTGAATTGCTCTTTGATCTACGGAGTCATGAAGCTGAAAGCCAACGGCGATTTGGTGATCCGCGCGATCCTCGGGCAGAACCAGAACGTGTTTTCGATACTTGTTTGCGCCCATTATTCCAGATCGTTTCGGATTAGCGCATTAACCAGATCACCCTGGACTTGCAGTTGGCTGACGGGGCGGATCTGCGTCGGTTCAAATTGGCCCTGTCGCATAAGCAGAAGAGTGTTTTCGTCGGCAAAATGCCGAATCGCCTCGGGATTGTGCGACGTCGCCACTAATTGGCCCCTCGCGCCGAACGCTCGTCGCAGGGCAACTACAAAATGTCCGACTTCCGAAAGCGACAGATGATTGTCCGGCTCGTCCCAAATGCAAAACACGGGGCCGTAACACTGAATCGCGGCCAGAACCAGCGCGCCGATGAAGAAGCATTTCTCTCCGTCCGAAAGCATCTCAAACGGTTGACTGAATGCCGCCTGATCTCGCATGAACTGGACGAACAAGCTGCGCGAGTCCTTGGCAATCACCGGATTCCTCACGTCGAAGAGATCCGGCATCAGTGGCTTCAGGAAACCGTCAATCTCCGCATAAGCGGCCGGAGTGTGCGACAGCAACCCCGCAAACCATTCCCCGACGTTCGTGCATTCCCGATTCGGCATCAGACTAGCCCCCTGCGAGTCGCCGCGGATACGGCTTGGGATCGGCGCGAGAATCAGCATGTGGGCCAACCACTGCTTGAAAACATGAAGAGGATCGGCGGCCGATTGCTCCTGGATTACGGGCAGGGCCACCAAGTGCCAATCGACAAGGAACTTTGCTTCGCGCACCGCACCGCTTCTCGGAAGCACCACTTGAGCCCTGTCGCGGGAATAGAGGTTCTGTCCATTGCACGCCAGACGCTCCTCGGCGACCCGCAACTCCTTGAAGTCCTCCGGCAATTCAAACGCCAGGCTGTAGTGGAATATGTCGTCTCCCAGCTTAGCCTCGATATCGAAACGCATCGGGACGGCTGCTCGACCCCAAGCGAAATCGATCGGCTTGACCAACTCGCCGACCCTATTGATACCCCGGGCGACCCGTTGGAGCACCTCCAACGCCTTGGTCACAGTGGATTTGCCTGAACCGTTGTTGCCGATCAACAGCCAAGTGGGGTGTGCAGACAAAGACAGATCGAAGTTTTCGAGGCAGCGGAAATTGTGGACATGAAAGCGTTGAATCATGAGATCTGGTTGCGAGTGACGGTTGCCTAATTGAAACGCAGCGTATTATCTGCATCCGCGTATGATAACTGGGATGTCAACGTTGGGCAATCCAGACGATCCGCCAGCAAGCTTAGCCCGGATTATTCACGGGGTCGCGTTGTAGCACAGGCAGCTTGCCTTTGTTCCCCAAATACAGGCTGGCAGCCTGTACTACGGGCCCGCGGAGCACTTCGTAAATAATCCGGGTTAGCGTACGCAGCAAGATCGCGGCCGCTACTACGAGTGCGGAAGCGTACGCTTCAACGAGGGCTGGAACGAATTCCGTTTCACGGGACGTCACTCGGCGTTGCGAACCTGTCCGAGGCGCATTTCGGCGCGCAGTTTGTCCAGGCCCGGAGGCAGCGAGGCCAGCGCCAACTGATACCAGTATCCGGCTCGGCGACGTATTGCGGCGCGAAAATCGCTGCGCGTTTCGGCCTCGTTCCACCAGGCATCGGCCAAGGCCACTTGACGGTCAGCCTCGGCCGGCCGAGTCAGTTCGATGCGGGCCAACTGGGCAATCCGCAGATCGTCGCCTCGCGCCAGCATTGGCAGTCCGTCCTCCCACCGCTCTTTGGCAAAGCAGTAGTAGATGCCGGCAATCCGGTTCGCGGCGGCGTCGGTCGGATCTTCGGTGAGCCGTTCTACCGCGAGCGTTGCACGTTCCAACGCGGTCTTGGCGTCGTCGATCTCCCGCTGCCGCGCACTGACGTCCGCGACGATTCGCCGGTCTCCACTGCGCCGGGCCGCGGCGGCCGCGGCGGCTTGGATCTGGCGGGCGACGTCGAAGCGATCCTCGACCAACGCAGCGTCGATCAACTGGTCGGCGACCTTCAGCAGCAATTGATTAGCCTCGCTGGGCAATCGCACGCGCGCAGTGGCCGTCAGAACAGCAATCTTTGTTTGCAAGGGATCGGCTTCGAAATGTTCGGCCGTTTTTTCGGCAGCTTGCAGCGCCGTCGCCAAATCGCCTGCTTCGAGGGCGATTTTCCAGCACAGTTCGAGCGCGACGTACCGCTCGGCCGAACCGTATTCCAAACGTCCGGTGTGCTCCAGGAGGGAACGTGCCAGATCGCGTCGCTCATCGCTCGTGCGGGCCCGTTCGTACTGGCTCTGGTAGGTGGAGCGCAAGACCTGACGAGCCGCTTCGCAGGCCGACTCGTCAGGAATGGGACGACGGAACGGAAGCGTTGCCACGGAGACGCTCGACGTGTCCGACTCGTCGGGCGATGTCGGCATCGCAACTCCGATCAAGGCATTCGACGGCTGCGCGGTGGGCACTGTGTCCGCGGAGCGGGCTCCGGTTTCTTCGGAGACGAGTGTGTCCGCGTGCGAATCGGCCGCCGCGTCCGGCGGTTCGGTTCCAGGCCGCTGATGGACCTGCGAGGCCAGGAACGCCTCGCCGTCGTCGACGCAGAACATCTTCCGCCAGAAGGGACGCGCGGCATCGAGTGAGCACTGACCGACCGTGCCGTCGCCCCAGGCAACATAGAACACACCGTCGCGCAGGCTGCCGATATGTTGTTTCGGGCCGCGAAAATCGATTTCATGGTCCCGAGGCTGCGTCCAGGGTACGGCAGTTTCGTCGTCGGCTTCGAGCAAAATGACGGTGTTGGCCGGCCCGTCTTCGATGTCGCTGAGCGTCAATCCGCCTTGTCCAAAGCCTTGCGGTCCGGGAAATGCCGTTCCGGTCCCTGTGGGAGCCAGATAATTGGTTCGATCGTCGAATCGTTCCGGCGATTGATACTCGGGAGGAATCGCGGCCAGTAGTTGGCGGTTGTGCGGGCTGTCCCACGCCTCGTCCAGCCGGAAGTGCGAATACAGTTGCTGATGGCCCAAGTAAGGGAGCAAGTGGACGCGCCAACTGAGCAGCGGCCGCCGCGTGTTGTCGTAAATCGCGGGGGCGGGCAAGCAGCGTTTCTCGGACAAGTATTTCTGAAGTGCCGAGGAGATCTTCTCCAGGTTGTCGATCGAGCGTTGTCGCCGCTGGGCATCGGTCAGCGGCTGGTCGGGCACCGGGGTGGCAGGTGGAAGGGCATCCGGGCCCTCCGACCTTTTCGGCTTGGCCGACCCTTCCGGCTCGTCCGACATGTTCGAAGCGACGGACGGGCCTGATTGGCTCGACGTGTCCGACTGGTTGGACGTGTCCGACTTGCCCGGACTGCCGGCCCCGTCGGACCGTGCGGCGGCGACCGGGGTCACCGCCGCGGAAGTTTCGTCCACATCGGCTGCGGACCGTCGGATGGCGGATCGTCGCATATCGGCCGGCGAGGGGACGGATCCACCACAACCGATCGTCGACGCCAATGTCGCCAGAACCAACAACACCACGCAAACACGCATCGTCTTCCTCACTCGCGGAGGCCGAAATCTCCGCCGTACCAGTCGTTCCTTATCGCCCGCTTCGCAGCCGCCGCAGCAGTCCGTGCAGTTGGAAACCACCTCCCAAGCCGAACAAGTGCTTGATCTGAACCTCCGGAAACAACCGTCGGTGCTGTTGCAGCGAGCGGTCGATCTCATCGACCAGATGCCGGATCGCGGGATCGATGGCCTCGTACAGCGGCTTCAGTCGGCGCGCTCGCGCCGGATTGGCTTTCACAAGTTCCGCCTGGGCTCGAGTCAGGTTGAAGGTGCGGGTCAGATTGCCGGTCACGGTCTCGCCCCCGACGGGCAGATGACGGAACCAGCCCGAGTTCGCCGAACTGACGACCAGTGCCGAACCCTCGGCGCCGACGTCCAGCAAGGCAATCGCCGACGAGCTTCGGGCCTGTGGTGGTTCGTCGCCCAGAAGTTCAAACATGGCGAGATTATGGAGCGCGACGCCGTTTCCCGACACAATGTCCAGTTTCAGATTCAGTTCCTGGCAGACAGTCTCGACTTCCTGCACATGGAATTCCTTCACCGCGAAAACGCCGATTCGCCAGGCATGCTCGTCGTCGCCTTCGGATTTGGGTAGCGGCCAAGCATGATAATCCCAGACCAATTCCTCCAACGGCAGCGGGATCTGCTGCCGCACTTCGTAGGCCACGGCGTCGGCCAAGCGTTTCGGATCGACCTGCGGCAAGCGGAAGAACCGTCCCAGCACGGAGAGACTGGACAGACCCAAACTGACCGTCGCGTCTTGCGGCGGATGTTGATCCAAGAAGGTGCGGAGCGTCGCAGCGACAGCCTCGCGCCGTTGGATAGTGTCGCCCAAGCGAGTCATGTCTTGCCGGTGCGGAATCAATACCGCTCGATCGATCGTCACAGCCTCCCGTTCGTCGCCGTCGACGGTCAGCCGAACGGCTTTCAGCGAAGTGCTGCCCAGATCGATGCCCCAGGCCGTGCGTGGACTCTTCTTTCGCGTCCAACCGAACCGCTGAAGAACGCCTTTCGCCCCGGCTGCCTTTTGCCGCTGGGACACCAGATTGACCGAAATGTCCGCCCGCTCGAGACCCTGCAACGCCAGACCGCAGGCGACCCAGAACGAGCCCGGCCAACGCCGCAGCGCGTCGCCGGCTTCGGCCGACGTGGCCATATTCTTCGGCAAAGCAAGCCAGGAGACAGGGACGCCCAGCACGCTGCTCTCGGGTGCGGACAGGTTCGTGGCCATCGAACGCGGATCGCGCGGCGGTTTCGCCAGCGCGTTGCGGACTCGCTGCGTCAATTGAGCCGCCTCTTCGTCCGCGGGCCGCAGTCCTACCAGACGCTCGCCGATCGTCAGCAGCGTCTTGTCGGCGATCGCTGCCTGTTTTAGGTCGTTGGTCAGCCAGTCAAGTTCGGCTGCCTGGTTCTTGAGTTTTTCGACCTCGTCGTTCCATTGCGACAAGGGGATTGTATCGAGCATCGCCAGCGCCTGCTCGTAATCATGATCTGCCAGTCGAGCCTGCGCGCTGCGGATTTGCCGATCGCGGAACTGGATCGCCAAACGCCGGATGACTTCGTGATCCGGCTGCAACACCAGCAACCGTTCGAGCTTGATGCCCAAGTCCGCTACCTGGCCGGATTTGACGCTACGGGCCACCTCTCCGCTCAAACGCCGCACTTCGTCATCCCGGGCGCAGGCTTCGCGTAGAAGTTCCACGGCGCGCTGGGTTCGCAGTTGCTCGGGCACCGATTCCAACTCGTTCCGCGCGCCCTGGTAATCGTGGCATTGCAGCCGTTGTTCGGCGACCTCGCAAGCCCGGTCGACGCTTCCTCGCGCCTGCTCGAATTCGCCCTCGATCCGAGCGGACAGTTCGCGAGCCTGATCGTGGAAGCGGTGGAAGCGGGGATCCTGCAACTTGTGGAGCGGTCGCAGCAGTTCCAGCGCGCGTTGGAAATCCCGCGCGTGACTCGCGGTTTCGGCTTGGGCGAGCCAACCGGCATACTCGTCCGACCGCTGGCGAATCGCCTGCTCCAGGTCCTTTCCGCACTCGCCGCAGAACGATTCGGTAACCGCGCACTCCAGCGAGCACGCGGGACAAGGCAGCCAGAGGGTGCTGCCGCACTGGGAACAGTAGCGTCGTTCCCGCGGATTGACGTGGTTGCAACGACAGCACGCGACACTTCCTGGCACGGACTCGGAGACGGGCCGTTCGCGAACTTGCTTGCGATCAACTGCCATGATACTCATCAATCAAAGCCTCTTCACCAGCAATTGGACGTTCAGAGAAAGGTCGGGAATGCGGGGATGATCGATCTCGATGCGGATCAACCCCGCATCCGGACCGAGCAAGACGCACTCGGGCGCATCGGTCGGCACTTCGATGTCCAGATGGTACAAGCCCGCCGCCGAGGTGGCGGTGTGGTAAGGTGTCACCTTCACCTGGATGAACGCAGGCTCGACCTCGATCCCGCGGACGATGATCTCCGGCTGCTCGTCGCGCACTTTCAAGAGCAGCCGGTGCTTTGCGCCTTGGCCAGGCCGAAGCCGGCCGAGGTCGACCGTGCCCGTCTCGTCCACCGCCGGCCCGTACACGGCCAAGCGCCGGAGCACCTGGGCGACGAGCGGAATCTCCACCGTTTCGTCGGTCTCCTGACCTTCGCGCCGAACCGTGAGTTGCACCATGCCGTCGACTTGTCCGCTGTCCAGCCCGGTTGGCAATTCGACGTGGATTTGACGTCCGCCGGTCGCCGCCAGATCCTCCAGCGCCGCGGGACTGGCCGGCTCGAAGGAAACGGACGAACCGTCGAGCGTACACGACGCATGCACGATTTCGAAAGGCGCCGGCAACTGGGTGTAGACCAAGCCGGAAACCCGGGACGGCTGATTCGGCTCGACGCGCATCAGGACCAGTGTCTCGGGTTCGGCGCGCAGGTCCGCCCGCACCACCCCCCGAACGTGAAGCTGTAGCTCCGGACGCTCGGGGTCGTTCGTCAAGACCGTGGCGCTGTGGTCGTATCGCTGATGTTTGCGCCCCGTGTTCCAAGTCAGGACGACTTCGCCTGATCCGCCGGGCGGAATCAACCGCGTGTCGACCTCGCTGAGCGTACACTTGCACGTGGTCGAACCGCGGCGAAGCCGCAACGGTCCGTCGCCTTGATTGCGAATGACAAAGGCGTGCGAGGCCGACTGCAGAGGATCCATCACGCCAAAATCGTATTCCGATTCCTGGACGAACACGCGAGGCACTGCATCGTCTGCCGTTGGCGAGGTCGATTCCGGGGACGCGATGCGAAGCAGCGACGGTCCCGAAGACGCCGACGCCACAACCAACAGGATAGGCGCTGCGATCAACGGGATTGCAAGGGCAAATAGTAGGATGCGTTTTTTCATGGGATCGATGTGGTTCAAGTCGTACCGTCGCATGGTTCTCCAGAGCCGTGTTGGCTGTTATGCACGGCCCTGGAGAGCCCTGCGACGTTCGTTGCGGCGGTCGGACCGCCTGAAGAACGGCGCGGGGCAGGCCGGATTCCGAGTCGGCGATAGCGCACGTCGGGATTCGGCTGCAAATCATGTTGCTTGACATTCGAACGTCAGCGCCGAATGCCGGAACTGCCCCGCGCCGGGGGGCTACTCGCGAAACGACTATTCAAACTTCGAACGTTTGTCCAGATTCATCAGGAAAATCCCGTTGAACATCAACCCGGAAATCAGTTCGGGTGAGCTGTCGCGATAGCCAATCACGGCATACTGGTCCGGCGTCAGGTCGTTCGGGATTGGAAAGCCGGGATTCAGGAACTTGTCGCCGTTCAGGTCGGCGAACGATTTCACGCTGCCATCGGCCATCAGGATATTGGCGGTACCCTTTCGGCCGCCGTGGACGGCGAACCAATCCCGCGTGTCCTGCAAATAGGTGTTGCTAACTTCCGTGGGAGCGGCACAGTTGCCCGCCTGTTCGCAGTCGGCCTGAATATCCAAGCGGGCGCCTTGAGCCGGAATCAAGACGATCTTATTGTTGGTCGTGTTGAAATAGGCTGGTCCGTCATTGAATGCTTCGGTCAACATCGAGCCCACCGGCATAAACGTACGTCGGGCGGTGTTCCCGTTGGCGAACGGATCGGGACTCCCGTTGCTGAGGGTCGGTCCGTACTGCAGGTTTGACTTCAGGAGTGCCTCGTTCACGTCGCCGGGAGCGGCATCGCCCAAGATTCCGATGTTCGACATCGGGACGGGACTGGTTTCGGCCATCCGCAAGGTGAGCGGTCCGAGGGTGGAATTGAATCCCTTGAGTCCCGCACCGCTGGCATCGCCGCCGGTCACGATCTGCACGGGACTGGTGGTTCCGACGAAGTTCATCCGCGGAGCGCTGCGCACCAGGTGCCAACCCGCGGCGTAGTTCGTGTTGTAGCCGCGTTCCATGAAGTACCGCGCGACGAAGGCCACACGAGCGGGACTAGCCGTTCCGCTGGATGCTGCGGTGTCCGCGAAAATTCCAGTGCCATCGCCGCCTTGTAGGCCGCCCCAGTTGTCTTGACCGCAAATGCCGTCGGACAGCCGTTCAATCGGGGCCCCGTCCTTGTTCGTGTTCGTGTTTCCGCCCAGCAGGTCGTTTAGTTTCTCCGAACCGCGCAGCGGATTGGATGGGCACAACAAGCTTTCGGGCTCGGCCGCGTTGCTGTTGATCAGGTCCGCGACCCAACCCCAGGTGTCCATACAGCCGTCGCGCATGTGATCGCTGGCCCCGGTGCAAAGCCGAGCTTGAGGGTCGCGTTCGGCAAACGCGTGCAGTCCGATGCCGACCTGCCGCAGGTTGTTCTGGCAACTGGATTTGCGAGCCGCTTCGCGGGCCATTTGAACGGCGGGCAGCAGCAACGCTGCCAAAATGGCGATGATCGAAATCACCACCAACAATTCAACCAACGTGAATCCTTTTTTCGTTCTCATAGTAACTCCATGTCTCCTGGATCAAAAATACGCATTGGGATGTGTTCGATGCACGCACTCTGCGCACACCGGCATGACCGGACAATTCCGGCACGAGCGGAACAGCTTCCGCGATCGATGACTGCGAACAGCCCGCAGGTGTCCGCAAGCGGGGTGATTCATTCACCTTGGTCGACTCGCTCCACCTCCTTTCCTCCCTAAGTAATCGCCGCCGCTTTTTCGTTCAGCGAACGATGTCGGCGTCGATGGAATACATGCTCATGAAGTCGTCCGGGGTCAGCTCGACCTCGGCATCCGTAAAACCGCCGATGGCAGGAAAGCCGTTGTTCAAGTACCCGTCCCGGTTGGTGTCGACCACAGCTCGCACGCTGCCGTCGGCGAACAGGATGTTGCACACGCCGCCGTGGACCGGCGAGAAACCGCGATAATCTTGGGCAACCTGCCGATGCCAAACAGCCCACCAGCCGTTGGGGCCTTCGCGGGGCGTGCCGGCCGGAAACGGCGGAACGGTTTGCGATGTGGTCTTCAGGACCGGTCCGTTGGTGAACGACTGCGCGGTCATCTCTCCGGGGCCGTAGGGACCGATCGCCTGCGGCAGAGTGCCGATTGCCGCGCCATCGCCCAACAGCGGCACAATCGAAGCCGCATAGCTCGAGCGGTCGAGCTGTTTCAACAACAGCGGCCCCATGGTTGTGTTGCGCGACCTGAGCGACGTGTCGCACGAAGCCACGGCCAACCGCGGGTTTCCGCTGCCGTCCAGATTCGCTCCGGCTCGGACCAAGAGCCAACTGGCGGCGTAGTTGGTGTTGAATTTCCGCTGGAAGATCTCTTGTTCCACGAACAAACGACGCGCTTCGCTGGCCGGCGCCAGTCCGTTCTCTGCAATCGCTCGGCATGGATTGACGATCAAGGTGCCGTCCGGCGCCTGGGTGCCCGCGGTTCCCAGTCGCTTAACACACTGGGAGAAGCCGGCTGCTGAGGCGTCGAGATTCAGGAGATCTTCGTATGCTTCGCTAACTTGCGCCGGATTTGCCGAGCACAGCATCTCGCCGAGCAGCACCTCGCGACGCACCAAGTCCGCCACCCACCCAACCTCGGTCACCGCCCCGTCGTGCTTCCAATCAAACGCGCCCGTGCAAAGTGCATCGTGGGAACTCTGCTGCGCATTGGCGGTCATTGCCAGCCCGATCTGGCGAAGATTGTTCTGACAACCGGCCTTGCGCGCCGCGTTGCGGGCGGCGCCGATCGCGGGCATCAACATGGCGACCAGAATTCCGATGATCGAAACGACGACGAGCAATTCGACCGCGGTAAATCCCGCTCGGCGAAGGTCGTCCCGTACCTTTCCCGCGTCCCTTGAATTATCATTCATGGCGTTCTGCCCTCCTCACATTCGCCCTTGCGTGTTTCGTTGGCACTCGTGGACTCGGCTTGACGAACCGACGTGCCTTGAGCCGATGACGAACGCAAATTATCGAAGTCGATGTGAAGAGCCGATGAAGCGAGGAAGAATGTTCGGTTATGGAAATATTCAGATTTGACGATGATTGGCAGGAAATCCCAGCCTTCGGGAACGGTCACACCCGTTAGGTGCTAGCATGACCGACTAGCGGGAGTGCCACCTTCCGACGTGTGGTCGCGGCTTGGTTTCACACGCGGGGCTTCGCGACAGCCGACAACATTTCAGAAAAGGAAGAACAAGCATGAAAGCCTTGGTCAAGAGTCGAGCGGAACGTGGATTGTGGCTGGAAGACGTACCCGAGCCCGCGCTGGGAATCAACGACGTATTGATTCGCGTCGATCGAACGGGCATCTGCGGGACCGATCTTCACATTTACAAATGGGACGCATGGGCGCGAAAGACGATCCCCGTGCCGATGGTGGTCGGCCACGAATTCGTCGGTGAAATCGTCGAAGTGGGAGCGAACGTCGCGGATTTCTTTCCGGGCGATGTCGTCAGCGGGGAAGGGCATGTGGTGTGCGGACGGTGCCGGAACTGTCTGGCAGGACGCCGCCACTTGTGCGCCGCGACCAAAGGCATCGGCGTCAACCGGCCCGGAGCATTCGCCGAGTACTTGGCGTTGCCGATGACGAACGTGTGGCATCACCACGGGTCGATCGACCGGGACGTGGCCTCGATTTTCGATCCGTTCGGCAACGCGGTGCATACCGCACTCTCGTTTCCGGTGCTGGGCGAGGACGTGCTGATCACCGGCGCGGGCCCGATCGGGCTGATGGCGGTGGCGGTGGTGAAGCATGCCGGATGCCGATTCGTCGTGGTCACGGACGTGAACCCGCACCGCCTGGAACTCGCCCGGCAGATGGGCGCCACCCTGGCCCTGGATGCGCGGACTCAGCGAATTGCCGACGCGCAGCGGGAATTGGGGATGGCCGAGGGGTTCGACGTGGGGCTCGAAATGTCCGGCAGTCCAGAGGCGTTCCGCGAGATGCTGGCCAACATGTGCCACGGCGGCCGGATCGCCATGTTGGGGATCCCCGAGCGCGAGATGTCGATCGACTGGAACACGGTGGTGTTCAACATGCTGACGATCAAGGGCATCTACGGTCGCGAGATGTACGAGACGTGGTACAAGATGACCGTGATGATCCAGAGCGGCCTGGACATCCGGCCTGTCATCACGCACCGGCTGCACTACACGGAATACGAACAGGGCTTCGCAGCGATGGAAGCCGGCCAGTCAGGCAAGGTGATTCTGAACTGGAAGGATTGACGGCAGACTTCGGATTTCCGTGTTACCGTGATCGAGATCGCACAGGATTCTTGGGTCACGGGCTTCGCAAGCCTGCCTTGCGCAATGTCTGTTCGCACCACTCGGTTTCCGCCACGGGCATGTCGCCCGGCGGCGGCCCGTGGTAGTGCAGCAGTTCCGGGTAGGGGCCTTCGTCCCAGCATCGAGTGAACGCTGCCTGGATGTCGAGCGGGACGTCCTGGTCTTCGTCGTCCAGAGGAACCGCGATTCGTGGCAAGCGCCGCTCCAGGCGGATCGCATAAAGTTCCTGCCGCGAGGGCCAGCGGCGGGTGACGGCGACCAGATAGTGCCAGGGCGCCAGACTGGCTCGTTGTTCCGCCGAGATGCGCACCGTGGGTTCGCCCGCCCGCAGCAGATCGATTTCTACCAGATTCGCGCCGCCTTCGTAGAATTCGTCGCGTTTCTTCAGGTACGATTTCCGCCCCGCCCCGGCTAGTTTGTTGTCCGGGCTGAGCACTTCGATGGCCGTCACCAATCGGTTTCCCGCCGCCGGCTCGACAATGTGGATCAGCGGTTGACGTACTTCTTCGCGCCAAAGTTCGAACACCGCTGGTTCGTCGATCTCCAAGACCGCACCGGTCGAGCTTCTTGTCCGAGGCACGTGAGTCCGCACCACGGACACGTCGGGCCAGATCGGTCGATCCGCCTCGACCACGTACAAGCGGTCTTGGGTTACGGCCAGATACCTTGGCCGTAATACTGGCTGCAGGAAACTGCAGAGGTACGTAATCAGGCGGTCGTGAAAATCCGGCCAGATCTCCGGCCGCTCGATGTACGGGTCCATTCCCGGAAACGGGCAACTCATGCTGATTTCTCCGTCGCGGGCGCAAGTCCTGTCCGACCATTCGATGGCGCCAACTCCAACGCACGCTTCAATTTTAACCGATTGGGCCGTGATCTGACACCGTCGGAATCCGAGTTCCCACGCGACGAACGCTAGGTCAGGCTGGATCCGCTTTCGGACCTTGCCGACGGCGCTGGACGAAACGGACGGCGAAGCGCAAGAGGACGATGACCAGCAGGACGGCAACGGCTGCGGCCAGAATCGGCAGGAAGACGGCCAGGATCGACATCACCAGCGAGGCGAACCACTCCAGGGTCGAGACGACCGGGTTCGTCGCGCCGCCCGTCAGCATAGTCGAGCCGAACCGGAGGCCGGCCGTGCCAGTTTGCACGGCGGCTGCCGTACCTCCGCCCGCAATGATCGCCAACGACCACTTGAGCATCGGGTCCATGTCGTAAAGACAAGCCGCAACCACGACGATCCCCGCTACGGTCGCGGCGGGTGTGGCGACGCTATCGAGTAGATTGTCGACCCAGGGAATGTAGTAAGCAGCGATCTCCAGCGCGGTGGCGATCCCAAAGACCAGAATCGCCGGGTCCGAAGCAATCCACTCGAAACCGTCAGACAAAGTCAACCATTCGGCTCGAGCCGCCAAGCCGACTGCCACCATCGGCACAAAGATACGAAAACCGCAGGCGGCAGCGAGCCCAATCCCCAACGAGACGGCGACGATGGTTTCCAACATGGGCGAACCTCAAGGTGCGACGGGAGAAGATGCAACCCCTTCCGGCACGGCGAACCGGTAGATGTGTACTTCCAGCGGCGCGAAGCGATCACGGAATCCGCCTGCTTCCGCAGCGATTGTGCGGCCCTCGTCCACAACATCGATCTTCCAGCCCTCGGGCAAACCGCCGATCGCGACCCGCGCCTCGGTGGCGACCGCCCGCGAATCGAAGTTCACCGCGAACAGGTACAGATGGCCGTCGTGCTGCCGGGCCAGCACATCCAATCGCACATCGCCCTCGGACTGGATTGTCACGTCGGTCGCTGGGGCTGCAGCCAGGATCGCAGGAGCCAGCCGCGTGATCTGGTCGTTGATCTCTCTCAGGGCCTGACGGTTTTCGTCGGGCACGCCGAATTGATGGTAAGACGGCTTCCACACGTGCGTGAAGTAGCCGATGGCCGTGGCTCCCCGGCAGATGGACATCCAGACTTCCGACTTGATGTGCGCCGGCGTGACCTCGTGTTGACGTTCCAGCGGACCTGTCCACTGTCCGCCGCGGCTGGTTTCGATCCAGGCGTAGACCGGGCGCGGGCCGGCCGCTTCGGTCAACAGCGCCGTCGCCTCCTGGACCAGGTGCAACCAATCGGGACGGTTCCAGCCGTAGATCGGGTAGATGTCGTACCCGACGACGTCGGTGGCTTGGATGTACGCCGGGTACAACTCCTTTCGTTGCTGATCCGTGAACTTGTCGAAATGCGGATGGAAATTGCCCGTCAAGGTCATGAACACGGGCCGATCGGGATCGGCGGCACGGATCTTCCGGTATTCGGCGAGCGAGACCGCGGGCAGCGCACGCGGCTGGTTGCGAGGCGGAGCCAACAACACGTTTCTGCCGGCCGAGTCGAACGCTTCGATCTCGCCGATCGAGCCCCATGGGTTTTCGCCAGGATACGTCGAGCGAACCGTTATCTTCAACTCCCGGAACGTCGCCGGTTCGGAAAGGTCGAATTTCTGCTGGCCCTTTTCCGCACGCATGGTCGCGACCAGCAACTCGCGGCCGTCACCGGAAAAGACAACTTCTTTCGGCACCGGCAGTCCGGAGGACACGGTCGGCCAAACTGCCACGCTGACGACCGTTACCGGTTGCTTCACGCGGATCGTGATCGAAGCGTCGAGCAACGGATCGAGCACCGACCAAGTGTGCGTGACGCCGTCCACGATCTTCCAGAGAGGCGTCTTGCGGTTGACCACCAGATGCTCCGCCGGGATCACCTCGGCGTCGCTGACCTGTTGCGGCAGGTCCGGTTCGTCGTCGTGGATATAGCCCAACAGCGCCGGGTGTTCATTCAACCGCGGATCGAATGGCATGACTCCGTACAGGCCGGCGCGCTGAACGTGCTGCATGTACTCGATCACATCCGCTGTCCCGCCGGAGCCCTTCCAGTAGCCAGCCGTCGCGTTCATGCCGCACTCCTTCACGGCCGGGAAATTCTCCGGATCTTGCAGCCAGGCCATCAAGGGAAAAAACGGTTGGCCGTTGACTTGGAATTCTCGACGCGAACCGATCGTCACGCTTTCGATCGGAATCCATCCGGACTCGGCAGCGTGCGTTGCCGACACAACAACGAAGGCCACAACCGCGGCAACAGCGAACCTACTTTTCATCGCAACAACTCCTTGGAATCAAACATGCGGAACGCGGGGACGTCTGCCCCCTTTTCAGCGGCGGGGAAAGGCTTCGGTCATTTCTCGACCAATTGGGCTTGGTACTTCTTCCAGGCGTTGATCGATTCGCGGAGGTTGTCCGCGGCGTCGCCAGGAACGGCATAGCATTGCAGTCCAATCGGGCCTTCATACCCGGCTTCGCGGAGCTTCCGCAGGAATCCCGCGACGTCGTAATCGCCTCGTCCCAGCGGCTGGATCAGGCGGTCCCAACCGAAACCCGGTTGTTTGGCATCGGCGCCGTTGATCGAGACCATCATCAAGTGCGGCGCCGCTTCGCGGATCGTAGCATCCAGCGTTGTTCCCTGGTCGGTCATCAGTTCATGGCACAGATTGATCGACACTCCCAGATTCGGACGGTTCGCCTGCTTGGCCAGTCGCAGCGCGTCCG
This sequence comes from Pirellulaceae bacterium, assembly GCA_023382975.1. GTDB lineage: Bacteria > Planctomycetota > Planctomycetia > Pirellulales > Pirellulaceae > SKKK01. Next base: position 150,163 of record JAHDXO010000001.1, read on the forward strand.
CAGTCGTCGCGACATAGAAGCCGGTGTGCGGGTACAACGCCACTTGCACCCCGCGCGCGGCGGCCAAGTCGGCAATCTCGCGAATCACCGCCACGGCGCGTTCGTCGTCCTGGCCGTACTTTCCGCCGCGAACGGTCAACCACAAGATCACGCCGGTCCCTTCCAAGATTTCGACGGTCTTCGCGAACTGCGGATCGTACGGCGGCGTCTCGCTGAAATTACAGCCCACGTAGGTACTGTACATCTTCAGTCCTGCATCCTGGTACTGTTTCAGCAACCCGCCGACGTTCAGGCCGCTGGCCCCCATCCCGTCGTAACCCAACTCCTTGAGTAACGCAGGCGGATCGGCAATTCCGCGCAAGCCGTTGTCGAAGGCGAAGAACGGATTGGGCAATTCCGGTTCGGCCGCCAGACAACGAGCGGGTCCAACGAGGCTGGCCGGGAGAACCGACAGGCAGAAGAACGAAACAAGTTTCCAAGATCGCGGGGTCATCGTGGACGGTCCTTTCGTGAAAGGGATTCGACTGGTAGTGTGGCAGTTGGCAGCAGGCAGGGCAATAGCATAGGCTGGATGGTGTCGTAGCGGGAGTGGCCGAAAGCCGCCCGAAACGATCCCGCTTGGCACCGACTGGCAGCCTGTGCTACGGCGTGGGAAAGCACATCACGGACGCGGTCAAGACAGAGGAAGAACAGTGGCTCAGCTTGCCTCGATCACCCCGATGTTTGGCTGGGAGCGTGTTGCCATGGCGATTCGGGCGGTCCGCAACATGGCCATGAAAGGAAACTCGATGAGCTTGCGATCCATGATTCACACCACGAGGCGGGCGATGCTCGTTTCCGCGCTCGCTGCCTCGTCGCTGGTCGCCCGAGCCGCCGAGCCCGAATCGGTTTCCTTTGCGGCGATGGTGTCGCCGGTCATTTTCCGAGGAGATGCAACGACGGCCTACCGCGATCCGGCGGTGGTCTACCATGACGGCTGGTTCCGTCTGTTCTTTACGCTGGTCGAGATCGAGCCCGGGGCGGGACCGTTCTCGTACACGGCTTGGAGCAAGAGCCGCGACCTGGTTCGTTGGAGCGATCCGGTGACCTTCACGCCGCGGGACCAAAACCTGAACTACGGCAGTCCAGGCAATATCGTCCGGGACGGAAACGAGTGGGTGCTGTGCCTGCAAACCTACCCCCGGCCTCGGGGCGAGCAATACGGCAACGCCTCGTCTCGCATTTGGGCCATGCGCAGCAACGATTTGGAAAGGTGGAGCGAGCCGGAACTGCTCCGCGTCAAAGGTCCGGATGTGCCGCAGGACGAGATGGGACGGATGATCGATGCGTACCTGTTGCCGGACAAGGACCAGCCCGGCAAGTGGTGGTGCTTCTACAAACAGGCGGGCATGAGCATGTCGTGGTCGACCGATCTGAGGACATGGAATTACGCCGGGCGCATCTCCGCCGGCGAGAACGCCTGCGTAATCGTCGACGGCGATGACTACGTCTTGTTCCACTCGCCCGCCAACGGCATTGGGATCAAGCGGACCGGCGATTTGCGCCAGTGGCGGGACGAGGGGCTGCTCACGCTCGGACAGAAGTCCTGGCCGTGGTCCCAGGGCCGCTTGACGGCGGGGTTCGTCTTGGATTTGCGCGACCGAGCGACGGTGGGCAAAGCCCTGATGTTTTTTCACGGCTCGGAGTTTCCCGAAAACGACCCTCGCGGCGGCTTCGACAACTATGCCAGCATCGGGCTCGCTTGGAGCGACGATCTCCGTCATTGGGCCTGGCCGAAGGGAGACGGAGACGAGTGATGCGGATCGGCCAACTGCGTTGCCAGGGCGATGCGGGGAAGAGTATCATTCGTGTCGACGGGGAGGGCGAGTCGTTGGTTAGCAGGACGGCGACCTTTAAGACAGCTTGGAGAGAGTTGACGATGGTGTTTTGCTTGGCATCGAATCGGTCGATCATTCTGTCGTGCCTCGTGGCGACGGTGCTGATTTCCCCGTGCGCGCGGGCGGGAACCCGGACGGCCGACGAAGCGATCGCGGCGGCCGTCAACGCCGAGATTGCGGCGGGACGTTTTCCGGGCGCAGTGGTGATGGTCGGCACGCGAGATCAGGTGCTGTACCACCAGGCATTCGGCTTGGCACAGATCGAGCCAGAGAAGACGCCGATGCGCAAGGACTCGATCTTCGACATGGCCAGCATCACCAAGGTGGTTTGCACGGCGACGGCGGTCGGGATCTGCAAGGACCGGAACCTGATCGACCCGGACGGCATGTTGCTGGACTACATGCCGGATCATCGGGGCAAGGGAGTCGAGCACATCTCGCTGCGCCACTTGGCTTCGCACACCTCCGGTTTCCCGGATTCACCGCGGGTCAGTCGCCAGAGCACGATCTTGGGCCTGGAGATCTTCCGCCGCATGTTGCAGGACGATCCGAGTTGGCCGGTGGACACTCGTATGCATTACGCCTGTCGCAACATCATCCTGCTCAGCACGATTGTCGAAAAGGTCTCCGGTCAACCGTTCGGCGAGTTCTGCCAGAAGGAGATCTTCGATCCGCTGGAGATGCGCGAGGCGTGGTTCAATCGCATCGAACCGTCGCCCCGCGTGGTGGGCACCCATCATCCCGTGCTCGGCGAGAGCCACAACGCGGATTCGCGCGACGCCGGTTGCGCAATCGGCAATGCGGGGCTGTTCACCACCGCGCGGGATCTGGCGAATTTCTCGGAGATGATGCTGGGTTGGGGCGAGTGGCGCGGACGGCGGATTCTTGCTCGGGCCACAATCGAGGACTTCATTCGCCCCTATCGCGTCCCGGAATTGGCTGGCCGCGGTTTCGTCTGGGAAGTTGATCCAAAGTCGTCGCACCGACCCAAGCGTCTGGGACCGCGCGCCTACGGCCACAGCGGCAACACGGGCACCTCGATCTGGATCGATCCCGACTTGGGCGTCTACGTACTGGTGCTGACCAATCGCACGCATCCGGTAAGGCACTCGAAGACGTCCGAACAAGGCCGTCAAGAATACTTGGCCCGCGGCCGAATCGGCGATGCCGCGCTGTCGGCACTGGGATATTAGCGCCAGGTGCGATCGGGAGGATGCAGGGTTCCGTTGGCCGTGGTACGGTTTTCCCCTTGTACAACGAACAGCCTTGTCCGTCGCCGCGCGGCGCGACGGACTACGAACCTGGGCCCGGCGTGGGCAGAATCGGCAGCGGTGCTGGTGTCGCTCCCGTGGCGGGAAGGCTCATCGGCGCGACAGGCTGGGGCAGAGGCGTCGCGTTGGGCAGCGGGATCGAGTACCCTTGGTTGGCGTTGATGCGAAGCTCCTGTGCTCGCTCGACCAGTTTGTCCGCAGGCAGAATCTGTTGCGGCGCGAGTTGAAAATCCAGAAAATGTTCGTCGCGGTGCTCCCAGGGTGACAGGTTCTCGCTGACGAACTCGGCCACCGGCAACTGGTACCACGGCGGAAAGATCTGTTGATTCACCGTTTGCGTCTCGTAACCATCCTTGATCAATTGGATCTTGCGGGTTCCATAGTAGGTGAAATCCACGGAAACCGGTGTGGTGCCGACTTCCTGATCGTCGACAAACACGGACGCACCCGCGGGTTGACTGCGTATGAGCATCCGACGCCGCACGCAGCCGGGCAGACACAACACGGGCACCAGCAGCAAGCACAGCATCCAAACAGCGTTTCGACCCGAATCGGAGCGGATTTTAGGACGAAGTAGAGTCACAGCGACGAGATACCGATCTGCTAAAGAAGGGGGGAGAACCCAAGGAGAAGGCAACACACTGAAGACAAACACTTGGCGAATGACACGATCGCGTACGAGTCCGTCTCGTCCGAGTGAACCAAATCCCGTTTTTCTGTAGCCTTATCCCGAAAACAAGCGGGGGAAGTATAATAACGCCCCGGTTGTCAAGCCAGATCATTTTTCGGCAGACGTCCGCTCTTTAGCGATCCGGTACTGCTGCGGAGCCATGCTGGCTGTGAGTTCGGAGTCAAACCTGCGAAGTGACGAAAGATGAACAATCCGCAGCCCGAGTTCGTCGCCAGCTTTCAATTTGTCTCGCGCACCGATATCGGCATGCGGCGGGCCAACAATCAGGATTCGTTCACCGTCCGACCGGCCGAAGACGAATTATCTTGGCGGGAAAGAGGCCATCTGGTGATCGTGGCCGACGGGATGGGAGCACACGCGGCAGGCGAACTTGCAAGTAGAATTGCTGTCGATAAGATAGCCCATCTGTACTACCATAATCGAGATCTGCCAGCGGCCGACGCTCTGCGAACGGCAATCACCGATACGAATACCGAAATCCATCGCCGCGGATTGGCGAATCCCGACTTTAGGGGCATGGGAACGACGGCTAGTGCTCTGGCTCTCCTACCCGATGCCGCCTTGGTGGGGCACGTCGGTGACAGCCGCGTGTATCGTTTGCGAGACAGGCGATTGGAGCAACTGACGTTCGATCACAGTCTGCAATGGGAGCTTCGACGCAACACGAAAATCAGTGAAGACTCGGATTTTGTTCGCTCGATCCCCAAGAACGTGATCACTCGATCCCTGGGGCCGAACAGTAGCGTCACCGCGGACATCGAGGGACCATATCCGCTTCAACTGGGGGATGTGTTCCTGCTGTGCAGCGATGGATTGACCGGTCAGATTCCAGACTCTGAATTGGCCGAATTACTCGCTTGTCTTCCTCCGGACGAAGCCGCCCAGACATTGGTGGATTTGGCAAATCTCCGCGGCGGCCCGGACAACATCACCTTGATCATCGTTCGGATTGTTGATGACCGGGTGCTGGCAAGCGACCCGCCTGCCAAGATGGTGCGGCGCAAGACGCGAAACGGCGCTCCGCCAGGATGGGTCGTTGCCGGTCCGGTCGCTGGGGTTTGTTTGTTGTTTGCCGCCTTGTTGGCGATCACCGAGCAAACGGCTCTGTCCTTGGTCCTGGGAGGAGTCGGAATTGCCGTTTTGCTGACCGCGGCAGTGCTCTGGCTGCGTCAACGAACGGTCGGGATGGGGGCCGAGGTTTCTGGATCGAGGATGGGAGATGGGCCCTATGTGACTCATGTTTGCGGGCAAACCAGCGATTTCGTCGGCACGTTGTCGAAGACGCTGGCGGAACTCCGCGACGCAGCGGGGGACATGGCACGGAATTCTGTCTGGCAGGGCACCGACGACTTGCGGAATTTGGGCGAACAAGCGGCTGTGGCGGGGCGTTTTTCCGAAGCGGTACGCTATTACGCCGAGGCGATCCGGCTCACGATGCAGGTATTGCGTCGACAGCCTCCGGAGCGAAAATCGGATTCTTCCATCGAGTTATGAGTGCGCCGTTGACACTCCAGAATGTTCCGAATAACCTATTGTCTTGGTTATGTCCACAAGGGGGTCCCATGGCACCTGTCACCTCGACATCATTCCGATCACTCCGCGCCGTTGAGCAGGCGGTGGTGATTTGCGTTGTGATTCGTTGAAGGCGAGGGCCGAGGGGAAAACCTTGATCGCAAGCGACCGAGAACAAGCCCTGAGGCCGATCGACAGGTCTCAGGGTTTTTTTTTGTTTTCATTAGGGTTTCGACGATGCGAACCATTCAGATCTACGATACGACGCTGCGCGACGGCACCCAAGGCGAGGGGGTGAGTCTGTCGTTGTTCGACAAGCTTCAGATCACTAAGCGTTTGGACGAGATCGGTGTGGACTACATCGAAGGCGGCTATCCGTTGTCGAACGAAAAGGATGTCGAGTACTTTCAGCGAGTCCGCCAGATGGATCTTCGGCACGCCAAGGTCTGCGCCTTTGGAATGACTCGCCGCCGCGGCATCCATGCGGCCGACGATCCGGGCATGCAAGCCCTGGTGGACTCCGGCGCCGCCGTTTGCACGATCGTGGGCAAGACTTGGGATTTCCACGTGACCGAGGTGCTGCGCGTCACTCTGGACGAAAACCTCGAAATGATCGCGGACTCGGTGCAGTTTCTGGCCGGAGCCGGGCGCGAAGTATTCTACGACGCCGAGCATTTCTTTGATGGCTGGAAGGCCAACGGCGAGTTCGCCGCGCGGACCATTCGTGCCGCGGCTGAGGCAGGCGCGCGACTGGTCGTGCTGTGCGACACCAACGGCGGCACCTTGCCCGAAGAAATCGCCGAGATCACCCGGCAAGCGATCGAATGTCTCGCCCCGCTAGGCGTTCCCGTCGGCATCCACTGCCACAACGACGGAGAATTGGCGGTCGCCAACTCGCTGGCGGCGGTCGACGCCGGGGCGGTCCAGGTCCAGGGCACGATCAACGGACTGGGCGAGCGATGTGGAAACGCCGACTTGATCTCGGTGATCGCCAATTTGGCGGTCAAGAAAAAGGGCTACCAGGTGTTGGAGGGAACGGGCTTGCCGCACCTGACCCAGTTGTCGCGATACGTCTACGAAACGGCCAACCTGAATCTTCGGAACAATCAGCCATTCGTCGGCCAAAGCGCGTTCGCGCACAAAGGCGGGATGCACGTCCACGCGGTTCACCGGGCGTCGTCCTCCTACGAACACATCGACCCGGCGGTGGTGGGCAACGAGCGTCGGTTCCTGGTCAGCGAGCTGTCGGGGCGTTCGAACATCGTGGCCATGACGGTCAAGCACAATCTGCGCCAGGACCGCGAACTGATGGATCGCATCTTGGCCGAAGTGGTGCGACTGGAGAACCGGGGCTACCAATTCGAAGCGGCCGAAGCGTCGTTCGATTTGCTGGTCAAACGCTGTGCCGGGACGTTCACGCCGCACTTCGAACTGCTCAAGTACCACATTGCCGTGGCCGCGGACACGGGGCGGGACGTGGTGACAGAAGCGACCGTGAAACTCCGCGTGGGGGACGAGATTCGGCACGAGGTGGCCGAGGGCGACGGTCCGGTCAATGCGCTCGACGCAGCACTGCGCAAGGCGCTGAACGGAACGTATCCGGGGCTGAACGAAATGAACTTGATGGACTACAAGGTCCGCGTGGTCAACTCCGAAGCCGGCACGGCGGCCCGCATCCGGGTCTTCATCGAAAGCCGCGACGACCAAGACCTCTGGGGCACGGTCGGCGTCAGCGAGAACATCATCGAGGCCAGTTGGTTGGCATTGGTCGACGCCGTCGAATACAAACTCTACAAGGATCAGACGCCGTTGTGAGGACACCTTCCGACGATCGCAGAAGAAATGGATTTGCCCGATATGTCGCACACGTTCACTTCCGATTCGTTGCCCAATCGTTTTGATTACACCGAAGCCCGCGCACGTCTGTACGCCTGGTGGGAGGAGCAGGGCTTTTTTCACGCCGAGCCGCAGGCGGACCGGCCCCCGTTCTGCATCGTGATCCCGCCGCCCAACGTCACCGGGGCGCTGCATCTGGGACACGCGCTGAACAACTCGTTGCAGGACATTCTGGTCCGCATGAAGCGGATGCAAGGCTGCGCGACGCTCTGGATGCCGGGCACCGATCACGCGGGCATCGCGACCCAGGCCGTGGTCGAACGCCGGCTGAAGGACGAAGAGAACAAGACGCGGCACGATCTGGGCCGCGACCAATTGGTCGAACGCATCTGGCAATGGAAGACGCAGTACGAGGCGAGGATTCTGAGTCAGTTGAAGCAGATGGGGTGCAGTTGCGATTGGCAACGTACCCGCTTTACGCTGGACGAGGTCTGTGCGCGGGCCGTCCGCAGTACGTTCTTCGATCTGTTCCGGAAAGGCTTGATCTACCGCGGCAAGCGGTTGGTCAACTGGGACACCTTCCTGCAAACGGCCGTGAGCGACGACGAGGTCTTTCACGAGGAAGTCAAAGGGCATTTTTGGCACTTCCGCTACCCGGTCATCGATCCTCGTCCGGGCGAGCCGACGCATGTCACGATCGCCACGACGCGGCCCGAGACGATGCTGGGCGACACGGCCGTCGCCGTTCATCCTGAACCGGCCGCTGCGCTGGACCGCAGCGAAACGGAGCTGCGGGAGAAACTGGAAAGAGCTCCGGCGCGGGAACGCGACGAGATCCAGCAACAGATCGACCAGATCCGCCAGCGGCGCGAACAGGCTCTGCCCCAACTGGTGAAACTGCGCGACATGGCGCGCGACGGCCGGCAACTGCTGTTGCCGCTGCTGGGCCGCGTGATTCCGTTGGTGATGGACGAATGGGCCAAGCCGGAATTGGGCAGCGGATGCGTGAAGATCACGCCGGCCCACGACGCCAACGACTACGACGTCGGCCGACGCCAGGGGCTGCCGATGATCAATATTCTGAATTCCGACGGCACGCTGAACGCCAACGCCGGGCCGTACGAAGGGCTGGCGATCATGGCCGCCCGCCGCAAAGTCGTCGCTGACCTCGAGGCCCAGGGACTGCTGGTCGAAGTCGAGGATCGCTTGATCGATCTGGCGCACTCGGATCGCAGCAAGACGCCGATCGAGCCGTACTTGGCTGACCAATGGTTCGTCAAGATGGACCAACTCGCCCAGTCGGCAATGGATGCCGTCCAGGATGGTCGAGTGCGCATCTTCCCGTCGCGCTACACGAAAGGCTACCTGGATTGGCTCGGCGAGAAACGCGACTGGCCGGTCAGCCGCCAACTGTGGTGGGGGCACCAGATTCCGGTCTGGTCGATCACCGCGATTGCGGACAGGATCGCCAGTCTGTGTTCGCAACTTGGGTTCGTTTTCGATGACGAAGATGAACGGTTCCGGCCCGATGCTCAGCCGCACATGTCCATCCACGTCACCGAAGGCCCGAGCCCGGAAGAAGCGACGATGTATGTCTGCGTCGCTCCGGGCCACGAAGACGCGGAACGCCTCCTGGAGCAAGCCGGCCTGCGGCAAGAGGAGGATGTGCTGGACACCTGGTTCAGTTCCGCGTTGTGGCCCCACTCGACGATGGGCTGGCCCGAGCGAACGCCGGAGCTGGATTTCTTCTATCCGACCAGCGTCCTGATCACCAGCCGCGACATCATCACGCTGTGGGTGGCGCGGATGGTGCTGATGGGTTTGAACAACATGGGCGAGGTGCCGTTCCGCGACGTGTTCATCCATCCCAAGATTCTGGACGGGTACGGCGAGACCATGTCCAAGAGCAAAGGCAATGGCATCGATCCGCTGGATGTGATCGAGAAGTTCGGCGCGGACGCCTTGCGGTTCGGCATGGCTCACCTGACCACCGAGACCCAGGACGTGCGGTTGCCGGTCCAGTTCGAGTGCCCGCACTGCGAAACGCTGATCGAGCAGACGAAGAAAAACCGCGAGTTGCCGCGCATCGCCTGTCCCAAGTGTGGACGCGACTTCGCCACGCAATGGGCTCGCAACGAGGCCGACCGGGCGCTTCCGCGGGGCGCTGCGGTCAGCGAGCGGTTCGAAGTCGCCAGGAACTTCTGCAACAAGCTGTGGAACGCCTCGCGTTTCGCCCTGATCAATCTCAGTGGCTATCAGGCCGGTGCGGTTTCCGACGGCGACTTGGCCGTCGAAGACCGCTGGATTCTGAGCCGGTTGGCGACGGTCACGCAGCAGGTGACCGAAGCGTTGGAGAACTACCACTACGCCGATGCGGCTCGCTGTCTGTACGATTTCGCCTGGGACGAATTCTGCAGCTTCTACGTCGAGATGCTGAAGAACCGCTTCCAGGACGAAGCCCAGCGTGCCACGGCTCAGCGCGTGCTGGCTCATACGCTGGACGTGCTGCTGCGGTTGCTGCACCCGATGATCCCGTTCATCACCGAAGAGGTCTGGCAGTTGCTGGGCGGCGCCGCACCCGAGCGCGGATTGCCGGCGCCCGCGGCGGCTTCGCCCAGTGTGATGATCGCCGATTGGCCCATCGCTGACGCTTCGCATCAGGATGCGGTCATCGAAACGCGGTTCGCCCGCTTCCAGGCCGTGCTCGGCGCGTTGCGCGAGATCCGCAGCCGCCAGAACATCCCGCCGAAGAGCCCGCTCGAATTCAGCGTCCGCTGCGATGGCGAAACGTGCGACTTGTTGCAGCCGATGACCGGCAACTTCGCCTCGATGGCCAATGCCACGGCCGTGGCCTGGGGTGGGGACGTCCAGCCGCCGGCGACGCACGCCGCAGTCAGCTTGCCCGGCATCGAGGTGTTTGTCGACCTGCGGAACTTCATCGACGTCGGTGCGGAAATTGCTCGCAACGAAAAACTCCGCGAAAAACTGGCAGGGCAAATCCAGGGGAAGCAGAGCAAGTTGGCCAACGCCGGCTTCGTCGACCGCGCGCCGCCCGACGTCGTCCAACGCGAACGCGAGAGCCTGCTGCAACTCCAACAGCAACTGACCACCGTCGAAGCCACCTTGGCCAACCTGCAAGCAACGGCCAAGTAGCCTGTCGCGTCCTGGTTCAAACGGTCAAACACAATCTGCGCCGTTTCCCGGCCGACTTCTTGTCCAAGGACGAGTTCGAGAATTGGAGAGCACAATTTGTGATGTCCAATCCGGGCTCAAAGATGGGCGTGCGGCGCTGGCCCTACGCCTTCACCGAGCAGGGCGTGGCCATGCTCTCGATGAACTCGAACGCAAGTACGACCAGCAGTTCGCCGTCGTCTTCCAAGCCATCCGCGAACTGATGAAACCGCCCACCGCCAAGCCCAACGAGATGGGCTATCACACCCTGGTCGAGCAGAAGTGACGCCCGCAACCACGAACTCCCGATTCTCTCGACACTGGAGCTTTCGTGCCCTGCCCGCATGCGTCCTGCCATGAAATCTCCGAAGCGTGTCTGTAACCTCCAATCGAATGACTCCCCGGTTGCATCCCGAGATTCTCGTTGCTGCCTTACTTTCGAGGGGTGTGACGTCTCCTACGGATCGCTTGGCAGCACGCATCTGTGAGAGAGCAACCCGCCCCGACGCTTTCGCTCCGCGTCCCTGAAGCGTTTTCCGGAAAGTCGTCCTAACATGCCGCAAGTCGTCATCGAAAACCCGGTCATCAACTCGCCCTTCGAGGAACCCGCGCGGCATTTCCGCTTCGACGAGCAGGGCATCACCAACACCATCGTCGCCGAGCGGCGAATCAGCCAATACTTCGTCCCCATTGCCAAACCCCGCAAGACGGCCAAAGAACGGCAACTGACCTTCGATGAATCGACCGAAGACCGCATCGAAGAGAACAAGACCGTCAACGCCATCCGCCGCCTGATCCAACTGTGGCGCGAAGGCCGTTACACCGACGACGTCACCCGGACCACGGCCCGTCTGCTGGAGTGTTGGCAGCGCGACGACCGTTCCCGCCGCCTGTTCTTCTGCCAGATCGAAGCCCTGAAACGCTTATCTACATCACCGAAGTCGCCACGCGGTACGGCCGTACTTGGATCGAGAACGACCTGCGCCGCTTCAACGAAGACGCCAACCCCGGCCTGTTGCGGATCGCCGCCAAGATGGCCACCGGCAGCGGCAAGACCGTCGTCATCGCCATGCTGATCGTCTGGCACCTGCTGAACAAACCGGCCAACCCCCGCGACGCCCGCTTCACCGACTCGTTCCGGCTTGCCAAACGCCTGCTGGAACACCATTTCCGGGACGATCAGCAGAGCGTCAAACCCTGGCTGTTCCCCGACCTGCTGGCCATCAGCCGCCAGTGGTTGGCCGAGTGTGTCGTCTGCCAAGAAAACACCTTCTCCCAACTGCTGCAGGGCCTTCGTCGAAATCCGCGACCCGTGGGATGCGCAGTCGATCATCCGCGGATTTTTGGCAGAAAGATTGATGGCAGAAATATGAGTTGAAAATGGTTCTAATCTGGCAGAAAAATTGATGGCAGAAACATGATTCGTAACAGGTCTTCATTTTTCTGCGATCAATTTTTCTGCCCAGTTTCCAAGAACAGCTCCCAGAGGCTAATCGCCCCGAGCATGTACTATCGATCACAGGGGGTCCACTTGTTGATCCAGCCATCTTTGGAAATTCCGAGCCAGGCGATCGCCGAGTTATGCCGTCGCCACCATATCTGCCGATTGGCCCTGTTTGGCTCGGCGTTGCGCGACGACTTCCGCCCGGACAGCGACTTGGACGTGTTGGTCGAGTTCGAACCGGATCACATTCCGGGCTTGGAATTCTTCGCGATGCAAGACCGACTCTCCGCCTTGTTCGGCAGGAAAGTCGATCTCAACACACCCAAGTTCCTCAGCCCTCACTTTCGGGATGAAGTGTTGGCTGAAGCCGAGGTGCTCTATGACGCGCCATGACGATCTGCTCAGCCTGCGTCAGATGCTCGACCTTGATGGCGGGCCGGTTCCCTTACTATCTGTTGGCCGTTCACCGTCGAAAGCCTCTCGCCGCACCGCACGATCAGCGTCGAGGAAAAGCGGCGCCGCGCGGAACAGGGCGACCCGAAACTCGGCCTGAAGATCGCCACCGACGGCCCCGACCAGTTCGGCAACATGATCCTGGACAACCTCCGCACGGCCGGAGTCCAGAACACGTTCAAAAAAGAGCGGCTGCGATTCGATTCGCTCCAAGCCTACGCGGGCCAATGGATCCACGGCGAAGGCACGTACACCGAAAGCGACGGCACGACCAAACGGGCCGCCGTCTGCATCGGCCCGGAACACGGCACGGTCGGCCCGCAATTGATCAAGGAAGCCGCCAAAGAAGCCGTCCAAGGCGTCGGCTTCGATCTGCTGATCGTCTGCGGATTCGCCTTCGACCCGCACGTCGCCGAAGAAGCCAAACGCTACGGAAAACTGACGGTGTTGCCCACCCGCACGAATCCCGACCTGACGATGGGCGACCTGCTGAAGAAAACCGGCTCGGGCAACCTGTTCATGGTCTTCGGCGAACCTGACGCGGAGATCGCCCATCAAAAGGACGGCCGGATCGTCGTCCAACTCCGCGGGCTCGACATCTTCGACCCGACCACCGGCGAGATCCGATCGAGCGACACCGACGACATCGCCTGTTGGTTCCTCGATACCGACTACAACGGCGAGAGCTTCTTCGTCCGCCACGCCTACTTCACCGGTGCCGACCAACCCTACGACAAACTCAAGCGAGCCCTGCGCGCCGAGATCGACGAAGCCGCCTGGTCCACCCTCTACACCACCACCAGCCGCCCCTTCCACCGCCCCCAAACCGGCAAACTGGCCGTCAAAGTCATCAACCACTACGGCGACGAAGTTTTGAAGGTGCTCAACGTCTGAAAGAGGAGTTTGGCAGAAAGGTTGGAACGGGGTCGGGGGCATGGATTTCCGTAGCAGTCTGTGTCGGGTAGAATTACCGAGGAACCAATCCAGAACCGCAACGAGGAGGGATTTCTCGTGGCAACCGTAACGATCGATGATGACCTGGGCCGCCTGCTCATTCGGGTCGCCAGTGCCCGTGGGAAGACGCCGGAGCAGTTCGCGGACGAGGCGTTGAGGCGGGTGATCTCCGAGAACGGAGGGGTGCGGTGATTTCCCGCATGATGCGATTTGATCGAGACGTTCGAAAATCCACCACCAGAAAGCGAAAGAACATGGCATCCCCGCAGTCTCGGGAACTGGCCCAAAAGGCGAGCGCCATTTACGAACAACGACTTCGAGCCCAGTTGGAACGTACCCACCCGGACGCATTTGTTGCCATCGAACCGGACTCGGGTGACTACTTCTTGGGCCGAACCTTGAGCGAAGCCATCCAGGCTGCCCGTTCCGCGCATCCCAACCGTCTGCCCTTCGTCCTCCGCGTCGGGCACCACGCCACCATCGAACTGGGAGTCGCGTTCGCATGAACGGCATGGTGGACGATGCAGGACGAGCTTTGATTACGCTGTCGGTTCGGCCAACTCACGACGCGGAAGCTGCCCCGTTGCGAACCTGGGTGGACACCGCATTTACCGGCGAATTCGTGATTCCACGAGCCACGATTCGCGCGTTGGGGCTGCCGCAATCTGCGGCAATCATGGCGGGATTGGCGGATGGCACCCAGGTTGTGCTGGACACCTTCAGTTGCGTGATTGACTGGTTCGGAGAGCAACGCGTCGTCGAAGTCGTAGAGAACGACGGGAATCTTCCCCTGCGGGGTGTCGGCCTGCTGTGGAAACGCAAATTGGCAATCGATTACCCCACCCGCAAGCTTTCGCTGGAGTAAGGCGTGGTGCTCAACGTCTGAAAGAAGAGCCTGGCAGTAAAATTGATGGCAGAAAGATGGGACTTGGGAACGGGGCACTTGAAGCCCTGCTGGACTTGCGGCCCAGGAAGAAAGAACACGCTCTGGCAGCGACCGGAACAGGCGGCTTGGATGGTTCGAGTCTACCAGCATTTCGCCAGCGGTACGGCGGCGAAACGACACGAAAACCTGCGAGAGCCGGAGGAAGGGACCGCAGAGCAGCCGCAAATCCGTTTCCCACGAAGCTGCTACCGTGTCGGATACAGACAAGCCGAGAAAATGCGACCGGACCGAATCGCAATCCGTAGCAACCCAAGGCAAATCATGGGTCGCGAAGGTGCCGCTCCCAATTGCTTCACGGCCTCAGAGCGACTGGCTGACTTTCGGGTTTCGGGGTGTCTTCCCCTTGGATTTCGATGCCCAGATCACCCGGCTCAAAATCGATCTTGACGGGGCGATTGGCAGGTTCGATGCGTCCCATCCACCAGTTCAGCTTCTGCAGGATCGTCATTTGCGATACCCACTTGTCAATCGCTGCCCGCACCTGCCGGACGTAGGGATCTTGATCCTGGTGAATTTCCGTCAATACCTCTGTACATCCGCTGGCACATCCGGACAGAAGCAGCGAGGTGGCGAAGTTGATCTTGTGGAGAGCGGGCGCATCGTGACGAATCTGGGTGCTGCCCGGAACCATCACGAGCGACCGGAAGAGCCGCACGGCGTCGTCGTAAAGTCCCAGACGCATCAAGCAAACGCCTTTCAAGTTCTGGTGGGAACTTTCCCGCAGTCCCTTGGCGTTCAGCAGATCGACGGCCTTCTGGTACTTCTTCTCCGCGATCAGCTTCGCCGCTCGCTGTAGCAGCTCGTCACAGGCGGCAGACCGGTTGTGGGCATTGCTTGGTTGTTGATGGCGGTTCGGGATCATTCTTTTGTCAGCAAAAAAGGGAAGTGGGGACGGCAAACACCAAATCCGTGCAACCGGCAAACGGCGCGCCAGGTCAAAAAAACGATCTTTCTCCTGTCCGTGTGCCAGGCCGGCGATCCACGGCCAGTGGCGTAGTTGCTTTATTCGTGGGAACCCAGACTGCTGCGGATCGGTAGGCGAACAGGATTACCGCGATGGCCAGCTTCTGTACAATCAAGTTGGATTCTGGCCAGCCGACACCGGGCATCCGGCCGTTTCGGGCTGTGTCGGCGGCCATCCGCCAGCGTCCATCGCCTGGCGCAAAACCTGCTTTGTCCAGCGGCAGTTCTGGACGCGGATACTCAATCGGAATCCAACGAATCCCGAGGAGCGGTGCGATGTTGCGGTCTCGCTTGATCTGGCGCATGGTTGCCCCCGTCCTGGGCCTGAGCATGCTGCTCGTGTTCGTGGGAGCAAGCGCCGGTTGGTACATTCACACGACAAACGCCGCGGTGTCGCAATCCCTTCATCGTTGCATCGAGGCAGTGATCGCGGGCGAGGAACTCGTCTTGGCCATCCGCGACGTCCGCGTGGAACTCGACCGGTTCGAACACACGGAAGATATGGCCCATTTGGCGACGGCACGGTCGATCCGCAGCCGGATTGACGCCGCGTTGATGGAAGTCGAAGAGGGATTGGGCGATGCATCTGGCGATTCGCCAAGGCAGATCTCTCAAGCTCTTGAAGAGTTCTTCACGAGTCTCGGCAGTGGCAACGAACCGCCGCACGTGGAAGCCCTGCGGTGGCGCAATCAGTTGACGGAAGAACTGCTTCAGCCATCGCTGGCCCTGCTGAAAAAATGCCAGCGTCTGGCCGGGGATGACAGCCTGCTCAATCAAACGATGGCCAACTGGGTGGGCAAGGTGCTGTTCGTGCTGGGATTGTGCGGCGCCGTTGCAGGGCTCCTCACCGGGCACGGGATTGCGCGGGCCATTGCCCGGTCTCTGGAGGAACTGGGCGGTTCGGTTCGCGAGATCGAGGGGACGTTGGACGAGCACTTGGAGGCCACTCAGCCAATTGCGTCGGTTCCGGACTTGCCCGACTTGTACTCAACGATGCAACGCCTGGCCGGCAAGACGGCGACCGTGGTGCAGGAGTTGCAAGAGACCAGGCAGCACGCCGAGCGGTCGGGGCATTTCGCAGCCATCGGCCAGTTTGCCGCGGGACTGGCTCACGAATTGCGCAACCCGTTGACTTCGATCAAGTTGTTGGTTCAATCGGCCGAGGAACGCCAATCCGGTCTGGCTGGCCGCGACTTGGAGGTCTTGGTCGAAGAGATCGGTCGCCTGGAGAACCTGTTGCAGAGTTTCATCGACTACGCGCGGCCTCCGAATCTCCACCCGCAAACCTGCGATGTCGGGGAATTGATCCGCCAGACCGTGGATCTTGCGCGCCGCCGCGGCGAGCAGCACGGCGTGCTGATCGCTTGCGAGCTGCCACCCGGCGACGTGCTGTTGCAGGCCGACGGACAGAAACTGCGCCAGTTGCTGCTCAATCTGCTGCTGAATGCGATCGATGCACAACCCGAGGGCGGAAGGGTCGCGGTCCACCTGTTCGTGCTCGATGATCCGGCGGAACCTCAGGTTCTGATCGAAGTGGCCGACGAAGGACCGGGCTTGCCGCAAGAGTTGGGCGAGCAGATCTTCGATCCCTTTGTCAGTACGAAGGAAACCGGTTTGGGGCTGGGATTGTCAGTCTCTCGGCGGATTGCCGAATCGCACGGCGGGACTTTGCAGGCAGAAAGCCGGCCAGCCGGCGGAGCCGTCTTTCGTGTCGCATTGCCGCGCCGCCTGGACTGAGCCCCGCCGCGTCGAGTACGGTGAATGATTCCTTGATCGCAAAGAGTCCAACATGCCCAAACTGTTGATCGTTGACGACGAACCGAACGTGCGGTATTCGCTGGCGCAGATCTTTCAATCCGAGGATCTGCAAACGCTCACCGCCGAAACCGCTCGCCAAGGGATCGAAGCCGTGCGACACCAAGCTCCGGATGCCGTTCTGCTGGATGTGCGGTTGCCGGACCTCTCCGGTCTGGACGCGTTCAACGAGATCCACGGTCTCGATCCGCGGTTGCCCGTGATCATCATGACGGCGCACGGAACGACGGACACCGCCATCGAAGCGATGAAGCGCGGCGCCTTCGATTATCTGCTGAAACCTTTCGATCTCCGGCATTTGCGAGGCGTCGTGGCTCGGGCGTTGGAGGCGAGTCGGCTGGCCCGCGTGCCGGCTGTGATCGAGGGACAGCAGGCGAGCGACGTGCAAGCCGACCTGCTGGTTGGTCGCAGTCCGGCCATGCAGGAGGTGTACAAGGCCATCGGCCGCGTCGCCGGTTCGGACGTGAACGTACTGCTGCTGGGCGAAAGCGGCGCCGGCAAGGAACTGGTGGCTCGGGCGATCTACCACCACAGTCGCCGCAGTCAGAAACCGTTCCTGGCCATCAACTGCGCGGCGATCCCCGAAACGCTGCTGGAGAGCGAATTGTTCGGACACGAGCGAGGCGCATTTACGGGTGCCGACCGGCGGCGGATCGGCAAATTCGAACAGGCTAGCGGCGGCACCATCTTCCTGGATGAAATCGGCGACATGAGCGGGGCGACTCAGGCCAAGGTGCTGCGATTGCTGCAAGACCAACGGTTCGAACGCGTCGGCAGCAACGAGGTGATTCAAACCGATACCCGCGTGATTGCCGCAACCAATCAGGATCTCGAGGAATTGGCCGCGGCGGGACGGTTCCGCCGGGACTTGTACTACCGGCTGAAAGTCTACACGATTCCTATTCCCCCGCTCCGCGAACGATTGGACGACGTTCCGCTGCTGGCCAACCATTTCATTCGACTCTTCAACCGCGAGGTCGGCAAGCAACTGGCCCGCATGGCACCCGAGACGGTCGATCTCTTGCGACGCCACCTTTGGCCGGGCAACGTTCGCGAATTGCAGGCCGCGGTCAAAAGCGCCATGGTTCACGCCACCAGCGACGTCATTACCCCCGATTGCCTGCCCGCCAGCGTGCGGCAAGACGCGGATCTGGTCCAGCAGTTGCGAACCACCGATCCGCAGGAGTTCAAAGTGGCCCAACTGGTCCGCCACCTGATGCTGTCCGGCGAACTGGATATCTACCGCACAGTGCTCTTCGCCGTCGATCGCATCGTGCTGGACGCGGTGTTGCAGTCCGTCGACGGCAATCAGGTCGAAGCCAGCCGCCGCCTCGGCATCTCGCGGACGACGTTGCGGGCGAAACTGCAAAGCTTGCAAATCGACCGCGGGACAACAACACCACTTTGGGACGAACCGGACGCGTCCGCCCCTCGCTCTGCCCTGGAAGCACCGGGGGAAGATCGCCCGGCGCGGTGAGTGAAGAATTGGGCTCGATCGCCCGTCACTAGGCCGACTCGGCGTAGTCGTGACGCCCCTTGCTTTGGCGGACCATCTCCACCAGGCGTTCCAGTTCTTTCTGGCCCGAGCGGATGCGAACGCGGACGACGCGGGCCCCTTCGGGAACATCCGATTCGGCGATCCGCCGCAGCTTTTCCTTTCCGTAGATCAAAATGTCGCGCTCGTTGCCGCCGTCGACTGCATAGACCACGTCGGCATGATCGAACAACCGTTTTGATTCGGTGTTGACGTCGGTTTCGGTCGCCTTCTTCCCGACGACCAGAGATTCAAAGGGGATCACATTCACGCGTCGTTCCATGGTACAGGTTCCTTTTCTTTCAAAACTTCGAGTGGAAACGTGGAAAACCAGACCTGTTGCGTACGCCCGGCTCGGCCTCGGTGCGCACCGAAATCCAGCTTCGTGAAATCCGGGATTACGCGAACCGCGAGAGGTTGCAGTCGCGTGGAGAGACCCGGTCGGTCTCAACGAAAGGGCGAACGTCAACGTCGTCATTCATTTCGATCGTGTCGAATGTATTGTAGAGAATATCGGTGAAGGGAAGATGAAGACAAGATCAAAAAACCGTGAAAATTTGTTCGTGGGTGTCGTTTTGGGTGGCCTTGCGTGTGCGGCGGAGGTCGATGCACTTCGCGGGGTCGGGCGACTATAATCGGCTTTTGCCAACAACAAGAACAAGGAACACTGCATGAAGTCGCCCCAAGATTGGTTGCCTGTCCGGCCGTTTCTGATCGTGCTGACATTGCTGAGTATTCCGGCGGCTCGGGTTGTGCCAGCAGACCCGCTGCCCAATCCCTGCCCGCGGGCTTACCACGTGGGCGAAGCCGTAAAACGCTGGGAATTCCAGGTCGGAACCGAGGGCTGGCGGGCGCAGAACCAGAGCTCGCTCGACGTCGTGAACGGCGTGCTAGTGATCCACTCGACTGGCGGCGATCCCTATCTGTCGGCCACCCTCCCGCTCCAGGGCAGCCAGTTTGCCGTGCGATTGCGGATGCGGTCGGAGACCGGCGGCAATGGACAGATCTTTTGGTCCAGCAACAAACATCCGGGCAGCGATGCCCGGCGTCAGGCGTCTTTTGAACTGCACCACGACGGCCAATGGCACGAATACACGGTACCGTTGGAGATCGATGGCGACCTGACGGCGCTGCGACTGGATCCCGGCACGGCGGAAGGGAAGATCGAGGTCGATTGGATCGCCGTGCATCGCGGAGGCTGGCATCCGCTGGAGATCACTCGGCTCAAGCCCCTCGACGGACGGCTAGACATTTGGGTGCGAAACCACAGCGAACGGCCTCTACAGGCAACGGTCAACGGAGTGGCCTGCGACTTGGCGGCCAGCGCGGAAACGCAAGTGACGTTGGATATCGTGGGCGACGCCGCCTTGCTGTCCCAGCGTATCCGAGTCGAAAGCCCGGGGCTGACTCCAATCGAACGCCGGTTTTGGACCTACGCGCCAGAAGCGGCCATCGATGCTATCGAGAAGCAAGTCGGCGACCTTACGATCCACGCGGCCCGCGATGGATCGGTGCTGCGCATCGAGCGAGGCGGACAGCAAGTTGCCGCGCTGGCACCGCTTGCACAACTCGCGGGAGCGCTGCCCAGCTTGAAACCGCGCGACGCGACGGCTTGGCCACTGGTCTTCGAAGGCGACGGCGTCCGCGTGACGCTGGGATCGGAGTCTGGCAATCTTCTCACGGTGGCGATCGACAGCCAGTCGTCTGTCGAAGGGCCCGTCGTTCGTACCTTCGGTGGCTTGGAACAGGGATTGCTAGCGGGTGTCGAATACCTGGGCCGCGGCGAGCACTCCAGCTCCCGCTTGGATATCGAGACCGCCGAGCACTTGCGGGTCGAACCCGATCCAATGCACCTGACCATGCCGTTGATGGCTTTCGTGACCGATCGTGCCAGCGTGGCGATGGTGTGGGACGACACGTCGCTGCAGCCCACGTTCGCCGCGCCGGACTTTGTGGACTACGCGCCCGGCCACCGCATGTCGTTGAAAGGCAAGTCGATCAGCGCCGTGCTCCGGGTGGCGGACGGCTGGCCGGACGGCGGACGCCTGGAAGAGGTGATCCTGTGGGCTGTTCAGCACCGTGGCGGATTGCCGCCCCTGCCGGAATTGCCGCGATCGTTCGAGGAACAGATGCAGCTTTCGCTGGCCGCCTACCACGGCCTGATCCTCGATTCCGAGAATGGCGGTTGGTTTCATGCCGTCGTGCCGGGAGCGAGGCGGATGCCCGACCGCGGGGCGCCGCTGGGTGACTGCGCGTCGGCCATCTACCGCATCACTGGCCAGATGCCCACGGTCGACCGACTGCAACTGGGCGGCGCCCACGTCCGCAACTCGACCAGCTTCTTCGTCAGCGGCCGTGCCGAGCAGTGGTTACGGATCGTCGATGGACAAGCCGAATCGCTGCGGCGAGGCCAGCAGCCCGATGGCTCGTACCGCTACGACGGCGAGTACCGCCGCGGCCATTTCGAGAACACGGCCAGCGGCATTTGCGCGCGGCCGGCGTACATTCTGCTGGAGCACGCCTACTTCACGGGAAACCAGGAGTCGCTGGCCGCCGGCTTGAAGGCGTTGCAGTACATCCAGCGTTTCCGGACGCCGCGCGGCGCGCAGACGTGGGAAGTCCCGCTGCACACGCCCGACATCTTGGCGTCGGCGCATCTGGTGTGGGCGTACGTGCGAGCCTACGAATTGACGGGCGACGCACAGCACCTGGAACACGCACGCCGCTGGGCGCTGACCGGATTGCCGTTTGTGTATCAATGGTCCAATTGGCCGATCATGGCCTATGCGTCCATCGCCGTCTACGGTGCCACCAACTGGCAGGCGCCGAACTGGATCGGATTGCCCGTGCAGTGGTGCGGAACGGTGTATGCCTACGCGTTGCTGCTGTTGGCGCCGCACGACAAGACGCTGGACTGGAGGCAGTTGGCCGAGGGCATTCTGATCTGCGGCGAACAGATGCAGTACCCCGACGGGCCGTCGAAAGGTTGTCTGCCCGACGTCTTCCAGTTGCCCACCCAGCGACGGCTGCCGGCGGACATCAACCCGGGGGCGCTGGTCAGCCTACGGTTGCAGATCGCGGGATTGCCGGAGGACTTGAGCGTCGGAGTCGATGAGAAACATCGCGTGGTTTCGCCTTATCCTGTCGCCCTGGAGGGTGGCATGGCGCGGATCAGTGCTCGCAAGGGACTGCGGTACCAAGTCTTGATCGACGGCACGCGGATCGTGGATGTCGAGTCGCAGGGCGAGGATGTGATTTCGATCGATGCTCCGTGAGTGCCTGCCGATGACGACGATAACCACTTCATCCCTACCCGCCTCGCCCCTCGACCGCGACGTGTTCCGGCGCTACCGGGACTGCGTACAGCAGTTATTGCGGCACGTCCCGGGCATCGAACGGGCGTTGGCCTCGCAGGGCGACCGCGTCCCCCTGGACGGCTGGCAGTCGATGCAACTGCGGTTCCAAGCGTTCCAACAGCAGGATGCCGAACCGATGATGGTGGCCACCCTGTATGGGCCGAGCGGTGCCGGCAAGAGCGCTTGGTTCCGCCAATTGACCGGCGTCGACGTGCCCTCGGGCGACGTACTGCGCCCGATGACCCACGCCTGTGCGATGGCGGTGCCGCGAACGCTGGACGATCCCGAGCGGCTCGCCCGGCTGTTTCCGGGATTCTCGTTGGAACCGCTGGGCCATGTGGACGAACTCCGCCGGCCGGGATCTGACGACAACCGCTTGCTGTACGTCACGTATGCCGACGAGGCCGGGACGCAACCGCTGCCGCTGATCTTGGTCGACGTGCCGGATTTCAACACGGTCGAGCAGGCGAATTGGGACAAGGCCGAGCGGATGCTCGACCGGGCCGAGGTGGTCGTATTCGTCGTGTTCGGCGACGCATACAAGGACGACCGGGTGGTCAGCGAGTTGGGACGTTGCTGCCGCAAGGCCGGGTTCCTGGCGTATCTGTTCACGAAGACGATGCCCGCTGCGGCCATCGCCAAATGGCAGGATCTACTCGCCACGGTCCGGCGTTTCGATGCGTTTCAGCAGCGGCGGAACGATGGCCGCACGTTGTGCGAGTTCCTGGCGGGATGCGATGCGTATTCCAGTCCGTTGTGCGAGTCGCCTCGGTTGTCGGAGATCACCGCGCTGCGGCCGACCGCGCCTCCGCTGGACTCGCTGCTGCGTGGTCAGGACGCGGTCCGCATCGTGCTGACCGGCTTGCTCGAGTCCACGGCCCAGGCGGTAGCGGGGTGCAGCGATCTGCTGGCCGTGGCCAAGACGCGGCGCGCGAACTACCGGCAGGCGCTTCAGCGAGTGACGCACGAACTGCAAGCCGCCGCGCAGACGGTCGCCGCCAGCCAGTTCCCGGCCGGGCGGTTGGTCGAACTGGCCGTCGATGTCTCGCGGCGAAACCTGCACTGGTCGGCCCGCATCCTGCGGTATCCCGTCGCGTTGCTGGCCCGCCAAGGGAAAGCAGCCGTCCACAAGCTGCTGGGCTGGTTGACGGAAAACCCGGACCAGGACGAGGTTCGGCAGCGATCCGAGTTGGAGCGGGATCGGCTGTACGAATTTGCCGAGCGGTTGATCGACCGCTTCCGATCGCTGTATCCCGAACACGCCACGCCCGGCGGGATGCTCGACCACGCGCGCTGTGCGGAGCTGCGCAACGCCTTTCTGAACCATCCGCTGCCGCCGCCAACGGCGAACTGGGAGGACGTGGTTCGCGAGGCGCTCGACGGCTGGTGCCGCAGCAACCGGCTGCTCGCCCATCTGTTGGTGATCTCGGGCGACGTGATGCTGGCCGCCGGTGCGACGGCCATCGTCGTCGATCTGGGAACGACGGGCGGCATGGTCGGCACGGTGGGTTTGCCGGCGTTGGCCGGCGCGGGCAGCGTGGTCGCCGGCCGCGTGCTGGACCAATTCGATCACTTGCAGTTGAAGCGGGTGGCCGAGCAGGCTTACGACGGATGGCGCGAGCAGCGGCGACGCGAGCTGGCCGACCATTTGCAGGCGAATTTCGCCGATCCGCTATTCGCTCCGTTGCGCGAGTGCCTAGAACAATTGGACGAAACGACGATCGACCGCTGCACCGAGGCGTGTGCCGAGTTGAGCGGGTTAGCCAGGAAGTTGGGAGTCAGTCGGTGAACAAAGCGACGTTTCTACCGGGATTTGTGCAGCGGGTCGAACGTGTCTACGGCATGGCGCAGCGTGCGGGCGGCCTAGACGCCGCGCTCCGCATGTCGCTCAGGCTGGGCGAAGCGCTTCGGCGTCTGGAAAGCGACGATCCGACGGTTCCAGTCGTCCGCGTCGTCCTGTTGGGCGGGACGGGCGTCGGCAAATCGGCCCTGTTCAACGCCCTGATCGGGCGGCCGATGGCCAGTCCCACGTCGGACGACCTGCGTTGCTTCACTCAGCGACCGTTCGTCGCCGTATCGGCCCAGGACAGGCCGCTGTTGAATTTGCCCGGCGAATTGGATGCGCAATACATCGACGTCGATCTCGGCGGAGTTGCGCTGATCGATACGCCCGACATCGACGGCGCGCTAAAGGAAAACTGGCACGTCACGCGCGCCATCGTACGCCGGGCCGATATCGTGGTCTACGTCACCATGCCGGACCGACGCTCCGAGTTCCAGGTGCATCAGGAAGTCCAAGCGTGGGCCTCGCTGAAACGCTGGTTCTTCGTCTTGAACAAAGCTGACACCGTAGCCAAGGTCGCGGACGAAGTGCGCCGCGATTTCGACGGCCGATTGCGGGAGTTGGGCTTCGAGCCGCATGACGGCGTCCGCTTCGTGATCAGCGCGACCGAACGGGAACGTTACGATTTCTCTCGCATGAGACAGGCGCTGTTCAACACGCGGCTGGTGGAGAGTGTCGAGAAATTGAGAGCCGACGGATTCTTGGGCTACACCTCGCACGCGCTGTCGGACGACGTGGTCGAGGCGCTGCAAGTGCGCCTGGATAAGGTGACTGATTACGAGGCTGCGTTGAACGACCGTATCCGGCACGTCTATCGCGATAGCCTGGAACAGCCATTGGCTCGGCACGCCTACCGCGTCGTCGTCCGCGAACTGGCTTGGCGGTATCTCGGCGAGAGGATCGGCTGGCTGATGGGACTGGCTGTCTGGCTGCGCGCCCGCGCGTCGGTGCTGAATGCCTCGTACCACGTTGCGCGACTTGGATTGGGTCGATGGAACCTGATCGGCTTGGCCCGTGCCGGCGTGTCGGTGCTTCACGCCATGCTGCGGGGCATGGTGCCGCTGCAACGGATTCTGACCGCGATGGGGCCGAAATACCGCGAAGAAATCCGCAGCATCCAAGCGGACGCACAGCGATTTCTCGAGGACCAGCAGCTCGCCGGCTTTGTCCCGGTCGAGCTTTCCTCCGCCCCGAAGCTGGATTCGACCGACGCAGAGGCCGGATCCGCGACATCCACCGGGTCGAGCGGCCTGCCCGCCTGGCTGCACCAATCGTTGTGGGACGGCGGCGAGGGCCACGAACTGGAGCATTTGCAGACGGATCTGGAAAACCTCGGCCAACAGACAGCCAACCGCGTCGGCCCCTGGCCGCTGGCCGTGCTGACGAACCTGATTCCCACGGCGTTCGCCGGTCATGCGTTGTACCGCATCGGATACGCCTGGTACTACGCCGAGTATCTGCCCGCGGCTTTCTGGGGCATGGCCACGGCGTTGTTGCTGGTCAGCTTGTTGCCGGGCTACGTGCTGCTGGCGCTGCGGATGCGCAGGGCGTGCGCCGCCCTCGATCCGAGCGCCTTGGTCAACGCCGTCGAGCAGCCGCTGGCCACCGCGCCGTTGCGCACCGCCCGCCAGCGGTTGAGCGAGTTCATGCGTGAAACGCTTTCGCTGCGTTCGACCCTGAACGAACTCCGCCGCGAACTGGATCGGGAACTTCCATCCGCATCGACTCTGCTGCCCAACCGCCCTGCGGCCGGCTCGCCGCGGGGCTCCGACCCCGCCGCAACTCTCGACCGAAGTTCTCCTGCGACTGATCGGAGACCTTCGGTCGGGTAGGTGGCTCGGGCAGAGATGGGCCACAGCGCGCGACTTGCCCGGCGGCGAACCCGCTCGGCTCAAACTTCAGCCTTTCCGTGGACTTTTTGTCTCGCCAGTCTGCCCAGACGTTACTGACGTCAAGGTCGTTGCGATCGGCAGCGAGTCGCCAGCTTCGCTCGGGGAAAATACCGCCCGAGTCCGCCTGTTCGGCAAACGTGACCTAAACTTGTTCAACCGGCCAATACGGCCGTTTGCACGCCAGCGAATGGCTTCGCTGGACAGCTTCCCCAAATGCATTCGACCGCACATCGGCCGGCTGCACGGGGAGACTTCCCCCTTAACCCCATAGGATGCCACGATGACCGAATTGCTTGCTGTATCGATGGTCTCCGTGTACCTGGTGGCGATGGTCAGCGCCATCGTTGCCACGCAGATTCTGCGTTTCCAGGTGCGCCGGAACATGACGCTGCGCCAGTCGTAGCCGAACGTCACTCCGACTCAACTCCGGCCGCCCCTCTGGGCCGGAGTTTTTTGTTGCGCAGCGGCCAATAGCGCGGCGACGAACGTCGCGACCGCCCCGATCACGGTGAACCAAGGCCAAGCGATCGGCGTCGCGAACTTGACGTAACTGACCGCGGCCGTGCCGAACAACAGCCCGATCAGCGCCGACCGCTGGCCGACTCGACGCGTCAGCACGGCCACGGCGAACAGACCGAGTAGAATCCCGTTGACGAATCCGGCGATGGCCAACGCATCGTCCACGACACTGGCCGAATACCGCGCCGCGGCGATCGCAATGCCGATTTGCACGGTTCCGAAGACGACTGTCAGCCAGCGGCACCAAGCCACACTTTGCCCAGAAGTCAGCCGATCGATTCGCAGCCACGGGCCGAAATCATTGATCAACGCGGCCGCCGACGAGTTCAGGGAACTGGACAGCGTGCTCATCGCAGCCGCGAACACGGCGGCCAGCGTCAACCCGGCCACTCCGACCGGCATGTCCCGGACGATGAACACGGCCAGGGCCTCGTCCATCCGCGTCAACTGCTCCGCTGGCGGAAACTCGGTGAAATAACAGGCCAGCGCGATCCCGACGAACAGAAACAACGCGAACTGGGCCAGAACCGCGAGTCCGCTGACCAGCAGGGCACGCGTCGCATCCCAGCGATTGCGGGCCGACAGATAGCGTTGGACCATCATCTGATCGGTGCCGTGCGTGCCCAGCGACAGGAACGCGCCGCCAACGATCCCGGCCCACAACGTGTGTGGATCCGTAGCGTCCCAGCGCCAGTCCAGCAGCCGCCATTTGCCCTGCTCCGTGGCAAAGCCGATCACTTGCTCCCAGCCGCCCGGCAACCTATGGAGCATGAAGCCCAGCGCCAGAACGCCGCCGGCCAGGTAGATCACCAATTGCAGGCAATCGTTCCAGACAACCGAACGCATGCCGCCCAGCAGGGTGTAGGCGATGGTGACCGCCGAGACCACGACGACGCACCACGGCAGCGAAGCCCCCAACATCTTGTTCAGCACCAGCGCGGCCAGAAACAGCCGCAACCCGTCGCCCAGATTGCGAGCGACGAGAAACAACAACGAGGCCACCCGCTGCGTCGCTCCGCCGAATCGCTGATGCAGCACCTCGTAAGCCGTAAACATCTGGCCGCGGAAATAGGCGGGCAGCAGAAAGACCGCGACCAGACAGCGGCCCAGCACGAACCCGAACGCCAACTGCAGAAAGCGAAGATCGCCGCCCGGCTTGTACGCCAACCCCGGGACGCTCAGGAACGTTGCCGTGCTGGTCTCGGTCGCCACGATCGATCCCAGCAACGCCCACCAAGGCAGCGACCGATTGCCCAGCAGATAGCCCGACAGATCTTGCCGTCCGCGTCCCGTCCACGCGCCCAGCGCGACGACGCCCAAGAGGTACGCGACAATGATCCCATAGTCCACCGTGTGCATTTGTGCTTGCCGCCCGTGTACAACCTGTCGCAAAAGAAGCATCATAAGCCAAGCGGAAAGAGGAGACAGTCCCCTCTTGCTCCGAAGTGAGCCGAATGGCGATTGGGCCACATCCGACCGCAGACTTCTCGAACGATCCTACAGGCAACACGAACGATGGAACTGGAACGACTCACCACCGAGGCCCGGAATCCGGCCTCGGAACAGATCGACCGTCTGACGCCACTGGAGATGGTGCGGCTGATGAACGCCGAGGACGCCACTGTCGCGGCCGCGGTCCGACAAGTGGCCGAACCGATCGCCGCGGCGATTCAAGTGATCGCGGATCGCCTGCGAGCTGGCGGCCGACTGGTCTATGTCGGCGCCGGGACGTCCGGACGGCTCGGGGTGTTGGATGCCAGTGAATGTCCGCCCACGTTCAACACTCGACCTGGACAAGTGATCGGGCTGATCGCCGGCGGGCTGGACGCATTGACCCGTCCCATCGAAGGCGCCGAAGATTCGCCCGATGCCGCGGTGCGAGATCTGCAGCGGATCGACTTCTGCAACCGCGATGTGCTGGTGGGCATCGCAGCAAGCGGCCGCACCCCCTACGTACTGGGCGCGCTGGAACACGCCAATCAAATCGGCGCGTATACGATCGGATTGAGTTGCAACGCCGACAGCGTTTCGTCGCCCCTGTGTCGCCTGGCCATCCTACCCGTTGTCGGTCCGGAGATCATCAGCGGCTCAACGCGTCTCAAGGCCGGCACCGCTACGAAGATGGTGCTGAACATGCTGAGCACCGGCGCTATGGTCTTGCTGGGGAAGACCTACGGCAATTTAATGGTCGACTTGCAGGCCACCAACCAGAAACTGGCCGACCGTTCGCGGCGCATTGTCATGGCGCTTACCGAACTTCCCGGCGATCAGGCGGACGAGTGCCTGAAGAGCGCAGGCGGCGACGTCAAACGGGCCGCGGTCGTCGCGTTGCGAGGTGTTTCTCCGATGGTGGCACGCGAGTTGTTGCAGGCGGCGAAGGGCCAGTTGCGCGGTGCCCTGGAATTGCCTGTGGAGGCAGCGGCTTTGGCGACGGCCATTCTTGATGCACCGAACGAACCGAGGCGGCAAACGGACGGTGAATTGCTGTTGGCCATCGACGGAGGCGGCACCAAGACCGTCGCTTGCCTGGCGTGGGCCGGCGCGACGGAGCCGATCGAGCTGGCGCGCGGACTGGCCGGGCCGTCCAATGCCCAGGTGGTAGGCTGGGAGACGGCTCGGACCAACATCGAGCAAGCCGTCGAGTGCGCCTTTCAAGCCGCCAACCTACCCCGCCGTATCGCTGCAACCGCTTGTCTGGCCATCGCCGGTGCAGGGCGGCCGGACGACCGCCAACGGCTCCAGCAATGGGCCGAACATGTCCGCCTGGCAGAACGAGTCATCGTCACGCACGACGCCTTGGCTGTTCTGGCAGCGGCCAGTCCGGACAACGTGGGCATCGCCCTGATCTCGGGCACCGGGTCCATCGCATTTGGCCGCAACCGGCGGGACGAAACCGCTCGCGCCGGAGGCTGGGGCCATTTGATCGGCGACGAAGGTAGCGGGTGGTTCATTGCTCGCCAAGCGTTGTGTGCCGTCGCTCGCGCCCTGGATGACCGCGGCCCGCCGACCGGGTTGACTGCGGCCCTGTTCCAGGCGCTCGATGCGGAAACGCCCCCGCGGTTTCTGCAAAAGGTCTACCAGTTTCAAGACGATCGCGTCCACCTCGCCCAACTCGCACCGCTGGTCGAAGCGGTCGCTGCCGACGGAGACGCGGTCGCCCGCGAAATTATCGAGACGGCGGCCAATGAGTTGGCGGAGCTGGTCCGCGTCATGACCGTTCGGTTGCCGCTGGAACGGGAAGACCGCATCCTGGCTTTGTCCGGCGGAACGCTGATTCGTGGCAGCATCCTGCGGACCAACCTGCTCCGCCAACTCGAACGCTTGCCATGTCCGCCCAATCGCATCGTTCTGGTCCCCGCGCCGGTCCTCGGCGCCCTGGCGATCGCGCATGCCAGATTGGTGCATGGCGAAACGAACGCGACAAGTTGAGCCCGAGCGCGGTAGGAGGGGTGCAATCTCGGCGCTTGGTGTTTATAATCCAGCTCCGTTTGCTCACCCGAAGCATCCCCAAGAAATGCCTCGTGCATTCCCACCGATCGAGAGCCCTTGATACACGAGCCGGCTCAGCACCCCTTCTCCGGAGAAGAAATCCATGGTTTCGACATTCCAAACAAGCAGTGGACTGCCTTGTTCTCGACGCCGATATGCGGTGATCGCAGTCAGGCTCAGCCTGGCCGCAGTGACGGTCGCGATGAGTATCTGCGGGCCGAGTCTGTCGTCAATGGCCGCGGCACCCCCGGAGCGCGTAGTCCGCTATAGCGAGTTCGGTGCAACGGGCGACGGAAAAACCGATGATATCGACGCCATTGCTGCGGCCCATGCGTTCGCCAATCAGCACGGGCTTGCCGTGAAAGCCGACGAGGGCGCTACGTACTACATCGGCGGAAAGAACCGCACGGCGGTCATCCAGACCGACACCGATTTCGGCACGGCTGCTTTCATCATTGACGATACCCGCGTCCAAGATCGCAACGCGCCAGTATTTCTGGTGAGTTCCAGCCTGAAACCGTTCCAACTCAAGGGAGTCTCGTCCCTGAAGAAGAACCAGGAGAAGATCGACGTCTCGTTGCCCGGAACCTGTCTGGTCAGTGTGACCAACTCTCGCGTGAGACGCTTCATCCGGTTCGGGGCGAACCGCAACAATGGCTCACCACAAACGGAGGTCTTCATTGTCGACCAAGACGGCAATGTCGACAAGAATGCTCCGATCATCTGGGATTTCGACCGGATCACAGACATCACCGCCTATCCCGTAGACGCGACAAAGCTGACCATCTCCGGAGGTCGCTTCACCACGATTGCCAACACCGACGAATCGAAGTACACGTACTACAGCCGGGGCATCGCGATCAGACGCTCCAAGGTTCTTGTGGATGGCCTGGAGCACCGTGTCACCGGCGAAGGAGACCAGGGCGCGCCCTATGGCGGCTTCATCAACATCGGGAGTTGCTCCGACGTGACGGTCCAGAACACCATTCTGACCGGACGCAAAATCTACCGGACCATCGGCGCAGCGGGAGTTCCGGTGTCCATGGGCAGCTACGACATCTCCCTCAACCGAGCCCTGAATGTGTCATTCGTACACTGCAGCCAGACGAACGATATCAACGACGGCGGATACTGGGGAATCATGGGGTCCAACTACTGCAAGAATCTTGTTTTCGACAACTGCGTCTTTTCCCGGTTCGATGCCCACATGGGCGTTGCCAACGCCACCATCCGAAACTCGACGCTTGGGCATCAGGGCATCAACGCCATCGGTTGCGGGATCTTCACGGTGGAGAACACCACCATCCACGGACGAAGCCTGATCAATCTGCGTTCCGACTACGGCAGCACGTGGGAGGGAGAATTCGTCATCCGCAACT
The DNA here is from genome assembly GCA_023382975.1 of Pirellulaceae bacterium. Lineage (GTDB taxonomy): Bacteria > Planctomycetota > Planctomycetia > Pirellulales > Pirellulaceae > SKKK01. The sequence continues at coordinate 181,108 of JAHDXO010000001.1, forward strand.
GCGTCTTCGTGCCCGCGGGCGGCAGACCGATCAGCGCCAGTCTGATCGGCGGTTCGTATTCCGGACAACATGACTTCGGATACACTTGTTACATGCCGGAACGCATCATCATCGAATCCCTCCGCATCGACGACTCAAACCACCCGGCGAATTACCAGGGCCCGGCCATTTTTGCCAACTTCAATCCACGGATGACCGACGATTCCCACGTGGAGGCGTTTCCGTACGTCCGAACCAGGGAAGTCATTCTCGACAACGTGACCACCGCCAGCGGCAAGGCCCTGAGGCTCAGCGACAATCCGTTCATGTTCAGGGATGTGAAGGTGACCGTTAAACAACGGCCGCTGGACGGGTAGCCGCACGCTTTGCGCCGGCGAGTCTCGACTTCCTGGCTCCGTCCAGGACGCCGCGTCTACTTTGGCCATGCCGGGTCGGCGATTTCAGGATCGGAAGCGAACGCTGACAACCCAAGGGATCCATCATGCGTTTGATGTTCTTGGCGGCGGGCCTAGTCATCGTTCCGTTGTTCAGCGAGAAACATGCGGATGCGACCTCGCGCGATGTGCTGGCCAATGCGTTTCTGTATCCGTTCCTGACCGATGCGGAGATATTGGACCGGACCAGTGACACGGAGGCTCGCGTTGCGACGTTGGGCGGAATGGTTCGGTTCCGCTATCCTGGCATTGCGGGAGTACGGATCGATGGGCGGCCCATGCCGGGTCAACGGGTTGGGGGCGACCTCTGGCTTGGCGAAATTCCCGCCGGTATCCACGACGTGACGCTTGTGGTCGGCGAATTGAGGACGCCTGCCGTCCGCGCTCCGCAACCCGGCGCGGTTGGCACAACCGCGGAATTCCAAGCCAGAGCCGAGCAACTCCAGGCGGGTGACGAACTGGTCGTCGCCGACGGGCACTACACGGATTGGCGAGTACGGGTCAAGGCACGAGGCAGGGCCGAGGCTCCGATCGTCATTCGGCCCGAAACTCCTGGCGGAGTCACCTTTCGGCGCAACAGCTCGATTCGAATTGAGGGAAGGTACGTCATCCTCAAGGGCTTCCGCTTCGATCACTGCGGGCCCAACGTCGCCGTGCATCTGATCGCCGCGTCCGACTGCCGCATCACCCAGTGCCAGTTCTTCCACTGTGGCAATCCGATTTCCACCTTCGGCCATATCTTACGAGTGGACTCCGCCTCCCACCACAATCGCGTGGACCATTGCTACTTCACCGGCAGCAAGTCGATGAGTCTGGCCCAGCGAATCTCGGTCCAGGACGAAGTTGGCACTCATAACCGGTTCGATCGAAACATCTTCCGAGACATCTACCGCTACTGGGTAAACGGTCAAGAGAACATTCAGATCGGGCAAAACCAACGCGGCGTCTCGGGCGCCGCCGAATCCTTGTGCATGGTCGAGTACAACTTGTTCGACCATGCCTGGGGCGACGGCGAAATTATCTCGAACAAGAGTTCCCGCAATCGCATCCGCTACAACTTGGCCAGCCATTGCCAGCGTTCCGCCTTCACCCTGCGCGGCGGCGACCACGTGCTATTCGAGGGCAATGTGATGCTCAACAATGGCGACGGCGTGCGGGTGATGGGGCAGCGGCACACCATCGTCAACAACTTCATCGCCGACATGCCGGGCTTCGGATTGCTCTTCGAAGCCGGGCACGAGGACGGCGAGAGCAACGTGGCGTCGCAGGAGTCGCTGATCGCCCACAACACCATCCTGAATTGCCGTGGCGGCGCGGTCGGCGCCGCCGGCGCTGGAGGTTCCCGACCCCATAGGCCAAACGGCAACGTATTCCGAAACAACCTGTTTTCGGGCGTTCGCGGCACCCTGCTCGATAGCCGCAACATGACCGATTCGGTCATCGAGCGAAATTTGTACCATGCCACCGAGGTTGCCTTGCTAGGCGATGTTGGCGCGGATCCCGTGATTGCCGATCCCCGTCTCGAAGGCGAGGGTTGGCATCGGCGGCCTGCGGCAGATAGTCCGGCATTCGATGCTGGGCAGTACCTTCCCGCCGTCCCTCATGATCGGTGGCAACGCAGTCGCCCAGATGGCTTGGTGCCCGACCTTGGAGCGGACGAGGTGGCCGAGCAGGAACGGCGGGAAGACGCCTTGCGAGTTCCTCCCGTTCCGCCCCGTCCCATGATCGCTCCCCAGTGGTATCGCGGTCCGGTTCGATACACTCAAGACGCGGCCCAACCCGCGACGGGTTGGCGTATCGCAACCGGCGCCGTCTCCGAGATTGGAAACGCCCTCGTGCTTGACGACGCGGAAGCCGTCTTCCAGGAAGCGATTCCCGGTGATCTCTTTCTGCAATGGGAATACCGTCCTACCTCCTTCGCCTCGGTCGCCTCGTTGACCTTCGCCGGCGATGGGGCAGAGCAAGGCTACACTCTGCAATGGGGAGGGGCGGCCGACGACGGCAAGCCGGCCGGCGTGATCCGGTTGCACAAGAGCGGCGAGGAGCACCCCGTGGCGGACGCGGCCGATACGATCCTCTATTACCAGGATTTCCGTTTTCAAAGCTGGGCGGGCCGAACCTTCGACGAGCGGTCCGAGCCCGTGTCTTGGTATCGCTTCACCCTACTGAAGCAGGCGGGAAGGATGATTCTTCTGCTGGGGCCCGCCGGCCGGCGATACGATCCGGGTTTCCCCGTGTTGATTTGGGAAGACCACGACGGCCCGTTCGCGGGGCCGGGGTTGCGGATTGCCCAGCAGGGCCATGGAAGCTGGCGGAATGTCACCGTGGCAAATTACGAATACACCATCGATCGCGCGCCGGACACCCCGCACGAGCTGAACGCCCGAGCGTCGGACGGATCGCCCTGAGCCGGAGGAAGGATACGTCCACTGCGGCCCGATCGAACAGTGCCGAAGATTCATCCATCGACAGCGTCTAATCGTCGATGCGCCGCAAGTCCGCAGACAGATTCGCATTCCCGATCGCGCTGGCTCACCGGTTCGAATCGCCGGGCCAGTTGCTGTCGCGTACCATCCGGCGAAACCGCGAGAGCAGCTACGATCGCTATCCGGATGTTCGCGTTGACGACTCTCGCTCAGCCTCTGCTGCAACGAAACTCTGCGGCATCTCGGATGGAAAGCCGAATCAGCATTCGGCGTTTGAAACCCGCAAGGTCACCGGGGACGGTCAGGGATGTGCTAACCTGACCTCGATGCCGTACCGCGGGGCCACGGCTAACAGTCGCTCGATCTCGTCCCGAGACGGTGGCGGGGCCTGCTCGCCGACCGCTACCGGCTGGCCAAGCTCGAAGAGCATCTTTTCGAACCCCGCCGGTGCAACGGAGACAATCATGCGAGCCGGCTTGTCGGTACCGTTTCTGAAGCTGTGCAGACTCCCGATCGGCATGTTGGCGAACGTGCCTGCTCGAGCCACAATCTGTTCGTCGCCGACTCGAAACGTGACCTCGCCCTCCAAGACGAAAAACGATTCTTCCTCGCGACTGTGGATGTGCGGTGGGGGACCGCCCCCGGGACTCACGATCGCTTCAAACATGGCATAGCGGCCGTCCGTGTCGTCGCCAGTTGCCAGGAATCGGTACACGTCGCCGACGACGGCAATCGTCCTGCCCTCGTCCGGTCCACGCAAAACCGGTGGATGGGTCATCGTTGTCATGAAAAACCCGCTGCTGCAAAGAGAAGTGGATCGAAATATTCTCGGCTGCGATCAGGTGGCGGGCGCCATCCGCTACGAACAGCGATGGCAGTATATCACGTAGAGGATCGCTTCGGGAAGCATGCGAGAAGGCGACCAATCCGCTTGGATCGCCAACAAGGCTCGATCGGCTGGCTGCTGGAACCGGCGACCGCGGCTCGCGATCACTTGCGAGGCGCTTGGCCTACCATCTGGAACGGGATTGCCGGGAGGATGCCGAAGGACTGGCGGCGGGGCTGGGGCTTGGGCATGGCTTCGGTGGGGGCAGGCGTCCATTCGCGGAAGACCTCGAAGATCAGATTGCCCTGCGAGTCCGGCACGGTGGACGCGGCGTCCGCGGCCAGCGTGACGATCAGGCCCTGGCCTTCCGGCGTTACTTTCTCGACGCTGACACCCTTGGGCGCGCCGATCAACTCGAGACGCAATTCCTGGGCGGGCGGGTACTTGGCCGTCAGGCGAGCGGCCAGCGGTGTGCTTCCGCCCAACCGCAAGCTGGCTCGCTCCACCGGCACGAACTCGACCGGATTCTTCACGGCTGCCTGGCCATTCACGATCACGGCCCACTGCTCGGCTGGCACAACCTGCGTCCACAAGAACGCTTGCATCATGCTCTCCGCCGGGACGGCCGGGCGCGAGAATCGTCGATGCCTGCGGCTGCCCACTGAAAGCCCTTCCATTTCCAGGAAGAATCCTCGCGCGCCATCGGTGGTGGGGACCGTCAAGGTCAACTGAACCTGATCCGCGTCGGCGGGTACCACGGCACCGTTGAGTCGAAATCCCTCCGGCGACTCGACCAACGAAAGATGAATCGGATCGTTGAAGCCGTCGCGCCGAAAGGCATGCACGGTGATCGGCACTGTGGCGCCGGGCCTCGCGATGATACAGGATGGCACGACGCGCAGCTCGAAGTCGGGACGCGGGGGATGGATGTACAAACGGTAGATGAAGTCGTGCCCGCCATTGCGCTGCGCATCGCTCAAATGCAGATAGTAGGGTCCCTTGCCGTTCATTACGGCCGTGAACCGTGAATCCGCGTGGTGGGTGAGCAGGGCCTGCGAGTCGTCTCGAACATCGTCGTTGAAAGCAATTTCCTTGCCGGTGGAATCGACCAGTAAAAGCGATGAATCCAACGGCGAGCCGGCGCGGCGCGCGAAAACGTCGGCAACGACGAGCCCGTGAGCATCAAACCGGAATACGTCTCGGTCGTCCCGCCGGTCGATCCGGCCGTTGACGACGATGGGCAGTGCGACCTCCTGAGCCGTTTCCTGGGAGTCGTTCGGCTCCAGATCCAGGACTTCGCCGGTCATGTCGATCCGTAGCGGGAAGTGAATCGAGACCTTGTCATTCTGAGGAATGTCGTACCAGCGCACTGGCCGGTTGCGGTCCAGCAAGGCGCGGACATTCAACTGGGTCTCGACCAGGTTCCAGCCCTGCAATTCGACCGTGACCTCTTGACCGGCGCGGGCACCTAACGGAAAGACGCCCGTCACAAAGGGCAGTTCGCCCAACGTAAGGCGGTAGACGAAGTCCTCGCGTCCACGGTAGATCGAATCGCGGATTTCGACCGCATAGTCTCCATCCTCGGGGATCTCGTAGTAGATCACCGGATCTTGTCGATGGTAGAAAGCGCCCGCATAAGCGATTTCGGCTCCGGCGCGGTCGTAGAGGATCAGCACCGCCTGGAACCAGCCAGGAACGGCATCGGCCAAGTAGGGCATCAACTCGCGCGCGTCGGCGGCGATTACCAAACGAGTGCCCTTTCGGGCGGTGAACGAAAACCGGTCGACGTCTCCCGGCATGATCTGCCCGTTCACCACTACCGGCAGCGCCGAACCGATGACCGGATCGGCGGCCACATCGTTGGGCTCGGTCTCTTGGCGTTCCTCCCACTGGCCCACTTGGAACCAGATCGGATTGGACATCGACTCTGCGTTCAGCACCCGCATTTCGCGTTTGCCCAACTTCGCGCCTGCGTCGATCGTGATTCTCAGCGTGAGTTCTTCGGCGATCTGGTCGTTGGGCTGCCGTTTGGGATCGGCGTTGCGTTGCCGGTAGATCTCCATTTCCCTGAGGTCGTTCTCGGTAATTCCCGCCACCTTGTAGACCATCTCGTCGGTGACCGGCTCGCTGCTTCCCCTCTTCTCCTGTTCCGCTTGCAGATCCTCTCGCGTGAACTGGATCTTCTGGCTAAGCGAGACATACTGCCCTTGAGTCAGTGGACGATACCACTTGACAACTTTGGCCTTGATCCCACTGCCGGAAAAGTAGATGTCTTGCACGTCAGCGATGTCCTGCCCTCCGACGACCACATCAAACTCGGTGCCCTGCCGTCCGCCGGCCGGGAAGATGTAGCCGATATGCGGGATCTTGGACGCCGTCTGAGCGACCAGTTCCGTTGAGTCCGCCAGGAGGGTCGCAGCAAGCGTCGCCGCGGCGCAGACCGCGTACCATCGTCGCCGATTCATCGAGTGCTCCAAGTTAGATGATTTCCTTCAACCGGCCGCCCATTTTCATGCCTTCGTCGGGGCCGGGGATGGCGCGGATGAACTCACCCATCGGATGCGGCAGTCCGGCTTCCGGGTCAATCCCCGCCAATTCGTACATGGTCGCGATCAGGTCGGCAGGATAGACCGGCCGGTCCTTGACGTGTTCGCCCTTGGCCGTGGATTCGCCGACCACTTGTCCACCCTTGAATCCGCCTCCCGCCACGACGGTCGAGAAGACGTGGCCGTAGTGATGGCGTCCGCCGTTCCAGGGTGATTTCCAATCGACCTCGGGCGTGCGGCCGAATTCGCCGATCCACCAGACGACGGTGCTCTCCAGCAACCCGCGATCGGAGAGATCGGAGATCAGAGTGGACATGCCTCGGTCCAACTCCGGCAGTTTCCGACGCATGGTCGGGAAATGGTCCTTGTGCGTGTCCCATCCCCCATAGTTGATCGTCACGTACTTGACGCCCTGTTCGACCAACCGCCGAGCGGCTAGGCACGATTGGCCGAACCGATTGCGGCCGTAACGGACCCGCAATTCCTCCGGTTCTTGGGACAGATCGAAGACCTTGCCGGCATCACCTAGGATTAGATCGTACGCTTGGTCCCTCGCCTGCCTGGACGCCTCCATCTGCGGGTCGCTGTCGATGAGCCGGCCGAGCAGGTTGGTCCGCTGCAGCAGGTCGCGGCGCCGCAATTGCTGCTCGTCAGAGATGCCCGGGGCGACAATTCCCTCGACAGCAAAGCGGTAGGCGTTCGGGTCGCCGCCGGTGGCGAAGGGCTTGTAGCGGTTTCCCATGAAACCCGCTTCGGAAAAGCGGCCTTGAGGTTCGGTCAGCACGACGTACGGGGGAATCAGGCTGTCCGAACCCGCTTCGAAGCCCTTGAAAGCCGTGACCACGGCGCCCACGGCCGGGTAGACGACCCGGCCCGGCATCCGTCCGGTCTGGGTCATGTACGAAGCCGTTTCGTGCGCGAACACACCATGAGTCATCGAACGGATGATCGAGTACTTGTCGGCGATCTTGGCCATTTCGGGAAGCAGCGTTCCGATCCGAATTCCTTTGACATTCGTTTCGATGGCTCCGGTCAACGGCCCGGTGAAATCGCTGCCCGCATCCGGTTTGGGATCGAACGTGTCGGTGTGAGGCGGGCCTCCCCACATCCAGATTTGGATCACCGCCTTGGCCTTGGCGGGCGGCGACGTCGCAGACGCCGCTCCGGCCGGCGAAGCTGTCGGCGGAACTGCGGGCTCTGCCCCCGCGCACATCCGATGGGCCAACAAGTAACTGGCCGACCCCAGAATGCCGCATTGCAACGCTTTGCGGCGGGAAATCGGCGCGGTGGCCAAATCGGTACGAGACGAATCGCGTTCTGTATTCATATTGCCTTTCCGTTGTCCCGCCGCACAAATTCGGCGAAGCGAGCGATTGCCCACTAGTGTCGAAACAGAAATTCTTCGCTGTTGATCAGGGCCCAAATCAGATTCTCTGCATCCCAACGCGAGTTGGACCAGCCGAATTCGTCACGCTCGCCGTCGGTCGGCGGACGGGAAAGGATGGTCAAGAACAAAGTATCCACCAACGGTTGAGAGTCGCCGGACGAAATCATTTCGTCGATCTTGGGCCCTTTACGGATCTTATTCAGGATGTGGCTTGAGTTCAGCAGATGCAGCGCCTGAGCGGCTGTAAAGGTGTTGTTGCGTTCCGACTCCAGACCAGTATCTCGCGGCGGACGGCCGAACAGTTCCAACACGCTGCTGGTGATGCTTCCGTCCGGCAACATGATCGTTCGATGCCGTTCGGGAATGAACGTGAACGGTTCAGGAATCATGCTCGAGTAGTTTTCGGTTGTTCCCGTGATCTGGCAGATGGCGTCGATCAGGACTTCGGCATCCAAACGACGCAACGAATAGCAAGCGAAATTGGCAGCAGCCTCCGGATTGTCGCTCTTGGGCACGCAGGACAGTTGGTAGGTGGTCGAATTCAGAATCAGGCGGTAGATATGCTTCAAATCCCAATCGGCCCGGACCAACTCGTCCGCCAGCCAGTTCAGCAGTTCGGGATTCTGCGCCGGGTTGCCCGTCCGGATGTCGTCCGGTGCATGAACAATGCCGCGTCCCAGCAGCCAGTACCATACACGGTTGACGATGTGCCGGGCGAACCAAGGGTTCTTGGCGTCGATCAGCCAATCGGCGAACACCTCGCGGGGATCCTTGCCCACGGGGATCTCGACTCTCGTTCCGTCGGGAAAGACGCCCACGGGCGGACCGCCGTCGGGATTCGGCGTCGCCTTGCGCGGATCGAAGACCACGATCTCTTCCTTCCATTCGCGCGTGGGCTTGTAACCGACCTGCGAGAAAAAGACGGCCATTCCCGCCCAGCGCTCCTCTGGCCAGCTCTCCGCCCGCACTCCCATGAACGCCAACGCGGCTGCCTGAGCGGCGGAGCGGGAATCGAGCGCTTGTAGAGCCCGAAAGAAATTGACCTGCGGCGTACGGAAGTTGCTACCGCAGGCGGTGAGCAACTCGCGCACAAATTGATCGTACGGCATATTGTTTCGGAGCGAAGTTCGAATCCAACGGTCGTAGGCCATGGCCCCAGCGGGCCAAAGATTGATCGGAAATTCCGCCTTGACCCGCAACAGGTCGCCCCACTTCAGTCCCCAGTAGTCGGCAAACTCGGGGCGTACGAGCAATTGGTCCACCAGCTTCCCACGCTTGTCCGGGGATTGGTCATCCAGAAAGCTCCGCGCCTCGTCAACCGTCGGGAGCGTGCCGATGGTGTCCAGAAAAGCCCGCCGCAGGAAGACGGCGTCCGAACAAAGCGGCGACGGCTCGATTCCCAACTGTTGCAGCTTGGCCAAGGCGAATTCGTCGATCTTGTTTCGAGGCGTCAGTTCCCCTTGGATTTCGAAAGGATTCATCAACTGCGACGGATCTCGGAACGCACCCATCTCAGGCAGTCCGAAACTGGATTCGTCTCTTTTCGGCAACTCGGGACGGGGAGGTCGCCGATCGAGCCGTACGGCGAACGTCTGCTGGTCGGCCAGTGTCCGCCGCCCGTTGGCATGGACGCTGACGCTTACCATGTATTTGCCCGGTGCGTGCGAATCGCCAGTTCGCCAAATAAATTCCCCCGTCTTGGCATCGATCGTCGCATTGGGCGGAGCTTCACTCAGGCTGTAGGTCAAGGCAGTTTGCTGCCGTCCCTCGAATTGCACGAGAATCGGCACTCGCAGCAATTCGCCTTGGGTGACAGAATGCTCCGAGATCGGCAGGATTTTCAGAGAACCCGAATCCTGCCCGCTCATCAATAAAACGAGAACGACGAAAGCAGTCGCGGCTGCTGCAATCACGCACAAAACACCCCACCAGGCTACGGGCGTCTTTTTTCGCTTGCGGTTCTGCCCTTGCTTTCGTTTGTTGCCGTATTTGTGCCCATGTTTCGCGTTACGCGATCCCGACTGGTCGACTTCGAGTTGGAGACCGGCGATTTCCGCCGCATTTCTATCAGGATTCATCGGAATTCGCTCGGCGGGACTATTCCAGCCAAATTGGGTGTCAGCGATCAACCGGAGGCCACGGCACTATTCTAATATTGCCACACATTATTATCCAGAGATCTGTCGAGGTGTTGGGCCCACGTTATTCCCCGGATTCCCTGACAAGCGAACTTGGCCCGGACGACTGATGAAGTTCTCACGAAATGGACTTGCGGACGTGATGTTTCCAGCCTAGTCTTACGAAGCGTTATGCGTGGTTTTCGCTGGGAATTCTCTCCCAAGAGGAATGGCACGAAGTCTTGTTTGTCAGCTACCGGTGCGCTCGATGAAGAACCGACCCAACGACCCGAGTATTCCTGACAGCGAGGTGGCGATGCGCATTGCGCTGGTGCGCGAAATGACCGAAGCAGCGCGCGCCGGGGCGATCGGCTGGGAGATCCGTGATCGGCGGCTACGGACCCTGTTCTGCGTCCATGAGGAAAGCCGTGCCTTTGACAGCACGCGTCCCAGCTACGGGCGATAGCACCGTTTCCCTTCTCTGGGTTACAATAACGCGGAATCTGGCGTTCTGGATCCGTGGGACTTCCCGCAGACTTGGCTTTCTTCGAGAGGACGAATCATGACGGGCACGCGACGCAGTTTTCTGAAGGCATCCGGCGCAGCGTTGGGGACGGCTCTGTTGGCTCCGGTCGGGACCGTACTCGCCGATCGTCCAGGGGAACGGATGGCGTTCGGTTTGGTAACGTATCTGTGGGGACAGGACTGGGATCTGCCGACGCTGATTGCCAATTGCCAGGCATCGCGAGTTTTGGGCGTGGAACTGCGCACGGAACATGCGCACGGCGTCGAGCCGCGACTGAACGCCGAGCAGCGGGCCGAAGTCGCCGCGAGGTTCCGCGACAGCGAAGTGACGATGGTGGGCATCGGCAGCAACGAACGCTACGATCACCCCGATCCGCAGGCGCTGGCCAAAGCGATCGAAGCGACCAAGGCGTTCATCGTGCTCAGTCACGACGTCGGTGGCAGCGGGGTCAAGGTCAAGCCGGACAGTTTCCACAAGGACGTGCCTCGCGAGAAGACGATCGAACAGATCGGTCGCGCGCTGAACCAGTTGGGCGAGTTCGGCATGGGATACGGCCAAGAGATTCGCCTGGAGGTTCATGGCCAATGCTCGGAGCTGCCGACGATCAAAGCCATCATGGACGTGGCGGACCACGAAAACGTCGCGGTCTGCTGGAACAGCAACAACCAGGATCTGATCGGAGAAGGCCTGGAACACAACTTTAACCTGGTGCGAGACCGGTTCGGCGACACGGTCCACGTGCGCGAGTTGGATGATGCCACGTACCCGTACCAGCAACTGATCGATCTGTTGGTCAAGACCGACTATGCTGGCTGGATTCTGCTCGAGGGGCGCACGAAGCCCGCCGACCGCGTGGCCGCCTTGGCCGAGCAGCAGAAACTGTTCCAGAAGATGGTGCGGCTCGCTCAGGAGAAGCTGTGACCGCGAAATCCCCCGCCGCTTGCGTTTCAACCAATCTACTCGTTGGCGACGCGCTGTAGCGTGGGCGGAAGTTTCCACAGCCGGATCAGGCCTTCGCGGTCGGCGCTGGCCATGCGAGTGCCGTCGGAGGAGATCACCAGAGCCGTAACGGCGTCCAGATGGGTTTTCCAATTGGCCTGCAGATCGCCGGTCCTGGCGTCCCAGATGCGGATCGCGCGGTCGTCCCCGGCGGCGATCAGCAAATCGCCTCGGGGCGGCGCAAAGCCAATCGCGCGGACAACCCCCGGACTCACCGAGATCTCCCTCAGATGTCGCGCCCCCTCGGACTGCCATAGGTGAATCGTGCCGTCGTACCCGGCCGAAGCCAACCGGTCCCCCGTCGGTGAATAGGCGAGACACAGCACGGCATCGGCGTGAGCCGTCAATGCATCCACTGGCTGACCGGTAGCGGTGTCCCACAGCCGGATCGTCCGGTCGAATCCGCCCGCCGAGGCCAGTATGCGGCCATCGGGTGAAAACGCCAGGTGCTGGATTGTGCTGGTGTGCCCTTCGAGCACCCGGACCATTTCACCGGTGTCGGGATGCCATAGCCGGATTTGATGGTCGCCCCCACCGGAAGCCAACAACGTTCCGTCCGGCGAAAAGACCAGCGACCAGACCCCATCGCTGTGCGCCTTGAACGAGGCGACGGTCCGGCCCGACGAGACGCGCCAAAGGCGAAGCGTATTGTCACGGCTGCCCGACGCTACAAAGACGCCGTCGGGTGAATAGGCCACGCAGCGGACATCTCCCTGGTGCCCTATGCCGGGCGCGACGGCCAGCGCCGACAGCAGGTAGCGCACTCGCAAACGGACCTCGGCCGATGCCGCGGTCTCGAGCAGATTCAGCAGGTCGCCGTGGACCTGGTGCCCCTCGGCCTCCAAGCTGGCAGAAGCCTCCTGCCGCACGTCGAACCGATCATCGTCCAAGTCGTCCAGCCACTGAGCCAACTGACGTTGACGTTCGGGCGCGACCACCGGCTCGGTCAATTGCCAGAATCGCACACTATGATCACCCGCTCCGGACGCCAACATCCGGCCATCCGGCGAGAACGCCAACGAGAACACGCCGCCCTGGTGGCCTCGCAGCACTTCGGAATCTTGGGCAGCCGCGTCGACAACCAACAGTGCCAACAGCATGACGGGAATCCGGCTCACGGCTTGTCCCCGGTGCTTGAGCGGTCGGGATACAGCGACTCGCGCGGCGATTCCGCGGGCAACGCTTTCACTTTCATGCGGCGGCGACGGCGGGCCTTTTCGGGGATCATGCTGCGCATCGACTCCAGCTTTCCGAAACACAACAGACGGTCACCGGCTTCGAGCACGCGATGGGATCGCGGATTCGGTATCACCGTGACGCCGCGGTACAGCGTCAAGACGTTGATGTCCTGGTCCCTCAGACCCGACTCGTGGATCGTTTTCCCGATGTACTCGGAACCGTCCGGAATATGGATCTCGGTCACTCCGTACCCGCGGCTGACCGTCAGTCGCTGGCGGATATCGATCTCCGGAAAATCGACCTGGGCCGCGATATAGTCGATGATGGCTCCCGCAATGTCAAGGCGCGTACAGGTCTCGATCCCCTCCAAGCCCGGCGACGAATTGACCTCGATCACCAGGGGGCCATCTTGGCCCTCGAGCATGTCCACCCCGGCCACCCGCAGACCCATGATCTGAGCGGCGCGCACGGCCGTTTCGCAGTAGTGCTCGTCCAACAGGATCGGCTCGGATCGGCCGCCCCGGTGGACGTTGCTGCGGAATTCGTGCCCCTGAGCAATGCGGCGCATCGACGCGACCACTTGGTCGCCGACGACGAACGCCCGGATGTCGCGCCCTTTGCTTTCAGCGACGAACTTCTGGACCAGCACGTTTTGTTTGGTGCTCTGTAGCGTTTCGATAATCGCCTCGGCGGTCTTCACGGAATCGGCCAGAATCACTCCCACGCCTTGCGTGCCTTCCAGGAGTTTAATGATGACTGGCGCGCCGCCCACTCGTTCGATCGCCGGAAGCACGTCCTTCTTGTCGCGGACAAAGGTGGTTCGCGGAATGCCGATTTGGTGGCGACTGAGGATCTGCAGGCACCGCAGCTTGTCGCGGGAATTTGAGATTCCCGCCGAGGCATTGGCGCAGAAGACGTCCATCTGTTCGAACTGCCGCACAACGGCCGTGCCGAAATAGGTGATCGACGCTCCGACGCGCGGAAGCACCGCATCGTAGTGACTCAACGGCTTCGACTTGAAGTACAGGTCGGGCTCGGCTTGCTGCAGATCGATCGCGAACCGCAAGGTGTCGAGTACACGGACCTCGTGCTTTCGCTGCGCGGCGGCCTCGCGCAATCGCCGCGTGCTGTAGCAGTCGGGGCTGCACGAGAGGATGGCAAGTTTCATTTCGGGTTGGCTTTCCTGTTTCGAATCGGCGTCATCCGCCCCGGGGCCGCCGCAGTTTCGGCGGACGCCCGCTGTTGTACGATTTGCCGGGGTCGACCAGCAGCCGGCCACGAACCGCCTCGCGGCCCAGCAACATGCGGAACCCCATGTCGGCGCGATCGGCCAATGTCACTTCGATCGGCCACGAGCGCCCCAAAACATCCAAGGTGGTTACGATCACGGGCCGCATCGTCGTATGCCCGCTGGAACTCCTCACCCGGCGAAATTCGAGCACCTCGGCCTCGGCTTCGATCGTCTTGCTGCTGGTACGCTGCAGCGGATGGACCTTGAACCGGACCCACGTCTTGCCGTCGCGGCGAAAGATCTCCACATCCACCGCGTGCAGACTCGACGAACGAGCACCCGTGTCGATCTTGGCCTTGATACTGGAGATCCCCAGGTCCGGCAGTTTGATCCACTCGCGCCAGCCGATCACCGGTGTCTTTTCCGCATTCCCGGAATTCATGGTGCTCGCATTGTAAGTCCGGAAGACGCCGGCGAAATCTGGGACAGGGTCAGTTGTCCAATGCGCAGCCGCCCGCCCCGCACTGCGGCATCCCGCAAGTGCCCATCGCCGCACTCGGGCAGACGGGCAAGGAATTGGCGCCGGCCATGTGGGCAGCGGGAACGCTCAGTTGCTTCTCCAAGCGGTGGCTGCCGCACTGCGGACACTCGGGCTGCTCATCGCTGCGGATTAATAGCTCGAATTCACTGTGGCATTTCCGGCAGGTATACTCGTACAAAGGCATCGCGGGCGGCTCCTCGATGAATCGGTAGTCAACAAAAGGGCATTTTAGCGAATCGCCGTTCTCTGCAACAGGGATTCGGACCCGGAGACGAAGAATGGACGATGTACGACTGACCCGCGCCCAAGTCCGCGAGGTGGACCGCCTCGCGATCGAGGTCTACGGAATGTCGGGCTTGGTGCTGATGGAAAACGCTGGCCGCGGCTGTGCGGATCAATTGGTCTCGCTGGGCATCGCCAGCCCGGTGGCGATCTGCTGCGGGCACGGCAACAACGGGGGCGATGGGTTCGTGATTGCGCGGCATCTGGAGCTACGCGGATACCAGCCGCGCGTCTTGCTGGTGGGCGATCCCGATTCGCTGCGCGGCGATGCCGCCGCGAACTTCCAGATTCTTCGGCACTGCGATGTTCCGATCTTCCCGTTGGAGGCTTGGGACGCTGCGGTCGCGGACCGAGTGCTCGACGGCGCGGATTGGATCGTGGATGCCCTGCTGGGAACCGGGGCGTCGGGCGAACCGAGGCCACCGCTGGACCAACTGATTCCGCGACTCAACGGTCCGGCTGCCAAACGCCTGGCGATCGATCTGCCGAGCGGACTGGACTGCGACACCGGCGTGCCGGCCCGCAACACGTTCCGCGCGGATCACACCTGCACGTTCGTCGCGGCGAAGGCGGGATTCGACGCGCCGATGGCTCGCGACTACCTGGGCCGCGTGGTCGTGCTCGACATCGGCGCCCCACCACGCATTGTCCGCGAGGTGCTTCAGGCTGGCCTAGGCGAATCACGCGATTGACGAATCGGGGCTCTTCCTCAGTACCAGACTCCGGTCGACCTGCGTGAAACCTAACTTCTGAAACAGCGCCAGCGCGGGCCGGTTGTCTTCGGCCACATGAATGACCGCCAGGTCGACTCGGTGAGCGGGTTCGTTGTGCAAACGCCGCAGTGTCTCGCCGACCAGGAACGTCCCCAGGCCTTGTCCGCGATGGGCCTGCTGAACCTCCAAACCTGTCAACGCGACCGCGCGGACACCGCGACTGGCCGACAGGTGTTCCAGATCCCACGACGTCACCGAGCCGCAGGTTTCGCCGGCATTGCGCGACACGATGCGATGCATCAGACGATCGGCCTGGCAGGTCGTGCAGCCTTCCCACCAATTGCCCGCGGGAGGATCGAACTCCAACTCGATGTGGTACTGGCGGCGAACCTGCATCTGCACTCGGTCAAGAATCGGCCGGAAACCGCTGAGCCGTCGTTCCAGGACGGCTCGCGTTTGAGCCGACTGGTAGCCGGCCGAGTGAAAAAGGCTCACGGTTTCCTTATCGGATTCGAGCAAGCCGGGCGAGTCGTTGTCGCCGTACAAGCCCAGATAGAACGGATTGACGGGCCGGACACAACCCACCATCAAGTGCCGCGCGCCGCGGCTGCGCAAATAGCCTTCGCTCCGCCGCAACAGTTCTTCGGCAATTTGACGCCGATCGACGTGCGGGCCGACCATCAACATGCACGTTGTGCCCGTCTCCGTGCTGACCGCCGAACCGTCGTTCGTCGGCCCGAATGCCGCGTGAGCAAATCCCACGAGACGCGAGCCATCCACAGCGACGATCAAGCCCTCGCGGTCGAAATACGGTTTGCTCAATACCTTCTGCTCGAACAGCCCCGTCGTCATCGGCTGGACCAGGGCACGCTGTGGCGGGTGACTGCACCACAATTCGGCCAACAGCGGCGGATCGGTGTTCCGAAACGTGCGGTAGCGGATCATGCTTCGATTTGGACCAGGACGTCCTCTCCTTCGACGCGCACCGGCCATCCCGGCTGGGTGAGTGTTGGAATCGATCCGTGTTGCCCGTCGCGCACATCGAACTGCCAACCGTGCCAAGGGCATGTCACCCGGCACCCGTCCAATCGGCCATGACCCAACGAACCGCCTTGATGCGGGCAGATTCCGTCCAGCGCGAAAAAACCTTCGGCCGTGTGGAAAAGAGCCACAATCCGCTGGTCCACGACAAACTCGCGGGCCTCGCCAATCGGGCAGTCGCCGGTCGAGCAAATTCGTACCCAAGCGGCCATAAGCAACGTCACGAGCCCAGCATCGAATCCAAAACCTTGACGATCGCGTCCTTCGGCTGGTTCCCCACAAGTCGCTCGACCAATTGCCCGTCCTTGAAGAACAGCATGGTCGGAATCCCCGTGATTTCGTACTTCTCGGGCGTTTCAGGATTGGCGTCCGTGTCCAGCTTGGCGACTACGACCCGTCCCTGGTACTCGGTCGCCAACGCATCCACCGTCGGCGCCAGCATACGGCACGGGGGGCACCATTCCGCCCAAAAATCGACCATGACCGGCGTTGAACTCCGCAACACTTTCTCCTCGAAGTCCTGGTCGGTGACCTTCAATGGACCGCCCGTCGCGGCGACCGCGTCGCTTGCCATTTCGTCGCCCGAAGCGGGTTCCGCGGGTGCGTCCGCATCAGGAGCATCCATTGGCCCGACCACGGGCTCGACCGTTGGCGCAGGCGTCGAAGTGACCGTCTCACTCGTACAACCGCAAACCAGCAACCCTGCCATCAAACAGCCAACAACCGTGATCTTCTTCATCGAACCTGCCTCCCGGGCAATGTACTTGGACCTGGAATTAACGTCTCTCCGTGCCGCCAGTCTAACCGCGACCCATCACCCCCAACAGTCCCCACTTCCGAGATGCGGACGCATTCTCCCTCCAGCACCGTTTCAGACCCCGAAGTACATCGCTACCCAAATCGCGCCGACAAGAAACAACAGGACGCAAGCAAGCGAGACCCACGAGACATGCTCAGGCACGGATCGCACTTTGACTTGTCCAACGCGACGGCTCAACTCCAGTCGGCCGAGGTCGACGGCCGATCGCGCGGCCACGTCACCGCGGGTGTCGTCCTCCGGACTCTCCTGTTCCAGCAACCGCATGAGCGCCGCTTGTACCGATCTCGCATTGAACGGTCGGTCGTCCGGCGACTTTTTCAACAAGCCCGCCACCAATTCATCCAGTTCCGGAGGACAGTCAGTCGCCAAGCTGCGCACGCGCGGCGGCACTTGATGCAAGTGCTGTTCGAACAACTGGGCAAAGTTGTCGCCTTCGAAAGGCGGTCGGCCCGTCAACATTTCAAACATCAAGCAACCCAAGGCGTACAGATCGGTTTGACCGGTGATCGACCGATTTCCGACGATCTGCTCGGGAGACATGTAGGCATACGTCCCGACGGTCAGGCCCTGCGCGGTCAGATCGGGCGAAGTCGTGTCGCGGGCAATGCCAAAGTCGACCAGCTTCAACCCGCCGTACGACGTCAGCAACAGATTGGCCGGCTTTAGATCACGGTGGATGATGCCGTGGTTGTGAGCGTGCTGCAGCGCGGAGCTGATCTGGATGCCGCAGGTCGCCGCCTCTGCCCAGGTCAATCGGCCACTCTGCCCGATCAAGTCCTTCAGCGTAGCGCCGTCGGCTCGTTCCATGGCAAAGAACAACTGCTCGCCATCGCGTCCGCCGCCCAAATAGCGGATGATATTCGGGTGCGAGAGCTTTTCCAGAATCAGCATCTCGCGCCAGAAACGGGCGCGGATCAGAGCGTCGCCCGAAACGGTCGGGTGCAAGATCTTCACGGCGACCTGCTGGCCCGTACGCCGGTCGCGGGCACAAAAAATCGTGCCGACCGTACCGACACCCAGCGTTTCGCCGAGTTCGAAATCTTCCAACGTGCAGCGAGCCATGCCGATCTCCGTTGCGTCATTGTGCGGGCTGTCAGGAAAAAGTCAAGCTTCTGTTCCGGACGTATAGACCGCGTTTGATGGCAGGTATCTTGTGATGCACTGCGGAGCGATTTACGATCTGAAGGAACGGTGATCTTGGTTTCTAGTGGTGCGTCATAACGACAAGGGGAAGCATGTTGGGCAGACTCCAAAACGTCGGAGCTCGCTTCGCTGTCGCCGCGATCGGTTGGGCCGTCCTCCAGCCCTATCCCGCCGTTGCACAGACATCGTTCGAGGCCGAACCGATCAACTACTACACGGCACCGGTCGACGATCCCGTGACTCGACTGCAGAGGCAGATCGACGACGGTCGGGTGCATCTTGAATGGGACGCCGACCGCGGGTATCTGCCATCGGTCCTAAAGGCGCTCGGCATTCCGCATGAATCGCAGATGCTTGTGTTCTCCAAGACCAGTCTGCAACAGGAACGCATCTCGCCGTCCCGGCCCCGCGCTCTCTACTTCAACGACGACGCCTACGTCGGCTGGGTCCGCTACGGTCCCGTGCTGGAGATCTCGGCCGTCGATCCCGGACAGGGCGCCATGTTCTACACGCTCGCCCAAAGACTCTCCCAACGGCCCCAGTTCGTGCGGGACCGCGGCGACTGTCTGAGCTGCCACGCTTCGTCTCGCACGTGGGACGTACCGGGGTTTATCGTTCGGTCGGTCTACACGGCACCGGACGGCCATCCGCATTTCGGCGCCGGAACCTTCCGCACCGACCACAGCAGTCCGTTTTCCGAACGATGGGGCGGTTGGTACGTCACGGGAACCCACGGGGCGCTACGGCACATGGGCAACGTCGTCGCCGGCGACGCAGAAAGGCCCGAGTTGCTCGACCGTGAAGCCGGCGCCAATGTCACCGATCTGACCTCGATCGTCGATACAAAACCGTATCTCACCCACCACAGCGATCTGGTGGCCTTGATGGTCCTGGAGCATCAGGCCGACATGCATAATCTGATCACGCGAGCCAACTACGACGCGCGACGGGCACTGCGCGACGGGCGGATCATGAATCAAATGCTGAACGAACCCGAGGACCATATCAGCGACTCGACGCGGCGGCGTATCGAGAATGCCGGCCAACGGTTGCTGAAGTATCTGCTGTTCGTTGACGAGGCCGCGCTCGCCGAGCCAGTTCGCGGCACATCCGGTTTCGCAGAGAGGTTTGCCGAGATCGGGCCGTGCGACAAACTCGGGCGTTCGCTCCGCGATTTCGACTTGCAGCGGCGTCTGTTCCGCTATCCCTGCAGCTACCTGATCTACTCGGAAGCGTTCGAGGCCTTGCCCGAACTGCTGCGCGAGCATGTCCTTCGCCAGCTCTGGGAGATTCTCACCCAACGCAACACCAGCGAAACCTACCAGCACCTATCGCCCGCCGACCGACAGGCGATCCTCGAAATCCTGCGCGACACGAAATCCGACCTCCCGGATTATTGGAAGACATCCTTGCGCGGAAGTTCCACTTTGCCCCCCTCTCCATCAGCTTGCTGGGGGAGAGGGGAGCCAGAGTGAATGCGTTGTCAGACGTAATGGTTGGATTACCAAGAACGCGTTTTCGAGGTTGCGCACCAGCACCGAGGCACGGTTCAAAACCTTGGAAATCCATCGGCGAACTGAGTTATGGGCCCAGGTTCAACGTTTTGACAGGGCGTCCAACACGCGGTCGGTGATGGCTTGGACCAGGGCTTCCATGTCGAGGCCGCCGGCGGCTGGAGCGGCGGCAGCGGGTTTCATCGGGGGCGGGGGCGCGAAGGCTTTGCGCTCGACGCCTGCTTCCTGCCAACTGCTGCGGAAAATGTCGTTGGCGCAGACGTCGCAGTTCTTGTACTCGGGCGTGTTCCGCGGATCTTCCCAGCCCCATTGCTGCTTGAGCGCCAGCAGTTCGCGCTCCTTGTCTTCCGTGAAGTAACTGACGCGGCCCAGTTGCCGCGAGAGCATCAGGATGCGGCAGTAGGCGTCCAGGATCTCGGTCCACCAGTAAGCCCGCTCGACGGTGTCGCCGTAGCTGACCGTGCCGTGGTTGGCCAGCAGCATGATGTTCGTCTTGCTGACGAACGGCAAAATGGTCTCGGCGAACTCTTTCCCGCCCGGCGTTTCATACTTGGCGATCGGCACGTCGCCCAAAAACACCTCGACCTCGGGCAGGACGCACTGCGGGATCGGCTCGCGGGCCACGGCAAAGGCGGTGGCATGTGGCGGATGGCAGTGAACGACGCTCTTGACGTCCGCGCGGGCCTTGTAGATCTCCAGATGCAGCAGCGCCTCGCTGGACCGCTTCTTGTTGCCGGCGATCTGCTTGCCGCTCATGTCGACCGTGCAGATGTCCTCGGGCTTCAAGAATCCCTTGCTGTGCATCGTCGGCGTACACAGGACTTCGTTGTCGCTGATCCGGACGCTGATGTTGCCGTCGTTGGCAGCGGCGAATCCTTTGTTGTAGATCCGGCGGCCGATGTCGCAGATTTCCAGTTTGATCTTGTGAGCGTTCATCATGTCAAGTCTCCAGGCGGATGTCGAGATGGTCCAAAATGGCTGAGTTGTAAGCGTCCACGGGTTTCAATTCGGGTCGAAAAGGTTGGCTGGCCTCCGGTCCTTCGGCGATGGCGATCCGGTCGCCGATGCCGGCGCCAAGATCGTCCCAGACGACGATCGAGTCGGCGGTGGGCTGCGTCTTGCCGATCAGATCGTCCAGCGACAGCGGCACGGCCAGCTTCAGACGCGACCCGCGGAAGCTGGGGTGCAACTGGCTGAGCGTGACGGTTCCGATCACTTGGGCAATTCTCATCGTGACCTCGGTTCTGCAAGCAAGGTCTGCCAGTCCGCCGGGCACTGATGGCTGCCCTGCAGGAACTGCCGGACCATGCCTCGCACTTCGTTGGCGTTGCTGCGGACGGGGTTCAGGATCAACAGGTTCACGCCGATGGATTGGCACGCCAGTGAGACCATCGCCGCGTCCGTTGCCCAGACAGCCCGCAATTCGCTGTAGCGGTTCGCCAAGCATACGGCCGCAGTCGGTTCGCTGGTCAGCAGTACGGCGGGCACTGCTTCGGCGCGGCCTCGCAACTGGCCGATGGCTTCCGCCAGAACCCCCGTCCCGATCCGCTCGGCGTTGCCTGCTTCCGCGGTGATTATCTTGATCGCCGCTTCGGCATCGTACGGACCGGTGGTCGCCGCGATCAGTAGCCTCGCGCTGGCCGCACCAGCCGGTTGGTTCGCGCCGTTGGCGGTCTGAATCTGGATGTTCCGTTTTCTCAATTCATCGCGAACCGAAGGTGTGAGCACGGCGCCCGGTGGAACGACCAAGCGTTTGATGCCGGCAAGACGGTCCTTAAGCCGCGTCCAAGTGACGACACGTTCCGTAACTTCCAGCGTCGCCGCAGCACGGAAGCCGCGTTCGGCGCCCGCGCTCCGTTGCGGCTGAACGTGTTTTGGCACTTCGGGCGTGGCAGCCGGTCGGGAGTCGCGTTCGGCGCCCGCGACCCACACCGAGTCGCGTTCGGCGCCCCCGGCCGACTTTGGAGGCAACAAGGACGTCGGCGCATGGTCCCCGGGGGCAAGCTCGCGTTCGAGCCGCCGCATGACCTCGCGGACGATGGCTTCCAAGTCGATTTGCATACCCGTCTCAGGCCGTCCCCTAGTCCTTGATTCCAATGGTCGTCCAACGCACCGGTGTCGCGTCGGCTTTCAGCAATTCGCGGGCTCCGCGCCCGTCGCTGGTGATCATCACGGTTTCCCCGATCCCGGCGCCGACGCCGTCGACCGCCAACAAGGGGTCGCCGTCGGGGGTCACGCCGTCGGCCAACGCCGGCTGGACCAGCAGTAGCTTGGCGCCGACCAGCGTCCGATGCTTGATCGTGGCAGTTGCCGTTCCGATCACCTTGGCCAATTGCATGACCGATTATCCTTTGCCCAAAATCCGCAGATCGTCGACCATCGAGCAGCGGCGTTCGCGAGTGAAAGTCAGCGGCGTCGTGACGCCTTCGCCCGTCGGCCCGGCGATCGAGAAGGACAGGTAGCCCTCGCCGCCCAGTCCGAGCGAAGCCATGCAGGGTCCGTTCTTGACGAACAAGGTCGTGTCGAGCGCGCGTCCCATCTTGGTCATGTTGCGGACGTCGCGCGAGTGAATGATGCTCGTGTGCCGGAAGCCGTGCTCGTAGTGCTTCGCCTTGGCGATCGCCTCGTCGACCGAGCGGCAGCGGACGAACGGCACGAACGGCATCATCTGCTCGACGGCCACGAACGGATTCGATTCGTCGGTTTCGCCGAACAGCAGTTCAACGTCGGCCGGTACGGACCGCCCGGCGCCGCGCGCCAGCACGACCGCGTCCTGGCCCAGGAACTCTTTGGCCGGCGCGTCGTGCTTGTCGTCGCCCACCTGGATGATGGCATTGCGGGTCAATTGGTCGACCTCGCGCGAGTTCAATCGCACGGCGCCGGCTCGCTCCATTGCTTCCATCATCAGGTCGAAGACCTTGTCCACGACGAACACTTCTTTTTCGGCGATGCACAACAGGTTGTTGTCATACGATCCGCCTTGGATGATGCAGCGGGCGGCGCGGTCCAAGTCGGCCGTTTCGTCGACCACCACGGGCGGATTGCCCGGTCCGGCGACGACGGCCCGCTTGCCGCTGTTCAGCGCCGCGCGAGCCACCGCGGGACCGCCCGTCACGCAGATCAAGCGGACGTCGCGGTGTTTGAAAATGATGTCGGCCGTTTCGAGCGTCGGCTCGGCGATCACGCAGATCAGGTTGTCGATCCCCATGTCCCGGTGGATCGCCTCGTTGAAGCGCCTCACGCCCTCGGCCGCGACGCGTTTGCCGCTGGGATGCGGATTGACCACCAGCGTGTTGCCGCCGGCGATCATGCTGACGGCGTTGCCCGTGATGGTCGGCAGCGAATGGGTAACCGGCGTGATCGCGCCGATTACGCCGAAGGGAGCGTGCTCGATTACGGCCAGGCCGTGGTCGCCGCTGAACACTTCGCTGCGCAGGAACTCGACGCCCGGCGTCTTTTCGCCCAGCGTCTTGAGCTTCTCGATCTTGTGCGGCAAGCGACCGATCTTGGTCTCCTCCATCTCCATCGTGCCCAACTGGACGCACTGTTCGATCGAGATGCGGCGGATATGGTCGATGATGCGTTTGCGATCCGCGATGCCGCATTCGGACAACCGCTCGAACGCCTCGCTGGCCGCGGCGATCGCCTGCTTGGCACAGGTGAACACGCCGTGCCGGCCCTCGTAACTGGTCGCGGCGACCGGGGGAATCGAGCCCACCTCGGCCAAGACCCGGGCGACCACGTTGCGAATCAATGCTTCGTCGATTTGCATAATGTTACTCTTCTCGCGAATAGACACATTGGGATTCCACGTGGACCGTGTCCACGATGCCGATGATGATCGTGTCGATCGGCATGTTTTTCGTTTCGGGCGTCAAGCGGGCGCTTGAGCCCTGCGTGATCAGCACCATTTCGCCCACACCGGCGCCGAGCGTGTCGACGGCGACAAACGTCCGGCCGGTCGTGACCAGACTCGATCGCTGTCCCGGTTCCAACCGGTACGGCTCGACGATCAGCAGTTTCCAGCCGACCATCGACGCAACCTTCTGCGTCGAGACCATCGATCCGGTGACTTTGGCGACAAACATGTTTCTCTCTCCCCGCAGCTACTCGGACATCAACAGGTCTCGCGACTGGCAGGCCACAATCCATTCTTCGTTGGTCGGCATCACCCAGATCTCCGTACGGCTGTTCGGCGCGCTGACCTTCATTTCGCCCTTGGCCGTGGCGTTGATCTCGGGATCGAGCACAATGCCCAAGCCGTCAAGTCCCGCGCAGACGGCCGAGCGAGTCTGCACGCCGTTTTCCCCGATGCCGCCCGTGAACACCAACACGTCCAAGCCGCCGAGTTCGACCAGCAGTCCGCCCAGGTAGCGGCGGATTTCGGCGTGGAACACGTCCAGCGCCAGTTGCGCCCGCGGATTGCCCGCCTCGGCCGCCTGCCGCACGTCCCGGATGTCCGTGCTGACTCCACTGATCCCCAGCAGTCCGCCGCGTTCGGCTAGGTCGTCCAAAAGTTCTTCGAGCGATTTCCCCGTCGCCTTCATCAACACCGGCAAAGCAAACACGTCAAAGTCGCCAACCCGATTGTTGTGTGGCAGGCCCGACTGGGGGCTCATGCCCATCGACGTCGTGACGCTTTGGCGACCGCGGATCGCGCACAGGCTGTTCGAACCGCCGAGATGGCACGAGACGACCCGCAGGTCTTCCCGCCCCAGCAAGTCGGCCGTTCGATTCGCGATGTAGCGATGGCTGGCGCCATGAAAGCCCCAACGCTTCACCTGGTATTTCTCCGCCCAGTCGTAAGGCACCGCGTAGTACCGCAGCGCGTCGGCCACCGTGGCATGAAATCCGGTCTCGAAGGCAGCCACCAACGGGATCTCCGGCAGCTTGTCCGACAGCAGACGCATCGCCCGGATATACATCGGGTTGTGCGCCGGCGCGACCGGGTTCATCTCCTCCATGGCGGCCAACACGTCGGTCGTGACGCGTTGCACCCCGCTGTACCGCCCCCCGTGAACGGCCTTGAAACCGATCGCCGACACCTCGGACGCATCGGACAGACATCCGCCCGCCGGATCGGTCAACTGGTCCAGGCATTGTCGCACCGCCACCGCATGGTCGGGCACCTTCGCCGTCAGTTCTTGCCGATGGTCGCCGATCTCGACGAAACAACGGCTCTCAGGCGCGCCGATCCGTTCGACGCCTCCACGCGCCAACTGCCGCCCGCTGTCCATGTCGTACAGGCGGTACTTGAAACTCGTGGAACCAAGGTTTGCCACCAAGATCTTCATGATCAATCACTCCGCTGGCCAACGCCGATCGTCCTACCGCGCGAATGCCAAACCACGCCGGGCGGTCGAATCGCCCGGCGCCGCTGGCCTACGACAGGTAGGCATCGATCAATCCCTCGGCCGGGCGCGGGATCACGTGGCTGCTGACCAATTCGCCGACTTGGCTGGCCGCGTTCGCACCGGCCTCGACCGCCGCCCGCACGCTGCCCACGTCGCCCTGAACGACCGTCGTCACCAGACCGCCGCCGATATTGACCCGCTTGACGATCTCCACGTTGGCCGCCTTGGCCATTGCGTCGGTCGCCTCGACCAGACCGATCAACCCTTTGGTTTCCACCAATCCAATTGCATTTTGCATGGTTCGTATTCCTCAGTAGACGTCAAAAGTCCCTTGACTACTTGGCACTCGCTGCACGCTTCAACGGGGGCGGCAGCACGCGTTCGAGATCCTCGTGGGGTCTCGGAATTACCTGGACGCTCACCACCTCGCCGATGCGGCTGGCCGCATTGGCTCCCGCGTCCGTCGCGGCTTTGACCGCCGCCACGTCGCCGGTGACAAACGCCGAGACCATTCCGCTGCCGACCTTGTCCCAACCGTAGAACGTTACGTTGGCAGCCTTCAACATTGCGTCGGTGGCTTCGATGAGACACACAAATCCTTTGGTCTCGATCATGCCCAACGCTTCCATCGCCTTCGCCATCTTGCTAGTTCTCCTGCAAAAGAGACACGAAAACAGGTCTTGCCGTCACCGGACGGCTATTGTTTCTGGCACGCACAAGGCTCCTGCTTCAGCAGTTCGATCTTGGTCGCCGCATCCAGATTGCAGGCGTTGCCTTCGTCCGTGTCCAGATGAACCTCCAACTTGATCCCCTTCTCGGCCCGTACCTTCAATTCTTCCAGCACCACCGAACACTGCGGCGATTCGACCCGCAGTTTCACGAAATCGCCGTCCTTCACCCCGTAGTACGCAGCCTCGTCCAGACTCATGTGAACGTGCCGCGCGGCCCGGATCACCCCTTCCTTCAACTCGACCACGCCCTTCGGTCCGACCAGCACACAACCGGGCGAGCCCTTGATATCTCCGCTGTGCCGCACCGGCGCGTCGATACCCAGCGAAATCGAATCGGTAAAGGCGAGTTCGACCTGGCTTCGCGACCGGGTTGGCCCCAGAATCCGCACCGTTGGCAGCATGCGACGACGCGGACCGACGACCATCACCGTCTCTTCGGCCGCGTAAAAACCGTCTTGGTACAACGGTTTCATCGGCGTCAGCTTGCTGCCCTTGCCGAAGAGGATCTCGACGTGCTCGTCGCTCAGGTGAACGTGCCGTGCGGAAATGCTCACCACCAGCTTCGGCGCGGGGGCCGAGTCGCTCGCGGATCGCCCGTTCACTTGGTCGAGCACGATTTGCCGCACGATGTTCTCGATCACGCTGCGATCGATTGCGGAAGTCATGTGGGTCACTCCTCGTTGTTCTCCATCAATTCGCTATCGGCCGATTCGAGTCGGCCGTCTGCTCTGGACGTCTTCCCAATCGCAGGCAGAGGAGGCGCCACAATCACCCGCACCCCCGCGTCCACCAGCGTCGCCGTCCACTCGTCGCTGATGCGGTCGTCCGTCACCAACGCATCCACTTCGCTCAGTCCGCCCAGTTCAGCCAGGCTCGACCGTCCAAACTTCGTACTGTCCGCGACCACGATCACCTCGTCGGCCGCCTTCATCATGGCTCGTTCCGTTTCCACCAGCAGCAAATTGCTGTTGTAGAAACCTCGCTGATTGATCCCCGCTACGCTCAACACGGCTCGCTGCACGTTCAGCTTGGCCAACATCTCGTTCGCGTAGGGCCCCAGCGAAACTCCCGTCCGGCTATGCACGTTCCCGCCAATCAGCACCAAATCGACCGTGTCCGTCGTACTGAACAGCATGGCCACTGGCAGCGAGTTGGTGACGACCTGCAAGGGCTTGCCGACCAACACCCGAGCCAATTCGTACGTTGTGCTTCCGCCGTCCAAAACGATCGTGTCACCGGGCTCGATCAACCGGCTTGCCGCTTGAGCAATCTGCCGTTTCTTGTCCCACTCCACCGACTGTCGCACATCGAAGTGGGGAAGCTTGGGAGACGGGCCCGTGTAAAACACACCGCCGTGGGTACGACGCGCCACGCCGATCACCTCTAGGAAGTCTAGATCACGCCTTACGGTTGATTCCGAAACTTGCAATTCTGTCGCCAAATCGGGCAGGGAGGCGAACCCCCGAACCCGCACCACCTCCAAAACCCGATTTCGCCGTTCCTCGGGGTTCATCTGCGAGGCCATGGGATTTGCCCTCCAACACCCGTTGCCCAACCCAATTCGCACAATTATGCGCTGATGTTCGGCGAGTTTCAATCACCTTGATGACAAAGCGTGAAAGATTTCTATCACCAGAGAGATCGAATTCCGTCGATTATGGGCAAGAGTGCTGCAATAACGTTACTATGGTAAACTGCTCTCGCGAGAAAGACTAGGAGGTCTGCAAAGATTTAACGGGCTAGGAGGATTGCCGATTGCCCACCTGCTGGCCAATTTGGGATCTGGTTGCCGCCTTGAGCTGCGATAAGATACTGACGTTAGGCTTGACCCGTCCGTGGCTGCGGACCCTTTGTTGCGGGATGTGCGAGGTGGTTTGTGAGAGTTCTTGTCGTACCGGTCGTTCTGTCTCTCCTTGGTTTCACCGCGTTTAGCGATCGTCCCATTCTTCCCCCGGCGGTCGAGGCGGCTGAGGTCCGACAGGGACCGAAGTTGCTGAAGCCGGGTGATCACGGAATCGGGCGGCATGTCGCAGATTTGTCTTTCAGCGACTTGGCTGACAACCAGCACAAATTTTCGGACTTCGCTGACCGCAAGGCCGTTGTGGTGGTCCTTACCGGAACGGGGTGCCCGCTGTGCCTTAAATACGCTCCCACGTTGGCGAAACTCGAAGGACGGTATCGCGACCAGGGCGTGTCGTTCGTGTTCGTCAATCCGAATGCGTCGGAGACGACGGGACAAATTCAGGAGGCAATTCGGACTCATGGGTTTCAAGGGCCTTACGTCCGCGACGCGAAGGGGCAATTCACTCGCGCAATTAATGCTCGCACCACCACCGAAGCGTTCGTCCTGGATGCTGCCCGCACGTTGGTTTACCGGGGAGCGGTCGACGACCAGTACGGACTGGGTTATTCCCTGGATGCGCCGCGACGCACCTACCTAGCCGATGCATTGGACGCCGTACTAGCGGGCCGCCAGCCCGAGATCGCCGCCACGTCGGCACCCGGATGCGAACTGTTCTTCGACGGTGCGGATGCGGCAGAATCCTCGGTGGAAGCGACCTACCACAACCGGATCTCTCGCATTCTGCAAAACAACTGTCTGGAGTGTCACCGAAGCGACGGATTGGCGCCATTCTCGTTGGAGAGTTTCGAACAGACGAAAGACTTCGCGGGGATGATTCGCAGTGTCGTGGAGCGGCGTATCATGCCGCCTTGGTTCGCTGCGCCGCACGATCCGGACTCGCAGGATGCGGCCGACATCCTATGGTCCAACGACCGTTCGCTGTCGGAGACCGACCGGTCGGACCTGCTGGCCTGGATCAGGTCGGGACTTCCGCTGGGCAATCCCGAGGATGCTCCGCTGCCGCGCCAGTTTCCGACGGAGTGGATTATCGGTACTCCGGATCTCGTCGTGCAGATTCCGGAACCGATTTCGATCAAAGCGACGGGCCGCATGCCTTACCGCTACGTTCGCGTGGAGACGGATTTCGCGGAAGACCGTTGGGTCCAGGCGATCGAAATCCAACCCACGGACCGAGCGGTTGTGCATCACGTGCTGGTATTCGTACAGCAGCGAGGCGAATCTCGCCCAGAAATCGATGAACGCTCCGGATTCTTCGCGGCCTACGTACCGGGGAACAGCTACCAGCGCTATCCGCAAGGGTTTGCGAAGAAACTTCCAGCCGGCGCCAGTCTGATCTTCCAGCTGCACTACACGCCCAACGGAACGTCGACCAGCGATCAAACGCGGTTGGGCATCGCCTTTGCCGACCTGTCGCCGCGACACGTTGTTCGCAACATGGGAATCGCAAACGTCCGGCTATCCATTCCTCCACATGCGGACAACCACGCTCAGCACGCCTCGCTGGACGTGCCGGCCGATGTGCGACTGATGGCTCTGATGCCGCACATGCATTTGCGCGGCAAAGCGTTCCGCTACGACTTGGTTCTGCCCAGTGGTCAGCGGCGCCGGTTGCTGGACGTGCCCCGGTACGATTTCAACTGGCAGTTGGAGTACCGGTTGGCGGAACCGCTGGACATTCCCCGCGGCAGCCGAATCGAAGTCACCGGCTGGTACGACAACAGTGCCGCCAATCCAGCCAATCCCGACCCCACGCAAAGCGTTCGCTGGGGACCACAAACCGAAGACGAAATGCTGCTGGGGTATGTTGAGTACTATATCCCCTGAACAGATTCTTGATTTATTGCCCCTTCCAACCGCAAAGTTTTGGCGATAGTATTTTGATGCATCAAAAACTAAGTTTCAGCAAGTCTTGATTCCTTCGTTGCCATCTCACGTTGGATAAATAGGTCAGTTTATGGCGACTTTAGTAGCGGTGATCTTGCTTGGGTTGGTCGGTATGATAGTGCTCTTGCGGCCCCGCAACGGCCTGTTGTGGAAATGGGTACAGGGACGCGAGGCGGCCGAGCGGATCAACATCGAGGACGCGCTGAAACACTTCTACAATTTCGAGTATTCGCGGCTCTCGGCGACCATTGCCAGCTTGGCCGGCGTGCTGCAAATCGGACGGGACGAAGCAGCCGGTTTGGCGGCCCGGCTCGAATCGTTGGGCTTGGTTACCCGCGATGCAAACGGTATTCGTTTGACCGCCGAAGGACGCAGCTACGCGTTGCGAGTGATCCGCGTCCACCGGCTATGGGAGCGTTTTCTCGCGGATCGAACCGGGGTGTCCGCGTCCCAGTGGCATCACGAGGCCGACCGGAAGGAGCACCAGTTGACGCCGGAACAGGTCGAAAATCTCTCGGCCGAACTGGGCAACCCGATGTTTGATCCACACGGCGATCCCATTCCCACATCGGACGGCGACATGCCCGCGCGGCAGGGACTGCCGTTGTCGGCGCTGGAGGCGGGCGCCACGGCGCGCATCGTGCATGTCGAGGACGAGCCGGACGCGGTCTACGCCCAGTTGATTGCCGCCCGACTCTATCCCGGAATGACCGTCCGCGTTCTGGAACGGACGCGGGATCGAATTCGGATCGAAGCCGACTTGCAGGAGCACATCCTGGCGCCGGTCGTCGCGTCGAACCTGACGGTCCAGCCGATCGGAGACGCGTTGGATGCCGCCGCGCCCGAGCGACGGTTGTCGTCATTGTCGATCGGTCAGGAGGCGACGGTCGTCGATATCTCGGCCGCGTGCCGTAGCGTCGAACGCCGGCGTTTGTTGGATTTGGGCATCGTACCGGGAACGCGGGTACGCGCCGAACTGGAGAGCGCCACGGGCGACCCCGTGGCCTATCGAATCCGCGGTGCGATGATCGCGTTGCGGAAGGATCAAGCGGACCTGATCTACGTCCGGTCGCCAGCGGACAACCGTCTGGCTTCCTGAGGAAACACGTCCATGACTGCCGAGTCAGCATCGAACAACGTCGCCACGGCTCCTTCCCACAACGCCGCCCAGATCATCCGCATGGGCGTCCGTGTGGACGGTTCCGAGTTTGTCGTGGCGCTGGCAGGGAATCCGAACACCGGCAAGAGCACCGTGTTCAACACGTTGACGGGATTGCGCCAACACACGGGCAACTGGCCGGGCAAGACGGTGACTCGTGCCGAGGGCGGCTTTCTGTACAACGGCCGCAGATACAAGCTGGTGGACCTGCCGGGAACGTATTCGCTGCTGGCGACCAGCACCGACGAAGAAGTGGCCCGCGATTTTCTGCTGTTTGGACAGCCGGATGTCACGATCGTCGTGCTGGATGCGTGCCGGCTGGAGCGGAACTTGAATTTGGCGCTGCAGGTTCTGGAGATCACCGATCGGGTCGTGATCTGTCTGAACCTGATGGATGAAGCCCGGCGTCAGCACCTCGAGGTGGATGTCGAGCGGTTGGCGACCGAGTTGGGCGTGCCGGTCGCTCCCACGGCAGCGCGTTACCGGGAGGGGATGGCGGGGCTGTTGGCCAAGGTCGACGACGTAGCGACAGGGCGTGTTGTTTGCAAGCCGAAGCGAGTGGGCGGCAAGACTCGCCAGTTGGACCGGCTGGTCGACGATTTGGCGAGCATCCTGGTCGAGGCCTTTCCAGGGCTGCCCAACGCACGCTGGGTTGCGTTGCGTCTGCTGGACGGCGACGAACGAATTCTGCAAGCCGTCCGAAGCGGCGAACTGAGCGACATCATTCGGGAAAACCCGGCGCGGGACGTTTCCCTTACGGCGGCAACCGGGAACGCATCCGCCGATGAACGGGGCAATCTGCCGGACACAGCAGCGGGAAGCCGCAGCTACGACGCCGCGCACGTCCTGGCGGCAAGCGAACAATTGCGATGGCAGGCCGGCCCGGAATTCCATCAAGAGCTGATCGAGGGCATCTACACCGAGGCGGCGCGGATTGCCGACAGTTCCGTACGCCGCGTCTCGATCCCCGGCGACACGGACTGGGATCGCAAGCTGGACTGGTTGTTGACCAGTCGCTGGACCGGTTTTCCCATCATGATCGCCATGCTGGCCGTTGTGTTTTGGTTGACTGTGGCCGGCACCAACGTACCGTCGAGCTGGTTGTTCTGGCTGTTGATCGAGACGGTCCATCCGCAGTTGAAAGCGGGGGCGGCCTGGCTGCACATGCCTTGGTGGCTGGACGGATTCTTGATCGACGGGATGTACCTGGCGACGGCCTGGGTGGTGGCGGTGATGTTGCCGCCGATGGCGATCTTCTTCCCGCTGTTCACGCTGCTCGAAGACTTCGGTTACCTGCCGCGGGTAGCGTTCAACATGGACCGGGTATTCCGAAGTTGCGGGGCGCACGGCAAGCAGGCTCTGACGATGTGCATGGGGTTCGGGTGCAATGCGGCCGGCGTTGTGGCGACGCGGGTGATCGACAGTCCGCGCGAACGGCTGCTGGCGATCATCACGAACAATTTCTCGCTGTGCAACGGGCGTTGGCCGACGCAGATTCTGATCGCCACGATCTTCGTCGGGGCGTTGGTTCCTGCCTATCTTTCGGGTCTGGCCTCGACGGCGGCGGTCGTGGGAGTTGCGCTCTTGGGAGCGGCAGTGACCTTTGCGGTTTCCTGGGCGTTGTCGAAAACCTTGCTGCGGGGCGAGGCATCGTCGTTCCATCTGGAGTTGCCACCCTATCGTCCGCCGCGTCTGCTGCAGACGTTGTACACGTCGCTGATCGACCGCACGATCTTCGTGCTGTGGCGCGCGATCGTGTTCGCGTTGCCCGCAGGTGCGGTGATCTGGCTGTTGGCGAACATTCCCGCGGGCGATGGCTCGCTGGCCCAATTCCTTGTCGGACAACTCGATGCGGTTGGCATCTTGATCGGTTTGAATGGCGTCATTCTGCTGGCCTATGTCGTCGCGATTCCGGCGAACGAGATCGTGATCCCCACCGTGCTGATGCTGACCGTGGCGACGACCGGTCTGGCCGGGTTCGGTTCGGGCGATGGCGTGATGTTCGAAACGGAGACGGTCAGCGAAACGGCGGACATTTTACAGGCGGGGGGCTGGACGCTGCTGACCGGCGTGAATCTGATGTTGTTCAGCCTGTTGCACAATCCGTGTTCCACGACGATCTATACGATTTGGAAGGAGACCCGCAGCGTGAAGTGGACGATCGTCGCCTCCGCGCTGCCGTTGGGGTTGGGGTTCATCGTCTGCTTGCTGGTCGCGATCGCTTGGCGCTACCTGGAGTCGCTGGCCTAGAACGGGTCGCTCGGCGTCCGAGGGGTGGAAGACAAGACGCCGACGATCCTTTAGAATACGAATCGTCCGCGCCGCAGTTTTCGACGTGAAGGTCCGTATTCCTCCTGGTAGGCTGATCGATGCGATATTTGCCGGTCCATTGGTTCGAAGGCATGTTCTTGCAGCCGCATCATTTTCAAGCGGCGGATCGTCACTGGACCGAACTGGTCTCGGTCAGCCAACGCTGGGACTGCCATTACAACTACGGCGTGCGGGAGATCAAGATCAGCCGCGAGGCGCTGGCCAACTACCAGATCGAGATCCAGACGTGCCACGCCCGCATGAAGGACGGGACGGTCATATCGCTCGACACGGGACAAGGACCGGGTCGCGTCGACTTGAAGGCAGCGTTTCAGAAATCCAGCGCCGTGACCGTGTACTTGGCAATTCCCAATTTGGCGCTGGGCAGGCCGAATGTAGCCAGCGGCGTCCACCCCGACCAGCACCGCTATGTTGGCACGGAACTGTCGCTGGCGGACGAGAGTGCGGGCGGCAACGACCAGCCGGTGGCGCTGCGGGACTTCAATCTCCGGCTGGCCCTGTCGACGGACGAGTTGTCCGGATACGAGTTGCTGCCCGTGGCCCGGATCAAGCGGGCCGGCGAAGGCGAAGCGGTGCCTCAACTGGACGACGATTACATCCCGCCGCTACTGGCCATCGATGCGTGGCCGGGGCTCAGTCTGGACATCGTGCGTGCGATCTACGATGTGATCGGCGAGAAGATCGAGGTGCTCAGCCAGCGGGTGGTGGAACGAGGCGTGACGTTGTCGAGCCAGGAG
The DNA here is from genome assembly GCA_023382975.1 of Pirellulaceae bacterium. Taxonomy (GTDB): domain Bacteria; phylum Planctomycetota; class Planctomycetia; order Pirellulales; family Pirellulaceae; genus SKKK01. The sequence goes on from JAHDXO010000001.1 coordinate 214,893, forward strand.
CCGGGCGATCTGGACGATCTGTTCATGCTCAATGCGTTGAATGGCGCGAGTGGTTCGCTTCGCTGCTTGGCGTTTGCGGCGGGGATTCATCCTTTGGTCGCCTACACCGAGCTATGCCGCTTGGTAGGCCAATTGTCGATTTTCGGCGAGCGTCGCCGCCCGCCCGAGATCCCGTTGTACGATCACGACGACCTGGCGCGGATCTTCAAGTGGGTCAAGGCGATGCTCGAGCAACTGATCGGCGGCCGGAAGAAACTCGAATACGAACAGCGTTTCTTCCAGGGCACGCAGCGGGGCATGCAGGTGACGATCGATCCCAAGTGGCTGCATTCCGGCTGGGAATGGTACGTCGGCGTGCTGGCGGAGAACGTCTCGGAACAGCAGTGCCGCGATCTGCTGCGACCCGGCAGCCTGGATTGGAAGATGGGCAGCAGCCAGCAGGTCGACCTGATCTTTCAGCACGGCATCCCTGGCGTCCGGCAGAAGGAGTTGCTGCAACCGCCTCGGGCGTTGCCTTCGCGACAGGGCTGGGTTTACTACGAGGTCGAGAAGGATCCCGAGAACGCTGCCTGGAAAGACGTCCTGGCAACGCAGACGCTGGCGTTGCGGTTCAACGAACGGCTGATCAGCAACCTGGACCGCCTCCAGGGCCAGCAACGGCTCGAAGTCTCGGCTCAAGGAAAACGCAGCATTTTACAGTTCGCCCTCTTTGCCGTATCCTCTCGCCAACCATGACGCCCGAATTTGCCGCCGCGATCGATCCTGTTTTCTTGTACGTGCTGGGTGTGCTGAACCGCATCAGCCGCAACGAACCGTTGTCGGCCAGCGAAGAGCACGACGCCGTGATGAACTGGCTGCGCCAGGCCGAGGCGCAACTGGGACAGCGTTCGGATTGGGAGTTGGCCAAGTTTGCGATCGTCACCTGGATCGACGACATGCTGATCGAAGCGCCGTGGGAGGGCCGACTGTGGTGGAAGGAGAACGCCTTGGAAGTCGAGGTGTTCAACACTCGCGAGCGGGCGACTCAGTTCTACCTGAAAGCCAAGGAAGCGGCCAGTCTGACTCGCCGCGACGCGTTGGAAGTGTTCTACGTCTGTGTCGTGCTGGGCTTCCGCGGGTTGTATCGCGATCCGCAAGGCGCGCTGTTGGCCCATCAATTGACGCTCCCCCCGGACCTGGAATCCTGGGCGCGCCAGACCGCGCGGGCGATCCAGTTGGGCCAAGGCCGTCCGCCGGTGACCGAGAAACCGCGCCCGCCCGGCGACGCCGCGCCGCTGGAGGGCAAGTTCCTTTTTCTGGGCTCGACGGTGATCACGGCCGTGTTGGCGGTGTTTGCCGCGCTGTTGGGTTGGTTGTTGTTCGCTTGATCCGCCCGGCCTGAGAACGGAGGTGTTTCGCGTGAGCTTCTTCTATCGCCTGATGTCCTGGATCACGGCCCCGTTTCGTTGGCTGTTCCGGCTGCCGATGTCCATGATCTCCGCGCCGCGACGGTTGATCGGGATGTCCCTGCCCGCCCGTGTCGCTTGGCTGACGGCGATCATGCTGCTGATCTGCGCCACGATGGCCTTTGTCTCGGTGCTGTTGACCAAGGATACGGCGGACAGTTGGAACTATTGGTGGCGTTGGCAGACGCCGGTCATCGTCGTGCTGTTGATCGCCATCCCGCCGGTCGTTTATTTCGCCGTGAAAAGCTGGCTGGAAGGCGAAGTCTCGCCCTATCCGGACATTGCCGAAGCGTGGGACGCCGGCATGGAGGCGCTGGTGGAACACGGATTCGATCCGACGGAACTGCCTCTGTTCGTGGTACTGGGGGTGAGTGACGATCGGCTGATCAAGTCCATTTTCGCGGCCTCGGGTTTGGAGCTTGCCGTCCAGCACGTCCCGACGGGGCGTGCGCCGTTGCATTGGTACGCGGGCGAGGCGGGCATCTTCCTGGTCTGCCGCGACGCGAGCCACCTGAGCCGGTTGACCAGTCTGGCCGGCGAAGTAGTGACCGATTCGGCCGTCTCGACGCCCAACTTCCAAGGCACGGCGCAAAGCTTTGATCCGTTGCGAGGAACATTGGACCCCGGCGGCGGGTCCGCCGCGGGTGGATTCCGTGCCAAGGACAGCGCGTTGCCCGGCGATTTTGCCGGGGCGCCAAGCATCCAGGGCACGCTGGTTCCCGGTGCGATGAACCAAATGGCCTCACCCGGAGGCGGTCGATCGGCTCCGGCGCCGACCAGCGGCGGTTTGCCGCGGCGCGACGCGGAAGAGCAGGTCGATCGGCTGAGGTACGTCTGCCGACTGCTGTCGCGAGTCCGTCAGCCGCTCTGCCCGCTGAACGGCATCCTGACGGTGCTGCCATTCCGCGCCGTCAGCGACGTGATGGTGGCCAAGGACATTCCGGCCGCGGTGCAAGGCGACTTGGCTGCCGTCCGGCAGGTCGCGAGAATCCGCTGTCCGGTGACCGCCTTGGTCGCGGGCATGGAGGCGGAACGCGGCTTTGGCGAACTGGTACGGCGGGTTGGCGTGGCGCGGGCGCGCAGCAACCGCTTTGGTAAAGGGTACAACGTCTGGAACCCGCCCACCGCGGAGAATATCGACGCCTTCTCGTCGCACGCTTGCGGAGCGTTCGAGGATTGGGTGTACAGCTTGTTCCGCGAACCCGATGGGCTGAGCAAACCCGGCAATTCCAAACTGTACGCGCTGCTGTGCAAGATCCGCAGCGAGTTGCGCGGCCGACTTCGCCAGATCCTGTTGCACGGCTACAGTTTCGATCCCGACGATCCCAAGAGCGAGCAGGACGGACTGCTGTTCAGCGGTTGCTATTTTGCCGCCACGGGCGATACCGAGGATCGCCAGGCGTTCGCGCGGAACGTATTCGAAAAAATGCTGGATCTCGAAGCGGAACTCGAATGGACCGAAGAAGCGTTGGACGAAGACGACCGCTACCAGGCGGCGGCCCGCTGGATGATGGCGCTCAGCAGCCTGCTGGTGATCGGGTTGATCGGCATGGTGGTCTACAAATGGTATGCCTAACGCGAGTGGGTCGCGAGCGCCGAACGCGACTCTGGTGTAGAAGGAACCTCTCATGAATTCCGGCGAGTCATCCAACGGCGATCGCAGCGAGCGACCTTACATCGAAGTGGACGAGACTGCGCCTCCGGCTGCCAAGGATCTCACTTTGATGGAGCGGGTATTGGCGGAGACATTGGCCGCTGCCGACGGACAGGGGCACCTGCATCCCGAGGAACTCGCCAATCTGCGCTCGGTGGTGCGCCGCCACGCGGGACAGACGCTGCAATGCCAACCGATGGTCGTTGAACTGGTCCAGGCGCTGCTGGCAACACGGCTGCCAAGTCTGGTCGGCCATTCGGCTGGCTGGCAGCCTTTGACGGCGCAGATTGCCGAGACGCTCTGGGAGGACAACGCCTCGCGCCAGCGGCTCCATTCCTTGTGGCGACACCTGAACGAGAGCGAGGCGATGTGATGGCCATCAGCGCCGAAGACGCACGTCAATTGATCGAGGAGACCCAGCCCCTGGTCCGTTCCCTGGCGCAGAAGATTTCCCGCAAGATTCCGATGCAGATCGAGTTCGAAGATCTGATTGCCTACGGCCAGATCGGACTGGCCGAAGCGGCCCGCGACTTCGACCCGCAACGCGGCATTCAGTTTTCCACGTACGCCTACTACCGCATCCGCGGCGCCATCTACGACGGCGTTTCGAAGATGAGTTGGACCAGCCGCGCGCGGTACAACCGGCTGCGTTACGAACAGATGGCCAACGAGACGCTGGCCGAATTGAACGAGTCCACCTCGGAATCCGGCAGCGGCACGCTGGAAGAGGAAACACGCTGGTTCCGCTTGGCAGCCGAGCGACTGGCAATGGTCTGCCTGGTCACCAATCCGCAGGAAGAACAGGGCCCAAGCGCCGATGCCTTGATCGATCCCGCGGAGCCGGCAAACACCGTCGTCGCGAACCGCGAACTGGCCGAGCGGCTGCATTCGCTGGTCGATGGTCTCGACCCCGCGGAGAAGCGTCTGATCCGCATCGTCTACTTCGAGGGCGCCACGTTGCAGGAAGCGTCCCATCGGCTGGGCATCAGCAAATCCTGGGGCAGCCGCTTGCACGCCCGCGCCTTGGAACAGCTCGCCCTGCGTCTCCGCCGCCTGGGTGTCTCCGAACTCGGTTGACCCGGCGGCGATCGTTCAACCGCCCGCAAGGGCGCTGATCGCCCAGTCCTCCGCCAGGGCGTCTCTCTGGGCGTCGCCAACGGCCGACGCGATATCGCCGAGCAAATCGTCCAGCGAATGGTCGGCGAGGCTGCCGGACCGCCCGGCCAAATCAGCGAACTCCGCGTCGCGCGACGAACCGACGACCACCGTGTTCCAGTCCGACCAATCCTCGGCCGACGGACCGGACGACGAACCGTTGCCGGTCAATCGCAGTCCCATGTCGATCACCGGCGGCGCCGACATCGTCAACGAGTAATCGGCGACCACCAACAGCGGTGTCGCTGCCGGCAGCGGCTGGTCCGCCGCCGCGGGACTGGCTGGCGCTGCCTCGCCCTCGCCGCCCGACAGGCCGACTTGACCGTTCAGGAAGTTGATCACGATCAACACGTCTTGCGCCGACACAATCCCGTCGCCATTGACGTCGTAGTAGGCTTCCGGTTCAGCGGGCGGAATGGGTTCCGGCGGCAATTCCCCGGACGGGTTCGTGTTCAAGTAGTTGATCACCGCCAAGGCATCGATCGGGGACACGTGTCCCGACCGGTTGACGTCCGCGTTCAGGAACGGATTCTGGAATACGGCAACCCAGGTCACCGTGATCGATACCGTCGCCTCGTTGGAGACGAATCCCTGGTTGTCCTGCACCGTGTAGCGGAACGTCTCGAGGGGTCGGCCGAGCTCCCGCGGGTGATTCCGGTTCCAGTAATTGGCGTTGGGCGTGTAGGTGACCAAACCGTTCGCTATGCTCACCGTTCCGTTCAGTGGCCCCGACCCCGGCACGACGGTAATCGAGCCTTGATCGATCGTGCCATCGGCATCGGTGTCGTTCGAGGTGACCAAGATGTTGACCGGCGTGTTCATCCGTGTGGTGGCCGAATCGTTGCGGGCCACGGGCGGCGCGTTGACCGTCACGGTGAACGAGTCGCTGACCTGTCTCCCCGTCGAGTCGACCGCATGGACCGTCAGGTTGGCTTGGCCTGCCGCACCGGAGAATTGAAGATTCAACGTCTGGCCGGTCAGCGAGCCGGTTACCAGGTTGCGGTTGGTATTGTCGGTCGCATCGTTGTAGACCAACGTCAGCGTATCGCCGAACGGAATGTCCGGGTCGTCGAACACGCCGTTCAGATTGACGGCGCGCGTTGTGGTTCCGACCAGCACGGTGACATCGGCGATCGGATTGGCGACAAACGGCGGATCGGGCACCGGAGTGACGTTGACTGTAAACGTGTCGGTCGCGGAGAACTGCCCGTCCGACGCCGTGACGCTGACCGTCGACGTCCCGCTCTGGTTGGGCTGGAATACCAACCTCAACAGCGTGCCTTGGATTGTCGTCTGGACGAGGGACGGATTGGTATTGCCCGTGACGGTGAGCGTCAACACCGTGTTGTCCGGATCCTCGAACACACCGGGGAACAGTTCGATGAACCGGTTGGGCGCGTCTTCGAGCACATCCACGCGGCCGATCGGATTGGCGACCCGCGGCGGATCGTTGACCGCGGTGACGGTGATCGGCGCACTGGCCGATACGACCTTCGGACCGCCCGTCCCCGTGTGACCTCGGTCGTCCGCGGTGACCGTCAGGGTATCGTTGCCAAAGAAATTGAGATTGGGCAGATACGACAACCCGCCGCTGTCGGCCAATGTCAGACCGATGGCAGCCACGGTTCCAGTCAAGACAACTCGACTGGTTCCATTGCCCGCGATATCGGCAGCCGTCAAACCGCCCGGGACGTTGTTCTTCACCGTCAGGCGACCGTGGGTGACTTCCATCGAGACGACAATATTGCCGGCAGCGGAATCGACGTCGGTGACCCGCACCGCATTGTTGCCCAGCGACAGCGTCGTGTCCTCGAAGACCGTCAGGCTGGCCGGGACTTGAACGACGGGTGGATCGTTGACGGCGGTGACCGTGAAGTTGACGGTCTGCGCCACGGTCACTTCATCGCCCGTGGACGTGCCGCGGTCGACGATCGTCACCGTCAGGCTTGCGGGGCCGTTGAAGTTCTGATTGCCCTGGAAGCTCACCGCATTGGCGGCTTCCAAGGTGGTTTTGATCTGCTGGTCCGTGCCCACCAACCTCAGGTTGCCGGTGCCATTGCCCGTGACCGTCACGCCGGACACTGCGCCGGCCAGCGTGAAGAACCCGACCGGCGAGGTCAAGGTCGCGTCGAAGATCGCGCCGCTGCCCATCTCGACGTCGGTTACGGTGATGCCCACCGCAGCCGGGGTGTCTTCGGCGATCGAAGCCGGCACCTGAACGTTCAGCACCGGCGCGTCGTTCACGGGGTTGATGGTGACGGCTACCGTTGCCGAGGCTGGCACCGTGCCGCCTTTGCCATGGTTGATCACGCCATCGACGGAATCGGTGACCGTGACCACCATCTGATCGGTGCCGAAGTAGTTCAAGTTCCCCTGGTAGGCGACACCGCCGCCGGCCAACGTCGCATTGATCTGGTCAGGAGTCGCCGTGACGCTCACGATCGTGGTGCCGTTGTTCGTGACGCTGTTCACTCCCACGCCGCCCGGCACGTTCGTGTTCACATTGATTCGACCGTTGAACATCGCGAAGGTGACGCGGATCAGTCCGTTGCCTTCGAGCGCGTCGACGTCGGCGACAAAAAAGCCGGTCACGGCGGACGCGGGAAGCGGCGCTGGCTGATCCTCGTTCGCGGTCAGCGCAGCCGGCGCGACCAGGGTCGGCGGATCGTTGACCGCCGCAATCGAGATGGTCAACGAACCGGCCACCGTGCGCGGATTGGCACTGGGCGTACCCGCGTTGGCGTCGGTGTTGCCCAGATCGTTCGCATCCACCCGCAGCACGTCACTCCCGTTGTAGTTCGCATTCGGAGTGTAGACGACGCCGTTCAAGGCGAACAACGTGGCATTGATCGCCGACGCGGGACCGGTCAGCGAGACCTGGGCGGTGCCGTTGTTCAAGATGTCCCCGGCGCTCAATCCGCCGAAGACGTCGCTGCGCACCGTCAATTTGCCTTTGGCGACGGTCAGCGTCACCAACAGCAGTCCGGTTCCCGGCGGATCGAGCGCGTCGATATCCGAGACGGTGGTCGAGCCGAACGGAATCGCCAGCGTCCGGTCCTCGTCCATGGTCTGGTTGCCGGGCAACGTGACTTGCGGCGGATCGTTGACCGCGACCACGCTGATCGGAACTGTGGCAGTGGTTGTCTGGGCAGCACCGCCGGTGTTCCCGAGATCGTCGGCCGTGATGGTCAGGAGGGCCGGAACTTCGGTTCCCGTCCGGAAACTGTTGTAGTTGGCTGTCGGCTGATACCGCAATCCGTTGAGCGCCGCCAAGGTCGTGTTGATACGATCCGGCGTGGAGGTGACGGTGACGGTCGCGGTGCCATTTCCCAGCACGTCGGTCGGCAGAATGCCGCCGGGCACATCCAGTCGAATGCTGAGCGTCCCGTTCTGGACGCTGAAGGTCGTCCGCAGCCTGCCGGCCAGCGGCCCGGTACCCTCGTTGATATCGGGATCGCTGACCGTGATCGGCGGCAGCGACAGCGCCGTGTCCTCGAGCACGGATTGCGGCCCGGGAACGTTCAGCACCGGCGGATCGTTGACCGCTTGCACGACAACCGTAATCGCGGCCGTCGAGGTTCGTGCCGGGGGCGGCGAATTGCCCAAGTCGTCGGCTGATATTCTGATCGTGTCCGTTCCGTTGAAATTGGCGACCGGCTGATACGTGACTCCGCTGGCCAGCGTCGCCGTCAGCGCTGTCTGGCTGCCCGTCAACACCACCGTGGAACCATCGCCCGAACTGGTCACCCCAGGTTCCGGCGTCACTTGCAGAATGCCGTGGTCGGCAGCAAGCGTCAACTGGATGTTGGCATTGCCCGCATCGACGTCGCTGACCGAGATGTCGGAGATGGCGAGCGCTCCGTCTTCCAACATCGTCCGCGTCGTGCTTCCGCCAATTCCGATCACGGGCGCATCGTTCAGGGCGATGATGGTGATCGTTTGCGATTGCTGCGACGCGCTGCTGCCCGTGGCCGGCGGCCACTTGCCGCCGTCGTCGGCCATGACGTGCAAGAGCACCGTACCGTGGTCGTCCTGGGCTCCTTGGTAGACCAACCCGGCCGGGCTGCCCAGCGTCGTGTTGATTCGCGCGGCCGTCCCGGTCAACGTTACTTGGTCGCGAGCCGCTGAGTAGACGATCGATGCAGGGGGCAGACCATTTGGCACGTTGGCCGCGACGGTCAGCGTACCGGGCGAGGTGGACGAGATCGGCGAGACCGACAACACGACGGTCAACACGCCGTCCGAGCCGCCTTCAAAGGCGTCGACATCGGACACCGAGACCAGCGGGATATTCAGCGTCTGGTCCTCGACCACCGAAAGCGGTCCGGGCATCGCGATCTGCGGCGGGTCGTTGATCGCTGCGACGGTGATGCTCACCGTGTGCTGCGCCTGCATTGCGGGCGGGGGCCAATTTCCTTGGTCGTTCGCCACGATGATCACGCGGGCGATCCCGTTGAAATTCGCATTCCCACGGAAACGCAAGTCGGCCAGGTTGGCATTCACGTCGGCCAAGGTGCCTGTCAGGATGATGCTGGCGGCCGGGCCGGCCGTGCCTGCCGCAACCGTTCCGGACTGAGCCGTCACCGTCACTCGGATCTCGCCTGCGCCCAGATCGGAATCGAATACACTAATCGTGTTCCCACCGGTGAACGCCAACCACTGGTCCTCGTCCACCTGCGCGGCGGCCGGGGCGGTGATCTCCGGAGGATCGTTCACTTCGTTGACAAACAGAGTAATCGTGCTGCTGTCCGACAGATTGTTCGGCGGCACTTCGTCGCCGGTGGCGCCGCGGTCCTCGACCGTCACCATCAACAGCTCGTAAGCCCAATCGGCGGGGTCGCTGGACGTGGAATCGCCGGCAAAATCCAGCGGAGGAATGTACTGCCACGCCGCGGGATTGCTCAGCAGGGCGGACAGCCGAGTCACCGGCGCCTCGATGGTCACCACGGAACTGTCATTTCCGATCAAGGTGTCGCCCGCCGTGAAGTCCAACGCGGACGTGTCAATGAACAGCAGCGTCCCGTCCGGGAACTGGCCGTCGTTGCGTCCCGTAACCGCGAGAGTCACGATGATCGGCGTGTTGCCGGAATCGACGTCCGACACGTTGAAGCCGACCATGCTCAACGGCACGTCCTCGTTGGCGATCAGGTTCCCCGGAACCGTCAAGACGGGTGCGTCGTTGATCGCGACGATGTTGATCGCGACCATTTGAACATCGCTCTGCGCACCTCCCTCGCCCAGGTTGCCCAGATCGTTCAGCACCAGCGTCAGAACGTCCGCTGCGTCGAAGTCGGGATCGGGCGTGTAGGTCAATCCGCCGGCGGCGGCCAGAGTGGCATTGATCCGATCGGGGGTTGCCAGCAGGACAATGCTGCGCGTTCCGTTGCCGACGATCTCGCCTGGCAGAACGCCGTCGGTGACATCGTCCAGGATGCTCAACACGCCATCATTGACCGTCAAGGTCAACTCGATCGGCGTGTCCGCGGCGACTTCGCCCCGGTCGTATTCGACGTCGAACACCTGGATGCTACCCGCCGGGAAGACCAGGACGGAATCTTCATCGACCTGCTGTGCGGCAGGAACCGTCAACTCGGGCGCGTCGTTGATCGCCAACACGGTCAGCGGCACGGTCTGCAGATCTTGGCGCGGTCCGCCCGTACCGGTATTCCCCAGGTCGTCCACGACGATCGTCAGCAAGTCCGGACCGTTGAAGTCCACGTTGCCCTGATAGACCAGGCCCGTTGCGTGAGCCAGCGTATTGGAGATCTGATTCTGCGTGCCCTCGACAACAACCTGATTCGTGCCATTGCCGCTCTTGATGTCCGACAGAGACAGGCCTCCGGAAACGATCGGATTGACCGTCAAGGTGCCGTTCAGCACGGTCAAGGTCATCGAGATCACCTGCATCCCGGCGTCCGCATCGAACACGGAGATTCCTCGAATCGCCAGAGGCACGTCCTCGTCGACTATTTGCGTTCTCGGAACGGTGAGGATCGGCGGACTGTTGCTGAAGATCTGGATGATGTGGTCTTCGACCTCGCCGCTGATGGCCAGCCCCGTGGGTGCCAATCCGCCCTCTTTGCTCAACCGGAACCGCGCGAAACGTTCGCCGATCGAAGCCACGATCGGGATGTTCAGCGTCAACTCGTTCACTCCCGCCTCCAACGGATGCGAAGCGTAGACGTGCTCGTATTGGTCCAGGAAGTCGCCGTCGTTGTTATAGTCGATCCAGCCGTCCAGGAAGCCGGGCTGCGAAGCGGTGACCAGCAGCGTCACGGTGGAACCGGGCGTCGGGACGCCGTCGATATAGATCCCATCGTCGTCGTCGCCTTGGAACCGCATGAGTCCGCCGCCCAAGGAGATCAGGTCCAGACGGTAACCGGCTTGAGCCACGCGCGCCACGATCTTCTCCGCCAAGGCCGTGGCGTCGTCGTCCAGGTTCACCACGACGGTCAAGTTCCCCGGCGTCGATTTGCGGTCCGCATCGAACTCGAAGCGGCGGACGCGGTTGCCGTCGTGGATGGCAAACGTCTGCCCGTCGAGCACGCCGCCAGCCTGTCCCTTGGCGGTCAGGTTCGCAGCGTCCAGAATCCGCACCTCTCCGTCGCCGCCGATTTGAATGTCGCCGTTGGCGTAGTTGCGCGGGTCGATGTCGCTGCCCAGACCGGCCGACTCGACCGCCGCCACGATCGCATTGGCGATATCGTTGGCCGTAAACAGATCCTGGAAGACGACGGGCACATGACCGATCGCTTCCTCGCCGGCGTTGCGCACGAACTCGAAGACCCGGACGGCCCCGCTGCCGTCTTCCACCTCGAACGTCTCACCGGCCTCGACCGGGCCTCGTTGGCCGAGTCCGCTGGCGGTGGTGTCCAACAAGTGGAACACGCCGGAATTCAACTGGATCTCCAGCGGATCCCCCGCCACCGCGGGCAGCTCCACCTCGGGAGTGACTCCCGTCAACCGCCCGCTGGCCACCGCCTGTTCGATCGCGTCGACGATCGCGCTGGCGATCACGCTGCCGTCGTGGAAACGGTTGTAGGCGACCGGAACGTGGCCCCGGCCGTACACGCCGTCCCCGTCGAATTCGAAAACCACGGGCTGGCTGTTGCCGTTCTGAATCGTGAACGTCTGGCCTTCGTCGACTCCGCCGCCCACGGCATCGTCCAGCAGAATCGTCAACGGCGTCGCCAGCCGGATTCCCCACCCGGCGCCCGGCGTCACCAGCTCTGCGGGCGTGTGTCCCGAGAAGAGCAGCCCGCTGCCCGTCAAATCGAGTTCGTGGCTGGGAATCCCCGCCACGTGCAACTGCCCGTCGCCCAGGTCCGTCAGCACAATCTCCAGCAAACCGACCGAAGGGTTGCTCGGCAGATCGAGCACCGCGGCCAGAATCGCAGCCGCCGTATCGGCCGCCGAACCATTCGGGTCGTACGGAACGGCCTGAACCCCCAGCGGTGCGCTGGCGGCGTCGCCGAACTGGAAAACGATGGCCGGATTGCGACCGTCGTCGATGGTGAAACGCTGACCGTCCGAGATGTCCGCACCCGGCACCGCGCGCAACAGGATGGCCGGCTCGCCCGACGTGCTGAGCGCCGTGCCCCGCGTGTCCACGCGGTGCAGGAACGACCCGCCCAGGAACACCACGCCGTTGCCCAACGAGACCGGAGACAGTCCCAACTCCAACCGGTTGCTTACGGCCAGGATGATCGCTTGGGCGATGCTCTCGACTCGTGCCTCGGCGGGCAGCGTCGGATCGAAGGACACGGGCACGTGGCCCGGCTCCGCTTCGTTGTCGGGAATCGTCGAATCGACAAACTCGAAGACCACCGGCGCGATGCCTTCGGCCGTGATCGTGAACGTGGCCTGGTCGACAACTCCCGCCGCCGGCACCTGGATCACGTAAGGCGCCAGACCGGTCAGCGTAATCGGGCTGGTCCCTAGGTCGACGATATGGTCCAGATCGTCGCCCCAACCGGCCGGATTGGTCTGGCCGTCGGGATCGGCATCCACGCGGCTGCCCAGATAGAAGCCCGGATCGGAGATCACGTGCCGAGCCCCGTTGTGCTGGAACAGGGTCGGATAACGCGAAGCCGCCAGACTGTCCGGGGCATCGCCGAAATCGAGTTGTGCGCCCGGCAGCAGGATCGTAAACGTCGTCTTGTCGGTGAACTGGTTGGCCTTCAGCCAGTTGCCCGGCAGATCCTGGATCGCCCGCAGGAAGTAATTCGAAATGCCGTGGATCGTCACCGGGCCTTGGAGGAAATCCACCGGCGCGTTGGTGACCGGGTCGCGGAAGTCCACGAACACCGTATTGCCGCCCCGTAGCGAGGCCGTGACGCCCGCAAACGCCTGGTTGTCGTTGATGGCGTCGATGATGTTCTGTGCGAATTGCTCACCGCTGAAATTCTCCCACGGCTCGAACGCCAGTCGCACCGCGCCACCCGGGATGCCGCTGATCGTCAACTGATTGTTTGCCGGCAACCCGCTGGGAGGAACGGAACTCAGGTGTCGCGAGGTATCGAACAAATCGATGACCCCCTTGCCCAGGTACTGGACGCCGCCCAGGTTCAACGCGGGCGTGGTGCGAATCGCAGCGACCACTCCTGCCGCGATGTCGTCCAGCGACGTGGACGCTGTGTACAGGATCACCGTGTTGTTCGAATTGTAGACGCCGTTGCTGTCGAACTCGAAGGTGACCGTCGTGCCCTCGTACGAGATCACGAACGTGCTGTCGCCGATCCGGCCGCCGCGCTGTCCGACGTTCGGCGCGGACGCGGTATTGAGCGAATGGAAACCGTTGGCGCCGGTCAATTCGACCACGATCTGCCCGTCGTCGTCGACCACCTTGGACGGCGTCACCCCGGCCAGGAAACCCAGGGACGACAACTGCGTCTTGGCGCTGTTGATCGCCGAGATGATGTTGTTAGCTAGTTGGTCCGCACTGGCCATCAGATAATTGACGGCGAATGCGCCCGGCGGGAAACTGCCGTCGCTATCGAATTCGAACCGCCATGTCTGCTGGCCCACCGGCAACCGGGTATCTGTAATCGTGAAGAAACTGTTTTCGACAATCGTGGCGCCGCCGGAGGCCGGCACCAGCACCGAGTAATACCCCGGCAGGTTCAACCGCGAGGTCGTCTGGACTTCGGGCCTGCCCGTCGGACGGCCCGAGGGACTGATCGTCGGCGCTTCGGTCAAATCGACTTCGTGTTGCAGGGTGCCGCCCAAGTACACGCGGCCATCGGTCAGGTGCTTGGAGTCGGGCAGGTCCAGCAACGTTTCGCGGCGAATCGCCACGGCCGTCTTTTCGCCCAGGTCCTCGTGGGTGTCGTTCAGCGAGAACGGGATCACCACATCCGTGCCAGCCAGCGGCACACCGTCGGTCGAATACTCGAACGTCCGGGCGATGGACGGCGTGGCGGGATTGCTGTCGTCGTCGAATTCGATCGTGAATCGCTCGCCATCGGCCAAGGGCCGGGCCACGTGGCCGTGAAATACGCCGGAAGTCAACGGGTTAATGGTCGCCGCTCCGCCGTTGTTGACGTAGACCAACCCATTGCCCGCGTAACGCATCCCGGTCAGATTCAGCGTCGAATTGGCCAACGCCCGCACCACCTCCTCGCCCACCGCGTCCACGGTAAAGGCGCTGGCGATGTTGATCCGGTTGTTCCCGGGAGTTACCAAGTTGTTCGTGTCAAACTCGAACGTTTGGACGATGGGCGGCGTGAGCGGGTTGTTGTCGTGGTCCAGGGCGACCGAGAACCGCTGTCCGTCGGCGACGTTGGGAACCACGCCAGGCCCGCTGACGATCGCCGGAATGGCCAATGTCAGAATCGTCGGCGGGATCGTCAGATTGCTGAGGTCGACGTTCGCAGTGATTGTCCGTGGCCCGCCCAAATGCACCAGTCCCTCGCCGGCTACTTTGGGATTCAGTCCTAGCCCGAAGTTGCCGTCCAAGACGCCGTCCAGCAGATCGATCGAGTTCACGATGGCCTGCGCGACGTCGTTGGCCGATGCGCCCGGTTGGACCTGGACTCGCTGGTTGCCCGGCAACCAGAAATTGTTGAAGTCGATCTCGAACGTCACCGGCGCGTTCAAGGGATTCGACGCGTCGCGGATCTGGAACCGCTGCCCGTCGGTGACGCCGGTCCGCGGCACCTGGAGCGCCAGGGATTGCGGAATGTCGAAGTAGTAGCCGGTGTCGTACTCGAACGTGACCGTCGTTCCGGCGCCGTCCGTGATCTCAAACGTGTCGGCATCCTGCACTTGGTCGCCGCGCGGCGCGTTGATCACGTAACGGTTGCGGTTGTTCAAATCGATCACGTACACGGCATCGTCCCGCCAGATGCCGGAGATGGGGATCAGATGGATCGTGTTGCTGATCGGATCGTAGCGGAACGAGTAGTCGCGTTCCTCCTCGAGGAACACGCCGTTCTGGAACACGGTCACCGCGGCGCCGGGCAATTGGCCGTCCGAGCCGCGCGGCCCCAGGACACTGTTGTCGTTGACCCCGACTCCCGGGAACGGATCGGCGAGTTCAAACCCGTCGATCAACTGGATCGAGAAGCTGGGGTAGACTCCGCTGAGCAAATGGACCACCGTCAACGTCGGATCGATATCCAGTCCCTGGGTGTCGTTGTCCCGGGGGAAGACCAATTCGGCCACGGGGCCGACAAAGTCGCTGCGGTCCAGCGAACCGCGGTCGATGAACACGTTGTCGCCGACCCCTTGCGGAGGATCCACCGCCGGATCGTCGATCCGCAATTGGCCAGTCGCATCCCGTTTGGGGGCGATAATCGGCGAGTTGGACAGGCCCATCGGACGCTTGACGTTGATCAGCGACGGACGGTCTTCGAGCGAACCGACCGAGCTGTCGATCGAACGCGCCAACTGGGCCGGGAACAGATTGGCATCCAGCGCGTCGACGAACAACGCTTCCCCCGTGCCCAGCACCAGATTGAAGTCAGCGTTGGTGGTACGCGATGTCTGAGCCGAACTCAATGTCGAAACGGTCCAATTAATCTGCTGGTTGTGCTGGAAAATCGTGCCGCCGACCACCGCCGTGCGCGGACTGCCCGCAGGATGGTCCGTCTCGATGATGCCGTTCCGCGTGTTTGCCAAGACGTTGTTCAGTACGGTAGGCGTCGATTCCTCGCTGATGAAAACCCCGGTCTGATGCAGGAACGTGACGTTCTTGTCGTTCCGCCGGAAATTGAGACGGTCGTCGACCACGGGCGTCAGGAAGTTCGGCGCCGGATCCGCGTCCAGCCGTACGATCTTGGCCGCACCGTCGACGATGACGAAGCGAGTCTCGTTGCCGCCGTACACGGTGGTTTCCACATCGCGAATGGCCGGTCCCGTCGTGATACTCAGTCCTTGCGCAATGCCACTGGTGATCTGCCCGACCACGGCGCTCGTCCTACCGCCGGTAACCGAGATGTCCCACGTTCGGCCGTCCACGTCGGTCACCCGATACGTGCCCGTAGCCACCGACAGCGTATCGAACACAAACCGTCGCCCGGCCAGGACGTTGACCGAAATGTTGTAAGTGCCGATCTCCGTGGTTTCTTGCCGGCTGCCGAGACTGATGGGGCTGTAGGTATTGTTTCCACCACCGCTGACCGCCACGTAGTAAGGACCGCCTTCGTCGGCGTAGATGAACCCTGGACGTTGTTCGAACGGTTGCCGGACGTACATGTCGATCGTGACACTGTTTCCGTTGCGCGTGATCAACGGCGTGCCGTATTTGCTAGGCGACCCTGCCGCGTGAGGCGGCGAGTATCCACCCGGGAACACACTGCCGTCATGCAGCAGTTCTTCGCCCCGCGCGTTGAACAACCGCACCTCGGGCGCGAACCCGTTGCCGTCGATCGTGATCAACGCATGATCGAAGATGTCCATCTGGAATTTGTACATGTCCACGTCGGCCGACGGCATGGTGGGCAGTGCGGTCGTGTTGCCCAGCACAACGTTGGTCCGCCTGTATTCTTCCGGACTGGCCTGTCTGCCCTGCCGCGTGTCGACGGCGTTGAAGATCGTATCGTTCGGCTCGTTGGCCGGGTTGTCGGGATACGACGAGTAACTGCCGTCGGTGCCGTAGATCGTGTTATTGATGACGCGGGTAAAGGGCTGCGGCCCGTGCGCAATCGCCGCCAGGTGATGGTCTTGAAATGCCGTATGGCTCCCGCTGACCTGTCCGCCGGGGACTCCGGATACCACTTGTCGCGCGTGATACACATAGACGCCAACGTCCCCGAAATTCAACGGGGGACTGCTGGCTACCGAACGCGCTGGCGCGGTGACCGCCTCCACGACCATCGTCGTGCCGTTGGTTCCGAGCACGCTGCCGTTGATCGCCGCGGCCATACGCTCGGCGATCTGCCACTGAGGCGTTTCGGGCCGGCCGGCGAAAGCCACCATGTCGTACATGATCGGCACTCGCCCGTTGGTCCAGCCGTCGCCGCCACCGGGATTCGCCGGACAGACCCGCCGTCCGCTCGGCGTTGAGCCTTGCGCATGAAGCGACAGATCTTCGAATTCGAACGTCACTTGCGTCCCGTAGACCGTGACGGTGAACCAGTCTCCGTCGCAAATCTCGCCCCCGCGGTAGGGAACGATCTCCCAGGGGGCCAGATCGCCACTGACGTGAATGCCCCCCAACTCGGCCTCGTAGATCGTGTTGTTCATGATCACGGGGCCGGGCGTGAATCCGCCCAACATGCCCGCGGTCGTCTGGTTGTTCAATTCACGCAGATTCCGCACCGGTCCGGGATGAGTCGGTCCCAGGGGGATGTTCTCGACGGGTGCAATATCGCGCACGCCCGCATCGGCGACGATCGCGAAATTCTTGGCGTGGCTGATCGTGTTCGAATGGACCAGCGTCTGGCCTTGATCGCGGAAATGGTTCTGGTCGCCGAAGCCCTCGTGCAAAATGCCGGGAATACCCACCGGCTGGACCGATGGCTGCGTTGAAAAACTGCCGCCGGAAATCAACACGGCGGTGTCCCCGTCCTGGTCGCCGACGTCGCCCACCACAAACTTGATCGCGTGGATGCCAGCGGCAAGCGGGATGGCTGCCTGGAGGACATCGGTAAAGCCGTCGTAACCGAAATACCGCAAATACCGGCCCGCATCCGACGGATCGTTGTTGCGGAAGAACCCGGAATTGGTCGTCCGATTGACCGATCCGGTCGAGACCGATTGTCCCGTGCCGGGGACCAACGCGTAGTTGGTCCAGACGCTGCTTCCCTGCGGCTTGACGAGGATGGCGAACCCATCGGGCGGCAGGACGTTCTCGTTGTATTCCTCGGACGCAAAGACGTAATCGAAATACAGCGTGCCGGAGACTGCCAGGCTGAACTGGAACTCCAAGGACGCCGCGTCGGTCGTGGTGATCCCCAGCGCGGCATCCAGATCGGCGTCGCCGCTACCGGATGCGATTCCGCTGCTGCGGTCGTCCAGGTTCGGTCCGGCCGCCGACGCGACGTCGCCCGTCGAAAGAACGATCCCCGAAGCGATGCCGATGCTGCCCAATCCGCCGGTGAAGAAACCCGCGGAAGCCGTGCCACCGACCAGATTTGCCTGACCGACCGGCGCCACGCCACTGCCCACGATCGCCGCCCGCAGACTGTTGCCATCGTCGAACGTGCCCAGGTCTTCGACCGTCCCACTGACGACCAGCGGCTCGATCACGACCGGCACGATGTCCCCGGACGATGCGCCGAACAGATTGACCAGATTGCTGCGCGACGCGGCGCCGGCGCCGTCGGACGTCTCCGCCTGCAATCGCAGGATCGACTGGACCGCGCTGCTGTTGATCGCGTTGCGGATGCGCTGCGCGATCAGATAGTCCGGATCGGAGGGCGAGAATTGGATGCGCACGTTGCCGGGCTGGATGCTGGCGTTGCTGTCGAATTCGAAGGTGGCCACCGAGGCGCCGTCGCCGATGCGGAAGGTGTCGCCGTCGCGCAGGTCATGGCCCGCGGGCGCAACCAGGGTTGTTTGCTGAATGAAGCGGGCGTTGGTGTCGAACGCCTGTTCCAGAACCAACGTCTGTCCGATATTCAAGGACCGGCCGTAGGGCGTCGATTGGCGAATTTCCAACTGGTAGGCGCCCGTGGTGATGCCCGTCGAGCCGGGATTGGTCACAAAGTCCGTGACGTTTCCCACCACCTGTGTGATCATCTCGCCCCGCTCGGCAAAACCGATCAACACGTCGTCGACATGCACGCCGCGGGCGTCACTCGGGCCGTTCGAGGTGAAATTGTAGCGGATGCGGATCCCGTCCATGCCCGCGAACTGATCCAACTGAATCCGGGCCTGCCGCCAGGTGTCGTCGCTGTACAGGCTGATCACTCCCGACACGACTTCCGAGGAATTGCTGGTGGCCATCAACTCTTCGGTGCCGTTGGGACGCTGGACGTACACGCGGAAGTGATCGCCGCCTTCGGTGTCCAACCGGTAGTTGAAATAGAGCACGGGCTTGTCGGACGCCGAGTAGTTCTTCAGGCTGAAGGCGTTCGAGATCAGGTCGCCGGCGGGCGTGGTGCCGGGGACGTCGTAGTTTTCCGGAGCGAGCGGATCGCTGTTTCCGAAATAGAACGTCTGGCCGCCCCCGCCCAGCGTGGTGATCGCATCATGTCCCTCGACGGAGGCGTGCAACGTGTAGGTGGTTCCCGAGGGAATTGCCCGCCCATTGATGCTGCCGTTTGTCGGGGTGGAAGGCTCGCGTGCCACGCCGATCACGTAAGTTCCCGGAGTGGTGAACGCATAGGAGATGAACGGGTCGCGGCTCGAAGTGCTTCCGTCGGCGCCGTACCAGGAGGGCGCCCCGTCGTTCGAGGCCAACAGCGTCCCCGCGGCATCAAACAACGCCAGATCTAGTTCGACACTCGTCGGATCGAAGAACCCGTTCCAGCCGTAGTCGATATCGAAATAGGCTTGGGCGGGATTGGCGGGCGACGCGTTCTCGACCAGGAACGAATAGTAGTCGACCGAGGCTCCGTCGCCGCGTCCCAGCAGCGTCATGTGCGGAATCGTTTGCGAGGTGTTGTTGCTCGGGAACGGAAAACCGTCGCTGCCGATGTCGGGATCGTAGTTCAGACTCCACAACTGCGTCTCCAGACTCTGTGCCGTCCCGATGCTGTTGTTCAAATCGTCGGCTCGCTCGCTGATCAACCCGATCGTGATCCCACCCAGCCGGCTGCCGTCGAACGCAGGAGTCACTCCGTGGCCGAGCTGTCCCGATTGCCGGTTCGATACATGCCACAGATTGTCGGGCGATACACTCGTGCCGACAAAGGTCGGATCCAGCAGGATGGGCACCACGGGATCGACCGCCGTCGTGCCGCCGTAGCCGCCGATGCGGTCTTCGGCGATGCGGATCACCGAGTTGATCGGCTCCAACCTCACGTTGGGATGCTGGAGCGGATCCAACGCCTCGGATCGGCGAGCGTCCGAGGTGACAGCGACGTAGTACGTGCCCTCGGGCAGATACACCGTACCGATAAACGGATCCAACGAACCGACGGATCCCCGCGACAGATCCTTGACCCCCGTCAGGTCGTCGGCGTCCCGCAACGGCGCCGAGCGATCGTCGGCCACATTCGAGTCGCGCCCGACCAGGATGGGCCGCAGTTGGTCGCCGACCCGTTGGAAGACAGTGACTGTCGTGTTCGGCCGGGTCAGGCCGTCGGCATAGTCCATGTCGAACGTCACGGCCACGTGCTGGGACGAAGAACTGCTGACCATGGCATAGTCGACTTGGAATTGATACCAGTCGACGTCGCCACCGCTGCTGAGATTGCCTGCGATCGAGATCACGCCACGGTCGGTGGTCAGCAGATTCCCGAGGTACTGCGCCCGCTGTCCGGGGATGATGGAACTTTGGAAGGGGCTGTCGTTGCTGGCGTACGTGTTGCTGATCTCTTCGTCTTCGCTCACTTCGCCCAGCAACGGCGAATGCTTGGGCAAACCGATCAGTTCCACACCGTTGGTGGCGTAGCGGATGTCGGCATACCGAACCGTCGATCCGGCGAATTCGTCGTTCTCCTGCATCCGCAACTGGACGTGGTAGATCCCCGAGGTCAAGCCGCCAGCCAACTGGCTGATGTCCTGCAACTGGTCGGCCGAATCACCGGGCTGCAGACTGCTGCTGCGGATGCGGAACATGTACGCGCCGCGCTCGGTGCGCGCGCCAGGCAACACGACCCGCAGACCGGCGTCGCGAGGATTGACTGTACCTCGCTCCATGATCTCGCCCGACACGTGCCGCGGTTGGTAGATTTCGGGCAGTCGCTGCAGCGGATTGACGCTCGTGCCGGCGATCTGATCGGGGTCGTGGTACAGCAGATCGGGGTCGATCGTTTCCTGCCACGAACTGTTGGACTGGGCGATAATCTGCCCGTTGGAATTCAGGACTTCGATCACGGTGTCCAACGCATAACGAGTGCGGTCGATGTCCAGCCAGATCTCCGTCCCGCCCATGGCCGTGAAACTGTAGACATCCACATCGTTGGGCGCATTCAGGAAGCCGACGATCTGGAACCCCATCCGCAGATTCTCGTCGCCGCTCTGCTCGTTCGGAGCCAATTCGCCCAGGAACTGCGCGGTCTCGACGGTGGCGTTGATGCCCGGCGCCGTCCCGTCCGGCGCCTCTTGCTCCAGAATGATCTCCACGTTGCGGTCGTGGCTGAATTGGTCCAGCAACACGCTCCGCCAGTCGCCTGGGCTGGGCGCCGTGCGGATGTCGTTGTTGTTGGTGTCGGTCTGCGGCCTGCCGTCGGGCTGCAAACCGGCGCCGACGGTGTCGTCGTGGATCGAGGTGATGACGACAGGGAAACCGGGATGGCCGACGACGTGCAACACGCCGCCGATCCGGTCGGTCATTTCCAACAGCCGACCGGTGGCGGTGAAGCCGGCGTTGTCGCCGAGCATCTTGATCACCAGACTCTCCGTCGGACTGCTCTGCAGACGAAGACCGCCGTAGGTATGGTGCTCGCGAACCGTGATCTGGTTGTACAGGATATGGACGATGTCGGTGTCGTCCCAGACACTCTCGGTGGACAGGACGATCCCGGAACGGATCTCCATGCCGTTGTAGCCGAAATTCCCGCTGCCGGTGGTCGGGCCGTTGTTGGCGATGGCGTTTCCGCGGATCAGCGGCCCGCGGTTGTCGCGGTACAGCGACACTTGGTCGATGTCGCCGGTGGTTCTGCCGGGGTCGGAAATGTATTGGTGCGTGAATGCGTCCGCGTTGATGTTGATCGCGACGTCCGCGTTGTCGCGGATGATGTTGTTCAACAGGACGGGCTGCGAACCGCGAACAAAGATCGTGGCGCCAGCGTTGGTGCCGCGGCCGAACCGGCTCACCGGACCTTGACCGCCCGTCCCCAGTGCGTTCTGCTCGATGATGCTGTTGGCGATTCGCGTCCTGGCCTGATGCAATTCAATGACGTTGAAGCCGGTAAAGGTGCCCTCGATGCGGTTGTCGTCGCCTCCGCCAAAGGCGATGTAGGCGTGATCGACGTTCAATTGGCCCAGATGGCCGATGTACAGACCGCCCCAGGTGCCCTGCTGCGGCGTCGAGTTGCCGCCGTCCTTGTTCGTGTCGAACGTTCCGCCCGCCCCGTAGCGGTCGTCCTGCATCGCCGTAAAGATGATCTCCTTGCCTTGCACGCCTTCGGCGATCAACTGGGCGCCGAACGTGACCTCGATCCGCGATCCCTCCAGCTTGATTACCGTGCCGGGATCGATCTTCAGTCGGGCATCCAGCCTGGCTCGCAGCACGCCCATGGCGATGGGACTCAACACCTCGCCCGTCGGCCCGCCCAGATCATCGAAGGTATTGCCCGCCGCATTGTCCAGTTCCCCGACCAGTGCGTAGGGCGCGTCGCCGCCGACGGTACTGCGGTAGATCAGCCGCTTTGTGTACGGCGCTGGCGCTTGCGGAATCGCCGACAACCGGATTGCGTCCTCGGCGTTGGCGACGTCGACCATGGCGGCTGCGGTCGCGTCCGACGCGGGGCTCGCATTGCCCGCCTCGTCGGCAAACACCACGCGGTAGTTGTACAGACCGCCAGGCAACAGCCCGCCCAGTGAGAGCGGTGCAGCGGTCACGGCCAACACCGAGGGCGGATCGCGCTGCAAGGTATATCCGGAGACCGAGCCGTTGTCGCGGAACGATGAGGAAGCCGCGTTCAAGTCCGCCACGAACACATAGGGACCGCTGCCGCCCGGCTGGCTGCGGTACAGCCGCCGAGCCACGAAATTGCCACTGACCGACGGCAGGTTCTGCACGATCAGCGTTCCCTGGCCCGCGGCCAACGTCGCGGGCGCCGTCGCTTCCGAAGGACGACCTTCGAACCCGTTGCTGTCTACAAAGACCAGTTTGTAGGTGTACGTCCCCGGCACCAACGCTCCGCCGCCCTGCGGCGACGACGTGACGGTCTCGACCGACGGCCGCTCCGTCTCCAGAATCGCCTTGCCCGGATCGCCCTGGATCTTGAGGTTCTCGGAGATCACGTGGACGATATCCACATCGTCGAACCGCCCCGGAACCGTCAACGAACGCAACGCCGTACCCGCTGGCGTCGCGATCCGCACGAACAACGCGTTGATCGAATTCGCCTGCAACACGTTGCCCGTGATGTCCGGCCCGACACGATCGTAGTCGGAGGTGAACAACTGGTTCAACTGGAATCGCGGCGAATGGAAATTCGTTTCCTCGAAACTGTCCGGATCCGCCGACATCGCCGCGTCCGCACTGAACGAGATCCGGTTGAACGAGACCGTCGGCCGCATCCCGATGATCTGGATCGGATTGACGACCTGGTCCACCGAATTGATCGCGAGCAAACCGCCGCCGTAACGCATGTCCGCGTGATTGACGTAGTTCAGGAAAACCCCGTTCGTCTCCAGGTTCCGCCGGGATTCGGCACTGTCCAAATCCGACCGAAAAACGATGCCGCCCCAATCGCCCGGCTGAGGCGTCGTCTTGCCCGGCGTGCCGTCTCGGCCGGTCGCTTCGTCCAACCGGGAGGTGAAATAAACGCTTCCGGGAACGGGCTTGCCAGCCGCATCGATCACCACGTTTCCGTCCGCATCCACCAGATGCGGCGTCCCCAGCACCTGCAGCACTCCGCCGCTGCGGTCGACCGTCAACGTGGAACTGCCCACGCCGATCCTTGCCCGCCGCAGTTTGAAAATGGCGCCGGCGTCCACCATCACCGTGACACCCTTCGGGACCTCCATCGTCGAACCGTCCTGCAAGATCGGCTGCGATGCGCCGGCTTCCGCCAAACCGATCTCGTAGGCGAAGTTGTCGCCGATGGTGCTCGCGTCGCCGTCCAAACCGCCGTTGCCCACGATCCGCACGATGTCGCCGGGCACCGTCGCTGCTAACGCCGCGCTGATCGTATCGAACGGGCGGTTCAACGATCCGTTCAAGTTCGCCCCGGACGTCTTGTCGACAAAAATCGTCTTGCCCGCCAACTGGACACCCTGAGTGTCCGTGCTGAGCGTTGTCACGCGATCGCCGGTCAGGATCACGCTGGTTCCGTCCGGGCCCAACCGGGCCGACACTCGGAAGCCACCGCTCGCCAAGGTGTTGATCTCGCTGACCAAGCGGGCGGCGATTTGCGCCGCGGTGGTCGTCCCGTCGAATGGAATGGCGATGGCGCTGGCGTTCTTCTTCGAGCTGTTGTTGTCGAACTCGAACCGGCGAACCACACGGGCTCCGTCCTCCAGCGTCAAGGTCTGGCCGTCGACGAACAAGCCGCCGTCGCCGGTGACCTTGATTTCGCGCTCCAAGGGCCGTGTCTGGAACCAGAAGTTGTAGACGCCGCCCGGGATGCCGTCCAAGTCGCCGTCCAACCGCGAACCCGGCCGGTCCTCGTTGATCCGGTCCAGGTCGCTGATCGTGTCGTTCTCGTCCACCTGCGTGCGGAAGCTGAACCGCAAATCGTAGACGCCCTGCGTCGTGCCGCCGAAACCCGTATCCTCGATCACCGGGTCGAAGTCCGTGTTGCCGCTGGACGTCACGGCGACGTAGTAGGTACCCGAGCCCAGCTCCATGCTGATGTACGAGTCGGAACTGAAGTAGTCTTCGTTGCGGGCGATCAGTTCGCGGGCGTAACCGGTCACGTTTCCTTCCGCGTTCCGCACTTCCACTTCGCGATACAGCGACAAGACCGTGTTCAACAGGCTGGAATTGGGCAGCCGCTCGGCAAACGTCTCGGCGGTGAACAACCCCTTCCTGGGCTCCTCCGCATCCTGGTCGTCCAGTTGCACGGTGAACCGGTACAGGTCGATGTCGTTGCTGTCCGGGCGATGGATGTGCTGGCCGTGAATGATGTCGGCGTTGCCCGGATAGATCGTCTCGCTGGGGCTGCCCGTTTGATAGGCCATCAAATTCGAGCTGGGTAGATCGTTGGCGCGAGCCAGTCCCAGCATGAACCCCAGCCCGATCATCACCTCGCGGAACAGGTTCGCCCCGAACTCATCGTTCCACTGTCGCAGGTTGCTCAAGATCAGCATGCTGTTCTCGAACGTCGGGTCCCATCGCAAACGGAAGCCCCTTCCCGCTTCGTTCACCACGTTCGAGTCGGCGGTATTCAGCGCGGCCGTATCCCCCGTGACGAACGTTATCCCCAGATTCTCGGTCTCCAGGAACTGCACGCCCAGGTAGTTGGCCCACAACTCGATCGCTTCCCGAACCCGCTGTTTCTGAGTCTCGGTGATCGAATTCGAAACGGGGTTCCCCTGGGCGTCGAAACCGTAGTCCAGCCGGAAGTTGTAGGGAATCGTCGTAATGCCCGCGAATTGATCCGGCCCAAACGCCGGGTTGATGTGATCCTCCAGATCCATCTCGACCGGCAGATTGCGGTGCCCCGGCTCGTCGGATGCTCCGGGCAGATCGAACAGGAACGGCTGCGGATCGATGGACGACGAAACCAGCAGGTACGTCGCGCCACCCGTGATCGTCGCCAAGTCCGACGCCGTGTCGAAACTCGAACCCAACCCCACCACCCGCAGATTCGTCAACGCCGAGGCCGTGACCGTGATGTTCGTGCTTGCCGGGCCGACCAGCGTCACTTCCACCAACGCATCGGCGGCCGGATGAGCCGCCACGGCGGCCTGCAAATCCCCGGCCGTCGTCGGCGCGTTTTCGTTCAGCACGATCTGAATCGTCTGGCCGGTGACCGACACCTGGGGCGGAGCGCTGGCCGGCAGAAACGCCTTGGTCACCGTCACGTTGACCGCTCGGCTGAGATCGTTGCGCGCCGTGAACGTGACATCGACACCGCCAGCCCCGGCGCCGCCCGTGTTGAACGTCTCTGTCACGCGAGCCACCGGAGTGACCATGGTCGGCGGCGGCGGCAGCGGTTCGTTCGTGCCGATCCGCAGCCGGTACGAAGCCTGCCCGATCACTTCGCCCGTCCCCGGAACGACCAACCGGTCCAGATCTTGGGCAAACGTCAGCGTCGCCATGTCCGCGACCGCGTCGTAGCGCACGCTGGTCGGCAGGATCACCACGTCGTCCGTGTTGGTCACCGAGTCGCGCGTATAGATCAATTGGTAGAAGGCCGGATTCTCGGCCGAACGCGCCGTCGGATTGCCCAATGCGTCGTTCTCGACAAACAGATCGTCGTTGTTGAAATAGACCTGGATCTGGTTCCGCGCCTGCTGCAATTCGGTCTGCGTCGATCCCGGCGCGATCGGCACCCGCGTAATCGGCTGCGGCACGACCGCGATCACCTGCGGCCCCAGCTTCAATTCGAAATCGATCGTGGTATTGCTACCGTTGTCCACGTTGTCGGCTGTCGTGTCCCCCAGCGCCAAGCCATCGGTGTTCCTCAAAGCGACGATTCCGCGTGCCGGATCATCGGCGCCGAACAACTGAATGCGATACAAATCGTCAGGCAGAGCTTCCGCAAAACGAACAATCACCTCGTTCTGCTGCGGACTGTCCGCGACCCCGATGTAGCCCGGCACGATCGTGACGTCGTTGGCGTCGCCGAAAACGCCGTCAAATCCGCTGCGCACGATGCGAATGCCGCCCAGGGTACTCGGGTCGATCACCTGCCGTTCGTCAAAACGAAACGTCAGGCTGCTCGGTGCGACATTCCGTACCGAGATCTCCTCGCGCGGATCGGTGTCCGCGTTCCGCATCGCCAGCAAGTCGCCGTCATTGGGCTGGATACCACCCAGCTTCGGCCCCAACAGGGCCAACAGCATGCGGTCTTCCAACTTCTCCAATAACAGCCCTCGCTTGCCGACGGACTTGCGCAACGCAGCCCTTCGCTTGCGATTCTTGACCGAGCTCCAAGACAACGTACCAGTGCGATCAATGGCCATGACCAGCCCTTCAGGTGGTGTTACCTAAGCGTCGTAGATTCCGCAGTATCTCTAGTCTACGCCACTATAAAACGGACTATCGGTATCGTAATCCATATTATCTGAACACGATTACGGCACCTGGGGAAATCCACGTAAACTTAGGCATCGTAGCATCTTTCAACGAGTATAATCAGCAATTCAATCAACACAAGAAAATGATGGCCTGGGCGACACGAGCGGATTTTTCGTTCGATGCGCAATCGCTTCCCACCATTACGGGGAATGAAAAATAGCCACTCTTGTAGAACACGAGCTACACCTATCTCGCCCCGTTTCAGATGCCAAAACCGGGCAATAAGTTCCGGTTGGTAGCGTTGGCGCCGGTTGCCTCGATTCACAATCCGTACTCCCAGCGCAGCAGATTTGGCAAGAAGCAGGGTGCCAAATCGCGCGGAACCGCGAACTCAAGCGTGGGCAAGCCGACGTTTATCTACCGGAACAGTTCGCTGAACACTTCGTCCACAGCGCTCTCGTATTCACCAGCCCCGCTTGCAGCGTGGGCGATATCGTCCAGCGATTCGTCCTCGCCCCAGACGTCTGTCCACTGGCTGACACGCTGCGCATCCCGAGTCGCCGGTTCGTCAGCGATCGCCGCGGAATCAATCGAGTTCCCGACAACCGCATTCGTGGATGTCAGCGGGTTTGCCGTGGCCGTAGTCCACTGCGCCTCACTGACCGCGATGGACGCCGGATCGACGGCCCCGACCACGATCGTCTCAACGCCAATGGATACCGGCGAATCGGCCGAGCCCGACAGCGGCTGGGCGGCCGCTCCGAGATCCTCGGCAGCCTCGCCTTCCCCACCCACGGTTGGATTGGCCGCCTGGTTGTTCAACGCGTTGATCACCAGGATCACGTCCGAAGGAGTGATCGCGTTGTCGCCGTCCGGATCGAGGAAGGGCGGCGTCGTGCGTCCCGGCGCCAGAACTCCTACACCGTTGCCGTTGATGTAATTGATCAGCGTCAGCGCATCCAGCGGAGACAGGAACCCGTCGCCCGTCACATCCGCGTTCCAAACCGGGTTCTGGTAGGGCGGATCGGTGATGCCCGTTACCGTCACTGTCACCCGGCCTGTCGCCTGCCCACCCTGCTCGTCCGTGATCCGGTACGAGAACTGATCGTCGGCCGTCTGCCCGTCGTTCAACGATCGCAACGTCAGCGATGTGGTGGGATCGTAGGAAATGCTCCCATCGGCAAAAATGCGGAACGTGCCGCCGAGTTGACTGAACCCGGTCTCGGGAATCGCGGTGATCGTGTCGCTATCGACGTCGAAATCGTTCACCAGCACGCCCGGAGCGTTGATCGCCAAGGGGGCTCGCTCCGATGTCGTGAACAGATCGTCCACCGCCACCGGAGGCGTGTTGCCGCCGTTGACCGTGATGGTCACCGTGGCCTGCGAAGTCAAGACGCCGTCGGTGACGGTGTAACGGAACGTGTCCGTCAGCGGCGGGTCGCCGACCTGCAACGCAGCCAGCGTCTGCGACACGCGCGGGTCGTACGTGAAGTTGCCGTTGGCCAGGAAAGTGATCCTCGCCCCCAAAGTGCTTGTCGCATCCGACGATGTCACGACGACCTGCAGCGGATCGCCTTCCGGATCGCTATCGTTGGCCAACACGCTGGGCGCCAGGATATTGGTGGTCGTATCCAACAGCACGTTGTCGCTGGTCGTGTACAAGTCGTTGACCGCCACGGGCGGATTGTTCGCACCGGTCACGGTGATCGTCACCGTGGCCCAATTGCTGATGGCTCCTTCGCCGTCGACCGCGCGATACTGGAACGTGTCGACCGCCGACTGGCCCGGTCGCAACGCCGCCAGCGACGCGATGCCGCGCGGATCGTAGGTAAACGTCCCGTCGGCGTTGACTTGGACCGTGACGCCCCGCGTACTGGTCGGACGGTATACGCCAGTTGAATCGGTACCGTGGACCTGGATCTGACCGCCCGGAGTGGTCGGATCATCCACATCCACATCGTTGTCCAGCACACCGCGTCCGGCCACAACCAACACGGAGTTCTTGTCGATGTCAAACGGCGGGGCGCCGGACGACGGGTCGTTGTTCGCCACCGGCGGATCGTTGACGTTCGCAAGCGAGATCGTCAACAACCGACGGTCCTCCAGCGCCCCGGGCAGTCCGGTAAGGCCTTGGTCGTCCAGTGTGACGGCCACGACGTCTTGCCCAAAGAAGTCCTGGTCGGGCGAGTAGGTCACGGCGCGAGCGGTGTTCAATGTGGTGTTCAGTGCGGTCAGGGTGCCCAGCATGACCAGCTCGCGAGTGCCATTGCCGGTCACATCGCTGGCCAGCACGCCGCCGGCCACCGTGGTATTGACCGTCAAACGCCCGTGTTGGACCGACAGGCGAACCTGCAGTTTTCCGTTGCCCGCGTCCACGTCCGCCACGCTCATCGCTGCCAAGGTCAGCGGAGTATCCTCGGTGCCGTTCTGCGTCGTCGTGCTCAGCGTCAGCACCGGCGGATCATTGACGGCCCGTACCGTAATGGTCACCGTGCGACTGGCCGCAAGCGGACCTCCCTTGCCCGTCTGGCCCGCATCGTTGACGTTGATCACCAGTTGGTCCGTGCCGTTGTAGTTCAGATTCGACAAGTAGACCAAGCCGCTGGGATGGGACAAAGTGGCGGCCAATTGCGCGGGCGTGGCGCTGACCGTCACCAAGCCCGTCCCGTTATTCAGCACCCCGCTGACTCCGCCGGGCACCGTCGTATTGATGGTCACCCTGCCCTGCGATACGGCAAACGTGACGGTCAGGTTGCCCGCCGTCGTTCCCTCGCCCGCATCGATGTCGTTGATCGCGATGCCCGCGATGGCTTGCGGCACGTCTTCGTCGACCGTGGCCGACGCCGGTGCCGTGACGACCGGCGCGTCGTTGACCGCGGCAACGGTGATCGTCACCGTCCCCACGGCGTCCCGCGGATCCAAAACCCCGTTCGTCAGGCCGTTGTCGGTCACCCGGTATGTGAAGCGGTCCAAACCGTCGCCCGGGAAATTCAACTGATTGCCGTTGGCAGGCGGCGTGTACCGGACTTGACCGCCGACGAACGTGATCGTCCCGCCTCGCTGACTGGTCGAATCGACGCTGACCAGCGTCAACGTCTGACCGGATTCGTCGTCCAGTGTTCCGGCTGGAGCCGCCGGGCCCTCCAAGTCATTGCCGATTATTTGCCCGGGCGTCAGCGTCAGTACGATGTCCTCGTCGGTGTTGAACCCAACGCTGTTGGCGATCGGCGGATCGTTCACGGCCGTGACCGTGATGGTCACGGTGCCCCGTGCGGTCGAGGCCGGATCGCCGTCGTCGATGACGTAGGTGAACGTATCGGTGCCGTTGAAATTCGGCAGCGGCGTATACACGATCTCCCCGGTCGTTGCATTGAACGTCACCGAACCGCCCCGCTGACTGACCGAATCGACGGTCACCATCCGGATCGTCTGGCCCGATTCGTCGTCTCCGGTCCCGTCGGGCGCCGGCGGTCCCGGCAGATCGTTCTCAATCAGTTCGTCGGCCGTGATCGGCAGCTCGCCGTCCTCGGCAATCGTAAACGTGTCGGGATTGGCAACCGGCGGATTGTTCACGAACGTGACGGCGATCACCACCGATCCCGTACCCGTCAACGGTCCGCCCGCACCGCTGTTGCCCAAATCGTTGACCACGGCGGTCAACGTGTCGGTGCCGTTGAAATTCAGCAGCCCGCGGTAGGTCAGGCCGGCGGCCAGCGTGGCGTTGACGGCGGCCGGGGTGCCCGTCAGGATCAGCGACCCCGAACCATTTCCCACAATCGCGGCCGGCAGCAATCCACCGGGCACGTTCGTTCCGACGGTCAGCGTGCCGTGCGCCGCATTCAGCGTCAATCGCACGTTCAGGTTGTTCGGCGTGGCTTCGACGTCGAACACCGAGACCGCGTTTCCGTTGGCTTGGCTAAGCGTCAGGTCCATGTTCTCCGCCACGGTCTGAGCCCCCGGCAGCGTCACGGTGGGCGCATCGTTGATCGAGTTGACCGTGATCGTCAGCGTCTGCTGGACCTCTCGCGGACCGCCGCTGCCGGTGTGTCCTTGATCGTTCGCGGTGATCGTCAACACCACGTTGCCATGATCATTCGGCAGCGGTTGGTAACGGACGCCGGCCGGATCGGCCAGGGTCGCATTGATCTCGGCGACACTGCCGGTCAGCGTCACCAGGCCGCTGCCGTTGTTCGTGATGGCCGCTCCGCCCGTCACGCCCGCAGCCGCCGTCAACACTCCGCGCGGCACTTGCAGCGTAACGACGATCGGCTGATTGCCGGAATCGGGATCGGTGACCCGGATTCCGAAGATGCCGAAGGCCACGTCCTCGTTGGTCGTCTGGGGTCCGGGCGATGTGATCGCCGGAGGATCGTTCACCGCCGCGATGTCGATCGTGACGGTCATCGAGTCCGTACCCACGCCACCGGCGCCGGTCGCGCCCTGATCGCTGGCCTCGATGGCCAACTCGGCCTTGCCGGTAAACCCGGCATCGGGCCGGAAGATGAAACCGTTGACTTGGGTCAGCGTGGCGTTGATCTGGCCGGGCGTGGCCTGCAGCGTGACGCGGTCCGTACCGCTGCCCGAAATCTGCGACGCGACCAGTCCACCCGGCAGACCCGCCATCACCTCCAAGCGGCCGTTGGTCACCGACATGGTGACGATCAGCGCGCCGCCCACGGTCTCGATGACATCCGGATCGAGGATGTCGATCGTGCGAATGTTCAGCGGCTGGTTCTCGCCGGCGCCGGAAATCTCAACCGGCTGGGCCGGATTGCTGACCCCGTCCAACCGAATGTCCGGTGGATCGTTGACCGCGGTCACCTGGACATTGACCGTCCCCACGACGTCCGCCGCACTCGGGCTCCCGCCCGTGACGCCGCGGTCGTTGACTGTCACCCGCAACTGGGCCGCTCCGTTGTAGTTCGGATTCGGCTGGAATCGCAGTCCGTTCAACGCCGCGTTGGTCGCGGCGACGTCCGCCTGGAATGTGACTTGGCTGGTGCCCAGTCCCGTCAGGTTAGCAAGGCCCCCGGTGTTGACCACCGTCAGCGTGCCGTTGGTGGCCAGCAGCGACACCTGCAGCATCGCGCCCGGCGTTTCGAACAAGTCCACGTCGGTGACGACGATCGCATTGCTGGTCGCCGGTCCGAAGACCAGTCCGATGTCTTCCGGTACGATCTGGGCGATCGGCATGGCGACCGTCGGCGGATCGTTGACCGGGCTGACGTTGATCGTGACCGTCGCGTTTCCGGTCAACGGCGGGCTGGGCTGCGCCGGATTGGCGGGATCGCCTCCAGTATGGCCCTGGTCGTTGATCGTCACGGCCAGTCGGACCAACCCGTCGGTCGCGGAAGCGATCGCGTAGTTCAAGCGGTTGAAGTTGCCGTCGGGCACTTCGTAGCGCACGCCTGCGGTCAGCGTGGTGTTCAGCTCCGTCAAGTTGCCCGTCAGGGTCAGGCGGACCACGCGCCCGTTGGTATCCTGGACAGCCACGATTCGCCCGGCCGGAACGCCGCCGCTGGGCTGCGTAACGCTCAAGCGGCCCGTGCCCGCCGGGATTTCCAGCGTCAGTACCAACATGCTGCCCGCGGTTTCGGCCACATCCACGTCGGCCACGCGCAGATCGGTGATCAAGACCGATGCCCCCGAACCTTCGCTCAGCAGCCGAGTCGGGATCGTCAGACTAGCCGTCGGTGCATCGTTCACCGGGACCACCGTGATCGGCACGGTCGCCGTCACGTCGATGCCGTTGGCGTACGGGCCGTCGCCGGTGTTCCCCTGGTCATTCACCACTGCCGTCAGGATTACGTTCTGGTTGTTGTTGCGGGTATTGTTGAAATCCCCGTCGGGCACCGTATAGGTCACGCCCGTCGCACTGGCCAGGATCGCATTGATCTGGGCCTGCGGTCCGACCAACACGATCGACGTGCTGTTGTTGCCGGTAATCGTCACTCCGGCGACTCCCGTCGCAACCTGCAGCGACCCGGCGCCGGCCGGAATCGACAGCGTCAACCGTACCGGCAGCGTCCCCGCGTCCACATCGTCGATCGACAGACCGCCGACCGCGACCGAGGCGCCAACGCCTTCGTTCACCGATTGCGCACCCGGCACGTTGCTGAAGTAGGCCGGATCGTTGATCGGCATGACGCTGATCGGAATGGTCAGCGTCGCCGTCAGATTGTCCGAGGTGGCCCCCGGCGGACGCTTGCCTGTGAACCCGTGGTCCTCGGCCAAGACCGCCAATTGATCGAGTCCGCTCCAGTTCGCCGCCGGCACGTATCGCAAGCCGGTCGAGTTCAGCAGCGTCGTGCTGATCGCGTTGGGCGTGCCGGTCAACGTCACCGTTCGGTTGCCGTTGCTGTACGCGATGTTCCCCGCGCCCACCCCGCCCGACACCGTGGGACGTACCACGAGCGTCCCTTGAGTGACCGACAACGTGACCGTCACAAAACCATTGGTCGTCTCCATCGTATCGACGTCGGCAACGCTCAACTGGATATACGCATTCGGCGACTCCTCGTCGAACACCCGCGTTCCCGGCAACGTGTCCAACACCGGATAGTCGTTGACGGCTGCGATCGTCAGCGGAATCGGCGCGCTGTGGGTCAGCGGACCGCCGATGCCGATGTTGCCGTTGTCGTTGGCCAGGATCACAACGGTGTCGGTCCCGTTGAAATTCAAGTTGCCGCGGTAGCGGACGCCGTTGGCGGCTGCCAGCGTCGTATTGATCTGGGTCAGCGTGCCGTTCACCGTGACCACGCCCGTGCCGTTGTTCGTGACGCGGGTCGAGTCCACGCCGCCCGGTACGTCGGTCCGAACGGTCAGCCGCCCGTTGGTGGCCGATAGGGTGACCGTCATGTTCACGACGCCCGCCGCAGCGTCCACGTCGGTAATCGTAATGCCCGCCAGCGACAGGTCGACATCCTCGTCCACGATGCGGTTGGTCACAGCGGACACATCGACCACCGGCGCGTCGTTGACGGCTTGAACGGTGATGGGCACCGTCTTGCTGTCGGACAACGCGCTGCCGGGCGTGCCGAAGTTCCCCAGGTCGTTGACGGAGACCGACAAGGTGTCCGGCCCGTTGTAGTTCAGATTTCCGCGGTAGATCATCCCGCTCAAAGCCGTGTTGATGGCTCCGGGCGTACCGCGGAACGTCATCGTGGTGTCGGAGTCGCCGTCACCCGCGAGGAACGTCAGTCCGGCCGCGCCGTTCAATGTCAAACGGCCTTGCAACACACTCAGCGTCACTTGGACTTCCATCGTCGGATTCAACGGCCCCCGGGCATCCACCGCCTCGTAGTCGGGCTCGAAGATCGACAATCCCGTGATGACGTGGTTCTGGTCTTCCAACGCCGTGCGGGCCCCAGGCGACACGATCACCGGGGCGTCGTTCACCGCCGTGACCGTAATGGGAATCGTGGCCGATCCCGTCAGCGCATCGTTCGCGTAGGATCCGAAACTGCCGCGGCCGTCCCGGTTGCGGCCGTCGTCGTTCACCCGGATCACCACCGCCTCGTCGATCGCCGCCGACCCGGTGGTGTAGAAATTCAAGTTGCCGGTGTAGGTCACCCCGTTGGTCGCGGCCAGGGTGGCGTTCACCTGCGCGACCGTGCCGAACAGGATTACCTGGCTGCTGTTGTTGTTCACGATGTCCACGGCGACCACGCCGCCGAGGACGTTCGGCAGCACGTTGATCCGGCCGTTGCCGGCGCTCAACGTCACCTCGACCTGGGCGTTCAAGGGCCGAGGCAGCACGCGATCCGCGCCCACCCGTCCATTCCACTCGTCCAAGTCGCTGACCGTAATGCCCGTCAGCGCCAGCGTTCCCTCTTCGACCACCGTCGTGTTGACCACGCCGGAAGTATCGACCACAGGCCGATCGTTGATCGGCAACACCGTGATGTCCACCGTCTCGGTCACCGTCAGGTTTCCAGCCGCTGGATCGATGTCCGAGTTGCCCAAGTCCTCGAAGGTCACCGTCAACACGTCCGGCACGGGCGCCGCGAAACTGGGCAGCCCCGAGTTGTAATCCAACAGGCCCTGATAGCGTACGTTCCCTTCGCTCAAAGCGGCCAGCAACGCGTCCATGCTGCCAGTCAGGACGATCGTATCCGTGTTCGCGCCGGTGTAGCCGGCCAAGCCGCTGGCATCGTCCAACCACAACGTCCCATGCACCACCGACATCGTCACTTGGCCCAACCAAGCCGGATCGTAGACCACCGTATCGCCGTCGACGACCAAACTGCTGCGCGCGTCCACGTCGAACACGACGAACGCCGGCAGAGCCAGCACGGCGTCTTCGTCCACCGTCTGCGGCCCCGGAACCGTCAACTGCGGCTCGTCCTGAATCGGATTGACCGTGATCAGCACCGTGTCCGTCGCCGTCAACGCGCCCGCGCCCGGATCGATATCCGTATTGCCCAGGTCGTCGATCGTGATCGTCAATTCGTCAGGTGTCACGCCCACGGCCGGATTGCCCGAGTTGTAATCCGGGTTGGGCACGTACGTGATCCCGTCCAGGGCGGCATTCAAGGCCGCCAGCGTGCCCTGGAACGTCATCGTGGCGTCGCTCTTGCCGTCGCCTGCCAAGAACACCAAATCTTCGACACCAGCGTCCCGTCCGTACATCTGGATTTCGGACAGTCCCACGTTGCCACCATCGTCCGTCGTCCCTCGCAGGTCGCCCAGGAACAGGTAGCGGCCCGCCGCGCGAAGGCCCGCATGGCTCGTCACGGGACCGCCCAACTCGGCGGGAATCACCTCGGTCGTCGCCCCGCTGAACAGGAACGTCTGCCCCACATAGCTGTCGTCGCCGGCAAACGCCAGCGCCAACGGCTCGTCGTCCAAGATCTGCGTCATGCTGCCCAAGTCGTCACCCATCCAGAGGTCGAACTGGGTCGCACCATAGTGCTCCAGACCCGCAACGTTGAAGTTCCAAATCTGCAGCACGTCCAGCGCATAGGACGCCCCCAAGTCGATCAGCAATCCGCCGGTTTCGCGAGCGATGCTCCAAGCGATCGCCCCACCGCTCTCGTCGCTGCCGTGAACCAGCTTGCCGCTCACCGGATCAAGCGTCAGTCCAGAACCGTCGAAGACAGCGTCCTCGGAACGTCCCGGTTCGGGCGCGACCAACGCGGTTCCGTCTTCGTTGGTGCCCATCAAGACCGCCGATCCGTCGCGCGGCAGTTGAGCGGTTGTCAACGCCTCG
The DNA here is from genome assembly GCA_023382975.1 of Pirellulaceae bacterium. Lineage (GTDB taxonomy): Bacteria > Planctomycetota > Planctomycetia > Pirellulales > Pirellulaceae > SKKK01. Next base: position 250,769 of record JAHDXO010000001.1, read on the forward strand.
GGCAGGGTCAGCGTTCCATGATTGACCGTCAACGTCACCTCGCCCCGCCAAGCGGGATCGTAGACTTGGTCGATGTCGAACACCTCGAATCGCGGCAACACCAACTCCGTGTCCTCGTCGATCGTCTGCGCACCAGGCACCGTCGGAATCGTCGGCGGATCCTGCTTCGGGTTGACGACAATGTCCACCGTTGCGGTCGCCTGCAGGGCTGCCTCGCTGGTGCCCGCATCACCGTCCCGGTTCAGGATGTCCGTGTTGCCCAGGTCGTCGATCGTGATTGTCAACTGGTCGGGCACCACCAACACGGCTGGATTGCCCGAGTTGTAATCGGCATCCGGCAGGTAACGAACATTGCCATCCGCCAACGCGTCGTTCAAGGCGTCCAAACCGCCCGTGAAGATGATCGACGACGTGTTCGAACCTTGGTAGTCGACCAACCCAGCGGGTACCGAGTCCAACCACAGCGTGCCGTACAGGACCGTGATCGTCACCGTGCCCTGCCACTGCGGATCGTACTCGAAGGCAAGGGGATCGGTCGTCCGGCTGCGGGCATCCACGTCGAACACTTCGAACGCCGGCAAGGCCAGTTCCGTATCTTCGTCGACCGTCTGTGTGCCCGGCACCACGGGGATCTCCGGCGCGTCCTGCTTCGGATGCACGGTGATCACCACCGTAGCCGTCGCCGTCAATTCGGCCGTATTGTTCAGGTCGCTGCTGTCCCGGTTCAGGATGTCCGTGTTGCCCAGATCGTCGATCGTGATCGTCAACACGTCGTCCGGTACCAAATCGGTCGGCGTGTCCAGGTCATTCCGCGAATTGAAATTCGCATCGCCCAGGTAACGGACGTTCCCGTCCCGCAAGGCGTTGTTCAACGCATCCAAGCCGCCGGTCAGCGTGATCTCGCGAGTCCGATCGCCCGCGTAGGTCACGCCGCTGGCGTCCTCCAGCCACACCGTGCCGTACAGCACCGTGATCGTCACCGTGCCCTCCCAGTCCGGATCGTACTCGAAAGCGTTCGGATCGGTCGTCCGACTGCGGACGTCCACATCGAACACCTCGAACGCCGGCAACGACAGAACCGTGTCCTCGTCGACCACTTGCGCGGGCGGCACCACCGGTATCTCCGGCGTGTCCTGCTTCGGATTGACGACGATCGTCACCGTCGCCGTGGCCGTGCGGGCCGGAACTTCGTTCCCGAGAAGATCGTCTCGGTTCAGAATGTCCGTGTTGCCCAAGTCGTTGATGGTGATCGTCAACATATCGTGCGGCACGTTGTCCGTCGGATCGACCAGCCAGTTGCGCGAATTGAAATCGGCATCGCCCTGATACCGCACGTTCCCGTCGCGCAAGGCGTTGTTCAACGCATCCAAACCGCCCGTCAACGTGATCTCGCGCGGTCCTACCACCGTGTAGGTCACGCCGCTGGGATCGTCCAACCACACCGTGCCGTACAGCACCGTGATGGTCACCGTGCCAGTCCAGTCCGGGTCGTACTCGAAGGCATTCGGATCGGTCGTCCGACTGCGCACATCCACGTCGAACACCTCGAACGCCGGCAGCGCCAACTCCGTATCCTCGTTCACCTCTTGCGTACCGGGCACCACCGGCACGTCCGGCGTGTCCTGCTTGGGATTCACCGCGATGTCCACCGTCGCCGACGCCGTCGAAGCCGGCGTCGTCACGTCGTTGCCGCCGTCCAGGTCGCGGTTCAGAATGTCCGTGTTCATCAAGTCGTCGATCGTGATCGTCAACGTGTCGTTGTCCACCAGATCGTTCGCCCCCGTGCCCGGACCCGTCTCCGCGCCGCTGGCCGCCCGGTTCCGCGAGTTGAAGTTCGCGTCCGGTAGGTAACTCACGTTCTGATCCCGCAACGCGACGTTCAAGGCATCCAGACCGCCGGTCAACGTGATGGTGTTGGTGCGGTCGCCCGCATACGCATCCAGGCCGCTGGCGTCGTTCAGCCACAACGTGCCGTACAGGACACTGATCGTGACGGTCCCCGTCCAATCCGGATCGTAGTCGCTCAAGCCCTGCGGGTCCGTCGCCCGGTTGCGCGCGTCCACGTCGAACACGCTGAACGCCGGCAACCGCAGTTCCGTATCCTCGTCCACCGTCTGGGGACCGGGTACCACCGGCACGTCCGGAGTGTCCTGCTTCGGATTCACCGCGATGTCGACCGTCGCCGACGCGGTTTGAACCGGCGTCGTCACGTCGTTGCCGCCGTCCAGGTCGCGGTTCAGAATATCCGTGTTCATCTGGTCATCGATCGTGATCGTCAACGTGTCGTTGTCCACCAGATCGTTCGCCCCCGTGCCCGGCCCCGTCTCCGTGCCGCTGTCCGCCCGGTTCCGCGAATTGAAGTTCGCGTCCGGCAGGTAGCTCACGTTCTGATCCCCCAACGCGACGTTCAAGGCATCCAGACCGCCGGTCAATGTGATCGTATTGGTGCGGTCGCCCTCATAATCGTCCAGTCCGCTGGCGTCGTTCAGCCACAACGTGCCGTACAGCACGCTGATCGTGACCTTCCCCACCCAGTCCGGATCGTACTCGAACGCGTGTGGATCGGTCGCTCGGCTACGCGCGTCCACGTCGAACACGCTGAACGCGGGCAACCGCAGTTCCGTATCCTCGTCCACCGTCTGGGGACCGGGAACCACCGGCACGTCCGGCGTGTCCTGCTTCGGATCCACGATGATTTCCACCGAGTCCATCGCCGAGGTGGAAAGCACGTCGTTGCCGGGATCTCCGTCCTGGTTGCGATAATCGGTGTTGTCGCCGTCCGTGAAGGTGATCGACAACAGATCGTTGGGCACCGAGTCCGTGGGCGTGACCAGCCAGTTCCGCGAGTTGAAGTCGTTGTCTCCCTGATAGCGGAGGTTTCCGCCTGCCAGCGCGTTGTTCAAGGCAGTCAAGTTGCCGGTCAGCGTGATTTCTCGAGTCCGGTCGCCCACATACGTGACGCCCGTCGCGTCGGCCAACCACAAGGTTCCGTACGTCACATTCAACGTGACCGTGCCCTCCCAGGCTGGATCCCACGCTGCATCGAAATCCAGCAACTCGATCGTCGGCACCTGGAACACGGTGTCTTCCTCGGCCACCAGCGGACCGGCGGGCCAAGTCGTGATCGAGGGATCGTCCTGGGTCGGCAGCACGGTGATCGCGATCGTGGCGGGAGGATCCAACGACAACGGACCGGGTGTCGAATCGACGTCCGTGTTGTTCAGATCGTTCACTTGCAAGATCAATTGGTCAGGCGTATACGGACTGACCAGTTCATTGCCCGAGTTGTAGTGCGGATCGGGTTCGTACACCACGTCCGCCAACGCGGCATTCAAGTCGTCCCGCGAACCGTGGAACTTGATCTCTTTGGCCGCGATGCCATCGTAGATGCCGCCAGGCAGGTCCGGGAACACCAGCCCCGCGGGCACGTTGGTCAGCAACAATGTGCCGTTGGCGACGCTCAGAATCACCTCGCTCTGCCACAACGGATCGTACGGCTGGTCCACGTCGTGGACCATCGCCACTCGGGCGATCGTGGTTGGACCGCTGTCTTCTACGATGGTGAAATCGGCCGCCACGTCGCTGACGGTGGGCCGATCGTTGTCCGGGTCGACGGTGATGCTGAGCGTCGCCCGGGCGATCATCGACGGTGCGCCGACCAAGTGGTCGACGTTGCCCAGGTCGTCGACCTGGACCGTCACCTGGTCGGGCACTACGTTGCCAGCCGCCGGGTTGCCCGAATTGTAGTCCTGGTTGCCGCGGTAGACGAAACCATCGATCGCCGCATTGACCTGAGCGATCGTCCCGCGGAAGGTGAGTCGGCTGCGCGGCGTGCTCTCCACGTCGTCGATGTCCGTGATCCCGTCGCCGCCGTCGTCGTCGATCCCGTCCCCGTCGACGTCCTGAGGGAACGTCAGCAGCGTCGTCACATCGACCAAGTTGCCGCTTCCGTCGTCAATCAGGTTGCGGGCCAACCGCAACGTGCCGTTCTGGGCATGCAACGTGACCTCGACCTGGATCGGCGTCCCCGCCGGATTGTTCAGATCGTCCCGGTCGGAGATCGTCAGTCCATCGATCGTCAGCTCGGTGTCCTCATTGATGCCGAACTGTCCGCTGTGCGCCAAGGCGATTTCCGGAGGATCGTTCTTCGGCCGCACGTTGATCGTCACCGTGGCGATGTTGTTCGAGACCAGCCGCGGATCGGTGGCGCGGTACGTGAAGGTGTCGGTGCCTACGAAATCCTTGACGGGCAGGTATTCGAACGTGCCGTCCTCGTTGAATGTGAATCCGCCGGGCCGCGCGTGCTTCGGGCCCTCGATCAACACCGCCGCGACCAACGGATCGCCGTCCAGATCGGTGTCGTTCGCCAGCACCCCATCGTTGTTCGGATCGGCATCCATCCCCTGCGCATCCCAGAACAACACGGGCGAATCGGGTTCGTTCGGATCCTCGTCGATTTCGTAGTAGTCATCCACGGCAACCGGCGGACGTCCCGCCTGGATCTGGACGACGTAATCTTCCACTTCGCCGCCGATGGCCAAGCCGTCGGAACTGAGGCCTCCGGTGGGGCTGATGCGGAAACGGGCATAGGTCTGCCCGGCCGACGACCAACTGGGCGTCTGCACCACGAACTCGTTGGCGCCGATGCTCACCGGCACGCTGTCCAGGATCTTCTCGTTCAGATCGAACGTCCCGTTGCGGTTGAAATCGATCCAGGCATCCACGAAGCCCAAGTCCGACGCCGTCACGACCAATCGCGTTCCCGCCGTGTAGAAGCGGTTCAGTTCGTCCAGGAACACGACACCGTCTTCGTCGTCGCCGATCCCGGCGGCCAGCGTCGGCCGGATCAGCACGCCGTCCGCGGACGCGAACGCCGCGACGAAGGCAAGCCGGCCGGCGGCCACGGCGGCGTTCACCGCGTCTGCAATCCGCAAAATCATCGACCCCTGATCGTCGGCCGTCGAGTCGTAGGAGACCGGCCAGTGAGTCGGATCGACCAAGCCGTTGTTGACCGTCGCCACCTCTTCGAATTCGAATACCAGCGACTGCTCGCCGTCGCTGACCGTGAACGTCGTGCCATCATGCGCGCCGCTGAACGGCCCCGCGGGGACGTTCAACCGCAGCGGCAGACGGTCCGTCAGACTCAATCCGCCGCCCACGACCGCCACGTTCTGCACCCCGTCGATGCGCACGGCACCGCCGCCCATGGCGGTCGCGGTCACGCCGGTCAAGTTTCCGGCCTCGACCTGCTCGTCGATCGCTTGAATGATCCGACTGGCCAACACTCCCGCATCGTCGCCCAACGTGGCGCTCGGCGGAATTTGGCTGAAGTAGGTCAGGGGCACATTCGTCGTCGTCGCCGACCCGAAGAAATTGATGAACGTCAGGGTCACCGTCGCGCCAGTGTTGTCGGTGACAGTCAACGACGTCGTCCCGTCCGTGATGGCCAGATGTCCGGTGGCACCGATCGCGATGGTCCGCTCGCCCAGCGTCCCGACCGTCAGCGGTGAGGTGCCCGTAGCGACATGGGCGTCGCGGTCGTCTCCGTCCGCCAACACGGTCGGCCGTCCGTTCGGATCGGCATCCACGCCGGCCCCCAGATACAGCGGCGCATCCTGCAGAATGACATGCCGCGCGCCGCTGTCGGCCAACAGCGTACGGTAGTTGGTGTTCAAGGTCCCGATCGTCGCCGAAGCGTCGCCGTAGTCCATGGGCACCGAGCCCAGGATGATCGTGAACAGCGTCTCACCGTTGGGCTGGTTGGCCCGCAGCAGATTGCCCGCCCGGTCCTTGATCGCCAACGGTCCGCTGTTGGTCAGACGGATCTGGTACACGCTGTCCGGTTCCCAGAGCTCCGACAGCGGAGTGAGCAGCAGCCGGTTGTTGCCGGCGTTGTAGCCCAGGAAATAGTCGACGCCTTCGACCAACAACCGACCGTTCTGAGTGAGCGTCACGGCCATCGGCGAAACGGTCGTCGTATCGATTCCCATGCCGGTGCCGTCCAGCAATAGCAGCGAGAAGTTCTCCAACTCGGCGTCGGGCAGCATCACTACCGTCGCGTTCGGATCCTGGTCCCTCGCTTCCGCGTCGTTGTCCAGCGGATTGATCAGTTCGGCCCTGGGCTGCACAAAATCGGCCCGGTCGACCGCTCCCCGGTCGATCGAGACGTTTTCGCCTTGGCCGGACGGCGTATCCACATCGCGGTCGTCCACCCGCAACTGGCCGGTCAAATCCACCTTGGGCGCGATGATCGGCGATGGCGGCAATCCCATCGGACTCTTGACCGAAATGAACGCCGTCCGGTCGCCCAGCGACGACAGCGAGCTGTCGATCACCTGGGACAGCGGTGCCGGATAGAAATTGCCGGCCGCTGGATTCACGAACAGCGGAGCGCCTGACGGCAGCACGATCGGGAAGTCGCCCCTCAAGATCGTTCCCCCGGTATTCGCATCCGTCGTGTTATTCTGGTATAGCGTCGTCCCGACCACGGTCGTCGCCCGCGACGAGGTATCCACATTGATGCCCGTGGCAAGGCTCGCCACCACGTTGTTCAACAGTGTGGGACCGGCGTTCTGCTCGACCAGGATTCCCGTATCTCCCTGGCGGTTGCCGTACACCGTGTTGTTCACAATCCGCCCGAACGGCACCGGGGCCGGGTGAGTTCCCGTGTTGTCGCCGCTGAACCGAATTCCCCCAGTACCGCCAAAGGCGAGAATGTTATTGAATAGCGTCACGCCCGGCGCCAAACGATCCGTATTCAATTCGCGCAGGTTGCGTACCGCTCCCGGGACGGCTAGTTCATTGCCGGCGCCGACCAGTATGCCCAGGTTGCCGCCGTAGTAGCGGCCTCCGCCAGCCAACGTCGGATAGTCCGCCAAGTCCCCATGGCGAGTTGTGCCCCGCAAGCCAGCGTCGACGACGATTCCGTATGTCCCGGAGTTGGTGATCGTGTTCGAGTGAATGAGCATTTGGCCCTGTTCGCGGTGCCGATTCTGGTCGCCCAGATCGTAGCGGCCGGGATGGTCGATTCCGTGCTGGATGACGCTGGGAATTCCCGCATCCACGTCGATGATTTCGCCGAAGTCCAAGCCACCGCGACGGTCGCCGACTGCCGTGCCGTAAAGATTGATCAGGTTGGAGGTACTGCTGGTACCGCTGGCTTGGCCATCCGACAATCCGGCTCGCACCTTCAGAACGGTTTGCACCGCCGACGAATTGATCTGATCACGAATGGCAGCGGCAATCTGATAATCACTCCACGTGGGCTGGAAACCGATACGGATGTTTCCCGGTTCCACGCGCCGCTCGGGATGCCCGATCGGCAGCGAGGCATCGTCGTATTCGAAGGTAACGGTCGTCACGCCGTCGCTGATTCGGAACGTCTGACCGTCGTGGATGTTGCTGCCTACGGGTGCGACCAGAGTAACTTGCGGTGCCAAGCGGTCGTTGGTGTCATAGATGGGCGTCGGACTCTTTGTCGAAGCACCCATGCGAATTTCGACTTGGTACTCGCCGACAACTGTGGTGGCTCCTCCCTCGATATGGTTAGAGAAACTGGTGTTGTCCAACTGGGCGTTCAGCACCCGCTCGCCGCGCTCGGCAAAGCCGATAATGAAATTGTCGATCTTCACTCCGCGGTAATTGTTGTCGCGGCCACGGGCAAAACCGATCTGATTTCCGTTCAGCGTGGTGCCGCGTCCCGCCTCGAACGCCCCGGCTTGATCGCCCTGCAATCCTGGCTGGAGGGCGCCCGCAGCGTTGGTTTGCCGCCGCGTCCAACCCAACGGTCCGGAATTCGTGACATCCCGTCCGATGACTCGCAGGATCTCGTTGCTCTGCTTGACGACCGTCGTGTCCGTTTGCCGACCCGGCTGATTGAACGTGTTGGCCAAGACCGTACGGACGGCCGTGGCGATCTGGACATCCGTCATGCCGCGATGGATGTGGACCGGAACGTTGCCCGCCCGGACACCGTCGCCACCGGAGAAGAATGTGGTCGGCAACGTTGGATCGACCGTATGGACCAACTGGTAGTCCGGATCCGTGACCGGGGAAGCCAACCGGTTTCGCACATTCACCAGATGACCATTTCGGTAGGTGTTGACGGATAGCCCTGCGGCGCTGGTGATCGCATTTTGGATTTTGGTGGCCAGATCGGCCGACGAGTCGCTGGCAGGATCAAACACGATCGGAACATTCGCACCAGCGTAGACGCCGTCGTTGATATTGTGGAAGTCAAACTGAACGACGACCCCGTTTTCGTCGCGCAGCGTGAACCATTGACCGCTGGCCAGATTCGCATTGGTGGGCGCCGCGATCGTCAGGTCGCTATCGAACTCGAACGTCTGCCCCCCGATCGTAAACGTATCGCCATCGGCAATCTTCCAGCCCTCGACGCCGCGCAATTCGTGACCCGTCGTATTCGGATCGCCCATGTCGAATTCGCCCGCCGTGGCGAAATCGATCCGCAACCGCAGATTTTCCATTCCCGCAAACGGCGCCAGACTTACGCGAGCTTGCCGAGTAGCGTCCGGTGCCCCGTTCTGGTTGACGTCGTAGACAGCTTTCGTCGCCAATCCTAGCAACGGATCGTCTTCCGCATTGAGATTGTCATTGTTCGTGGTCAGCAGATGCCAAACGCCATCGTCGGTGGCCACAAAGACGCGGAAGGAATCCTGCATCAGCGTCGTATTGGTGGACTGTCCCTTCTGGGTGTCCAGGTTGTAGTCGAAGTACAACATGGGCATGTCCTGCGCCGAGTAGCCTTTCAGGCTGAATGGCGCGCTTTCCACACTTCCGTGAGCTCCGCCCGGGAAGTTGTAGCTGTTGCGGAGTCCCGGATCGTAGATGCCGCCGTAATTGGTGCCTGGCGGACGCCATGTCAAATCTTCAAAGCCGAAATACAAACTGCCGTCTTCGGCGCGATGCCAGAGGTTCGTGTCCAGGTTCGAGAAGGCCAGCCCTTCCACATTGGTCCGGCCGGTGTTGATCGACGACCGGCCGTCGGCGAAGATCGGCTGCAGCACACCTTGGGTATTGAATGCGTACAGTTGCCCGTCGCGCGAGATGCCGAACAACAGATTCGCGTAGGCGCCGCCTTCCACGTTGCGCGGTCCGGCTTCCAGACCGGCGAATTGAATCCCGATCAGATCCGTCGCCGAAGTGTCGATATAGCGCAGCCGATGCTGCACGTTGCGCGGATCGGTGGCCGGATCGAAAGGACCACCGCCGGTGGTCACGACCTCGTACAATCCGCCTCCGTTGTCCACTGCGTACAAGCGGTTACCCACAAACGCCACACCCGTGATTGCCGTCTTGTTGACTTGCGAGAGCCAGGAGCTGGGGAAGTTGGCGGGGTCGGTGAAACGCGTTTCCGCGGGCCGGGTCAGATCGTAACCTGGGCCGACGCCGAACGTCTCGAATCCGCCTCCGCCGACGTCGTAGGCCGTCGTGATGACAAGCATCGGCCCACCATCCTCAAGATCATGCGTGCCGGCGGTATCGAAACTGTAACCGGCGGGAATCAAAGAGACTTTGCCTGCACCCGAAGTCCCGGCGGTGCCCACACCGATCGTCGTGTTGATCGCATTGCGCACCGCATCTCGGACTTGGTTGTTCGTGAAATTCGCCGAGATATTGATCGCCGTGGGATTAACACTCAGAGGACTGCCGAGCGAGCGAAGAACTTGGAAACGTGCCACGGGCAGCGAAACGAAATTAGCGAACTCGGCGGTGGCAAAGTTGACTCGATGCCCCGACGCCCCCGCCTGGAAACCGGCGACGGTCGCCGCGTTCGCCATGGCGGTTGCGATGGCAACGGCATCCGCCGACTCTTCGACCTGCACGACATAGAACCGGTTCAGCGGATCGCTGACCGTATAGTTGCCACTGACGGTCACCTGAGTCCCAAGCGCGGACTGGTTGAGTATGCCCAAACCGGAATCGACGTCGCCGACGAAAGTAATGCGGTTGCCGGCGGCCGTTGCCCGCACATTCAGTTGGGCCGCGGGGAACTGGTTCACCTTGGTCACAATCTCCGTCAACAACTGGTTCTGGTTGAAGCCGGAATACGAAACCAAAACAGTTCCGCCGTTGACCGCGATGCCGTCGCTGTCAAACTCGAACCGCTGCGTATTGACCCCGTCGAATAATTCAAACCACTGTCCTTCCGCCATGCTGCCGAACCCGTTGACCTGAATCACGGGTCCCGTCTCGAAAGCGAACGTGAACACTTCGGGCGTCGTGGTGGTCAGCGTATAGGTCACACCGTCCCGGATCGAATTGTTCGTCCCGGGCGCGACGGTGTTCACGATTAGTTCCGGGCCGAAATTCAGGAAGAAATCCCACGTGGCGTCCGGCACGCCGCCGTCGAGTCCAGCATCTTGCGAGACCCGAATGGAATCGCCGTGCTCCAAGATGCGGTCGGTCTGGCCACCCTGGAAGCGAGTGGCCACCGGCACGGTCAGAGAATCCTCGCCGTTCGTTCCCAGTTCAAGCATGGCCGTGTCCAGCACGCCGCGTTCGCGAATCTGGGTGCCGGTCGAGCCCAAGTCGTCGGCGGCGCGATTGGGGCCTGGGCTACTGATTGCCGATCCGTTGTCCGGATTGAACACGTACAAGATGTTGTCGTAGTAGCTGACTCCGGGACGAATTGGTTGTGCAGGCTGCTGGTGCGCCCGTTGACCCACGCCCACTAAACGCAGGGTTTCCGTACTGCCGCTCACCGCTCCAAAGGCGATCGCATTCAATTCGAAGCCGTCCCCGATGCGAGTATTGTTGACGTTGTGACTGGTTTGCGTTGCAGGCGCGGTGGCGTGCTCCCGCGTGATGATCCCGTGATTTCCGGACGCTGTGGCCAGATTGTCCCAGTTGGAAGCTCCCGGATCGATGCGCAGGAAATCGTCGTTGTTGTCGTCGCTGTCGTCGCCCGTATCGTTCACCCGGTAGCCGTACAAATTGCCATCAGGCCGCATCGCGATATCCCGCGTCCCGGTGAAGAGGCCGATCGTGTTCTCCGTGAAACCCGTGAAGGGATCCACGGCATACAACGCGGATTGATTAGTTGTTTGTCGGGTACTGACGAACAGCATGACATCGCCCAAATGGAACGGTGTCGCACTGTTCACGATGTCCAACTGCGTTGTACCGGGTCCGGTGGAGGCCACATTATCCGTCGCTACGCGGGAGACGCTTGGCAGCGGCTGGACACGCACGGCGGCGGTCGTCGACGCGTCGGGCGGATTTGCTGTCTGGTATTGCAACAAGGGCGTGGCGATCCGACGGTTGGTGGAGACCGCCATGTAATAACGGCCGACCGTCAAATTCACGGGGCCGATGTATGGATCACGGATACCGCCCGACCCGCGGTTCATGTCGTCCATATTGTTGCCCAGGTTCGGACCAGGTTGATCGTCAGAGACATTCGAATCTTGACCTGCATAGATCAACGTCCAGTGCGGATTGCCACTGTTGTCGTACGTTTCTCTATAGATCGCCAAATTCAAGTCGGGACGTCCTATCCCATCGGCGTAATCCACGTCGAAGATCACCGGCATGGCCTCGCCGCCGGTGCTCTGAACAGAATCCCAGGCGATCACAAATTCGTACCAGTCGACGTCGGTCAGGCCATCGGAGGCGGAGTCGATGTGCATTCGTCCTGCCACGCTGATCGCGGCCCGGTCGGTATTGGCGAGATTGCCAAGCCACTGGGCGCCGCCGACTACGTCGTTCGGACCGTGCGTGCTTCTCGTATCGCCTTCGATCTCCGCTGCCTCGCCAGTCAGCGGCGAGTGGATGGGCATACCGCTGACGTAGATCCCGACGTCCGCGTAGCGGATATCGGCGAAGCGCACGGTTGTGCCCGCCAGTTCGTCCGTCTCGCGCATGCGGATCTGCAGTTCGTAGTTGCCCGAGGTCAAGCCGTCCCGCAGCTTGGCGGAATTCTGCAAGTCGGCCACGTTCCCACCGGCCAGCAGATCGATGTTGCTGCTGCGGATGCGGACGTGATAGGTGTTTAGCGAGCCGACGCCGCCCGGCAGCACGACTCGCAATCCCGCGTCGCGCGGATTGGTGGTCCAGAAGTCCTTGGGCGCGCCGCCGTCGACATGCGTCGGGAAGAACGCCGACTTCTGCAGGATATTGGCGTGATTTGCCGGGATCAGGGTGGGATGCGAATACAGATTGAGCGTGCCCCCGGTCTCGCTGCTCGAATTGACGGACTGGGCGACGATCTGCCCGTTCGCGTCGATCAACTCGACGACTGCGTCCAGGGCGTGCGTCGTGCGGTCGATGTCCAGCCAGACTTCCGTGCCGGCCGTCGCCTGGAAACTGTAAACGTCCAAATCGCTGGGCGTGTTGAGCGTGCCCTTGACCACGAAGCCCAGCCGCAGATTGTCGTCGCCGCTCTTCTCGTTGGGCGCCAGCGTGCCCAGGAACTGAGCCTGCGACGGAATCGCGTTGTTTCCGGGAGGCGCCAGACCGATCGATTCGGCCTCGATTACAATCTCGACGTTCCGGTCGTGGCTGTACTGATCGATGCTCAAACCGAGCCAGCGATTCCATGGGTCGCTGCCCGTTTCGCGGCCATTGGTGTCCGTCTGCGGCTTGCCATCCGGATCGAAGCCGGCACCGACCGTGTCGTCGTTCAGCGCGGTCAACACCACGGGGAAGCCGGGCAAGCCGACGACCTGCAGGATGCCGCCGATGCGGTCGTCAATGTCCAGCGGACGGCCCGTCGCAACGATTCCCGAATCGCCGGCAAACTTGACGACCAGACTTTCCGTCGGGCTGCTCTGCAATCGCAAACCTCCGTAAGTATGGTAGTCCGGAATATAGACGGACGTGTTGATCAACACATGGGTGATGTCCGTGTCGTCCCAGACTCCTTCGGTCTTGAGCGTCTCGCCGCGCAGCAACATGCCGTTGATTTCGTTGTTGCCCAGTCGGTTCAGCCGCACCAACGGACCGCGGTTGTCGATGAACTGGCTGAAGGCGTCCGCGTCGCCGCGGGAACGTCCGTAGTCGACGTTCTCGAAGCCGTTCAAGGCGTTGACGTTGATGTTGATCGCGGGGATGTCGGTATTGTTATTGGTGTCCCGGTTGTTCTGGATCGTGTTGGCGACCAGAATCGGCTGAGCGCCCCGTACGAAGATCACGCCCGGGGCGTTGAACGTGTGGCCGTCCCGGTTGCTTCCCGCCTGGCCGCCGGTTCCGGAGGCGTTCCGTTCCAGCACGCTGTTGGTGATCCGCGCCTTGGCTTGATGGATCTCGATCGCGTTGAACCCGGCGAAGGTTCCGCCCAGATTCGTCACGCCGCCGGCGAAGGTGACCAGCGCCCGGTCGATGCTCAGGGTGCTAAACGGACTGGCGTAGATCCCCGCCCAATTCCCGCCCGAAGGCTGGTTTTCGGTCGGGCCGCGGAAGTCGTCATTGTTGGTGTCGAACGTCCCGCCGGCGCCATAGCGGTCGTCGAACCGCGAGGTGAAGACCACTTCGTAGCCATCCGCTCCCTCGGCGATCAATTGCGTGCCGACCTCCAACTTAATGCGCGCGCCTTCCAGTTTAACAACCGTTCCCGGGTCGATTACCAAGCGGGCGTCGGTTCGCGGGCGATCCACCGAAGCGACCGCCGTAGCGAGCGAGCCGCCCAGGTTGCGGCCGATATCTGTATAGGCGGCAGACGCTCCGTCCAACTCGGCGACCAACCGATACGGTCCGCCGTTCTCGCTGCGGTACAGACGCCGCGCAACGAAGTTACCCGTGGCGGGCTCCAGTCCGCCCAACTGAATCGCGTTGTTGCCCACCGCAAGCGGCGTGGCGAGCACCGCCGGGGAAGGCACCCCCTCGTAACCCGCCAGATCAATCGGAACCAAGCGGTACTCGTACGTACTCGCGGAAGTCAACGTTCCTCCGGTCACCGTCGCCGGCGTGGTCGTCACCAAATCGACCGACGGCGCAGAGACTTCGCGATAGGGCCCGCTCGGTGTGCCCTGCAGAATCAGGTTCTGGGCAATCACATGGACGATATCGACATCGTCGAACCGTCCGGCCACCGTCATCGGTCGCAACGTCGAGCCGGCGGGAGTCTCCAGCCGCAGGAACAGGCCATTGATCGTGTTGTCGGTGATCCGGTTGCCATAGATGTCCGGCCCGACTCGGTTGTAGTCGGACGTAAATCGGTCCAGATATTGGTACGCCCAGGTGTTGAAGTTCGTCTCTTCGAAGCTGTCCGGCGTGGCCGATACGGCCGATTCCGCGCTGAAGCGAATCTGGTTGAAAGTAATCGCCGGGCGCGAGTCGATCAGATGGATCGGCGTGACCACGCGGGTTTCGGAATCGACCGAGACCTCGCCGCCGCCGTAGCGGATGTCGGCGTGGTTGACGTAGTTCAGGAAGATGCCCTGCCGCTCGGACGAGAAGCGGCCCGCGGCCACGTCGATGTCGTTGCGGAACTCGATCCCGCCCCAATCGCCGCTGTCGGGCGTGGTGTTCAGCGGGTTGGTGTCGAACCCGAGCGATTGATCCTGATACGAGGTGAAGAAGACGTCGGTGTACGGCGTGCCCATGACCTGCAAGGCACCGAAACTGCGGTCGTTGGGAACCGGCGAGCTGCCGACGCCGATCCTCGCGCCGCGCAGTTTGAAGATCGCGCCCGCATCGACCATCATTGTGACGTCGCGCGGCACATTCACCGTCAGACCGTCCGACAATTCGGCGTCGGCCGGACCGCCACGTCCGATCTCGTAGGCGAAATTGTCCCCGGTGGTCGCCAGAATCCCATCCGGTCCGCCGTTGCCGACCAGACGCACAATGTCGCCGGGCCGCGCCGCCGCCAGCGCCACGTCCAGTTCGTTGAACGGATCGGCCAGCGTGCCGCTGCCGTTGGGGTTGACGTCGGGTCGCACATTGGCCTTGTCGACGAACAACGTCTGAGGCTGATCCGGCGCGGCCGTTCCGGCCGGGTACGCGGTCTCGAACCAGTGGCGATACACGCCGCCCGGCCGTCCGTCGGCGTCGCCGTCGAACGCCGTGCCTGTGGCATCGATGATGCTGGTGTCGGTGGTGGGACGGAAGTTCAGCTTCAATTCGTATCGGCCCTCCGACGCACCACCGTAGCCCGAGTCCCGGATCGACGGATCGTACTTGTCGTTTCCACTGGCGCTGACGCCGATATAGTACACGCCGGCGTCCAGCGTCATTTCGATATAGGAATCCTCGCTGAAGTAGTCGTCGTTCTGCGCGATCAGTTCGCGACGCCCGTCCGGCCACTGGCGGTACAAGTTCAGTTGAGTATCCAACAGGCTGGAGCCTGGCAGCCGTTCGGCGATGGTTTCGGCCTGGAGCAACCCCGAAGTCCCGGCCGGGATCTCAAATCGGTACAGATCAATATCCTTGCTCTCGCTGCGGAACAGCATCTCCGCATGGACCAGATCCGTATCGCCGGGGAATACGGGCTCGACCGTCTGATTGAACAGCAGTCGGCTTTCTCCTCCCAGAATCGCGTTGCTGTAGGCTCCGCCCATGATCGTTCCAGGCGGCAATTCGGAAGTGTGCCCAAATCCCAACGTGTGTCCGATCTCGTGCATCGCGACGTTGAACCAGCTCGTCTTGCCGGGCGGATTGTCGGGAATACCGAAGGTGTCATCCCAGCTTTCCGCAATGTCCATTACCAGCATCGGATGGGTCGCAAAGGGGTTACCAAATGCAACCGCCGGAAACCACCCGCCGACGCCCAGCGTGCCGCCCGGCGCACTGGTGCTTCCGGTCGGAGCCAAATCGCCGGTGATCACCCAGATGCTGTTGATATCGGCACGCTCCTGCTCGATGAATTGAACCCCCATTTGATTGCCGTAAAACTCGAAGATCTCACGAGCCCGCTGTTTCTGGGCTTCGCTGATTTCGTTGTACAGCGGTTGTCCAATTGAGTCGGTGCCGTACGATGTAACCGAGTCGAAGCTGTAGGTCGACGTCGTAATGCCTGCCGTCGTATCCGCCCCGTCCTTGCCAAACATCAGGTGATCTTCGGCGGGAATCTCGCGATGCCCCGGCTCGTCTTCCGAGCCGGGCGCATCCAAACGGTAAGCCGGGTCGGTGCTGCCAACGTTGCGAATCTCCTGCTTGATCACCAACGCCTGGGTTCCGACGCGGACGCCCGTCAGTGTCGGGTCGAGCGTCACTCGCCTTTCGCCGGTCAACTGGACACGGGTGCCCACGTTGGTCGCAGTGACGTTCAATCCGGTAACCGTGTCGAACGCCGCCTTGATATTCGCAGCGATCTGAGTCGTGGTCGAGGCCGTTGCGCTATCGCCACTTTCAAATGTCACCGGATGATTGCCGGAAGAGACTCCGCCCAGCGACGGGTCGTTGAACTCGAAGCGGCGCACATTGCCGTTCACGTCCTCGACGGTGAACGTCTTCCCGTGCAGCGAAGCGGAACCGGCCTGCGTGACCTCGATCACCGGTCCGATGTCGAACATCCCGGCCAGATCCAGCGCCGCGGCGTAACTGGAATGCGGGTCGCTTGGTGAAATCTCCTGCGGCGCCAGCGGAATCGTTTCGTTGGTCCCGATGCGCAAACGGAACGTTGCCGGGCCGACGGGCAAGCCGGTATTCGGATCGACCAAGTTGGTCAGCGCGGACGGGAACGTCAAAACCGCGATATCGGTCGTCGGGTCGTAGGTGATCGACTGAGGCCGGAAGACAATGTCATCCTGATTGGTCACCGAATTCCGCGTCAGGATCAACTGGTAGAAATCAGGATTCACGGCCGTCGGATCGATCGCCAATTCGCCCGTGGTCACAGGGGTCGCGTGCAAGTCGTCGTCGTTGAAGTACACGACCACTTGGTCCAACGCCTGGTGCAGCGTGTCCTCGACCACCACGGTGACATTCGCATCGCCCGTGAACAACGGCAAATCGCGCCCGTGATAGCGGCCGTGGAAGCTGACCGTCCAAGGCCCGCCGGCCAGTCCGGTCACCCCGACGTCGCCGGGCAGCAAACCGGGCAGTTCTTCCAGCCGCTGGCGGACCAGCGCCGCCGTCGCCAAGGCCGGAATGGACGCGGTTTCGTCGCCCTCGAAGGTCAAACGGAAGGCCCCCGTCGCCGTCAACGTGAAAACGTCGCGCCCCACTGGCTGCGGAACGACCGCGATGACCTGGGCGCCCAGATCCAAGTCGAAATCGAGCGCATCGCGATCGTCTCCTTCCAGCCGTGGCCGGAATGCGACGGAGTTGGTGTTCCGCAGCGCGGTGATATCGTCCGTCGCGTCGTCGAACCCAAACACCTCGATGCGGTAGTAATCGTCGGGCAGATTCTCCTGGAAACGATACACGACCACGTTCGGGTTGCCGTTCAACAGATCCCGGTATCCGGGGACGATGGTCACGTCGTCGACGCCGCCCAAGGCCAGCGGCGAGTAGTCGATCGGGCGGTTGCCCAGCGGTTCCTGCGGCGAGCCGAACAGCCGTTGCGCCAACACCATCGATTGCGCCTGCGGATGCGTGTTGATCGCATCCAACAACTCTTGCGCCGTCGTCGGGCTGGCCGGATTGTTGTTCAGCACGACCTGGATCGTCGTCGCGTCAAGGACCGACACCTGCGGCAATCGGCCCGGCAGCGTAACACCACGATTCTCGCTGGTCACCTGGATGCGGATGTCGTTGCCCGCCTCGCCGGGCGTTACCGCCAGCAATCGGATCGCCAACGGGTTGGCCGCGTTGAAATCGGACACCAACTGAGCCGATTTTGCCCCAGCCAAGGTGACCGGCGCCAATTCGCCGCCACCATCGATCAGCACGTGCGTGCCGAGGTGGGCATCCACCAGACTGATCTGCGAGGCGGGAATCACTGCCGACGCAGGCACCGACAGCAGCGTGGTGCCATCCAACGCGACTCGCAACTGCTCGACGGTGGGAGCGAACCCCGGCTTGTTGTTCAGCACAATGTGGATCGTCTTGGTGGCAACCACCTCGTTGACGACGACGGGCACGGCCCCCAGATCCTGCTTGCTGACCGAGATGCGCACCCCGTCGCCCGCGCTGCCCGCGACCGCGGCGGTCAACAACATCTCCAGCGATGTGCCGAAATCGCTTCGCGCTGTGGCAGTCGTGCTGCCTCCGCCCGTCAGCGCAAGCATGGCCGGGGGATTGGTAGTCAACCCAGTGAATTGTGATCCGCGAGCGCTCAGAAGATGAGCATGGACCAGCGTGCTGTTGGCATTGACGGCAGCGATCAACTGCTCGGCCGTCGTCTGGCTGCCGGCGGTTGTATTCAGCACGATGTTCACCACGTCCAACCCGTCGGCCACCTGAGGCGCCGCTCCCGGTCCAAGATCGGCTTGCCCGATGTTGATGGTCAACGGAGTCGGTGGAACCCCTGGCGTCGTCGAGACAAACCGGATCAGCGCGCGCAATTCCGTACCGAAGTCGGTCACCACGCTGGAGTACAAATTGTTGTCGACGCCGCCGGTCAGCACGACGTCGGGCCGGAAAGCGGCAGTCAGCGGCGAAAGGGTGCCCGTCCGGTAGATCAGCGTGAACGGACCGCCAACTTCACCTAACACCACGACCTTGCCGCGCAAGGCGGGAATGGTCTCCAGATTCGCCCGGACCTGAGCCGCGGTCAGTGAATCGTAGGGCGCCGCCAGCGGCGCAGTGGCCGAAACCCCGTCGTAGGACAACGTGACACTGTCGGCGGTGCCGCCCAATGTCAACGTCTGCACCTCGCGGCCCACGCCATCGCTGACCGTCGAACCGGCAACCGTCCCGCCAGTCAACAGCGTCGAATCCGTCGTCAGCAGCGGATGATCGGTTCCGCCCAGGTCCGCCTGGAACGTGATGGTGTACTGGGTTCCGGATACCGCCGCGACCAGGGTGTTGCCAGCGCCAAACAACTGGTTCAACGCGGCTTGGATATTCCCGGCCAACGTCGTCGGATTGGCATCCCAGGCGATGTCGCCCGTGGCCAATTGGTAGGCGTTGAACAGAATCCGGAACGATCCGCCCCCGACCCCCGCGTCGAAGGTCAATCGCTGAACTTCGTCCAGGCTACCGCCGTCGGCAACCGTGGCGACCGTGGCGGTTGTGCCGCCCGTGACGATTCTCTCCAGCGGTAACAGATTCACACCGGCCAACGTGTTGCGGAACACGATCGTGAACGGCCCACCGTTGGCGCCCAGCACGGTCGGAGCGCCGTTCAGGCCGGGGATTGTGTTCAAATGGTTCCGCACGGCGGTCGCGGTCAGCGCGGTGTACGGCGCGACAAGCGGCGATGTGGCCGCCACTCCGTCGTACATCATTTGCAGGCTGCCTGCGCCGCCGGCATGGTTGATGGTCAGTTTCTGCACCTCGTTGCCCGCGCCTTGGGTCAAGGTGCTCGGCGTCACCGTCGGCAGGGTGCCGGTCAGCAGGTTGAACGCCGGCTCGATCGTGAACTGCTCCAAGTTGGCGTCCGCCAGGGTGCCCGTGAATCGGATCGTGTAGGCGGTCGGCGACAGCGACTGGACGACCGTGTTCCCGGCCCCGAAGATCCCGTTTAATCCTGTCTGGATGTTCGCGACCAGGTTGCTCGGGGTAGCGTTCCAGAAAATCGGGTTGGTGCGAAGATTGCCGCCGTAGGTGATTCGGAACGACCCGCCGGTGATGGTGCCGCCGAAGGTCAGTTGCTGAACCTCGCTGCGACCGCCGCCGTCGGCCAGTAACCCAACCGAGGCCGAGGCTCCCGGACCGCTGGGTGTGGCGACCAGCAGCGACGCATTCAGCCCGACCGTCGCGTTGTTGATCGCGTTGCGGAGCATTTCGGACGTGGTGGCCGTTCCGTTGAACAACGTCACACGCACCGTCCGCGAGTCGATGCGGGTCACGACCGGTGCCCCGGTTCCGGCCACGCTGACCGTCTCCAGTCGGATGCCGTTGCCCGCGGCGCCGGGATAACTGGCCGTGTTGGCCGTGATGACCAAGTCGCGATCGAGTCCGAAATCGGAAATAGCCGAAGCGTGCGTGTGGCCGCCGCCGCCCAATTGCAATAAGGTCGGCGGACTGCTCGTGATGATCGTGTGCTGAAGATCGGGCGAAGACAGCAACTTGACCTTCATCGGCGACCCGGGCGCGGCGTTGATTGCGTCCACCAACTGTTGCACGGTGGTCTCACTGCCCGAGTGGTTGTTCAGGGTCACGGTCAAACCGCTGGGCGTCACGGAGACCGCGGGCGGCATCGCCACCCCACGATCGGCCTGCTGAACCTGAACCTGCAGTGCATTGCCCGCGGCCCCGGGGGAAACGGCGGTGAACTGCAACTGGATCGCCTGCGACGTGCCGAAGTCCGTGGTCACGCTGGCCGGCACGTTGCTGTTGACTCCACCGCTTAACACGACGGTCGCTAATGGATCGGGAGTCACCAAGTTGGCCGGAATCAATTCGGCCACCACCAACTGGCTGGCTTGCGGATGGTTGTTGATCGCGTCGATCAGCTCCTGAATCGTGGTCTCACGTCCCGAAGCCGTGTTCAAATCGACGGCGATGCCGCCCGGAATCATCGTAATGGCTGGGCCGGTGTCGTACGGGCGGTCGCTCTTGGTCAAGCTGACGAAGATACCGTTGCCTGTTGTCCCCGATTGGCGAGCGGTGAAGCGGACTTCGTAATTCCCGGTGCCGAAGTGCGTCGTTGCGGTCGCTGTGTCCAGAATGAGTGCCGACAAGTCGAGCCCACCATTGCCGCTCACCAACCGCGCGCTTAGCAGCCGGCTGGCGTCGGGATCATTGTTGATTGCATCAACAACGTCTTGCACCGTGCTGGGCCGCGCCGCATTGCGGTTCAAATCAACGGTGACCAGGCTACCTGCGACCGTAACCGACGGCCCGCTCGCATCGCGATGGTCGCTCTCCGTCAGCACGACCTGCAGCCCGTTCTGCTTGATGCCCAACTTGGTCGCCAGGAACTCAACCACCGCCGCGCCGTTCGTTCCGAAGTCCGTCTGTACCGACGCCACGTCGAACTCACCGTCCGTGCCCGTGCGCGTGATCCGAATCCCGTCCAGCGTCGTGGAATCGAGGTCCGCGCCCCCTTTGAAAAGGAATCGCAATTCGCGCGGACCGATGTGCAGCGTATTGACGGCGTCCGCCAGGAACAGACTGCCGTCGTTGGGCCGTACGGCGAACAGCTCCGGAGCGATCGGATCGACCAACGGGTCGATAATCGTACCGTTGATCGTATACGATCCCAGACTGGCGTAATCGGAGTAGCCGTAATGCGACCCTTCGGCCGGTTTCCCCGTTCCCTCAACCGAAAGGTAATACACGCCCTCTTGCAGGACGAGATTGAAACCGGCGTTCAGTTCGTCCACCGGATTGCTCGTCGCGATGGGCGTCCCAGCCGAATCGTACAGGGTGGCCAGCACATCCAAGTTGGGGCTCAGGAAATACGGGTCGATCTGCAAATCCACTCGTCCCGTGCCCGTGTGGAACCGGAAGAAATCGAGGTCGGTCGTCCGTTCGATAATGCCCTCGGCAGAAACAACCGTCCCGCCCGCCACGCTCATCGGCGTCGCCGTGGCGACCGTGCTGCCATGATCGTCGGTGCGGTAATCGACCCCGTAAACGCTGGTGATAATCGCTAGGTCGTCCTGAGTGGGACGGTTAGCGTCGGGATAGTCACCTTTCGACCACTGAACCAGATTTCGCGAGTAGCCGACGCCCATGATCGGCGCCCATCCGGTCGCACCCGTCCCGTGACCTGGGTAGTACTCCTGGGTGCTATCGCCATGATGCCGCAGACCCAGGGTGTGTCCAGCTTCGTGCGATGCTGCCTCGGCAGCCCCTTTGAATCCGACGTTGAAGACAAACGCCGGAACGTCGGTGCTCCAATTAAAGGACCCGATGTAAGCCCAACCTCCCGCTCCCATGCCGGCCACGTCCGGCCCCATCACAACCCGAATGCCCCACGCGTCGTCGCCGCCACCGGTGTTGCGCAGTGCCTCGACACCTGGGTCTTGCGTCGTCACATTCACATTGAACGGGCGGTAGTCCTCCGCCACGAGATGCCAGATGTCTTGGATTCGCTGCAGCTCCGCCGGCGAAAACGTTGAACGATCTCCGTCGAAGTCATAGGCTGGCGTGACGATCGGGTCGCCATGGTTAACATTCCACGGCGTCCCAGTAGTTGTGTGGCCATCAAAATCCAAATAAAGGGTCTTCTTGGCTCCTGGCAGACTGTGCAACAGGAACGTATCCGCCAACGGAAAGCTTACGCCTCCCTCGGCCGGGCTGGGACTGGGTAGCTCCAGCGACCAGTCCGGTTCTCGCGGAATGAAGCCATATTCGTTGCCAGATGCATCGATCCCCGTGTACGGCGACCCAGTCAGCAGTTGACGCTGCTCCAGGGACTCGTGCGTCAGATGGCGGTTCATCTGGCGGCTGAAGTCGGTTTGTCGCGACTTGCGGCGACGATCGGACTTTTCACGGCGAGAAAGGGACGAGGACTTGCGAATGCGTCGGATGGTCATCTATCGACCCTTAAGCTAGGACAGTTTTCCAGCGTGGCGTATGAAGCTGTTCCGGTATAACTAGCGCGAAACGCAAACCACGCAACTTCCGTAGAAGCCGCAGTTTGCGCCCTGCCAAGGTTACGTAAAGCTAGGTGAAGCAAGTGCTTGCAATCTTTAAGTATACTTACTCCCAAGAACATGTCATCCGTTTTGCGCGACTGGCATCCTGCGCCAAATCCGCAAAACGACTGCCGACCAGTGCAATCGGCAACGTCTTGAACGATTGTACCGGCCAACCCGTACTCACAGAGTTCCTAGTTTCGCTACTCTTCGCATCATGACATATCGCCAGACGGACACCCGCTTCGGGACTCAAACGTTTATAGACGTCATCAACGGCAAGACAGTTCCAGACGCGCCGGCAGAGTGGCTCACTAGGATACAAACACCCGCCCGATTGGGTTTGTTCCGCCCGGCCCCGTAGCACAAGCCACCAGCCTGTGACCGGCTGCTGGCCAAGTTGGAGCGAGGTTCGCCAGTGCCCAGCGCGTGACGTGACCGCGAAAGATGACCCGCGTTCAGCGCCCGCGGGCCACACTCGAGACCCCACGCATGAGGGGAACGCAGAAGCAAAATGGCGAACGGTGAATCGACGTATCGTCAGATTGGGGGTTCGTGCTGCGGATAATCTCCGCCACGAAGAGGTATTGGCTGTCAACATCAGGCATGGCGACGAAGGTCTCCAAGTTCGTGGGAGACCTTTGGTCGCCGATGTCCACAATGCCACAGGCTGGCAGCGTGTGCTACAGAAGTGGCCCGCGGGCGCCGAACGCGGGTCCAATTCTGCCTGAAAGCCACAGGCTGGCAGCCTGTACTACAGAAGTGGCCCGCGGGCGCCGAACGCGGGTCCGAACCAGCCTGTACTAAGGGGCGGCGCTGCCTTTGGCGGCGGCGTATTCGGTCATGGCATCCTTCTGGACTTGGTCGATGTCGTAGCGCTCGGCCTCTTCAGCGGTCGGGGTTCGAAGCGGCCGGACGATGCGGAAGCCGACAAAGTCCGCGTCGGTCATGTACCAAATGCTCTGCGGGATCTGCGGATCCTGCGCCTTCCAGTCCTCCTCGGAAAACGTCCGGGCGGCGCTGCGCAGCCGGTCGGCGTCGTCGAACCACGAACCGCCGCGGACGACTCGCTTGAAAATCTCCTTGGCCGGGGCCGTTGGATTCTTCCACGCCTTGCCCGCAAACGCCTTGTAGCCCTCCGCCGAGTAACCGTCCAGCACCCACTCGGCAACATTGCCGTGCATGTCGTGCAAACCCCAGGGATTCGGCTTCTTCTGGCCAACCTTCTGATACTTGTCGTCGGCATTGTCGTAGTACCAGCCGTAGTCGTCCAAATCGTCGGGGTCGTCGCCGAAGCTGAAGGCCGTCGTCGTTCCGGCCCGGCAGGCGTATTCCCACTCGGCTTCGGTCGGCAAGCGATAGTACCGGCCGGTCTTGGCCGACAACCACTTGCAGTACATCTTGGCGGAGAGCTGTGTCATGCAGATCGCCGGGTATCCGTCGCGTCCCATTCCGAAGGTCATGTCCGTGTAGGGCTTGGTCGGCATGGTGACCGTGTCGGACAGATCGTCGTATTCGGACGATTTCAGCCCGAGCACCCGGCGACGCTGCTGGTCGAGCCCCATACCCCACATCTCATACTCGTCCCAAGTCACCTCGTGCTTGCCCATCCAGAACGGTTCGATTTCGACTTCGATCTGCGGCCCTTCGTCGGGCTTGCGGTTCGGCTCGGAATCCGGGCTGCCCATCAAGAACTTGCCCCCCTTGATTGGCACCATGTCGAAGGCAACGTCGGTGTTCCCGATTTTTTCCTTGTATGGTTTCATTTCTGTTTCCGAGGTCGCCGCAGCATCGGCCAGTTCGCTCGGCTTCAGCATCCACGCAACCGGCGGAGTCTGAGACCGTTTGAGATCTTCTTTTGCCGTTTGAGCCGAGCACGGGGAGGAAAGGACCAAGCCGACCAGGCAGCCGATCACCGATGCAACCGTTGTCTTCCACTGCTGGCCCGGACGATGTTCTCGCTTCAGCATCTACAAACTCCTTCAAGTGTGCCAATTTCGACCGCGGACAAGAAAGTACCTACTAGGAAATAATCGGACCATCGCCCGAAGTCAAGCGCCCATGCCGATCGCTGCCGCGCAGGAGACTGGACAGGCCGCGCGGATTATGCTGGAATGGCGACGCGGATTGTCCGCTGAGCCATCGTTCCGGATTCTCCTCGGACCGATGACAACTGATCAAGAACCAGGGAGTTTTCGAATGACCCAAAATCGCACTTCGATTTCCCGCCGCGGTTTCGTCAAAGCATCCGCGGCAACCCTCGCCCTGCCGATGTTCGTTCCGAGTCGCGTGCTAGGCGATACGAACAACGCGCCGGCCAGCGACAAGATTCGTTTGGGCGCGATCGGCATTGGCAAGATGCTGTACGAGTCGCATCTGCCTCACTTCCTGAACATGCCCAACGTCCAAGTCGTGGCGGTTTGCGACGTTGACACGACGCGCCGCGAGGCCGGCAAGAAACGGGTGGACGACAAATACGGCAACACGGACTGCGCCGCGTACGTCGACTATCGCGAACTGATCGCCCGCGACGACATCGACGCGGTCGCCTGTGCGACGCCCGACCATTGGCACGCTTTGGTGATCCTGGCGGCCGCGGCGGCCGGCAAGGACATCTACTGTGAAAAACCGCTGACCAACAACCTGCGCGAGGCCAAGGCGGTGATGGATGCCGTCAACAAGTCCGGCGTCATTTTCCAGACGGGCAGCCAGCAGCGGTCGGACAACAATTTCCGCTACGCCTGTGAATTGGTGCAGAACGGGCGGCTCGGCAAGATCAAGCAGGTGATGGTCAGCGTGGGCGGTCCGCCGCGGCCGTGCAATCTGCCGGGTGAGGAGATGGAGCCTGGACTCGACTGGGATCGCTGGCTGGGCCCGGCGCCGATGCGGGAGTACAGTTCGGTGCTCAGCCCGCGGGGCGTCCACAACCATTTCCCGTCGTGGCGCAACTTCTGCGAATACGGCGGAGGTGGCATGACCGACTGGGGCGCCCACCACTTCGATATCGCCCAGTGGGGATTGGGCATGGACAAATCCGGACCGGTCGAAATCGTACCGCCCGAAAATCCGAACGCCACCAACGGCGTGAAGTTCATCTATGCCAACGGCGTCGAGTTGATCCACGGCGGCCGGTCGGGAGTCACGTTCATCGGGACCGACGGTGAGATCTTCGTCAACCGTGGACAATTGGAGAGCAAGCCGGACGACATCATCAAGCAACCGATCGGCGAGACCGAGATCCAACTGTACAAGTCGCCCGGCGGCGGGCACGGCGGACATCGCCAGGACTGGGTGAATTGCATCGTCAGCCGCCAGCAACCCAACTGCCCCATCGAGATCGGTGCCCGCACGGTGGCCGTCTGCCACTTGGGCAACATCGCGTACCTGCACGGAGCCGAACTGGGCGGAAGATCGCTGAAATGGGATCCGGCCAAATGGGAATTCGTCGGCAACGACGAGGCCAACCGTTGGCAGGACTACCCGTATCCGCGCCGCGAAGGCTACGGACTGCCGGGCTAGGGTTCGGCGAATAAATCACTGTTGGATTTTCAATATGGTCATCACGGTCCGCCGTGATGACGTGTCGTCACGGCGGAGCGTGACAACTACAAAGCCCCCGACAAATTCTTCCTTGTCGATCCTAAGAATCGGTGATGTTGGAGTGTACG
The DNA here is from genome assembly GCA_023382975.1 of Pirellulaceae bacterium. GTDB lineage: Bacteria > Planctomycetota > Planctomycetia > Pirellulales > Pirellulaceae > SKKK01. Next base: position 277,035 of record JAHDXO010000001.1, read on the forward strand.
CTTGAGCGTGTGCGTGAGGATTACCAGACACGCTGAAGCGTACACTCCAGCGATGTGCTCGGCGTGGGTCTTCGAAAGTCGCCGAGCGACAGTCTCACTCAATGTTCTCCAAACCGAAGTTGCCATGACCAAATCGCTCGTTTCCGCTTGCTTGTTGTTTGTCGTATTCTCGATCGGATGCCAACCGGCGCCGCAGCCCACGCCACCCGCTGTCCCGGCATCCGACGGCCCAACGAGCGAACCGCCCGCTTCGACTGAACCGGCAGCGTCCGATGAATCGGAAGCCATTCCAGCGGACGAACCCGAGTCCTCCGCGGCCGCGCCGCCAGCGTCGAAGTACTCGGCCGAGCAGATGGCGGCTGCCAAGCAGATGGCGACCGAGTTGGCCGTGGTGATCCGCGAGGACGGCGCGGGCAACGTGATCCTGATCGACACGGCCGCCCAACGCAGTTGGGTGGACGACTACCAGATGCAGCAGATGTTGGTCTTTCCGACGTTGCAGACGCTGACGCTCGAAGGACCGAGCATCACGGAACAATTGGCGCCGCAGATCGCCGAGGCCCATGCGCTCACGTCGCTGGCGATGCGCAACACGCTGATCAACGACGAGGGGATCGCGCAACTGGGCGGCCTGAAAGCCCTGCGAGCGATCGATCTGCGAGTCTCGCCGCTGGTCACCGACGCGGCGATGGACACGTTGGCCGGGATGACTTCGCTGCGGGCGGTGCGATTGAGCGGCGTGAACGTGACCGACGCAGGCGTCGCCAAGTTGCTGACTCTGCCGCTGTTGAGCGAACTCGATCTGCGCAATTGCCGCGGAGTGACCAAGACGGGCATCGAGCAGATCGGCGGGAAGAAATCGCTGCGGATCTTTAAGATCGGCGGCCCGAAGATCAACGACGACGTCTTGGAAGCAGTGGCGAAGATGGAGCATCTCACCGGCCTGTCGCTCGACAATTGCGACATTACGAACGGCGGAGTCGCAAAGCTGGATCGGCTGCCTCTGGATGATTTCACGATCTTCCTGTGCGCCAACATCACCGACGAGGGACTGGGCGTTCTGGCCTCCTACGACCGTTTGCGGCGACTGACGCTGCGCGACGTGGCCGCGCGAGGGACTGCCTTGGAAAAGTTGCCCAAGCCCGAGCTGCTGGTGGAACTGAACATGGAGCAATCGGGGTTCACCGACGCCCAGACGCCGTTGTTGGCGAGGTTCCCGAAGTTGGAGAGCCTCAATCTGAGTCAAACGTCGGTGTCCGACGAGTCGATCGAGGCCCTTTCCCAGTTGACGGGGCTGAAGGAGTTGGTCCTGATGCAGACGAAGATTTCCGAGGAAGGCGCCGCACGCCTGCGCCAAGCCTTGCCCAACGTTTCGCTCCGTTTCAATTGATCCATCCCTTGATGTCTCTTGAACGGGAATCCGAACATGATCGAAATCGGCGGTGGTATCTTCAGTCTGCTTTGGCTGTTGGTCGTGGTCTGGGCCATTATCCGCACTGCGCAGAGTGCTACCAGCACGCTGGCCAAGGTGCTTTGGATTCTGATCCTGCTGTTCTTCCCGTGCCTTGGAGTGCTGCTCTGGCTGCTGCTGGGCCCCGGTCGGCAATCGCTCTGAGCATGCCGAGTTGGCTCGTCTCCGACTCGGCAGGGCATCCGACGCCGTGTGTGCGCGCGGTTCCATCGTTCTCTCCGATTGCCAGAACGATGCGTTGCGGATACTCTCTGGAGTCATGAGCAAGCAATACATTTTCACGATCGAACGACTGACGAAGAAACATGGTCCGCGCGAGGTGCTGAAGGACATCTGGCTAGCGTTCTACCCAGGCGCGAAAATCGGCGTGCTGGGCCGCAACGGGGCTGGCAAAAGCACGCTGCTGCGGATCATGGCCGGCACGGACAAGGATTTCGACGGCGAGGCGCGTTTGACCGCCGGCTTCACCCGCGGTTACTTGTCGCAAGAGCCGATGCTCAATCCGGACAAGGACGTCTGGGGCAACGTCGAGGAGGCGGTGGCGCCGCGGCGGGCCCTGCTGGATCGCTACAACGAGATCAGCGCGCGGCTGGCCGAGCCGATGGACGACGACCAGATGCAGAAGCTGTGCGACGAAATGGCTCGCTTGCAGGACAGGATCGAGGCGACTCACACCTGGGAACTGGACCGCGAGATCGAAATCGCCTTTGACGTGATGAATCTGCCGCCGCGCGACGCCGCGGTGGGTACCCTGTCGGGCGGCGAACGACGGCGAGTCGCCTTGTGCAAATTGCTGCTCGAACGCCCCGACCTGCTGCTGCTGGACGAACCGACGAATCATCTGGATGCCGAGGCGGTGAACTGGCTCGAACGACACCTGTCCGAGTATCCCGGCACGGTGGTCGCCGTGACGCACGACCGCTACTTCCTGGACAACGTGGCTGGCTGGATTTTGGAATTGGATCGCGGCCGCGGGATTCCTTGGGAGGGCAATTACAGTTCGTGGCTCGAACAGAAGCAGGAACGATTGAGTCGCGAAGAAAAGTCGAGCGAGGCGCGTCAGAAATCGTTGCAGCGCGAATTGGACTGGGTGCGCATGGCGCCGCGGGCGCGGCAAGCCAAGAGCAAGGCGCGGTTGAAGGCGTACGAGCAATTGGCCGCGCAACAGTACGAAGAGCGGCCCGACGAGTTCGAAATCCAGATCCCGCCCGGAAAGCATCTGGGCAATCTGGTAATCGAGGCCAAGGGGCTCACAAAAGGGTTTGGCGAGACGGTGTTGATCGACAACCTGAGTTTCAATCTGCCCGCGGGCGGCATCGTGGGCATCATCGGGCCAAACGGCGCGGGCAAGACGACCTTGTTCCGCATGATCGTGGGCGAAGAACAGCCCGACAAGGGTGAACTGCGAGTGGGCGACACGGTCGAGCTGGGTTATGTGGACCAGAACCGCGATGCTTTGAAAGCCACCAGCACAGTCTATCAGGAGATTTCCGGCGGGCATGAAACGCTGGAAATGGGTGGCCGAAAGATCAACGCGCGGGCTTATGTCTCGCGTTTCAACTTCCGCGGTCCCGACCAGGAGAAGAAAGTCGGCGACTTGTCGGGAGGCGAACGGAACCGAGTCCACTTGGCCAAGCTGCTGCGCCGCGGCTCGAATGTCCTGCTGCTGGACGAGCCGACGAACGACCTGGACGTCGATACGCTGCGGGCGTTGGAGGAAGCGATCTTGAACTACGCCGGCTGCGTCGTCGTGATCAGCCACGACCGCTGGTTCCTCGACCGTTTGGCCACGCACATCCTGGCCTTCGAGGGCGACGGCTACGTGCATTGGTGCGAAGGCAATTTCCAGGCGTACGAACAGCAGCGCCGCGAGCGGTTGGGGATCAGCGACGACCATCCGCAGCGTTTCCGCTACAAGCGGCTGAAGCTGGGGTAGCGGCGACGAGTCGCCATCGCCAACCCCGTAGCTGAATTCGTGAGAATTCAGACTCGTTCCTCCCACGTCCGCATTGTCACGAATTCGGCTACGGGGAACATTTCCCATGCGTCGCCTGATCTAGCGCTTCGTCCCAGCGAGCGAAGAACGCGTCGTAGCCGAACTGTCGAACGACTTCGCGCGCGGCCGTTCCCATCTGTCTACGCAGCTCGGGGTTGCGCATCAGGGCGTCGACCGCTTCGGCCAGCGCCGCGACATCATCCGGCGGCACAAGCAGTCCGTCCACTCCGTGACGCACGATCTCGGCCGGACCGCTATCGCAGGCGAAGCTGATCGCCGGCAGCCCACACGCCATGGCTTCGAGCAGCGCGTTGGGAAATCCCTCCCAGCGCGACGAAAGCACAAAGAACTCGGCCTCTCGAAGAACGGCTGCGGGTTGATCCAGCCAGCCGAGCAAGTGGACGCGGGCGGACAAGCCACGCTGCGACGCGAGTTGCTCCAGTGACTCGCGACGCGGCCCCTCGCCGATGATCCGCAGATCGAGATCCGGGTGATCGGCAGCGACGCGGGCAAAAGCATCGATCAACAGATCGAAACCCTTCTGATCGTCCAACCGTCCCATGGCGACGGCATAGGGACGCGGCGGCGCCGACGCGTCGCGAGCGCGACGTTCAGGTTCGGACGCCGCCACGGCATTGGCGATCACGAAGACCGGCCGCTGGCCGACGAGTTGCCGAACGTGGGCGGCCACGGCTTCGGTCTGCACCACCGCCACGGAACAGCGCGGATAGGTCCGGCGGCGGAGCAGCTCCCAAACCCGGCTCATCCTTTGCCGCCGCGGGTCGTTGCGTTCGGCGATCAACACGGGCCAGGGGGCGCCGCGGCAGGCCAGCAGCGTCAGAACATTCATCTGATCGGTAAAGCTGACGACTGCGTCGGGACGACTAGCGTCGATCGCCGCACGCAAACGGCACAGGCGGCGCCAATTGTTCCGCAACGCATCCCATGCCGAACGCGATGGCTGCAACAGCGCCAACCCGACTCGACGCACGGCCGGATGCAGCGGGTAACGGTCGGTCGCTTCTTCGGCCAACGTCACCAGAGTCACCTGTCGGCCGGTTTCCGCCCAATGACTAGCCAACGTGGCCAACACCCGTTCGGCCCCGCCGGAATTCAAAGCATGAATGACAAGCGTCAATCGGTCAGGCATCCATTACCTCGGAACGTCAGTGTCCGGGGGGAACCAGCAGCGTCTTGATCGAGACATGATAGACCACCGCCAACCAAGCCACCACCCCCGCGATACTACCATTGCTCGGACCAAGTTGGAGTTCACGCTTCAGCGTGCTCTGCTCCTCCCTGAACACGCTTAAGCGTGAACTCCAACCTGGGGCAGATACTCGATAACCAATCACTCTTCCGCCCAAATTTGGACGAGTTGGACGAGGATCTCCGCGGCTTGGGACATTTCCTCCAGGCAGGCCCATTCCAGGGGCGAGTGGGGGTTGTGTTGGCCGGTGGACAGGTTGGGCGTGGGGAGTCCCTTCTCGGTCAACAGCGATCCATCGGTTCCGCCGCGGACGATCGTCTCGGTGACCGGGTATCCGAGCCGTTCGAAGGCACGCTTGGCGTACGCGACAGCCCGCGGCTCGTGTTGCAGGCCGTCACCCAGGTTCCGGTATTGCCGCACGACGTCGACGTCGATTTCCGAGCCCGGCATGTCGAGCGAGGTTTCGCGGGCGATTTGGCGCAGCAACTCGGCCTGCTCGACCAGTCGGCTGGTATCGAAGTCGCGCAGGATGATCCGCAGCACGGCCGCGGCGACTCCGCCCTCGATGTGATAGGGGTGCATAAAGCCGTCGCGACCGTCGGTGACTTCGGGTGCCAGCCGGTCGCGCGGCAACCGGTCGAGAAAGCGGCCAGCCGCCCGCAACGCGTTGACCATCCGCCCCTTAGCGATCGACGGGTGGATGTTCACGCCGCGGAACGTGACCGTGGCCAGATCGGCCGAAAAGGTTTCGACGTCGATCTTGCCCGCTCCCTCGCCGTCCAGCGTGTAGCACACGTCGGCGGCCAGTTTCTCCAGGTCGACGTGCCGGACGCCGCGTCCGATCTCCTCGTCGCACGTGAACAGCAGCCGGACAGGGCCGCAGACCAAATGGCGATGCTCCATCAACGTGGCCGCGGCTTCGACAATCACCGCGATGCCCGCCTTGTCGTCGCCGCCTAGCAAGGTCGTGCCGTCGGTCGTGATCAGGGTGCGGCCGTGCATCGAGTTCAGCGCGGGATTGTCCGCCACTCGGATCGCTTGACGCGGATCGCCGGGCAGCACGATGTCGCCGCCGCGGTAGCCGCGGATCACCTGCGGTCGCACGTTCGAGCCGCTGGTTTCGGGCGAGGTGTCCAGGTGGGCGTTCAGGGCGACAACCGGCGCGGCCCGGTCGCTGGTCGCCGGAATGGTCGCCCAGACCAGCCCGTGCTCGTCTTGATGCACATCGGCCAGATTCAGTTCCGTGAGTTCCTGGATCAACAACCGCCCCAATTCCCACTGACCCTCCGAACTCGGATAGCGGTCCGTCGCGTCATCGGCGGTCGTATCGATTTGCACATAGCGGAGAAATCGCTCCAGTAGCCTGTCTTGGTTCATGGTTCGTCCTAGCGCGTCGAGTGCGGTGATAACCGATGGAGACAACTTTTCGCTGCGGCGACGGATTGGTGGGTAGCCGATCAAGCGGGCACGGTCTAAGCTAGAGGTCGGCAAAGGGATTTTCGCGGGTCGTGCCGGCGTCGTCCGGTTCTTGTCGAGCACCCGCAAGCGACTTGGCCGGCCCTTCGGCGTTCGACTCTGTTCTGCATGATGCGATAGTTGTCGCGAATTGAAAAGGGGGGTGGTGCAATGCGGTCCGCTCAGCGATCCCACGCAACCCGGCCACGCACGATGCGTGAATTCTCGGCTTACGGATTGGCCTGGGCAACGCTGTGGTGGCTGTTGAGCCGCGGGCACGCGGATTCGTGGCTGGTGGGCGTCCCGACGGTGTTGGCGGCCGCGGGCCTGTCGGTCTGGATGGCGCCGCCCTGGAGTTGGCGTTGGAACTTCGTTGGCATGGTGCGGTTCGCCGGTTACTTCGTGCGTGCATCCCTGGCCGGCGGCTGCGATGTGGCCTATCGCGCCATCCATCCCCGTCTGCCGATCCATCCGCGGATGATGGTCTACCATTCGCGTCTGCCCATCGGGACGGCCCAGGTGTTTTTTGCCAACGCCATCAGCCTCTCACCGGGCACGGTCAGCGCTCGTTTGCGCCACGGCAAATTGACGATTCACGTGCTGGATGCGAGGCAACCGGTCCGCGCGAAACTGGCTGAATTGGAGCAGGCGGTGGGCGAGTTGTTCGGGGTCGAATTGCCGCGAGAGCGGACGGGCGAGGAAACGTCATGACTTGGCTGCTGTTGTCGTTCGCGGTCGTCATGCTGGTCAGTCTCGTGGCGGGACTGATCCGGGTCGCGATTGGTCCCACCATTGCCGACCGGATGCTGGCCACGCAGTTGATGGGCACCACGTCGGCGAGTTTGCTGTTGTTGGTCGCACGCGCCCTGGACCGGCCCGAGTTGGTCGACGTTGCGCTGGTATTCGGCTTGTTGGCCGCGGTGACCGCGGTGGCATTCACCCGGTTCGCCGGCGAGTTTGCGCAATTTGCGGAGGACGATCGATGAATCTGTGGAATTTGCTGTCGCTGCTGCTGATCGGGGCGGGTGCTGGCTTCTTTCTGGCGGGCAGCGTGGGAATGCTGCGCTTCCCGGACGTGTTCACACGACTGCACGCCACGACCAAGGCCGACAATGTGGGATTGGGTCTGGTCATTGCGGGATTGTTGTTGCAGAGCGATTCGTTGTTCTACGGCGTCAAGCTTGTCGTCGTCTGGTTGTTGGTCGCGCAATCGGGCGCGGCGGCCTGTCACTTGATCGCGCGTTCGGCGTTGCAGACGGGCACGCGGCCTTGGAGTCGAACATGACGATTGTCTTGTGGGGACTGGATGTGTTGCTGTGCGTGACTCTGGTCGGGTTGGCCGTCCAGGTGCTGGCCGCGCCGGACTTGTTCAAGTCGATCGTGATGTTCATCGTGTTCGGATTGTTGTTGGCCCTGGTCTGGGCCCGTTTGAGTGCGCCGGACGTGGCCTTGGCCGAGGCGGCGATCGGCGCGGGATTAACGGGCGCGTTGCTCTTGAACACGGTAGGAGCCATCACCGGGCACCGGGAGAATCGACGATGAAAGGCGGATGGTTCGCCAGCGCGGCACCGGTGGCCGGACTGATGTTGACAGCGGCGATGGTCGGCGGCCTGGCGTTCGCCGTCTGGACTTTGCCAGCGGAAACGCCGGGACTCGCGGACGCAGCGATGGCGGAACTGGACCGCAGCGGCGTCAGCAATCCGGTCACTGCGGTGTTGCTCAACTACCGCGGCTACGACACGCTGCTGGAAATCACCATCCTGTTGCTGGCCGTCCTGGCCGCCCTGGCACTGGTTGGCGGATGGACGGGCGGGGTCAAGCAGATGGGCCATGCGCAGAATCCCGTCCTGCGAGGATTTGTGCGCATCCTGATGCCCGTCACCATGTTGGTCGCGGGCTACTTGCTGTGGGGCGGCGCTCACTCGCCGGGCGGCGCGTTTCAAGCTGGCGCCGTGCTGGCCTCGGCCGGCATGCTGCTGCTGTTGGCCGGCGTCGATTGGACTCGGCGGCTGCCGCGGTGGACGGAACGATGGCTACTGGCTTCGGGCCTGGCGGTGTTCCTGGCCGTCGGTGTGGGCGTGATGCCGCTGCAGGGCAACTTCCTGGAATACCCCCCGGCCGCCGCCAAGTGGTTGATTCTGGTCATCGAAGCACCGTGCGGGCTGGCCATCGCCGCGGCGCTGATCGCGTTGGCGCTCGGCGGCCAACTGCGGACTCGACTGACGTTCGACGAGGAGCAGGACCGATGAATCATTGCGCGCTGTACGCGATATGCGGCACCGTCCTGTTCGGAACCGGCTTCTATGGGACCGTGTTCTGCCGGAACCTGTTGCGCAAGGTGATGGCGCTGAATCTGATGGGGTCGGGAGTCTTCCTGGTGCTGATCGCCCTGGCGGCGCGCACGCCGTCCGGACCGCCCGATCCCGTGCCGCACGCGATGGTGCTGACCGGTATCGTGGTCTCGATCAGCGCCACGGCGCTGATGCTGGCGCTCGTGCGGCGTCTGCACCGCGAGACAGGACGGATGGAGTTGCCCGGACGCATCGAAGAATAAAGAGCGGCCGATGAATGGTGAATTGGCGATGATCGGACTGGTGGTTGTGCCCTTGGCCGCGGCGGTCGTCGTGTTTGCGACGGCGTCGCGCCGAGCCGCGGCCTGGGGCGTCGGTGTCGCCGTTGCTCAACTCGGGTTGGTCGTCTGGTTGATTCGCTCGATCCTGGTCTCCGGTTCCCTGCGCTACCGGATCGGCGGTTGGGAGACGCCGTTGGGCATCCCGCTGCATGCCGACGGCATCTGCGCGCTGATGCTGCTGATGACGGCCATCGTCGGCACGGCTTCGACCGTGTACGCGGTCGGTTATCTGGCCGTCGCCCGGCAGGGGCACGCCGATTCCGCGAATCGCCAGGCGGATCGAGCCTTCTGGCCCCTGTGGCTGGTGCTGTGGGCGTCGCTGAACGCCCTGTTCCTGTCGGGCGACATCTTCAACCTGTACATCACGCTCGAACTGGTCACGCTCAGCGCGGTGGCGCTGATCGGCTTGGCAGGCCGGGTGCAGGCACTGGTCGCCGCCATGCGCTACCTGATCGCCGCGCTGGCCGGTTCGTTGTTCTACCTGCTGGGCGTGGTGTTGGTGTACAGCCGCTACGGAACCGTCAGTTGGGAACTCCTGAGCGGCGCCGTCGTGCCCGACACGGTCACCGTTGGCGGCGCGGTCCTGATGATCGTTGGGCTGCTGCTCAAGACGGCGTTGTTTCCGCTGCATTTCTGGTTGCCTGATGCGCACGCCAACGCGCCGGCGCCGGTTAGCGGACTGCTCAGCGGACTGGTCCTGAAGGCGTCCTTCTTCATCCTGTTGCGGTTGTGGTTCTTCGTCTTTGCGCCGGTTCTGGGTCCGCACACGGGCCCGTTGCTGAGCGTCCTGGGCGCGGTGGCGATCCTTTGGGGCTCGATCCAGGCCATCCGGCAGCAACGGATCAAGGTGATGATCGCCTATTCGACGGTGGCGCAAATCGGATACCTGTTCCTGGTGTTCGGGTTGGCGGGCGAGCCGATGAGGATGGCGGCGTGGCGCGGTGTCGCCTATTTCGCGTTCGCGCACGCTTGTGCAAAAGCAGCCGCGTTCATGGTTGCCGGAGCACTGATGTACGCCGCGGACAGCGACCGGCTGGACCGTTGGGAAGGCATCGGCCGCCGCGAGCCGATGCTGATTTTCACGTTCGGCCTAGCCGGAGTCAGCTTGATGGGGTTGCCGCCCAGCGGTGGATTCATCGCCAAGTGGCTGCTGCTGAACGCGGCGGTCGGCGGTGGGCACTGGTGGGCGGCTGCCGTGATTCTGATCGGCGGACTGTTGGCCGCCGTGTATGTGCTTCGCGTGATCTCCGTCGCGCTTTCGGAATCCGCGCCGCAACCGGCAACCGTGGCGATTCCTCGGATCATGCGTTGGCCGCCGCTGGCTTTGGCGCTGGTCGTGGTTGTCAGCGGGATCGTGACCACCGAGCCGCTGCGGTTGCTGGAAGTCGGCTTTCCACGGCCCCAGGTCGTGGAGACCTCGCCATGACCTTCGACAACTGGCTGCCGCTGCTCGTCGTGGCAAGCTCGCTGTTGCCCGGCTGCATCATCTTCCTGTTGGGCGAGGAACAGAAGACGATCCGCAGAACGTTGAATCTGGCCGGCGCGGTGATCAAGGTGGTGCTGGTGGCCTTTATGCTGTGGGGCGTCTCTCGCCATCACGTCTACGAGGTGCGGTACGGATTGGTCGAGGGGATCGATTTCGCCTTGCATGCCGACCCGTTTTCGCTGCTGTTCGTCACGCTATCGGCCGTGCTCTGGCTGCTGACCACCGTCTACGCCATCGGTTATCTGGAAGGCATGCCCAACCGGCGGCGGTTCTTCGGCTTCTTCAGTCTTTGCGTCAGCGCTACGACCGGTCTGGCGTTGGCGGCCAACCTGCTGACGTTCCTGATCTTCTACGAAATGCTGACGTTGACGACCTATCCGCTGGTGGTTCACCGAGGGACGGGCAAGTCGCTGCGCAGCGGCCGTCTGTATTTGCTGTACGCCCTGACCGGCGGCGCCGTCTTGCTGCTGGCCGTCGTCTGGTTGCAATCGCTGGTCGGGCCGATCGAGTTTGCCGAAGGCGGAATTCTGGGCCGTGCCGACGCGGGGCTGTACGCTCAACTGCGGATCATCTTCGCGATGATGATTGTCGGCTTCGGCGTGAAAGCCGCGTTGGTTCCACTGCACGGTTGGCTGCCCGAAGCGATGGTGGCCCCCGCGCCCGTCAGTGCCTTGTTGCACGCTGTAGCGGTGGTCAAGGCGGGTGCGTTTGGGATCGTGCGCGTGGTGTACGACGTCTACGGCGTCCAGTTCTGCGGGGAACTGGGCGTGGCGACGCCGCTGGCGATGGCGGCTGCGTTGACGATCGTCTACGGGTCCGTGCGAGCGGCGTACCAGGACGATCTCAAGCGGCGGTTGGCGTACTCGACGGTCAGCCAGGTTTCGTACATCGTGCTGGGAGCGGCGGTCACGGGACCGCTGGCCACGACCGGCGGGATTGTTCATCTGGTACATCAGGGCGTGATGAAGATCACGCTGTTCTTCGCCGCGGGAAACCTGGCGGAAACGCTCGGGGTGAAGAAGATTGCGGACATGCGGGGCGTCGCGCGCCGCATGCCCTGGACCATGGCGGCCTTTACCGTCGCGGCGTTGGGCATGATCGGCATGCCGCCGACGGCCGGGTTTGTCACCAAATGGTACTTGGCGGCCGGAGCCGCCGCGGCGGAACAGTGGTGGGTGATCGGAGTGTTGGTGGCCAGCAGCGTGCTGAACGCCGTTTACTTCCTGCCGATCGTGTACACGGCTTGGTTCCAAACGCCGCCGGAATTTTGGCCCGCCGAGCATCGGCGAGGGCGATTTGAGACTTCGCTGACGCTATTGGTTCCACCACTGGTGACCGCGGCGTTGACGTTGCTCATGGGGCTGCTGGCCGGAACGCCGGTCAGTGCGCTGGCCTGGGCTAAGCTGATCGTGTTGCGGGAGTATCAGCCATGAACGAACCAGGCCTGTGGTCGATGCTCGCCCTGCCGGTCGTCTTGGCCGTATGCCAGAGACTCCGCCGAGGTCGCCGGCTCATCGGCTGCCTTGCGGCATGTTCCGCACTGCCCGCGTTGTGCTTCGCGGCGTTCGGCGGGATCGGGTCGATCGAGGTTCCGTGGCTGCTGCTCGGTTCCCGCCTAGGCGTCGATTCGATAGGGCGAGTCTTCTTGGCAGTGACGGCGGCGCTGTGGCTGGCCGCGGGGCTGTACGCCCGTTCGTATCTGGACGACGATGAACACAAGGGCCGCTTCCAAGTGTTCTTTCTGTTGACGATGGCGGGCAACCTGGGAGTGACGGTCGCTCTGGACGTCGTCAGCTTCATGGCATTCTTCACGTTGATGAGCGTGTCCGCCTACGGTCTGATCGTCCACGACCGCCAGCCGGCCAGTCTGCAGGCTGGGCGAGTCTACATGGTCATGACCATCGCTGGCGAGATGCTGCTGTTCGCGGGAACGATCCTGCTGGCCTTCGAACACCGATCGCTGCTCTTCGAGGATCTAGCGGTCGCGCTGGTTGAATCGCCGCGACGGAACTTGATTGTGGGGCTGCTGTTAGCCGGCTTCGGCATCAAGCTGGGCCTGATGCCGCTGCACGGCTGGCTGCCCATGGCGCATCCGGCGGCGCCGACTCCGGCCAGCGCGGTGCTGAGCGGCGCCATGATCAAGACCGGTCTGCTCGGCATGCTGCGCATGCTGCCGCTGGGAGTCGTGGCGATGCCGGGCTGGGCCGATTGCTGCCTGGTCGCGGGCCTTGCGACCAGTCTGCTGGCCGCGCTGATCGGAATTGCGCAGCGAAACCCGAAGGCCGTCTTGGCCTATTCCAGCATCAGTCAGATGGGGCTGGTTGCCGTGGGGTTGGGGGCGGCGATTGCCGCTCCCGATGCATGGCCCATGATCTCGTCCATGCTGCTGTTATGGGTCGTGCATCACGCGACCGCCAAGGCGGCGTTGTTCCTTGGTGTCGGTGTTGCCGCCGCCAGGTTGCCGTCGCGGTGGAGTCGGCACTTGGTGCAAGCCGGGTTGCTGGTGGCCGCGCTGTCGTTGGCCGGGTTGCCCTTGACGATGGGATTTATCGCCAAGGCTGCCCTGAAGTACTCGACCACGGCCGTCGAGCCGTGGTCGGCCGGCCTGGCGTGGCTCTTGCCGCTGACCAGCGTCACGACTACTTTGCTGGTCTCGCGTTTCCTCTGGCTTGTCTGGCCGGACCCGCGGAACTCGCACGGGGAACTCCGTGCCGGCATGGTCATTCCTTGGGCGGGGCTGACGATCGCTGTCGTCGCCGGGTTCTTCGTAGCGCAGTGGCAAGGTCTGGTCAAAGACGCTTGGATGTCGCTCGACCCGAAGTCGATTTGGGCCAGCGTCTGGCCGATGCTCGCCGCCGGCGTCCTCGTTCTGATCGTCGCCACGCGAGGCGGAATTACGAGCGTGCTGGCTCGGATCCGCATACCGGAAGGAGACATCATTGTGCCCGCGACGCACGCGGCTCGCTGGTTTCGCCGCGAGTGGAACCGGATCGCCGAGGTCCATCTGCCGAAGTGGTTTCAAACCGCAAAGCAGACGTGGCACGACCAAGCGATGCCCGCGATCCTTCGCTGGCAAAACCGCCTGTCGCAAAGTCTGGAAAACGACCTAGCCGCCGGCCTGCTCATCGCCGTACTGGCCATCGTCCTGTTCATCGTGTCGGTTGGCCTCTAGATTGCCGTGCCTTGCCAGCCTGAACACGCGCCTTGACAAGACGCATCAACCGTTCGGCCTGCTCGAACTGCCCTAGCTCCACGCGTTCTTCGGCGGAAATGCAGCCATCCTTCAGCTTCTCCAGTAATTCCTCGGCTCGACCTCGAGCTTCCGGCGAAGGCCGAAACTGCAGCAACTGCTCAGGCGTCGGGCTGCACGCGAAAAAATCTGCAATCTCCTCAAGGGGGCCTAGCGTGCTATGCGTGGTTGGCATGTGATCACTTCTCCCAGAAGACATTTTCGCCGTCCGGCAGCACGGCCAAATCGACCGACGCCGCGTTTCGTCGAATTTTACAGGGATTTGCCGGCCGTGTCCAATTAGGTCAGATATCAAAATCGCACGGAATGACGAAGCGTCGCCGCGTTCAGGCTGCGGAAGCCGGTGACGAAAACACCCGATTTTTCCTGTTCCTGCTCGTCGCACACGCAGCTAGACGAATCCATGCGGCGGGTAGATTCGCATCGACTCAGAACGTAAGCTATGGCCTGGATGCGGACAGATGGATTGTTCGAGAAAGGGGGATGTCGTGGGGAATTCTGCGGTGAAGTTCTTGGTGTTCGACGTCGAGAGCGTTGCGGACGGCGATCTGGTGGCCAAGGTGCATTATCCGGGCCAGTCGCTGTCGGGCGACGAGGCGATTGCGCGGTATCGGGCCGAACTGATCGAGGCGAGCGGTTCGGATTTCATCCCCTACACCTTCCAGATTCCGGTCTCGGTGGTGGTGGCCAAGATCGATGCCGGATACGCCTTGGTCGATTTGGTCGCGTTGGACGATCCGGAGTTCCGCCCGCACGTGATCACGGACCATTTCTGGCGGGGCTGGGAGGGGTACAAACGGCCGACCCTGGTCACGTTCAACGGCCGGACGTTCGACTTGCCGTTGCTGGAACTGGCGGCGTTCCGGTACGGACTGAGCCTGCGCGGCTGGTTCAACATCGAGGACAAGAACTGGGAACAGCACCGCGGACGCTACAATCTGCAAGCCCATCTGGATCTGCACGACGTGCTGACCAATTTCGGGGCGACTCGGTTTCACGGCGGCTTGAATCTGGTGGCCAACGTACTGGGGAAACCCGGCAAGATGGACGTCCAGGGCCACATGGTGCAAGATCTGTTCAATGCCGGCAAACTCGGCGAGATCAACGACTACTGCCGCTGCGACGTGCTGGACACGTACTTCGTCTTCCTCCGCACCTCGGTTCTGTTGGGCCGCATTTCGCTGGACCGGGAGCAGGAGCTGATCGAACAGACCAAGACCTGGCTGACCGAACGCGCACCGCAAGTCGCTGTCTACCGCCACTACCTGGACAACTGGGGAACCTGGACGAACCCCTGGGCGCCGCCGAAGGCGCCGGAGCAGCAACCGGCCGAGTGAGAACATCGTTCGCACACCACTCGGTCGCCCACGGAGTCTGCTGAAATACTGGCAAGAACCGAGGTGGGGTAAGCTTCCAGCGTGCCGAGTTTTCGTATCTTTGATTCCCGCACTTTCCTAGACGCCCCATTTGGCAAGCTGGAAGCTTACCCCACGACTTTTTCAGCAGCCTCCTTCGGCTTGCCGTGAAACGAAGGTGCGCATCAAGCACGGTCAGACTCTACGACGTTGCGGAGGGACGAGCCTCCGAGTTGCTGCCCGGCCTGGATGGCAGACGCACCAGTCGGTATCCACAGTACCGGACGACGAGCAACGAAACGACCACCGTGATCGCTTCTGCGGTTGTAGCGGTCATCCAGATGCCTGTGTCATCGTACCACCGTCCCAGGACGTATCCGCCACCGGCTGCCACGGCCACGAGGCCTACGCCGAACAGCATCGGCCGATTCGAGGCCAGGACGAACCAGACGGGCATGACGCCGACCACGCCAAATGTCACAGCGAAATGAAGCAAATGGAAGAACATCGCTCCGTAAGGCAGATGGGGTTGCATCCATTTGCCGATCGTAACCAAGCAGGCGACGACGAAGGTCAGGATCATCAAGTCGCGGATCGAGAACTGAATGCGCCCTCTCGCTGCCACATCCGACGAACTCAATTGAATGACAACACGGAAGAAGCGGGCGAACAGCAATGGCAGCGTCACAAACAAGGTGGACGTGACGACGATGAAGAAGGTCTCGAAATTCAGTTCGGAAATTCCCACTCCCAACAGAGTGCCGAGACAACCGATACCAAGCACACTTCCGATCAGTCTCTGCCACCACGGGACTGATCCGAGACTGCCCCAGATCCCCACCAAACTTGTCTGGCCGAACACGATGCCGACAAAAGCCACTGCCGGCAGAGTCCGGGAACTGGGATCGAAGGTTGCCACAACAACGCCCGTCAGGCCGACCGCGACATGCGCCAACACCAACCAGAGAATTCTGCGCCGAGGGTTGGTGGCAACCAAATTCGCTTCGTTGGTGGACATAGCCGTGTTTCCGGGAATCCTGGGTGTGTATTTATCGTACCGCTTCAGTCGTCGTTGGCTGCCGGATGAATCCAGCCAGCCAAAGCAGCACACCGCCCAGGATGACAATGAACGGTCCTTCGCTCAGAACCCAGAAAAGCGGCATTCCCACCACGACATCGAGGACCACCATTCCCGCGCCGAAGAGGACGCACAGCACGGCGAGGCACTTCACCACGGGTAGATAGCGGCGAACATCGAGGGAGATGAACAGGATCATTGCCCCGTGCAGGGCGTAGAACGCGGAGACGGAGCGGGTGAGGTAGCCCACGATCGGTGCTTCGGGAAGCTCGCCCATTCCCAACAGCCGGTGAATGTCCTGCATCCAGGAAAACGGCATCACGGCAGGCACCAGGGCCGTCAGCAGGACGACTCCCGAAACCCGCAGAATCACCACCACAGCTTTCTCGAAGCGACACATGGACGTTGACCTCAAGCATTAGCGACGTAGCTTTGGTTCGCGCATCCTTCGGCTCGCATCAACGATCCGGCAGCAGCCCATCCAGGAACTCGAACACCGCCTTGGTTGGCTTGTCGCCGGGCAGACCGAGGTCTCGATTGATGGTGCCGTGGTTCTTGCCTTCGCCCGGCACCACCTTCGCCGGAACACCGGCGTTTGCCAAAGCCTTGGAGAAAGCCTGGGATTGCGCTGTGGAATCCGGTCGATCCGCGACGTGCAGGATCAGGAACGGCGGGATGCCCTTGTCCTTGGCCACGTGCGTGATCGGAGAAAGCTGTTGGTGATCCGCCTCGCTCGATCCGAAGGCGGACGTGTAAGTGACCGCTCGCAGTGGCCAGACATTCTTCACTTGGCTGGCGATGTCGTACACGGCCGTGTCGACCGGGATGCATCCCTTGATGGCCGACAGACTCATGCCTTCCGCTCGCAGGTAACGTTCGTCGGTGCAGACCAGAGCGGCCAGGTGCGCGCCGGCCGAATGACCGGCGACGAAGATCGCGTCCGGCGCTCCGCCGTACTGCTTGGCATGGTCGCGGACCCACGTGATCGCCTTGGCAATGTCGCCGGTCATTTCCTTGACGGTTACTTGAGGCACGAGGCGGTAGTTCACCGAGACGAAGACGAATCCCTTGTCCACAAACGCCTGCGACTTGTGCTGGACAGCCGATTTGTCGCCCTGCCGCCAGCCACCGCCGTGGAGCCACACCATCACCGGGCGGTTCTCGCCATCGGCGGGGGCGTAGACATCCAATCGCCTGCTCGCGTCTTCTGGCTCGGAATAAGCGACGTCACGGTAGATCTTCGGTTCCGCGGCAATTGCCGAGGTGGCGATCAAAAACATGGCGGCGGTCGTCAACGTTCGCATGGCAGCGTCCTTCGATGGGGGAGTCGGTGTCGATGCCGTCATTCTACCGCTGCCAGCGTCGGCGGGGTAAGTGCGAGATCAAGAGTCAGATGGTCGTGTTCCCATCAGACGGTCGGGAAGAGCCGGCTGAAGCCGACACTGCAAACGCGCTCACGCCACTCGAAAAACCGGCATATTCGGGAGAACGGGTGCAATCGTTAAAGTCTGCCAAACCAAGCGGACGATGTGAAAATCGATGGGAGCGGTTCGCACCGTAACTTGGTGGTTTGCAATCGATGAACAGGGTTGGCGGATACAGATGGGTGGTCCTGCTGACGGCAGCGCTGTGCTTGGGCTGCGCGTCGGTCCCGCCAGCACCGCCAGCACCCGTGCCCGCTCCGCCCCCAGTGAACACCGCCGGCCCGGCGACGATCGTCGTGGGACAGCCGCAGCCCTGCTGCCCCAAGCAGACGCTGCCGGAGTTCCTTGGGCTGACGGGGTTGTTCAAGGCAGGTGGTGCCCTGTTCTCGCGCATCCGCGCCCGGCTGGGCATGCGTTTTCCCGGCCTGGAAGGAAAGCCACCCGTCCTGTCGATCACCGATCCGGCGAACATGGATTCGCCGAATCCCGCCGTCTCGGCCGCTGCGGAAATCAAGGCCCAGGAGGACGCGGCCGACCAGAAAATCAAGGGGCTTCGCTACCTGGCGACGATCGGCTGCGGCGGCTGCTATCCGGATGTCGAGCAAGCTCTGCTGGCAGGTTTGGACGATTGCACCGAAGCCGTTCGCTTTGAGGCTGCGTCGGCGCTGCGGAGCACCGCGGGCAACCCGTGCCAGTTCTGTGCCAGCGACAAGTGTTGCAGTCCGGCCGTGCAAAAGAAGTTGCGGGACGTCGCCTACGGCATAAAGGATAACTCGAACTGCTACAAGGAATCTTCGGCCCGCGTGCGACGGATGGCTCGGCTGGCCTTGGCAGGCTGCGGCGATACCATGGTCGCGGAACCCGAGACGCCGATCGAAGGACCAAGCGGTTCCGACGGTGCGGAAGGAGCGGATATGCCCATGGCGCTGCATTCGCCGTCCGGCGCAGCCGCCAACCCCATGCCGGACGTCAACGGAAATCCGTCCGTCAGTCCGACATCCACCGCAACGCCGGCCGTCGAGTGGCGTTCGCTGCCTCCGACCAGTCGGTCGCACGTTCCGCAGGCACCCTGCCGTAGCTGCGCACCGACCAGCTACATCGAGACTCCCTTCCCGTCCGTCGTCCCGACGACTCCCTTCTTCCAAGTCGACTAGATCCAGGCTTGGCTGGCCTGCTGAGGCCAGGGCGCTGGGCACGACAAGCGATCATCGATGCACTGCATCGAAGGTCTCTGCCTTGTTTCAGGCTGGATGCGGAACGGTTACACTCGACCGCTGCCCCGCATTTCGCCGCGCGGCGGGATGTGCCGTCTTCGTGGGAGGTCCGCCATGCTGCCCAATCCGGTTCGTTGCTTTGGAATTCTGCTGGTGCTGTTGTTCGTTCCGGTCGTCGCCGACGGCCAGTCGTTGCCGGACTGGACGGGGAAGATCCGGCCGGACCATCCGCGGCTGTTCTTCAATGCCCAGACCTGGCCGACCGTGAAAGAGCGGGCACTGGGCGCCGAACGCGACTGGTATCGCCGCGTGAAGTTGCAGGTCGACAATCGGCTCGCAAAAACGATAACCGACGGCGAACTGGAACCGCAGGATCTGGGTCCGGAAGCCGCCGCCGCCGCGTTTGTGTTCCTGATGACCGAGGATACTCGCTACCTTGATTTGGCAAAACAGTGTTTGCGAGCCAGCGTGGCCTATTACGAGCTGTGTTACGAGCAGCGGAAGACGGTCAACTGGTATTCCACGTCGCGGGTACACGCCATTCTGGCTTGGGATTGGCTCTACAACTCACTGACCGAGGCGGAACGTCGGGCGATCATGTCGCGACTGGTCCTGACCATCGATCGCGTCCTGAAGGCCAAGCCGCCCATCTACCGGGAAAACCTGTCCGGCTACGACACGGGATTCTACGGAGTAAGGAATTGTCTGTGGTTCGTCGGTTGCACGGCGTTCGGCACGGACATTGAAACCCCCACCGTCAACCAGTGGTTGGTCTGGGGCCATGACGAGAATCGGAAGCTGTTGGCTCACCGCCAGCAGGCAAGCGGCGACGACGGGGGCGGGGCCTCGCCGACTTTGGGCTACGTGTTCGGCGCCTACCCTTGGTCCGAGCAGAACTTCTTCTACACTTGGCTGTCCTCGACCGGCGAGAACATCGCTCCCGATTGGCCGCACGGTGCCTGGCTGGCCAACTACGTGATCTGGAATTGGATCGCCGCCGATCCTCGGCCGCTGCAATTCGGTTACGGGGACACGCCGCATACCGACAACCGGCTGCCGATCAGCCAGTTGTACACGCACATGGCCAACATCCGGCACCTGTTCGGGCGCGCCGCGCCCGAGGCCACTGCGCTGGCCCGCCACGTGCAAAGCCTGCTGCCCGATCCGGCTTATTCGAGCACCTGGTTCGTCTATCCGTTCTTGCTTCACGACTTGGAAGATTCCGCGGAATCGCTGGTGCCGGACGATCTTCCCCAGGCACGGCATTTCGAGACGATGGGGCAAGTGTTCCTGCGGTCGGGCACGGGCCCCGAGGACACCTATTGCCTGTTCACCTGCGGCGGCATCCTCCGCCAGCATCGCCACTTCGACGCCTTGAACTTCGTGATCTATCATCGCGGCTTCTTGGCACTCGATTCCGGCACTCGGTACGAGGAATTCGTCAACGGCCAGCATCTGGCCAACTACTACGCCCAGACCGTTGCCCACAACTGTGTCGTGATTCATCAGCCGGGCGAGCCCATCGCGCGCTACTGGGGCGGCACCGTCGAGGGCAATCACGGCGGCCAGCACCGGCAACTAGGTTCGGTGGTCAAGGCGTTTGAGACCAACGATGATTTCGTCTACGTGGCGGGCGACGCCACGGCCTGCTACCAACACGGCACCGTCCGCCGCGCGGGCCAAACCGATCTGCCGGAAAAATGCGAGTTGGCGACTCGGCAACTGGTCTTTCTGTTGCCCCACCACTTCATCATCTTCGATCGCGTGACGACGACCGACGCCACCTATCGAAAGGACTGGCTGATTCACACGGCGCACGAACCGGCGATCGACGGCCAGACGTTCCGGGCCGATCATGGCGACGGCCGGATGTTTTCCCAAACGCTGTTGCCTCGAACGGCCCGTTTAACTTCGGTCGGCGGCCCGGGCAACGAGTTCTTCGCGGCCGGGAAGAACTGGCCCATCCAAACCCCGGGTCTGCGGCCCGAACACCTCGCCATGATGGGACAGTGGCGAGTGGAAGTGACGCCGTCGGAGCCGCGGAAGGAAGATCAGTTTCTGCACGTGATCCAGGTCGGAGATCGAAAGTTGGCGGCGATGGATCCGGCCACGCTGATCGAAGAACCCGGACGTGTCGGAGTCCGCTTGGTTATAGGCGAGGAAACGTGGGAGGTGCTGTTCGACGCGAACGGCGAGATCGGCGGCCACATCCGACATACTGGATCGACCAAGACCATCGAACGACCGCTCGCCTCGTCCGTCGCGCCTCAAAGCGGCATCATGCTGCGATCCAATGCCCCCGACTGACCACTGACCACTGACCACTGACCACCCCGGAGCCACCAAAATGCCCCAACGCCTCCTTGTCTTCCTGCTGCTGTTTGCTTCCGCGCCGGCATGGTGCGACGACCGGATGACCTATGAACAGGCGAAGGAACGTTTGAAGCCGCCGCCGCTGCCCGAGTTCTGGGTCGGCGACGTGGCCGGACTGGCGGCCAGGTGGGAGCAACTCCGGATCGGCACGTGCGACGTGATCGCGACCAGTCCAGGAGGCCGACCGCTGCACTTGATCGCTTACGGTGAGCGGGAAGATGTGCGGCGTCGCGCCAACTTCAATTCGGCGATCGGTGGTCAGGACCCTGCCGCCTATCTGGACAAGAACGCGCGAAAGAAGCCGGTGGTGTACTTCGTGGGTCCGGTCCATGGTCACGAGGTCGAGGCGTTGACGGGATTGGTGAATCTGATCCAGGTCATGGAAACGGGCCGGGATCTGCTTGGTCGCGACCGGAGCAAGCTCCGCGAATTGGGGAACCGTTGTCGGCTGTTGATCCTGCCGGCGGGCAACCCCGACGGGATCGTGCGGTTCGAACCGCGCACGGCGTTCGGGATGACGTTTGCCGAGTTCCAGTTCTGGGGGCAGGGCACGTGGAGCGACCACCGTATCGCGACTTGGCCGGACTCGAAGCGGCAGCACCCTCGCACCGGTCCCGAGATCGGGTTCTTGGGGTGCTACTTCAACGACGCCGGCATCAATCCGATGCACGACGAGTTCTTCGCGCCGATGAGTACGGAATCCCCGGCGATCTTGAAGGTGGCCATGCAGGAGGGCCCGGATCTGGCGGTTTCCCTGCACAGCCATCAGGCGGCGCCCGTTTTGTTGCGCCCGGCCTATGTGCCGTTGGACGAGCAGCAGCGGGTGATCTCGCTGGCGGAGAAATGCTACGAGTTGTTCGATGCCCGGGAACTGCCGCATGGAAAGCCGTTCACGCCCCAGGCGGAAGGTGGACCTCGGCCGGCTTCGTTCAATCTGGTCAGCGCCTTGTATCACATCAGCGGAGCGACCAGTTTCACGTTCGAATGTCCCCACGGGATCGACGACCCGCGAGCCTGCCGGGTCAGTCTCGAGCAGATTCTGGAGATCCAATTGACGCTGTACGAAGCGATGATGCAGTTCGCTCTCGATGCCAAGCAGCATCCGAGCGGCGAATGAATCTGCCCGCCCCTCGCCCGTTTCGTCATGCTGCCTGATTCGCAGGCAAGACAAACGGCATCAGTCCGGCTGCATGTGACGGGGCGGATGCTTGATGACGTTCCAGGCGAGGCCGAGCTTTTCCATGGCCAGGATGAACCAGTACGTAGCGTCCAATTCCCACCACTTATGACCTTGATTGGCCATCCGCTGGAAAGCGTGGTGATTGTTGTGCCAACCTTCGCCAAAAGCCAGCAGACCGACCCACCACAGGTTGCGGCTGTTGTCGCTGGTTTCATAGTTGCGGTAGCCCCAGATGTGCGTGGCCGAGTTGACTAGCCACGTGATATGGAACACGTAGACAAGCCGCACGAACAAGCCCCACACTAAAAAGGACATGCCGGTGTGCCAGTCCCATACCAGCCAGCCAACGGAAAGCAGAAGCACTCCGAGGACAATGTGCGTGGGCAGGAACAACGTGTGCAGCATCCGCATCACGGGGTCTTTGTACAGATCGGGAGCGTATCGTTGCAGATGTGCTTGCAGCGTCTCGCGGGGCACGGCGGGCATGAACCACAGCATGTGCGACCACCAGACTCCGTCCCGCGGCGAATGCGGATCGCCTTCCTTGTCGCTGAACTGGTGATGCTTGCGGTGGTTGGCTACCCAAACCAGCGCGGAACCTTCGCCCGAAAGCTGGCCGAGGAACGCAAGCAGCCAACGAATCGGTCTAAAGGTACAGAAGCTGCCGTGGGTGAGGTACCGGTGGTAACCCATGCATACGCCGAGGCTGCCGGTGACCCACGCTAGAATGGCAAACAAGGCCAGCGCTTTCCAAGTAAAAAACCATGGCGCCGCCAGCATTCCGACGTGCGCCAGTCCGATCCAGGCAACCACGGGCCAGTCGATGCCTGCGCCATCCTGTTCATGGGCATTCGGGGACGCAAGTTCGCATTCGCGTTGTGTTTCCGATCGCGGAACGGTCAGGGTCGCGACTCCGTCGCAGGCGGCGATAGGCTCAAGGGAGCTTGTTTCCGATGGCATGAAAGAGGCTCTCGATGGGTGTTCGTGTAGTGGTTTTTCCATGTGGCGAGGTTGTGAAGGCTGGGGACGGACGCCTCCACGACGCTCCACGACAGATTCTAACTACCTGCGGAAGGAAGCGTGTGACCGCGGCGTCAAAGCTTGGTAAAACTTGTGTAATTGGCGACGGCCTGACATCCGATCTGACTTTCCGGGTCGGAAACGATCCAAGCGAGTGTGGACGCTGGCCTTTGCTTTTGGTACGGTACGATACATGGGAAAGCTGCCGGAGAGAAGATGTCTTCGCGGTCTTGGCATTCGAACAGCCAGCGATGACGATTCCGTGCCCTTCACCCTGGCCGAGATGCCAATTTCCAAACAAGGAGGGGGCCGGACGTGCCGAAAATCCCGCACCGGACCTTTGAAATCTACGAATCCGCCGACGAAGCAACCCGCGCCATGACGCCAAAGTCCGGGAGACCGCCGACGGCGTCCGCGGCGTTGGCGACAGCGATCTTCGAACACTTGATCGTGTCGTCGGCCGAGGTGACGCACGTTCGGTTCAAGGAGGCGGAGTTTTCTGAGGAAGCAGCCGCTGGCGGACTGCGAAAGGATTTCGCTCAATTGACGGATCGCCTTGGGATCGACAGCAAAGTCCTGGTGGATTTCACCGGCGTCGAGTCGTTCGGTGCTTCGTTCATCGACGCCCTGGTCCTGCTCAGCAAACAATTGCGGACCAGGGGCAGCCGAATCGCCTTGTGCTGTCTTGGCCCCACTGTGAAACCATCGTTTTTTGCGTCCGATGAACGCCGTTGACCTGGAGTCCCAAGACAACTCTGGACATCCGGATGCCGCGTGAATACCATGCCGTTTTCAATGCATTGAACACCCGCAGGGAGTGAAGATGCCTCCTCTGAACGAAGCCTCCAACACGTCGTCTCGTCGCTCGGGTCGGCAGAAACGTCGGGATGCGGCCGTTTCGGCAACCGAGCGTTGGAAGACCGGCGGCGCACCCCAGCAAACGGCGTCTCGGCAGAAGCGCGGGCGAATGCGTCGTCTTGTGGGACTCTTTGTGCTCGGGATGTTGTTCCTCGGCTCGGCGACTTCGCTGGTGTACTACCTGATTCTGTTTCCCGCCAAGATCCCGCTGGTGGCGGCCGTGGCCTTGGACTACCGCTGGCCGTTGCCGCCGAACGCCTGGACGCGGGAGGATCTGGACGGGCTGGAGTCCGCACTCGGCGGCGAGACGCTGGCGATTACGGAAGTCGCTCTGCAAGGTCCGTCCAGTCTGAACGAACTGGCTCGGCAACTCGAGGCCTCTTCGAGCCGAGTGCCGAGGGGCGGCGCGGTGATGGTCTACGTCAGTGCGTCGGCCGCGGTCGACGGAGCGGGGGAACCATGCCTGCTGTTGCCCGAATCGGAACCGCTGGACAGCGGCACGTGGTTTCGGCTGAGCGTTCTGGTGGCTCACTTGAAGTCGCTCGAACAACGCTACTCATGCCGCCATCTGCTGATCCTGGACACCCATCGCCAAGGCACCAACTGGAGCATCGGGTTGCTGGACGGCGACTTCTCGAAGCGAGTCGAGGACGTGGTCCGGCAGGCCAACGCCACGAACCTGGTGGTCTTGAATTCCGCATCGCCCGGCCAACGAGCTTGGACTTCGCTGCACTTGCGCGGTTCGGCGTTCGGATACTGGCTGCGGTTCGGCCTGGCTGGCGAAGCGGATACGAACGGCGACGGCCGAGTGGGGTGCCGCGAATTGGCGTTCTATCTGCAACAGCAGGTGGACCGCTGGGCACAGAGCCACCGCGCCAGCCGGCAGACACCGCTGTTGTTTCCGGCCGACGCCGCCGATTTCCCGCTGACTTGGACGCTGAACCCTCGTACCCGGGAGCGTATGCGGCCAGTGGGCGATGAAGCGGCCGCCGAGTCCGGTCTCATCTCCGGCGAAAAGCTGGCTTGGCTTTGGGAGAAACACGACGAGTTGGCCAAGTGGCTCCCCGGCCACTTCGCCCCGCACCGGTGGCAGCAGATCGAGCACGATTTGCTCTGGCTGGATCAAGCGGTAGTGGCTGGCGCTGGCTACCGCGATGCGGTGGAGCGGACAGTCGGACGTTTGGAAGGCGAGTTGACGCTGCTGTTGGAACAGGCCGGCGCGATGAGCGGTTGGGAGAGTGCTTCCCCCGTCCGTCGATCCGCGGTCTTGGCCGCCGATTCCTCGCTGGTCGATGCGGAACTGGCCGTTTGGCCATCGCCGCTGGCCGAGTATGTGGGTCTGCCGCCATCGGCCGCCAAGGATTCCGCCGGATCGCCCTTGAACCGGCTGTTGACTCGCCATCGCGCGAACCAGTTGTGGCCGGATGGGCGGCTGATCGATCAGGTGCTGGAGTTGAGCGAATTCGCCACTCGAATGTCGGTGCCCCGGCCATCGCAGGACGCGGTGGCCGACACCCGCGCGCATCGACTGATCCGGCCGCTGCTCGACGCACCCGATCAAGTCCGGCGGACGATCGAAGACCGGCTGTTTCAGGGCGGTACGACGACGACCGACATCGAGCGGGAAGTGGCCGAAGTGGACCGCCAATACCGTCAGTTGGAATTGCAACAGGCCACGTTGGCTCGATGTTATCAATCGCGCGACCGAGCATGGGCTGCGTTGCCGTACCTTGCCGCGTGGTCCTGCGGGAAGCCGCATCAGCATGCCCGACAAGATGCTGGCGGCCCGCCGGCGACGGAACCAGCAGCGAACGACGCGGCGCAGCAAGTTGATTCGTTGTCCGACTTGACTCAGCAATTGGACCGCGCCCTGCGACAAGTCGAACAGATCGCCGACCAGCAAGGGATTTCGCCCGACGCACTAGCAGTCCTCGACACGTTGGCGAACAAGACGCGCGGGCAACTCGATGCGCTGCAGACGCTGTTGGACGACGAGGCGCGACGGTTGGCGCTGCCTGCACCGGCCAGTCCGCAGTTGTTGCGCGACATCGTTGAATTGTTGGCAACGCCGCTGATTCCCGCCCAATTGCGCACGCCGCTCTATTCCCGCTACGTGGCGGTGGCGAGCGAAGTGGACCGCGCGGTCGCCGACGCCGACGCCGATGACGACGCCGACGCACCGAACGCCGACGCGGCCGTAAGTGTCCAAGCGAACGATGGCTCCAAGACATCGGGAGTCGAATTTGGCGGCGTTTCGGAACGGAGCGTCTGCCCCCCGCCTCGTTTGGCCGCCATGCTGTTGTCGGGCGACGAAGGCCGTTGGCGGGCCGAGGCCCAGAACGATCTCCCCGCGTTGGGCGAAGCGATGCGCCGCGCACTGCGGCAGACGACTGCGGCGGGGGACACTTCGTCCGCTGTCGGCGACGAAGCGGTTCGCGGCGACCAGGGCACAGGCCCGGATGTCGCGGCGGACCCCGTCGAGCGGGATCGCCGCCTGCGGCGGCTGATCGCCCTTGCCGGAGCGAGTCCCCGCGATCCGTTCCAGCCGCTGCGCCGCCGAGCACTGCAAGATTTGCTGCTGTGGCATGCCCAACGCAGCTTAGACGATTTCTGGGGAGTGGTCGATGCGGATCGGCCCGTTTACTTCGCCACGGTGACTCGGGCACAGCTCGACAACGTGATCCGATTGGGCTCGCCCGATCCACCGGTTGCGCGTGAAATCCAACGGCTTGGCGAACTGCTGGAGCGGCGGACGCTGGCTGCCCGCACCGGGATCGAGACCCTGTCGACGGACTTGCTGCTGATCGACGAACTTTCGGATCTGCTGGCGCAAGTCGGCATCCGTTCCACACCGCAAACGCCCGATCTACCCGCCGGTTTCGCCTCGGCCTATCTCCGCGACCAATTGGGCTCGCTTCCCGGCACCATTCGCCCTCTGGCCGTACCGCCGGGGGGAGGTTCGGACGCCGCGTCTCAACCCATGACGATTTCGTTGACGGCGCAGGAACTGGCGGGCCGCGGGCCGGAGATGCAAGCGGTGATCGAGTACCGCGGCCACGAGTTCCCGACCCCTCTGACGTTGCGCCAGTTGCACGGGCCGAGCATCGAAACCGTGCGGCACCGCTACGACGCCAGTCGCATCACGCTGGCCGGCACCGAAAGGAAGACGGCCTCCATCGTGTTCATTCTGGATTGTTCGCAGAGCATGAGGGAAGCGATCGACATCGAAGCTCCCGATCTCGCGGGCACGCCGTCCCGTTCCGCCAAGTTGAATGTGGCCGTTGATGCCCTGCGAAGTCTGTTGGAACGTTTTGGTGAACGGGGCGAAGCCCGAATCGGCGTTCGTTTCTTCGGACATCGCGTCGGCTGGCGGACGGACCAGCCCGGCACGCTGGCCAGGCGCGAGAACTACCCCGAACCCATCCCTCCGACGTTGCTGCCGTATGCCGATGTTGAATTGGCGCTGCCGCTGGGCCGCTTCGATTCGGTCACCGCGGGCACGGTCATCCGGCGGTTCGATGCACTCCGGCCTTGGGGCGAGACGCCGCTGTACCTGGCGCTTCGCCAAGCCTTGCAGGATTTCGGTCCCGCCGACGCCCAGACCGATCGCCGTGTGGTCGTCATCACCGACGGCGTCAACTATCAATTCAACCCTTCGCCGGAAATGGCGCCCTCGCGCGGCGACATCGAGCGGGCGTACGCCGACCAGGGAGTTCGGATCGACCTGCTGGGATTTGGTATTCCGAGCGACGAGCAGTCCACGGCCGCCCGCGAGTTCAGCGCTTTGGCCGAGGCCACGGGCGGCAGCTACAGCGTGGCCACCAATGCTTCGTCCCTGATCCGCGATCTCCAGCGGCAGTTGATTCGGACTCCGTTCCGTGTGTTGGACGGCGAGACCGTGCTGGGGCAGGCCGAACTGGGTGGGACCGTCCAGATCGCCCCTGGGCCGAAGCATGTGATCGAAGCTGGCCAAGCACGGCAGTCGCTGCAACTCGAAGGCGGTGAACATCTGCAGTTGGGGCTTTCCCGGGACGGACAGCGGATTGTGGCGCTGCCCTACGACGAAGGCTTTCCGCGGTTTGCGCCCTTGGTCGCCCCAGGCGCAGTTCGAGACACCAACTACCGCGTGGGCTTGCACCGTCCCCATCGTTCCGGCGACGCCGTGGTCTTCCCCGTTTCGTTTCAGACGGCCGACGGAGCGATCCCCGTCCGACCAGGACATGTTTGGATCGAGATCGCACCGGTCGGTCGCAATCGCTCGGTCGTTGGCGCAAGCTACGTTTTCTTCGATGCCAACTACAAACCGGACCTGCCCGTGCCCGTGATGCATTGCCGGTGTTCCGAGTGGCCGGTCGAGGCGGCGCAGGCCGAGGTGCGTCTCTGGTGTTTGCCCCGCGCGATCGAAGCCGCGGAACAGGTTTCGTTGACCGACGTCGCTGACCGGTTGCCGCCGACGGACACCGGATTTCCACTCAAGCGGCTGAGCGGCGTCACGTATCAGGTCCGACAGTTTGCGCCGGAGCCCGGCCACGGTGCGCTCCGCATCCGCGTCGTCCAGCGGCACGAGTCGGGCACGCCGGTCCATGCGCTAAAGCTCGATCTGACGCCACCAGCGCAACACGTCGTCCGTCGCTTCGATGCCAACCAAGGCGTCGTGTTGCACGACTTCATCTACGCGTTGGACGATCTTCCGCCCGCGGACGCCGTCGCGTTGCGCTGGCAGACCCGCGACGAGCTGACCGCCCCCGCCTGGCGGCTCGACCGGCCGATCAGCGTGGGCGTCGGGCAACAGGACGAAGTCGTCCTGCCGCCCCAGATCCTGGATTCCGCGGCGCCGTGAGACGCTCAATTGCCGGCGGCCAGTGCGGGGATCAGATGCAGGGTGCCGTCGCTGGCACCCAACAGCAACAGGCCTTGGGCGCCGAAGACGACGGGACCAGCGGCCAGCGGTTCGCCGATTTCCGCCTTGGCCACCTCGCTTCCATCCGCGCCGGCGATCCGCCACACCATGCCAGTGGTGGAGGCCAACAGCAAGTCGCCTTCATGGACCAGTGGCCGCCCGGTCAAGCTGCCGTATTTCAGTTCGGCCGCCCAACGCTGCTTGCCGCCGCTTTCGAAGCAGAATAACTGGCCGCGGTCGGTAGCCAGCAGCACCCACGAGCCAACCACTTCCGGGCCCCACACGACGCGTCCCTCCAGCGGCCAGTTGCTGCCGGCCGCCAGATCACCGGCCGCAACCGAGATCAGCGTGTCGCTGGACACCTCGCGCACCACCGCGTAGACCGTGTCTCCCGCAACGGCCAGCGCCGAGTCGATCTTGCTGCCCACGTCGGCCTGGACGACCGCTTCCAGATGAGGCTGAGGTGTGTCCTTGACTCCCACGCGGTAGATCTTGCCCTCGGCGTCGCCGAGCACGAAATGGTCGCTCGTCACGGCCGGCCGACGCCAGGTGACCTTCGTACCTGCGGCGACCGGTGCTTGAAATGGCAGCAGCCGCTGGTCGCCCGTCTCCGGATCCACCAAGGCAACCTGGCCATTGTCCAGGGGCACCAACAGCCCGTCGCGGAACAGCACCGGCGTCGCGGTAACGCCGACGCCGCCGGCGGGTTTGATCGGACGCATTTCCAGGCGTCCGCCGGACGATGCCGCGTTAGGCTTGTACAACAGGAATTTGCCTTGCTCTTCGCTGCTGACCAGGGCCCAGCGATCCTCGGTCAAAACGATCGGCTGGTCGAATGCCACCGTTCGCCCAGCACCCAGGGCTGAAACCGCAACCTGGTCCTGTTTGCCGGACTTGAAAACGTCGGGCGTCACCTGGAACAACTCGGCCTGCATCGACACCGCGTCGATCTGCCGCTTTTCCATGTCCACGTTCAGCAACGCCACCGGCACGGCTAGATCGATTTCCCAAAGGAGCTTGCCAGTGGCCGCCTCGCTGGCTGCTGCGGTGAATGCCGGGGAACTCCGACGGCGACGGACGTGATAGATCGTGTCCCCGAGGACCAGCGGTGCGGCGAGGAAAATATCTCGCTGAAAATGGATGCCCTGCGAGTTCAGTTGATTGCGGGAACTCTGGATCTCGTACCGCGTCAGTTGGTCGTTCCCAACCCACATCCGGCCGCCGTCCAGCACCGGGAAACTGTCCATCGGCGTCTTGAACGTCTGGCCGACCGGCGCCACGACGTTGATAACGGGCTCCTGCTGGTTGGACGGATTCACTTCCAGAATTTGGATCGCTCCCAGGTCCGTCATCACCAGCACCCGCGCCCCGGCCTGCAACAGCGGCGTCGTCACGCGGCCGGCCAGACGGATCGGATCTCGGGCCGGCGCCAGCGATTGTCCGCTTTCGTCCACGCGAAGCACATGCAAGTGGGAGAAATCCCTTCCGGTATTCACCGCGACGAACAGATGCCCCAAAGCCATCACGGGCGGCACGGAGACCGCGCCCGATTGGTGCGCCAAGTAATAGACTTCGCGGCACTCGAACTGCTGATCGTCCAAGACGTACAAGTTGGAATGGTCGCCGACCTGGTACAGGCACCGCAATTGGCTGATCCCCGGCGGGACGTTCAACTTCATCGGCAAGACGACTTGCCGCGCCGACCGGCCGCTCTCGAGATCCACGTCCCATAGCCGTCCCGATCGGGTCGTCACCAGCACGCGGCGGCTGGCCAGCACGGGCGCGAAACACGGTTCGCCCAGCGGCAGACGCCACTTCAACGCCCCGGTGGCTCCCTCGATCCGCAGCAGTTCGTGGCGGCGGCCGTCCACGGCGATCACGTCGGCGCCCGCTTGCAGCGAGACCGGCTGCGGCCAGATCATCGTCTCGTGGCCGACGAAACGCCGCCACAGCAAGTCGCCGCTGGACGCTTTCAGCCCGTAGACCGCACCGCGAGCCAGCACGCTGACCACGTGGTTCTCGTTGCCCGCGCCGCCCGCCCCGTGCCGGCTGGCCAAAGCAACCGGGTACAGCGACGGCTGCGGGTGATCGGTGGCTTCCGACTCGATCGGCTGATCGCTGATCTTCACCAGGGCCCGTTCTTGGTCGGTGATGAAGCGAGTCGCCTCGATCAACTCGCTGTTGGCGGACAGTTCCGGATACCCGGCGATCTCCACCTTGCCGTCTTCGTCGCGCTGCCCGTTCAGCAACACGTGGCGGATGCGGAACGCCTCGACGGTATTGCCCGCCTCCGCCGCCTCGCGCATCGTCCGGATCGCCTCGGCCAACCGCCTGCTCATGTTGATGTTGCGGTTGGCCAGTTCGATGTTCTCGTTGATCCGCGCCAGTTTGGTCTCGACCGTCTTGCGTTGCGACGTCGGCACGTACGTCGGATTGTCGATCAACTGCATCGCCTCGGCGGCCAGCACGACCAATTCCTCCGCGCGCTGCATGTCCGTCTGCGTGCGGGCCTGCGAAGCGAAACCGTCGGCGATGTCGGGCAGGATCGACGCCAACTCCGGACGCATCTGTGCGAACGCCGGTTCGTTTTCGATCAACGGCAGTTCCCGCTTGGCCGTCTCCAGCGCTTGCTTTTTGTCCCGCGAGCCTTCGACCGACTGCCACATCCGTCCGGTGCTGATCTTGACCCGCGCCAGACTGGCGTTGGGATCCTTGGGGAAACGCGTCAAGAATTTCTCGTATTTGGCGATCGCCTGGGCGTAGGCAGCCGACCGGTAGTCGTCGTCGGCCGCCTGTAACATCTCCGCCGCCGTGCCGCGCGTAAGCGACAGGTACAAGGTGATTCCCAAAATGATGATCAGCACCAGCGCACCGCCGCCCACGTACAACAGTTTCGAATCCCAGACGTTCTGCCTCAGCGACGGCTTTCTTCCTCGCGCCCCACCCTTTGTCGATGCCCGGCTGCCAGGCAGCGGTCCGGCCGCCTGCATTTCGTCGAGCGTTTCGAGCCCCGAATCGGGCAACGGTTCAAGCCCCCCAGCGGCACCCACGGGCTCCAAACCGCCAACCGGTTCCAGTCCTCCCACGGGTTCCAGGCCGCCGATCGGCTCCAATCCGCCGATCGGCTCCAAGCCACCCACGGGCTCCAATCCGGTGACGGGCTTCTTCTTGCGAGGCGTCGAGACTGGCTGCAAACCGTCGATTGGCTGTAGACCGTCGATTGGCTGTAGACCGTCGATTGGCTGTAGACCGTCGATCGGCTCCAGACCGCCAACCGGTTCGAGGCCGCTGACGGGTTTCTTGCCGCGACTCGACGGCGAGGTCTTCGGGCCCTCGGCCGGTTTCAAGCCCGCCGCAGTATGTTTCGACGGCGCGGGCACATCTTCCAAGTCCAACACCATTTCGTCGGCCGCAGCGCCGCTGGCGTCTTCCAGCAATACTACCTCGTCGTCGTCCTCCGCCACGGGTGCGGGCGCTGGCTTGGGGGCAGATGCCTGTTTGGGCGCGGGGGTCTGTTTTGGTGTGGGCGTCTGCTTGGGCGCGGGCGGAAGGTCTTCGTCGTCCAACGGCGCCAATCCCAGATCGTCGTCCAGGTCCGCGGGAGGCTTTGGCTTGGTGGTCGATTCGACTTCGCCGCCAAGTTGTTCGAGCAGCTTCGAGGCTTGGAACTTGGTCAAGTGACCGCTCTTCACCAGGGCGTCGGCCAGCGAGCGCGCCGAATGCGGAGTCTTGGAAGCGGCGATCTGTTTGCGCAGTTTTGCCAGAACGGATTCGTCCAGCAGGCCCGCTTGTTCGAGTCGCGTGAGAAACCGGTCTGCGGACATCAATACTCCCCTTCCTCGACTGTCATCAATTGAACCTGCTCCATTCCGACCTCGGTTCCCGCGTCCAGGGCGGCGACGACCTTCTCGTGAAGCGCCTCGCCGCTGGCCTTGACCAACAGCTTCGTCGGGATCACGCCCCCAGGAGCCGCATCTCGGGCAAACCGCAGCTTGCGCAGCAATTCCTGCTCGCTGGGCGCCTCGGCGTCGTCCGGATCGATCCCGTCGGCAAGCACTTGGTACGTATTGAATTCGTCCACCAGGACGACGATGTATTCCGGATCGGTCTCCGGATCCTTCTGCTGCACCTGGGTGCTCGGCTGATCCTGCTCCGGCTTGGGAATCTCGATCGATTTCTGCATCGCAAAAGCGGCCGTGACCATGAAGAAGATCAACAACTGGAACGTGACGTCCACCATCGGCGTCATGTCCATCTCCGCTTCCTCGACCTCCCGTTTTTCGCCCAGATCCAATTTGACGGACGCTTTCGCATCGTCCGCGGGAGTCGGCGGTTGGGACGATTGCCCGGCCGGCGCGGACACGGTGACGGCTTGGCCGCAGGCGGGACATGTGACTTGGGTGCCGATCAGGTGTTCGCCCGCGGCATAGGAAGTCTGACAAATTGGGCACTGTGCGAGAAATGACACGTTATTGCTGGACCTCCAGTACGGCGACGTACAGTTGCAGCACGCCCTCGGGCCGCGTCGCCGCTTTGGTGATTCGCGCCACCTCGCGGTGTTTGATCCCTCGCTCCGCTTTGATCAGCACGTTTTCTTTGCGTTCCGCGCCGGTACTTGCCAATTCGTTCTCGACATAGGCCGCGATCTCGTTCTCCTCGGCTTCGATATCGCTGCCGTCGATCATCGCGTCGGGCACCGCGCCATTTCCCTTGTAGACAACCGCCTTGCCCTCGTCACTGGCGACCAAGGTGATGATCACCGCACTCTTCTCGACCACCGGCAGCCCGTACCGCGCTGGCGGCAGACTGATCGCCGCCGACGGATCCATCTTCGACGCCACCAAGAAGAAGATCAGCAGCAGGAACGTCATGTCGATCATCGGAGTGATATCCATCTCCGAATCGTCGTACGTCTTCGACCGCAACAGCGGCTGCATTTCTTCGTCTTCGAGCATTTCGTTCATGCGCCGCTCCTGTCGTCGGGCGGCAATGTCCAGTCGGCCACCTCAACGATTCACCACAAAAAATCGATCCCCCGCCCTCTGGCTCAGAGCATGCGTCCGCCGCGGGCGTTCAAGCCGGCCCGCAGGCTCTCCAACACGTGAGTCAATCCGGAAATCGCCAAGTCTTCCATTTTTCGGATACGCACGTTGATGCTGGCCATGCTGATCACCAACGGAATCGCGATGGCCAAGCCGCCGGCCGTGGTGATCAATGCCAGACTGATGTCGCTGGCCAACTGATCGGGCTTGATATTCTCCGCCGTGGCCAGCTTGCCAAAGGCCCCCATCATTCCCAACACGGTACCGAGCAATCCGACCATCGGAGCGCTCTTGATCATCGTGTTTACCCAACTGACGCGGTACTCCAGATCCGCCATGACGTCGCGCTGAAACCGGTCGATGATCATCTGCCGCACCTTGCTGAACCCAGCCGCTCGGCTCTCGATGGCCAGCAGCGCCAGTTGCGGCACGGCCCGGGGGTCGCCTTCGCAGATCGCCCCGGCCTGTTCAAAATCGCCCCTCTCAAGCGGCTGTTCCAGCATCGCGAGGAATTCCCGCTGGGCCTCCTCGTTGCGGAATCGCTTTTGCGCCACTCGCGTCCAGACCATGACGACGCAAAACACCCCCCACAAGGCGATCATGATCAGCGCGACATACGTCAAGTTGCCGACGATGGCGGTTAAACCTTGAATGTCCATCTTGGTCTCTCAGGTCGGAAAGGAAACAAGTTGAGCGTCGATTTCACACCGCTATTGTAATCACCCAAGGCTGCGAAAAAATGGGACTGGCTGCCGTTGGAAGCCGCAAAAACACGGTGCATCCGGTTCGCCGCGAGGTGCCCGTCCCAAAATTTCTCACCGGATCATCGATTTGCCGGGTGCGGACGCGTCCCCACTTCATCACATCCTCGGGGCCGACCGAAAGAACTGGTCGACCACAAAGAACTCGTACCCCGCCCGCGTCTCGCGGACGCCGAAGATGGTTTTCAGATACTCCTGTGGCTTGCGTCCACGGGCTGCTTGTGTCGACGCTTCGATGGTCATCAACTGGCGCTCCAGTTCCTTGGAGAAGAACTGCAACACCAATCGTCGGTCGGTGCTGATTCCGGCTTTGCTCAACAGTTGTTTGTCGAACGCCGCCAGCCGGCTGTCCGTATTGCGGTAGGACATGTACAAGCGATCCTCTTCCTCCGGCTTGCCCGTTCGCCGCGTGGGCCGCGCGGCCGAGAGATTCGAAGCGTATTCGACGGTTGGCGAGCCGCCGCCAGCCGCCCCTAACTCGATCTTGAAGAAGTCCAACTGCCTGGCGTAAACCTGCACGCCCGTGGTAGCGAATCGGATCTCCCACCTCTCCCAAGGCGGGACGACGTCATCCACTCCCTCGCCGAGCGGCCCCGGACCGCGACTGTCTCCCATCCCCGTGCCGCGGCCCGTGACCTCGGCAGCCGTTTCGATGATGTCAAAGGCCGCCGACTGCGAGCTGACCAAGTCGGTCACCGCCTCGAGCGTCGCCTCCAAGGCCGGCTCCACCAACTCCTCGACCTCATCCATCCCCGGTTCTTCGAGGTCGCGTTCGAAGCCGGCCGCGTGATCGCCCCGCCCAGAGTACTCGACCAATTCGATGGGAATCGCCCGCTGCGTGAACAGCAGCCGCGAAGTCAGCCAGATCGTGAACAACAATGTCACGAAAAAGCCGATCACGATCAACAGCGCGATCAGCAGGCTGGCTACCTGGTCGTACGCCGAGACGCGCAGGCCACCCGGTGCATTCGACTGGGAACCGTTGTCCGCCGATGGATCCGCATGAGTCGCCACGCCGCCTCTCCTCCCGTGCTCCACTCGCGTAGCCGAAGTCGCGAGACCTCGGTTCCGACGCGCTTCCTTAGTCCAAAAATACTCCGTCCGGACAAATGGACAAGTACCAGTCCTTCCACTGCCTTTGCGCGGCGGTCACCTGCTGAGGCGTTGGACTGGCGGGCAGCCCGAAACCTTGAAACTTGCGGCTGATCAGCCGCAAACCGTCGCGAGCTTCGCGGACAATGCGCGCGTCAGGATCGCTCAACGCGAAAATCAGTGCCGGGACATTATCCAAGTCGTGCGACGCGGCCAGTGTCTTGACCGCCGCCATCCGCTTCTGGAAATCCTGGTCCGTCACCATCTCGCGCAATCGCACCAACTGACTCGTCCTCTTGTCCAGATCCTGGTCCAACGTCAGGCCACCGGGCAACTGCGTCGCGTCGAACTGCTTGTCCTCCGTCTTGCCCAGCATCTCCAGGAGATCGTCTACGTCGCGCACCATCTGCGGCGTTACAACTTGGCCGTCCACCAGTCGGGCATTCGCCAAGTTCTTGGGCAGACCTTTGCCACCCACCAGGGTCCCTTCGTCCATGACCGCTTTGCGAATGGAACTCTGGCTGCTTCGGGTCAGAAACAAAACCGCGAACGCCGTATCGATGAACTCGTTGGAGCCATGACTCCTCGCCGTCTTCCAGGAACCGTCGTTTGCCTGCGTCTTTCGCAGGTATTCCACACCCTTGTTGTACCAGTCCGGTTCCGCTACCGACTTGCCCTCGGTCAACTCTTGGAACGCCTTGTATCGTTCGAACGCATACATGTAGTAGTGAGTCCAGTGTTCGACGTCGAATTGCAGATTCTTCGCAAACCACGCGTTTCCCGCGGCCTGAGCCCCATCCATCATCTGGCGGCTGGTGCTGGTCGGCCGCAGGAACTTCGACGCCTGCTTCTTTTCTTCTTCGGTCTCGACGCGAACCAAGGCCGCAGGCAAACCATCGTCCGGCTTCGTCTCGTCGCGGTTTTGGACGGTGAATCCCAGCAAGTACGAGCAGATATAGGCGCTGCTCAATCCCGCGGCGCTCATCGAGTGCGTGACAGAGCCCTGCGGTCGGCGCTGGAAATTCGCGAAGTCGGTAGGGCTGTAAGTCCAACCGCCGCTGACATCCTGCACACGCATCAACCATTGCGCCACGGCCTCGACCGCCTGCACCGGAACCGGAACACCATGCTGATGCGCCGCCCACAGACACAACACGCCGTACTGCGTCTGTGACGTGTCATCGTAGGTGTGCGGTTCGTAGCCCCAGCATCCGTTCTTTCTCTGGCGTCGCAGCATCGCCTGCAACACATCGGAAATTTCCTGCCGGTAGCGTTGTGGATTCAGTTCGCACAGGAAATAGCAGAGAATCCCCTCGCTGTAACACGTTCCACCGACGCCCTCCTTGCGGATCTTCTCGACCATTTTCAACGCTTTTTCCGTCGCCACCTTGACGATCGGATGCTCGTCATCGCCGGTCGCCTTCATGATCGCCATCGCCGCCAGAAAGTGACCTCCTTCCTGGAATGATCTCTGCTGTTGCGATTCCAGGTACTTCACCGCCCGGTCCAGCAGCGCCCGCACCTCGGGGCTCTCCGGCGTGTAGGCTTCGGCTGGCGTGGCAAGGAGCGACCCAATCAGCCCTACCACCAGCAAAACCAACCCGACCCGCGTGTAAACAGCCATTGGTCGATCATCCGACATCGATTGAAACTCCGCGAGGTCATTTCCACGTTTTCGCGATTCTCGCCCACGTCATCCTCGATGCTAACAAGGCCGGCGCCAAGTGTCAACCATGTCACAAAACAGAAGTCCTTACCACCAAGCGATTTGCGACACAAAACCGACGTCCGGGCCGACGGTTTCTTTCGATCCCGCCACCGCAGAATCGGCAAAAGTCTCCGATCGCGAACGGCGAACCGATCAAACCGGCACGAATTCATGGACGCTCCA
Source organism: Pirellulaceae bacterium (assembly GCA_023382975.1). Taxonomy (GTDB): domain Bacteria; phylum Planctomycetota; class Planctomycetia; order Pirellulales; family Pirellulaceae; genus SKKK01. The sequence continues at coordinate 314,723 of JAHDXO010000001.1, forward strand.
GGAATCCCCGAATTGACAAGCCAAGCATCGCCTCGTATTCTAGTCGCTTCGCACCCAATTCCCGGTCAGGTAGCTCAGTTGGTAGAGCAACGGACTGAAAATCCGTGTGTCGGCGGTTCGATCCCGCCCCTGACCACTCCGCCACGTCTCGCCGATCGTCGCCAAGTCCAGCCAGAGAAAGCACTTGCGGCGCGTCGCTCTCGCCCTTGCATTCCCCTTGCCGTTTGCCACTTTTGGCCACGTTTTGACACGTTTCGCCCGTGTACTGCTCAACCGGGAGGAAATCATCGCCGCGATGTCCGTACAAGAAGATGGCACTCTCGGTGACGCAGCTACCGAATCGGAGGCGGATGCCGTCCCCTTTCCCAAAGAACTGACGTTCAGGTTTCGAGTGAATCGGCGATCCCGAGGAATCGTGCAGCACGACGTTTTCGAGTGGTTGGAACATCGAGAAGAGTACAGCGGCAACAACTACACCCTTGCCGTCGCCGCCTACGAGAAGTGGCATCGGCGACAAGCACCCCCTGTTCCATTCGCAGTCGCCATCCTCGTGGCCAACCCTTGTTCTTTGCGATGCGGCTGGTTGGTACATTGTTGGGGACGTTGCGGTGGCCGCTGGGCGGGGTGTGGAAGGGATACGGGATGGCACGCGAGGAGTTTACCAAGTCGACGGCTCGGATTCTGGGCGAACGGGTCGGGTATCTTTGCTCGAATCCGGACTGCGGGAAGCCGACGGTCGGGCCGCATTCGGAGCCGACGCGGGCGCTGAAAAAGGGCGTGGCGGCCCATATCACGGCCGCTTCGAAGAACGGGCCGCGGTACGACGCCGATTTGTCCACCGAACAGCGAAGATCGATCGATAACGGGATCTGGCTCTGCAGCAGTTGCCACGAAATCGTGGATGGCGACGCGGCTCGCTTTCCGGCCGAACAATTGCGGCAGTGGAAGGAACAAGCGGAGCGGGCCGCGTTTCTGGAACTGCTCGGCGCAGGAGCCCGGTCCAGGCGACGAAAACCGTCGGTCAAGGTGATGGAAGCCGTGTTGCGGCGGTATTGCGAGGATCGGGTGTCCCAATGGGAGGAAGCCCGTGGCGATCCGGACGATCCCGACCGGCTGATGTGCTACGTCGAACCGCACTACTCGCTGCTGAAAGAGGGCCTGCAGCCGATCGATGCCAGCAGCCTGTCGGCCGCAGGCGCTGGTCAGGGGCAGAAACGCGAAGATCCGTACGTGCCGGTGATCGAACGCCCGTCGGATGAAGACGACGAGGATTGGGATGGTGAGGATTGGGATGACGAGGATGAAGATGACGAGGATTGGGATGAATCGCTTGAGCACGAGCAGGAAGTCCCATCTGAAGCGGCAGACGCCGAAGAGACGACTCACGAGTTGTTCGCGATGCTGGGGGCGAGTCGGCGGCTGTGCATCACGGAGGATGCGGGGGCGGGCAAGTCGGTGGCCACTCGGCGCATCGAGGCGTTTTTGTGCGGCCCCGACGCTCAGCAGCGTCTGTTCGACGGCCAACCGGTGCTGGTGGTGCGTTGGGAACAGCGGGTACAGCACTGGCCGGAATCGTTTGACGCCGAGGGCTTGATTCGGACTTTGGCAGCAGCCGTCGAACCGGCGGTTCGGGCGCTCGGCGCCAACGTGTCGCCGGTCGAGGTCGCCGAGTGGGCTCTGCGCGCCGGGCGGGTGTTTTTGATTCTGGACGCCTTGGACCAGGTGCCGCGTTTGAGCAGCATCGCGTCGCTGCAGGAGTCGCTGCGCAGCGGGTCGGTCAAGCCGCTGCGGGTGTTGGTGACGGGCCGCGCCTACGCCGTATCCGATCATTGGCCGCTGTTCCGGGAGACGGGCGGTTGGCGTTTCGGCCGGATCGACGGGTTCGATCGCGACCAGCAGAAAGCCTATCTCCGGGGCCTGTATCGGCAAAGTCCGCGCGAGTTGTTCCCGAACTATGCCGAAGTGCGGCATCTGTTGCGGATTCCGGTGGTGTTGTCGCTGGTGCGTGAACTGGTCGAAGCGGGCGAGTTCCGCTCGTTTGCCACGCGGGGCGATCTGTATTTCCAGGTCCACGAGCACTTGACCAAGCGCGCGGCGGCGCGTTTGCAGGACCGGCACCCGGAGTGGAAAACGGGGCCTCGACAGCGTCTGCGTTGGCGCGAGATCTTGGCGGCGACGGCTTGCGAGATGATGGTGCGGCAATTGTACTACTACGCGGTGCAGGGCGACGATGCGGTGGTCGACGTCCAACAGGCTGCGTCGCGGCGTTGCGCAACGACGATCACGGATGCGGAGTGGGAGGTCATCGAATCGGTCAGCGGTCTGACGGACCGCTGCATCCTGGACGGGGCGACGCGCGAGAACTTGTGCTGGAAGCACCGGGGCATGATGGAGTTCTACTGCGGTTTGCACCTGGCTCGCAACGGGCAACAGGGCTGGGTGGTCCGCGAGTCCGATCATCGCGGCCCGGCGTTGATCCGGTGCGGGGACGCCGACGTGCGGCGAATGGCCAGCGATCCGGAATGGTACTGGGCTTGGCGGTTTGCGATCGAAATGTCGCCGACCGTTTGGCGGTCCGATGGCAGCGCGCTGTTGGCGTCGCTGGCCGAGTTGTTCGAGCGGCCGGAGACCGGATCGCGGCCCAACGAGTTGATTTATCGCGCCTGGTCGTTGCTGGACGGCAGCCGATTGGACGGCGTGCGCCTTCCGCACGGCGATCGGGTGATCGCCCGGTTCCAATCGGAGTTTCGGCAGTTGTTCGAGTCAGACGACGAAATTGCCGTAGCGTTGGAACACGGCTTTGTACGCTGTCCGCCGGAAGAACTGGGTATCGATCGCCAGCCGTTCTGGATGGGCAGCAGCGAGGAGGATCAGAATGCATTGGATCGGGAACGTCCGCAACATCAGGTCGTTGTATCGCCGTTTCACTTGCAGGCGACGCCGACCACGCGCGCCCAGTATCGGCTGTACGATCCGCGGCACGAATTGGTATTTGCAAGTGTGTGGGCTTCTTCGGATGTGTTCGCGAAGTACGCTCCGGAGGACTCGTGCCCGATGATCAATGTCAGTTGGTACGATGCGTGGGTGTTTGCCCGTTGGCTCGGGGGGCGTCTGCCGACGGAGGCCGAGTGGGAATACGCTTGTCGCGCCGGCACGCAAAGCCGATTCAGTTTCGGGGATGAGGAAGACGCGTTGGGCCAGTACGCATGGTACGACGCGAATTCCGACGGTCGGACGCATCCGGTTGGTCAGAAGATGCCCAACGGCTGGGGACTGCACGATATGCTTGGCAACGTCTGGGAATGGTGCCAGGACTGGTTCGACGCTGACTACTACGCAAACTCGCCGCCTGAAGATCCGACGGAAGTTGATGAGGCCGGCGTCCGGGTGTTCCGCGGCGGCAGTTGGAGGGACGACTCGCGGTACTGCCGGTCGGCGATCCGCGACGCGAACGGGCCGTCCGACCGCTTCGACTACCTGGGCTTCCGCGTGGCCCAAGTTCGGTCGAGTTCGGTCAAGTCAAGTCCATGTCAGGGCAAGTCGAGAGCGGAGCCTGGAGCGTAGGCCGAGGGGCGACGTGCGCAGCGCAGCGGAGCCGCTCGCCCATCGAGCCGTAGCGGAAGGCGTAGCGGAGGCCGTTCCCAAGAAAGAAATGCGAGTTAAAGATAGCAATATCCCATATTGCCCGTTCCCCCTATCCCATCCAACCCGAAGCAACCCCGCGTCTGGCAACGGCAGATTCTCATCAGTTCCTTTCACTTCGCTTGGCCTGTTCCGACGTTGGCAGAAAGATTGATGGCAGGAATATTGAGACAATGGTTGTCGGCCTGTACGACGGACGTCCCCGTCGGTCGCCCCGCGCAGATTATGCAGTTTCTACGGAAGCAGAAAAACTGATGGCAGAAAAATCAAACCAATCCACGGCCCATCTTTCTGCCATCAATTTTTCTGCCAGACGCTCTGCTTTCAAACGTTGAACACTTTCAGGACTTCGTCGCCGTAGTGGTTGATGACTTTGACGGCCAGTTTGCCGGTTTGGGGGCGGTCGAAGGGGCGGCTGGGAAGAAGCTGGGCAGAAAAATTGATGGCAGAAAGATGCTGACCATGTTCAGCCGATTCTTCTGCCATCAATGTTTCTGCCTGCAAATTGTCTGGAATGCGATTTCGTGCAAAGTGATGTTGATCCACAGGAGACAATGCAAACGGGTATGTTCGATGAATCGCCGAGCATGCTCGGCAAACCTGGCTCGACCGTGCTCGTCGACGGACGTGCGAGTGCTTCCACCGTCTTCAATTCAAACACCGCCGATTGGTCGGCCAGCAGATCTATTTCGTAACGTTTCACGAAGCGGCCAAACGACACGTCGATGGGAACCTCCAGCTGCAGACCAGCACGACGCGCTGCCAGTTCCTGCTTGTAGATCTCCTCGCGCAGAAACCGCCCAAATTCGTTGTGGATCGCAAACAGATGATGCATGACATCGTAGGAAATCTCGGCGAACTCCTCCTGCGAAGGGCGGCGAACATCGGCGTGGACGACAACGGGCATCGGCGTTTCTCCCAGGCGATTGGGCAGAAAAATTGATGGCAGAAAGATCAAGAACTATTTTCAGGTCATCTTTCTGCCATCAATCTTTCTGCCAAACTCCTCTTTCAGACGTTGAACACCTTCAACACCTCGTCGCCGTAGTGGTTGATGACTTTGACGGCTAGTTTGCCGGTTTGGGGGCGGTGGAAGGGGCGGCTGGTGGTGGTGTAGAGGGTGGACCAGGCGGCTTCGTCGATCTCGGCGCGCAGGGCGCGTTTGAGTCTGTCGTAGGGTTGGTCGGCGCCGGTGAAGTAGGCGTGGCGGACGAAGAAGCTCTCGCCGTTGTAGTCGGTGTCCAAAAACCAGCAGGCGATGTCGTCGGTGTCGCTCGATCGGATTTCGCCCGTGGTGGGGTCGAAGATGTCGAGCCCGCGGAGTTGGACGACGATCCGGCCGTCTTTTTGATGGGCGATCTCGACGTCGGGTTCGCCGAAGACCATGAACAGGTTGCCGGAGCCGGTTTTCTTCAGCAGGTCGCCCATCGTCAGGTCGGGGTTCATGCGGGTGGGCAGCACCGTCAGGTTGCCGTAGCGTTTGGCTTCTTCCGAGACGTGCGGGTCGAAGGCAAAGCCGCAGACGATCAGCAGATCGAAGCCGACACCCTGGACGGCTTCCTTGGCGGCTTCCTTAATCAATTGCGGGCCGACCGTGCCGTGTTCCGGGCCGATGCAGACGGCGGTCCGTTTGGCCGTGCCGTCGCTCTCGGTGTACGTGCCTTCGCCGTGGATCCATTGGCCCGCGTAGGCTTGGAGCGAATCGAACCGCAAGCGCTCGTTCTTGAACGTGTTCTGGACGCCGGCCGTGCGGAGGTTGTCCAGGATCATGTTGCCGAACTGGTCGGGGCCGTAGGTAGCGATCTTCAGGCCGAGTTTCGGGTCGCCTTGTTCCGCGCGACGCCGCTTTTCCTCGACGCTGATCGTGCGGTGGGGCGAGAGGCTTTCGACCGTGAACGGCCCGGTGACTCGGACTCGCTTGTTGTCTTCGTAGGGCTGATCGACCAGCGTTTCGGTATCGGCGCGGCGGGCGATCGAGGCATCGATTTCTCGCTGCCGCTGCTGACGGGCGTCCCACCACGTCCGATGGATTTCGGCCGCGGATGAAGACAAATCGACACGAGCGTTTTTCCCTTTTGCCCTCTTTTTGACCTGCGTTCCTGATCGACCTGAATCCGCGTTCTCCGTGCTCTCCGTGTCCTCCGTGGTCAATTCCCGCGGCACTTCCCACTCCTGCCAATCTTTGCCGAGCGCCGTGTTCAGTTGGTCCAGCAGTGGTTGGAGCGTTTCCTGCCAGCGGGCGTGGATGGTGTCGATCTCTTCGTTGTTGGCGATGGCCTTGAGCGTGATGTGGGGCACTCGTTTGTAGACGAAGCCGCGGCGGATATCGGCCTCGGTCTTGGGAAGCGGATGCGGCGGCAACTGGCCGGTGACGTCGGCTTCTTTCTCGATCCCTTCGGGCGTATCGGCCAACAGATAGTACGGAAACCGGCCCGCCATCAAGCGAGTGCGGGCCAACGTCAAGGCGACGCGGCTGGTGTCGATGGTGATCCAGCGCCGTCCCCATTGTTCGGCTACGTAGGCCGTCGTGCCACTCCCGCACGTCGGATCGAGCACCAGGTCGCCAGGGTCGGTGGTCATGAGGAGGCAGCGTTCGATAATTTTGTTGTTGGTCTGTACAACGTAGACTGGGTCGGAGGCTCCACCAAGATCAGTCCATGTGTTCGTCAGGGAAGTGGCCGGAAAATCGTCTAAGTAACGCACGTAACGCAAAGTGGTTCCAACACGGTCGATTCGAAATGCTGCGAGCAAACGAGCAATGCCGTCACGATGCGTCTTCCACTCGCCCGTGGTAGGCAGGTATTCCCTGCCCTGAAATAGAATCGGGTAAAAACCGGTTCGTGCCTCGCGGATTCTTGGTGATGTCAGAATAGTCATCTGGAAGCGGCGGCCTGCATCTGAATTCTCCGCGTCGTGTCGTTCTTCCAAATTCATGCGGCGTCGCGTGCCGTCCGGCAATTCGATAAGGTTGTAAGCTGCTGTATCTGTGCCATCCCACGACTTCAGTGAGAATAGCCCACGATACTTGAGACGCTCAAAGTCCTTTCCGTACCACAGGATGAAATCTGCGGTCGCCGGCAAGTAGGCGCCCGTCGTTCCGCCAGTCTTCCGAACTGTGATCAGGCTGATCGAGTTCTCGGCTCCGAAAACCTCGTCCAGCAGTTCCCGAACGTGATGCAGATTCTCGTCACCGATCTGGACGAACACCGACCCTGATTCCGTGAGCAACTCGCGAGCCACCACCAGTCGATCTCGCAAATACGGCAAGTACGAATGGATGCCCAGTTTCCACGTATCGCGGAACGCTTGGACTTGTTCGGGCTGGCGGACGAGGTCTTCGGTCTTGCCGTCTTTGACATCGCGTTTTCGCGTGGACACCTGCCAGTTCGAGCCGAATTTGATGCCGTAGGGCGGGTCGATGTAGATCATCTGGACCTTGCCTTTCAGCGCTTCTTTTTCGGCCAGCGAGGTCATGACGAGCAGCGAGTTGCCGAGGATCAGGCGATTGGACCAGTTGCCTTCGTGATGGTAGAAATCGACGCGCTGGTCGAAGTCGTCGGGCAACCCGTTGAAGTCGTCGAACAGGCTGAGTTGCACGTCGCGGGGCTTCTGGACTGGCGGGGCGATCGAGGCGCGGAAGTCTTCGATGATGGCTTGCGGATGGATCTTCTCCTGGATGTAGATCGGGACGGCGGGGATTTCCAGGGGTTGGCTGTCCTGCTGGTCTTTGCCGCGCCAGACCAATTGCGGATCGAGGTCGGGGTTGCGCGGATAGCGGACGGTGAAGGGGGCTTCCTCTTCTTTGGCCACGAAATCCCGCAGTTCTTCGGTCGGGATGTTGGCCCGCTTGTCCTTGTGCCGGACGGTCTCGATCGGTGTCTCTGGCGTCTTGGAGGATTTTCGCTTGCTGGGCATGACGGTCTCTCGGACGACGGGGAAGAAACTAGGCAGAAACTAGGACAAAAAAATTGATGACAGAAAGATGCAGGCAATGTTGAGTCTATTTTTCTGCCATCAATCTTTCTGCCAAATACTCTCGGATGCTCGACTGCGCATTCCACGGGTCTCGGATTTCGACGAAGGCCCAGCGGCCCCAGGTTCCGGCGTTGTTGACGGCGGGCACCCAGAGAGTTTGGGCGGCGGCGACTTTGGCTTCTTTGTCTTTGTCCTTGGCTCCGGTGACTTCGATGATCAGCTTCAGCGGGTCGTCGGGGCCGTGGCCGTCGTCGATTGTGGCGATGAAGTCAGGGACATAGTTGCGTTGGACCCCGCCGATGGTGTAGGGGATCAGGAATCCCAGGCCGTGGTTCTTGGCGTAGCAACGCACTTCGTCCATGTCTTCCAGGGTTTGGGCCATTTTCTGTTCCCAGGATTTGGTGTCGCCGACGACGTGGGAGACGTGGCACCGGTCGGCGCGGGTCTTGTAGGTGTCCCGGATGGTGTCGAAGTCCACGTAGCGGGTCGAGCCCACGGTGTCGTAGGGCTTGGGGATGGGCAGCAGGCGTTTCTCGCCGTCGCTGGCGTGGACAATGGCTTGGTAGATCCGGTCGGCCGCATCGTAGTTGTTTTCGACCAACAACAGCAGTTGGGGGAAGGTGTTGTCTTGGCAGATCAGGCACTCGGCCAGCCACTGGCGGCTGATGGCCAGCAGGTCGGGGAATAGCCAGGGTTTGACGTTCTGCTGATCGTCCCGGAAATGGTGTTCCAGCAGGCGCTTGGCAAGCCGGAAGGCGATCTGTTGGGGGCGTTTGGTCCGCAGGTCGTCCAGGCTGTGGATGACGGATTGGCCGACGATCGGGGCGTTCTCGACTTGGGTGGGGACGTTGGCGGTGGTCAACGTCAACTGGGATTGCTTGGTGAACTTGGCGTTCAGACGCTCGCCGGGCAGTTCGTAGCGGTAGCCGTCGATGCGGGGGAAGGTGATTTCGCAGGCGATCCGGTTCTCCAAGGCGCGGACGCGGGTCGGGATGGGGCCGGGCTTGGGATCGGCGGTGGATCCAGCGGACGGGATGAAGGAGAAGGGAACCCCGTAGACTTCGGCGTATTCGACGGGGAACGACTCGAAGGTGGCGGTGATCCCGTTCGGCAGCGCGAGCGAGCTGGCCGCGGGGTGGTAGCTCATGCGGCGCAGGCCACGACCGACGACTTGTTCGCAAAGCAACTGGGTGCCAAAGGCCCGCACGCCCAGGATGTGGGTGACGGTGTTGGCGTCCCAGCCTTCGGTGAGCATCGAGACGGAGACGACGCACTTGACGTTTTCGCCGAGTTTTCCGGGCTTGCCGACCGTGTTCAGGACTTCGCGCAGCAGGTCTTCGTCGGTCAGTTTGTCGGGGTCGCTGCCGGGGAAGCGGCGGCGATAGTCGGCTTTGAATTCGTCGATCTCGCGGGCGGCGATCTTTTTGAAATCGTCGCTCATCGCGTCGCCCGATTCCAGTTGCTCGGAATCGACCAGGATGGTGTTGGGGCGGTCGGTGAATTGTCCGCCCGCGACGTTGCTGAAGATTTCGAGTTGGCCGGGGACGGCGACGGTGGTTCCGTCCGGCAGTGGCTTTTCCCAACCGGCGATGTAGTCGAACACCATCTTCGAGACGTTGGTGTTGTTGCAGACGACGATGAACACGGGGGGCGTCAGGCCGTTGGCGCGGGCTTCTTGGTTGTCCTCCCAGCGTTGGTAGCACTTGGCGTAGTTGGCGTACAGGGTCTGCAACGCGCCTTCCAGGGCCGCGGGCAACTTGGGTTCGCCGGAGACGGCCTCCGTCTTGCGGCCTTTCTTCGGCAGGTCGTCGCGGATGCGGAGCCAGAGGTCGCGGTAGGTGGGCAGTTCGCCGGTCATGGCGTCGTCGGACACGGGGACGCGAGGGACTTTGACGATGCCGGACTCGATGGCGTCGATCAGGGAGAAATCGGAGACGACCCAGGGAAAGAGCGTCGCTTCGGGATACCCGGAACCGCGCAGGAAGAACGGGGTGGCGGAGAGATCGTAGACGGTCTTGATGCCCAATTTGCGTTGGACGACTTCCAGCCCGCTGATCCAGACGTGGGCGGCTTCGGCTTGTTTCTCCGCTTCGCGACGCTCGTCGCCGGTCAGTTTCTCTTGGTGCCCGTCCGGTTTGCGGCGATAGCAGTGGTGGGCTTCGTCGTTGATGGCCAGGATGTTTCGCTTGGGACCGAACGCGCGGCAGACGCGGCGGACCATCTCGCCTTCCGATTCGGTGAAGGGCGAGTCTTCGCCTTGGTGGAGGATGGCTTTGGTCAACGTCGCGGCTTTGATTTTCTCCCGGCGGCGGAAAGCGTGGAAGTTGGTGATGACGATCTTGGCGTGGGCGATCTGGTCCATCAGGTCGGGCGGGACGAGATCGAGCGCGCGGTAGTAGTTGGTCGGGTCGCTGGGCAACAGCACTCGCAATCGGTCGCGGATGGTGATGCCGGGGGTGACGATCAGGAACGAGTCGGTGAAGCGGGCGTCGCGGGGGTTGGCCAGTTTGTTCAGCAGGTGCCAGACGATCAGCATGGCGATGACGACGGTCTTGCCGCTGCCGGTGGCCATCTTGGCGGCGATCCGCAACAGGCCGGGGTTGGCGTCTTCGTTGAAGCGGCGCAGGTCGTTCTCGATCCAAGTACGGCCGTACCGCGTGGCGACTTCGGTGATGTAGATAAGCGTTTCAGGGCTTCGATCTGGCAGAAGAACAGGCGGCGGGAACGGTCGTCGCGCTGCCAACACTCCAGCAGACGGGCCGTGGTCCGGGTGACGTCGTCGGTGTAACGGCCTTCGCGCCACAGTTGGATCAGGCGGCGGATGGCGTTGACGGTCTTGTTCTCTTCGATGCGGTCTTCGGTCGATTCATCGAAGGTCAGTTGCCGTTCTTTGGCCGTCTTGCGGGGTTTGGCAATGGGGACGAAGTATTGGCTGATTCGCCGCTCGGCGACGATGGTGTTGGTGATGCCCTGCTCGTCGAAGCGGAAATGCCGCGCGGGTTCCTCGAAGGGCGAGTTGATGACCGGGTTTTCGATGACGACTTGCGGCATGTTAGGACGACTTTCCGGAAAACGCTTCAGGGACGCGGAGCGAAAGCGTCGGGGCGGGTTGCTCTCTCACAGATGCGTGCTGCCAAGCGATCCGTAGGAGACGTCGCACCCCTCGAAAGTAAAGTAGCAACAAGAATTTCGGGATGCAACCGGGGAGTCACTCGATTGGAGGTTACAGACACGCTTCGGAGATTTCATGGCAGGACGCAGGCGGGCAGGGCACGAAAGCTCCAGTGTCGAGAGAAGCGGGAGTTGGTGGTTGCGGGCGTCACTTCTGCTCGACCAGGGTGTGATAGCCGATCTCGTTGGGCTTGGCGGTGGGCGGTTTCATCAATTCGCGGATGGCTTGGAAGACGACGGCGAATTGCTGGTCGTACTTGCGTTCGAGTTCATCGAGCCGCCGGGCCAGATCGGCGTGGCTGGCCAGCATGTCTCGCAGGCGGACAAAGGCCCGCATGATGGCGATGTTGACGTCGATGGCTCGGTCGCTGTGCAAGACGCTGGAGAGCATCGCCACGCCCTGCTCGGTGAAGGCGTAGGGCCGGCGCCGCACGCCCATCTTTGAACCCGGATTGGACATCACAAATTGTGATCTCCAATCCTCGAACTCTTCCTTGGACAATTGGAACATGAAGTCGGCCGGGAAACGGCGCAGATTGCGTTTGACGGATTGAACCAGGACGCGAGTCTCCACGCCGTACAATTCCGCGAGGTCGCGGTCCAATAACACCTTTTCGCCACGGATCAGCAGGATGGCCCGCTCGATGCGTTCCGCCGGTATGAGCAGCTCACTCTTCTTTCCCACTTCTGGATTCTCCGCACGTGCCGCGATCAGGATCACTCGTCATCATCCGGTGTGCTCGCTGGCCAATCAACCCCAGTGCTGCTCCGCCGAGTGCTCGAAGCGACACCAGGCCAGTTTCCGGTACGTCAACCGCTGTTGATCATCGGCTTGCGTCGGATTAAGAGTTCGCTGCCGCCCGGATCATCGCCACGATGCCAGTTCGGATGGCTTCGGGCAGTGTGGGCCAAGCGTCGATGATCGCTTGCAGATCGGGGGCGAGGTGCGCCGGTTTCGTTTCAACTGCTACCGCATTTGCGCCAGGGTTGGCGAAAACCGCCGCATTTCCTGGGAAACAGCCGGTTTCTTCGCAGACTGAAAATCCGTGTGTCGGCGGTTCGATCCCGCCCCTGACCACTTCCGCCACGTCCCGCCGATCGTCGCCAAGTCCAGCCAGAGAAAGCACTTCGGGCCGGTCGCTGCCTCCCGCGCAAACCGCGTGCCTTTCGCTACGTTTCGGAGGTGGGCGCAGGAACACGTTCGTATTTCACGAGGCGGTTGCTAGCGGAGCGGCGCGGCAACGCGGGGAGAATGGGGAGATCGGGCGAGAGGCAATAAATGCGGCAAGTGGCTCGCCGTTGCTGAGTACCGCCGCTCGGATTTGCAGGACGGCTTCGCCACCATCCCCGTCGTCCCAGAACATCTCCGTGCCTTTGACTCGCTTGCTGATCTGTTTGACCAGCGATTCGGCAAGCGAACTCGTCACCGACAGACCCTGGCAACGATAAGAGGGGTAGTCTATTCGGGAGCGATTATTCTGCAGATAGGTCATCGTGCCAGGGATGATTTTCCGGGGGGCAGTTTCCGGGGTTTCCGACGAGATCGCAGGCTGCCGAGTTTGCCACTGGACCAGTTGCTCAAGGACCTCCGCCACGCGGCCTTGCCAACAAGCCGTCGCCCAGTTGATATACTGCTGCCAACAGGCCACCGATTCCGGCTGCAAGGCTTTGGCTGCTTCGTAGACGTACTCGATCACATGAACGAAATCCACAATCGCTATGAACGTCGGAAACCACAGCCTTTGAATCGTCCAGTTGTAGGACTGTCCGTCGCCCACAAAAGCCAGTTTGTTGGCCTGAAAGAATCCACGAGCATCGGCAGTGGCCGCCATCGCGGGGCCATACTCGTCGCTGCTGCTGAGTGAACTGAGGCAGGATCGAAACGTCGTTTTCGGTTGCCATGCGGCCGAGTCGGATGAGGATGACTCATGCTTGGAAGATGCCTTCGAGCCCGAGGCTTCTTCTTCGTCTCGCCCTTGTTCTTTCAGGCTTTTCAGGCCGCGAACCAGTTTCTCCACATACGCTTGGTTGCGGAAGCAGTCCGGCAATTCCGGCTGCGGATCGGAGGCGAACGACTCGCTGGTCATGCGATGAAAGGCGGCGTTCTTCGTTTCACGCCAATGGGCGTTGTGGACGCCGCGGCCGCAGTCCGGGGCACGGGTCCGCATGCGGCCGCCGTCGGTGAACACCGCCGCCGAATCAATCGGGGTGGACGGTGCGGTGGCTTGCCGCGGCAACGGCTGGTGGATGAACCGCTCGGTCTTTGCGTCGCGCTGGCCGGCCAGTTCGCTGCCCAACTCCTTAGTCAACTTGTTGATTTGGCGAGCAGAGATGTCCAGCTCCCCAATCACCTGCAAAGAAACACCTGCCTGGTCGAAGCTGCTGCTGACCGCCGCCATATGCAAGATGCGATGCAGAACCGTGGCGCGATACGCATGACCGTCAATCCGCAACACAGGACGCTGGGGGAAAAATATCTCGACGGCAAGTCGAGCAATGGGCCATCGGCTCGTGTAGTTCGGCCGTGCCGCCCCGCACGGCCACTGTCCGAGGCTTGCGGTGTACCTCGCAAAGCTTGTCGCAGCTTGGGCAAGGCTGTTGGGCGTCCAAGCTCTGGGCTTGCTCTTCCGCCGTGGTCGACACGGCGCCGCCCACGATGGCGCGGGCCGCCACGGCGGCGACCTCTTCCATGTCCGCCAGAGTCACATCCAGCCCCGGTTTGTCGGGGAATGCCTATCGGGGCAACAATTGGCCCCAACCAGCCGCCAGTTCCGCCAATTCCCGTAATTTCGCGTCCGAGAGCTTCGTGCTTGCCATCTCAAGTCCATCCTTGCACTTAGGAAAAGTGGGGTACCCCAAATCCGCAAACGAATTCCACCCCGCTGCGGTTTTCCTGCAAACCCGTTCCTGCGCCCTCCGGCTCGTCCCGAAAAGCGTTGGTCTTGCTTTGGCTTGCCGATCGTTGCTACACTCCGCCCGCGCGCTGCCGGACGGCGTCGGTAGCAGCGCGTCAGTCGGCTGCCAGGGATGCTAGCATTGCCGCCGATAACACGACAGGGAGGTCGTCTTGCGTCACCGCTGGTTGATTCGTCACAAGCTGCAACTGGGACTCGCCATGTTGCTGCTGATCGTCGCGATCCTGGCGATCAGCAGTTTCGGCGGCGTGTACGCATATCGCGCGCTGGCGCGTTCCATCAGCCATAACCGGGCGGCTGAACTGCAACTGGTCTCCGAACTGTCCTATCAAATTGGCGAATTGCGGGCGCTCCTCAGTCAAGTTCGCCGCCAAGAGGACATCGGTCGCCTGGGATACGGCAATCAGGATCTGCGCGAACAGTTCCGGGATATCTTTCTGCAGGCCAACGAAAAACTGCGGAAATACCAACGGAAACTGGACGAGTTCGAAGATCACACGTGGTTCGGCGCCGAAACGCCTCTGGAGCAACCCGAACGCGAAGCGATCGGTGAGATCGAGGCCGCGCTCGAGCGGGTCGCCCAGCAGAACACCGACGAAGCCTGGGTATTGAACAAGGTCTATGTGGAAGCGCTGGACGATGCCCTGTCGGATGCCCATCGGGCCGCTCTGAAACTGCCGTTCTTTTTGCAGCAGCGGATGCACGAGATCGTCAGCGAAGTCCGCCTGAAGTACCGTACCTGGATCGTGCTGACCTGGATCTCCAGCCTGTTGGCGCTGGCGATCGTCGGCCTGTTGCTGGGAATCGTGTACCGCGGGATCGTCCGGCCGTTGCGCAGTCTGCTCCAGGGCTCGCGACGCGTCGCCGTGGACCGCGATTTCGACCATCGTATCCATCTGGACACGCAGGACGAGATCGCCGAATTGGCCGAAGCGATGAACGCGATGACCGACCAGTTCCAGCGGGTCCGCGACGATCTTGCGCAGCAGATCCGCGAGCGCGACGAACAGGTTCGGCAGAGGACCAAGGCGGTGGTGCGCAGCGAGAAGATGGCCAGCTTGGGCCTGTTGGCCGCGGGAGTGGCGCACGAGATCAACAACCCGCTGACCTCGGTCGCCGGCTGCGCCGAAGCGTTGGAGTCACGCTTGCACGACATTATTCAACAGGACGATTGTCTGCCCGACGAACAGCACAATCCGGAAATCCTGGTGTTGCGGAAATACCTCCGCCGCATTCAAGACGAGGCGTTCCGCTGCAAAGAGATCACCGACCGTCTGCTGGACTTTTCGCGCCTGGGCGATTCACAACGGCAACAAACCAACCTGGGCGAACTGGTCGAGGGAGTGATCGCGATGGTCGGCCACCTGGGCCGTTACCGCCAGAAGCACATTGACTTTCGCTGCGACCAAGTCGTCCTGGCGAACGTGAATCCCCAGGAGATCAAGCAGGTCGTGTTGAACTTGATCACCAACGCCTTGGACAGCCTGGACACGGACGGCACGGTTCAGGTCGTCCTGCGGCGCACCCCGGTCGCCGTCGAACTGGAGGTCAGCGACGACGGTTGCGGGATGAACGAAGAGGTGATGTTGCATCTGTTCGAGCCTTTCTTCACGCGGCGACGCGACGGACAAGGCACCGGACTGGGACTTTCGATCGCCTACGGCATCATTCAGGATCATGGCGGCGAGATCGTTCCGTCCAGCGACGGCCCCGGCCGCGGTTCGCGTTTTCTGGTTACATTGCCACGGGTGGACCAACAGGAAAGAATTCATGAAACGAAATCCAAAGTCGCCTGAGCGTTTGAAGATCCTCTTCGCCGACGACGAGGCGGGCATCCAGGAATTGATGAGTCTCGAATTGCCGCGGATGGGGCACGAAGTGACGGTCTGCCCGGACGGCCTGACGGCTGCCGCAGCGTTGCAGCGCAATACGTACGACTGCATCCTGGTCGATCTCAACATGCCGGGCCTGAACGGCATGGAAGTGATCCAGTTGGCCAAGGAGCTTTCGCCCGAGACCGAAGCGATTGTGTTGACCGGAAAATCGACCCTGGACACCGCGATCGCTGCCTTGCGCCACGGCGCGTTCGACTATCTCACCAAACCCTGCAAGTTGGCCGAGTTGGAATCGCTGCTGTCCCGCGTCGCCCAGAAACGCGAATTGAAGAACCAGTACCGCGCCTTGAAACGTCAACTGGACCGGATCGAAGGCGGAAAGAGCCTGGTCGGTTCGCACGACTCGATGCGGCACGTGCGGGAACTGATCGGCAAGGTTGCGCCGACCAATTCGACCGTTTTGATTCTGGGTGAGACCGGCACGGGCAAGGAATTGGTCGCCCGCGCGCTGCACGAAGCCAGTCTGCGAGCCAACAAGCCGTTCGTTCCCGTTAACTGCGGGGCGCTGCCCGAGACGCTGATCGAGAGCGAGTTGTTCGGCCATCGCAAAGGCGCCTTTACGGGCGCCGACGAGCAGCGTGTGGGACTGTTCGAAGTCGCGCACGGCGGCTCGATCTTCCTGGACGAGATCGGCGAATTGCCCAAGTCGCTTCAAGCCAAGCTGCTGCGAGTGCTGGAGAGCGGCGAGATCCGTCGCATCGGCGACAACGAATCGCTGCAAATCGATGTGCGCGTCATTTGTGCCACGCACCGCAACCTGGCCGAGATGGTCGAGGACGGCGATTTCCGCGAAGACTTGATGTACCGCATCAACACGTTCGAAATCCACCTGCCGCCCCTGCGTTTGCGGATGGACGACATCGGGGAACTGGCCATGCATCTGTACCGCAGGTTCCGCCCCGGTTCGCCGCCCCACGGCGAATACTTCGCGCCGGAGACGCTTCAACGGCTGCGCGCACACACCTGGCCTGGAAATGTCCGCGAACTGGCGAACGTGATCGAACACGCCACGATCCTGTGCGACGAGCCGCCGATCCTGCCCAAGCACCTGCCCCAGTCGTTCGGCTCGCGGGGCGTTCGCGTTCCCGAACTCGGGCCGCTTTCGCTGCGCGAATTGGAACTCTGCGCGATCCAGCAATCGCTCGACAGGCACGCCGGCAACAAAGCGGTTGCTGCTGAAGAATTGGGCGTGAGCCTGAAGACGCTCTACAACAAGTTGAACCAAGTCCACACGGAACGGAAATCCGCCTGAGGTCGGCGATCCGTTCACCGACCGCCAAGGCGTAATCTTCGACGCAAGGGTCCGGCCTCGTCAGGCCTCGGTGGCGTCCAAGTCGTCCAATGCCTGTTGGGCGGCTTGGTGGCCCTGCTTGGCGGCCAAGGTGTACCAGTGAATCGCCTCTTCGAGATCCTTCTCGACGATTTCCCCTTGGGCGTAGATCCAACCCAAGTTCGCTTGGGCGTCGGCGTGCCCCCGCTCCGCCGCCGTCCGCATCCAGCGCACTCCTTGCTGGTCGTCTTGATCCAGGCCGCGCCCTTCCAGGAATGACTCGGCCAGAATTACCTGAGCCTCCAAGTCGCCGGCTTCGGCGGCTCGTAGATACCATTGAGCAGCGACGGCATGGTCCTGGACGCCGGCCAAGCCGTGCGCGTAGGAGACGCCCAGGAGGTACTGCGAGTTGGCATGGCCTTGCTCGGCTGCCTTGCGGTACCAAACCAGCGCCCGGTCGTAATCCGGCGGCACATCCATCCCGTAGGCGAAGCAATTCCCCAACGTATGTTGGGCGCCGGCATGGCCCAGCGCCGCGGCCTTCTCGTACCAATGCAGCGCCTGATGGAAATTCTGGTCCACGCCCCGGCCCTCTTCGTAACATTTGCCCAGGGCGAATTGAGCCGCGGCATCTCCGGCGTCTGCGGCCGCCTGGTAGTCGGCGGCCGTATCGAGATCATCCAGCTTGGATGCCTTGGGGCGGCCTGTGCGGAAGGCCTGCAGTGCCGAGGCCTCGTCGCCACAAACATCGACCAGCGTGTCCAACCGAACAATGCGGAAAATCATCCTCAGGTCCGGCCCGACATCGCAGATCTTCAGGCCGATCTGGTGCGACAAACAACGCTTGTTTAGCATCACCAATTGGCCAAGCATCGACGAGGTAACGAAGTCGACGCCGCGGAAACTGACCAGCATCTTGCCGCCGTTGGCCTGCATCGTCAAGTCGATCAACTCCGCCCCGATCCGGCGATTCTGCTCCTCGTCCATCAACTCATGATCCGGGAAGTAAACGACCAGCACGTCATCCAGATGAACGGTTCGTAAGTCGGCCATGATTCGCACCCTCAGACGTCGATTTTGTTCCCTGCCCGAAAGAGTACCAAGTTAACAGCCCGCAAGGGAGTACCCACACCGCCACAACGGCCAGAATTTTTCATCCGGTCATCACACGCGATTGCGAACCACTCCCACGACTACCCCGCGCACCGTCGCTCGCTTGACATAAATCGGTGCCATCGAGGAATTCGCCGGCTGCAGACGGATGCGGTTCCGCTCCGGATGCCAGTACTTCAGCGTCGCCTCGTTCTCGTCGTTCAAGGCGACCACCATCTCGCCCTTCTCCGCCGTCCGGCAACTGCGACAGATCACAAAGTCGCCGTCGGCGATATGGGCCTCGATCATCGAATCCCCTTTGACCCGCAAAACGAACAGATTTTGCCCATGAAACATTTGATCGAAATCGACTCGCTCATCCAATTCAAAGGCGTGATTGGTGAAGCCAGCCGAAACAACGCCGGCAAACAACAGTCCGCGCTGCCGAACATCCTTGTCATTGGGCAGCGTGGCTGGCTGTCCCGTCAATTCGATCGCTCGGGCTTTGTTCGCATCCCGGCGAATCAGGCCCTTTCGCACCAGGGCATTCAGGTGGCAGACCACTCCATTAGGCGAGGCGATATTAAACTCGTCAGCGATCTCGCGCACCGTCGGACCGTACCCGCGACGGTGGATCAACTCGCTGATCAAGTCGTACACCTCCTGCTGACGCTTCGTAAGTTTGCTGCTCGGTTTCTTGGCCATACTTCATTCCCTCGGTTCGCCCCTGTTTCCGGCTGCACCGCCGCGACCAGATGCGCATTGCAACTCCGTAAAGAATAATATACGGGCGTATACAATCAAGAGCCCTTTTTTGCGATTTCTCCAAAAGGGCGGTATCGGCGACTCACAGCGTCCAGCCGGTTCGGTATTCGCGGCGCAGCAGGGCGTCTGCCTCGGGAACCCCGACCGCTTTCATGTCCGCGGCGTTCCATTCGATCTTTTTGCCGGTCCGCAAGGCGACGTTGCAGAGCAGCGCGGCTTCGGTCAGGGCGCCGGAATAATCGAAATTGCAGGTCGTGACTCCACCGGTCTTGCACGCCTCGATCCACTCGCGATGATGCCCGATCGAATTGGGAATGAAAGGCTCGGGCCGTTTGAAGTCCACGAACTTATTCTCGGGCAACAATTGATGCCGTCCGTAGTCGGTGATCAGCATTCCGTCGGTACCGATGAACAGCACGGCGCTACCCCACTGCGGAACGTTTCTCTCCTTGACCAACTCGGGATACGGTCCGCCGTTGTACCAATGCAGCGTTACGGGCGGCAAATCGCCTCGCGACGCATACTGCTGACGTGCGATCGTCCAGCGTGCGGCGCTCTCCGGATGCACAGGCCCTTGCGCCTCGATCGTCGTCGGATGGCGCAGATCGAGCGCCCAGAAGGCCACGTCGCAGTAGTGGCAAAAGAAATCGCCCAATTGGCCGTTGGCGAAGTTCCACCAGTAACGCCAACTGAACGGCGCGTAGGCCGAATGATAGGGACGGTATCCGGCGGGGCCAAGCCACAGATCCCAATCCAGACCCTCTGGGACCGGCGGCCGATCGGTTGGCGCATCGGGTTGGGACATGTTGGTGGGCGTGGCGGCATCCGAGAATCGTGCGCCCAGCCAGGCATGGACTTCACGCACCGGGCCGATGGCACCGGTCTTGATCAGTTCGACCACGCGGCGGTAATTGGTTTCGGCGTGGATCTGGGTGCCCATCTGGGTGACCAGGTTATTCTCGCGGGCCACGGTAGCCATCAGGCGAGCCTCGTAGACGCTATGTGTCAGCGGTTTCTCGCAGTAGCAGTGTTTGCCCAGTTTCATCGCCATGACGCCCGCCGGGGCGTGCGTGTGATCGGGGGTACCGATCACCACGGCGTCGATCTGCCCATGCAGTTCGTCCAGCATCTTGCGGAAATCCTGGTAGCGTTTTGCCTTCGGAAACTGCTCGAACGTCTTCGATGCTCGCGACTCGTCGACGTCGCACAGCGCGACCAAGTTTTCGCTGGCCACGCCGCTCACGTTCGCGGCTCCGCGTCCGCCAACGCCGATCCCGGCAATGTTCAGCTTCTCGTTCGGGGATGCGTCTTGACCACGGGACAGCGTGCCCGTCATCGTCCAGACTCCGGCAGCGACTGCGGAGGTGCGAAGCATATCGCGGCGGGAAATACGAGTCGTCATGGTAGGTTCTCCTGTCAAAGGGTGCTGAGGCGTGATTGCAGTCATTGAACCACAAACGCGGGCGCGTTCAAGCATGGGCGGTCCTGCGACCTTGAGCCAACACGCCCGATCGACTTGCACCAGGGACTGTCCAGAAGAAGACGAAGGCGAGCGAAGGAGATGAAAATCACTCCTGCCGAGAGACGTGCGCATTCGAAAAGGGTGTCCATCGACACCGATGGCAGTGCAGGAAGAAAGATCAGTCGGGGCGACTAGATTTGAACTAGCGACCTCTGCGTCCCGAACGCAGCGCTCTAGCCAGGCTGAGCTACGCCCCGTGTGGCAAAGTTCGATATCTTAATCGACGAAAGCGATTGGTCAATGGCACCCGCCTCGGGAATCTTCGGCTTGCCTACGAGCCAAACTTGAAATACTAGTTGCAAGCTAGGACTTATGCCGGTCCCAACGCCATGCCGTGTCCTTTTTCTGATGACACGTTCCGGTTAGACTCGGTTCGGGTGCGGCTTAGGCTGGCCGCGAATGTGCTCTGGATGCATTACTTTGGCCGAAATCTCCTTGTTTCTGGTAGGGTTTTTCCGTGTCGTCTTATCTTGTCCATCGCGATCAGTGTTCGCAGCACACGATCTTTCCCGGCGTTGAGATTCACACCTGTGCAGGCGAGCAGATGATGCTGTCGCTGGTCGAGTTCGAAGCCGGGGCGGTCGTAGAGTGGCACAGTCATCCGCACGAGCAGATGGGAATGCTGCTGGAGGGCGAGTTGGAATTTTGGGTGGGTGACGAACATGCGGTCGCTCGGCCAGGCGACATGTGGCGGATTCCGGGCGGAGTTCCCCACAAGGTGGTAGCGGGTGATCGGCAAGCCAAGGCATTGGACGTGTTTCACCCGGTTCGCGAGGATTACCGTTAGTCATGCCAATTGCGTCGCCCACGGCCGTGGACGGCACGGATTGGCGACTTCCGAGTAGCGAGATGGCTATGGCAAGACCCCGGCCGATGCAACCAAATCCGCGATCGCAACGAAGCGAGTCAACACACGTTGAATCGAAGGCAGCGCGACTGCGGCTCGTCGCGTTAGCTGCCCTGACGGCCCTGCTCGTAGCGACGCCACTGATACCGGGCGAATCGCTGGCCGAAATGGGCACCGGGTGCGTGTTGACGCTGGCGGCGGTCGCCTTGACGATGCTTTGCTTGACCGTTGCAGCGGTGGTGCGTAACCGGACGTTTCGATTCGATTGGGCAGACGTTGCGGCCGTTGCTCTGCCGGTCATCGTCGGGGTCAGTGCGTGGTTCATGGCACCCCACGGTCATCCACGGGCGACGATCAACGCGGCGTGGCAATGGGGAAATCTTGTTCTGCTGTATCTGCTGGTGCGGCAATTGGTGCGGACGGACACGGAGGTTCGGGCCCTGTGCGCCGCCATGTTAGGGCTGGCAACGGCTTTGGCGGTGCTGGCCGGGTATCAGCATTTCGTCACGATGCCGCAGACGGTGGCTCAGTACCGCGCCGATCCGGAAGCGATGCTACGCGAGGCCGGAGTGGACGCTCCCGCTGGCTCCCCCGAAAGGAAGCTGTTCGAAGATCGGTTGGAAAGCACCGAGCCAACCGCGACGTTCGCGTTGGCCAACTCGTTGGCAGGCTTCACGGCAGCTTGGCTGATCGTTGCCTTGGGAATCGTTTTGGAGGCATGGTGCCAGGGAAAACGCTCTGACAACGGAGCGAATCCTCGCTCGTTGGTCCCAATCGTGCGCTGGGTCTACGGAGATTCGAGAACCGGTCTGATCGCCGCCGCGGCTGGTTGTCTGGCACTCACGTTCTGTCTGATGTTGACCAAGAGCCGTACCGCGGTCCTGGCTTCCGGTGTGGGCTGCGCAATCGTGGGCTGGCAGCATGTTCGCGGCGGTCGGCGGTTGGATTGGCGGATTCCACTAGCCGTTGTGGCTTTGTTTGCCGTATCAGTCGTCGGTGCTGCAATCGCTGGCGCATTCGATTGGCTTGTGTTGAGCGAGGCACCCAAGTCGCTACTCTACCGATTCGAGTACTGGCAAGCCACGCTGCGGATGATTGCCGATCATCCCTGGCTGGGCTGCGGACCGGGGAATTTTCAGCAGTATTACACGTTGTACAAACTGGCCGGAGCGAGTGAGACCATCGCCGATCCGCACAACTTCGTGCTGGAAATCTGGGCGACGACAGGGACGTTGGGCGTGTTTGCTTTCGCGGCTTTCTTGGTGCTGTTGTTTTGGCGAGGCGTTGGGATGCCAGCGGCACACTTTGCGACGGGACACGATCTAGAATCGGATCCTTGTGCTTCGTCGGATGCTGCGAAATCTCCCGAAATCGGTTCGGAATCGGTCCTGGCGATCTGGATCGGCGCTCTGGCGGGCGGTCTTCTCGCGTTTCCCGTGGGGATGGTGGTCGGATTTCCGCCCGCACCCGCTCTGCTCTGGTTGGGGTTTCCAGCAGGCGCGGCCGTAGCGGTGCTGCTGCGGACTTGGGTGGTCCATGGTACGCTGCCACCCCGACTGTTGCTGATTGCGATCTTCACCTTGCTGTTGAACTTGAGTGCGGCGGGCGGGATCGGATTCGCCGGGGTCGCAGTCAGTCTCTGGCTCCTGGCGGCGCTGGTGATCAACCGCAGTACAAGCGGCCAACGGACGGTCGAATTGCCGCGTTGGGGTGGTGCGACGCTTGCAGTGCTGGGGCTGTTTCTGCTGGTCGCGTGCCATCAAACCATGTACGCACCCGTCTTGACCGCGCAGGCTAAGGTCAGCGAGGCGATGGATTGGCTGGGACGCGGCCGGCTGGATCAGGCGGAATCCATGCTCAAGCAAGCGGCCATAGCGGATCCCGCGGCCAGCCAGTCCTGGATTCAACTGGCAGCCCTCTACCACGCTCAATTGCTGTTGAGCCATTCGCCCGAGTTGCAGGCTCGCTTCGACGACGCCGTGCGGCAGGCGCAGACCCGCAACAAGCGATCCTTTTCTCTGCATCGGCAGATCGGCAACTGGCGACTGGCGTTGTTCCGGCGAACGGCCGACCGACGGCAATTGGAGGCAGCGCTCGAGGCCTACGGCAATTGGGTCGATCTGTACCCGACTTCGAATCTGGCGCGCGCGCAGCTCGCTTGGACCTACCATCTCATCGGGGACCATGACTCGGCCGCCCAGCAAGCGATGTTCGCGTTGCAGTTGGACGCTGCGACTCCCCACCAAGAGAGAAAACTGGCCGTCCAGCAGGTTTACGATGCGGATGGGACTAGCTTGGCAGGCACAAATGCTGAACAATTGATGCAAAAGTTGCGTAGCGGTCGAAGTCCATAGACCGGGGAGATTGGAGATTGATGAGAATTTGGTTGTATGCGGTTGGCACACTCGTCGTCGGGATGGCGGCGGGAATCGGTACGGCTTGGTACGAAGTCGAGTTGACGCCGCGACAGTTCGAGCCGAACAACATGACGGTCGCTGCCTTCGAGGCCCGTCAGCATGAGGCGGAGAAGCTCGGGGCCAAGGTCGAGGCGGTCGACGGGACGACCTTCGATTTCGGAACCGCGCAGCGCAACAGCAAGGACAAACACATCTTCCTCATCCGCAACATCGGTGATGAACCGCTGACGTTGACCAAAGGGTCCAGCAGTTGTAAATGCACGCTCAGCGAACTGAAGCAAGGCACGATTTCGCCGGGCGAATCATCCGAAGTTGCGCTGGAATGGCACCTGACCACCGAGGGGGAACAGTTTCGCCAGACGGCTGAGATCTATACGAACGATCCTCGCCAACCAACGCTTCTGTTTGTGGTTCAAGGCTCGGTGATCGATTGGGTAAGGCTGGAACCGCGGGAGTTGGTTCTGAGCGACGTTTCGGGGAGCGAAGGCACGCAAGTCGGTTTCTCGCTTTACGGATTTCAGGTTGACCGACTGGCTGTCGTCGAACACCGCTTCGAACATCCGGAGACGGCCGGCTATTTCGATTTGACGTTTGTCGAGCAAGACCCATCGAACCTGGAAATGACACCTGCCCCGAGCGCGCTGCTGCGGGGAACGTTAACGGTAAAACCGGGGTTGCCTTTGGGCCCCCTAAACCAGACAATCCACCTGAAGACCGATATCGAACAGGCTCCTGAATTGGAGTTGCCGATCAGCGGTTCGGTGGTCGGCGACATTTCCGTCGTTGGCACCGGGTTGTTCAGGCAGCAGACCAATCTGCTGACCCTGGGGCAGGTCGACGGCGAGAAGGGAATCGAGACGACGCTGCGCATCTTGGTCAAGGGTCCATACCGTCAGGATGTGCGGTTCAAGATCAAGGAAGTGGATCCGCCCGATGTACTAATAGTGCAATTGGGCGAGTCCGTCCCGATCAACAACGGCGCGGTCTACATGCATCCGCTGACCATCTCGGTTCCCAAGGGGTCTCGTCCGGTCGCCCGCATGGGCTTTGATCGGGAGGATTACGGTCGCATTGTGATTGAGACCACCCATCCCGATACTTCGCTGCTGCGAATCGGAGTTCGCTTCGCGGTGAAGTAGTTCGGGAGATTTCATTTGCGAGGGGACGGAGCCGTGATGAAATGCAAGTCTGCAACCGTGGCCGAGGCGGCCATCGTGCTGTGTTTAGCGATCGTGGGCTGGCCCGCCGCGGGCTGCAGCGGGCCGGGGCAAGCTGGCATCGACGACGAAAAACCCGCGGTGCGGAACGGTTCGTCCAGCCAGTCGGTTCCGACCGTCGAGCCAGCCGATACACCCGGCGGCGAATCACCCAGTGGGCCGGGAGCGCCGGAGATAGCCCCGCGGCAAGTTGAGCCCGGGGCCGCCGATGCTACGGCCAACGGTTCGCCGGACTCGGCGGCCAACACTGGCGACGCAAAGCGGCAGGAACCGCTGTTCGTCGATTGGCCCGAGCCCGACTTCGTACTGCTTGTCACCGGTCAGCAGCGCGGGTACATCGAGCCATGCGGTTGCACGGGATTGACAAACCAAAAGGGCGGTTTGGTGCGTCGTCACACGCTGACCCGCGAACTGGCGGACCGGGGTTGGCCGATCGTGCCGGTCGATGTGGGCAATCAGGTTCGTCGCTTCGGGCAACAGGCCGAGATCAAGTTTCAGATGACGATCGCGGGCCTCAAGAAGATGGACTATCGGGCGATCGGATTCGGCCCCGACGATCTGCGATTGTCCGTGGGCGGTCTGGCCGCCTTGACGGTCGGCGACGACGGCGAAGCCTCTCCGTTTGTATGCGCTAACACCGCCGTCATCGATGCTTCGCTCACCCCGCGTTTCCAAATCGTCCAGGCGGCAGGTCGCAAGATCGGCATCACGGGAATCCTGGGCGCGGCCGAACAGGCGAAAATCACGAGCGACGAGATTATCAAGCAGCCGCCGGACGAAGCACTGCGTGCCGTCTGGCCGCTGCTGGAAGAAGCCAAGTGCGATCTGTACGTTCTGTTGGCGCATGCCTCGATCGATGAGTCAGTTCGCCTAGCTCAGCAGTTTCCGCATTTCGATGTGGTCGCGACCGCGGGCGGCGCGGACGAGCCGTCGTTCAAGGCTGAACGGATCGAGAACACCGAGAGTATCCTCGTTCAAGTTGGCGGCAAAGGGATGTTCGTCGGCGCGGTCGGGTTCTTTGGCGACGAAGAGCCGCGACTGCGGTATCAGCGGATCCCGCTTGATGCCCGCTTCAAGGACTCGCCCGAGATGCTCCAGTTGTTGGCTTCCTACCAGGAGCAGTTGAAGGTGCTGGGCTTGGAGGGACTTGAAGTCCGCGCGATTCCGCATCCGAGCGGCGGCAAGTTCGTCGGCTCGCAAGCGTGCGCGGACTGCCACCAAAAGGAATTCGAGATTTGGGAGAACACGCCCCATTCGTGGGCGCTCGATTCGCTTGTCCACCCCGGCGAGCGCAGCGAGATCCCTCGGCACTTCGATCCGGAATGCATCAGTTGCCACGTCGTCGGCTGGAATCCGCAGATGCATTTCCCCTACACGTCAGGCTACCTCTCGCTGGACGGGACGCCGCTGATGCACAACGTGGGGTGCGAGAATTGCCACGGTCCCGGCAACGCTCATGTCGACGCGGAAACATTGCATGCGAATGACAAGGAACTGCTGGAGAAGTTCCGCTTGCAGGTTCGTCTACCGCTGGAGGAGGCGGAGAAAAAGTGCATGGAGTGCCACGACCTGGACAACAGCCCCGACTTCCACGTTCACGGCGCGTTTGAACGGTACTGGGAAGAAGTCGAACACTAAAGCCGCGTTCTTGAATTTGCCCCTGGTCTTCAGGCAAGGAGTCGTCATCGTGTTACGCTATGCCCGTCCCCCGCTTCGTCCGATCGCTCTCGCCGCTCTTGCCGTGCTGTTTCTGTCAGCCCACGCTGCGTCCGCGGGCGAGGAGCAGGAGAAGCCGCAGAAGGAACCCAAGATGAGTCTGACAAGCTTCGACGACGTGAAGCCGCTGGAATTCTCCTGGGGCTGGATCCGCTGGCTGATGAGTTCCGAGATCGACCCCGACGCGGAGATGACCTTCGGCTTGGTCTACATCAAGCCCAACCAGTCGAATCCGCTACACCTGCATCCCAACAGCGCCGAGTATTTGCACGTTCTGTCGGGATCGTGCGAGCATCGGCTGAACGACCAATGGGTGACGCTCAAAGCCGGTGACACGCTGCGAATCCCCAGCGGCGCGGTCCATCTGGCGCGCACTCGCGACGAAGCGTGCCGCGTGATGGTCGTCTTCAACACCGGAAAGCGGCAGATGGTCGTCGTCGAAGAGGAATCGAAGTAGACATGAAACGCCGCACCTTTCTCCAATCAACCCTCGCCGCGGCTCTCGCACCCGTCCTGCGCGGTCAGGAGGGACGACGGCCGGAAATCCTGCTTCGGTCTTCGTGGCAGACCGTCAACATCGGCGACATCGGCCATACGCCGGGCGTGTTGGCTCTGCTGGAGAAGTACCTTCCGGAAGCCCGGGTTCGGTTGTGGCCCAGCAACGTCTCCGGTGGCGTGGAGGAAATGCTGCGACGTCGCTTTCCGCGTCTGACGATCGTCCAGGGCGACAACGCGAGGCAGGCGGCCTTTGGCGAATGCGACTTTCTCCTGCACGGCTCCGGCCCGTCGCTGGTCGCTGAAAAAGACGTGGTGCGTTGGCGAGACGAAACCGGGAAGCCTTACGGGGTCTACGGGATTACGCTGCCGACGCTCACCGACGAGACGGCCGGTGTTCTGAGCGGCGCCCGCTTCGTTTTTTTCCGCGATTCGGTATCGATGCAATTGGCCAAGGATCGCGGCGTCTCGTCGCCCGTGATGGAATTCGGCCCCGACGGCGCATTTGCCGCGGATGTGCGCGACGACGAAGCCGCCGCGGCTTTCCTGCGGGCCAATGGGTTGGAAGCGGGCAAGTTCCTTTGCTGTATCCCGCGTTTGCGTTACACGCCTTATTGGCTGATCCACAAGACCCGGCCCCTGGACGAGGCCAAGCACCGCCGTAGCGAAGCGATGAAAGAACACGACCATGCTCCGCTGCGCGAGGCCATCGAGGCCGTCGTGCGCGACACCGACCTGAGAATACTGCTGTGCCCCGAGGACCAGAGCCAGATGGCGGTCGGTAAGGAGATGATCCTGGACAGATTGCCCGTCGACGTGAAGTCGCGCGTCGTGTGGCGCGAAAAGTACTGGCTGACCGACGAAGCGATTAGCACCTACGTGCGGTCGGCCGGCCTGTTTGGCTTGGAGATGCACTCGCCTATCATGTGCATCGGCAACGGCATCCCGGCCATCGTCTGCCGGTTCAGCGAACAGACCAGCAAGGGCTACATGTGGCGCGATATCGGCTTAGGCGACTGGTTGTTCGACATGGACAACCAGGACGATGTGCGCCGCATTGTTCCGGCAGTTCTGACGCTGGCCAAAGATCCCGCGGCGTCCAAGGCCAAGGCTGCCCAGGCACGCCGCTTCGTCGAACAACGTCAACGCGAGACGATGGCCATCGTCGGCCGAAATTGCACCTGACGGCGAACCGACGAACCTTCTTACGGGGTCCGCGCCGCATCTTCGCCCATCCGGAATGCGGTGTTCGCGTAACGAGGCGAACCTTCTTCGAATAGCTCCCGGACGCGTTGAGCGGAGACCGCCTGTCGGTAAATGCGCAGGTCGCCGATCAGGCCCCGGAACGGCTTATGATTCGAGGGAATCGCCAGATCCCGGCCGGCCGCGTGAATGCCTTCGGTCATCGTTTCCGGGAGCGGATGGCGGCTGTCGAGCCGGCCGTTCAGGTACCAACGCACCTCCCGCGACTTGCGGTCGGCAACCGCGACCAAATGATTCCAAGCATCGGTCGCCAGCGCAGCGGTCGTTGCCGCGCGCACGCTGCGGCCGGCCCCGCGACCTTCGCCCAACACCAACTCGGCCCGGCCGCTGTCCAGCACGTTGATCACCCACCAGTTGTCCGGAAATGCCTCTTTGCCGATCAGACGCACATCGCGCACGGCGACCTGGACCCAGAACGCCAGCGAGAAATCCTCGTTGCCGAAGTGCAGATGCGGCGAGTCGGGGATCACGGCGGCCCGTGGAACTCCCTCGGCGACCAAACAAGTGTCCGTCTCGTTCGTGGCCCAGCGTCCGGACACGGTGGCATGGTGGCCGCGATCGGTACTGTCGCGGGCCAAACGTCCGAACCCCTCGTCGAACCGCCAGCGTCCGATCAGCCCCGGCTCTCCGTCGGTTTTGATCGGCGGCAGCGCAGACTGTGCATCGGGCTGCGTCAACACCTCGCCCGGCCGCCCGGAAGCAGCGGACCACAAGCAGAGAATCTGCCCATTCGTCAGAGAGAGGTACAAGTTGCCCGAAGCGGCTGCCATGCCGTCCCAGACCGGCGCCGCGGGCAGCGGCCATTCCGCCAGCACGCGGCCGTCATCGGGAGCGATGGCCAGCAACACGGCATCCGTTCCGCCTTCGAGTGCGGCGGGCGTCACCGTTTCCCTTCCGGGCGGTCCGGCAATAAACAACGCATCGTCCGTGCGCACCATCGCCCAAACTTGGATCGGCACCTGGTTCCACCACTGGAACCGCACGCCACGCTCGCCGGCCAAGGCCAGTTTGCGGTACTCCACCGCCGTCAGATTCAACGGTACGTCGCTGCGCTTGTCCGCTGCAAACAACGCCCACTGGCCGCCCGGTTCCGCGTTGGCGCGGCCGTAGTGGTTCTGGCCAAATCCGTAAATCGCATTTTCCCCCTCCACCAAAATCCGCCCGGAAGGAAACAACATGCGGCTGAGTCGCTGGTCGTAGAACGCGCCTTGATGCGGCGATGTGAACAACGGCGCGTAAGTCCACAACAGCCGAGTCGTGGTGTCCCAACTGAGAAAGCCATCGGCGCCGTGCAGATGGACGATCCGCTCGGGCACCGCGTTGCCCGCCAGATCGAACGCCTGATGCCGCATGAAAATCCGCTGCCCGTCGCTGGACAGAATGTCGTTCAGGTATCCGTCCACGCCCTGTTCGTCCAGGCACTGGGAACCGTCGTCCCGCCGCGAGTCGATCGCCTTGTCGACGACGATCCGGCCCGTTTCTGCGTGCAAACCGTACAAGCGGATGCCGCCGTCCAGGTACGACGACTTGCCCGCCGCGAAATAGGCGACGTCGTTCACGACCAGCACGCTGCCACTGACGGGCCACGTCGATTCCAATTGTCCGCGGGAAACGATCCACCGCTGCTCCGGGGCGGCGATGAAACGCCAGACCAGTTCCCCATCTTCAACTCGCAACGTATGAACCGAACCGTCGCGGCAGCCGCACAATACCAATCCCCGGTGGATCGTGGGCGGCGAATCCACGCGGCCGTCGAACGTGTGCTGCCACAATGGCCGCCCCGTCGCGGCATCGAGCGCGTGCAGCGTATGCTCGTCGGTCGATGCCAGGAAGACTCGGCCGCCCGCGATCACCGGACCGGTCAGTCGGCCGCTCAGCTCCGACCGCCAACCCAACAACAAGTCCGTGCCGACGGTCGTGGTAGCGCGTCCGGATCGAGCCATGTCCCCGCGATACGTGGGCCACTCGTCGGGGGCTCTGCGCACCGGATCGCTCGACGTGCTGCCAAAGGCCGGGCCGGTCTGAAACCGCCGATCTTCGTCGATCGCAGGTCGGCGCGTGCCGGCAGGGCTCATCGCCAAAAAACCGGACAGCTTGGCCCGGACGTAGCAGGCGCAATCGTGAGGCGGCACGTACAGCAACCCGTTCGCCGGCAGAACGCCGAAGTAGCAACTGCCGCGTGTCCAGTGATGCGCGGCGACGTCGCCGCTGGCCGTATCCAGAAATTCGATTCCGGCTCGCGCGGCGATTACCGTGCGGTTGACCACCTTCATCTGATGGCAGCGATGATGCTGGAAGCGGAAATCGTATTTGCCCTTGACGTTTTTCCGCACGTCGCCCGTCTGAGGATCGAAGGCGACGAAGTCCAGGTTGTCGTCCAAGGGCCGCCACAGATTCATGTCCTTGTCGGGCCCCCAGAGACATCCCTCGAAGCCGAACAGATCGACGGGCACCGAGTAGTTCGACGCCGCGTATTCCGATCGCCAGAGTTCGCGCCCGTCGTCCGCCGAAACCACGTTCAACTGTCGCCCGCCCGCAAACGCCACGACGTCGCCGTAGATGATCAAGGTCGGAGCGAACTGAGACGCCAGCAAGATCGTCGCCCGCTCCGCGCCCGGACTGTCCGGGTTTGCCTGGTCCCGGACCGCGACATCCTGGCCCGTGGGCGGCGACGTCCAACGCGGCGTTCCCGTCAGCAAATCGAGGCTGCGGATCGACCGGCCGTCGTGATACACGACCTGCCGGTTGTCGGCGGCCAGCGTCATCGGCAGGATCATGGCCGCTTCATGGTCCCAACGCGGTTGGCCGGATTGGGCATCGCAACCGACCAAACGCATCGGCCGGTCCGTGCCTCGGCGCAGGTCCGTCGCGGTGTTCGGGTTCACCAGCACGACCAGCACGCCGTGGGAGAGCAGAAGCTCCTCGGCCGGTCCCGTAGACTCCAGCGTTCGCACGATGTTGCCGGTCGCCGGATCGAGCACGCTGACCGGAGCGAACTCGCCCAGCGTGGAATAGACCGCGTCGTCGCTGGCGACCAGTCGCCGATGCATCTGCGCCGGGCCGATTTTCTTGCCGCCCCGCGCTCCGCCCCAGCTTGCGAGTTCGCGCCGCCAAAGTTGCATGCCGTTGAACGCATCGCGGGCGATCAACGACCACGTGCGCGTGTTCGAGGCGAAATGCGAGTCGTCCAGGATGTAGAACAACCGGCCGCGAGTCGATACCAGCGCGCTGGTCTTCACGCTGTGGTTCCAGCGCGGCGCGGCTTCCCATTGCAGTGATTCCGGCGGACCGACGCGCGCGTCCCGGCTGACCGCGTTTCCCGTGGCATCGTAGCGTGAATGGGGCCACTGGTCGATCTCGGTCGGCCAGGACTTCTGATGCGTCGTCGCCGTTTCGCCGCGCACGATGCGAGCCGTACCCAGCGGCGCCAGCACCCGGTCGATCTCCTCCGCCGCGATCGCGTCCTGATCCTCGAAGACCAACAGCAGATTCACCATATTGTCCGCGTACGGCAGCAACGGACCCTGCCAGCATCTGGCGGAGACCTGTCCGTACCGGCCAGCCCCCCGAATCGCCGAACGCAGCGGTTCCAAGACCTCGGGATCCTCGACGAGCGCTTGGACAAGCGTTGTAGACGGCGAGAGCGCCGTTTCCGAAGCAACTCGCGTTCCAGGCGGCTCCGCTGACAGAGCCAACAGAAGCTCGGCATCGCACTCTCCAACGACCGCGATCAAACCGCCACGGAACCCGGCGTCCGTCAGGATCGACTCGGCCATCATCCCTGCAGCGGTACGCTGCTCAGCAACCCGCTCCTGCACCTCTTCTCCGATCGCCGCCAAAGCAACGACAAGAACCCATGTCCCCCAGAGAATTCCACTACATCGCACGACGATAACTCCTCTCTGCATTCAGTCAGCCAATTTGGTCCTCTCGCGCTGCGGGAACGCCGGAACATCGTAACTCGTTGCATCGGCCAGAACAAGTTCCAAACAAAGGGGTGTTGCAGACCTGCCCCACGAACGGACAGAATAGCGTCGTAGCAGCCGCTCGGGGCGCAGACAGAGGCCGGATCGGGAGTGATCAGGAGGGGAGCTTGGGATGCAGACGCGCGAAGGCAAACGGAGACTTCTCGAGCGGCTCGCGCGCACCAGGACGAACGACGAGCGAGTGGCTTGCGCGCGAGCGGCGGTCAAATCGCTTGTAGAAAGGTACTGGCAGGAGTCCTGTCGTCGAGTCGGTGTTACGCGCGAGATCCGCCAGTGCGACCTATTATTGCCAACACCCGCAGACGGTGTTGGTGACGCCAGCACGATCGGGACGGCGACCGCAGACCAGCATCAGGCGGCGTATGAAATCAGTTCCCTTTACGCCGCGATGCTCCCGGAGGATCTGCGTGCGAGATACGGCGTCTACTTCACGCCTCCGGCCCTGGTCGATCGGCTTCTGCATCTGGCGTCGCAAGCCGGATGCAATTGGGAACACGCGCGAGTGATCGATCCCGCCTGCGGTGGCGGCGCGTTTCTTGCTCCCGTGGCATCCCGGATGGCCGCCCAGCTTCGCGAACGCCGCTATCGCACCACCGATATTCGGGCGAGCATTATCGAACGTTTGCGAGGGGTGGAGATCGATCCCTTCTTGGCTTGGATGGCGCAAGTGTTCGTGGACGCCGCTTTGCTGGAACTGGCGGTTGGTATGCCCGACGAGACTCCGCCCCTCGTCGTTACGGCCGACGCATTGACGCTATCGTCCTCCCGGCTGGATTCGTCGTTTGACCTCGTCATTGGCAATCCGCCTTATGGTAAGACGCGATTGACGCCCGATCTGCGGGACCAGTTTGCGGAGTCACTCTACGGTCACGCAAATATGTACGGGATCTTTACGGAGCTTGCTACGCGTTTGGTCGCGTCGGACGGGATCATCGCTTATGTGACGCCGACGTCATTCCTGGGCGGGCAGTACTTCCAGAACCTCCGTCGCTGCTTGATCGAGAGAGCGCCGCCGCACGCGATTGACTTCATCACCGAGCGCAGCGGCGTCTTCGAAGACGTATTGCAGGAAACGCTGCTTGCCGTCTTCCGCCCTCGCAAGAAAGGAAAACGCGTCCAAGTACACTTCCTGAAGCCAATTCCGGACGGCAACGCTTACCAGGTGACGAAGATCGGGTCGTTCGAATGCAACGGCGGTTCGGGGGCGCCGTGGATTCTCCCTCGCGAACCCGGGCAAGTAACGCTGCTGCGAAAGCTCGAGCACCTCCCGTGGAGGTTAGCCGATTATGGTTACTCGGTAAGCACGGGCCCGTTGGTCTGG
This sequence comes from Pirellulaceae bacterium, assembly GCA_023382975.1. Taxonomy (GTDB): domain Bacteria; phylum Planctomycetota; class Planctomycetia; order Pirellulales; family Pirellulaceae; genus SKKK01. The sequence goes on from JAHDXO010000001.1 coordinate 348,232, forward strand.
AATCGGCACAAAGAGCAACTGACGGATCGGCCCGGCAAAGACTGCTATCCACTGATCTGGGCGGAGTCTGTTCGGGCGAACGGCGAGTTTTCGTTCCGCTACGGTCGTCGTAACCATAGCCCGTATTTCAAAGTCCGCGCCGGACAGCGCCATCTTCTGACGCGACAACCGTGCGTTTTGGTGCAGCGCACCACGGCCAAAGAACAGAATCGACGCTTGATTGTCGCGTTTGTCCCCGATTCCTTTTTGGCAGAACACCAGGCGATGGTGGTCGAAAACCACTTGAACATGATTCGGCCTTTCCAAGCCGGCAGAACCCTGTTCGGGCCTGCTCCGATCGGACTTCCGACCGTCGCCGCCATCTTGAACTCGAGTGTCGCCGACCAGATCTTCCGTTGCATCAGTGGAAGCGTTGCGGTGTCAGCGTACGAGTTGGAATCTCTCGCTTTGCCCGCTCCTGAGGTAGCCCAGGAAATCGACTGCGCGATTCGCAACGGCAAGGCCAGCCAGGAAATCGAGGGCCTGATTTCGCAAGCCTATGGAATCCGATTATGACCGATGCACTTCTGCCGCCGCTCCCGTCGCTTGAAACGATCGCAAAACGCTTGCCGATCGTCTTTCCCGAAGGGACGCCTCGTCGCAATTTCCTGGTACGCGACATGGCGGCGAGAACGGTATTCGTCATGTTCTACACCGGGGCAGTCGAAGGTCGCGACCGCTGGCTTCGGCCCAATCAAGTCACGCGGATGACCGATCTTCAAGCTGCCGCGACCAGCGATTCGGAACGATTGGAATGGACCCGTGTCTCACTGCAAACGAGTACTGGCGACATCCCGGACCGCTGGTACGCCGACAATACGCGGGAACCGATTCGCGATGAGACATTGAACTCTGCCGTAGAACTCGGGGCGGTACTTGAACGGCCAGAGTTGCCGACCACGTCGCCGGTGCCGCGCTACCGGTTGGCCTCCGATTTTGCCGAACTGTTTCTCGTGAGCGACAAGAAGTTCCGCAAGCAGGTATCCGTTTGGCAGCAGCGGCATCTAACACCAGGGGCATTGGGGCGGTCCCGATTGCTCCGGCGAGGGGCGGTCACGCGTCCGGACGCGGTCGAGGTGACGTTTCCGAACCGTGAGGTCCGTCAGATGGCCCCGGGGCCGAGTTCCCTGATCAGCAAGGCAGTGATCGAAGAATTCTCACCTCGGTTCCTGGCCCAACCTGCGGTCGTGTGGCTCAGCGAATCGCGAAACAAGGTGGTGGCACGCGATGATGAACTGGCACGAGCGATCGGACTCGGGATTTCCGCTGATCGATTGCTGCCCGACATCATCCTCGTGGATCTTGCCCCGGAAACACCTTTGCTGGTGTTCGTGGAGGCCGTCGCCAGCGAGGGGCCGATTTCCGAGAGCCGTCAGGCGGCGCTTCTGAAACTGGCGACTGACGCCGGATACCAGCAGCACGACGTAGCCTTTGTAACGGCATTCATGGATCGGGGCAGTGGGGCATTTCGGAAAGTAAGTTCCGAACTCGCCTGGGGTTCTTTCGCCTGGTTTGCAACCGAGCCCGATCTGATCGTCGGCTATTTCGGCAAGTCGCAACACGCCCTGCTGTCCGAGTTAGCGCGACGCGGCCAAACCGACGGCTGAAAGACAAGTCGATTTCCGTATTTCGGATCGGATTACGACGAGAGGCCGCGTCAAGGGACGCTTGCTCGCAGGGGGGCGGATCGGGCGCGTGTGCGATGGGGGCCGGGCAGCTTGCTTTCTTCTTCGGATTGGTTGGCCGGCTGGTCGGGACCGTCGTTCAGACGCTGCCCGCGCCAACGGCACAGGATCGCCAAGAAAGCGGGTACCAGGATGGGCCGGACGATGAACGTGTCCAGCATGACCCCCAGCGTCAGGGCGAATCCCAACTGAACGATCGCCGGCAGCGCGTTGTTGCCGCCAAACAACTGCTGGGCGCCAGGAAGCCAAGCCGGCACGAAGCGTCCCCACTCGCCGCTGGTCATCGCGCTGAACGTCCCGGCCATGATGACGCCGCAACTCGTGATGATGCCACCGGTTCGCACCACGGCGCACCGCAGGCCCGCGACGGGCCCAAGCCGCTCCTGTTCCTCGAACACTCGCGTGGTCAAGTAAACGTTGTAGTCTTGACCGATCGCCACCAGGATGACGAACAAGAACAAAGGAACTTTCCAGTCCAGTCCTCGGAACTCCGGCCCGTCCAGCCAAGCGAAGAACAATTCGGTGGCGCCCAGCGTTACGAAGTAGCTGAACAACACGGTTAGTATCAGATAGCAGCAGATCAGCGGCCGTTTCAGAATCGCCAGCAGCACGCCCAGCACCGCCAAGACAACCAGGATCTGGATGCGGGTGTTATCCGACTGGGTGACCAGCTTCAAGTCGCGGATTCCAGCGATCGTGCCCGCATAGGCGAAGGTGGCATTGTGCCACGGCGAATCGGGCGTCTGGCTGTGCGCGTTCAGGAACTTTTCAATCCGTTCGAGCGTCGCGGACGCTTCCGGCGAAAACGGATCGTGTGACAGCAACACGTCGAACCGTGTCACTTTGCCTGCCAGTTCGCCGGACGTGGCGACAAACAGCTCCTGGGTCCGCGGATGCGCGCTGGTCACCAACTTGACCCAGGATTTGATATTCGTCATGCCGATCTTCCTGCCTGGGGGAAAATCGCCGAGCGGATCGGTGATACTGCGGACGGACACTACGTCGTCCAAGTACAGCAGCGCGGTCAAATCGCGGATCTGTTCCCGTCCTTCTTTCGTGTCGAAACGACCGTCCGGATCGAACGCCACGACTTGAACCGGGCCGCTTTCGCCAACCGGAAAGTATTGGGCCATCAGCTCAGCACCCTGGCGGCTGGGACGATCGGCAGGCAACTGTCGCAAGAAATCGTAGGTGATGACGCCGCTGCTGCCGTATTTTTTGGCAAGCGCCTGAGCCTGCGGCCACGGCTGCAGAAAATCGTAGGTCATGTTCTTGCCGTGGATGGCTCCGTGGTAGGCCAGCGGCAGCAGTACCAACACGCTGGCCGTCAAGATCAACCCCGGATACCTGATGATTCCGTGGGCCATGGGCTCCCAGAACCACTGACCGGGCGTTCGCGGCTCGTCGCGCAATTTCCCCGCATCTCCGGCGGTCGTGACCGCGGTTTGACCAACCCCGAACGGCCAGAAGACAGCCGGTCCAAAGGCACGCAGCAAAGCAGGGGCCAAGGTGATGCATGCGATCAGCGTGACCACCAAACAGATGGCGATTGCCGGCCCGCTGTTGCTGAACTTGCCGAAGTCCGCGAAGAACATCGTGCCCAACCCCAGGATCGTGGTCAGCGCGCTGGCGGCCAGCGCATCGCCCACTCCCGCCAATGCCTGTTCGATCGCCACGGCCGGTGAGAGACCTCGCTGTAGCTCCTCTTTGTAACGCGCCACCAGGAACAGAAAGTAATCCGTCCCGGCGCCGAACAGAATGACAACAATGAAGATCCGCGTTGTGGTGAAGACCTTGAAATTCCACCAATCGAAGCCCGGCAACGTGCCGACTTGAGTCAGCATGGCGACGATGGCAGTGGCCGCGACCAGCGAGATCGAAATCGCCACCAGCGGCATGGCGATCAACAGCGGCGACCGGTAGACCAAGCCCAGGATCAAGACCACCAGCAGCACGGTGAACAGTTCCGTGTTCTTGATACTGTCCTTGGCCGACCTCAACAGATCGCCGCCGACCGCCGCCGACCCGGAGAATCCGATCTTCAACGAGTCGCGCGAGTCGTCCAGGACCGTGGCGCGAACGGGTTCCAAAACTCCTTCCAAATAGTCGAGCACCCGGATGTTGTCCGTCGCCATGAACTCGTTGGACAACTGCAGCATGACCAAACGAGCCGACTTGTTTCCCAACTTCTTGCCGAAAATGTCATCCAGCCAAGTCCACACATCTAACAACGGCAGCGTCGCGGCTTCCCGGGGCAGCGGCTCGCCCGCCGCGTCGGCCAGCGAAGCGTCCAGCGCCACGGCCTGCTTGAGATCCGCAACGGCCTCGTCCGAATTGCTCAAATAGGCATGAAGCAGATGGCGATTGTAGTAGACCTCAGCCAGTCGCGGCGCCTTGGCGTGATGCACCGGCGTATCGCCCTTCGCGGCTCGATCCGCCTCGTATTCGGCCATGTTCTCGTCCAGGCGGATCGCTTCGTCCAGCGACAACATGGCCTTTTCAAGATCGGCTTGGGCTAGCGCCTGCTTCCGCTGGGCGTCGTCCAGACGACCCTCCTGCTGGAACGTCCGGGCTTGTTCCGCCAGCGTCTTGCCGCGAGTGAATGCCGCGACTGCGTGCAAGTTCTTCAGACGTCGAGCCAAATCGTGGGCCACATGCAGATCGTCTCGATTCATCGCGTCGCCTTCGCGGATGACGTAGAAGGCGATCTGGCTCTTTGGCCGGTTCTCCGGAAACCCCTTGCTCAACAATTGTTCGCCGACCACGCTGGGCATCTCCTCCGGGAGGTATGCCAAATCGCCGTCCTGGGTCACGTCCTCCCAAGCGGGCGACAACGACCGCAAAGCGGCGACGACCACCACCCAGCCGAGAATGACGATCAACCAGTGGCGCGATACGAACTTTCCGAGCCATAGAAACATGCGAAAACTGCCTGGTATGAAGGACTACTCAAGTGTGGCGTGATGAAAACGAGGCCAGACACCGCGAGCAATCGTGGATTCACGGAAACGAAGAAACAACATCTTGCGGCGCCGTTCCCCTTTTCAGCAAGCCGTCCCAAGTGAGCAGTATGGGGCGATATCGCGAAAAAGAAAAGGCTAATCCTCTGGCAGCAGGCCGCGGTATGCCTGGGGCAGCGTGTCGTAAATCTCGAACAGCTTCGACAAATCGGTGATTTTCATCACTTCCCGCACCGCGTCTTGCAGGTTGCACAGCCTCAGATGCAAGTCCCGGGCGACGGCGTGGTCTCGGATCTTCAACAAGATGCCGAGTGCTTCGGACGAAACTCGCTCGACCTTCTCCAAATCCAGGATCAGGGCCGGCGGCTGTTTCGCGGCCAGATACTTCACCAGTTTGTCGTGAACCTGATGGATCTTCACGCGATCCCAAAAGGCGTCCCGCGCGAGCGTTGCAATCACGATCCCATGAAACAATCGGGCGACGACGACCTGGTCGTGATCGGGCTCTTTCGAACCCTGGCTTGGCTGCTGTTCGACCATATTCCCTCCTTACATGGCGTGATTCGGGGCACCCGGGTGTGGCGCCCCAGTTCGTGGGCGTTCGGATTTCGCCTTCCGCGCCGAGGTCTCACGACCGTCGCAGATGGCGATCCAGCCATGAGTAGACCGCGTCGCGGATCGCATCGGGAAAATCGTGCTCGGCATCCGGATACTCGACTTTCAGATTATCCCGCGCCCCGCGGCTCTTGTAAACTTCACTTGCCCGGTCGACCACCTTGCGGACTCCCTCCACGTCGAAATTGGCGTCGTGCAGCGGCGCGTTCACGTACAGGGGCCGCGGAGCGATGGCCGCCAGAACTTCATAGAAATCAAAGGGAACTCGTGGCGGATCCCCTCCGAACACGTCTCGGATCCGCGGCATGTACCGGTCGCTGCTCCAGCCAGTCAGGTTGCCTCCATAGTAGTGGGCGAAGGCCGTGAAGCCACAACTCGTCACCACGGCCCGCACTCGCTGGTCAAAGGCGGCGACGAACAGAGCGTTATGCCCGCCCAGCGAATGCCCGATGCAGCCGATGCGGTCCGAATGCACTTCGGGCATCGCCTCGAGCAGATCGATACCTCGGATGTGGTTCCAAATACCCTTCATCGATCCACTCGGATAGTGCTGACCGGCGACGCGGAAATCGTATTCGTAGTCGCCAAAGCTGGGGTAGTCCGGCGCCAGGCATACATAGCCTCGTTCGGCCAGTTCGTGTGCGTAGAAACGACTGGGACGCCCGTCCATGCCGCAGACCTGGGCTTTCCCCAGCGGACTGGTCGGATGCAGGCAGAGCATGGCGGACGCTCGGCCCTCGATCTGCTTCGGGATCAGCAGCAGCGCAGGCACCCGGTCGCCGGGTTCCGCGGCATAGGTGATCTTTCGGCGGATGTACGAGCCCGCGTCTTCCTCGGCCAGCACCTGGACGTCCAACGGCACGCGGCGGTCGCTGGCGGGCAGCGAGCCCATGACCTGCTCCATGCCTTGCAGGATATGCGCCCGGCGAATGCCCCAATGCCACGGTGTCTCGATCGGCTGCAATTGGCCGTCGTTGTCGCGGAAAACCGTCAAGTCGCTGTGGTCCGGATAGGCAGATTCAGTTGGGGGCAGCGAACTGATCGTTCCTTCGGCGGGGCCGTCAGCGATCCGCAGATTTTCCAGCAGGTATAATCCAGCCCGAGTCGGAGCGACGATATCCACGTCGCCGTCGCCGTCGATATCGACGCACTTGGGGTCCAAGTCGAAACCGCAGCCGGCGCCCCACGAAATCAGATGCCGTTGCCAAGTGCGGGCTTCGCGATCGAAGCCATACCAATACACCACCAGTGGATCGTATTCGCCCGGGTCGCGGCCATCGTGTCCCAGGCAACGTTTTCCGGCGACCAAATCCGGTTGCCCGTCGCCGTCGATATCGGCCAGCATCAGGCAATGAGCCTGCGACCAACTGGTGTCGATGGCGTGTTGCACCCAGCGGCGCTGCGTCTTTGGCTCGGCGATCTGCTCCAGCCAATAGAGGCCGATATTGTGGCCGCGGCCCCAGATCACGTCCGAGTCGCCGTCGCCATCGACGTCGTGAACCAGGATGGGCACTCCCGCGTCCGCGTGCAGCGTGAACTCCGGTCGCCAAATCCACGATCCGTTGCGGGCATCGGGTGGTCCTTCGGCCCAACCACGCGTCACCACCACGTCGCCTCGGCCGTCGCCGTTTACATCGCCGAATCCATTGCCATGTCCGCTCAATGGTGCGGGCAGATCGTGCCGGACCCACCGCGGGCGAACCGTGCCGTCCTGCACTTGGTCCCGCACCACCTCGTACCAGGCCGCGAATTTCATCCCATTGGGCAGCACGTCCAATTGCCCATCGCCATCGATGTCGTACAACCGGCCCGTTTCACTGGGCCCCGGCGTGTCGATCACGTGGCTGGGCCAAGGCGTCTCCAAGCCCCGGTTCTCCACCCAGTACAGGGACTGGCTGCGGTAGTTGACGCTGACCAAGTCCGTCCGGCCGTCCCCGGTGACGTCCAACGGAAGGTTCGAGTAGTCGTCGTAGCGATTGCCGATCAACTGCACTTCCCGCAAGCGATGTCGCGTCCAATGCGGCGCCTCGTACCAGAATTCGCCCGATACGATATCCAACCGTCCGTCCCCGTTCACGTCGAGCGCCGCGCAAGCGCTGAATTCCGATTCCGGATTGATGGCTTGGCGACGAAATGCGATGTCGGCCGCAGGTACGGCCGCAGCGACTGCAATCCAGGCAACGATCTGAAACATGGCATGACTCTCTTGGCGAAGGACTTTGCGCAGTGCCCCGCTTCCACTCGCGTCGGTTGGGGCTCACGCTGAAACACGCTCGGTTGGGACTATTTAACCAAGAGGAACGAACAAAAGAAATGCGATGGAACTCGCCTGGAAGAACACCTGAGCAACGTTCGAGCAAAGATCTTCTTCTGCGACGCTCGCCAGGCCGTCGATTCCCGCCGTCCGGCGACGGCCTCTGAGACGAATCGAACTCGTAATCTCTCGAACGATGCAAAGGTCGCTAACCAGTACGAATCGTCTTTCGGTTCGATGGTCGCGGGCAACGATGAACCACAGGGTGGACCCTTGACGCAGAATCGCTTGTTGATCGAGTCTCCAGATCGCGATACCCGTTCGTTCGCCGGTTCATCGAGGTGTTCTCGAGCGAAGCCTGGAAAGGTGGGCAACCCAGCATTGCAAGGGACTGGAAAATGCTTCACAGAAGTGACCTGGGATCTCGTCTGCGGCCGGTATCCATCTTTTGAGGGGCTGTGTTGCCTTCCCTGTGCGCGGCCGGGGAAAAGGGTTAGACTGGTCGCTGAATTCAGCATTTCGTCACCTTTTTTCCCACAACTTGCCCGATGCAACGAACGCTGTTGAAATCGAAGATCCACCGCGCCCACGTGACCGAAGCCGATCTGGCCTACGAAGGTAGTTTGACCATCGACCAGGATTTGATGGACGCGGCGGACATTTTGCCGTACGAGTCGATCGATATCTACGACATCACCAATGGCTCCCGGCTGCGCACGTACGCCATCATCGGGGAACGCGGCTCGGGGACGATCTGCGTCAACGGCGCGGCGGCTCATCTGGTGAAGCCGGGCGATTTGATCATCATTGCCTGCTACGGACTGTACGAGGACCGGGAGGCCCATTCGCATCAACCGCGGATTTTCCGGGTCGACGAACGGAATCGGATTGTAACGCGATAGACACATCAGGAGCACCTGCGATGGAATTCACTGGCAAGACGGCTCTGGTCACGGGCGCGGCGGGTGCAATCGGCAAGGGCATCGCCGCCAGGCTTGTTGCCGAAGGTGCCGCGGTATTCGTCACCGATCTGCATCAACAAAGTCTGGATAGTGTGTGCGATTCGCTGGGCGAGCAGTGCCGGGGCTGCGCGGCCGATGTTACGGTGGCCGAGGATGTGCGGCGCGTGGTTCAATCGGCCGCCGACCTGTTCGGCGATCGGATCGACGTGTTGGTCAACGTGGCGGGCACGGTCGGCCAAGGCGGTGCGGTCGAAGACATGGACCTGGAGAATTGGGAACAGGTGTTTGCCGTCAATTCCCGCGGGACGTTCCTATTTGTCAAACACGTCGTTCCGATCATGAAGCGCCAGGGTGGTGGCAGCATCGTCAATTTCTCCAGCAAGTCGGGCAAGACCGGTTCGGCATTGATGAGTGCCTACTCGGCGGCTAAAGCGGCGGTCATCGGATTCACGCAGGCCCTGGCGTTCGAGTTGGCGCCGCACCGGATCCGCGTCAATTGCGTTTGCCCGGGCATTACCGAAGATACGGGAGTGTGGAGCAACGTGTCGGGCGATTACGTGCGGAATCTGAACCTGCCGATCGAGGAAGTGGTGAAGAAGTTCACATCGAAGGTTCCGCTGGGGCGTCTCGCGCACGTCGAGGACGTCGTCAACATGACCTGTTACCTGGCCTCGGAGCGAGCCGCCTACATGACCGGCCAGGCGATCAACATCACCGGCGGACGCGAAATGCATTGAGCGGAAAGGAGCACGGAATGATGTGGACTCGATCCCAGATTGCCAAGACACTCGATCACGCCGTTTTGAAGCCGTTCATGACGGACGAAGACATCGTGGCTGCCTGCGAGATGGGCAAGCGATACGGGGTCGCCAGTGTCTGCGTGCGGCCGTCCGACGTGGCTTTGGCCGCGCGTGAATTGGCCGGCTCGGGCGTGGTGCCCTCGACGGTAATCGGCTTTCCTCACGGTGCCAACCTGCCGGAAACCAAGGCCTTGGAGGCGCGGTTGGCCATCGAGGCCGGGGCACGCGAGTTGGACATGGTGATGAACATCGGCAAATTCCTCTCGGGCGACTGCGATTGGGTTCGGCGTGACATCGAAGCGGTGGTGGCCGAGGCCCGCAAGCATCCCGGAGTGTTGGTCAAAGTCATCCTGGAGACTTGCTATCTGAGCCCTCAGCGGATCGCTCAGGCCTGTACCATCGCTCAGGCGGCCGGCGCCGATTTCGTCAAGACCTCGACAGGCTTCGGCGATGGGCCGGCCACGCCCGAGGCAGTGCAGACCATGAAGGAAACCGTCGGCGGCGCTATGGGGATCAAGCCGTCGGGCGGCATCCGCGATTATGCGACGGCCTGCCGGTACCTGGACATGGGAGTCCAGCGGCTGGGCGTTGCCTCGACCGAAGCCATCCTGAAGGAAGCGCCCGAGGAGCCATAAACATGCAGGCCGTCCGCTACTACGCTCCGGGCGACATCCGCGTCGAGGACATTCCCGTGCCGCAGGCATCCTCCGGCGAACTGCGGGTCCGGGTCGATGCTTGCGCCGTTTGCGGGACCGACTGGAAATCTTACAAGCACGGCAACCCTCGCATCAAAGCGCCCTTGACGATCGGCCACGAGTTCACCGGGCTGATCGACACCGTGGGCGAAGGCGTTACCGGTTTTGCCGTCGGCCAACGGGTCGTCATGGCGACCAGCATCTCGTGTGGCCAATGCCGCTATTGCCGTAGCGGCTGGCGCAACCTGTGCGTCGATCTGGCGCCGATGGGCTTTGCCTATCCGGGCGGGATGGCCGAATACGTGGTGATCCCCCAACGCGCGATCGCCAATGATCACGTGGTCAAGGTTCCGCAGAGTCTGCCCGCCGAGCAAGCCGCGCTGTCGGAGCCGCTCAGTTGCGCGGTCAATGCCGTGGGGCAATGTCAGTTGCAGCCCGGCGACGTGGTCGTCGTGCTCGGCGCCGGCCCGATGGGGCTGATGAACGCTTGCGTCGCCCGCGCGATGGGCGCGGGAACGATCATTCTGGGCGAAGTCGCCGCCGCACGGTTGGCTCAGGCGGCTCAGTTTGGTTGCGACTTGCTGGTCGATTCGTCCCGCGAAGATATCGCCGCGCGGGTCAAACAAGCAACCGGCGGATTGGGGGCCGACGTCGTCATTGTCGCTGCTCCGGCCGCCCAGCCCCAGGAAATCGCCCTCGATCTGGTTCGCAAGCGAGGCACGGTCTGCCTGTTCGCCTCGCTGCCAGTCGGCCAGAGCATGCTGCAACTGGACAGCCGCAAGATTCACTATGGGGAAGTGCGCGTGATCGGCAGCAGCGATTCGACCGGCGACCATGTGCGGGACGCGGTGGCGATGATGGCCTCGGGCGCCGTGCCTGCCGCGCGACTGGCCACGCACACCTTGCCGCTGGATGGTATTCTGCAAGCCTTTGATTTGATGGCATCCGGCGAGGCGCTTCGCGTGGTCCTGAAACCGTGATGCCGTTGAGCAACCTCGGGGAATTCTTGTCGTGAAACGCCGGGCTTGGCTTGCCATCGGGTATTTGGCCACCGAGGCGGTCGCCGTGGCTGTCGTGCTGGCGGTGATTTGGAATCTGTACCACTCGGCAACCTTCCGCTACCGCGTCCTCGGAACCGACAACTCGATGCGAGCGGTTCTGGGAACGTTGCAGCGAGGCATGTCGATGGACGAGGTGCAGACGCGCCTGGGGCAGCGGCACCTCGATCCGGATTCCGAGTATTCGGTTCGCCAGGGGCTGCGGAAGCTGGTCGAGACGTATCCCGAGATCTTCGTCCAAGGCTACGAGGACAGCGACGCGATCCTGGTCTACTCGACTCGCTCCTTCCGTTACGGTTTGCAGTTCCGCGATGGTCGCCTGGTCGGCACGTGCAGCCAGCGAGGAGCGAAGATCCTGCCGCCGGTCGATGAAGAGAATTCGGAAGCCCGGTAGCGCCGACGAAGCGAACGGAGCAAGCAGGCCGCACCGTCCGATCTCATGCCCCATCAACCGGAAACAGAACCGGTATCGCCAATCCGCAGTCCGCCGTTGATCGGAATCACTTGGCCGGTGATGAACCCCGCGTCGGGTGAGACGAGGAATCGCGCCACGCGCGCGACGTCGTCGGGCGTCCCCCAGCGTTCCAAGAGCGACTCGCGCGACGCGCGGCGTTGCCAGTACTCGGACGCCGTATCTCCCCAGGCCGTGCGGATCCAGCCGGGCGCCAGGCAGTTGACTCGGACGTGCGGGGCCAGCGAGCGGGCCAGGCTGCGGCTAAAGGCCATCACCGCGCCCTTGACGGCCGCAAACATCTCGCCGCTGTCGCCGGCCATGCCGTGATCCGCCTGATCCCAGCCCATGCTGAGAATCGTCGCGGGTTCGGCCGTCGGCACGGCTTCCCGCCGCGCCTTCATGCGATGCCCGACCAGGCGGCACAACCGCACCGCAGCCCGAACGTCGACTTGCCAGAGCAGATCGAGCTTCTCGTCGAACGACCCATCCGCTGCCGCGCCGGTCAGCACGTCCGCGCCGGCATTGTGGACCCAAATGTCGATGCCGTCGCGCCAGTCCCAGGCTTGCTCGACCAGCGGTTCGTGCGTTGCGGGATTAGCGAGGTCGGCCAGGACGACCAGCGTGTCACCGCCCCGGGCGCGGATCTCGGCAGCAACCTGGTCGGCTGCGTCGGCGCGGCGGCCGTGAACGACAAGGGCGGCTCCGGCGGATGCCAATTCCAGTGCGATCGCGCGCCCGATACCAGAGGTCGAGCCGGTGACGACGGCTGTCTTGCCGCTCAGTTCGCAGGACACGCGTCGACTCCTACCAAGGCGTCATCCCGCCATTGATGCACAGCGTTTGACCCGTGACGAACGAGGCTTCTTCGCTGGCCAAGTACAGCACGGCCTCCGCCACGTCCTCGGGCACGCCCCAGCGCCGGGCCGGAATCTGGGCGAAGTATTCGTCCTTCAGGAATTGCGGATCCCGCGCGTGGCGTTCGGTGGGAATCCAGCCCGGCGCGACCATGTTCACGGTAATCCCGGCAGGGGCCAATTCGCGGGCCAGACTGCGCGACCAGCCGATCTGACCGCCCTTGGCGGCGGCGTAGGCGGTGAACGGCGAAACGCTGCGGTGAAACACCTCGCTCGTGATGCTGACGATGCGGCCCCATCCCTTGGCCTTCATGCCGGGCAGCGCCCGTTTGGTCAGCAAGAAGGGGCTCTTGATGAAGTAGTCGATCATCTGCTGATAGAAGGCCCAGTCGTACTGCTCGATCGGACGCAGCGGCTGTTCGCAGGTCGCGTTGGGAACCAGGATGTCGACTTGGCCGAAGGTGGATTCGACCTCTTCAAACAGCAGCTTGACGCCCACTTCGGTCGTGACATCGGCTTGGACCAGCATCGAATCGATGCCCGCGGCCTGGTATTCCGCCAGCGTCGCCTCGGCTCGCTTCCGGTTGTTGCAGTAATTGATCGGCAGCCGTGCGCCGGCCTTGCCCAGCGCCAAGCCGATGGCTTTTCCGAGCCCCGAAGTATTGCCCGTGACAATGGCCACGTGATCGTGCAAACGGTGAGACATGGTCGCGTCCTGCTCGAAAAGTCGGAAATGGAATTGGCTACAGCAGTCCGTAGTTAGTCAGCGTGACGCGCAGACGAGCCTCGTTGGCCTCGTCCAACTGAGTCATCGGCAGCCGCAGTTCACCGGTGTCCCGGCCCAGCAGCTTCATGGCCGCCTTGATTGGGATCGGGTTGGTCGCCAGTCCGAGCATATCGCGGCACAAGGGAAACAACTTGTGATGCCACTGGCACGCCCGCGCACTGTCGCCCGCCAGGAAACTGCGGACCAGTTCGATCATGTCTTGCGGAACGATGTTGCCGACCACCGACACGACTCCTTCGCCGCCGATCGACATCAGCGGCAGCGTCAGGCTGTCGTCGCCGCTCAGCACCGTCAGGCGACTGCCGACCAGGATTTGCGAAGCCTGATCCAGCGATCCGGTGGCTTCCTTGACCATCGTGATGTTTTCCAGTTCGCCCAGACGGCAGATCGTGTCCGGTTCCATGTTCTTACCGGTTCGACCAGGGATGTTGTAGATGCAGAGCGGGATGCCGACGGCTTCGGAGATGCGCAGATAATGCTCGTAGAACCCTTGCTGCATTGGCTTGTTGTAGTAGGGGGCCACCAGCAACGCCGCGTCGGCCCCTTCGTGCGCCGCCCAGGTGGTCAGCCGCATCGCTTCCGCCGTGCAGTTCGATCCGGTGCCGGCCATGACTTTGATCCGTCCCGCAGCGTGCTGGACCACTTCGGAGATCACCCGCTCGTGCTCCGGGTGCGACAGCGTCGGCGATTCGCCGGTCGTCCCGACCGGGCAGATGCAGGTGGTTCCGGCCGCCACCTGGAAATCCACCTGAGCCCGCAGCGTCTCGAAATCGATTTGGCCGTCGCGCAATGGCGTGACGATGGCCACGGACAATCCGGCAAATGCAGAACCTTTTCTTTCCATGAGTTGGCCCACCGAGTGTTGAATGGAAAACGAAATCGATCGGCATCCGGCCCGGATCCCGCGATCCCATGATACGGCAGCGACCGGAAAATAAAATACCCGTCGTGCTCGTCCTGGGAAAATCAAGCGATCAACTGTTTCATCTCGCGCACCGCCCGTTCCAGTCCGGTCATAATCGCCCGAGATACGATACTGTGTCCGATGTTCAATTCATGCATGTCGTCGATTCGTGCGACCGGAACGACGTTGTGATAATTCAGTCCGTGCCCAGCGTGCAACGCCATCCCAAGCTGACGCACATGGCGGCCAGCGCCGACCAGCAAGTCGAGTTGATGCCTCAATTCGTCGCCGCGAGCCGAAGCATATTGCCCCGTGTGCAACTCGACCGCCCGGGCACCCAGGTCCGCCGCCGCTTCGATCTGGCGTGGATTGGGATCCAGGAACAGGCTGACCGCAATACCGGCTTCGTTCAGTCGGTCCGTCGCTCGTCGCACGGCGTCCCGATTGCCGACGACATCCAGCCCCCCTTCTGTTGTGACTTCCTCGCGACGTTCGGGAACCAATGTCGCCTGCTCGGGAAGCACTTCACAGGCGATCTGTACGATCTCGTCGACGCAAGCGAGTTCCAGGTTCAGCTTGACGGTCACCGTTTCCCGCAGCACCCGCAGATCTCGGTCCTGGATGTGCCGCCGATCTTCGCGCAGATGGATCGTAATTCCGTCCGCTCCGCCCAATTCGGCCAAGGCGGCGGCCCAAACGGGATCAGGCTCGTAAGTCTTGCGAGCCTGTCGAACGGTGGCCACATGGTCGATGTTCACTCCCAATTCCGGCATCGTGGAATTCTCTTTAGCTGGGGAAGTTGTCAGTTGGCAGTTGTCAGTGGTTGCTGGGCGATGACGGGGGACAAGATAACACACAGCGCGGGTTTCTGCGACGGGATGGTCCGAACCGGTTGGAAAGCAATGACGATCGGGCGATCTTTGCGGCGTTTTCGATCCAGACAGCGGAAAATGCGGTTCAAGGACCGTTTACAGAGGCCGCTGAGCGGATATACTCGAAAAACTTCGTATTTCCAGCTTGGTCAGCAGCCGCGCCGTGGCGGCGTGGAATGTCCATGACAGGCGGCGGTTGCTTTCGAGTTTTTTGGCAGGAGGGACACCTATGGCTTCGAATCTCCCGGACTATGTCGCTTCGGCAAGACCGCTATCGAAGGACAACCGCGTCTCCTGGTTCAGCAACGTGGCGCCGACCTACGCGGGCATTATGCTGTGGTTTGTGTTCTGGCACGATGTTCCCGTCGGAGCGAGTCTTGATCCCAATGCGGCGGGCCAATACAGTGCCTTTGCTGGTGGAGCGCTCGCCCAAGGTCTGGGAATTGCCATTCTCGGCTTGATCATCGCGGCCGTGATCTGCCATTTTCTGTTCTACCTCGTTCCGGCTCTGCTCGGGATGCAGACAGGCCTACCGCTGTATATTGTAGGTACGTCGACCTACGGCGTTCACGGCGGCTTCATTATGCCTGGGTTCGTCATGGGGCTATTGCAGTTTGGCTGGTTGGCGGTCAACGCATTCTTCGCAGGCATACTGCTGTGTCAACCATTGAACCAGGGACCGGGAACATTCGCTCACGCGGCTGTTGCCACTTTGTGGGCGATCGCCGCAGCTTTCATGGGTTTGAAGGGTATCCAGTACGTTGCCAAAGTTGCCACGTTCTTTCCGTTGATTCCGCTTGCCATCCTGGTGATCATGTTTGTTTCAACGATGGGCGGAGTCGGCGACTTCGACCAGAATAAGCTCGTTTCCTCCTACGACGATCTAAAAGTCGAGGTGAAGCAAACCGACGGAAGCGTGAACACGTTGACGGCGCAGCCCAGCCTTGCACCCTGGCAAATTATCGCTTTGATCGGCACCTACGTAGTGGGCTTTTTTGCCACGGCGGGTGCCGCTGGAACTGACATCGCAATGAACAGCCGGGACGGCAAGAACGTGCAAATCGGCGGGTTGGTCGGAATCGCCGGAGCGACGATCGTGGCAGGCGGTCTGTCCCTGCTGATTGTCGCTGGGGTACATGGGAAAGGTGGCTTGGCAGACGACGCCGTGCTGAGGACATCAGCTCTGATGAGCAGCGCGATGGGCAGCGAAAAGGTAGCTGCCGTCTTCATGTACTTGCTGGCTATCGCCGCGTTTCCGGCGGCATGCTTCTCCGCGTTTATCGCCGCCAACAGCTTCAAGACGACATTGCCTAAGGTGAATCCGTTCGTTTCCGTTGGTGCCGGAACATTGCTGGCCATTGTTTTGGCGGTGACCGGAGTGGCCGGCAACGCGATCGGCGTGTTCACGATCATCGGCGCTTCATTCGGGCCAGTATGTGGGTCAATGGTTGCCGACTTTCTTCTGTCGGGCCGCCGCTGGGCCGGTCCCCGAGCGGGTTTCAATCCGGCCGGCTGGATCGCTTGGATCATTGGGTTCGTTGTCGGTGCTGCCGACTTCATTCCTGGGATGAAGGGCGTGATCCCGTGTCCCCCGGTGGCCGCTTTCGTGGTCGGGTTCGTACTCTATTTCCTGCTCGCGAAGGCTGGGATGGAGAGCAAGTCACTGGAAATGCCCACCACCGCAGACGCCCAAGCCTGAGTGGATTCGGCGAAGTCGATCTGGCAATGAGCCCCGCGTCCCGCTGGACGCGGGGCGGTATTTGGGTTGGACATTGCTGCTTTCAATTCCAGCCGGAACCGCACGTTGTTATGGCTTGCGCGTCGGCAGGCCACGGGTTGGGAGAGCGGTTGAGAGTGAATCCGCAGAGATCCAAACCCCATGCCTATTTGGTTTCATCCGTGCCCCGGCCCTGCCATCCGTGCTACAAGAAGCTTGGGACGTACACCGATGCACTAGGACGGATGACGAATCCTCGGCATCCGTCCCGTGGGGAGGGTTTTCGTTGACCGATTTCGTACAGCGTCTGTTGAACGATTTGGACCGGCTGGCCGATGACGAGGCCGAGGCGGATGACGAACAGGCGGCAGACACCCGCGAGAGTGTGGACTGGCTGCAGACGGCATCCGCGGAGCAGATCTCGCTGCTGCTGCAAGAATTGCTGGACCGGCAGCCGCCCGGAAACGCGGCTGTCGATGGGTTGCTGGCGATCGTTTTTCAACAACTGATGCTCCGTCAGCACGGGCGGGGCCGCCAATTGCCGCCGCTGTTCCTGGACGAGTCGTTGGTGGCCTTGATCGCGGCGGTCTACCGGCACCTGGAATCGGGCAGCACGGCGCGCGAACTCTTGCCGTCGTTGCTGAGCGGCGTCCGCAGTCCGCGCGCCCTGGTCGAACTGGCCGATCTGCTGGTCGACGACCCGCCGCGCAATCCCACCTTGGTCGCCGCCTCGCTCGGCCCGTTGTTCCAGCACGACGACTATGACCCGCGGCTGCTGTTTCCGCGACTGCTGGGCGGCCTGATCCATCCCGCCGTGGCTGTCGGTGTCTTGGATCTGGCCAATTTCCTGACTCGCCGCTACCGATTCGGACAGCATCCGGCGGCCGGACATGTCCAGGGATTGGCATCATTGCTGGGCGGCATCGTCGGACGCCTGGGCCAGCTTGAATCGTCGCCGCCGCAGAGCAAGGACGAGATTCAGCAGCGGAGCCACCAGATCAGCGAAGGTGTGTCGCTGGCCGTGTCGCTGTGCGACGCCCTGGCTCTGATCGGCGATCGTTCGGTGTCAGGCAAACTGCATCAGGCCAGCGAACTGAGCCACCGGCGTTTGCGTGCCGAAGCCGCTGGGGCGCTAGCCCGGCTGGGCGACCAGGCAGGCCGCGAGATGCTGATCGGGCTGGCTTCCGAGCCGATCGTTCGGCTGCGGGTGCTGGCCTACGCCGAAGAACTGGGATTCTTGGACCAGGTGGACGAGCAGTACCGGACGGCCGTAGCGCGAGCCGAAGCCGAGTTGGTGCTGTGGTTGGCTCAACCGGCTCAGGTAGGCGTCCCGCCGGCCGAGTGCGAGTGGATCGAATCGCGGTGCCTGTCCTGGCCCGGCTACGAAGATCCGGTGGATTGCCATCTATTCCGGTTCCACTACCAGTTCGGCGATGCTCAGTACACCAACGTCGGCATCGCAGGCCCGGCCTGTCACGCTTTCGGCAGCGACTTGTCGGATCTACCGCCCGACGACATCTTCGCCGCCTTTGCCGGCTGGCACGCAGAGCACGAGGAGATGTACGAATTCGACGTGGCCGAACTGCACGAAGCAGAACACGCCGAGGTGGCGCGGCTGGTGCGACGTTTGCACG
Organism: Pirellulaceae bacterium; assembly: GCA_023382975.1. GTDB lineage: Bacteria > Planctomycetota > Planctomycetia > Pirellulales > Pirellulaceae > SKKK01. The sequence goes on from JAHDXO010000001.1 coordinate 366,522, forward strand.
ACGATGGATACGACCAAATCCAGCCGCGCAAGCTGTGCCTGTTCTTCGGCGACCGAGTGCTGGTCGCCGACGCCGTCCGCGAGGGCAAACCGGGCGTGGCGGTGGCCGATTACGTCGAAACTGCCTGGCTGCCCCGATCCGCCAGCAGCCGGCCGCCGGGCGTCGACGAGGCCTACTGCATCTACAAAGGACGCCGCCTGTTGCGTACCTTCAACGAGTGAAACGCGGTATCTTTGTCATAGAAGTGAATGCATTCGGTACCGGAAACGGACGTTTGCCATCCACATCAACGCTGGTCGATCATCCTCCATCAGTCTGCCGATGCTCGTCTGCCGATGCTACAATGGTATAATCGGCGATTAGACTGGTTGATTTGCGTTTGTGAGACCGTAATACGGAGATCGCCCATGAAGACAGCTACTATCGTCACAATGCCTCACGGGCAGAGCGTTTGTCTGCCGGACGAGTTCCGGTTCGACGGGGATGAAGTGTTTGTCAAGAGGGTTGGACGGTCAATTCTCTTGATTCCGAAACAACTGCCCGTTTGGCAGTCACTCCTCGACAGCCTCGACCAGTTCTCCGCGGATTTCATGCAGGACCGAGCTCAGCCGGATACTCAGCAACGCGAGGCGATCTTCGAATGAAATACCTGTTGGACACGAACATCTGTGTCTTTGTAATCAGGCGGAAGTCGCCCCAAGTACTTGTGCAATTGGAGAAGTACGCGGCGGACGAAGTTGGTGTTTCCGCTGTGACGGTGGCGGAACTGCGATACGGTGCCGACAAGAGCGAGCGCCCCGCTCAGAACCATGCGGCGTTGGATGCGTTTCTGGTGCCGCTTGTAACGGTCGATTTCGGCTCAGAGGCCGCCGAGTGCTACGGAAAGATCCGGAGTCAGCTAGAGCGCCGGGGGACGCCGATCGGGCCACTGGATACGATGATTGCAGCCCACTCGCTTTGTTTGGGCGTTCCGCTGGTGACCAACAACACAATCGAATTCTCGCGCGTGCCAGGTCTGCAGTTTGAGGACTGGACTCTCTCGACAGGCTCCAGGATTCTGTGAAGGATCACGCCTGTGCGGCGACCAGCGACTGGAACAGTTCCAGGTGGTGTTGGATCAGGCGCGGCATCGAGCGGCCGCGCAGTACGGCTCGACCGAGTGCGGCCAGGGCGTTGCGGTCGGCGGGGGGCCGCAGGCTGGCGATCAGCGTTTCGCCCCAGGCCGCCGCATCGTCGCGGTCCAGCAGCGTAATCAGCGGAGCCAAGGCGGGTTGCTGCCGGATTTCGATTTCGATTTCCGGCCCCGAGCGGACCAGGATAGGCACTCCGCCCGCGGCCGCTGCAAGCAGGACGCGGGGAATGCCGGTTAACGGCCCCGGATGAACCAGCAGATTCGCCGCGCGCAGCAGATCGTCCGTGCTCTCGAAAGTTCCCGGCATCTGCACGCAGTGTCGCAGGTCCAAATCCCGAATCAGTCGGTAAAGATCGTCCCGGTACGGACCGTCACCGATCAACCAGAGCTTGGCCGTCGGCCAATGTCGGACCACCTGTTCCCAGGCCCGGACCAGCCGCGCCAGTCCTGCATGCGGACGCAAACGGCCGACGAAGACCGCAATCGGCGCATCGATGGCGGAATTCAGGTCCTGGTTGACTGCTGCCAAAGCCAGCCGCGCATCGAGGCTGGAACCGCCACGGCGAGGCGGCGGCACGGCCACGCTATCGGGGATGCCGTGAAGCAGCATGTCGTCGTATCCCGCGCCAAGAAGGGATGCACGGGTCGTCGCATCTCGATAGACGATGGCCGCCGCGCGCTGGCAGCGATCGCGGCAACGGACGCCTAGCAACGATTGGTCGTGCCACAGGCAATCGTCGGCCTCGGCGCGCAGCACGACGGGAACCGGCGATCTGCGCAGGGCCCGCAGTGTCGTGCAAGCCTCGCGTCGCAAACGAGCGACCACGACCAGATCGAACTGCTGCCGATGCCGCCGCAGCCAGCGGCTTAGGCCGAGCAGATATGCCCATCGACCCCAAGGAAGGGCAAGCCGCAACGGCAGACGGTGAACCAACGTGCCTTGAAAACTCGTCGTACCGGGCCACTGGCTCGACCACCCTGCGGTCAACACCGTCGGCTCGGCCCCGTAGCGGCGCAGCCCTACTGCTAGATCGGCCATCGCGTCTTCGCTGTCGCCGACTAGCGGCCAGAAACGCCGCGACACCAGCAGGATTCGCAGGGCGGACGCCATCAGCCGTCGGCTCCGGACTCGTCCGCGGGACGATCGCGCAGATCCTCGGGCTCCAGGATGGCCAGATAGGGTAGATGCCGGAAGTCATCGCGATAGTCCAAACCGTAGCCCACCACAAACTGGTTCGGGATGCGGAAAGCGATAAACTCCGGCTCGAATTCGACCTCTTGCCGCCCCTCCTTGAACAACAGCACCGCGGTGCGGATCGATGCAGGCTGGTACTTCTTCAACTCGGCCAACACCTCGACCAGCGTGTGTCCCGTATCGAAAATGTCGTCCACCAGCAGCACGTCCTGACCTTGGATCTCCGCCCTCAGGTCCACCGCTACCGTCAAGTCGCCGCGGGTTGTCCCCGCCCGGTAACTGCTCGCCTGGACCAAATGCACGCGCAACGGGACGTCCAACCGCCGGATCAGATCTGCCAGGAAGACCACGCACCCGGTCAAGACCCCGATAATGGTCATCGGCCGCGAACCCCATTGCTCGGCGATCTGGCGCGACAAACGGTCGACTCCTTCGCGCAGGTCGTGTTCGCTCAGTAGTGTCTTCACGATTTGGCTATCTCTTTTCTGCATGTTCGAGATTCGGGATCTGCCGCCGCCTTGATCACAAGCTGGCGTCCGAATTCTCACGAATTCGGCTACGAGGGTACGAACAGGGTATCGTCACCTCATTCTAAATCGGCCTCACCCCTCAAATCCAGCCGTCAACCGCTTGCCAGCGACTTGCGGCCGGGATAAAAGACCAGTCATGCGCACTTACTTGGATCTGCTGGAGCGTATTCTGAACCACGGCGTGGAAAAACACGACCGCACGGGTACCGGTACGCTGAGTATTTTCGGTCACCAGATGCGGTTCGATCTGGCCGAGGGGTTTCCGCTGTTGACGACGAAAAAGTTGCACGTCCGGTCGATCATCTACGAACTGCTGTGGTTCCTGCGCGGGGACACCAACGTTCGCTACTTGCAGGACAACGGCGTGACGATCTGGGACGAATGGGCGGACGAAAGCGGCGATCTGGGGCCGATTTACGGACGGCAATGGCGAAGTTGGGCGACAGCCGACGGCGGCCAGATCGATCAAATCCGCCAATTGGTCGACCGGATTCGATCCGACCCAGATTCACGGCGGCTGATTGTGTCGGCATGGAATGTCGGCCAACTGCCCCAAATGGCCTTGCCGCCCTGCCACGTGCTGTTCCAGTTCTACGTCGCCCAGGGTCGGCTCTCGTGCCAGTTGTATCAGCGCAGCGCGGACGTCTTTCTGGGCGTGCCGTTCAACATCGCCTCTTACGCGCTGCTGACCATGATGATCGCGCGGGTAACGGGGCTAGAGCCGGGAGAGTTCATTCACACATTCGGCGATGCGCACTTGTACCTGAACCACCTGCCGCAGGCCCGCAAGCAACTGGAACGCGAGCCGCGGCAACTGCCCACCATGCACATCAACCCCGATGTGTCGTCGCCGTTCGAGTTTTGTTACGACGACTTTCGCTTGGAAAACTACGATCCGCACCCGCACATTCCGGCCAAAGTCGCGGTCTAGCAACGATCAAGGTTCGATCCGTTGCGGACAGCGGGGCCGCGTCAGCGCGAGGCGACCTGCGGCGAGAAATCAAACGACAGTTCGTGGCTCTTGCCGCCGACCAGATCGATCGTCTTGACGCTCGAATGAACACGACCTGCCTGTTCGACTTCGACGACCACTCGGTAGCCTTCCCATCGTTGGCCGTCGCGCAGTTCGCGAGTCATGAAAGTCCGGACATCGCCGGTCGCTTCCGTCGAACGGCCTTCGAGCGTCACTCGTGCCGCTTCGGGAACTCGCACGGTCAGGGACGTCTCGGCGGGCGCCTGGCTGGCGACGGGGGTAAAGTTCTGATCCATGCGGAATGCCAATTCGTTCGTCCCGTTGGCCTGCAAATTCACCGTCCGCGTGTTGCTGTAGGTGCGTCCGTCGCGCGTTAGTTCGACCCGGACTTCGTACGTGTAGTCGTTACCCGGCACCAATCCCCGAGACACGTATTGCCGGTACGTGCCCGGCGTCTTGGTCAACATGCCGTTGACGAAAACCCGCGCATCGGCCGGCACCCGAACGGCCAGAATGGCGCTGTCGCCCAACGGATGCGGCATCGAGCTGCTGTCGGGAAGCAGAGGCAGAGCCGGAGTCGGCACGGCCGGGGCAGATGGATCCGGAAGTTGCGGTACACCCGCGTCCGGAAGCGACGGTAACAGGGCATCGGGGTCGGGCGGCAAGGCAGGCGGAGCGTCCGCTGGCTCGGGCACGGATCGTGCTGGCTTCTTGGCCGGTGCCGGCGGCAGATCGTAGCTTGGCGCTGCCGGTTCTTCGGGGGCCGGAGGCAACGCGGGCGCCATCTCGACCTCCGCCGGTTCGGGCTCGTACGACGGCACGATCGACTTGTACGAATCCACCATCGGAGTTCCGCAGCAAGAGGGATCAGCCGCGTAGTAGGGACTGATCACCGTGTAACCCGAACTCCAGCACGAGTTGCCGTACCACGAATAGCTCGGTGCGTAATAGCCGTAGCTGCAGCAGCCGAACCATCGGCAACGATGTCCCAAAATGGGTCGGTAACACGAAGGGTAGTAGACCGGCGCGACCACCACGGGACGGTAAACAGCCACATACGCGGAATACGGGTAGTAGCCGTATCCCCAATGATGCCAGCCCGCCTCGGCGCGGTCGGCAACGAAGGACGATGCCAGGACGGCCACCAACATCGCCAATGCAAACCTAGTACGGAACATCGCGGTATCCCTCCTTCAATAGCCAAAGCTTGTACTCAGTGAACCGAAACTCACGATCGCAACCATTGAGCATAACAGGCAAACTGGAGAAATCAAGCAGTTTGAGATGCCGATCGCAACCGGTCCACGAATCGACTCAAATCCTCCGGGAGCGGCGATTCGCAGTCGATCGATGCACCGCTGACCGGGTGGATCAATTGCAGCTTCGCGGCATGGAGGGCCAGTCGCGGGGCACCGCTGCGGTCCTCGATCGGCGGCTTGCCAAACACGGCGCGGTAGACGGGATCTCCGCAGATCGGATGCCCCAACTCAGCCAGATGTATCCGAATCTGATGCGTGCGGCCGGTTTCCAGACGACATTCCAACAGGGTGTAGTCACCGAGCGTCTCGACCGGTTGCAGGTGGGTGACTGCTCGTTGGCCTTGTTCCGCGTCGGCCGCACTTCCTCGCAAACCGTCGCCACGGTCGCGGACCAGGTTGGATGCGATCGTTTGCGCCGCGACATGCCCGGGCACGATCGCCAAGTAGACGCGGCCCACATCGTGACGGGCGAACTTCTCGATCAGCGCCTTCTGCGTGCCTTCATCCCGAGCGAAAACCAGCAATCCGCTGGTGTCCCGGTCGATCCGGTGGACGCAATACAGGCGCGGGCGACGATGCCCGCGTGCGGCGCGGCGTCCTTCGCGCTCCAGCAACAGTTGCGGAAGAATTTCGTCCAGTGTCGGCTGTTGCGCCTTGCGTCGAGGCGGAAAATGGCGTTCCGCCCGGTGCCGCAGGGTCAACATCCGCGGCGGCTTGTAGACGATGATCAGTTGTTCATCGACATGTCTCAGTCTCACTTGGTCCGGGCTGATCGGCGGCAGCGATTCGCCCAGCAGACGGACGGTGTCGCCGACGAACAGACGCCGTCCCTCGTCCATGCACAACGAATGGTTCACCGTGACGCGGCGAGTCTGGATCAGTCGGCGCAGTTGTGACCAGGACATCCCAGGCAACCAGGTGCGCATTGCGGAAACGAGCGAAAGGCTCGCTTCCGCATCGCCCACAGCAAAACAATCCGTCGAATCTCCATCGTTCATCGGGAATCCTCGATCGTTCATGACAGGTAAATGGTCCGCAGCTCATCGTTGGTGGGTGACCGATTCCGCGAAGATTCGCAGATTGTCAGTGGGCTTCGAATTTCAGCGAAGCTCGACTGCGGATATTGTCACTGGCCGATTCTCTCACCGCTCGTATAATCTGCCGTGTGGATCGGGAAAACAAGGGGGAGCGGATGCAATTGCCCATTCTGACAGATCGACCTTTGCCGGGCCAAACGGCGGACGCCTTGGCTTCGTTGCCGTGTGCCGGGGGCGGACACCGTGCCGAGCATCCGCTGCCGATGTCCGTCGACGAAATGCACCGTCGCGGCTGGGACGCGGTGGACGTGGTGTTCGTGACGGGCGATGCGTACATCGATCATCCTAGTTTCGCGATGGCGATCCTCGGCCGAGTCCTGGAAGCGGCCGGTTTTCGCGTGGGAATCGTGAGCCAACCCGACTGGCAGCGCTGCGATGACTGGCGGCGATTCGGGCCGCCGCGGCTGTTCTTTGCGATCAGCGCCGGCAATATGGACTCGATGATCAACCACTACACGGCCAACCGCAAAGTGCGCAATCAGGACGCCTATTCGCCCGGCGGCCGAATCGGACTGCGACCGGATCGCGCCACGTTGGCGTACTGCCAGCGGGCGCGCGAAGCCTACAAAGGGGTGCCGGTCATCGCCGGCGGTGTCGAAGCATCGCTGCGGCGATTGGCCCATTACGACTACTGGAGCGACAAGGTCCGTCGTTCGATCCTGTTGGACTGCAAAGCCGATTTGTTGGTCTACGGCATGGGCGAGGATTCGATCGTCGAAATCGCGCGCCGCCTGGACGCCGGGCAGACGGTCGCGTCGCTGCGGGACATGCGAGGCGTGGCGTACGCGCTGGGCGCCTCGCAGTCGCCGCCGGACGACGCCTTGGTGATCCCCAGTTTCGAGCAGCTGCGGGACGACAAACTGCAGTTCGCCGAGGCGACGCGGATGATCCACAACGAGACCAACCCGTACAACGCGCGGCGACTGGTGCAGTGGCATGACCGCCAAGCGATCGTCGTCAATCCGCCGGCCCTGCCCGTGTCGCAGGCCGCGATGGACAGCATCTACGGGCTGCCGTATACCCGCCGTCCGCATCCTTGCTACACCGAACCGATTCCCGCCTTCGAGATGATCAAGGATTCCGTGACGATCATGCGGGGCTGTTTCGGCGGCTGTACGTTCTGTTCGATCACGACGCACCAGGGACGCATCATCCAGTCCCGCAGCCAAGATTCGATCTTGACCGAGATCCGCGAAATGGCGGCGGATCCCGAGTTCAAGGGCGTGGTCAGCGACATCGGCGGACCGACGGCGAACATGTACGAGATGAAGTGTACACGCCCCGAGGTCGAAGCGGTCTGCCGGCGTCAATCGTGCGTGCATCCGAAGATCTGCAAGCTGCTGGGCACCGACCACGGGCCGTTGATCCAACTGATGCAGCAAGCCCGCGAGACACCGGGCGTCAACAAAGTGCTGGTGGCGAGCGGGATTCGCATGGACTTGGCCCGACGTTCGCCGGAGTACATGCAGGAGTTGGTCCAGCATCATGTGGGCGGGCATCTGAAAGTTGCCCCCGAACATACCGACGCGGAGGTGCTGAACAAGATGCGGAAACCGGGAGTCGATGATTTCGAGGCGTTCGCCGAAGTCTTCCGCGACGAGTCGCAGAAGGCGGGCAAAAAGCAGTTCTTGGTTCCCTACTTCATCGCCAGTCATCCGGGCAGCGATCTGAACGCGATGATCGATTTGGCCGTGTTCCTCAAACGCAACGGCTACCGGCCCGACCAAGTCCAGGACTTCATTCCGGCTCCCTTCGATGTGGCCACGGCCATGTACTACACCGGTCTCGATCCTTTTACCAAGCAGCCGGTGACCATCGCCCGCAATCTGAGCGACCGTAAACTGCAGCGGGCGCTGATGCAGTTCTTCAAGCCGGAGAACTATTTCGAAGTCCGTCGGGCACTCGAACAAGCCGGACGCCAGGACTTGATCGGCCGCGGGTGCGATTGCCTGATCCCCGAGAAGCCGCCGCGCGAGGCGTTGGAAGCCCGCCGCCGGGACGCCAACCGGCGATTTCGCGGCGAATACGTTCACAATCCGACCGACGGGCAGGGCGACAAAAAGAAAAAGGGGAAACGCAAGCAGTCCCGCCACGAACCGGGAAAGGGCTACCGACCCAAGGGCGATCGGTGAGCGAACGCATCGACCGACGTTCTCGTCGGTCAAGGAATCCACGACACCGTGACAAGACGCGGTCGGTGGGCGGTCTGCCGGCCCGATGCTTAATACGGCGGAATGGCCTCTCCGCCCGCCCTGGTGACGAGGGCATTGAACGTTGTCGGAGAGATGTTGTACGGCAGAAACTGCACGGAACCGTCGCACATCGCGGCTTGGACACCGCCCGGATGCTGGCTTCCCGGCGAGTTTGCGACGGCGCCGAATGGCACGGCCAACTGACTGGCATCCAAATCGACCGGTTCGGCCCACTGCGTCCCGCTACCCGCGACCTCGACGATCAATAGGGTATTCGACGTGCCATCCAAAATGTCGCGGAGCGCCGGGGCTCGCTCGTCCTCGAAAACCGTGCCGGGACCGGTGATCACCATGTAGTTCGTGACCGGCGTCCCCCAGGGGGGCTCCGCGGGGCACTGAAAGATCGGAAGCACCGTTTCGGTCACCATCGCGTTAACGGGGCTGTCCCACGGTTCGTCGAAATCGTAGGCGTCGTAGAGCGCCTGCTGTTCCAGGAAGGGCAGCAGCAGCACGCGCCAACTGTGTTTCGGCTGTCCGTTCTCGTCCGGAAGATAAGCGGGCGGAAACGATCCATATACAGCGTGGTAGTTGTGAAAGGCCAACGCGATCTGTTTCAGATTATTGCTGCATTGGGTGCGGGTAGACGGCCGATGCCCGTTCTGAAACACGCCTCCAGGTCTTAGGAAGATCAGCCCTCCGCCGCATGCGATCACGACGATCAAGCAGATGCCGATGATCGCCAGCACGAGGCCGACGCTGCTACCGCTGCCAACCGGCCGAGGAGCCGGACGGGGACGCGGTTTGTCCAAATTCGCCGCATCCACGCCCGGAATCGTGATGGTCTGCCCGCATGACAAACACGGACCGCTCTGACCGGCGTATTCGTCGGCCACCAGGGTCTGCCTACCGCAGTGCGGACACGAGAATTGGATCGGCATTGTTGGATCCCTTTACTCACCAAGCAAACGGGCGACGCTCAAAACGATTGGACCATCTCCGCACCGCTTCTGGTAATTAGCGCGTTGAAGGTTTGTGGATCGAGACTGTTCGTGAGAAAATGTACGGAACCGTCGCACATGGCTGCGTTGATTCCACCAGGATGGAAACTTCCCGGCGAACTCCCGCCGCGGGCGAACGGCAGCGTCAGATTGCCGGCATCCAAGTCCACCGGTTCGGCCCAGTTGGTTCCGGTCCCCGCCACTTCGACGACCAGCAGTGTGTTCGAACTGCCGTCCGTGATGTTGGTTATCCCCGTCGCCTGGTCGCCGTCAAAAACGGTGCCCGTTCCGGCGATTACCATGTAATTGGTGGTGGGCGCGAAGGAATTCGGGTCGGACGGACATTGGTACACCGGAAGCACCGTGTTGGTCACCAACGCGTTGACAGGACTATCCCACGGCTCGTCAAAATCGTACATGTTGTAAAGGGGGTCTTGCTCCAGAAAGGGAAGCAGCAGCACGCGCCAACTGTGTTTCGGCTGGCCGTTCTCGTCCGCGATGTAGGCGGGTGGGAACGTGCCGTAGGTATCGTGGTAGTTGTGGAAGGCCAGTGCGATCTGTTTCAGGTTGTTGCTGCATTGAGAGCGCCGCGCGGCTTCGCGCGCGGACTGTACCGCGGGCAGCAGCAGGGCGACGAGGATCCCGCCACATCCCAGGAACCCAATAATGCAGACGGCGACGATGGCCAACCCGACGCCGGCGCCAGTGCTGGTCGGTCGAGGCATCGGGGCCGGCTGCGATATGTCCAGCATCTTGGACGGGGCCCCGGGAATGGTGATCGTCTGGCCGCACGCAGAGCACGGACCGCTCTGGCCGGCATACTGGTCTGCTACCAGAGTTCGCTTGCCGCAATGGGGACACGAGAATTCGATGGGCATCGTGGAGCTTCCTTTTCGAGTAACGAGGTGAAATCAAGAGAAGAAGGGGTCAATTTCGCTCCGGCACGACCCGCGACGGATCGGTGGCTGCCAAGTATTCGGCCAGTTGACGGATATTCTTGGCAAACGTCTGGCAGTCGATCACCTCGCGCGTGTCGTCCTGATCTCCATGATACTTCAAGCGGCCCGCTTCCACCCAGGCCCCACGTTCGTCGAGCGAACGGACCAAGTCGCGAGTTCGCGCCGCAAGCGAGTTGACAATCGCGGGCGGGCGGTAGGCTGTGCTGGCTCGCGGCGCAACGGTCGCGGCACCGGCCAACGCCTCGTATTGCCGCAACAGGCTGGTCGTCCAGTCGCCCGATTTGAAACTGTAATGCGTGGGCACGTCGGAATCGTCGTAAGTCAATTCGTACTGCCGCGTGAAATACAGCGGTCGGTTGGTCCGCAGTTCGTAGAATCGGGCCAATCCTCCATCGGGCAGACGCGATTGGTGATAGTAGTCCAAACCCCGTTTGGCTGCGTCCAAGTACTTGCGCTGCCCCGTCTCTTGATAGAAACGAAACAGGATCCGCACCACGCCGGCCGACTCCGAGCCCGTCAGCGCGGGCGGCTCAAACTTCCGAGCCCACGCCGGATGCATGTCGCGGTCGTACTGCTGTGCCCATCCGGGTTGCGGATCGGGCATCTGGGCCAGCAGCAGGAACTCGCCGGCCCGCAGCGCCGCGGCACGGTAGGCGGCGTCCCCGTAAATCTGCTCGGCCAACAGCATCGTATCGATCACATCGGACAGGGTGTTGTCGTTCAGCGTGTAGTAGTCAGCATAGCTCACCGATGGGAATTCCCTTGACCAGTCCTCCGGGTAGCTGGCCTGCAAGACGGGGAACTTCTCCGGATCGGGCGGCGAGGAAAAACGCTGAGGCCACGCGCCGTTGGGATATTGGGCCTTCAGCAGCGCAGCGAGTCCGTACCGCGCGGCCTCGTGGATCTCCGCGTCCTTGAATTCCAATCGCTGATCCAGACGCATCAGCAGTCGCAGTGCGGACTGAGTGTTGTTGTCGTCCAGCGTCGTCGTGTTGCGCTGGTCGGCACGCTCGGGCGCGACGCGGTAGGCGTTGCGCGCACGCCGCGCCGGATCGAAATCGATGCGGTAGTCCCAGCCCCCGCTTCGCAATTGGCCGGCGACCAGACAGCCGCCTGCATCGCGAGCGAGTTTCAAGTAGTACTCATCGCCCGTCCGCTGGTGGACGTCCAGGAACGCCAGTCCGACCGCCGGAGTCCCCGGTGGCTGAACCCACACGGTCGTCGCGTCGGCGCGTCCCTCGCCTTCCCGTTTCCCCAAATCCGCACTGTAACGCCACAGATACCCGCCCTCGCACGAAACCTGATCGCGGAAGAAGCCGCAAGCCTTTCGCAGGGCAGCTTCGACTTGTGCGGTCAGGTCCGCGTCCTCCGCCGCCCGAGAAGAAGCAGGCACCAGAAGGCAGATCAGCAGGAAACCGCAACGCAAAGCACGGGTGAGCATCGAATTTCTTCCTTGTGATGAAGAGGGTTGGAGTTCACGCTTGAGCGTGGTCGCTGCCGTCCCCACCCCGAGAATCGTGTAATCCCACGCGGAGAATGAGGAGGGGAGGCGCGAGCAACAAAGTTCAGCGTGCGGCCTCCGAACCGGCCAGCACAATGCGACTCATCGCTTGGTACGTCGGGCCGGATCGCTCCAGATAGCTGGCGAATACGACCACCTGATCGATCGTCGTACTGCCGGCATCGAACGCCTGCTGTTCGCGCAGGCAATGGACAAGGCTCGGCGGCGCCGCGCCGCCGCGGCGGATGCGTCCGATCGTCAGGTGAGGATGGAACGCTCGCCGCTCGGGCGGAAATCCCAACGGCTTGAGCGCTCGTTGCACGGCCCGTTGCAACGCCACCAGATCCTTCGCACCGTCCCCGTGCCCGCGAGGGGCGACGGGCGTCTGTGCCGATTCCTTCACGGCGTCGACGACTCCGATCCAGATGGTGCTGGGCCGCCCCAAGTGCGGAAACGCGCCGGCGCCCAGCAGTGAGATCTCGAACGGCGGGAACCCGGCGGCAGCCCGCTCGACCGCTTGGCAAACCGCCGGGACATCGGCCTGCTCCACATCGCCCAGGAACTGCAGCGTCAGATGCATGTTCTCCGGTTCGACCCACTTCACGTCGCCGCCGCCGGACCGCAGCAGATCGATCAGCCGGGCGGCTCGTCGCCGAACCGCCTCGGAGATTTCCACGGCAACAAAAGTGCGGATCTTGTTCATTGCTACATCAGGGCAGCTTCTTGACGCGCAGGTTGCGGAAATACACCTTGCTCTGCGGATCGTGCGCTTGCAGTGCGAATGTCCCTTCGCCCAGCACCCGCGCGAAATCGCTTCCTGCCTGCTTGTCTTCCGGTTCGGTGTACTCGACCAACGTCTTGCCGTCCACTTTGACCGTTACCTGCTTGCCTTCGACCCGGATCGACATTTTGAACCACTCGTCGTCCTTGGCCGGTGCCTCCAGCACCTTCACGACGCCGTACAGACTGCTCGTTTTGACCGGGTCGCCGTGCGTGTTGTTCACCTGGACCTCGTACCCCTGCTTGGGCCATCCCTCGGATTGGTACGCGGTGTGGATGTAGATACCCGAGTTGCTGCCGGGCGTGGTCTTCACCTCGGCCTCGAATTCGAAGTTGCGGAACGGCTGCGCGTCGCCAACGTAGAACAAATGACAGCGGCTGCCGTCGCACATCAAGGCGCCGTCGGCGACTTTCCAGGCATCCTGATTCTCTTCAGCCTTCTTCCATCCACTCAGCGATTTGCCGTCGAACAACGAGATCCAACCCTCGTCATCGGCAATCCCGAGTTGAGTCGAAGCGCACAAGACACCAACGGCCACCAGCATGATCCAAGTTGATCGTTTCACGGATGTCGTACTCCACGGTAAGGTAAGGGAACGTTCTGACTGGAACCGCGATTCTAGGGTCAGCGGCAAGTCAGGCCAATACGATGAAAATCTGTCTGTATCCACCAATAGCCGACGCGAACCGCGGAATCAATCGGGCTGCCACAAATCGCAAGTCGCATCACTTGCCTTTCACCACGAAATTGATCAAGCGGCCGGGCACCACGATCACTTTGACCACCTGCTTGTCTCCGATCCATTCCTGAGTCTTCTCGTCCGCTCGAGCCGCAGCTTCGATCTCTTCCGGCGTGGCTTCCGCAGGCACGAGCACTTTGGACCGCAGCTTGCCGAGAACCTGGACCGGGATCTCGATGGTGTTGTCACGGGTCAGCGCCTCATCGAACTCGGGCCACGGCTCGTAGGCCAGCGTGGGACCGTGCCCCAAGACCTGCCATAACTCTTCGGCAATGTGCGGCGCGTACGGCGACAGCAACAGCACGAACCGTTCCATCGCCACCTTGGGACGCACGGTTTGCTTGTTGAAATAATTGACGAACTCCATCATCCGGGCGATCGGCGTGTTGAATTCCATGGTCGCCGTGTCCTGGGTGACTTCGCGAATCGTGCGGTGCAGCACCCGATTCTGCTCCTCGTCGGGTTCGACGTCCTGGACGGCGGAATTCAACTGAACGGTCTCGCTGCGATCGTCGACGATCATGCGCCACACGCGGTCCAGGAAGTTCCGCACGCCGTTCACGCCGGCCATGCTCCACGGCTTGGTCGCCTCGAGCGGCCCCATGAACATCTCGTACAACCGAAGTGCATCCGCGCCGTAATCCAGCACAATTTCGTCGGGATTGACCACGTTGCCGCGGCTTTTGGACATCTTGTAGGCCCGACTGTCGATGCGGATCGATGGCTCGGCACGGAGCACAAAGTTCTCGCCGGCCTTTTCCGCGTCTTCGGCCCGCACCTTGACCTCCCGGACCGGCACGCCCGTCACGGCATCGACCAGCGTTCCTTCCGAGTTCTTCACGGTGTTCTGACAGCTCACCCAACCGCCGTCCGGTTGCTGGTAGCCGGTGTATTCCATTTCGCCCAGGATCATCCCCTGGTTTACCAGCCGCTGAAAAGGCTCGATCGTGCTGACGTAGCCGCGGTCGTACAGGACTTTGTGCCAAAACCGCGCGTACAGCAGATGCAGCACGGCATGCTCCGCACCGCCGACGTACAAATCGACGGGCATCCAGGCTTGTTCCTTCTCCGGATCGACCATCGCCCGGCCGTTTCGCGGATCGATGAACCGCAGGTAGTACCAGCAGGATCCGGCCCACTGCGGCATGGTGTTGGTCTCCCGGCGATACCGCACGCCGTCGATCTCCACGTACAGCCAAGCATCCGGTGCCTTGGCCAGCGGCGGCTCGGGGCGGCCGTGCGGTCGGTAGTCGTCCAAATGCGGCAGATCGACCGGCAGTTGCTCGGGGGCCACCGCTCGCAGCAGGCCGGTCGGTCGGCCGCTTTCGTCAAGTTCGTGCAAGATCGGGAACGGTTCGCCCCAGAACCGCTGGCGACTGAACAACCAGTCTCGCAGTTTGTAGTTCACGGCCGCTCGGGCGACTCCCGCGGTCGACAAGTCGTCGGTAATCCGAGTCTTGAACTCCGCCGTCGCCAGACCGTTGTAGTCGCCGGAATTGATCGCCAGGCCATCGCCCGCGAAGCACTCGCGGCCGGCCAAGACGGCTTGCCGGTCCACCCCCTCGGCATCGCCCGGATCGACCACGGCGACGATCGGGATCTGGAATTTCTCGGCGAACTCGAAATCTCGCGTGTCGTGACCCGGCACGGCCATGATCGCACCCGTGCCGTAACTGATCAGGACATAGTCGGCGATCCAGATCGGCACCGCCTGACCGTTGACCGGGTTGATCGCGTAAGATCCGGTGAAAACGCCCGTCTTTTCCTTGTCTTCCTGCCGTTCGCGGTCGCTGCGAGCCGCCGCCCGGCGGCAGTACGCCTGAACCGCCTCGCGCTGCGAGTCCGTGGTCAGTCGCTGAATGAACGGATGCTCGGGTGCGATCACCATGTAGGTCGCGCCGAACAGCGTATCGGGCCGCGTGGTATAGATCCGCAGCACGTCGTCGCCCGCGATTCGAGGAAAGCCGTTGGTGGCTCGCTCGGCGCGCCAGGCATCGTGGTTCTCGTCTGCTCCGATGTAGAAATCCACTTCCCCGCCCGTGCTTCGGCCGATCCACTCCCGTTGCATGTTCTTGATGCCGTCGGACCAGTTCAGTCCATCCAAATCCCGCTCGAGCCGATCGGCGTACGACGTGATGCGCAGCATCCATTGGCGCAGCGGCAGCCGTTCGACGCCGTGTCCGCCTCGTTCGCTCTTGCCGTCCTTCACCTCTTCGTTCGCCAGCACCGTCCCCAACGCCGGGCACCAATTGACCAACGCGTCGGCCTGATAGGCTAACCGATGCTCGTCCTGGTAGCGTCGCACCGCCGCTTCGCCGCCGGCCGCCACTTCGGCTGGGATCGGCAATTCGGCGATCGGTCGGCCCTTCTGCTGCTGCGAGTCGAACCAGGTGTCGAACAGCAACAGAAAGATCCACTGCGTCCAGCGAAAGTACTCGACGTCCGTCGTTGCCAATTCGCGGTCCCAGTCGTAGCTGAAACCAAGCATTTTCAATTGCCGCCGGAATGTCGCGATGTTCTTTTCGGTCGAGGCCCGAGGCGGTGTGTTCGTCTTGATCGCGTGTTCTTCAGCCGGCAACCCGAACGCGTCGAATCCCATCGGGTGCAAGACACTTTTGCCTCGCATCCGCTCGAAGCGGCACACGATATCGGTCGCCGTGTACCCCTCGGGGTGTCCGACATGCAGCCCGTCGCCACTCGGGTAGGGAAACATGTCCAGGACATATACTTTTTCACCGATCGGCATCTCCGGTGCTCGGAACGTGCGGTTCGTCTCCCAGAACTGTTGCCATTTGGGCTCGATCGTCGCAGGGTTGTAACGCGGCATGCAGCACTCTCGCAAAAACAATCGGTCGGGCATCGTCGTCGACGGTCTCAGCCCTTCGGTCCCATCGAAACGGCGAATTTTACCGCCTTGCATCGATTTCACCAACCGGGGCGACAAGACTGGCTCACCACCGTGCTACCTGCTACGGTAATGGGAGTTGCCGGTCGGTGGATACCCGTTCAGATTGGTGATCGGATTGGCGATTCGGCATTACCTCGGAGCAAACAAGCCGAAAGTCGGCTCGTCGAGAGTCCGTCGATCCCGGACTGCATCAGCCACGAAACGCGAATGAGCCAATCGCTGGAGAGTGCGAAGCACTCAACTGCCGGGTGCTTGGCGGTTCGATCGGAACATGGTGTGCCACCCACCATCGAGACGGAATGGATGGAGGTTCTGCCATGATGGCAAGGTTACCGAAATTGAGCGGGCGGCAGACTACGAGAGGTTTCGAGTTGCGGGGTGGAGTGCAGTTGCGTCAGAAAAGCAGACACAAGATAGTGGCTTGGGAGCGGCACGAAGGCAGTTGCCGCACCTGCTGTCGGACCGATTGATGGGCGGCATATCGAGCCGCTCGCCGCGTCTTGCAACCCTTGGCTCAACAGAGTGCCGATTGGGCTCAGCTCTCGACGCGGCGAGTTGTGTCGGTTTGGACGGCGATCCCTAGTTACCTAAACTGGGTGGGTTGTCAACCAGGAAGTCACGTGGTCCATGGAGCGTGTAGTAGGGATAAGCGTATGTTCCGGTGGGAGGTCCCGGGGGCCCCATTTCGGGACGCTGGTGTCGCCAACCCTGTGTCTCATGCACTGCGTGAGCTACGTTGCCCCCGAGACCGCCACCGACCAAACCGCCTCCCCCACAATTGCAGCCGGCATGTTGCGGCCGAGCCCAGTGGTGAAAGCAGCCGGTCTGGACGGAAACAAGCAACGCAATGGCAGCAAAAAGGAGTGTTCGTTTCATTTTCCGGGTATCCTTGCGTACTGGGTCACAACGTCGTCAAAGATTTCATCGGCGCTACATTCCGGAGAATCCAACAAATCGTCAAAGATGGAACCCGGCGGGGCGAACCGGACTAGGGACAAGTGGAGATTGATGCCGTGTTTCGCGTAAAAATCTGCGGAATAACCAATGTAGGGGATGGCATTGCATGTGCCGAGGCGGGGGCAGACGCCCTAGGCTTCAATTTCTGCGCCGCCAGTCCGCGCTGTCTGACCCTGGAACTCGCCAGCGAGATCTGCGAGTCGCTTCCGCTTGAAGTCGCGCGAGTCGGAGTATTCGTCAACGAATCGGTCGAGCGGATCCGACTGGTGGCGGAGATCCTGAGGCTGGACTGGGTGCAGTTGCACGGCGACGAGCCGCCAGAGGCTATCGTCCAAATGGGCTCATACTCCCCTGGAATAGCGGATGGACACAGGGTCGTTTCTTCGGAACCAGTCCCTTGTTCGCAGCGGTCATTCCGCGTGCTTAGGGCGTTTCGCCAGCTCGACCCCGAGTTTCAATCGGTCCTAGCCTATCTAGATAAATGTCAACGGCTGGGAGCGTTACCGGACGCCGTCTTGGTCGATGCCTATCAAGTCGGAGCGTACGGTGGCACTGGCAAGACAGTGAACTGGAGCACTGCATCGAGATTGTCGCGGAAATTGGCGGCATTGGATGATGGCCAAGCCACGGTACAGAAATCTGACGGAGTGCGCGACCCTGCACCACCGTGCAATTCCGTTGAGCTGGCCACGCCTGGGCTGGCCCAGCCGTTGTCTATGGCTCTGGCGGGCGGACTTCGGCCGGACAATGTCGCCGAAGCGATTCGTATCGTCCGTCCTGCTGCTGTCGATACGGCCAGCGGTGTCGAGACCTCGCCCGGACGCAAAGATGCCCGTCTAGTCCGAGAATTCGTCGAACGAGCGAGATACGCTTTCGGCCGGTTGCTCAGCGACTCAGACACCTGCTCGGTCTGATCTTCGGCCGGGGAGTTGTTGATTCGCCTAGCGCTTCCTATCATACCAGGACGTTGAAGTGACCCACCGACTGGCCTGACGGAGAAGGAGACAGGCACTACGAGCGATCCGTGGATGCGACGAGGCAACCACGCCGTTCGTTGTGGAGCCATGCCCCTTTCCCGCGAGCCAACCGACCGGATGTGCCCTTGGTAAAGATTGGGAAGGATTGATGACTGTACTCGCGGAAATGGACTACATCGTTGCGGATATCGAACTGGCCGAGCTGGGTCGCCATGAGATCGCCATGGCCGAGCATGAGATGCCTGGGCTGATGGCAACCCGCCGCAAATATGGCCCGCAGAAGCCGCTGGCCGGTGCCCGCATCATGGGGTCGCTACACATGACGGTGCAGACGGCTGTGCTGATTGAAACGTTGAAGGAATTGGGTGCCGACGTCCGCTGGGCTTCCTGCAACATCTTCTCCACCCAGGACCATGCGGCAGCCGCCATTGCGGCCAGCGGCACACCCGTCTTCGCGTTCAAGGGCGAGTCGCTTGACGAATACTGGGACTTCACCAAACGCGCGTTGACTTGGCCAGACGGTAGCGGACCGAATCTGGTGGTCGATGACGGCGGCGACGCAACGCTGCTGATCCACCGCGGATACCGGGCGGAGGAAGACCCAAGCATTCTGGACGAACCGACGGACAACAAGGAACTGGCGATTGTCAATCGCACCATCCGAAACAGCATTCTCGAAGATCCAGGCTTTTTCCACCGCGTTGTCGCCCAGTGGCGGGGCGTGTCCGAAGAGACGACCACGGGGGTTCACCGACTGTACCAAATGATGGAACGCGGCGAATTGCTAGTTCCCGCGATCAATGTCAATGACTCGGTCACCAAGTCGAAATTCGACAATATCTACGGCTGCCGCCACTCGTTGGTGGACGGGATCAACCGTGCCATCGACGTGATGATCTCGGGCAAGATTGCCATGATTTGCGGTTTCGGCGACGTCGGCAAAGGCTCGGCCGAATCGTTGGCCGCGCAGAAGGCGCAGGTCTGGGTCTCGGAAGTCGATCCGATTTGCGCGCTGCAAGCGGCGATGGCCGGCTACAAGGTGACGACGGTGGAAGATGCCTTGCCGCACGCGGACATCTACGTCACCGCCACCGGCAATTGCGATGTGATCACGGCCGAGCACATGTCGCGGATGAAGGACCAGGCCGTGGTCTGCAACATCGGCCACTTCGACAACGAGATTCAAGTTGCCCAGTTGGAAGCTTGGCCGGGGATTGTGCGGACCCGGATTAAGCCGCAAGTCGATGCCTTCACGTTCCCCGATGGGCATACCATCTATTTGCTGGCCGAAGGCCGGTTGGTGAACCTGGGATGCGCCACCGGACATCCCAGCTTTGTCATGTCCAACAGCTTCACGAACCAAACGCTGGCCCAGATCGATTTGTGGACGAATCCGCGCAAGGTGGGCGTATACGTCCTGGACAAGAGACTGGACGAAGAGGTAGCCCGATTGCATTTGGGCAAGCTCGGTGCCAAACTTACGCAACTCTCCGAAACCCAGGCGAACTACCTCGGCGTTCCCGTCGAAGGTCCGTACAAGCCCGCACACTACCGGTACTAAAGTTCTATGCCAGACATCCAAGCTTTCCGTGCGTTGCGTTACGATCTCGGTCATGTGGGAGCCTTGAGCGACGTGGTGGCTCCGCCCTACGACGTGATCAGCCCCGAGCTTCAGAAGGAACTGTACGAGCGGCATCCGGCCAATGTGATCCGCTTGATTCTGAACCGCGAGGAACCGGGGGACGACGAGACGCATCACCGGTATCAACGGGCAGCGAACTTCTGGAAGACATGGCGAAGCGAAGGAGTGCTGCAAGCCGATCCGGACCCGGCCCTGTACGTTTACCACCAATCGTTTCACCACGCCGGACGCGATTTCCTGCGGCGCGGCTTCATGACTCGCGTTCGTCTGGAACGGTTCGGCGAGGGCGATATCTATCCCCACGAAGAGACGCATTCGGCGGCGAAAGCAGACCGGCTTCGTCTGACGATGGCATGCCGGGCCAATCTAAGCCAAGTGTTCGGGCTGTATCCCGACCCACAAAACGAAGCCCAGGAGTTGCTCGAACAGACGGTCATCGGACAGACACCGCTGGAGGCGACCGACCACCTGGGCGTTGTCCATCGGATGTGGCCGGTTACGGATGTCAAGGTGATCTCGGAGGTTGTCGCGATCATGGGACCGCGGCCGATGTACATCGCCGACGGTCATCACCGCTATGAAACCGCGTGCAATTACCGAGACCAATTGGCGGCTGCCGGAACGTTGAGTCCCGATCACCCAGCCAACTTCGTGCTGACGATGTGCGTCAGCATGAACGACCCGGGCATGGTGGTTTTGCCGACTCACCGGTTGTTCCGTGGTCTGCCGCCCGTCTCGTCGCAGGCGTTGATCGAGAAGCTCGAACCGATGTTCCAAACCCTGGTGGCCGCCGAAGAGCCGGCCGCGGCGACCGAGGTCTGGGATGCGATCGAGGACGGAGGCGAGCAGGGGTCCATCGGCTTCTACACACCGGCCGATGGACGCTGGGTTCTGGCCAGCATCACGCCCGAAGGCCGGAAGCGGATGGCTGAGTTGGCACCGGAGCACAGTCCGCAGTGGCAGGGGCTGGGCGTCAGCATCCTGCACCGGTTGGTGATCGAGAATCTGCTGGAAGCTCGCGACCTGCCCAAGTGCGAGTACGTACACTTGGTCGACGAGGTGCTGGATCTGATCCAGAACGGCGACCCGCAGGGCGGTCATTTCGGTCTTGCGGCACTGGTCATGCCAGCCACGCTGGAGCACATCCGGACGATCAGCGAGCACGGGGAACGAATGCCTGCCAAGAGCACCTACTTCTACCCGAAACTGCTCAGCGGCCTCGTCTTCAATCCGCTGGAGTAATCGTTCCGCCGCGGCAGCTCTGGCGCGTTTCACGTGAAACGGGATTGGGGAGACTGGGCCGAAGCGGAAGCTTGCGCGTTTCACGTGGAACAGACAGTCTGCGACGGTTGCTCGTTTCACGTGAAACTGCCATTCCTGAAATCGCGGGTTCGCGGTTACAATCCGGCGCGGCGTGGACTCATGGGGCGTCGACCGTTCGACAGGGAGGGCGAACGTTTGGCAAGGATTCTGTGCGTGGCAAATCAGAAAGGCGGTGTGGGCAAGACGACCACGGCCGTCAACTTGGCTGTGGGGTTGGCGAAGGCCGGTGGCAGGACGCTGCTGGTCGATCTGGACCCTCAGTGCAATGCCACCAGCAGCTTGAACTGCCTCCCGTCTCAGCGCCACGCGTTGGTGACCGACGAACCGATTGGCAGTTCGATCTGCGACACGACGACCCCCGGCCTTCAGCTATTGCCGGGCAGCCGCAGTTTCCGCGACGTGGAAATCCTGTCGCGGGACAACCGGCAGACGGCCGCCACGCTGGGCCGCCATCTGGCCCACAACACGAACGCGTTCGACTGGGTGCTGATCGATTGTCCGCCCTCGCTGGGCGAGTTGACTCAAGCAGCGCTGGCCGCTTCGACGGAAGTGCTGATGCCGATCCAGTGCGAGTACTTCGCCATGGAAGGCCTGACTCAGATGATTCACGTGATCCGCCGCGTCATGCAGCAGCAGGAAGGTCGGCTGCAGTTCGGCGGTATTCTGCTGACCATGTTTGATCCAACGCTCGAATTGACATTCGAGGTGGAATCCGAGGTGCGCGACTTCTTCGGCGAGATCGTCTTCGACACGGTAATCCCTCGGGACGTGGCGGTCTGCGAAGCGCCCAGCCACGGGCTCTCGGTAATGGACTACGCACCGCGCTGCCGAGGCGCGCGGGCCTATGTGGAACTCTGCCTGGAGGTAATGAACCATGACCAAGGATAGACGTTTGGGACGGGGACTGGCTGCATTGTTGGGTGCTCCGCTGGACGACGTGGGCGAGCAGCCCGGGATGGAATTCGACGCGGTTCCGATTGCCAAGACGTTGCCGGCGGACGGGGGCAACGGCCGTACCGCTGCGCAGAGCGGCGCCCTGCTGCACTTGAACGTGTACGAAATCGAAGACAATCCGTTTCAACCCCGCCGGGATTTCGGCGAATCCGAGATCGCTTCGCTGGCCGAAAGCCTACGCGAACACGACATGCTCCAGCCGATCCTGGTCCGGCGTCTGGGTGACCGGTATCAATTGATCTCCGGCGAACGACGGTTGCGGGCCGCGATCCAGGCTGGCTGGACCACCGTGCCGGCCCGTGTCCGAGAGGCGGACGACCGGCTGGTGGCCGAGTTGGCGATCGTCGAGAATCTGCAGCGCAAGGATCTGAATCCAATCGAAAAGGCAATGTCGTTCAAGCGGTATCTGGAAGAACATCGCTGTTCGCAGGAGGACCTGGCACGCCGCCTCAAAATCGACCGTTCGACCATCGCCAACCTGATGCGGCTGTTGGAGCTTCCCGAGACCGTTTTGGCGGCTCTGCGGGTCGGTCAACTTTCCGCGGGACATGCCCGCGCTCTCTTGCCGCTGGGCGACGAGAAACTCCAAAACGAATTCTGTCAGCGGATCGTCGACGAAGGCTGGAGCGTCCGCGCGGTCGAGGCCGAGGTGCAGCAGCGGATCGAGCAGGAGGATGCACCATTGCTGAGCATCGTCGGGGCGAGCAGCGGAAGCGGTTCAACCACCAGCAAGCCTGCTACCAAACGACGCGGCTCCGATCAGGTTGCTTTCCTCGAGCAGGAGCTGCGGATCGCGCTGGGCACCAAGGTCGAGATTCGCCAAGCTAGTCGCGGACGCGGCCGGATCGTCGTCCACTTCAGCAACCACGACGAATTCGAACGCCTCCGCCAACTGCTCAACGGCCAGCACGCGGGCGGATCGCAAGCCGATGTCGGCTGACTCGCTTTCTGAAGCGGGCAGACTAATTCCGTTTCGGCCTACATTCACCACACCAGTTCGCGACGCGGCGGTTCGTCAACGGACTCGATGTCCGACAGCCCGGTCAAGAGATTCCTCGCCACTTCGAAATTTCGGCGATCGGCGATCTGCGCAAACCACATGCGGGAGACCAGCGGATCGTCGGACTCTGGATCGAGCCTCTGCACCGTTTGAACACCAGCCAGTTTCCTGAGCTTCGCGACGACCTCGCCCTGGACCTGGGTCGCCACGTCAGGCGCGAACTGAAAAGATATATCTGGCATGAACTTAATCCTCTTTCCGGGCAACCACGAATCCTCGCCTGAATTCTATTCGATGGCAGGTCATAAATCCAGGAACAGCGTCTCGGGCAATCCTTCGTATGGGTGGTTGTATTAGCGACCAAGAACGGATCGCCCTGCTCGCATCCGAACCGCAGCGCTGCCAGCCTAGCTCAGTAACCGAACGAGGTCGAGTCGTCCGAACCCATGCTGTTGCGTGAAGTTTTGATTCTGCATGGGAGCGACTTTCACGGCCGAACGCTCGAGTCGCAGCTTCACCTGCGCTGGAGTGAGAGCGCCCTTGTTGGCGAGCAGCAGCGCGGCGGCGGCGGCAACATGAGGGGATGCCATCGACGTTCCCTGCCATGAGGCGTAATCGGTGTCGCGAAGCATCGGACGCGAAAAATCGGGCTGTGGTGGAAAAGTCGCACGTGGAGGAAATCCGGAATTGCCGGAATAGGTGGGCAAGGTCGACCAAATCCCCACGCCCGGAGCGCACAGCGAGATGTGTGGTCCAGAGTTGGAGAAACTGGCGCGAGTGTCGTTGATCGTTGTTGCTCCTACCGCAATAACGCCGGGAATGGCTGCCGGAAACGACGGAATGCTTGAATTTTCGTTTCCCATCGCCGCGACAATGGTCACACCAAGTTGCAGCAGTCGCTTGAACAACGCGGATTCTTGGCTAGACGGCGCCCCACGCCCCCCAATGCTCAGGTTGATCACATTGACTTTCAGCGAGATGCAGCGAGCCAGCGCCCGTGCGTACATCACCGGATCGACGAAGTACTGAAACAAGAGGCGGCTGGAATTCCAATCCGGAACGTCATCGAAGATCTTGAAGGCGTGCAGTTTGCAGGTGCAAATGCCATTGATCCCCACGGAATTGTTGATCTTTGCCGCGATCGTCCCGGCCACATGCGTGCCGTGGCCGATGATGTCCCGAGGACTGGATGCATTGGGGTTCGTCGGATGAGCGAATTCATAACCTGCAACGATGCCCGACAAGTCTGGATGATCTGGCTCAATCCCCGTGTCCAGCACGGCAACTTTGATGTTCGTGGCGTCCTTGAAGCCTGTGAGCTGACGCGCCTGTGCCCAGCGAATGCGAGCCAAATTCCACATGGAACCGGACGCTGGTGCCGCAGCCATCGGCGTTGCTCCTTTGGGCTTGGTCTTCTTCCCGGCCATGCTCTTGGTCTTGGCTGCCTTCTTCGCGACCAGGTATCGCACCGGCACCCGCGAAACCGACTCGACCGACGGATCATGTGCCAGTTCGGCCTGCAAGACGTCAACGTCCTGATCGTTGAACAATTCGACAATCGACGCACCTGCGTTCGGATCGCTGTCGGGGGTTCGCAGCGACGATGCAAGGGCCGCCAAGACAGGGGTTTCACCGCCCGCCATCGCGCCACGCATGGCGCTAGCCGGCCCGACGTTGACGGGTGCCGCGGCAACTGGGTCCGCCAAAGGAATCACCCTGCGAATCAGGCCCGAGCGTTCAAATGCCAACATAGATCCCACTCCCGGCAAGGTCGTTGCGGAAGCCCGAGTGAGGAAAGTCGCACCCGACGCATCTGCTGTCAGCGCGCCCATCCCCAGCGATTCCAGGCGCTCGGTCTCGTTGCGGAATTTCACTTCCAGTAGGCAAGGATGGTACTGCGGTAAGTCGGTCTCACCATGAAATTGGACTGCCGCGGGCGAATGGTCAAAGAACATGGTCGCTGCCTCCAGGGAAAAGGGTGTGGATACGGCACAGCAAGGATGGGTGGTCTGACAGAATGCTATTGAATTCGCGGGCAACTGGTGAGTCAAGGGGAGCCAGGACAAGAGGCGGACGCGGCCGGATCGTCGTCCACTTCAGCAACCACGACGAATTCGAACGCCTCCGCCAACTGCTCAACGGCCAGCACGCGGGCGGATCGCAAGCCGATGTCGGCTGACTCGGTTCCTGAAGCGGGCAGACTACTTGCCGATGTGACGGTTGATGGCAACCTGCGGCGGATCGCAGTTGCGGTTGCGTTGGCGGTAGTATTTCAAGCCGGGGAAGAAAAAGCTGGCGGCGGCGACCGCGCCGAAGATCAGATGGGCATACTCGGGGACCAGGGCCATCAGAAAGGCGGTGGCGAAGAGCGCGGCGGCCTGCACGTAGAACGCACCGGCCAGGATGCCCGCTTTGATCAGGAAGACCATGCCTGTGACCAGGGCCACGACCGGTGACAACGCCAAGACGGGCAGGCCCAATTGCATCTCGACGAAGAAGAGCAGCCCGATAGCGATCATACTCGACCCCCACACATGCGCGATCTGACGCTCGACGAACGTCACCGGCCCGACTCGCCGCCGCAGGGCCCAGAACACGCCGGCCCAGGCGCCCAACCCGGCCGTCCACAGCACGATGTAGTACCATCGGTCGTGGTAGCCCGACAGGTGCAAGACGTTGGTCAGTACACAGGCGATCAGCAGCACTAGGCTGTGCCACATCCACAACAGGCCCCAGTTCTCCAGCACGGGCGCGTGATGCGTTTCGCGAAAGACTCGGGTCAGCACCTGCAGGAACCGGCCGCTGCGCGCCGAGATCGGCTCGTCTCGGAGATAGGCTTCCAAATCCGTCGCCAAATCGGCCGCCGACTCGTAACGCAAATCCGCGGGCTTCTGCAGGCAGCGCATGGCGATCATCTCCAGATCGCGGTCGGCCTTGGGGTTCAGCATCCGCGGCGGAACCGGGTCTTGCTCGAGAACCAACAGCAGCGTGTCGACCGGCGACGCGGCTTGGAATGTTGGACGGCCGGTCAGCATGTGATACAGGATCGCGCCCAGACTGTACACGTCGCTGGCGGGCCCGACTTGACCGCGGTCCCCCGCAGCTTGCTCCGGCGCCATGTAAGCCGGCGTGCCCAACACAGCCCCTGTCTCGGTGATCACGCTCGCGTCGCCGGTCCGCTTGGCCAGGCCGAAATCGGTGACCAACGGCCGGCCTTGTTGGTCGATCAGGATATTCGACGGCTTCAGGTCGCGATGCAGAATGCCGTGCTGGTGCGCGTAGTGGATGCCGCGCGCCACGGCGGCCAGGATCTCGGCTGCTTCACGCGGGGGCAACGGTCGCTCGGCCAACAGACTCGACAGCGTGCGTCCCCGGATGAACTTCATGCTGAAGAATGGGCGTCCCTGCGATTCGCCGACTTCGTACACCGGAACGATGCTCGCGTGGTCGAGCCGGGCAGTCGCCTCCGCTTCGACTCGGAACCGCTCGCGATCCGTGCCGCTGGCCAAGGGACCGCGGAGGATCATCTTGACGGCGACTTCCCGGTCCAAGCTCACTTGGCGAGCCCGGTAGACGATCCCCATCCCGCCGCGGCCGATCTCCTCTAGCAGTTCGTATCCGGCGAAGCGGCACGGCAAGGAGAGCACGGCGTCGGGCCAGTCGGCAAGCGGCGGCTGGTGGGAACTGCTAGAGTGGCTGCCCGCGGCGTCAGCGACCATTACTGCACCCCACAATCGACGAAGTTCGTTTCCCAGGTCGGGGTTGTCGCGGCAGGCCTGCTCCAGATCAACGGATTCGCCTCGCTGCACGGCATCGGTCATGTCGGCCAACAGCATGGCCAATCGCTGGTCGTCGATCGTGGATGCGGACAAGGTGCCTTCGGTCATGGTGGTCTTCACCCGGCGTACGGTCGTTAGTCCCGCGCATCGCCCAGCAGCGAGCGCAGACGCCGGATGGCTCGCAGATAGCGCATGCTGGCTGCCGGCTCGGTCAAGCCCAGGGCCTGGGCGACCTCCTGGTTGGATAGTTGTTCGTAGTGGCGCATGACGACAATCTCATAGTCCGACTCGCCCAGTTGCGTGATCGCCTGTTCCACTTGCCGCGCCATCTCTCGCTGCGTGGCCGCGGCGGCCGGGGTGAGGGCAGGGTCGCACAATTGGGCCGCCAGGATGATGCTCGATTGGTCCTCGCCCTGGGGCGCCATGACTTGTTCGCGGTCAACGCTACGTTTGGCCGATCCCCGGTGTCGTCGGTGCGCGTCGATGATGCGGTCCTGCGTGATCTGGCGAATCCACAGATGAAAGGACATGCCCGGGTTCTGCAGATAGTCGTGCAAGCGGCGATTGGCCTCGACCAACACGTCCTGCACAACGTCGCTCACGTCGACCCGGCGCAGGATCTTCTGGTCCAGACGCATCCGCACCATGCGATGCACGGCAGCTCGGTGACGGTCAAGCAAACGGTTGACCGCCGCGGCATCGCCGACCTTTGCGTCCGCCAGCAACTTTTCCGTTTTTTCCGGTTCGGGCCACATATCTTCCCTTGCAGTAACTCCTTGTATATTTAAGCATTAAATCGCGGCAGCGACAGGCCCGGCAAGGCTGTTTTCCGTGTGGCTTTCTGCTAGAAACAGGATGCGGGCCAGAATCCAAGGGCCGTTCGGCTTCGTCTACTACCAACGAGAAGAGGCAATTCGTGGCGGAAACAGCACGCAGATCGTCCCCTGCCGAGCCATCGCCGGGCAGCGGTGCGTTGGAGGAGGCGTTTGCGTGCTACCAGCCGGAATTGTTGGGCATGTTGTACCACTTGGTGGGCAACGTCGAAGACGCCCGCGATGCGTTGCAGGAAACGTTCGTCAAGTGTTGGCGGCACCGAGAGCAAGTCGCGGGACTGAATAACCTGAAAGCATGGATTTTTCGAATCGCCCTGAATACGGGCCGCGATTTGCGTCAGACGGCTTGGCGACGGCGGAAAAGGCCGTTGCCCGAAGACGAAACGACGCTCGCCAGTAAACGGGAGGGACCGGAATCCGAAGTGGAACACCGCGAGCAACTGGCTCTGCTCCGCGAAGCGGTCAGCCGACTGCGGACGGAGGAGCAGGAGGTTTTTCTGTTGCGGCAAAACGCGCAAATGACGTATGAGCAGATTGCCGAAACGATGGGGATTCCTACCGGGACTGTCAAGACTCGGATGCGTTTGGCGTTGATCCGTTTGCGGGAAACGTTGGCGCTGACCGAGTAGTGTTTGTGGGAGACGTGTAGCATGGATCGGCCGGATCAGTTGGAACAATCGATGTGGGAATTCGTCTACGGCTTACTGCCGGACGACGAGGCCCAGGCGATCCGCGATCAGATCAACGCCGATCCGGACGTGGCTCGCTTGTACGCCGAGGTGAAACTGCGTTCGGATCTGGTGGCCGAGGCGTCACGGCTGCGAACGTCGCCGATGCAATTCGTTGCGACAAAGGCGTCGAACGCCGCCGCCGGTCGGCTGGATCGCTCGCAGCCTTCGCCGGCACTGCCTGCCTCCGCCGCCGGAGCTGCCGCTACCGCGTTACGCTGGGCCGTCACACTGGCGGCGACGCTGCTGGTCGGCTTTGTCGGCTTCGTCTATCTGAAGCCGCAGTCGCCGCTTCGCACAGTAGCCTATCAGACGCAACGTCAGCAACTGGCCGATCTACCGGTCGAGGCGATGGTGCTTGGCCCCGGCCGACTGCAGTCGCAGCCGTCCAATCATCTGGCGGTTGTGACCCGGTCGCTCGACGGCACGGCCCGCTCGACACCGGTCGCATATCGTCTGTACGGCGAGGACGAACGGTTGCTGGACGAAGCCGAATCGCGGACCGACGCTGCCGGGATTCTCCAGATCAAGACGCCGGCGTTGCTTGCCGAGCGTCAGGTGCGACTGGAGGTTCGGACGCCGGGCGATTGGGACGCCGAGCCCTTGTCGCACACATTTTCCGTCGATCCGACCGAGTTGATCACGCACCTGAGTCTCGACAAGCCGATCGTCCGTCCCGGCCAAACGGTGCGCTTCCGCACGGTCACCTTGACGCGTTACGATCTGCAAGCGGACAAGGAAGTCGCAGTGGCAACCGAGATTGTCGACCGGGACGGAAACGGGCTTGCTTGGTCGGCCAGCGAAGAGCTGACGCAGCATGGCGTACGCCACGGAGAGCTCCAGATCCCGAGCGATCTGCCCGCAGGAGCATACCAAGTCGTCGCGCGCAGCCCCCAGGGGCAATTCGCCGAAGTGACACGCGAACTGGCGGTCCGCCAGTTCGCGGTTCCGCAGTTTCGCAAGACGCTGGATTTTGCTCGCGAGAGTTATAGTCCTGGTGATCAAGTGACCGCCACGCTCTCCATCCGGCGGGCTGAAGGCGGCGCGCTCAGCGGCGCGGGCTTGCAGATTCAAGCGGTTGTTGACGGTCAAACGCTGCTCGAACAAGCCGGCACGACGGACCAGCAAGGAGCCTTCGAGGTCATCTTCCCGTTGCCGGACACCATTGATCGCGGCGAGGGACGAGTGTTGATTGCGGTGGACGGTGAGACATCGGAGATCTTGAGCGAGGCGATTCCAATCCAGTTGGGGACCTTTGCCGTTGATTTCTTCCCCGAATCGGGCGACTTGGTGGCCGGCGTCGAGAACCGCGTGTACTTCCGGGCGAGGAATCCGCAGGGCAAGGCGGTGCATGTCGCGGGGCGAGTCGTCGACGACGGAGGTCGGTTGCAGGCCGAAGTGCGCACCGAGCGCGATGGGCGAGGCGTTTTTTCGTTGGTGCCGCAGGCGGATGCGAGTTACCGCCTGCAGATCGACACGCCAGCCGACGCGGGATTCCAGCCGCAACTGCCGACGATCGATCCGCGCCGATGGCTGGTCCTGGACGGCGGAGCAGGCGTTTTCGAGGCTCGAAGCGATCTGGCGATCGAGATTCGAGCCACGGACTGCTCGCGACCGCTGGCCATCACCGCCACTTGCCGAGGCGCTGTGGTGGGCCAAGAGATTGTGCCGGCCAACACCTTCATCACTCGCGAGACCCAACCGCACTGCGGGCATCGTTCCATCGTGCTGCCGGTCGCCGAGCACGCGCAGGGCGTCATCCGCCTGACCGCTTATGATCTGAGCACTCAACCGGCGGTGCCGCTGGCCGAACGGTTGGTCTACCGCAGGCCGCATCGGAAACTGCAGATCCATGTCAACGAGTTAAAATCCCGCTATGTGCCGGGCGAACAAGTTGATCTGCGGCTGCACGTTCGGGATGAAACGGGCCAGGACCAGCCGGCGGTGCTGGGCGTCTCCGTCGTCGACGACCTGTTGTTGACACTCGCTCGGGATCGTTCCGCGGGGCTGACCACACACTTCTGGCTCACGGGTCAAGTCGGTGATGCCCGCGACCTGGAAGATGCGGATTTCTATCTCGATCCGCAACGGCCCGAGGCAGTTCGCGCGTTGGATTTGCTGCTGGGAACGCAGGGCTGGCGGCGGCTTCGTCCGGTTCACGAGAGTCTGTTGGCCGCCAGCGGCGAACCAGGCGAGCGGAAGGCTGCGACACCGATGCTGCCGACGCGGACCGTTGCGGCCCGCGAAGCGTCCGCGCCGCTGATGGTAGCGAACAACGCCACTCAGATTCGGGCCTGGGCCGACCGGTCGTTGGCGACCCTGCGGTCGGCGCGTGAATTGGATCTGCGCCGCACTGGTTTGACCGCACTGGCCGGCGGCCTGATCGTGATGGTCGCCGCCCTGATTCTGAGTTTTCTGCGCGGGGCGGGTGGACTGCGCCGCTGGGCACCGCACTTGGCTGCGGCCTCGTTCTGCGCGATCCTCGGCATGTTCTGGGTTTCGGCCGGAATCGGTCCGCAGGGTGAATTGTCTTGGGCACGACTGCCGACGAGCGGGATCGCCGAACGGCGCGTCGCGGAAGTGCCCCGTGAGTTGTCCACGCCCGGGGCACCACACGAGCCAGCGATGATGGGAAATGCATCGATTGCCGTGGACGAAGCCGTCTCCGAAGATTTCTCTGGTACCGCAAACGAATTGGATGCGTACGGGAGAAGCGAGCCCGAGTTACAGACCGGAGGCACCGACGCACCTATGGATAGTCGGTTGAGACAGCGAGTGTTGGCCAGCGCCGATGATAAATCATCTCAGTTGGGCATAGCTCGAGATGCACAAACCGAGACGGTTCGCAAGGATGCCGTCGACTTGGCTGATCGGGAGAAGCAAGTCGATCAGGCAGTGAAGAGGGTCGAAAAGGTCCAGGGCGAGATTGCGGTGGAGAAACCGTCGCGGACGCCGGGCGCAGCGGCCAAGTTTTTCGCCCAAGCGGCTAACGCGCCGGGCGATCCCAGTTCGGCTGGGGCAGTCCCCAAGCCCGCACCTCGCGAGACCCCAGCGGACAACTTTGCCGAGGCGATGGCCGCGCCGGCCGCGCCTCCCTCGGCCGCCCCCGCACCGGCCTCCAGCGTGCAGGGTCCGGTCATCGAGGAGCCGTCCACCGAGGAACTCGCGCGGACGTTGGCCGGGCAAGAATCGGAGGAAATGCTTGTCCGAGAGTCTGGCCCGGCGGGACAGTCTGAACGTCGCCAACTGGCCGAGCGTCCTCCGTCGCTGGCGCGTGGTGGTGGAGTCGCAGGACGTCCGCTCGCCCGTTCGGCGATGAGCGATGATTTTCCAAGAGCGGAAACCGACTCCGCGACCGCTTCGCCAGCAGCCGAGACGCCGCCGACTGCCGCGATGCGCGGAAGCGAGGAAGGCGCTGCGATCGACGGATTGCAGAACGCCCTGCCCATGCTGGCTGCTCCGCTTGTTGCGCGCGAGTATCCCGTCTGGGGATTTAGTTCGCCGACCGGTGCAAACCGCTTCGGTGAGGATCTCGACGCGACCCGCTACTGGAACCCAATCGCCGTTGCCGACCAGGACGGTCAGTACCGGCTGTCGTTCTCGTTGCCTGAGCATCAAACCACGTACCGGCTTTCGGTGGACGGGCACCTGGACGGCCGCATCGGTTCGAAGGAAGCTGAAGTTGTGGTTCGAAAGGAATCTCCGTGACCAACGGCGACGAATTCCATTCTCCCGACCGGGGATGGCGTCAGAAGTTCCGCGACGCATTCCGCGGCGTCTGGTTCGGCGTTCACGATCAATCCAGCTTCTGCGTCCATTTCACGGCTGCGCTGCTGGTCATCGTCGCTGCTGCCGCCTTGCAGTTGGATCGAACGCAGTGGTGTCTGTTGATCCTTGCGATCAGTACTGTGCTGGTCGCCGAAATGTTCAACACGGCGTTGGAGCATCTGGCCAAAGCCGTCGACCGCAGCCACAACCCGCACATCGCCAACGCGCTGGACATCGGCAGCGCCGCCGTCCTGCTCGCGGCCGTCGCAGCCACGATCGCCGGCGCCCTTATTCTCGGCCTTCGGCTGCTGGAACTCCTCTCGTAGCACAGGCTGCCAGCCTGTGCCACCGCATGCCCTTCCTTTCCCTGCCAACCCACGCTCCCGTGACAACGCCCTGGAATCCGTGTTATCATTCACCCGTGTCGGTGCGAGGATGCGGCGAAAGTCGTCGGGTCGGAGGGGACTCTTCAGCGCACGGGGTAGCACGCAGTTTTCGGGCAGGGAATTGGACCGTTTTTCCACAGGCTGGCAGCCTGTGCTACGGCTTTGTTGCGAGGTAGACCATGAATCGTTCGAACTTCCGCTACTGGCTACAGCCCAAACGATCGTTGTTGCTGGTGGTGATCGCCACTCTTGCGATGCCCGCTCCGGCTTCGATCCACGGAGCCGATGCCACCGCGACCCACATCGCACCGATTCGCGCTGAGCGTTTCTCGGCCGACGGCGTGACATTCCGAAGCGACTTCCCTGGGGCGAAGGTCAGCTCCTACGCTCACCTGAAAACCGGTGAATTCGAGTTGACGATTCGCCCCGAAAACACGCCGATCAACAATAGCGCGTGGTATGCCTTTCAAGTAACTTCGGAACGGGCCAGGGCGATCGCCGTCCGCTTGTCGTACGAGAACGGCACGCACCGCTACCATCCGCAGGTCAGCAGGGACGGCCGGAAGTGGACACGCCTGGACGACGATGCGATCCAGCGTACGAAGGACAAGCGAGGGGCGATCCTCCAGTTGAATGTTGGCACCGATCCGCTGTGGGTGGCCGGGCAGGAAATGATCGATCGCGGGTATTTGGAAGCGTGGATGGCGGGATTGGCCGACCTGCCGTTTGTCAAGAAATCGGTGATCGGCCGTTCGATCGAGGACCGACCCATCCACGGTTTGCAGATCACCGAATCAGACGATCCGGGGCACGTGGTGATCATTGGACGGCAACATCCACCCGAAGTCACCGGTTCGCTGGGCCTGATGGCCTTCGTGGACCGGTTGGTCGAAGCGGACGGCATGGCCGCCGAGTTCCGCAAGGAATTTCAGGTGACGCTGGTGCCCTTGGTCAATCCCGACGGTGTTGATCGGGGCTACTGGCGGCACAACGTCAAGGGCGTTGACCTGAACCGCGACTGGGGCTCGTTCGCCCAACCCGAGACGCGCGCTGTGCGCGATCGCGTCTTGCCATTGCATCGACCGCCCGACCACCGTATCTACCTGTGGCTCGACTTCCACTCGACGCACCAGGACGTTTTCTATACTCAGCCGGACGAAACCGAGACGTTCCCGCCGCTCTTCACTCGCCAGTGGCTTGATGCGTTCGACCACCGCACCCCCGGTTATTCCGTGCGGCGAGTCAATTCCCTTGGCGGAAAGCAGCAGACGTCAATGCAATGGGCGCACCGGACCTTCGGCGCTGCGTCGATTACCTACGAATTCGGCGACAACACCGACCGCGCCGAGATCCGTCAAGTCACTCGGATCGCGGCCGAGGAAATGATGCGCTTGCTGGTGCCCGTCCGACAACGGGAGAAAGCGGCAACGCACCGTTCCGACGAGAACACTCGCAAACCGGACGCGGCAGCAAGAGACGGGATTAGGACCGGCGATCGGTGAGCTGCCGAAGACGTTCGACAGCGTGGGTGACGGTGTCGATGGCGAAGTCGATCTCCTCCGGCGTGTTGAAGCGTCCCAAGCCGAATCGCAAACTGGCTCGCGTCTGATCGTCGTTCAACCCCAGCGCCTTCAGCACGTGACTGGGCGTCGGATCGGCGGAAGAACAGGCGCTGCCGCTCGAAACGGCCAAGTCCCTCATGCTCATCATCAGCGCTTCACCGTCCACGTCGCCGAAGCAGCAATTCAAATTGCCCGCCAGACGTCCGTGTCCGAAACCGGTTAAATTTGCCGCTGACTCCGACCCTGCACCGCGTGAGCCCATGCTGTCGGCCGGCTCGCCAGAGTCCAGTGCCGGCCCGTTCAGCGAGATGCCCGGAATCCTGTCGCACAAGCCCTGGTACAAGCGATTGCGAAGCTCCGCCAGACGAGTCGATTCCGTTGGCATCTCCGCGGCGCACAGCTCCAACGCTTTGGCCAGTCCTACCACGCCCGGCACATTCGCCGTGCCGCTGCGTAAACCGGATTCCTGGCGGCCCCCGTCGATCTGCGGCTCGAGCCGCACTTGCGGCGACCGGCGGCGGACGTACAAGACACCGATGCCCTTGGGACCGTAGATCTTGTGTCCGGAGAAACTCATCAAGTCGACCTGCAGCCGATCGACATGGACCGCGAGCTTGCCTACGGCTTGAGTCGCATCGGTGTGGAGCAGAACGCCCCGGGCCCTGCACAACTGGCCGATCTCCGCCAACGGTTGGAGGACGCCGATCTCGTTGTTGGCCAGCATCACGGAAACCAACGCGGTGTCGTCACGGATCGCCGCGGCCAATTGGTCCAAGTCGATTTGTCCCGCATCGGGCCTGCCGTTCGAGCGGACGGGCAGCAGGGTGACTTCGAATCCGTTCTTACTCAGCCTTGCCAGCGGGTCCAAGACCGCCTTGTGCTCGGTCGTCACGCTGATCAGATGGTTTCCCCGGCGTTTGACGTGTTCGCACACGCCGCGGATCGCCAGATTGTTGCTTTCGGTGGCGCCGCTGGTGAAGACGATCTCGCGGGGCAAGGCGCCGATCTGTTCGGCGACGGACTCGCGCGCCGCATCGACCGCCGCCTTCGCCGTCCAGCCGAAACTGTGGCTGGTACTGCCCGCGTTGCCATACTGCTGACAGAACAACGGCAGCATGGCGTCCAACACACGCGGGTCGGTCCGCGTGGTCGCGTGATTGTCCATGTAGACGGGTGTCGTGACCATCGGCAACTCGACTTATTGACGCTCCAAACGAATGGCCGACAGAATAGGCTGGCTGTTCCCTTGAGGCACCAGTTCGATCAGCAGGTTGTCGGTGACGGGAACGTCGGAGAAGACCTGGCTCCAAGCTCGCTTGACGCCGCCTGCCACGCGAGCGACATTCAGACCTTCCGCAACCACTTGGCCTTGCAGCTTGACGTCAAACACCCGCGTCGGCGCGTCGGGCGATGCGTCGGGCTCCGCGAAGAACAACTCGACACGATAGACAGCGCTGGGCTCGCCGTCGTTCAACAGAGGAATCGAGCAGCGGCTCAAGCCTCGGACGCCCGTCGAGTACAGCCAGGGATCGTCGGTGCCTGCGATCGGCAACGAATCGGTGTTTTCGGCGTAGTAGCCGCCGCCCGGCATCATCTCGGTCTGCAGCCGGAACACGAATTCCAGCCGTTCGCGCGTCGTCGGCCGAGGGTAGCTCAGCCACAGCGTTCCGCGACTGTCGCGGCGGTCGCCGGGAGCGCCGAGATTAACGCTCAGCCGCTTCACGGGCCGGTCGCCACCGGGGCTGCTGTAGATCTTCCATGTGTCACGCTCGTCGCGAGGTTCCAGCACGACGGTCGAAGCGATCGAGAACTGGCAGACGCAGCCTGCGCTGGCTTCGGGGATCATCAACAGCCCGTTGCCCGGGATCGCGTTGACCCAGCAACCCAAGCGGTGCCCGGCAAAATGGCTGGTCCCGCTGTCGTTGTACAGATCGTAGTACGCGGTATCGCCGCTGCGGAAGAACAGCATGTTCGGCGTCGCCGTGATCGGGCCGCAGTGGTGACCGGGGCGGCTGAACTGCCAAGGCGTCGGTTCGCCCGTCAGCGGATTTTCGCTCATCTTCTGTTGTCCCGTATGCAAATCGAACGACCACGGTTCAGCGATGATCTCGTGGCCGACGATGATCGGACGGTGGCGATAATTGGCGTCCGCGGCCCACCGTCGCTTGCCGTCCGCCGCGTCCAGCACGACCAGCCGCCGCTGGCTGAAATCGCCGGCCAGGAACTGTTTCCAGTAGTGTCCGTTCGCGTTGGCGCCGCAGATCAGCACGTGCCCGTCTTGGTACATCAGCGTCAATTGCCCGCCGCCGATGCCGATCCGGCTGCAATCGGTCACATCGACCGGTTGCGACCAGAGCCGTTGTCCCGTCTGCGCGTCCAGACACACCGCCAGCCTGACGTCCAGCGCCTTGAGTTCCTCTTCCTTGCGTTTCGCCTCGTCTGGGGGCAGTTTCTCCAACTCGCTCTTGTCCTGCTGCAGCAACTGCTCGCGCTCGGCCGCCGTGATCGAACTGTCGATAAAGAACACGCGGTCGTCGCCGATGGCGATGGTCACATGCAGGAGGTTTCGGCCGCGGTAGATCCACTTCTGTTCGCCCGTCGCCGTGTCGACGGCAAAGATGGCATCGGTCTTTTGATCCACCTGGCGCCCGCGCCGCTTCAGAGCCTTGTCCAATTCGCTGCGGATCGTGGCGGTGCCGAACAACAGACCGTCCTCACAGGCAACATAGCCCCAAGCCCGCGGCACGCCATCGGCCGACTGGGGCGCGCGGTGGACTCGCCGCACCAGCCCCGTGGCTGCATCCACTTCGGTACACGTGTCGTCGACGGCGACGAACAAGGCGTTGTCGGATGCGGCCAGATTGCCGGCTTCCTCGTTGTTGAACACGCCGGTCCGCAACGCCCCCGGGTTTTCATATTCCCACAAGAACAGCCCGTTGTAGGCGTCGTAGCACCGGATGCTGTCGGTCCCCTGAATGAACATCCGGCCGGCGGTGGACAGCGGGGCTGCCGCCGCGTCGTGCCGATTGATCATCTTCGACGGACCCGGATCGCCGTACCACAGCACGCCCAACCCGCCTTTGACCAAGTGGTCCCGGCTGGTCATCGTGTTGGCGGCGTCCCCGTACTGGTGCGACCAGTCCCCAGCGCCCGGCAACCGGCCCCTGGCAACGCTGATCCGGCCGTCGACGGGTGTCTCCACGGCCTCGGGCTCGAAATCCAGGCGGCTGACGGCCTCCTGCAAAGCGGTACGGTCCCCAGCCTCGGCCGCCCCCGCAATCAAGCACACCTGACCGCCGCACGGTTTGACGCACCGAGACCAACTGGCGGGATCGGCGGGCAGTCTGCCGCTGGCCAGCAGCGTATCGGACACGACCAGGTTGGCGAAGTAGTTCGAGAAAGGCAGTTTCGCCGGATCGCCGTGGACAATGCTGACTCGATGGCCGTACAGTCCGGCGCGATTCAGCGCCTTTCGGCTGGCGGTCACCTTGTCCGCGTTGGCCTCGATGCCGTAGATCTTCAACTGCGACCGCTTGGCCAATTCGTACGCCAAACGTCCCTTCTCGCTGCCGACGACCAGACAATACCCACGGTCCACCCCGCTGGTCTTGAGAATCTGCTCGGCCGTCGCGGCATACAGCTCCGCAGACGCATCGTCGGCGTAAGGCGGTTCGTCGGTCGCGGGGGCCGCGGCGATTGGCTGCATCTGCCCCGCGGCAAAGGCGTAGATCTTGCCGGAGTCAGTGCTGACGTACAGCCGTCCTTCGGCAGCCGCCAGCGCCGACGCATCGCCATCGACCTCGCTAGTCCAAATTTGCCGACCGTCGTCGACAGCCAATACATCGACGCGACCCGCGCCGCCCGCGATCAGCCAGTTGCCGGCCACGATCAGCGACGAATCCAGCGGACTGGCCACGCTCCACAGCGCGCCGACTTCGGACAGCTCGCGGATCTTGGCGGCCAGTTCCGCATCCTTGCGCTCGAATTCCGCCGCGGGGATCTTGCCTCGCTGCCCCCGCAGCGCATAGCGTTCCAGGTTGTACTTCTGCCGTTCGACCGTCGCCTTGACATGTTTCGGCCGATCGACGGCGACGATCCGCTCGCCCGTGGCAAAGAACGCCCGGTCGCCGGACATAGTCAGTTGACGTCCGGTGATCCAAGCATGACCGGTGGCGCCGGTCCGCTGGTTCATCGCCAGGAAATGATGCGAGCCGGACGAGTAGATCTGGCCGTCGGCCAACATCGCTCGCCAGCCGCCGACTTCACCGCCGGCCGTGGTGCGCCAAGCATGGTTCAAATGATGGATCAATTCGCCGCGGCTGCGGTCGAACGCGGCCGGCAACGAACGTCCGGAGGGAACGACCAGCAAGTCGGCATTGCCCAGCAGATACCCCTGCGGCGACAGCGGGTTGCGACCTGCGTCCTGCTGGCTGATGCGGTCGTTTTTCCAGACCGGCTGGCCCGTCGCTGCGTCGACGGCGTGCAGATAGATCGTCTCGTGCGGAAACACGCCGGCCCCGAAATAGGCGATGCCGTCTTCGATCATCACGCTGGTGCGGATCGGCCAGCGGGAGATCATCCGGCCGCGAGCCAGCAGTCGTTCATCGGTCGGGCTCGCGCGTAGCTGCCAGACCACGCGGCCATCCGCGGCGTTCAGACAGTACGCCACGCCGTCCTCGGCGCCGAAATAGACACGGTCCTGCCAGACCGTCGGCGCCATGCGAATCGGACCTTCCGCGAAGAACGTCCACAGAATCGCTCCCGTGGCCGAGTCCAGACAGTACAGTTGATGGTCGACCGACGATCCAAAGAACGTGCGGCCATCGGCAACGACCACCGGCAACGCCCGGTCGAATGCAACTCGGTGCCGCAGCACCAGTCCTTCGATCGGTTCATTTCGCGGACCTTCCCAAGCCATCTCGGGTCGGGCCGGAGTCGAATAGACCCACGCGGCGGTCAGCGGCGCCGTCAATTGTTCCTCGGTGGCTCCCACGCGGGAATTGTCGTGCATGAAAGTCGGCCACGGGGCAGCCGCAGCGAAACCTGCGGTGAATACGAGGAACAACGAGCCAAAGGAAATTCGCTGTTTCATGTCTTTATTGCTCCAGATGTCTGGCGCCGCGATCCATTCGCCGAGCAAAGCCAAGCGAGTCGAGGTCACGAGAGAGTGTCAGCAAACCACTCGCATTATGCCCTAGGGATCGTACGGCAACCAGCCCTGCGACTCGCCGCTTACCCACGACCGAAAAGAGGCACACAGCCGTGGTTACAGTCCGACGAACGGAACCGGGATCAGCAGCGCATGCTGCTCGAACAGGCTCCAGACTCCGAACCACGAAGTGTATCCCGTCAGAAACACGAACACGACGTAGAAGGCGACGACCGGCAACTCGATCAACCGAGCCGCCCATCGCCAGACAAACAGACGAGCTTGCGGATAGCGTTCGGCACGCGACAGCGACGACCGACTGGGCAATGTGGAACTGGGCACGCGGGAGGCTCCTCGCGAAGGAAGGCAAGAAGATTTTCATCGCTTGGCGGCGTTCTTCTCCGAGGCCCATGTGTCTCTCGGCGGACTTCGAAATCGGCCGCAACCATACCGCGTTCAATACCTGGGCGAAACGGCGGAGCGGGAGACCGATCCGTCGCCGCCGTTCCTCGACGAACTCCATGTCGACCGTGGCACGCGCCGGTCGCAGTTATCGCTGCGGGCGTGCGCTGTGTCGAAGTCACGCTTGGTGGGTGGGATAGCCACGTGAACAACCACGAGATCCAGGCGGGCCGAGTGGCCGTGCTGGATCCCGCTTTCGCTTCCCTGATTCGCGAACTTCGCCAGCGCGATCTGCTGGACCGTACCGTGCGGCATCGACTATCGCCAAGAGCTACTCACGCCCATCGGGCGTCCGATGCAAATCAGCCAAGGCACACCCATCGCCGAACTGATCGGCTAGCAGGGATGGTTTGCGCCATCTGCCCAAGCCGTTCGCTTGGGGATCACGCCATCTCGTATGCGGGAATCCGCTCGCCGCGGATCAAGTCTTCGAACGTCTGGCGGCTGCGCACCAGGTGAGCGTGGCCGTCGCGCACCAGTACCTCGGCGGCCAGCGGTTTCGAATTGTAGTTCGATCCCATGACGAAACCGTAGGCTCCGGCCACTTCCATCACCAGATAATCCCCGACCACCGCCGCGGGCAGTCGTCGCCGACAGACGAAGCCGCCTTCCTCCTGCGTAAAGATGTCGCCCGATTCGCACAGTGGCCCGCCGACCACTACCTCGAGTTCCCCGCGGCGGGTATCTCCGTCGGCGGGCGCGATTGACATCGGATGGTGGGCGCCGTACAGAATTGGGCGAGCCAGATTGTTGAAGCCGGCATCGAGCAAATAGAACAAGTTGTCGCCCATGCGCTTCACGGCCCGGATCTCGGCGATCATGTATCCGCTCTCGGCCACCAGGTAACGGCCCGGTTCGATCTCCAGCGAAACCGAATGGCCGAAGGCATCCTGCAGCCGTTTGCGAGTCGCGTCCCACAATTCGAAATACTGGTCCAGCGGAACGTAGGTCTCGCCGTCGCGGTACGGCACGGGCAAACCGCCTCCGGCGCTGATCGAGACGACCGAGCGGCCGACGGTCAGTGCCGCCTGTTCCAGCGCGCCGCAGACCTGCGCCAGATGCTCCAGGTCGGTGCCCGAGCCGATGTGCATGTGGACGCCGGTCACGCCCAGGCCGTGACGATCCGCACGGAGCAGGCAATCGGCCAACTGTTCGTGCCAGATGCCGTGCTTGGACTGCTGGCCTCCGGTATTGGTCTTCTGGCTGTGGCCGTGCCCAAACCCAGGATTGATCCGCAGTGTGATATTCCGTCCCGGTGCGACATGACCCAATTGGTCGATCATGTCGGGCGAACCGCAGTTGACGTGCAAATCGTGCTTCAGTACCAGCTCGAAGGACGACTGGTCGAAGATGTCCGCCGTGTACACGATCGGCGGCGGGCTACCGTGCGGGGAGAATCCGGCGGCCAGGGCACGCTCGATCTCGCCGGCGCTGACGGTGTCCACCACGCAGCCGCAACGCCGCACCAGGTCCAGGACGGCCAGATTCGAGTTGGCCTTTTGGGCGTAACGGACGGCATCGAACGATTGCAGATCGGCGATTCGTTGCTCGATCTTCGCCGCATCGTACACGTACAGCGGCGTCTCGTAACGGGCGACCAGTTCCTGGACCGGCACGCCGGCCACTTCGGTTCTTAGCGTTGGAAAACGGGCGGATTCGGACATGGAACTTCTTCCAGGAAATCGGGACAAATGAATCGAACGCCAAGTAGTCGCCTTCGGCTTGCCGTTCAACGACGGTGGATGCACCGTGCGCAATCGGGCATCCGACGACTTCAAAAAATGCAACAAGCGCCACCCGTTCTGGATGACGCTTGCTTGATGACACTCTCTGCACTGCGTTTCGCCGCGGCGCGGCGGTCGAGGCGACTACTGCCGCAGGTTCTGCATCAGCGGAGCCAGTTCGCGAACGCTCTCGCCGATCATCGTGATCACGCCGGCATCCAACCCGACTCGCATCGTGACACCTCGCTCCGCCGGCAACACCGTCAACGAGATGCGGTCCTTGCCCTCGGTCGCCTTCAGAGTCAACAGCAGGGTTTTGATGACCGGATTGTTGTCGACCGAGGCGGCGAATTCGAGGATCGGAGTCAAGGCGACGTAGCCCTGGGCAGGAGGCTGCAGTTGTTCTGCCTGCTGCGCCGACGCATCCAGAATCTCGACCAAGGTGGCTCGGGCGTTCTTGCCAAAGGCCAGATAGACGCTGGTCTCACCCGTTCCGATCACCACGTCCATCGGATCGCCAAGCGTCTTGCGGGCATTGGCATCCGCGCCTGCCAGCGGGACCGATACCGTGTGCAGTGTGACTGCGCGGTACGTTTCGGCGTTGAAATTCACGTTCGGCGTTCGCGCGTCCTTCGATTTCGCAAACGCGTGCAGTGCCTGGACTGTCGCCGCCAGCTTGTTGCCATCGCTGACAAACCCACCCATGACGGCCGTCATCGCTTCGGGCTTCAGCACCAGGCAGCCGCCGGCGTCCATCTTGGCGGCCTGGACCGTGGAAACGGCCAAGTCCAAAAACTCGCCAATGATCTTCTTGGCTTGGTTCTTCTCGGCTTCGTTGGCCAGTTTTTCGTCGGCGTCGATGCCCTTCATGGCCTCGTCGCGCGCCAGCTCAATCAGCGCCAACGTCTGCTTGACGTCCGATTCGGTATAGGGTGCCGTGATCAACAGACCGGCCGCGGCTTCAGGATGCAGCATTCCGGAGAACGCCGAAGTCCGTTCGCGGACCTGGGCCATGTCGCGGGCCAGTTGCGTGCGGCGCTGCGCCGTCACGGTGACATCCAAATGCGTGCTCTTGTTTGTCGCATCGACTTGCCAACCGAGCGTCAGATGGTCGGTCTCCTCGACCAGCGAGATCATGGAATCCAACCAGGCTTCGCCCAACTCGCGAGCCACTTCCCCTTGTCGTCCATCGAGCGACTGCTTTTCCAAGCCCTCTTCGAAGCCTTGCCGCATCTGCGTCACCGCTTGCTGCCGCAGGTCGGCCGGAATGTTGGCCACGTTGACGCGGACCGCCAGGGTGTAGTTCTCCGGCATATCCCCCAACAACTTGCTGGGGTTTCGGGGCAGATCCTGCAATAGACTCTTCCGATTGGCGAAAAACGCCCAACCATTCTCCTCTTTCAGGAAAACGGATTGAGGACGATCGGTCGCCAGCTCCTTGACCCCGTCGCCGGCGTCCCGTGGCTGTCCAAGCTGGTCCTGCAAGACTCCCAGCAGCAGATCCAGATCCTTGACTCCGATAAAGCCTACTGCGTTCACCTGCTCGGCGCCTGTGGCGGTCGCGTAGACACCAGCGGGCTTCGTCTTGTCCAAGCCAGCGGTGTACGGTGCAGCCATCAGAGTCACCAGACGGCCCACATCGCCAGCGCCCGCCACCTCGGTAAGAAATCCGACATCGCCCAGCAGTTTGTCGCTGTTGGCGATCGAGACGACGAGAATGGGCTGAACGCCTTCGCTCTCGGCCGCACGCGTCAGCGAATTGGCCGCGGGTGCTATCAACAAGGGCAAAGTCAACGCGAGGGTCAACAATCGATGCAGCGAAGTAGACACGATACACAACTCCTTTGCTGTCCTGATGAAAATTCGAAACGGTCGTCAGACATGGCAGAAACGGGACCGCCGAGTGCGACCATACACGTGCGTTAACCGGTACTACCCACCGACCGGGAGAATAGTTTGCGCGAAATTTCGAGGTGGGCGAAATGCGGCGCACTATCGGTCGCGGTAGATGATCCGACCTTTGGTCAGGTCGTAGGGCGAGAGTTCGACGCGAACCTTGTCCCCCGGGACGATGCGGATGAAGTTCTTGCGAATTTTTCCCGCGACATGGGCCAGCACCTCGTTGCCCGTGTCCAACTGGACGCGGAACCGGGTGTTAGCCAGCGCTTGCATGACTGTCCCTTCGACCTCGAAGGCTTCTTCTTTTTTCCCCATACTCCACTGCTTTCCCAAAATTGCCGGGGCTTGGACCGTTCGCCCTGGACCGTAGTACAGGCTGCCAGCCTGTGGGACGATTTCCAGCACAACGCGTCTCACCCGACCCAACTTCGCACCTTGTAGGCAGGTAGCATAGCATCGCACCCCTACCTATTGGAAGAGGTCGTTATCTTGTTCGCCACGAGTGGAA
This sequence comes from Pirellulaceae bacterium, assembly GCA_023382975.1. Classification (GTDB taxonomy): domain Bacteria; phylum Planctomycetota; class Planctomycetia; order Pirellulales; family Pirellulaceae; genus SKKK01. The sequence goes on from JAHDXO010000001.1 coordinate 410,437, forward strand.
CAGCGGCCCGCCTTCGATTCGCGTTCGGCGGCCCGCTTTGAACGGTCGGTGCGTTTCGTTGGCTTCCCTATCGGCTGTCGTCAACTCTGCGGCTCGATCACTTCCGCGGTTATCACCAAAATAACCACCGATTCGCGGGCGGGTTCATTCAATTTCTGCTGCTTCACTCCCAGTCCGCCCACAATCACAGTTTGGCCGGACTGTAAACGAATGCGGGTCTTCACCGCCAGAACTCCCAGCGGCATCGGGGCAGCACGCTCCCCCGTCCGGATTCCGCCGTCTTCCGAGTCAGTTCCAGACGCACCGGTAGCAGTGGCGGCCGGCACGACGGATACCAACTTGGAATCTCGAAAGTCCAGATCCAGGATGATTTCGTCCTTCTCCACGGTTGGAAGACAATTCAACCGCGTGCCAATCTCCAGTCCCGACGCCTCGTCACTGTTGGCCATCGCACCCGGCAGCCTCCCTCCGCTGAAGTACGATGCTTCGTGACCCGGGATCGTAACCAGAGTCGGCTCGGCGATGCACTTGATCAGTTTCTGTTGCTGCAGCAACTCGATGAACTGGCTCAATTTGCCCGATTCGTCTACGATCGGCGTCGCCTCGGGTTGATCGAGCAATTGGCGTAGACTCACCAGCGGAAATCCGGAATTCTCCAGTTTGCCGGGATCGAGACTCAGCAGCTTCACTCGGATTTGCACCTGAGGTGGCTGTTCGGCTCCTGTTGCACTGCCAGTTTGGATGGCGGCCCGCAACTGTTCGACCTCCGCTTGCAGAGCAGCGAGGGTGTCGAGTTTCTTTTCAAGGAGCGAACTGAGTTCGCCAGCCTCTTCGGCTACCATCAACCCGCGGACCTCCGCGGCCTTGTCCGCGAATCCCGCTTGTTGAAGGTGAGCGGCCGCGCGGCTCAAGTGCTCGATACGACTCTGGGCATCCTGACCCACCGCGGTGAATCCAACGGTCAAGGCAACTGCGGAAACGAGCACGGAAATGGAGATCCCTCGAACCATGAAGACCTTCCTTGATGACGAGAACCTGATTCTAAACCCCGTTGCGCTGCCGAGTTGCGGACTTCTTTGTCGGGCAGGCGGGCAACAACAAACTGCGGTCGGTTAGACTTTACGTGAATCGCAGATTCGAGAACAATACCAAACCGGCGATCGGAACCGTTGCGACCGGGTTATTTGCGCCCGCAAAATGTCGTATACTACCGCACTGTTGCAACCAAAACGCAATTTCCCCCAATAAGGTTAGCTGAATATGGCTGATTCGGATCTTGCCCTCCTTGAACAGCGAAACACGCAGGCCGAGGCGCTCGCAGCGCAATCACCGGACGCAGATCCCGTCGAGACGGGGGAGTGGATTGAGTCCCTCGAGTATGTGTTGCGGAGTAAAGGACCAGAGCGTGTCAAGTTTCTGCTGACGATGCTGGAGAAGAAGGCTCGGCTGGAGGGCGTCGAGTTGCCCATGGACTCGAACACTCCGTACATCAATACGATCTCGCCGGCCAAGCAGCCTGTGTATCCGGGCAATCGCGAGTTGGAGCGGCGGATCAAGAGCATCATCCGCTGGAACGCGATGGCCATGGTGGTGCGGGCCAACAAGCAATTCGACGGGATCGGGGGCCACATCTCGACATTTGCCTCGGCGGCCACGCTGTACGAAGTTGGCTTCAACCATTTCTTTCGCGGACGCGGCGAGACCGGCTTCGACGGCGACCAGATTTATTTCCAGGGCCACGCGTCGCCGGGGATGTACGCGAGAGCTTTTCTGGAAGGCCGTTTGCACGAAGAGAACCTGAACAATTTCCGCCGCGAGCTGCAGCCGGTGAGCGGATTGTCTTCGTATCCCCATCCTTGGTTGATGCCCGAGTTCTGGGAGTTTCCCACCGTCTCGATGGGGTTGGGACCGATCATGGCCATTTACCAGGCGCGGTTCAACGAGTATTTGCGGGACCGAGGCATCAAGGACACGAGCAACCAGAAGGTTTGGGCGTTTCTGGGGGATGGCGAATGCGACGAGCCTGAGACGCTCGGCGCGATCACCTTGGCTTCGCGCGAGAAGCTGAACAATCTGATCTTCGTCATCAACTGCAACCTCCAGCGTCTGGACGGGCCGGTTCGCGGCAATGGCAAGATTATCCAGGAGTTGGAAGCGTTGTTCCGCGGCGCCGGCTGGAACGTGATCAAGGTGATCTGGGGGGACGATTGGGATCCGCTTCTGGAGAAGGACGAGTCCGGACTGCTGGTCAAACGCATGGACGAGTGCGTCGACGGCCAGTACCAGAAGTACACGGCCATGCCGGGCACGTACATCCGGGAACACTTCTTCGGGAAGTATCCGGAACTGCTGAAGCTGGTGGAGAAGTACTCGGACGAGCGACTCGAACGGATGCGCCGTGGCGGCCACGATCCGGAAAAAGTCTACGCGGCGTACAAAGCGGCGGTCGAGCACAAGGATCAGCCCACGGTCATCCTGGCGAAGACGATCAAGGGTTACGGGCTCGGGGAAACGGGCGAGGGCCGCAACATCGCCCACCAGAAGAAGAAGGCCAACGAAGAGGAACTGCGCGAGTTCCGCAGCCGCTTCGGCATCCCGATTTCCGACGAAGATCTGGCGAAAGCCCCGTTCTACCGGCCCGCGGACGATAGCCCCGAAATCCGCTACTTGAAGAAACGCCGCGAGCAACTCGGCGGCTCGGCGCCCAGCCGTCCGGCCCAGTTCCCGACGATGGAAGTGCCCACCTTGCAGGAATACGACGAGTTTTTGGGTGGCAGCAAAGGCAAAGATCTGTCGACCACGATGGGCTTTGTCCGTTTACTCGACAAGTTCTGCCGCGACCCCAAGATCGGCAAGTACGTTGTGCCGATCGTGCCGGATGAATCGCGAACCTTCGGGATGGAGGGCATGTTCCGCAAGATCGGCATCTACGCGCATGCCGGCCAGTTGTACGAGCCTGTCGATTCCGAACAACTGATGTACTACAAGGAAGCCCAGGACGGGCAGATCCTGGAGGAAGGGATCACGGAGGCGGGATCCATGTCGTCGTTCATCGCCGCCGGGACAGCCTACTGCCATCACGGCGTGAACATGATCCCGTTTTTTATCTACTACTCGATGTTCGGTTTCCAACGCATCGGCGACTTGATCTGGGCCGCGATGGACTCGCGCGTCAAGGGATTCATGATCGGCGCTACCGCGGGCCGGACGACGCTGAACGGCGAAGGCCTGCAGCACCAGGACGGACACAGTCTGCTGAACGCCATCGCGTTCCCCAACGTGCGATCCTACGACCCGGCGTTCGCCTATGAAACGGCCGTGATCATCATGGACGGCCTGAAGCGGTTGTACTCCGACGGCGAGACCGCCATCTACTACATCACGGTCGAGAACGAGAACTACCCGATGCCCGAGATGCCCGAGGGCGCCGAAGAAGGGATCATACGCGGCATCTACCCGGTCTCGGTCGCGGAGGCGGGCGGCAAGCACCACGTGAACTTGTTCGGCAGCGGCGCCATTTTGAACTCGGCCCTGGCCGCCCAAAGACTGCTGGCGGACAAGTACGGAGTGTCGAGCAAGGTGTGGAGTGTGACCAGTTACACGCAACTGCACCGCGAGGCCCGCGAGTGCGAACGCTGGAACATGCTGCATCCCTCGAAGAAACCCCGCAAGAGCTATCTGGAAACCGCGCTGCAAAACGAGTTCGGTGTCTTTGTCTCGGCGTCGGACTACGTCCGCGCCGTCGCTGAACAGATCCGGCCCTGGATTCCCGGCCAGTTCCAGGTGCTGGGCTGCGACGGAATGGGACGCAGCGAGACCCGCGAGGCGCTGCGGAGGCATTTCGAAGTCGATGCAGAGTGTATCACGGCGGCCGCGCTGCATGGCCTGCAGAAACAAGGTGAACTGGACGGCAAGACGGTATCCAAGGCGATCAAGGACCTGGGCATCGATCCCGACAAGCGGGATCCGCTCTGGGCTTGAACCGCTTTCCTTCTCTATTTCCCCATTTTTCCAAGCAAGACAAGCGACGATGAGCATCGAAATCAAGGTTCCGGATTTGGGCGACGGTGTGGACTCGGGCGACGTCCTGGAGATTCTGGTCCGCGAAGGCGAAACGATCCGCAAGGATCAAGGCATCGTGGAATTGGAAACGGACAAGGCGACCGTCGAAATCCCCAGCACGCACGCGGGTCGCGTGACCAGGATCCTGGTCGATGTCGGCCAAAGCGTCGCCGTGGGCGCAGCGTTGATCTCGCTGGATGCCGGCGAAGCGGGCAAAGCCGAGGAGAAGGCGGCCGCACCGTCCAAAGCGGCACCGCCGACCGCTGCGGCTAAAGCCGAACCGGCGGAGAAGCCGAAAGCCGAGAAGCCCAAGCCAGCCGCGGCGAAAGCCAAACCGGCAGTCGAACCCAAGGCCGCGCCAGCGGACGATGCAGACGACGAGGTCGAACCCCAGACGCCCAAGAAAAAGGCCGCTGCGCCAGCGGCTGGCAAGCCCGCACAACCCCCCGCCGCAGTCGCCCCGGCCGCAAGCGACGAATCCGGCGAGATCGCCGCCGGACCTGCTATCCGTCGCTTTGCACGCGAAGTCGGCGTGGATTTGCGGCGCGTCAAGGGCAGCGGCGAAGGCGGACGGATCACCCGCGAGGACGTGCTGGAAGCAGTCCGTCAGGCCAGTCAGCAAGCGGCGGCGGCGGCGCCGCCAGCCGCCACCGGCCCCGGATCCCCGTCCAGCGACAACTGGGGACCGGTGCGTATCGAACGCATGTCGAAGATCCGCCGCACGATCGCCGCCCAGATGCACAAGTCGTGGGAAGCTTGCCCGCGCGTCACGAACTTCGACGACGCCGACGTCACCGAACTGGAACGCATCCGCGTGTCCAGCAAAGCCGATTACGCGGCGCGGGGCGTGCGGCTGAGTTCCATGCCGTTTGTGATCAAGTCCGTGGCGATGGCGCTGAAGAACAATCCCGTGTTGAACGCCTCGGTCGACATCGACAACGGCATGATCGTCTACAAGGACTATGTGAACATCGGGATTGCCGTCGACACCGACCGTGGCTTGGTCGTACCGGTCTTGCGGCACGCCGACCGCATGTCGTTTCCCGAAGTCGCGCGGGCGCTAAGCACCATTGCGGAAAACGCCCGCAACAACGAATTCTCGGTCGACGACCTGCGCGGCGGAACGTTTTCGATCAGCAACTTAGGTGCGATCGGCGGCGCCTACTCGACCCCGATCATCAACGTGCCCGAGGTGGCCATCCTGCTGGTCGGCCGCAGTCGCAAGATGCCGCGGGTGGTCGAGAACGATCAGATCGCCGTCCGCCTGGTCATGCCGCTCAGCCTGGCCTATGACCACCGCCTGGTCGACGGCGCCGCCGCGGCCCGCTTCCTGAACGAGGTCATCGGCTACCTGGAAGCTCCGGCGCGCCTGCTGCTGGCCCCGTAGCGGCGATCGAGCTGCGAAGAAATTGCGATCCTCGCCCCGCGATCACCATCCGAGGTCCGCGACCAAACTGGATCGGACGAGGGTCGCGCGCTGCTGAACGCGATGCATGGATGCCCCGTGAGGCTGGTACAATCCTCTCCAGCCGCTTGCCTTTTCGGTGTTTTCGTGGCAAGGTGGACGTGGAGGGTTGCCAATCGCGGGTTTGCGTAGCATTCTCGATTTGAGGAATGTTCCCGCGAGCAGCCTGCGGTACCGTGATATTGTGAAATCGGGGGGCACTTCCCTCCTTTGGAAAGGCAAGCGGCGATGCGAGCGATTGTAGCGCATGCTCCAGGCGCGCCGGCGCGCGAGTTGCGACAGGTGGTGCTTGGTAGCGGTCTGGATTGCGAAGCGGCGGACTGTGTCGCTTGGCACGATTTGGCGGTGCGGTTGGGCCAAAGCGACGCGGATGTCGTGCTGGTCAGTCTGGATGCGGCGGACGATTCCGTCTGGCAGGCGTTGCAGGAGGCGGGCCAATTGACTCGTTCGCCGTTGCTGGCCATTGGCGACCGGTCGGATGCGGTCGCAACGCAACGGGCTCAGCAACTGGGTGTTGGACACATCATTCCCCCGTCCGATGTCCGCCGTGCGTTGGATGAGACGCTCGAGCGGCTGCGTCGCGACGGACAAGTGCGGGCGCAGCGCGGCCGTGTCTTGTCGGTGTTCGCTCCGACGCCGGGTAGCGGCGGAACGACCGTGGCGGTCAATCTGGCCGGGGCGATGAACCGTCGGCATCCCGACGAAGTGGCCGTGCTGGAACTGGCTCGCGAGTTCGGGGATATGGCGCTGATGCTGGACTTGGAGCCGAAGGTCGCGGCCGAAGATCTCTGCCGCCGCTGGCAGTCGTTGGACCGCGGCAGTCTGGCGGGCAGCGTCACGACGCACAGCAGCGGTCTGCGGGTCTTGGCCAATCCGGTCGAGCAGCCGGAGAACCGGCAACTGAGCGCCGCGTCGGCGCGGCGGCTGACGGTGTTAGCCCGCGTGACCTTCCCGTACACCATCCTGTCGCTCGACAGCCGTCTCTCCGAGGTCGAGGTCGAGGTGATGCAGTTATCGGACAAGGTCGTGCTGGTGGTTCGCCCGGACGTGCCCGCCGTTCGCCGTGCGCGTTGGGCATTGAAAGAGGCGATTGAACAGGGCGTGGATCGGGAACGCTGGCATCTGGTGGTGAACCGGTACGGACAGTCGGGGCAATTGCCGTTGCCCCAGATCGAAGCGGCGCTGGGACTCAAGGCCCAGCAGTTGATTCCGGACGATCCGAGCAGCGTGAATCGGGCTGCCAACGAAGGCCAATTGTTGCACGACCGGCTATGGTTCCGTGCCATCAAACGCCGGTTCAACCGCTTGGCCGGAGCATTGAACGGCCGGGCGGGCTAGGCGATTGGTTCGTCAGGAGAGCCCGATCTACACGAAGGAGAAGCGGTGATCAAGAAGACCCCCTGGTATCTTACCGAACGCGATCGGCGGCTGCCCGAGCATGTGGACGAAGTCGAGCAGCAGTTCCAGCAGTTGAAGGCGGCAATCCATCAGGAGCTGGTCGAGGCGCTGGATCTGTCGCGCGTTGGCCAGGCGGATCGCGACCGGTTGTTGCCGCAGGTCCGGTCGATCGCCGAGCGGATGTGCCGGGCACGCGGCAACATGCTGGGCAAACTGGACCGCGAGCGGTTACTGGAGGAATTGCTGTCCGAAGTGTTCGGCCTGGGGCCGTTGGACCGACTGATGGAAGACCCGACGGTGACGGACATCCTGGTGAACGATCCGTACACGGTCTACATCGAACGACACGGGCGGCTGGAATTGACCGACGTGGTGTTTGCGGACGCGGAGCACTTGATGCGGATCATCCGCCGCGTGGTGTCCCGGATCGGCCGTCGGATCGACGAGGTTTCCCCGTTGGTCGATGCCCGGCTGCCCGACGGCTCGCGTGTCAACGCGGTGATCCCGCCGCTGGCGCTGAACGGTCCGAGCCTGTCGATTCGCCGTTTCGGTGCACGGCCGCTCGAGTTGGACGACTTGTTGGCCAATGACACGCTGCTGCCGTCGATTGCGAAGTTCTTGACCGCGGCGATCGAAGCGCGCATCGGCTGTGCGGTCTCGGGCGGTACGGGCGCCGGGAAGACGACGCTGCTGAACGCGCTGAGCGCTTCGATTCCGGCAGACGAGCGGATCGTCACCATCGAAGACTCAGCCGAACTGATCCTGCAGCACCGGCATTGCGTGCGGCTGGAGACTCGGCCGCCCAACAGCGAAGGTTCGGGCGAATACTCGCAGCGGGATCTGGTCCGCAACTCGTTGCGCATGCGACCGGATCGGATCATCGTGGGCGAGGTGCGCGGTCCCGAGGTGTGGGACATGCTGCAGGCCATGAACACCGGTCACGAGGGATCGCTGACCACGATCCACGCCAACAGCGCCAACGACGCTTTGGCCCGCCTGGAGATGATGGTGGCCATGACGGGGTTCGATCTGCCGATCTCGGTGGTGCGGCAGTACATCGCGTCGGGCATCTGGATGATCGTACACATCTCGCGGCTCAAGGGCGGACCGCGGCGCGTGATGAGCGTCTCGGAGATTTCGGGGATCCGCGACGGGGCTTACGTCATGAAGGACATTTTCGGATTCCGGCAGACGGGGGTCGGACCGGACGGCGTGGCTCGCGGCAAGTTCTACTCGACCGGCTACCAGCCCGTGTTTCTCGAACGCATCCGGGCGGCCGGGATCGAATTGCCCGCCGAACTGTTCCAAGCGAGCGAGCAGGAGGTCGTGTGACGTGACGCACCGGGTCGTTCTGCTCATTCTGTCCTTTCTGATCTGCTCGTTTCTCGGAACGTTCTTCGTTCTGCTGGCGCAGCGTTTGTGGGGCCGCCGGCAGATGCGGATGGAGCAGCGTTTGGGTCTCGGGCCGACTCAACGCCGCGACACGCCGCTGCAGATCAGTCCCGAGTTCGACGACGCGGGTGGACTGGCAGGCCGCGTGAACCGTGGTTTCAGCCGGTTCTTCGCTCAGACCGGCATCGACATGGCGCCGGACACGGCGTTTTTGGTGGCAGCGGCGGTCGGACTGCTGCTGTGCGGTACGGTTCTGCTGTGGCGCGACGATATGCTCGAAGCCGCCGGTGCTCTGGCCTTCGGTTTTCTGAGCGTGATCGCCTATTTCCGGTATCGCCGAGCGAAACGTTTGGCCGAGATTCAGGAGCAACTGCCGGATGTGATGGAGTTGCTGGCCCGGGCCGTGCGGGCGGGGGAAAGCCTCGATCAGGCGGTGCAGTTGGTCGGCGCGACCGTCCCCAAGCCGCTGGGCCCGGAGTTCAGCCGGTTGGCCCGCCAACTGGAGATGGGTCTGTCGGTCGACGCGGCGATGCGCGCGATGACGCGTCGGGCTCCGGTCACCGAGATCCGCATTCTGGCCTCGACACTGATGGTCCAACGCGAAACGGGCGGCAGTCTGCCGATCACCCTGGAGCGGCTGTCCGCGGTGATTCGGGACCGCTTGAGCTACCATCGGCAATTCCGAGCGGCGACCGGCGCCGGGCGGGTCAGCACGCTGCTGATCGGTGTTGCCGGTCCGCTGATCGCCGTGTACCTGTTCGTCTTTCAACGGGACTACTTCAATAAGTTCACCGAATCGTATCCCGGCCAGTTGCTGTTGGGGACGGCCATTGTGCTGCAAATCATCGGCTTTTTGTGGATCTACCGGCTGTTGAAGAGCGACTACTGATGACGACGTTGGATCTGGTAACCATCGCTGGCTTTTTCGCCTTCACCGGACTGGTGTTCTCGATCGGGATCGCGGTCATGCAACTCCAGCGTGACCGTCTGCGCGAACGATTGTGGGGCAGCCCAACCGGCGGCGAGGCCGATCTGCCGTGGGTGCGCGACGGCGGCCCTGCGGGAGTTCCGCTGCTGCCGGGCGAAGGCACGGGCAAGCGGACGGCGAAACTCCAGCAGGAACTGCTCCGCGCCGGCTGGTATCGGCCGACGGCGATGCGTGATTTCCTAGCGCTCCGCAACGGGGCCATCATCTTTGTGCTGATCTTTGCCGGTGTTCTGGCGGTGGTGTTCGGACCCGAGAATCCGGACTTGGTTCTTCGCACGATCCAGTTCGGCGTGGGCGGCCTGGTGCTGGTTTGGGCTTTGCCGCGGATTTATTTGCGCGCGGCGGGAAACCTGCGGGTGCAGCGCATCCGGCGAGCGTTGCCGGACGCTTTGGATCTGATGACGATGTGCTTGACCGGCGGTTTGTCGCTGCACCATGCCTTCGAGCATGTCAGCCGCGAGATCTGGTTCGCGCATCCCGATCTGGCCAAGGAACTGCAGATCGTCAAGCAGCAGACCGATCTGCGGTCGTCGGAGTTCGCCTTTCAGCAATTCGCCCGCCGCATCGACCTGGCGGAGATCGTCGCCTTGTCGTCGTTGATCGCCCAGGGCCAGCGGCTCGGCACCGACGTGGTGACCTCGATCCGGGAATACGCCGACAGCATCCGTCTGCGCCGCCGTCAAGCGGCCGACGAACGGTCGAGCAAGGCCGGTGTCAAAATGCTCTTCCCGCTCACCCTCTGCCTGTTGCCGTCGGTCTTCATCATCCTCTGGGGTCCAAGCGTGCTGGAACTCTACCTGTTTCTCCAGCAGTTCGAACGCCTGACGCCGAGCTGACGACGACCGGACTCCGTGGCTTTCGGCTTGACCTTGGACCACGAGTTAGTTCCAGCGGCGTCGCCCGAGTTCGGCAATCGCCCGCTTCACACGAGCAGTTCGCGAACGACGCGGCCGTGGACGTCGGTCAGGCGGAAGTCGCGGCCGGCGTAGCGGTAGGTCAATCGCTCGTGGTCCAGACCCAGTTGGTACAGGATGGTGGCGTGCAGGTCGTGGATATGGACTTTGTCCTCGACCGCCCTGGCGCCGAATTCGTCGGTCGCTCCGAAAGCACGGCCCGGCTTGAACCCGCCCCCGGACAGCCACACGGTGAATCCACCGGGGTTGTGATCGCGACCGGTGCCATTGCCTTGGGCGTAGGGGGTTCTTCCGAACTCGCTGCCCCACCACACGATCGTGTCTTCCAGCAGGCCGCGCTGCTTCAGGTCTTCCAACAAGCCGGCGATCGGCCGGTCGACCGCTTGGGCGTGATCCTGATGCTTGGGCATGTTCGAATGCTGGTCCCAGGCGGGATTGGCGGAACTGTCGCCGTAGGTGACTTGGATGTAACGCACGCCGGCTTCGCACAGCCGCCGCGCCATCAGGCACTGACGCCCAAAGTTGTCCGTCGGCCGCTGGCCGATGCCGTACATTTCGAGTGTCGCTGCCGTCTCGTGACTCAAGTCCAGCGTTTCCGGGGCGTTCTGCTGCATGCGCCACGCCAGTTCGTACGACTGAACGACGGCCTCCAACTCTGCGTCGCCCGGCCGTTGGTTCATCTGCTGATCATGCAGCTCGCGCAGCAGGTCGAAGCGAGTCCGCTGGTCGCTCGGAGAAAGTTGCGACGCGAGGTTGCGGATCGTCGCTTCGGACGCCGGCGCGCCGGCCCGCCCCAGCGGCGTGCCCTGATAGACGGCAGGCAGGAAGGCGTTGCCGTAGTTGCGCGCTCCGCCGTTGCCCGCGGACGGCGAGATCGAAACGAAGCCGGGCAGGTTGTCGTTCTCCGTGCCCAATCCGTACAGTACCCACGAGCCTATGCTGGGCCGGATGAAATTGGTCGAGCCGCAGTGCAGAAACAGAGTCGCAGGTCCGTGCGCGACGCCCTCGGTGTGCATCGAGTGGACGAAGGTCAGGTCGTCGACCCGCGCGGCGATGTGCGGGAACAGGGAACTGGCCCAGCGTCCGCACTGGCCATGTTGAGCGAACTGCCACAGCGGTTTCATGACACGCTGGGCGACGCCGCGTCGGCCCGTGTTGGCGATGATCCGCGCGTCGTCAAACGCGAATTGCTTGCCGTCCTGCTGCAAGAGCGTCGGTTTGTAGTCGAACGAATCGACCTGGCTGACTCCGCCCTGCATGAATAGAAAGATGATCCGCTTGGCTTTGGGCGGATGGTGCGGTCGGTGGTCCGGCGCGGCGGAAGACGTGCGCGTCTGGGCCGATGCGATCCCGGCCAGAGCTAGAGCGCCGAATCCGCAACTGGATCGTGTTAACCATTCTCGACGACTGATCGACGTCCGCATTGTTCACGGCCTCGCGGGAGAGAGTGTCAGTGGATCAACCGGAACTCGGCCGAAGCGAACAGCGCATGGTACAACGCCGCCCAGCCTTGCCGAGGATCGTTCGAGTGAGCATCCAAATGCTTGCGGGCGATCGCCGCCTCCGCTTCCGTCGGCCGCCGCCCGAGCGTCTGGCGGTAGACTCGGACGATCTGGTGGTCAAGCTCCTCTTGACCATCTTCCAGCAACCGTTCCGCGGCGGCCTGGGCCTGTTGGGCGACGAACGGGTGATTGAGCATAAACAGGGCTTGCGGCGCGATGGTGCTGGCGTCGCGCTGTCCGGTGGTCGTGCTGGGGTCGGCCGGGTCGAACGCGGCGATCAGGTCGGGCAGCGAGTTGCGGAAGTACGGCAGATAGACGCTGCGGACCGTGGCATCGGTCGCGAAGGCAAAGTCGGCGGCCAGGGTCGGCGGGAAATGCCTGCCGCCTCGTTCGGGGCTCAGCCGGCCGCTGATCTGCAGGATTCCGTCGCGGATCGCTTCCGCTTCCAAGCGGCGGCGATTGGCGCGGCCGAACAGCCGATTGTCTGGATCGGCCGATTTTGTCGCGGGCACGGCCTGCGACGCCTGCTGATACGTTTCGGTCAGCACGATCCGCCGCACGAGACGCTTGATCGACCAGCCTTCCTGCATGAATTGCAGCGCCAACTGGTCGAGCAGTTCGGGATGCGAAGGCCGCTGGCCGCTGACGCCGAAATTGTCCGTCGTGCGGACAATGCCCGCGCCCAGCAGCCAATGCCAAACACGATTGACGATCACGCGCGCCGTCAGAGGGTTCTGGGGTGAAGCGATCCAGTCGGCCAGTTCCTTGCGGCCGCTTTGGTCGGCGGGGATCGAGGGCGGATCGCCGTACACGGCGACCTGGAGGAAGCCTCGCGGCGCGACATCGCCCAGATTGGACGGGCTGCCGCGCAGATGCACCCGCAAGTCCTCGATCTTCGCCTCCTCGACCACCGCCATCACCATCTCTCGCTTCGGTGCTGCGGCCTGAAGCTGCTTCAATTCGGCCTCGAGGCGGGCCAGTTCCGACGCTGCTTCATTTATCGCTTCGCTCGTAGCGGACTTCGCCTCGGCGACCGCGGCGGCCGGAGACTGGGGCGTCGGTTCCAGCGGGACGAAGACGACCGCGTCGGCGGTGACGTGGCCTTGTGTGCCCTCGTTGGAGATCATCACGTGGGCTTGGCCGTTCGCCTCGAAGTGGTACTGCCCCAGGGAAACGTAGCGACCGTCGATCGGCCCGCGGGGCTGCATGTCGACTTCGACCACCGTGTCGCCGTCGGCGCTGAACACGGTCACCGGCACGGCGCGAGCGCGGCCGCTGCCTTCGGCATAGGCCAGTCGCACCTCGTAGCGACCCGGCGGCAGATCCTGGGGCTCGAAGGTCAGCGTCTTCTCGCCTTTGCCTGTGTTCTGATCGTGCAGGTAGCCCCGGCTGATGTACGAGCCGGTGTAGACCGAATGCTGCCATGTGCCGACTCGCTTGGCTTGGTCGTCGTCCACGACAACGCCGGCAATGTCTGCAGGATCCAGCGGGCCACGGTCGCCGGCGCGGACCGTTTCCGTGCGGGCCTTGAGCTGCTTGATCCGAGCAGTCAAACGCTCGACGTTCGCCTGGTGCCGGTTCCACTCGGCTTCGACTTCCGGCGCGACGGGCAATGGCACTTCCATCCATTTCGAGACATTCGCATGTTCCAACGCTTTGGTGTTTCGCAAAATGCCGGCCAGGGCGTAGTAATCCGTCGTCGGGATCGGGTCGAATTTGTGGTCGTGGCAGCGGGCACAGGTGACGGTCTGTGCGAGAAATCCCTTGCCGATGACGTCCAGTTGCTCGTCGACCACGTCCAGCCGCAGCAGGTTCTTGTCTTGATTTTCCAAGTTGGCATTGCCCAGCAACAGCATCGTAGTCGCCGTCAACAAGCGGCGGCGATCCTCGGAATCGTCGGCGGGCAACAGATCGCCGGCGATCTGTTCCCGGATGAAGCGGTCGAACGGCAGATCGCTGTTGAAACTGTCGATGACGTAGTCGCGATAACGCCAGGCTTCGCGGAAAACCAAACCGCGTAGCGTCACGGAATCGGCGTAGCGGACAATGTCCAGCCAGTGTCTGCCCCAACGCTCGCCGAACTCCGGCCGGGCCAGGAGCTGATCGACCAGTCGCTCGTAGGCGTCGTCATTCGGATCGGACAAGAACGAGTCCATTTCGGCGACCGTCGGCGGCAGCCCGAGCAGACCGAAATAGACTCGCCGCACAAGAGTCTCACGATCGGCCCTGCCGGCCGGTTCCAGACCGCGAGCCGCGAGTGCCGCGCCGATGAAGCGATCGATCTCGGTGCGCTGCCAGCGCGGGTCGTCGACGTGCGGTACGGGGTGTTGGCGCGGAAGCTGATAGGCCCAGAACTGGCGACCTTGCTCAATCGTCAGGCCGACCTGCTTCGTGACGGACGCAGCACCGCCGCGCGGATCGGCAGCGCCTCGGCGAACCCAGGCTTCAAAGTCGGCGACGATCGGAGCGGGCAATTGGCCTTGCGGAGGCATCTGCACTTCGTCGCTGTAACGCAACGCCTGGATCAACAGGCTTTCGTCGGGATGGTGGGCGACGATCGCCGGGCCCGAATCGCCGCCGGTCCGCCAGCCTTCCTCGCTGTCCAACAGCAGGCCGCCTTTCAGCCGCTTCTTGCTCTGCGCTTCCGCCGAATGGCATTCGTAGCAGTGCTCGACTAACAGGGGCCGGATCTTCTCTTCGAAAAACGCGACATTCTTGTCACTGCGGACTTCGGCAGATTTGTCGTCGGCGACTGCCGAACGGATTGGTCCAGTCGCGGCCGTCAGCAACAGCGCCAGCACGAAAAATGGATGAGTTCTCATCGTTCCCCGACAGAAGCAACGGAAAGGAATCGCCGATCGATAGAACGTTGTTTATGCGAATCCTAACCCTCCGCCCCCGCGGCGACAACCATGAAATCGCTTGTACGGAACACAATTCCCGAAACGACATTTCGGTCAGCAACTCTCTGTTTGTCGTGGATTTGGAACGTCGTGCCTTGTGGAATTCGATTCGTGGCCATAAGCTGCCTGCATGAGGGGAGCGTGACGTTTGAAGCGGGAAGAAGGAAATCGCTCGGAAGGACTGGAGTTCGATGAGTTGTCTGGGCTATTCGGTCGATTGAGGCCTCGTTCGGGAGAATGGCCACAGTACGGAGACTGGCCGCCGCGAGGCGCGGGGGACGAGTCATAGCGGAACGGTGCCAATGCAGAGAAACATTTCATCCACTTTGCCGCACGTGCTTGCCTTCTTGGCGGTGTTGTTGATTGCGAAAGTGACGCTGAGCATTGTGTTCGAGTATCGGAACTACATCCCGCCGAATTTCGGCTCGGACTTCTTGCGCGGTCGGGAAGCGTATTTCTGGGGCGCCTACGGATGGGCGTTCTACACGCATCTGGCCTCGGGGCCCGCGTCGTTGATGCTTGGCACGCTGCTGGTCAGCGATCGATTTCGACGGAGCTATTCCGCCTGGCACCGTCGGCTTGGACGAGTGCAGGCGGCCTGCGTGTTGCTGCTGGTTGCACCCAGCGGTTTGTGGATGGCCTATTACGCGGCGACGGGCGCCGTGGCCGCCGCTGGACTGGGCTCGCTGGCCATCGCCACGGCATCGTGCGTCGCGTTTGGGTGGCGATCGGCCGTCGTGCGGCGGTTTGCCGACCACCGTCTTTGGATGTGGCGCACGTTCGTTCTCTTGTGCTCGGCGGTCGTGCTGCGGTTGATCGGCGGGTTGGCGACCGTTGCCCAATTCGATGCCCTCTGGCTGTATCCGCTTTCGACCTGGGCCAGTTGGCTCGTGCCGCTGCTGGTGCTCGAGGCCAGTCGGTTAATGGTTCCGCCCGCCCGAGTCCTTAACGGCGGAAACGCTGCTCGCAGTCCACAGATGTCGCCTCGCAGGGGCCTGAACGAATCAGCCCACGGCAACGCCCTGGGTAATGGTGACAATAGAATCTGATCGCCCTGAAAGGCAACGCCGTGAAGCATTCCTTTTTCGAGGAATTCGCCCCTTTTAGCGGAACGGCGCAAGCCGTCCGGTTCGTCGCATCTTCCGAAACACCGGATGGCTTGCGCCATTTCGCTACAAAATGCTTCACGGCGTTGCCCTTCGGGGCGAACGATGTCGCAACTTCCGGCGGTGGTGCATCGGAATACCGCAAATCGAGGCTGCCGATGTCCTGAAGTCCACGCCATTCGACACGACGTCGGCGGCGGCTGCCGTGCGGCGATCGTGCTTCAGCGACCGGCGGGTCGTTCGAGCGTCGTTCTGCTGGCCGTCAATTCCTCGACTCTGGTTCTCGATAGCGGGGCGGGATGCAGTTGGCTTTCAGACCACAACGATCGCGTGCTGGCGCGAGCTGGACTGTCCGGCCACTCTGACTGTCCGGGCGGCAGGATGGTCCGCGCGGAATCCGGATCATGCATCGGCACCCATTGCGTGTAGGACTGAGCCGTCTGACAGCCGATCGTCCCGCCGTCGATTCGGGCGAGCGCAGGCAACGTCATCGCTTGAGCCGGATCGAGCGCCGGGAAGCCGTCCAAGCCCTCGTAGTAGCCCAGTTGCCGCTGCTGAACGGCCTCGCGGGCTCGTGTATTCCAAGCCGCCGGGTCCGGGCCGTATTTCTGGAAAGCGGACTGCCAAGCGTCTGCCAATGCACGTTCGATGAACTGCCGTTCGCGAGGCGACAGCACCGTCTGCGGATCTTGCTCGAGCCTCTCGGTCGCCGTCTTTAGAAAGTAGGCCAGTCCCGATTCGCCGCCGCCGTACACGTAAGCCAAGTCGGTGTTCACGAATCGGAAGAACGTGTTCAATTCCAACGCAAGTTCCGAGCCGACCGCCGACAGCGTCGTGTCCGCTCCGCCGCGGTACCACGGTTCCAGATGTCGCAACGCTTGAGCGGCGTCCTCTTGCAAGGAAACTTGGTCTCGCAACAGCAGACCCAGCCGCACGATGTCCCGCCGCGCCGGATTCACTGCGTCGAAATGGATATCGAGCACGTCTTGGGGCGTGAATCGCTCTCGCTCCGCCAACCGTTCCCGCAGCCGCCACGAACGCAGCGTGTCGCCGCCCGTGCCGGTCATGGCGCCCAGGGGCAGCGGATACCATGACTCGATCGGCCGATGGTTGCCACTGTAAACGAAGCCAGCCGCCGGATTCATCACGCCCGGCATCAACTCGGCGGGCAGGATCTCCCGCCAGTCCTGCTCGGATACATGGCCCGGCCGCGCCTTGCGACCGTGCGCCGGATCAAGCCGCGAGCGAACCGGAATGGCACCGACCGCACGGTAGCCGACGTTCCCTTCGCGGTCGGCGAAAACGACGTTGGCGCTGGGGAAACGCCAATCGCCCAAGGCTTCATCGAATTGGCGGGCGGTGCCGGCCCGCAGCATGCGAATCGCGCCCTTCACGGTCTCGCGGTCGGTTTCACAAACGGGGATCCGTTTCAGCACAATCTCCGGCTCTCCTGGCTGCGTGAAACAGAACTCGCTGGCGACCGGGCCGAGATGCGTCTCGCGCACCGTGATTTCGATCGGCTCTTGGTCCTTGACGCGGATCGTCTCCCGGAACACGGTCATCGCCCGCCACTGGCCGTCGAAGCGGTATCGGTCCGCTGTCGACGACGAGCCTGACTCCGGAGCTTGGACTTCCGGTGCCGGTCCCCTATTCTCGGGCGTCTCGATCTGGAACAGATCGGCCTGATCGGCCCCCAGCGCCGTCATGCCCCAGGCCACTCGATCCGTGAAGCCGATCAACAAGACTGGACTGCCCGGCACTCCGACGCCTCGCGCATTGAAGGTCTTTCCTTGCACGTGCCATTCGTAGAACAGCGAAGGATTGCGGACCGGAGTTTGGGGGTCGCTCACCAGCACCGACGAACCGGTCGTCGTGCGATTGCCGCCTACCGCCCAGGCGTGGCTGAACTTCGGCGTGGGGTCGGACGAGCCGCCGGGAGTCAGTCCGAGCCGACTAGCGTAGTCTTGGACGCGGTCGATCCACTCGACGGGCACGTCCGTCCGCTTGACCACGGCCGGTTCCTCGTCGGGTGGCATGGACGTCAATTCGAGGTCTGCTGGGCGTCCAGGCGTCCGCCCCGCGGCGTCGTTGCGTCCCGCGATCAAATCCCGCGTGCCGTCGGTGGCGAAGAACCGGCCGAGGTTCCACCACGAGGCCAAACAATCAGCGGGCGTCCACTCCTCCGGTTCCAAGGCGGTTTGGGAGAACAGAGGATGCAACCGATCTCGGTGTTCGTCGAAGTACCGATTCACCCCGTCGCAGTACGCTTGCAGCAGTTCGCGAGTCTCCGGGTCGAGGTTGTCCGCCGTGCGCCGCGCCGCCCGGTGAAAGCCGAACGTCCGCATCTTGCGGTCGTGATCGACCGAGGTCTCGTTGCGGTTCAGATGCCGAACTTCGCCGACGACTTCGGACAAGCGGCCCTGGATGATCCGCAGATTGTACGTCATCTGGAATGCGCGATCCTCCGCCGTGGCATAGCCCAGACCGTACCAAGCACCCGCGTCCGTTTGGGCGAATACGTGCGGGATTCCCCATTGATCCCGAAGAATTTCGACCGTTTCCTCGTTGGCTCGAACCAGAGGCGAAGTCAGTAGCGGAATCAACGGGGTTGCGACAAGCCAATGCTTCACGGGGAAACCTCCGGTTACGTGGCCGAATTCGTGAGAATTCGGGTCGAAATGGCGAGGTCCGAATTCTCACGAATTCGGCTACGATGCTGGCTACCGGAGTTCGCTCCGGGGCGCGTCCGGCGAGCGGCGCGGGCCAGTCGCCGCTTCCTTGGCCGTGATGATCCCGTCGCCGTTGTGATCGTACGTCTCGAACTCTTGCAGCGCACCAGGTGATCCGGTCGGGGCGAATTCCGACTGGGTCAGTTGGCCATCGCCATCGCTGTCCAGTCGCAGGAACCATGCGGGCAAGCCCGGCGGCAGTCGTGACGGGTTGACGGTGAACCGGCGCGATGATGACTGACCGGGCGGACGAGGCGCAGGATCTTCCGCCGCATCGTCGCCGGGCTCGTCCGGAGATCGAGCGGCGTTCTGGCCGCCACGGTCGGAAGAACCGCCCATGACCAAGTCGTCGGACAGCAGCGAAGGAAATCGCTGGGCCAGCGAGGGCATCAAGCGGATGCGCCGCACGGAGCCGTAGTCGGCGATGTATCCGGCCAATTCTCCGACCTCGATCACTCCATCGGCATCCAAGTCGGCCGCGGTAGGATTGCCGTCCATCCGCTGCCACTCCGCGGCTTGCAGACGACCGTCGCCGTCCACATCGTATTTTGCAACCAAGTGTCCAGCGTAGCGAAAGACCTTGACCGGCACCGGTGTTCTTTCTTGGCCGAACCCCACGATCGGAACGCTCGCGAAACACCACGCGCTCAGGTGGAGGGCTAGGACGCCGGCCACTCGGCCCGCCCGCACTGCGGCGTTCGAAGCGGCGCACGTCGGCGCGGCTGACGTCGCTTCTCGGCAACTCCACAACATCTGAAAGCTCCCCTTGGTGAACCAGCATTCGACCGATGCTGCTTCGTCGATTGGCCGCCATGTGACCAGCCGCCTATCATAACCACAGTGTTCCTAGATTCCCACCCGGAGGAACGCAGCGGTACGAAAGCCGTCGGTCTGGATTGAATCTTCGGGTCCGCATCACTGATTTGGAACGGTGCAATTCACCAGACGGATGGAACCTTTCGTTTTCTGCCTCGTCCAAGGTTTCACGCCGCTTCGTGATTCCCCGCGAGTCTTTGAAGAGTGGGGCACCGTGCCGGAACCGGTGAACCTAACGGTTATGCAGATCGTACCAAGCGAGTCGACGGCGTCGTCCGCATAGACTGGCGGAAATGGTGAACGTCTGCGTGCTTATCGTGCGATCAGGAAAGATGCGTTATCTAGAACATTCAGTAGAGACGGGCAAAACAGTTCTTCAGCTTTTGACGGATGCCATGAATCACAAAAGACTTTCTTCGCGTGCCAAACGCCGTGTTCTTCGAATGGGCAAGGGATCTGCGAATGCGGACCGCGGGCGCAGGAACCGCCTGATTTTCGAGTCGTTGGAGATCCGCAACTTGCTTGCCGGCGATCTTTTCAGTGCCTGGGCAGCGGACGACATGGTGGACGACGGCCAGTCGGCTGAGATCGTTTCGACCACCTCGACGGCGTTTACAGCCCTCGCGACGGCCGAGGGCGAATCGGCGGCAGAAGGGGAAGATGCGCCGGATTTGGTTGCCTTTGCCAAGGCACTGACCGACGCCGGCGTCAAGTTGTACAGCGCCGCTTGGTGTTCTTTCTGCACGGCGCAGAAGCAGTTGTTCCAGGACGGCGGCTCGTATCTTCCGTTCATCGAAGTCACCAATCCGGACCGGACGCTGAACGCGATCGGCATCGCGAACAACATCGACAGTTTTCCCACTTGGGATTTTCCCCCGACTACCGCGTTTCCCGCTGGAAAACGCGAGGAAGGTGTTCTCTCCCTGCAGGAACTCTCGCAACTGAGCGGTGTCGCGATTCCCACGTCCAGCCTGCCGTACATCAAGCCGCTGCCGGACACGACGTTGTTGGCTGGTTCGCCGTTGCACGTCGCCCTGGACGGCTACGATCCGAACGGCGGCCCGCTGACCTACACCGTCACCAGCGACAACGCGCTGGTTACCCCCACGCTGCTGCAGGGCAACCGCAGCATGAGGATTCAAGTCGCGGGCTACGGCGACATGGTGTTCCAGTTGTTCGAGCAGCGAGCCGAGCGGCCGGCGGATCGCGTGATCGAATTGGCTTCGACGGGGTTCTACGACGGCATCCTTTTCCACCGGGTCATCGACGGCTTCGTCATCCAGGGCGGCGACCCGACGGGCACGGGGTCGGGCGGTTCGACCTTGGGCACGTTCGACGACCAGTTCCACGTGGACCTGCAGCACAACCAAGCGGGCATCCTGTCCTATGCCAAGTCATCGGACGATACGAACGATTCGCAGTTTTTCGTCACGTTGGGCGCGACCCGACATTTGGATTTCAATCACTCGATCTTCGGACTTCTGGTCGAGGGCAAAGCCGTTCTGGATGCGATCGGCAAGACCGCGACTGGCACGGGTGATCGTCCCACATTCGACATCCGCATGACCACCGTCGAGATCTTCCAGGATACGGAAAATGCGGTGGTGATGTTGAAGGCGGACCCGGCCGCGGTCGGACAGCAGGCGAACATCACGGTCACGGTCACCGACAACACAGGCAACCAGGTCCAGGATACGTTCCGAGCCACGGTCGCCGCCGACACGGTCAACGGTGGTCCCTTCCTGGCGGATCTGCCCGATTTCCAGACCACGCCCGGAACGCCGGTTCAGATCCAGTTGACGGCCACGGACGTCGAGGGCGATCCGGTCTTTTTCGATGCCTTCGAGCGAGGCACCGTCGACTATCAATTGAGCGTGAACAATACGACGGGGTTGGTAACCGTCACGCCGCCTGCCGGGTACGTCGGACCGCTGGAGGTCCTGGTCGGCGTCCGGGCGCTGAACGGCTCGGGCACGACCGACACATGGGACAGCCAGATCGTCAAGGTCAATGTACTGGCGGGCGACTTAACGCTCGATCTGCTGGCGACGTCCGATTCGAACATCGACAACGACAACGTGACCAACGTCACGAACATGACGTTCCGCGTCGGCAACACGACCAGCGGCGCGTTGGTGCAGATCCGACACAACGGCAGCGTGATCGGGCAAGGCACCGCGACGGGGACGAGTATCGACATCGCGACCAACAATTTGGCCGCGCTCGGCGACGGAACGTATCCGTTGACAGCCGTGCAGACCATCGGCGGCGTGACGAGCGATCCTTCCAACACGCTGAACGTCACGCTCGACACGACGCCGCCAGTGCCTCTCACATCGACACCGCCGACCACCGCCACGAACGGGATCGAGGTGCTCTACGACGCGCAGCACCCCGAGGAAGGCACTCCGGGCTTTGGCTATTCCTTGTCGGGCGCGCCCGCCGGCGCCGTCATCGATCCGGTCACGGGCGTCATGCGCTGGACGCCAACGACCGCTCAAGGCGGCGCCAATGTGTTCCAAGTGGTCGCGAAGGATCTGGCCGGAAACCTCCGGACGCAGGATCTGAACATCAATGTGACCGTTGTCGATCAGGAGGTGTTGATCGAGTTGGTGGTCGTTGATGCCGAGGAGAATCCGGTCACGACGATCAGTGCGGGCGAGGACTTCTGGGTGTTCGCCTATGTCCAGGACATCCGCACGCCGGCCGAAGGCGTGTTCGCCGCCTACGCAGACATCTCCTTCAACTCGACGATCGTTTCCAGCAAGGCCAACAGCCTGAGCGACGTCATCTTCGGCACCAAGTACCAGAATGGAAAATCGGGGTTCTTCAACACGCCGGGGCTGATTGACGAGATCGGTGCTTTCGGCCCGATCACGCCCGTGGGCGGCGGCAAGGAACTGCTGTTTGCCCTTCCTTTCCGAGCCGAGCAGGCGGGCGAGGTGACGATCCGGCTGGATCCGTCCGACACGGTGGGACGCGAAGTGCTGGTGTTTGGCCAGAACGAGCCGGTTGCCTGGAACGCAATTACGTTGACCAATGCGACCCTGACCGTCAGCGCCGGTTTGACCGCGGTGAGCGACCTGTTCAACGTGGACGAAGACAGCGTCAATTTCCCGCTGAACGTGCTGGCCAACGATGTAAACGAGATGGGCGGCACTGTGACGATCACTCAAGTGGGAACGACCAGCCACGGTGGCACCGTCACGATCGGCACCAATGGCCAGAACCTGCTGTATTCGCCGGCAGCCAATTTCTTCGGCGAAGAGACGTTCACCTACACGATCACCAACAACGGGCTGACCAGTACCGGCAGCGTGACCGTCCAGGTCGCCCCGGTCAACGACGCCCCCACCGCGGTAAGCGATACCTTCACCGTGGACAAGGACAGCCAGAGCAACTTCCTGGACGTGCTGGCCAACGATCTGATCACTCCCGATACGAACGAAACACTGCGGATCGTCAGCGTCGGTTCCACCAGCCACGGCGGGACCGTGACGATCGCGCCGAACGGAACCCATCTGCTGTACACGCCTCCGGCCGGATTCTCGGGCAACGAGACGTTCAGCTACACGATCCGCGACCGAGCTGCGGGCGATGCGAGCGGCTTGCAGAGCACTGCCAGCGTAATGATGACCGTCGAGACCGTCGCCCGGCCGACAGCCCGGCCCGACACCGCGACGGTCCAGGAAGACTCGACCGCCAATGCGGTCCAGGTGTTGGCCAACGACGATCCCGTGGTGACGGGCGGCACGCTGCGAGTCGTCCTGGTCACGCAGTCCAAGTTCGGCGGTACCGTGACCATCGCGGGCGGAGGCACGCATGTGCTTTACACGCCGGCAGCGAATTTCTTCGGCGAAGACACGTTCACCTACACGGTCGAAGAAGTCGACGGCGAGCGCGCAACCGCGTCGGTCACGATGACCGTGCAGAACGTGAACGATCCGCCGACGGCCAACGACGACACCTACCAGGTCAGCAAGGGCTCTGCCACCAAGACGCTGAACGTGTTGGAGAACGACAGCATTCTCCCGGATGCCAACGAGGTCTTGACGATCACCGCCGTGACACAAGGATCGCAAGGCGGCACCGTGGCCATTGCCACCGGCGGCCAAGCGATCCTCTACACGCCGTCGGCCAACACGAGCCTGCCCGATACCTACACCGAGACCTTTACCTACACGGTCGGAGACGGCTCGGGCGAAACGGATACGGCCACGGTCACGATCCAGATCCGGCCTTACACGGCGCGGGACATCGGCGGCATGGTGATGCACTCGGCGAGCACGCGGGGCATCGGCGGCATGGCGGTCAATCTCCAGGGCGTGGACGACTTCAATGGGCCGATCGTGCTGGCCAGTCAAACGCTGGGAAACGGAGCATACATGTTCGCCGACTTGGCGCCCGGCAGTTATCAACTGAAGACAAATGCCGAGCCGTTCCTGGTGCAATCGAACACGGTCCTGACGGTCGTGTCGGGCGATGGAGACGGTAGCAGCCTGAACAACAACTTCAATTCGATCGCGAGGGACCCTGCCACCCTCAGTATCGCAGACTTCCTGGCGCGAGCGCCCGGCCGCTCCGCGATCTCGCCGTCCAACAGCGTGTTGGTCGCGGCGCAAGCGGGCAGTCCGCAGAGTTGGTATTCCTTCCAATCGGGCTGGCAGGACTACACGCAGTTGCAAGCGCATCTCTCCAGCGATGCCAGTCAACTGACCTTGACCGCCATTCACAGCAACGGACAGCAGTACCAGGGAACCGTCGCCCTGAACGCATCGAGCTACGTCAAGCGGTTGGCGAATTCCGGCGGCGCCCATCTGGTTCGCATCGATGCTGGTCCGACGCAACTGGGCATGCAGCCTGTTGCCAACGTGCCCGTGGTCACCGTCACGCCGAAGGTTACCAAGAGCACGACGCCGACCATCACGGGCACCGTCAGCAGCGGTACGCTGCAGGTGGTCGTCAACAATCGCACGTATTCGCCCGGCGACGGGAACCTGACCGTTACCGGAACGAATTGGTCGCTGGCGATCCCCACCGCGCACGCCTTGCCGCAAGGAACGTACAACGTTTCCGCCAAAGCGACCGGTTCGGCGGGACAAGTAGGCAACGACGCCACCGCCAATGAACTGGTGGTCGACACCGCGCCCCCGACGGTGACCGTCACGACGCTTACCACAGCCGACACCACGCCGAACATCACGGGAACCGTCAGCGACGGCGCGCTGCAAGTCGCCGTGAACAACCGCACGTACACGGTTGGGGACGGCAATCTGACCGTCAGCGGCACCACGTGGACGTTGGCGATTCCCGCCGCCCACGCTTTGGCCGCTGGGACGTACAACGTGACCGCCTCGGCCACGGATGCGGCGGGCAATACCGGCAGCGATACGACCAACAATGAATTGGTGGTCGATTTGTCGGTGCCGACAGTCACGGTAACCCCGTTGACCACCAAGGACAACACGCCCATCGTGACCGGAACCGTCAGCGCCGGCACCCTGCAAGTGGTTGTCAACGGTCGCACGTACGCGGTTGGTGGTGGTGCGTTGACGGTCAACGGCACCGCCTGGACCCTGCAGATTCCCGCCGCGGATCAGTTGGCCGACGGTACGTACAGCGTCACCGCGTCGGCGACCAATTCTGCAGGCACGGTCGGCACCGACACAACCGCCAACGAGTTGGTCATCGACACCGTGCCACCGACGGTCACCGTCACCTCGAAGATCACCGCGGACACGACGCCGACCATCGCCGGGACGGTCAGTGACGGCACGTTGACCGTCGTCGTCAACAGCCGCACCTATACCGCGGGCGACGGCAATCTGACGGTCACCGGCACGGCTTGGAGCTTGACGATCCCCGCGGCCCACGCACTGACCGCGGGTACGTACAGCGTCACCGCCTCGGCCACCGATGCGGCGGGCAATACCGGCAGCGATACGACCACCAACGAACTGGTGATCGACACCAGCGTGCCCGTCGTGACGGTCAATTCCTTGCGTACCAAGGACACCACGCCCACCATCACGGGAACGGTCAGCGCCGGCGCGTTGCAGGTGACCGTGAATAGTCAGGCGTATACGGTCGGCGACGGCAATTTGACCGTCAGCGGTACGGCGTGGACGCTGCAAATCCCGGCGGCCCGGGCGCTGGCCGAGGGTACCTACTCCGTCACGGCCTCGGCGACCAACCAGGCGGGCAGCACGGGCACGGACAGCACCAGCAACGAACTGGTCGTGGACACTACCGCGCCGGTTGTCACCGTCAACTCGTTGAGCACCGCCGATACGACCCCGGCCATCGCCGGAACGGTCAGTGATGGCATTATGCAGGTGGTCGTCAATGGCCGGACCTACACGGTTGGCGACGGGAATCTGTCGGTCACCGGGACGAACTGGGCGTTGCAGATCCCTGCGCAGCACGCGCTGACCGCGGGCACCTACACCGTTACCGCCTCGTCCACCGACTTGGCAGGCAACGTCGGCACGAGCGCGGGCACCGGCCAGTTGGTGATCCAGGCTGCGGCGGGCGAAGGCGAAGCGTACGACGACGTCTGGGCGAACGCCGATTTCCTGGACGAGATCGGACATCTGTCGCCGACGGTTTCCGCGGATGCCTACGCCCAAGCCGTGGACGCGTTGCTGGCCGAGCAGGCCGCGTGAGAACAGACGGCAAGCAGGTCCGAACCGCGACTGGCACCGTGTTGGTCAGTCGCGGTCCTTCAAGTAGCCCACGCTGGACTGGAAGTACTTCCGGCGGCGCGCCGTCTGCTGTCCTTCGGACTGCTGATGACGCCGCTGCAAGTCGTGCAGGTTGGCGATGGTAAACCTGCACTTGAGCGTTTGGATGCGGAACCGGATATAGTCGGCTTGCTCCGGAGGCAGGACACCAAGCAGATAGCTGCCCAATTCGTCCTGCGTCGGTACGCCGATCTGGTGGCGGCGCCAAATCTCTGCGACACTGTGCAACCCGCTGTCTCGGCGTCCGTTGATGCGAGCCAGATGCTCGAGCAGTCGGGGTTCCTGCCGCAGCGTCTGTTCGATCTGCACCATCCGCTCGACGTCCAGCGTCTCGTCCAGGTACGCTTCCAACTCGGCTTGGGTAAACTGAATTTTGCTCATAAACGACAATGTAGCATCCAACCTACGTCGCGAGAACAAGGGAAAACGATGGCCGACTTCCAACCCGGGACGCTCTGGCAGCGCGTGACGGACACCAGCCGCCGTGCGCTTCGAGACGCGGCATTGAAGCCCATTGCCACCTCGTTCCAGTTCGTGGAGGACGGCGGAATTCGGTTCCTCGTCCGTGTCGTCGAGCACCTGGCGAACAAGCCGCGGCGCGAGGATGGCCTCGTTGCGGACGACCATCGCCAACGCAATCCCTTTTTGCCGTACGAGTCGGCTCTGTTCGTGGCCGATGCCGGTGCCGAATACGTGTGTCTGCTGAACAAATTCAATGTGGTCGAGCACCATTTGCTGATCGTCACCCGGGATTTCGTCCACCAGGATCGCCCGCTGGAGGTCGCCGACTTCGCCGTCTGGTGGCGCTGCCTGAACGAGTACGAAAGCCTCGGTTTCTACAACGGAGGCACGCTGGCAGGCGCCAGTCAGCCGCACCGGCATATGCAACTGGTGCCTCTGCCGTTGGCCGATTCCGGAGCACGGATCCCGATCGAACCACTGCTGGACACCGATGATCGCCGTAGCCCAGGCTGCCAGCCTGTGGCCGTCAGGGAAGGCGAGCCTGAATGGCTTATGGCTTCCTCCCGACTGCCCTTCCGGCATGCGTTCGTCCGCCTGTGCACGCTGCCGGAGACGTCGACCGGCGAGGCGGGTGAAACGTTGCACCAGCTTTATTGCACACTGCTCGACGAGACCGGAATCGGCGCGTCCGTGCAGCCGGACGGACGTCTGGCTGCCGCCTACAACTTGCTGTTGACTCGGCAATGGATGCTGCTGGTGCCGCGTCGGCACGAGCATTTTGTGGGAATCTCGCTGAACGCGTTGGCTTTCGCGGGCGCGTTTCTGACCCGCAACCAGCAGGAACTGGAGATGCTGCGTCAATCCGGACCAATGGCCGCTCTGTCCCATGCGACGGGGTGGAACCACACGGGATTGGCAGAATCCCTGTAGACTCAGCCCTCCCCCTGGTATACATTGCCACGGTTAAAGTCTTGGGGAGATTCGGTTCTATGGCAGCAGATCCGTTCTACATTGCGATTGACGTGGGCGCCGGTCTGGGAGTGAAGATCGGTCTGTTCGCCGAACCGTTCACCCAAATTGGCACGGACTTGCTTCGCCGCGACCGGTTTGACAACGATTACCAGCGGTTTGTCGCCTGTCTCCTGCAAGCGATCGACCAGGTCGTTCGCGAGGGCGGCAAGACCATGAAAGATGTCCGAGCGATAGGAATTGCCTCGCCGGGGCTCTTCCGCTCGGACGGCACCTACCTGCTGCCTGCCAACCTTGAGTTTCTGACGGGCCACAACCTGAAGCTGGATCTCGCGCGGCAAACCGGCTTGCCTGTGGTGATTGAGAACGACGCAAACACCGGCGGATTGGCCGAATGGTCGGTGCTGCGGACGGATCTGCTGTATTGGGTCTTCGGCGGCGGCTGGGGAGGGGCCTGGATCGACCGCTCGGGAACCGTCCAGTTTCCGGCACAGGATTGGGACGGGGACGATCGGTCGTTGCACTACACCAACGAGCCAGGTTACGCGATCCCGCTGGACAAATGGACGCTCAAGACGCTGTTCTACCAGTACGGCGCGTCGTTCGATCGCTTCCAGCAAATCGTGATCGAGGACCTCTTGCTCCCCGATTCGCAACTGACGGGCCCGAACGGCGATCCGGAATCGATCCGCGCCGAGACGATCCTCTCGGGTCCGGGGCGTTGCCGGCTGTTCCGCGCGGTGGTGGGGGACGACAACTTCTACGAGCGATTCCTCGACATCCACGAGACCGATCAGATGGCGGACCCGTCCGTGGCCGGGGAGCATATCAGCAAGTTGAGCATGATGCGGGTCGAAGCGGCGATTAACACCGATCGCCTGTTCGGCCGCATTCTGGCGCAAGCGACACAAACCATGTTCCGTCAGGCGCGTCAGAACGGTCTGCGCGACGGCTTGCCGATCTGTCTGGGCGGCAAGCCGTCCTATGCCCTGCCGTATTTCGGCCCCTCGGCCCAAGGCCGTTTGGGAGCTATGGGGATCATGAGCTACCTTCGCCCATCGACGATCGATGAACGTGGCTTGAATGCCAATTTGGTGGGTGCTGCGGTGCTGGCCGAAAAAGCGGCCAACGAAAGCTGACGTCGCTACCGGAGCACCTCGAACAGACTGTGCCGGTCGTCGGACCAGTCGAGGAATCGGCCGCAGGGCATCAAGGCGGCTCGCTGCAACTCAGGAGTCGCCAACGCGGCCGGATCGGCAGCCAGCAGACTCCACACGGCTGACCGCACACCCCGTTGTTCGTCCGCGCCGGAAGCGATGGTTAATTCGCTCAGGCCCAGGCGTCGCGCATGTCCACACAACACAGGCCGCAGGTCGACATGCACGTTCGAAATGTGAACCGCCAGAATTCCATCGCGTTTCAAGTGTCCAAGGTAGATCCGAAAGGCTTCTTCGGTCAGCAAATGGATCGGAATGGCGTCGCTGGAAAAGGCATCCAGCACCAACACATCGAACTCCTGCGGCTCTTCGCGTTCCAAACGGATGCGGGCGTCCCCGAGCACGGTCTCTGAAACGGCCGGACAGTCCTGCAAGTACGTGAAAAAGCGTTCCGCCAACGCGGTGACGGCGGGATTGATCTCGTAGAAACGGAACACGTCTGTTTCCTCGCCATAGGCAGCCAAGGTGCCGATCCCCAAGCCGACGATCCCGACGTGCCGCGACTGGCCGGCGCGGTGATGTGTCAGCACCAGCCCAACGCCCGACTCGGGCCCGTAGTAGCTGGTCGGCCAACGCCGCTGCGACGGCAAGGAATACTGCATCCCGTGCATCGTCCTGCCATGGATCAACTGGTACGACGGCGAGGCATCGGGCCGATCGGCGGTTTCCATCCGGACCATCAGCACCCCGTAGAAGTTGCGTTGAACCATCTCGACCCCCGCCAGCGTCTGCTGGAACAAGGCGGTCAACGCCCCGACGACCATCAGCATGGCGCCGGTCAATCCAAGCCAAATCCAACGTGGCCTGCCGCCTCGAATCCGGCTCGACGCGGAGCCGTAGTACACGCTCATTAACGCCGCGCAGCAGGCCACAATCGCCAGGGACAACTCGACTTGGATCACGAAGACCCGCGGTGCAACCACGGCGACAAACAGGCCGCCGGCCGCACCGCCGGCCGCTAAGACCAAGTAGAACGCGGTCAGATGGCGAGGCGACGGCTTGAGCCGCACGAGTTCGCCGTGGCAGACCATGGAACACGCAAACAGCAGCATGCCATAAATGGCGATCTGCGCCGGGATCGGCAGACTGGTGGTCACTCCGCGGCCCATCCACATCGCGGGCAAAGCTGCCAGGACCGCAACGCCCCAAGCGATCGCCCAACCGTTCCGCGGGCACCAACGGGGGCTGTGAAAACAGAAGATGAACGACAGCAGGTACAAAGTCAGCGGCAGAATCCACAGCAGCGGAACCACCGCCACGTCGATGCAGATCTGGTTCGTTACCGCCAGAAGCATGACCGAAGGGATCATCGACAATGCGAACCACGCCAGATACTGCACCGACCTCGGTCGTCGGTCCGCTCCATCGGCGCCGGCGTCCATTGCCGATGACGGTGCCGCGGCACGCCACGTGAACCAAGCACACATACCGCACACCAGCGCGAATCCGGCAAAAAGCCACGACCACAGCCGCGTTTGCCCGACGGCGCCCAGCGCGGGTTCGACCACGAACGGATACGAGAGCAAGGCGACCAACGAACCGACGTTCGAAACCGCGTACAAGCGGTAAGGAGACCGATCTCCCGGCAAGCGGCAAAACCACGCCTGCAACAACGGACCGGTCGACGACAACAGCAGATAGGGAAAGCCGATGCAAGCCGTCAGCAAGGCCACGATCCGCCACGTCGGATCCTCGCTGCCGTCGGGTTTCCAAGCGGCGGACGGGGTGATCGGCAGAACCAAAAGCGCTGCAGCCAGCAGCGCGACATGCAATCCCAGTTGCCACCGCAGGGGCAGCCATCGCGTCGCCCCGTGGGCATAGGCGTAGCCGACGAACAGCATGCTCTGAAAGAACAGCAGACAGACGGTCCAGACGGCAGGACTGCCACCGAACCACGGCAGCAAGAACCTGGCGATCAATGGCTGGATTTGAAACAGCAGCAGCGCACTCCAGAACACGGCAACCGCAAAACCGCAGGCGACCAGTCCTTCCCGGGCGGAATTCGATTGGCAATGAGTCTTCGGTCCCATTTCTCTCACGGCTCTGGGTCGCGCGGAACGACATGCGAATCGATCACTTCCGGACCGCTGCCGAATCGATCTCCAGCGCCGGGCGGGAACGATTGCACCGTAAAGTGAGCTTGGAACCAGGAGATCAATCGCTGGCGATAGAAGGCCCGGCACGGGGGAATCAACAGGGTCAGTCCGAACAGATCCGTCAGGATGCCGGGAGTCACCAACAATGCACCTGCCGCGAAGATCATCGCGGCATCGACCATCGCGGCGCCCGGCAAACGGCCCGCCTGCAACTCTTGCTGAATCCGACGATACGTCCGAAACCCTTCGCTGCGGGCCAACCATGTTCCGATCACGCCGGAAACGACCACCAAACCTAAGGTGAACCGCCAGTCGGTCAAGTCGGACAGATACAACAGCAGCGCAAGTTCCACCAACGGCACGACGGTGAACAACAGGAACAATCGGAAAAACATGGTCGGCTGCCCCGCTACGTTGGTATTGCTTGCCTGCCCGTGAATTCGAATGGGGTGTCGGCCTGCCACTCGGCGATCAGGGCTTGGCGCAGTTGGTCGGCGGTAACGGGCAGATTGGTGACGAAGTCTTCGTGGCTGCGTCCCCGTCGGTACTCCGGCTGGCGTGGCGGAGTCTTCAGACATTCCGAGATCAGGGACAGCGGAAAATCGTACAACAAAGTCCCGTGGTACAGCAGGTGCGTCCGCTTGCAGCGCAGACTGTTTCCGGAGAACTTCCGGCCGTCGACCGCCAGATCGCTCGTTCCACAGCAAGTCGCCGCAGGCACCAACCGCCGTACGGCAGCGCCCAGGATGCCGAGCGAGTAGCAGTGGGCTTGGTTGATCATCTGGATCTGGGGATGCAACCGGTAAGACAACACGACCGCGTACATCAGGCACCCCGGTCCGATCACGACGGACGCTCCGCCGCTGCCGCGGCGCAACACCGGCAGTCCCAGGCGGCGGCACCGCTCCTCGTCCACTTCGTCCGCCACGCGCGACGAACGGCCCAACACGACCATCGGTTCGGGCGATTCCCACAACCGCAGCACTTCGCAGGGTTCGGGGCCGCTTTCAGCCTGTTCGAGTAGCGCTTCGTCCAGAGCCAGGTTTTCGGCCGGGGTCGGGAGCGTGAGGTCCAGTAGTTTCACGAGATGGCTGTCCGCTGGTTCCGAGGCAGGTTAGACTTGTTCGGCCGTGGCCGTTTCCCGATTTTCCATTCCGACGCAACGACTCACCATCATGACCGATGATACTCGACCGGACAAGTCAGCCAGCCAGCTTCCGGCAATCGAATCGGACGTCGCGGACGAATCGAGGCTCGGCTCACCTCCGTCGATTGTCCCGCTCGTCTTGGTCCCTCTGCTGATGGTCGCCGCGTTCGTGGTCGTGGTCGCGTTGTTCGGCTGGCTGGGGCTGGCCGGCGCCCGTCCCGAAGAGTTGGTTGCCCGACTGCAACGGGCGGATCGCAACAGTTTTCGGGCCGCGGTCGCCCTGGTTCAAATGCTGCGCGAACCGGAAAACGCCCATCTGCGGCGCGACGAGCAACTTGCCCGCCAGTTGTCCGGGCTGTTGCAGCACGAAGTGGCGACCGGCAACCTGGAACCCGAACGCATCCAGTTGCGCAGTTTCCTCTGCCGAGCGTTGGGCGAGTTCGAGGGGGACGAAGTCCTTTACGCGCTGCTGGACGCGGGCGCCACCGAGCGGGATCCCCGCGAAATTGACGTCCGCCGCTCGGCGTTCGAGGCGATCGCGCAGATTGCGTCGCGGCGATCCGCCGAGGCTCGCCCCCTGGTACCCGGCTTGCTGGAGACGCTGCTGGCGGCCACGCAAGCGCCCTCCGCGGAACCCCCGACTTCGCCATCCCGCGATTCGCTGCGGGCGACTGCCGCGTTCACGCTGGGCGTGCTGGGCGACGACCGGGCGCAAACGGCGTTGTTGAACCTGCTGGACGATCCTTGTGCTGACGTGCGTTTCAACGCCGCGACCGGTTTGGCCAGGTGGGGACGCTTCGAATCGGAACGGGTTCTGCTGGAGATGCTCGATCCCGAATCGGAATCGGCGGTGGCGGGGGAGGGCACCGAGCGGGGACGTGCTTGGCGGCGGCAGATCGTGCTCCGCAGCGCGCTGCGCTCGGTGGAATTGTTGTGGACCACGACACCGCCCAACGATTCGGACCGGTTGTATCAAGCCGTCCTACGCCTCACCCGCTATTCCGACGACCCGGCCGTGCAACGCCAGGCCCGTCGCATCATGCAAGCAGTGGAAGCATCGCAGCAATCGACCAATTCGGTCTGTAGCGATTAGGCAAGATCTGCCTGCAAACCGTGGCGAGGTGTTCGTACGAGCCTGCTGGCAGAGGGTTCGCGATCGGTAAAATCCACACGATTCTTGAGACAAATTCGCCGATTTTTCGCGCCGCCGAAGAACGAGGTTGTTGCCTTCCGTCGCCCTTCATGGGAGAATTCTTATTAGCGCGTCAGGCATCGTTCGGTTGCCCGGCGACGGCGGGGAACTCTTTCACGGCATGTACGAACGTTAGTGGGGCGAAGAAATGTACATCACGTTTTCCAGCTTGGCAACTTTGTCTCTCGGATTGGTGGCGGCGGGCGTCGCGATCGCCCAGGATTGCTGCCAGCCGGCGGTTCAGCAAGCTTACCGGACGGTACAGCAGACCGTCTACGAGGAGCAGCAGGTGACCGCGTACCGCCTGGAGTACGAGACGGTTTTCGAGGAACGCCAGATCACGGTTCAGCGGCCGGTCTGGGAAACCGAAATGCGCGAGCGGCGGATCACGGTCGCCCGGCCCGTTGTCGAGACCAGCGAGCGCGAGGAACGCTTCACCGTGATGCGGCCCGTCTGGGAGACCAGCTTCCGCGACACCAGCTTTGATCAGGTCCGCTACGTCCAGGAAACCGAGATGCGCGAACAGCGGCAGATCGTCCAGCGGCCTGTGGTCGAACAGACGTTCCGCGAAGAGTCGCGTGTCGTGCGGCGACCGGTCACGGAGACCGTGATGCAGAGCCAGATGCAGACCAGCTTCGAGCCGGTGACCACCATGCAGACGCAACTGGTCGATCAAGGCGGCTGGGTCAACAACTGGGTCGTTGTCCCCACCCAGCAGCGGACGTCGCTGCAATGGCTGCCGGGCGCAACGATGGTCGATCCGACGACCGGCATGACCTTTTGGCGGCGAGGCGGTTTGTTCTGGACTCAGCCTCCCGCGGTCGGCACGCTCGCCGTGCAGCAGCAGTACGTGCCGAACGTTGTCGCCGTTCAGCAGCCCCAAACGACGATGGTCGCCCGCCCGGTGATTACGCAGAGTCCCGTCCAGGTGACGAGATTCGTCGACGAAGTCGTCGTCGAGAAAGTGCCGATCCAAGTCACTCGCATGGAACAGCACGAAGAAGTCCGCCAGATTCCGGTCACCGTCCAACGCCCGGTGGTCGAGCGGATTCAGCAACAGGTGCCTGTGCAGACCCTGCGCTGGGTCCAGCAGGAAATGGTCCGCAAGGTTCCCGTGACCACCCAGCGGATCGTTCACGAGGAACGAGTCGAGCAGGTGCCCGTGCAAGTCTGCCGCATGGTTCAAGAGACGCGGATGGTCCAGGAACCGCGTACCGTCGCCTCGTGGAAGCCGTACACGGCGACGCAGTCGGTTCCCCGAACTGTCGTGATGCGAGTTCCTGTGGATGCCTGCGGAACCTTCACCGCGCCCCCGACCACCACCTATTACCAATCCGCACCGCCGGTCATCGTGTCGCCTCCGGTTGGCGGAGACGTCACCACACGCCGGATACCGACCCCCGCGGATTCGTCGGCGGTTGACGGCTCCGTCCTGCGCAGCGAGAATTCGACAGCGCCGCAACCGATCGAAGCGGACAAGGAAGCCGAACAGCATCTTCCGAAGGACACGGACCCGACGGGCCAACCCACGATTGAACCCGCCGAAATTCCGTTGCTGGAACCGGCCGGGTCGCCTGACGATGCCGTGACGCGGCCGACCGGAAACACCGCCTGAGCGCGGCTTCGTTCGTCGGAATTCACTGGCTGTGGCGGACCATCGGTTCGTCGCAGCTTTTTTTCTTGGGAGTCATTGCCATCATGAAGTATCTGCTTCCGTGCAGCCAGTGCGACCGCCAACACGAAGTCGATCCAACACAGGCCGGCGAACGTATCGTTTGCGGATGCGGACAGGAATTGGAAATCCCTTCGCTGCGAGGTTTGCGCGCATTGAAACCGGTCTCGCTCGTTTCGGCTTCGCGCGGTGCCGCGCGTCCATCGAACGAACTGCCGCGGCGTTTGATTTTGGTGGCCGGCATGTTGCTGATCGCCGGCGGCTTGGTCGCTGGCGCGTACGGCGGTCTGGTGCTGACCCAAATCCGTGTGCCGGATCGGCTGACAACCAGCGATCCGGAAGCCGATGCGGCGATCGACGAACTCGACCCTGCCGGTGCCTTCCGCATGTGGACCGATTTCCGCGACCAGGGGCCGGGGCCCTACCAAGTCCCCTATCGGTTCATGGCCCAGAGTGCCAAAGGTCACTTCACCCGCTGGCTATTGGGCGGTTTGATCACGGTTGGCCTTGGCGGTTTGCTCACCGCTGGCGCCCTGCTGAAACCCCGGTCATCGAATTAGTCGAAGCGCTCTTGTCGCTCGATGCTATCGACCGTATGCTAGCTCCGCTGTCAGCCCCGTTCTCGAAAGACCGAAGATACATCCCTTCAGGGGGATTTAAGAAACTTCGCAGAACTTTCATGAACACCGATTGACGACCTTCGCCAAATCAGTAAACTTGCGACTCACGCTATATGTTGTGGTTGCCTGCTTCAGGAACTACAATATGTAGAGTAAAACTACCGTAGAGCTGCATGATTCTCGCGTAGCTCCATTTCTTTCTATCCCAGGAAAATGCTCCGGTCGAAAGGGAAATCGACCCTCCACCTAAGCGATGGACTTATGTGCAGATCAGGAGGTTGAATTCTGCACTTTTGACGGAGCGAAAAAACGCCAGCAGAAGGAGCTGACAATGGCCATTGTTGCAGAACGACCCAGCGTTCAACATCCTGTTGCGGAAGCCGAACCGAGTCGAAAGAGCCTGCACGTCGAACCCCGTTTCTGCCCTCGCGACGTGGCGGACCCGTTCGACACGGTTCAGTGGGAGTTGCGGTCGGCAGCGATCAAAGACGAGAACGGCGAAGTTCTATTCGAACAAACCGACTGCGAGATTCCGGCCGGTTGGAGCCAATTGGCGACGAACGTCGTCGTCAGCAAGTATTTCTACGGCGAGAATGGAACGGACGAGCGGGAGCGCAGCGTCCGCGACCTGATTCACCGCGTCACCCGAACCATCGCCGATTGGGGCAAAGCGGATGGCTACTTCGTGACCGAGGAAGACGGTGAGAATTTCTACCGAGAACTGACTTGGCTCTGCTTGCATCAACACGGGGCATTCAATTCCCCCGTTTGGTTTAACGTTGGGCTTCACCACCGCTACGGGGTGCGGGGCGACAAGTGCAATTGGTACTACGACGTGATCGAACAGCGAGTGAAGCAGCCCGAGAATCCGTACGAGTTTCCTCAGGGTTCGGCTTGCTTCATTCAAAGCGTCGATGACAACATGGAAGACATCATGCGGCTGGCCACCAGCGAGGCCATGCTGTTCAAGTTCGGATCGGGGACGGGAACCGATCTTTCGACGCTCCGCTCGTGCCGGGAAAAACTGTCTGGTGGCGGCCGGCCGTCGGGTCCGCTGTCCTTCATGCGGGTCTACGATCAGATCGCAGCGGTCGTGAAATCCGGCGGCAAGACGCGCCGGGCGGCGAAGATGCAGTCGCTGAAGATTTGGCATCCGGACATTCTCGAATTCATCGAGTGCAAGTGGAAAGAAGAACGCAAGGCTCACACGCTGATCGCCAGCGGCCAGTACGAAGCGAATTTCAACGGCGAGGCGTACAGTTCGGTCTTGTTCCAGAACGCGAATCTCTCGGTTCGGCTGACGGACGAGTTCATGGAGACCGTCGAGAAGAACGGCAAGTGGACGACGCGCTGGGTATCCAGCTTGGCCAGCGGCGATCCCCCCGCCTACGAGGCCCGCTGGCTGTTGGACCGCATGGCCGAGTGCGCCTGGCAATGCGGCGATCCCGGCGTTCAGTACGACACGACGATCAATCGTTGGCACACCTGCCCCAACTCCGGCCGCATCAACGCCAGCAATCCGTGCAGCGAGTACATGTTCCTGGACAATACGGCGTGCAATTTGTCCAGTATCAATTTGATGAAGTTCCGGCGCCCGGACGGAACATTCGACGCACAGCGGTTCAAGGCCGCCTGCCGCTTGTTCTTCATCGCCCAGGAAATCCTGGTCGACCATGCGAGCTATCCGACCGATCTGATCGCCGAGAACAGCCATTTGTACCGACCGCTGGGGCTGGGCTATTCGAATTTGGGCAGTCTCATCATGTCGGCCGGCTTGGCCTACGATTCCGACGCGGCGCGAGGCCTGTGTGGGTCGGTCACCGCATTGTTGCACGGGGCCGCTAACTTGACCAGCGCCGAATTGGCCGGGGTGGTCGGGCCATTCGAAGGCTATGCGGACAATCGCGAGCCGATGCTGCGGGTGATGCAGATGCACCGCGACGCGGTCGAGGCCATTGACGAAGCAGGGCCCAAGTATCTGAAGGACGCGGCGCGACAAGTCTGGGACCAAGTGCTTGTCGCCGGACGCCGACACGGGTTCCGCAACGCCCAGGCCACGGTGCTGGCGCCCACCGGCACCATCAGCTTTATGATGGACTGCGACACCACGGGCATCGAACCCGACATCGCGTTGGTCAAGTACAAGCAACTGGCCGGCGGCGGCATGTTGAAGATCGTGAACAAGACCGTGCCGCAGGCGCTGCGGTCGCTGGGCTACGACCAGGCGACCATGGAAGCGATCGTCAAATACATCGACCAGCACGACACGATCGAGGGCACGTCGGATTTGAACGAAGAACATCTTTCGGTGTTCGATTGCGCCTTCAAACCGGCCAACGGCACGCGGAGCATTCCGTGGAAGGCCCACGTGCGGATGATGGCCGCCGCGCAACCGTTCCTCTCCGGCGCCATCTCCAAGACGGTCAACATGCCGGCGGAGACGACGCCCGCGGAGATCGCCGAAGCGTATCTCTGGGGCTGGCAGATGGGACTCAAGGCCCTGGCCATCTACCGGGACGGGTCGAAGCAGAGCCAGCCGCTATCGACCAGGAGCGAAGGAGACAAGGCCGGCAAGGAGAAAGAGAAGGAGATCGTCTATCGCGTGCGCCGCGAGCGACTGCCCGACACGCGGAACTCAGTCACCCACAAGTTCAATGTCGGGGGTCACGAAGGTTACATCAACGTGGGCCTGTATCCCGACGGACGCCCAGGCGAGCTATTCATTACGATGGCCAAAGAGGGCAGCACGATCGGCGGCCTGATGGACTGCTTCGGAACGGCGATTTCCATGAGCTTGCAGTACGGCGTGCCGCTGGAAGTTCTGGTCAACAAGTTCTCGCACACGCGGTTCGATCCGATGGGGCACACCACCAACCCGGAGATCCGCATCGCGAAAAGCGTCGTGGACTACATCTTCCGCTGGATGGGGATGAATTTCCTGAACGGTTACCGCGAAGCCAGCCAAGGTTTGCCGTTCAAGCAGGGCGGCGACGAGCAACAAACGGAAGTCGCCGCACCGGCGCCGCCGGTCGAGGAGGCTCGTGCCAAAAAGTCCGTCGAACCGCACCCCGCGGGCAACGGCCGCGCGGCCAGCGGCAACGGCAAGATCGACCTGGAGATGCTCGAACGCGCCGGATTGGCGGTCCACGCCGAAGACGCATCCAACGCGACCTCGATCCGCAGCGAACAGTTCGCCCGTTTCCAGAGCGACGCCCCCGCTTGTGACAACTGCGGAGCGATCACCGTCCGCAACGGCAACTGCTACCTCTGCCACAATTGCGGCAACAGCATGGGCTGCTCGTAGTCGGGCGTTCAGACCGAATTTCCCAAACGCCGTCGGGTTCATTCCGGCGGCGTTTTTTTGTGGTCGGACGGCATCCCGCGGTAGCAAGCCGCTTGTTTTGCGACTACCATAGACGGGCGACGTTACCGATTTTTCTCCTTGACAACAGGAAAGGTCAGCCATGACAAGGACTCTGGTACTGTACGCCTCATGTCTGCTGTTGCTCTGCCCGGTCGCGCTGCCTGCGGCATCGTTCGATTTGCAGCGGGACGAGGATGGCGTTACGGTCAAGTACGATGGCAAATTGCTGACGCGATACGTGATCAAGTCCGGTAACAAGCCCATTCTGTGGCCCCTGATCGGGCCTCACGGGGAAGAGTTGACGCGCGGTTATCCGATGCGCGAAGCGACTCCGGACGAGCGTCAGGATCACATTCACCACCGCTCGCTGTGGTTCACGCACGGCGATGTGAACGGGGTGAGCTTCTGGCACGAGGCGGCCGGAACCGGCGAAATCGTCCATCGCGAGTTTGTCAAGGTCGAGGGCGGAGAGAATCCCGTGATCGTGACCCGCAACGACTGGCTCGCTCCCGGCGGCAAGCGTTTGTGCGCCGACGAACGAACGTTCACCTTCGGCGTCGACGGGCCGAACCGCTGGATCGACATGGATCTCAAGATCACGGCCACCGACGAAGCAGTCACGTTCGGCGACACGAAGGAGGGCAGCGGGGGCGTCCGCGTGGCAGGGACCATGAAGGTGGATGCCAAACTTGGGGGCAAGATCGTCAACAGCGAGGGTCAGACGGACGGCGAGGCATGGGGCAAACCAGCCGCTTGGTGCGACTACCACGGACCGGTTCAAGGCAACGTGGTGGGGATCGCCATCATGAACCATCCCCGCAGCTTCCGCTTCCCGACGCACTGGCATGTCAGAACATACGGCCTGTTCACCGCCAACCCGTTCGGCATCGCCGACTTTACCAAGGGCCCCAAGGGCGCCGGCAACCATACCCTTCAACCGGGCGAGTCCTTTACGCTAAACTACCGCTTCTACATTCACGCGGGCGATGAGAAGGACGGCAAAGTCGCCGAAGCGTTCGCAAAGTACTCGGAAACGGAAAAGTAGAAGGTAGCCAACGTTGTCGAACGAGAACCAGGACGAGAAGCGACCGCCCGATTCGCGCCCGGCCCGGCCCGCCGCGCCGGCGCCGCGCGGTCCCAATGCGTGGCTGCTGCTGGCCGTGCTGCTGCTGGCCGCCGCCATGGTGCATCTGTACTTCCAGAGTCAACCTACGTCGCAAATCCGCTTCAGCTTTCTGGAGGCACAGATCCAGGCCGGGAACGTTCTGTCGGTGAGGATCGGCGACACCGAGGTTACCGGGCAATTCAAGACTCCGCCGTGGGATCCGGGCGAACCGGGGCAGCAGGCGGCCAGCGACGACACGGCCACACCTGGTTCAGGTGAGCAGGCGGAAGATCCCGATGTCGCGGCCGACCCGACGAAAGCGGAAAGCACACCTGCCAAGAAGCGGCTGGAAAAGCGATTCCGAGCGAATCTGGCTCGCGGGGACGGCGCCCGCGAGAACCTGATGCGTCTGCTGCGTGAACACAACGTCACGTATGACTTCGAATCGTCCAGCGACAGCCTGATGATGACCATCTGGTTGATCGCCATCTTCCTGCCCATGGCCCTGCTCGTCTACATCTGGATCTCGTACCGACGGTCGCGGGACCAGATGATGGGCGGCGGTTTCCTGACGGGCTTCAGCAAGAGTCCCGCCAAGCGTTACGAGCCCTCGGGCCAGACCATCACGTTCCAGGACGTCGCGGGGCTCGAAGGTGTCAAGGCGGATTTGCAGGAGGTGGTCGAGTATCTGCGAAGTCCCGAGAAATTCCAACGCTTGGGCGGCCGAGTTCCCAAAGGCGTCCTGCTGAACGGTCCCCCGGGCACCGGCAAGACCCTGCTGGCCCGCGCGGTCGCCGGCGAGGCGGGCGTCCCGTATTTCTCCGTCAGCGCCAGCGAGTTCATCCAGATGTTCGTCGGCGTCGGGGCCAGCCGAGTGCGCGATCTGTTCAAGAACGCGAAGGACACCGCGCCGGCCATCATTTTTATCGACGAGATCGACGCGGTCGGACGGCAACGCGGCGCCGGACTCGGCGGCGGGCACGATGAACGCGAACAGACGTTGAACCAGATCCTCAGCGAGATGGACGGGTTCTCGCAAAACGATTCGGTGATTGTGCTGGCAGCCACGAACCGTCCGGACGTGCTCGACCCCGCACTGCTCCGTCCCGGCCGCTTCGACCGTCATGTCACGGTCAATCGCCCCACACAGAAGGGACGCGTCGAGATTTTCAAGGTCCACGTCCGCGAAGTTCCCCTGGCCACCGATGTCGACCTGAAACGGCTGGCCGCATCCACCGTCGGATTGACCGGCGCGGATATCCGCAACATCGTCAACGAAGCCGCGTTGTGGGCCGCCCGTCACGACAAGAAGACCGTGGACATGTCCGATTTCGACTACGCCCGCGACCGGGTGCTGATGGGCGCCAAGCGAGAAGAAGTCCTGCAGGAGAAGGAAAAGGAGAAGACCGCCTACCACGAAGCGGGACATACGATCGCGGCTTGGCTGCTGCCCGGCGCCGATCCGGTCCACAAAGTCACCATCATCCCGCGCGGACGATCGCTGGGCACGACCCAGATGATGCCGTCCGAGGACCGGCTAAGCATGTCAGAGAACCAATTGCGCGATCATTTGGTCGTGCTGCTGGCCGGACGCGCCGCGGAGCTGTTGGTGTACGACGAAGCGACCGTGGGGGCGGAAAACGATCTGGAGCGGGCCAGCGCCATCGCCCGCCGCATGGTCATGAACTGGGGCATGAGCAAACGGCTGGGGCCGGTCAGCTACAAACTGGCCGACGAAGATCCTTTCCTGGGCCGCGAACTCCACCAGCACCGACAGTTCAGCGAGCACACGATGGAACAGATCGACCAGGAAGTGTCGCAGATCCTGCACGATGCGTCCCAGCGCGCCGCCGACGTGCTCCAGCAGCGGCGTGAGGATTTAGACCGTCTGGCCCACGCGCTGCTCAAGGACGAAGAATGCAGTGATCGAGAGATCGAAGCGATCCTGGGCCCGTCGGTTCACGTTCGGTCCGCGTTATCCGGCGCCGAGGCCACCGCCTGACGGAGAGCGCTCATGGCCGATCTGATCGCGCAGGGCGTGGCTCCCGAACACCGCTGGCGGCGAACCTTGCCGCTGGATCGTTCGTGCATCCTCGGTCGCGATCCGGACGTTTGGCATGTCTCTTGGGATCACTGGATTTCGAAACGTCACGCCGAACTCTGCTGGCGCAACGATCAACTGGAAGTCCTCCGATTGCCCCAGTCCCGCAATCCGATCTTTGTCCGCGGCCAGCAAGCCGACCAGTTTGCGATCCGCCCCGGCGAACACTTCGTCATCGGCCAGACAACGTTCTCCCTGACCAGCAGCCGCGTCCGCATGTCGCTTCATCTGCCCGAACCGATGACGGAGCAGACGTTCAGCGCACAATCGCTTCAAGCCTTTCGTTTCCGCAACGCCGATCAGCGGATCGACGTGCTAAGCCGGATCCCGGGCATCATCACCGGAGCCGAGAGCGAGCAGGAAATGTTCGTGCGATTGGCCAGCATCCTGCTCAGCGGCATCCCGCAGAGCAACGCGCTGGCGCTGGTCGTCGTGGACGACACGGCACGGGAGCAACCGGTGCGCGTGCTGCACTGGGACCAGCGCCGGGTCTCCGAGAATGATTTCCAGCCGAGCGAGACACTGATCCGTCAGGCCGTGCATACCGGGGAAAGCGTTGTGCATGTCTGGGGGGCGCCGGAACTGTCCTCGGAGGACGGCGACGAGAATTCGCAAACGGATTGGGCCTATTGCACTCCGATTCCGGGCCAGATCAATCGGGGCTGGGCGATCTATGTCACCGGGCATTTCCGAGAACGTCACTCGACCATCGGCGAACCGGTCACCGAATTGCGCGACGACTTGAAATTCACCGAGGTGGTCGCGTCGACACTCGGCAATACCAGGCAGTCGCGTTGGCTGGAACGTCGCCAGGCCAGTTTGACACAGTTCTTCTCGCCGGTCGTGCTGGAAGCGATCGCTGGCCGCGACCCGGACCAAGTGCTCGCGCCCTGCGAAACCGAAGTTTCCGTGCTGTTCTGCGATCTGCGAGGCTTCGCGCGGCATTCGGAACACTCGGCCGACGATCTGCTGGGGCTGTTGCGGCGCGTCAGCGGCGCCTTGGGCGTCATGACGCGCTGCATCCTGGAGCAAGGCGGCGTGGTCGGCGATTTTCACGGCGACGCCGCGATGGGTTTCTGGGGCTGGCCGCTGGCTCAACCCGATGCCGTCCAGCGAGCCTGCCGAGCGGCCTTGGCCATCCGGTCCGAATTCGTTGGCGCCTCGACGATGGCCGCCCATCCGTTGGCCGATTTCCGCATCGGCATGGGCTTGGCCAGCGGCCCCGCCGTCGCGGGCAGGATCGGCACGGCTGATCAAGTCAAGGTCACGGTGTTCGGTCCCGTCGTCAACCGCGCCGCGCGGCTCGAGGGCATGACCAAGCGACTGCACGCCCCGATCCTGTTGGACAAAGCGACCGCGACGGCGATCCGCGACCAGTTTCCGTCGGACGAAGTCCGGTTGCGGCGGGTTGCCGTCGTTCAACCGTATGGAATGGACATCCCGCTGGAAGTGCATGAGCTGCTGCCGCCCGAGGCCCAGTACCCGCAGTTGCCCGACGAGGCGATCCGTTGGTACGAAGAAGCGCTGGATGCGATGCTGGACGGGCGCTGGCAGGAATCCTTGCAACTGCTGCACCGGGTTCCCGCCGAAGATCAAGT
Organism: Pirellulaceae bacterium; assembly: GCA_023382975.1. Classification (GTDB taxonomy): domain Bacteria; phylum Planctomycetota; class Planctomycetia; order Pirellulales; family Pirellulaceae; genus SKKK01. The sequence continues at coordinate 453,998 of JAHDXO010000001.1, forward strand.
CAAGGACTTCCTGACCGTCTTCATCGCCCGCCACGACCGCATTCCCCCCGCCGACTGGGACGGCGTCATTCCGCTGTCCTCGAAATGAAGAACGTGTGTTTTGGCCCAAGCGGACGTTACGTCTTTGCGACGAGTTCGTCGGCGTTCGCACAGGCCGAATTGAGCTGACCCGGATTATTCACGGGGGCGCGTTGTAGCACAGGCAGCTTGCCTGTGTTCCCCAAATACAGGCTGGCAGCCTGTACTACAGCCCCGCGGTGCATTTCGTGAATATTCCGGGCGAGGGTTTCGAGCAGTTTGGCGATGCGGTCCTGCCAGGTCTTAAACCAGGCCTCACCATGTCACCACGCTGCTCGTCAGCGTGGAACGGTGTTCACAACCAGAGACGCGATCCAATCCTCTTGCACCACTTCACCACGCTGCTCGCCAGCGTGGAACGGTGTTCACAACCAGAGACGCGATCCAATCCTCTTGCCATCCGCCACTGCCCGGCTCGCCCGGGTAGGGCGATGTTCCCAAGCTGCGGCGAACGGGAAGATCGCTCGACAGAGGCGAGCATCGTGGTAGCGAAGAGGGTCCTGCCGGCGTCTCCGGGCCACGGCGGGGCTTGTCCCCGTCGAGCCGATGTTCAACACCAGCTCGCGGCTCCACCCGGCGCCCCCTCGGCCACCACGCTGCTTGCCGGCGTGGGGCCATGTTCAGAAACAGATCCGGACTTGGCCCAGCTTGGATCTCCAAGAAATCTCCCGTCGGGCGCTCAGGCCCGCCTTGCCCCAAGAACGTTTTGTTCCGATCATACCATACATCCTCTGTCCCTCTCTGGTTCGGCCCGATCGAGACCCATGTCCAATTCGCAGCCGCTGTACACTCGCGACAACTGCCGATTTTCCTGCCCGTTGCAGTGGGGATTGACGATCTTCTGGCGCCAACCGGAGCCTGACGATCTTTGGTTCCAAGAACTCGCAGCGGCCACCGAGCCCGACGGGATACGTCTGCTGAAGCACCAGTTCCCGGAGCCTAGCATCAGCCAATTCGCGATCAGTACCCAGCCGCACGTTTCTCAGTTGCTGGTGGTGCAACGGGTCAAGGGCCGCTTGCAGCACCTGGTTCGGCAGCGCCTGCCCAAAGCGTTTCACGGCAACTACGCGATCCGCAGCGTCGGGCACGTCACTCGGGAGTGCATCGAGGCGTATGTCGCTGACCAATTGGGCCATCACCAGATGGCTGACGTCCGGATCCAGGCTCGATTCGCGCGATATCAGATCGAACGCTCAGAGGTGGACCTGTCGCAATCGCAGCGGACGTCGCACGGCATGTACTGGTACAACCTGCACGTCGTGCTGGTCCACCGGGAACGCTGGATGGAAGTGAGGGGCGACGTGTTGCAGCGAGTTCACAACATGGTCCTGAGGGCCTGCGAGGCGAAGGGGTATCGCTTGTCCCGCGGGGGGATACTGGCCGATCATGTGCATCTGGTGTTGGGCTGTCCCATCGCAGCCGCGCCGGACGAAGTGCTCTTGGGGCTCTTGAACAACCTGGCGTTCGCGCAGGGCATGCGGCCGGTCTATCAGTTCGGCGGATTCGTGGGGACGGTGGGCGAGTACACCACCAACGCGTGGTGACGGGCTTTTTGGAAGCGGGCCGCTTCTGGTTGTGAACATCGCTCGACGGAGGCGAGCTCCGTCGTGGCGGGATTTTTTTCATGCAGGCCGATTCTGGTGCTGAACACCGCACCACGTTGGCAAGCAACGTGGTGGCGGGCTTTATGGAAGCGGGCCGCTTCTGGTGCTGAACATCGCTCGACGGAGGCGAACTCCGTCGTGGCGGGATTCACCGTCACCAGAAGTTCTGTTTCGTCCATCCGACGCGATTTTCTCGGAGAAACCGTCCGCCCTCGTCAGCCGCGCACGGCCCGTTCGATTTCTTCGACGCTGGGGTCGCCGCCGGGGCGGGTTTTGCGCATGAAGTTCAGGACGCGTTCGTGCAGCGTCTCCTGGTCCACGTCTCGTAGGCGGTCGCTGAAGAAGGCGAGCGTTTCCTGCTGAGCGATGGCGGCCGCGAGGGTGGCATTGATGAAACCGTTGAGCGATACGCCCTGCTCGCCGGCCAATTGCTGAGCCTTTTTCTTCAAATCATCTGGCATGCGAAGCGACAAAGTTGCCATCCTTCTATCCTCACTGGTAGCGGGCCAAAAGCTCTGCGGATGAAAAGAGAAAGCGAATGTTGGTTGGGAGATGCGGGTGTCGTCGGAGGTTGCCGCGATTCAGACGGGGACGTAGCGGCCGTCGTCTAGTTGGCGGGCTTTGCCCAGCGAGGCTAGCGTTTCGAGCAACTCGGCGATGCGGTCCTTGTTGGCGCCGGTGAAGCGTTTGGCCAACTCGGTTTCGGCGGCCGGGGCGGCTCGTTCGGCCAAGGCGGTTTGCACCGCGGCGGCTTGGGCCGACAGCGATTTGGGCCAGGGCAGCTTGGCCGCTTCGGCGCTCTTCGCCTTCGCCGGCGTTTCGGACAATTCGGCCGCGATCCCTTGTTGCGTCCGGCCGTCGGGGTTCTGAAACTCGGGCCGCAGCCAGCGGATGATGCCCCGCCGCTCTTCGTCCGCGCGTTGGTGGTTCAACGCCACCAGCCGCTCGAGGATCTGCTCGTCCGTCAAATCGACCGGCCAGCCGTAGGCGTCCGCCACGGCCGCGTCCAATTCGTCGTGGATCTGCCGCAGCATCGACACCAAGCCCTGCTGGTGGATCGTCTGCTCCTTGGCCGTCAGCGGCTCGCCCGCCCGCAGTCTTTCCAGCACGTTGTACATCCCGGTCATCGTCAGCCCCGGATGCAACCCCTGCTGCCGCTTGCGGTGCGCGTCCAACTGCTCGCCCAGTTCCCGGATGCGCGATTTCTGGGATTCGGTGGGGAGGGGGAAGGGAAACGTGCTGAAGACGCGCGAATTGTTGTATCGCGGTCGGTCTTCGAGTTGTGTGCCCGTGGATGCCGCCCAGGTCAGGTGAATCCGACTACTCAGGACGCCCAAGTGAAAGGCATCGTCGAGCATGATCGCAATGACTTCTGTTTCCGGAATGACACCGTTTGGAATGAATACGAAGTTCCGATGTTTCGCCGTTCGCGCGGTCCCTATCCATCGCGACACACTCGCCCAACTAGCCCGTAGATTGGCTCTAGGCTCTCCAAAAACCCACCACCGCTCCCGGTAGGCGGATCGGTTGTTCTGATCGCGTTCTGGCTTCACTCGGTCAAGTATTCGCTGGTAGATTTGGGGGAATCTTTCGCGAACGTCTTGTTCTGAGTATCCGAGGAGGTCAAGCACGTACAAGTTACGGGCTGTACCAGTCAGGTCGCGTCCACCGACAAAAGGATGAATGCAAGCCGTGACGTCCTTGTCTTGGCCGTAGCCTAATTCTTGCGCCTCGTTGATGTCGAGCAGAAAGCCTTGGCCGTACAATCCGACGCCATTCCCCGAGAGTCCCTCGTTTCCGGCCAAACTGACAACGGAAGATGTGCTTCCTGCGATTCGCATGTCGCTCCGGATTTCTCCAGACTCGTGCGTGATTAGGACGTCTGCTTCACCACTGGAGAGAGAACTCTCCTTTACGACTGTACCAAGGGTGCCCGGACGCTGGCCCTTCGCCACGACGGTCATCGCAATCCGTACAGCCGCGCTTCCATCTGAGTCGACCCAAGGATGATCGGGAATTGCAAAGGACAAATACAATCCTCCGTGAGCAACGTGGTGTTCTAGGACTTTTCGGTTGAAGGTTTGAGCAATGCTGTTGGTGGTGATGAAGCCAAACTGAATGGCGCGCCCGTCCTGTACCAACCGTGCAGCCTGATCCCACCAGAACATCACGTAGTCCGCGGAAGCGGGTACTTCGGAGCAAGTTTGACGTAGCGCATCCACGTAGCCGCTGCCAAGGTACGTCCTCATCCGCTTATCGCCGACGAACGGCGGGTTTCCCACGATGAATTCCGCCTCGGGCCATTCGGCCTTTTTCGGGTTCAGGTAGCGGAACGAGAGGACTCGGGCGGTTTCGTCCGGAACTTCTTCGCCGGTCACCGGATGCGGCTTGGTGGTGCGGCCGTTCCAGCGGGTGACGGGCTTGCCGTGTTCATCCAGTTCGGGTTGCTTGCTGCTCCAGTCGAGCACGGCGTCGCGGCACTGGATGTTCTTGAAGTTCTTAATCACGGGCTCGGGTGGATTCACCCGGCCGTGCGTGCGGAAGTGCCATTGCAGATAGCCGATCCACAGCACCAGTTCGGCGATGGCCGCGGCGCGCGGATTGATCTCGATGCCCAGCAACTGGTGCGGATCGACGGTGTGGCCGCCTTCCAAGCGGGCCTGCCGCTGGGCGATGCTCTCCCAGGTAGCGAACACTTCGCCTTCGAGCCGCTTGAGGTGTTCGAGCGTGACGTACAGGAAATTGCCCGAACCGCAGGCCGGGTCCAGCACGCGGACGTCGCACAGCCGGTCGTGAAAGGCTTCGAGTTCGGCCACCGCCGCCTTGCGGTCGCCTTCGCGGGCGTGCGTGACGGCCGCCGCGCGGACCGCGTCCCACTCGTCCCGCAACGGCTGGATCACGGCCGGGATCACCAGCCGCTCGACGTACGCCCGCGGCGTGTAGTGCGCACCGAGCTTGTGGCGTTCGACCGGATCGAGCGCCCGTTCGAGCAAGGTGCCGAAGATCGCCGGCTCGACATCCTGCCAGTCGGCGCCGGCGGCTTCGATCAGCAGATCCAGTTGGTCGCGGGTCAGGGCCAGCGCCGAGGGGTCGGCGAACAGGCCGCCGTTGAAGTGCAGCAGGCTGGTCCGCAACTGGACCGAGAATCCGCCGCGGTTCATCGTCCGCCACAGCTCCTCGGCCAGCGGTGCGAAGTGTTTCAGGTCGTGGATGCTGCGGAGCAGATCGCGGAACGAGTCGCGCGGCAGCAGCTCGACGTCCTCGGCAAACATGGTGAACAGACATCGCATCAGGAACTGGGCCACGTCGTCGGCATGGTGGCCGGCGGCTTCGAGCGACTTGGCGAGTTCGGCCAGCTTGGCGGCGATCTCGCGCGTCACGCGGGCCGAGCGGCGGGCGGGGTCCAGGCTCAGCGGGTCGGTCCAGACCAGCCGCAGTCGCTCGCGCAGCGCGGCGTCGGTCAGTTGATCGAGTTTGATGCGGTGCGATTTCGCGTCCGGAAACGGCACGTACGTTCCGCCGGTCTGCGAGAACTCGGCGTACAACTCGATCGAATGGCCGACGTCCACGACGATCACGAACGGCGGCCGGCCTTCGTCGGGCGGCAGGGCGCGCGTGTACTGCTCGGCCTGGCCGCGGGCGCGGAACATGGCGTCGTCCCAGGCGGCCGTGCCGCGAGTCCCGTGGCCCCGCTTGCGTTTGGCCCGCCGCTGCTGCTGCTTGGCCGACAGGGCCGGCGCGGTTTCCTGTTGCTCGACGCCCTGCTTGGATTCCAGCACGAAGCAGCCGCGTTTGTACAGATCGATGCGGCCGGTGGAATAGGTGCCGTCCAGGTTGTCGAATTGCACGCCGCGTTCGAAGACGTAGGCGTTCTGGCTGTCGTCCTCGACCGTCGGCTCGGGGCGCGGGACGTCCAGCACCTCGCACAATTCGGCCAGGAACAACTGGTAGTTGGCCCGTTCCGCGCCCCCGGACTGCGCCCAACGCTCGATGAATTCCGCAATCAACCGCTCGTCCATGCCGCCCGTCCCAACCTGAATGCAAACCGCCGGGGAAAACACCAAGTTGGGCAGTATAACAACCAATCCCAACGGCTGCACGAACCCCTGGCCTGACCTACCGAGGAGCGGGTTCGGCGGGGGCGGGGAGCCTTGGGATTCGTCGGTTAGTGCAGAATCATGCGTTTCACCGAGCGAGCTCAGCGCAGCGTCGCCAAAGGCTCGGCACGCGGTGCGGTAATGCCCAGGCTTGTCTGGGATTTCATGCACAAGACCAGCAGGCCGAGTAAGCACTCGGGCCATCTCGCCCGATAAATCATTTCGGCCTATACTATCCGTGGCCACGATCTTGCAGAGCTTGTTCCCTTCTTGGACGAGGTAATCGCTGAACTTCGTGGCCGCGCGTACAAGATCTACAGAGCGGGGTCGGGTCGGAGTCGTGTAGCGAGGTTCCGCCGATGGGGAGAAGGTCAGCAACTCGAGAGTATCGTCCGAGGCAGACAGCGGGCGAAAGTGGGAGCTATGCCCGTTCATACGACTTTCACGTTGCGCTCTCGGTAGCAGATGAGGATCGGCCGCATGCCGAGGCTCTCGCCCAGCGTCTCAAGTCGCAGGGATATCGCGTTTTCTACGATCGCGACCATCAAGCCCACCTTTGGGGCAAGTCCCAGGATGAATTCGAAAGCATCTACGGGCCTCGATCTCAATACATGATTCCGCTTATCTCCGCACACTACACGAAGAACGATTGGACCAGATTTGAATTCGAAAGTGCGAGACGCGAGGAAGAGCAAAGCGGTCGCGAATTCATTCTGCCGGTTCGTATCGACGACAGCCGAATGCTCGGACTCCTCGATGATCGCATCTACTTGTCGCTAACCGATCAGAGCATTGACGAGATCGCAAACGCCTTCAGCGAGAAAATGGCCATGTCCGCAAACAGACGAGGCGAGCGGAGCGCAAAGAGAAACGAGCCGACGGCGGCAACGATCCTCGATCGAGCCACACGACAAGCGCTGGGGCTGATTGCAACAGCGGAGATGCCGCTGACCATCGATCACTACAAGAGGCTCTTTGCCGAGATCGACTGGACCGTCAAGTCTCGGACGCTCTTGCAGAAACGGCTTGTAACGATGCGCGGCCGGTTGCTCTATGCCGACAAGGACGCGGCCGCTACGATTCTGTCGGACGACGAAGAGCATAATGAGCTTGAGGCGGTCTGGATCGCCACGCTCGAGCCGCTTCGGTACTACAAGGACATGGCCCCTTGCTTGGCAATCCACTATATCAAAGCCGGGCGATTCGAGGATGCCGCCGCGCTGCTCACCGAAGTTGCTTCCGCCGTTGACCTTGGCCCGTGGAACAGTCTCTACTTCGCTGCCCTCACGCAATTGGCCGACCGCCGTCTGGAAAAAGAACTCGATCCAAAGACCCGATTGAGCGTACAAAACGCCCTCGGACTCACTCTTTCGCGAGCACGCCGCTACGATGATGCCCTGATGTGGCTGGGAAAGTCGCGTGCCAACGCCAAACGCCTCGGCGACGATTGCTGGCTGGGCCAAGCCTACATCAATACGGGCTTCGTCTGCTTCCAGTCCGGGGATCGCCAAGCGGCATTTCGGTGGTACGAGAAGGCTCGCCATCACGGCTATCAGACGGACGACCTTGTGCTTGCGGGACGTGCTCTGGGCAATCTAGCAGAGATGACCCGCGAAATCTGCCCGACAACGGCCAAAGAACTTCTGCGCGAGAGCATCGGTGCGAAGAAGCAAGCCGGAGATCATGAAGGTCTGGTGGCAGCGACAATCCAACTGGGTAATCTAGAGGCTGCCGCTGGTGAACCCGCACAGGCCATCCAGCACTATGAGAAAGCGTTACGGCTCTGCGCGGAGTTTGACGATCCGTACGCTGAAGCCATGACGCTGCACAACCTCGGGAACGCTCAGCGTGAATGTGGACGACGCGCCATTGCGATTCCGTGCTACAAACGAGCTTACTCGTTGGCATCGGAGTTGGAATACGCGGATGTTCAGATCCTGGCATCGTTGGGCCTGGGTGCGGTGTGCTTCGAGCTGGGCAGATTCACTGATGCCGAAACCGCGTTTCAGCAATTTCTGGCGTTTGCCGAGTCCACCGGTGACGGTGAGCATCGGCTTTGCGCGTTGCACGGACTCGGCGTCATTCAACTGACGCTGGGGCAAGTGTCCAAGGGACGGAACACGCTTGGTCGGGCACTGCGTTTGGCCCGCGAAACGGACAGCACGCATTGGGCCGTTCGCTGTATTGTCGACGGAACTCGCGAAGTCGAGGACCGAAAGCTGAGCCCGCCAGACGTACGACTTATTACTCGGACAGCAAGAGCTGAGCAACGGAAAGGGAACCCCGGACTTGCCGCGGAATTGTGGCGAAGCGTCGCGCACGCAAGGATGCAATCACAAGCCGAGCAGTCGTTGATCGATGATGCCTTCCAGCACGCGTACGGCTGTCTTGAAGAAGTTCGTGACAAACAGGCCAACATGCTTGGGCTACTCCTTGAACTGTCCGAATGGCTCTGGCAGTCGCGTCGTTTCGACGAGTCGTTGGCGCTGTTGAAGCAAGCGGAGAAGACCGCGAGTTCGTCGGGCTTGGTGCGGGACCGTCTTCAATGTCTCGATCAACGCGGTGTCTGCCTGCAGGAACTCGGGCGATTGGAGGAGGCAATCCCAATTCATCGGAAGGCGGCTGGTCTTGCGGAAAAGCACCGTGATCTGTTCATGCTGGAGACTTGCCTCAACAACCTCGGTGAAGGCCTGCGAAAACTGGGGCAATTCGAGAAGGCGCAACAGACACTCAGTTCCGCCGAATCCGTCGCCGTGCGTCGGGGCGACCACGAGAGCGCCATTTCGATCGCTCACAACCGCGCACTGGCGCTCCAGCAACAGGGAGACGAAGTGGCAGCCGCGAAACTGTTTATCGAGTGCAGAGACCGTTCCAGCCGTCGGGGATTCTGGGGCGAGTATGTCCGTGCTTGGGAAGCTCTGGCCAATCTGGCCTGTTATCAGACTCGCAGGACGTTGGCCAAGACGCGGTACAAACGCGCATTGCGCGAAGCCAGAAAACACAAACTGCATGACATGTTGCCGCGGATTGCCCTGAATTACGCCCGCTTCCTGGAGTGGCTCGGCGAGCCCAAGCTTGCGTTGCGCGAATTGGCCAAGCACGAACAGGGTTTCCGAAACGAGCTTGATGCCCACTTGTACCATTTCACCCTGGGCCAATTGCACCAAAACCTTGGAAACCTCGATGCTGCCGTCAAGCAATTCACGACGGGCAGGGAACTCGCACAGACGCTCGGCGATGTGGCCAGCGTCGCGGATTGTTCCGCCCATCTTGCAGGGGTGTACGAGGCGCAAGATCAAGTCGGTCTCTCGCTGAGCGAGATGCGAAACGCCCTTGGTTACGCGCATGAACCCGAGCAGCAAGCCGAGTTGTTGATTCAACTGCTCCGAATTCAACTGGCCGCGGGCGATGACAAGGCATCGGAGGGCACATTCGAAAAAGCGAGAAGCCTGGCGGACGAACATGGCCTCCACCACGACTACGTCGATTTACACATGACGCTGGCGGAACACGAGTGGAAGGGCGATCGGGCATCCAAACTGAACGCGATGAAGGCCTGGGCGGTAGCCATTCTCCGGGCGCTCGAAGTGGATGTATCCGAACCCCGGCCGGACACAGGGGATTCGTCTTTCTGCGGAGAAATCGCAGGCCATGTGGCTCGAACACTAACCACGCCCCAACTCGCGGCCATGGAACGACAATTCGATTCGTTGATGGCTGAAGTGGAGGACTGGTTAGCGAACGAAGTCGGAAACAGCCAGTGGCTCGTGCGATCGGCCACTTGGCCCTTCAAGATGGCACGGCGGCTGTTGCCGTACATCGAAAGCCCGCAGCGTCTGGCCGACGAGGTCGACAGACTTCTCGCCGATAAGGAATTCGTCGCGTCGGTTAGATAGAGTTGCCGAGGGCCGCTACTCCCGCCGCCATCTTGCCTGGACAGCGGTGCGTCGATAAGAACAGTAACTACTCACATTCCGCACCCCTGTTTCGAAGTTTCACGTCGGCAGGCGACGAA
>JAHDXO010000002.1:0-23333 GCA_023382975.1 Pirellulaceae bacterium
AAGCTCGGCGGAGACGAAACGCATGCGCTCCACCGAGCAAGCTCGGCGGGGGCGGCGCTTCTCGGGGTTCCTGGGGTAGTGCAGAATCGTCGTCCCACCGAGCAAGCTCGGCGGAGACGAAACGCATGCGCTCCACCGAGCAAGCTCGGTGGGGGCGAAACGGAACTTCAAAGCCCACCGGCACGGGGAGCCTGCTGAAAAAGTCGTGGGGTAAGCTTCCAGCTTGCCAAATGGGGCGTCTAGGAAAGTGCGGGAATCAAAGATACGAAAACTCGGCAAGCTGGAAGCTTACCCCACGTCGGTTCTTGCCAGTATTTCAGCAGGCTCACGGGGCTGGTGGGGACGATGGTCGCTATGTTCGCCAGAATCTGGTCGCCATCCCCGGCAGCGAGCCACCCTCTGGCGAAAGCGAATACGGTAATTTTGTACACTAAGTTTACTGCGCGCCTGTACACTATCCGCCGCTCCGCCTTCCGCTCCGGCTCGAGGGGCGAGCGGCTCCGCTGCGCTCCGCACGTCGCCCCTCGGCCTGCGCTCCAGGCTCCGCTACTGCTGTTTGCTGTCTGCCCGGAACTGTGCCGAGCGGAACTGCGGCCACGCGGAAGCCCAGGTAGACGTTGCGGATGGACGGCTCGTACGCGAAGCGGTACGCCGACCGGCAGCTCCGCGAGCCGTCCCCCCAACCGCCGCCGCGGATCACCCGGCCGCCGGCCTCCCACGGCGTTGTACCCACGTCCGCGCACCACTCGACCACGTTCCCCGCCATATCGTACAGTTCAACCGACGACTTGTCGCGTGGGAAGATGCCAACCGCCGACGTCCGGCCAAGTTTTTCTTCGCTGTTGCAGATCCCACTCTCCCAATCATTGCCCCACGGGTAGACCAATCCCGCTGGGCCGCGCGCCGCCGCCTCCCACTGCTGCTCGGTCGGCAGTACGCCGCCCACCCAGCGGCAAAACGCATCGGCTTCCCACCACGAGACCCCGACCACCGGCTGGTTCGGCGAGTTGAAGTCCGCATTGCGCCACAAGGCAGGTTCCGCGACAGGCTCGGCCTGGAGCCACTCCCAGCCCTTGTCCGACCAGAACTCCCGGCGCGAGTAGCCATCGTCCTGAATGAATCGAGCGTACTGCGAATTGGTCACGGGGTACTTCGACAACCAGAACGGGCTGGCGATGGTAATCATCTGCTCATCAAAAGGCTTCGCCCAGTCCGCGTACTTCGACTTGTCATTGTCGCCGATCTTGTACTCGCCCGCAGGTATCTTGACGTAGCCCGGATGCTCCTCCGGGCGCGTTACGATTCGCAGGTCCGATTCGATGCGCGGATCGCCGAGATGTCCCATCGCGACGGCCAAGACCGCGCGGTCTGGGATGGCGATCTCCTGTTCGATCGCTCGGAATACGCATTCCTGAAAGAACTGGGCCAAGTCGCTGGGAATGGCTGCCTCGCGTCCCGAAAGGATCTCCAGGCAGTCGCCCAACATGATCGCCTGGTTCCAGACATCGCCGCTTTGGCCCAGCTGGCTGGCGACCGCGGGCAGGTCCAGCCGCTTGGCGAACTCCTGCAGAAACTCGACGCCCACGTGGCGGCTGGTCTTGGCGACCAGACAGCCGAACAGGAACGAGCAGGTATTTCGCCAGCCCGCCGACGCCGACCTGCGCGTCACGGTCGCGACCAGATCGTCCCATTTCCGGATGTGCAGCAGATGCAGCCGTTCCCCGGCCAGGAATTCCTGGATCGACAGGTGATAGAACGAGGCTTTGTCCTCCGCCCGCGACACCAGCAGACCGGATTGGGACAAGAGATCTTCGCGGACCCTGACCGTATCGCTCACCCCCTTGTCCGTGGCGCCATCCACCTGCTGGTACGCATGCAGGATCGCGTCGATCTCGTGATCGGATGCGGTGGCTTCCGGAGTGATCCGCTGCTGGCCCAAATCGACACCGGTATGCATTCCCAGGGCGATCGCGGCCAAACGTCCGCGGATCGGGTCAAGACTTTCCTTCTCTTTGTATCGGCTGTGCAGTACCGTACCGACGATCCGGTCGTACAGCAGGTACTTGTCATGCGGCAACCGCTTGCCTTCGTCGTAGATGATGCACATCGCGGTCAGCAGCAGCGGATTGTTTGCCAGATCGTCCAGTCCCCGCTCGACGTGGATGTGGTCGATCATCTTCTCGGCGGTCTCCAATCCGAAATCGGGGCTGTCTTTCAGACGGACGAACCAGCGGCGAACCAGCAGCGCTTGCAGCGGTTGGTCCAGGCCCAGGATCGGTGCGTGCGGCTGGGCCAGCTTCCGCTGCTGCTCGGCGTTCAGCCCGTACGGACGGCTGGTGACCAGCACGCGGTTGCCGGCTCCGGTCCAACGGACCACGGCATCGGCGAGTCCGGCCAGCAGCATCTCCCGCGGATACCATTGGTCGCCATCCGCTCGGCGCACCGGCGGCACTTCATCGACGCCGTCCAGCATCAGCAGCGCGGTGCCGGCGTCCAGATGCGACTGGACGCACGCCCAGTCGATGCCCGGATATTTCTGGTCCGCCAACCAGCGTTCGAGCGCCTGTTCCAGACCGCGCTGGCCGATCGAGCGGACGCCCTGCGGTGGCAGATGCTGCCAGAAATCCCGCAGCCGGACCAGAATGGGCAACCGGCCTTTCAGGCTCGCAGGAAACGTCTCCTGGTATTCTTCCGGAGCGGCGACGTCGACTTGCGGCATTTCCCCGCGGCACGTCAGCCACGTCACCCAGCGGCAGAACGTGGATTTGCCCGACCCCGGATCGCCCGACACGTACAGGGATTGCTTGTCGAGCGATTCCAGCAGAAGCTGCACCTTGCTGTCCGCTTCCTCTCCAGGCCCGCCGCGCCGTCCCGCCTTGATGGGCCGCTCGGGATCGAAACGCGCCGAGGTCGCCAGCGGCGTGTACACATGGTTCAGCCGCACGCCCGAACCGTGTTTCAGTTCCAGCCCCATCAGCTCGACCTCGCCACACCGGCCCAGCAGCCACTGCGTGTACTCGGAAGGAACCGGAGGATTGGCAGAACCGCGGGTGGCTGCGCTCCCGGTTCGCGCGACGCTCAACTGGACCTGCTGCGGAATGGCACGCCGGCCAGCTACTAGCGTGGGCGTGTCTTCTTCGGGAATCCCCTGCAGTTGCAGCGCGTTACAGCCAAGATCGAAAGCCGTTTGGACGGACCTGCCGTATCCAATGGCCTGATAGAAGGCCGACGCAAACTCGATTGCCGCCGCATCGCCGATCGCCTGCTTCATGCCCACCGCACAGCCGACCTGCTCGGCAATCGCTTCGGCCTGCGGTTTCGAGAAACAAGCATTCAGAACGACCACGCGGATGTCGTCCTTCAGGATCCGGAACAGGTCCGTCAGTGCCTTCTTGCTGACTGGTCGGGTCCGTCCGTGATCGTCCTCGAGGATCAACTCTTCCGAAGCGGAGCCGTGACCGCTGAAATGGACGATGTGGGGCTTCTCACGCAACAACACGTCCTGGAGATCCCGAGCTCGAACGGCCCATCGGGACACAAGTTCCAGTTGGTCACGATACTCCGAAGCGCGGATTCGCGCCTCGACTTCACGATATTCCTTGTCCAGACGCAGCCGCGATTGGTCGTCCGGCAGCGATGCCAAGAACAGAATCTTGATTTTGCTCGCCTTTTCTCGCGTCGCGGCGGGTTCCGTGATCGTCGGTTCCGGCAGGACTTGGGCGGCCAGGAATTCCGCCACGATCTTCCGCAGGTGTTCTCCGGCTTTTTCGTAGAGGCTGTCGCCGCTGCCACGGGCGCCCTTGTAAGTCGCGTACAGGCCCTTCTTCTTTCGTTCCAGTTGTTTCCGGAACTTGTCGACTTTCGCGTACTGCTCCGGGTCGAAGTTCGCGGGGTCGATCGGGTCGTGGCAGAAATAGAACAGGATCCATGGCCAGCCGCTTTGCTTCCAGCGTTTCGAGGCGTCGCGGAACTCCTTTTCGGTGCCCGAGCCGTGGCGGCCCGTCGGGGTGCCGAAGCGGTGTTTCAGGATGCCCAGGTAGATGTCGTAGGGTGGCGTCTGCGCATCGACCACTTGTTGCGGTTTCGGGCCGATCTGCGGGGTCACGTCGTCTTCCCAGCGGAACAGTTCCAGACGGAAACCGCTGGCCCGGCCATCGGTGCGATTGATCGAATCGACCAGCTCGCGCAAAGCATCCCGTTCCGTCTGGACATCACCGGGCGAAGAAACGAACACACGGATCAATCGAACCGTCGTCGCTGCCGCGTTCATAGTATCCACTCCTGCGTGTACCGGACCACGCCGCCCAACATAGAGCCCAACCCGGCCGCCGTCAACGCTCAGCAGGAAGCCGTGGTCGGTAGCCGCCGGCGGTTGGCGTGCGGTGCGTCAAGTGGATACCTGGAACCTTGACTTGGCTGTCCAGGGTATGTAGCATACCCGGAGAAAGAACACTTTGCCGGAGACCCGCGGACATGCCCGTTACCATCACCCTGCACGACAGCGTCGCGAGGCAACTCGAAAACCAGGCCAACCAACAAAATGTTTCGCTCGAGCAGTGGGCTGTCGAGGTGTTGCTTCGTCAATCCCAATCCGCTGTTTCCGGATCGCAGCAAGAATCTGGCCCTTGGACGAACGAAAGGAACGCCCGTCGCTGCGATTTGATCGACCGGCAGATCGAGGGCACGATCACTGCCGTCGAACTTCAAGAGTTGGACGAACTTCAGGCTCAGTTGCGCCGTCATCTCGATCAGAACGCGCCGTTCGATCTAGCCGGGGCGCAGCGGATCCACCAGCAATTGCTCCAGAAGAAACGAGACGCTCAAATCCTGAGTGAGGCTTCTGGTGGTCCCGTTTGACTATCCGGCTGAGTCGCACGCCCGGCGGCATGGGCCGCAGGGCTACGCCGATTATGAATCGTACCGACCGTGGCTACGCGACGAATTTACGTTCCGTTGTGTCTACTGCTTGCAGCGAGAACGCTGGAGCCAAGTGTCGGGCACTTATCACATCGACCATTTCCAAGCCATAGCGGTCGATTCGCAGCGAAAGACGGATTACGATAACTTGCTTTACGTCTGCGCGCGGTGCAACCTTGCCAAACGCGATCGGACGGTCCCCGACCCAACCATCCATTTAACGGCCAACGAAGTCCGTGTCCATCCTGATGGAAGGCTTGACGGGCTGACAGCAGCCGCACAGTCCCTGATCGCAAAACTCGATCTTGATTCGCCGCAAGCGAGGCAATGGCGTTTGATTTGGATGCGCAATGTTGAGTTGGCGCGGGCGTACGATCCGGAGCAGTATGAGCGTCTGATGGGGTTCCCCGACGATCTTCCCGATTTATCGAGGTTGCGTCCACCGGGCGGCAACATACGTCCGACTGGCGTCGAGAGCAGCTACTTCGCCCGAAGGCGAGGCAAGCAACTTCCGTCCACTTACTGAAGACGCGACCGATGCGAGTGCGGTTGCCATGCTGGTTGTCAAACCTAGCATCCACCGGTGCAGGACCGGTTGGGACGAAAATCGTCCCATTCCAAAGCAGACTCCGCATGGCCGGTTTGCCGTTTGGAACCAGGGGCGCGCGGCGAAGCAGAACCGGCGCGAGCCGAAGATCCCATAGGGCGTCCACGAATGGGCCGCGAAGTCGAGGCGGATGACGCGTCTGTTCCGAATGACAAAAAATGGATGACAAAAGATGGATGACAAAAAGATTGATGACAAGAAGATTGATGACAAAAAGATTGATGACAAAAAAATTGATGACAAAAAATTGATGACAAAAAATTGATGACAAAAAATTGATGACAAAAAGATTGGTGACAAAAAGATTGGTGACAAAAAATGGAACCGACAAACCGTCGTTTTGGCATCGCCAGGGTTGACGATGGCCCGTTGCGGAGCGGCATGCGGTCTGCCATTCTGAACGACAACTTCAGGAGAACCGAGCCATGATTCGCGCGTTGTTCAGCGTTGCCTTTTGCTTCACGGTATTGTTGTCGGCCGCGGCGGTCGAGCGTCCGCGGTTGGCGGTGTTGACGGACATCGGGGGCGATCCCGACGACCAGCAGTCGCTCATCCGGCTGATGGTCTATGCGAACGAGTTCGAGATCGAGGCACTGATCGCCAGCGCCTCGGGCACGCCCGGCGAACTGAAGGAGGCCGTGACGCGGCCCGATTTGATCCTCCAGACCATCGACGGCTACGCGCAGGTACGGCCGAATCTCCAGCGGCACGCGACCGGTTGGCCGGAAGCGGAGCAATTGCGCGAGCGAGTCCGCTCCGGCAATCCACAGCGCGGCCGCAAGTTCATCGGCGCGGGGCACGACACCGAGGGTTCGCGGCTGCTGGTCGAGCGGATCGACGCCGGGACACCGGACCGCCCGCTGAACATCGCCATCTGGGGCGGGCAGAGCGACCTGGCTCAGGCGTTGTGGCGAGTCGAGCACGATCGGGGCGACGAAGGTTTCGCTTCGTTCGTCAAGAAGTTCCGCGTGTACGACATCGCCGACCAGGACGGCATCGCCGACTGGATGCGCGGCGAATTCCCCGGCATGTTCTACATCCTGAACAAGGCCCCCGAGGGCCGGGACCGGCGCGAGGCCGTTTTCCGCGGCATGTATCTGACGGGCGATCTGTCGCTCACCAGCCGCGAATGGATCGAGAAGAACGTCCGCAGCACCGGCCCGCTCGGCGCGCTGTATCCGGTCAAGACGTGGACCGCGCCGAATCCGCACGCGTGTTTGAAAGAGGGCGATACGCCCTCGTGGTTCTTCTTCCTGCCGCCGGGCGGCAACGATCCCGGCGACCCGTCTCAGCCCGGGTGGGGCGGCCGATTCCAGCGCGAGCCCGACGGTTGGTGGCGCGATCCGCCGGCGACCGACGAGTTCGATCCGCGGACCGCCGTCAGCCGCTGGCGTCCCGACTTCCAACGCGACTTCGCTAACCGGATGAGCTGGTGCCTGTCGCCCTGATTCGCAACGCCGTAAACGCTGTTAAGTCCACGCCATTCGACACAAGGTCGACGACGAGGCCCTGAGTACCGCCCATTCTCTTCGTTGCTCGTCCAGCACGGTCATCTTAAGAATCCCCAGGATATCTTGCGTTATGTCCGGAGTTCTGAACTTGGCGCATAAAAAAACTCGCCGGAGCGCGGGGCTCCGGCGAGTGTCACATCTGTGGGGGGACAGATTTTGGGTCAGCGGAGCATCACGCCGGCGTCCATGTCGCGTGCTACCCGCTCGAGTTCTTCGTCGTCGTAGAAGTAGACGGTGGTCTCGGCAATCGTCGGCTGGGTCGAGTAGTCGGCCTGGACGATGGCCCGAACCGCATGGTCGCCGGCGTTGGCGCCGATGGCTCGGAACTTCAGCACTTTCTCTTCGCCCACAGCCAGGGGCATCTGCGGGAAGGTCAATTGCTGGCCGACCAGTTCGTAGTCGTCGGATTCGACGGCCTGAATCGCCGCGGGCAGCAGCACCTGCAGATCGACGTGTTCAGCCGACTTTGTACCGCGATTGACCAACAGGACGCTGAACTCCTCGACATTGCCGACTTCGATCGCTTCCTTGGTATTCCGCACGGCGACATCGACGTCCGGACGAGTGAGCACCAGCGTGCGATGGTCGTCTTGGGCAGTCAGGCGGGGCTCGCTGGTCGCGTCTACATTCTGAATATGAGCGCCGGCGACGGTCGCATTGGCCTTGAGCATCAAGGTCTCCGAAGCGCCGGGCGCCAATTCGGGGATGCACCATTCGAAAACGCGTCGTTGGGAATCAATTTTCGCGGCCCGCGAGATGGTGGATACTTGCAGACCGGCGGGAACCTTCAAGGTGATGTGGACCGCGCGGAGCATCATGTCGCCGGGGTTCCACACGCGGATCGCGTATTCGCCCTCTTTGTTCAGAAAGCTGACGCGGGTGCCGTCCAGATCGATTTGCAGATCGGGCCGCATGATGCGGACTCGCTTTCCGCATTCGACGTCGCCTTGGCCGCGGAGCGCGGCGATGAAATTGCTCTCCAGCCACTGGCCTTCCGCGGCGCGGGCGGTGAACTTCAGTTCTTTGGTTTCGCCGGCTTGCAGCAACGGCACGGTGGCCGGTTGGGGCTCTTTTCCATCCAGATAGCTCGACTGCGGCAGCTTGGGCGTCACCACCACATCGCGGGCCGCTCCGTCGCCGATGTTCCGAACCAACACGCGGAACGTCACCGTCTCGCCGATTTGTGTCGCCTCGGGAGCTTGGCAGTCGATGGTGATCTGGGGCTGCCGAACTTGCAGTGCGGACTGGGTCGAGGCCGAGAAGAACGCTTTGGTCTGCAAATCCACCGGACCTTGGCGCAGAGGAACCAGTTGCAGGCTGAAACGTCGGACGGCGCCGGCGGGCAGGTCGCCGATTTCGTACTGGACCAAACGTTCGCCAGTCAGATTCGGTACCGGCGAAGCTTCCTGGAACTTGACCGTTTGCGGCAACGTGATTTGCAGCGAAACGCCTTCGGCCAACGATTTTCCGGCATTGGTAACCGAGACCACGAACGTTGCGGACGTGTTGATGTCGATCTCGTTGGGGACGGACGTCTCGATCGAAATCATGGGCACCGCGGTGGACACATTCCGGTCGGAGCGAGACTCTTGGCCCAAAACGGGCGAAGCGGCAATCGCCAAGAAGGCCAGGACAGTTCCAACAAATATGTTTCGTGTTCTCATGTTTCCCTCGTTGGGTTGGCAAGTCGCTGGCGAACCGGTTCGCAGCGGGGTTGTGTGTTCAGCCGGGGTCCGGTCGGGGAGGAACGCGTCAGGCGGGCTAGAAGGCAGGCACGATCGCTTGTTGCGGGTTGGCCGAATCAAAACGGACCTGAAGGTTGTATCGGCTGAATCGCCGATAGGACTTGAATCGACCGGGCGGCTCGCGGCAGCCCAACTTGTCAGTTTTGACAGATCAGACGCGGATCACTTGCCTTTGGGCCTCGATCACCTCGATCGAGTAAAGTTTGCCCTGCCCGCTGCCCGGGCAGATCCTGCAGGTGTGTTCCCAGGCCGCTTCGTCGCGCAGATTCGAATCCCAAAAAGGCCATGTGCGGCATTGTCGGGGCCGGGCTTCGTAAACGCCGCAGCGCCGCGTCTGGCTGTCGAAGAACACGCAGTCGCCGCTCGGAAACTCGCGTAAACTCTTGCGAATGCCGATCTTCCGCACGTACATCTGCTCGAACGCTTCCACGTCCGCCTCGCCCACCAAGGCGGCCAATTGTTCGATCTCCTGATTGTTCACCCAGACGTAACCCGGCGCACCGGTGCAACAGTTGCCGCACTGCGTACACTCGAAACGCAATCCATTCTGATACCACCGCGGATCGTCCATTGGGTTCCTTTCAACTGGTTATTCCGACCGAGGCACTCGAGTGCCCGAAGGTGCTATGCTTGCAAAGATGCGCGAGTTTGAAAACCCGCCCACCCGCGGATTCGCAGCGTTTTGATTTGGCGATCGGCGATGGATCACAACGCGGCATTTCGACCGTTTCCCACCGAGCGGAGTGAATTCCGCTCTACTTCACGAGGCGTTTTGATGCGACGGACATCCCCGGCCGTGACGGTCTTGCTAGTTCTCCTTGCCTGCAATTCCCCGCAGTGTCCGCAAGCCGGTGCCGTACGGGCCGCGGACCTCGAAGTGCGTGTTGTGGACGACGACTCCGGCCAGCCGATCCCGGTGCGGATGCACTTGCGGGACGCCCGCGGCAAGCCCGTCAAGCCGCCGGGCACGATCTACTGGCACGACCATTTCGTGGTCCCCGGCATCGCGGTCCTCGAGCTGCGGCCGGGCGCGTACACGTTCGAGATGGAACGCGGCCCGGAGTACAAGATCCGCACGGGCAACTTCACGCTGAAACAGGGCGACGCAGACAGCACGGAAGTGCGGATGGAACGCTTCGTCGATATGAAGCAAGAGGGCTGGTGGTCGGGCGATCTGCACATCCACCGACCTCTCGAGGACATCCCGCTGTTGATGGCGGCCGAGGATCTGCACGTCGCGCCGGTCATCACGTGGTGGAACGACAAGAACGCCTGGGACGGCCAGCCGATCCCCGCCGATCTGCTGCGGCGAACGGACGACAATCGTCTGTACCATCTGATGGCAGGCGAGGACGAACGGGGTGGCGGTGCGCTGTTGTATTTCAATCTGCCGGAGCCGCTGCCCATCGCCGGATCGCGGCGGGAGTATCCGTCGTCGTGCGACTTCCTGAAAATGTCACGGCGGTTTCCCGAGGTTCATGTGGACATCGAGAAGCCTTTCTGGTGGGACGCACCGATCTGGATCGCCAGCGGCATGGTGGATTCGGTCGGACTGTGCAACAACCATCAGCAGCGCGACGGGATGCTCAGCAACGAAGCGTGGGGCAAGCCGCGCGACCGCATCGCCTTTCCCGACCCGCACGGAAACGGCCGCTGGTCGGAGCACGTGTACTACCAGTTGCTGGAGAGCGGCGTCCGTTTGCCGCCATCGGCCGGCAGCGCCTCGGGCGTGCTCCCCAATCCCCCGGGGTACAACCGCGTGTACGTCCACTGCGGCCCGCGTCTGGACTACGGCACATGGTGGGCCAACTTGCGGGCCGGGCAGGTCGTGGTCACCAACGGGCCGCTGATCCGCGAGCCCCGAGTCAACGATCAATTGCCGGGCCACGTGTTTCGCGCCGCTGCTGGCGAGAAGATCGCCTTGCAAGCCGCGCTAAACCTGTCGTTGCGCGAACAGGTCGACTACCTGGAGATCGTCAAGAACGGCCGCGTCGAGCACGAAGTCCGCTTGGACGCATTCGCGAAATCCGGCGGCCGATTGCCCGAAGTGGAGTTCACCGAGAGCGGCTGGATGCTGATCCGAGCCGTCACCAGCCATCCGCGCACCTACCGCTTTGCCTCGACAGGCCCCTACTACGTCGAAATCGGCGGCCAGCCTCGCATCAGCCGCCAATCCGTCCAGTTCTTTGCCGACTGGGTTCATGAACGAGCCCGGCAGATTGACTTGGCCGACCCGGTCGAACGCGAAGCCGTCATCCGATACCACCGCGCCGCCCGCGATTTCTGGGCCAAACGTCTCGCCGCGGCGACGACCGACTGAAGACCGGACCGCGGAAACCGCGCGCACGGCGAGCGATTCATCTCGTTCACGGCGGCTCAGGCCCCCGGTCGTCCGGACGCGGGAGGGGGCTCGCTCGCCGCAACGATCTTGGTGCCGGATTCGGGGCGGAACAGCATCTCGAGGTGTCTGACGTATTTCTGGTAATGATCGGTGGAGACTTCCTGGTGCCAGAGGTGGTCGGACGCCGGGCACCGTCCGATCTCGGTTCCCAACAGCGCCGGGCTGACGTGGATTCGTCCTCCCCGAGCTTGCCAGTCCCAATAGGAGGCGAACACGGGCGGCCCGTTGAAGCGATAGATCGCCCAGCTTTTCGCCCACCGGCCTTGCCGCAGGATTTGCAGAAAGTCCGCTTCGGATTTGTCTCGGATTCCTCGCGGATCTGGGTCGTCATATTCGACCTGGCTCAGCAACTCGTCCGTGGCGAAGAACAAGTGGATTTCCGCCCACGGTTTTTCTCCGCGCTCGCTGAATGCTTGTTCCATGCTCTTGGAGAGCTGCCAATGCGTCGCGCCCACAAAGGCGATTCGCTGGTGCGTTACCAGCAGCAGCAAGGGCGGCACCTTGAATTTCCCGTCCGCGCCGAGCAACGTGGGACGCAATGACGGCAGGTATTCTTCGGAAAAGACCCATTTGACGGCCCCCTCGACCCAGTCCGGACGCTTGCTGACGCTGCCATGCAACTCCCGAAACCGCGAGTACGTCTTGAGCGACGGATTGGATTTCTGTGCCAACGCGATCGCGGACGGGAGCAAGCGGAACGGCTGGTCGCGCCCAACGAGCGGCTCACCCGACGCAACGTCGGCCGCCAGATCCGCGACCGCCGCGCGCTCCTCGGCCCAATGCTCGTTCTTGTCGAATGCGTATCTGGCGATCACCGGCAACACTTGTTCGCGGAACTCGGTCAATAACTCCTTGACCATCGAGACAAATCGCGGGTCGTCGTCCACTGGAATCAGGTCCGCGACAGACAGGGGCGTGCCGAAGTATTCGAGGCACGCTCCAACCAGCGCCCGGCGGAGGGTGTTGCCGGGATAGCGGTTGGACGCAGAGATCTCTTCGAACGGTACGAGCACGGCCAGATACCGGGCCAGAGCCAACAGAAACGCTTCGCCCGACAGGGTCACAGCCACCGCATCCGCAAAAATCTCGCGCATCCAACTCTGCCAGTAGTTTCGGTGAGTCATGCCGGGCAGTTGCTCGACGATTTGCGCGGACACGCCCAACGCGTTGTCGATGGCGTGTCCCACCTCGTGCGAGAGCAGCGGATAGGTTTCCGGGCAGCGCACCAAGTGCCCCGGCAGGCAAATGAGGGGAAAACGCGGAAGCGTGCGATCCGAACCGCCGCGGGCGATCTTTCGCGGCTCGATTCGAAAGAGCGACGGAACGGGAAGATCCGCGTCGGGAGCCCACACGGCCGGACTCTGGCTCGAATCGATCGCGACCAGCGGCCCCACCGGACTTTCCTCACTTTCCGGCACGAACAACTGGAACCCTTCCACACACATCCAGTCGGCGGCTTCCAGGACTTGGATCTCGCCGCCGGTGCTTCGCGGCTGAAGGAACGCGCGCTGCA
This sequence comes from Pirellulaceae bacterium, assembly GCA_023382975.1. GTDB lineage: Bacteria > Planctomycetota > Planctomycetia > Pirellulales > Pirellulaceae > SKKK01. Next base: position 12,695 of record JAHDXO010000002.1, read on the forward strand.
CGAACCGCAGCGCTTCCTCCAGCTCGATGTGACGCGTCGTAAGCAACTTGACTTTCAGTTCCGAGGCCGCTCGCCGGACGATCTCGCAATGGCGTTCGAGTTCCGTGCAGTGAGCGCGAAGGAACTGGGCAAGTTCTTTGGCTTGGCGGGGCGCCATCGTGATTCGGTCGTCGCCCCCACCAGCCTCAACCAACTGCTGAATCGTCTGATTGGCGTCAGCGAGTGTCTTGCCGGCGTCCTGCAGGGCCAGTTTTGCGTTGTCGGTCATGGCAAATCTCGCGGATCAAACGGGAAACTCCCTGACTTCGTCGGAACCGGACGGCAGCGAGTACAGCTTCTTGAATCCCGCCTTGTCCGCATCGCTCAGTTGGAAATCCAGGGTGCCCCGTCCGTTCAGCGGATAGTGCATCACCGACTGCGAGTCGTAGTCGGTCAGCGTCTCGGCGCCCAGTCCGCCGGTGATCCACTTTTCCATATTGCTCTTGTCCCACCAATTCATGCCCTCCTGAGCTTCCGCGCGAATATGTTCGTGCCGGAAGCCCAGGACGTGGCCCAGTTCGTGCCGGACGACTCCCACGGGATCAAAATCGTTCGGCTCGACGAAGGTCGCGGGACCGATGTTCACCACGCGTTCGGTCCGCGCGTCGTTGGGAAAGAAGGCGACTGCGTACAGGTTGGGGTCGCCGAACTGGGCAAATGCGAAGCGGAAGACCGGATTGTTCCCGACCTGTTCGAAACGGACTCGATCGTCGATCCCGTTCTCCCGTGCCGCCGCGTTCCAGTCGGCGGTCGCTTGGGCGCAAATCGACTTGGCCATTTCCAGCTCACGCGGTTTTCCCGCGAAGGTCGCCTTGTCGACGGCCCAGGTCAAAACGACGGGCAACTGCCAGCGAATCGGCTTTCCGTCGACCGTGGCCGCCACCAGACGCTCCAAGGCTGCGGGCGGGGGAGTGGCCGGGTTGACGGCGGCCAGGATCTCTTCGGCGTACGCCAGCAGGTGCGACTCCTCCACCTTGCGGTCCTGCTCGACGATATAGTACGTCGCGCCGTCGATTTCGAAGGACTTCGCTTCATTCATGATTTTCTCGGCCAGTGTCACGGCATCCATGACAACCTCCTTGGCTGCTGAAGTTTGGGGGATTCTCAGAACTGTTTGGCGATCGTCGGAATGTAGGCGTCCCGAATCGAATGGTCGCGGACGCTGAACCCGAACAACGCCCCGCGTTCGATTTGAACTTCCGTCGGCGGCAACCAAAGAGCGCCGGCGACCATCGGCTGCGACAGGCCCTTGAGTTGCTCCTGCATCTGCTCGAATTCCTGCTCGGACAGTTCCTTCGGACCTGTTTCCGCGGGCGCGGCGAGCGCCGCGGCGGAGCGTTTGACTTCGCCCTGCGAGTTGAACCAGACGAGTTGGCCGCAGTGCCGATAGCCGGGCGGAACCATCGGCACCACGTCCTGGTGATTGACGAAGCGGACGTACCGACCGGGATAGTGCTGTTCGTAGAACGCCCCGAGGGGCTCGCCGCCCAGCTTGGGCTGGCCATACGTGTACAAGCCGGCCAGCGAGTATTCGCCCAGGTACTCGGCGCCCGCGATAACCGCCAGCGCACCACCCAGGCTGTGTCCGGTCACCCAGAGCGGCTTTCCGCTGGCCTCGGCCGTCCGCAGAATCGCGTCGATCTGGCTCTTCGCCTGGTGAAAGCCTTGGTAGAACCCCTTGTGGACGTTCCCGTAGGCGATCGTCGATTGCGAGACCACCTTCAGATTGCCCATCCAGTCGGCAAAGTTCTGTTCGGTGCCGCGAAAACTGAGCAGCACCAAATGATCGTCCCAAGCCACGAAGCCCTGTGTGTCATGCATGTCGAAAGGCTCGCAACCGGCGAAGCCCCATCGACCCAGAGTCTCGGCACGCAGCGCGTCCGCGTCCTTTTGGTAGGCCACCTCGCTGGCGATAGCCAGGGACAGCGCATTCTGCCAGGAGAACGCATCCGAGCGCAACGCCTGACGGTCGAACGCATGCCCGCCGGTATTTCCGGTCATGCCGAGCATCGCCCCGCGCGTGCCGTCCGATGCCAAGCGCGACGCCAAGGCCATCGAGACCTTGGCGGCAACCCGTTGCTCGGGGTCGCCGGCGGGAGCGGCCATCGCTCGCGTCTTCGCTGCCGCACTCAGCGTTCGGCCGGTCAAGTCGTCCACGGTGATCGGCGGCAATTGGACCGGCTGGCCCCGGGCGATCAATTCGACCGCCGCGATGACTTGCGACTCGGTGCAGAGCATCGCATGTTCGCCCGGAATCTTGTAGCTCTTCAGCCCCGGCGCGAGCGACGAGCGAGTCAACACGGCGCCGTCCCCTTCCGGGCTGAGGATGTCGGGATTGCGATCGTCGCGGCGATCGTTCCAAGGCAACTGGGCGACCGTCGCATGGTCCTGCGAGACCAAGTGCGTGCTCTTGGCGAACAAGGGACTCGTCCACACCACTTGTTTCACCGCTCGGCTGTGATCCAGCCACGCTTGCCGCGGCTTGACTTCACCCGGCCAACCGGCTTCGGAGTACAGGTCCGCCGCCTCGGGAAAGACGTCGGGGTTGGGCAGCATGTCCAGAAGTCCGGGAAAGCTGGCCGCCATGCATTGGAAGTCCTTCAGCGTCTCGAAGATCGACAGCCGGTCCATCTTCCGGAACGAGGACGACTTGCCGAGAATCGCCTCGGCCACGCTGTAGGAACCTCCCAGCGGCGAACCGACGAACACGCAGTGCGCGACGATGTTCGCCCAATCGGTGTGCCGCGCGGCGTAGGACGAGGCGACCAAACCGCCCATCGAATGACACACCAGAACCACTTTGCGGCCGGCCCGCACGGTTTCCAGGCTCTTGAGAAACGCGTCGAGCGCGTCCGCCCCCACCAAGACGCTCTTTCTCCAATCGTAGCAGTAGACGTGCGTGCGAAAGCCGCTTCGGGTCCAGGCTTCCAGCGCCTTGTCGTACTTCTTCGAGACCGGACCGTCCGTTTCGATTTGCACGCCGGGCTGATCGCTGCGGCCGTCCTCTTTCAACGTGAGGTGGCTCGAGTACCGTCCCTTGATCAGTTCCAAGTAGTCCAACCAGATTCGGTTTCTGCGTCCGCTGACATCCGCCAGATGGCAGTCCGTGATGCCGTGCAACAGCACGATCTCGGGCAGCGAGGCGTCGATCGCCGGGGGCCGCCGGAGCCCGGCTGCGGCGCGGCCCGCCCGAGCCTTCAACGCACCTGCCGTCTGGACGGCGTCCTCGTGGTCGAGAATCTCTTCGAACAGAGATTCCATCTCCGCGGGCCGTTGCTCCAACAGTTCCGCCAAATCGCGGTCGTCCGGACAACCGATCAAGTCGTGGCACCCGTTCATTTCGCTCCGTCCTTTCCATCGAGAAGGGTCAAGAAACCGCGTGTGAATGACTGAATGCTGCCGAACCGCTAACGGCTGCGAGCGACCGTGCTTGCTGCATCCGCGGCCAAATGAATCGCGCGTCGCGCGTTTTCTTCATCGAGTGCCGACCGCAGAAGCTTGGTATCCAAGCCGTTGACGCTGCCCGCGGAATGCAATTGCGATCGGAAATCGATCAGCAGCTTCTTCGCTTGCTTGAACTGTTGGTTGAGTTTCTTTCGCTTGGACTCGGTACACAACTTGTCTCGTTCCGGGTCCGCGCAGGCGGCCTGCGACAACCGAGCGGGCCAGGGAGCATCCGCTTGAGCCAGGAAATCCGCCAACAGACGGGCACAGCCGCCGAAGCCGCCGAGGACCAGAACCGGCTTGCCTTGTGCCAGCGAGAACGCCACCTCCTCAAGGATTCCGGGCATCCATCCCCTGGCTCCAGCGATCTTCCCGCCCCAAACAATCCGCAGATCGGTGTCTCGCGTCGATTGATCCCGCATCGCCGACAAGGCATCCGCCGCAAACAGCCGTGACTGGGGATTCGCCTCCCAGTCCTGAAGCGCCGCGTCCAGGCGGGTCTTCCGCACGCCACTTGGATCCACGTTGACGAAATGGCAGATTCCCACCAAAGCGGCCCGTTGCTCGTCCGTGATGAACGTGTGGTAGGGCCAGGCGGACCAGTTCATCAGCGGCCACGACTCCGAGCGAGTCACCTCCGAGCGGTTGGGCGATTCCTCGTTCAGCCAACTCTCGGCCGCATGGATCAGGAACTCCGTCAACGCTTGACTGCTGACGCCCAGGGTGCCGCCAAAAGCCATGCGATGCCCCTCGCGCAACAGGCGCATCGCCATCCGGATCATCAGTTCGTTGACGTGTTCAATCCCGAGCCCCTGCTCCGCAAGCTCGCGATTGCTTCCGCCTGCGGAAAGAGCGATCAAGAGTCCCGCCCCGCCCCCTTTCATTGCCACGCCTCCTCGAAGCTGACGAGTCTGGTCTCGTCGTGGAACGTCTTGAACACCGGTTCGAGTTCGTTGATCTCCGCGAACGTCAGGCCGTATCCCGGATACATGATCTGCTGCACGGAGGCAGGCTCGATGCCCGTTTTTTGCATCTCCTGACGCAACGCGGCCAACGTCCAGGCGTCGGGGATCCAGGTGATGTAACACGAATCCGGTCGTTTCAGCCGCTCGTCCAGGTTCAGGGCCGCTCGACAGTGAACGTTCGCCAGCAGAACCTCCAGCACGAGACGATCGACGATCCGCTCGACGTGATACTTGCCGGATTCACCCTGCCAGCCGATTCTCGGAACTCCTTCCAGCATCGGCACTCCGCGAACCCAATTGCAGCCCGCCTGATGCACCGCGACCACGGGTTGGACTTTCCAGACGCGACGACCTTCTTTCTCGTTCACTCGCATCGGCGTTCGCGCCAGCTTGGCCTCTCGACGGCACCACGGCCGCGTCGGATAGGCGTCGGTCACCGTCGCCACCATCGCCGCCGTGCTGTCTCGCGCCGCCTTTTCCATCGGCGATTTCCATTCCGAACCGATCGGCAGATCGTTCGCATCGTACCACGCGACAAGTTGACTGAAGCTGCGCACGCCGTCGCGTATCGCCTCGGCAATCGGCGTTCCGTCGCGTTTTGCATGACTCAGGAAGACATTCAGCGGCGGCGGGGCGTTGGAACCGTCGGCACGCAAGTCCCGCGCAATCGCTTCCGTGGCGGCGCGCCGAATCGTGGCCTCCATCTGCTCGTCCGTCATCTGCAGCAGACGCACAGGGTTGAAATTCTGGTAGAGCGGTCCCGTGCGGTAGAAACTCTCGTGCATCGCACCGGGCAAGAGGATGGCTCGCCCGCCGCCCGACTTGCCGTCGCGGATTTCGTCGATCTTTTCCGCAAGTTCCACCACCGCCTTGCGCCACGCGAGATCGCCGACCATGCGGTGATCGACCAGGACGATCACCACGTTCAGGCCGGCATCGTCGAAACGAATCGTTGGATGCAGCGTCGATCCCGCCAACTGACGGCGAAAATAGACCGGAAGTCCCGCAGCGCTGGCTTCGGTCGATAGGCTGGCAAGTCGAAACCACTCGAAGAGCCGACTTGCCAGCTTCTCCGCCAAGCTGCACTGCGGATGATGGACAACATAGATGGTCACCGGCGTTTTCATAAGTCGACGGCTGCTCCGGCGTAAGATGCCCGTCGCAATCACCAGCACGCGACATTGCGAAGGCCGCAGATCTGTCGGACGAGTTTGCTGGCAAGGATCAATTCTGTTCCAGCCACCAGCGGATGTCAACAGAGTTCGCGCCACAGCGCTGCGGAATCACGCGAGCATGGCTGCATGCTGCCGCCCGGCGACATGTTGGTCTGGAAATCGTCCATGCCTCGCAAGTCCCGGCCGGTCTGTCTCTTGCGGCCACGGCCGGGTTGCCCATAATGGCAAGCTGTTCCGTGCCGCGGGCCACGAAACCGAATCCGACACGGATTGCGTTGCCGGTCCCCAATTCCTGAATGGAAAGTAACCTAATGCTCCGTTCCGTCAAAGATCTCACCGTGACACCGGCAGCGTTTTTCCAACGAACGCTCTGGTATACCGCTGTCTTGCTGATTGTCGTCAGCGGCAAGACGCTGGGCCAGGAACGCATCGAGCTGACTTCGCCGGATGATCGGATCGTCGTCCAATTCACGCTCGACGATGGCCGACCAACCTACGCCGTATCGGTCGGGGGGCGGCCCGTGCTGGCCGAATCGCGACTGGGGTTCGCGCTGCGCGACGCGGCGCCCTTGGATCGCGACTTTCGCGTGCTGGCGGTCCGGCGCAGCGAGCACGATGCGTCGTGGAAGCCGGTGTACGGCGAGCGGAACGAAATCCGAGACCGCTATCGCCAAGCCGAGATCGACTTGGCGGACTCGCAAGAGAAGCCTCGTCGAGTCACGCTGCGGCTTCGCGCCTACGACGAAGGCGTAGCGTTTTGTTACCATTTTCCCGAACAAGAGGGGCTGGGCGACTTCGTCATCGACAGCGAATTGACTCAATTCCGCTTTGCCGCCGACCATCCTTGTTGGCCGGTCTATTCGGCTCAAGGCGTATACAGCCGCGCGACGCTCGGGGCCGTCAAGCCGAACTGCGAGCGTCCGCTGGTCGTCGCTGCGGCCGATGGGCTCTACGTCGCGGTGGGCGAGGCCCGGTTGGTCGATTTCGCACGCATGCGACTGCAGCCCGACGCATCTGCCGCTCATACGCTCCGCGCCCATTTGGGAAGCACGGTGGTTTGCCGGGCGCCGATGACGACGCCTTGGCGATTCCTGCTGGTCGGCGATTCGCCGGGCCAGTTGCTTGAGCGAAACTACCTGCTGTTGAATCTGAACGAACCTTGCGCGATCGGCGACACCTCGTGGATCCAGCCCGGTAAGGTCATCCGCGAAGTCACGTTGACCACTCAGGGCGGCAAAGCCTGCGTCGATTTCGCGGTCTCGCAGGGCCTGCAGTTCGTCGAGTTCGACGCCGGCTGGTACGGCCACGAATACCACGACGACTCCGATGCCACGACGGTCACCGTCGATCCGGCGCGTTCGCCTGGCCCGCTCGATCTCGCCGATGTGATCCACTATGCCGACCAGCGGGGGATCGGGATCATCCTGTACGTGAACCGCCGGGCTCTGGAGAGGCAACTTGACACGATCCTGCCACTGTACCGGCAGTGGGGCGTCCGCGGCGTGAAATACGGGTTCGTTCAGGTTGGCTCGCAGCAGTGGACCGCGTGGCTGCACGAGGCCGTTCGCAAAGCGGCCGAGCACCGGTTGATGGTCGACATTCACGACGAATACCGCCCGACCGGCTACGAACGGACGTATCCGAACCTGATGACCCAGGAAGGCATCGGAGGCGACGAAACGTCGCCCACCAACCAGCAGACGCTGACGATCCTGTTCACCCGCATGATCGCCGGAGCGGCCGACAACACCGTCTGCTATTACGACAGCCGAGTTGAGAGGAATGCCAGCCACGCGTACCAGTTGGCCAAGCTGGTCTGTCTGTACAGTCCATGGCAGTTCGTCTTCTGGTACGACCGGCCCGCGGGATCTCCGGGCGCCAAGGGCGGAGCCGGTGGACAGCGCGGCACGATCGGCGACGAACCGGAACTCGAGTTCTATCGCCATGTTCCCACGGTCTGGGACGAAACGCGGGTGATTCACGGCGCGATCGGCGAGTATGCCGTGATCGCCCGGCGCAGCGGGCAAGAGTGGTACGTCGGCGCGATGAACGACGACCAGCCTCGCACGCTGCCGCTGCGGCTGGATTTCCTCGATCCGAACCAGCGGTACACGGCGCACGTCTATTCCGACGATCCGAACGTGCAGACCCGCACCCGCGTCCGCATCGACCGGATCCCCGTCGATGCCCAAACATCGCTCGACATCCAACTCGCCCCCCGCTGCGGCCAAGCGATCCGATTGTCGCCTGTCGAATAGAACGGGCGCGGCAGTCGCTTTCGTTGGAGTTCACGCTTCAGCGTGTTGATGGCGAGAGAACACGGACACCACACGCGAAAGCGTACACTCCAGCGCAACGGGCGCGGGAGTCGCCTTCAGGCAACGAGGAACGATGGGAATGCACTAGCCGCCGGTGGCCGGCTGCGAGCCCCGCGTCATTGACAGACGCAATCGGCACCGCTAAGTTGGCACGCGGTATTTGGACGACTGACCAGCCGCGGAAGATGGTCCGGCTGGGTTACGTTGGTGACGACTTAACGCTTGGCATTATCGCGTTGGTCTTTTCAGGGAGATGGTTCATGAAACTGGCCAAGACGTTGGCCGATGCAACGGCGGCACTTGACTTTGAAATGCCGTTGGAAAGCGGAGATGCCCGTTACGTGGACCTTGGTCAGTCGCGTGGTACGGACGTCTGTGGACGACTTCAGACCCTGTTGGAACGACAGCCCGCGGATCGCTGGATGCATGCCGTCTTCGCGAGTCATCGCGGCGCGGGAAAGAGCACCGAACTCAAGAAGCTGGCAAATGCCGTCAGAGGGCAGTATTTCGCCGTTTACTTCGAGGCGAACGTCGAGATGGATTCCGTCAAGTTCTCGATGGAGGATCTCCTGCTGGTGATCGCGCGGGTGATCGAAGAGCAGATGCGAAAGCGAAACACGCCGATCCCCGCCGTCGAACTCAAGAAGGTGGAAGACTGGTTCAGCCAGGTCGTCTTGACCGGCGAGCAGAGCAAGTCTTTCCTGGCGGGGGTGCAGACCGAGGCCAAAGCGGAGGGCGGCATCCCCTTCGTAGCCAAGCTGCTCGCGTCGTTGACCGCCGGTTTCAAAGTTGAAAGCACGCATCGCGAGTCGGTCAAGAACACCTTGAGGAAGTTCCCCGGCACGCTGATGACGTTGGTCAACAACCTCCTGGACTCGGCATCACAACAACTCCAAGCCCGAGGGCTTCGACTGCTGCTGCTCATCGACAACATGGACCGTTACGATCCTCAGGTCGTCGACGAACTGCTGGTTCAGTCGTCGGACCGATTCAAATCCTTGCGCTGCCACATGATCGTTACCCCGCCGATCGGGCTCGTCTTGAAGGCGGAGTCGCAGAATATCGAGTCGGTCTTTCGTTGCGAGACCATGCCCACGGTCAAGTTGCGCGAGCCAAGTCAGGGGTACGACGAGTTCTCCGGCACAGGCCGCGAAGCGTTGTTGGATGCGATTGGCCGCCGTATCGATCTGAACCGGCTGATGCCGGACCCGGCGGCTCGCAACCGGTTGGTATCTGCGTCCGGCGGGGCAATACGCGAACTGCTGGAACTGGCCCAGGACGCGACGCTGGATGCAGACGATGACTGCATTACCCTGGCAGATGTGAATCGCACGCTCGACCGTCGCCGCAACCGCTTGCGGGACCGTATCGACGCCAATGGCTGGTGGGACACGCTGGCCACGCTCGCGGAAACCAAGCGTTTGGACAAGTCGCCCGAGTTCCTCGAAGTCGTCTACCAACGTCTGGCCTTTCAGTACAACGGCAAGGTCTGGTACGACGTGCATCCACTTGTCGCCGAACTACTCGAACAGCGCCAGTCCAGCAAGAGAGCCTCGGGCTCCGCAAAACGCAGGGCGAAGAAGTCGTGAACGACCATTCCGCTAACTCGGTTGCCGAAGCAGTGGCCGACGCCTGGGCGCCGCCGGCGCACGTCGACTCCAGAGACCTGCTGCGGTTCCAACGCCTTTTCGATCGCACGCTGGGCTTGGGCTTCAAGCTAGTCGTGTGGGAGACGTCAACGGACCGTGACCGAACCGCCATCCGGGCTTGGCTTCAACCCATGCTGGCCGCTCGGTCTGTCCGTCTGATCGAAGTGGATCTGGTCGAGCTGCTCGGGCGAACCGACGGCCACGCGCCGCGTTCGATCAACGTGTGGAGCGAACTGACTCGCGCCGTGCCACCGGCCACGATTGCCGATCATCGGTCGGTCCTGATGCTGAGCGGCTTCGAGGAGTTGATGTACCACGGCGCCGACGGGCGCTCCGATCTGCTGCAGCAATTCAACGTCCAACGCGATATCCTGGCGCGGGACTATCCCTGCTGGTGGCTGTTGCTAGTGCATCCGGCCTCGCGCCAGCACTGGCAGACCATTGCGCCCGACTTCAGCGACTTCGTGTCCCTGTGGATCGAGGCACCGTTGCCGAAGTTCGAAGGCGGCATGGACCGCCTGACGACGGTGGACGAGCCACAGCCCTCCCCCAGTCCAGATGGAGTTGAGGCATTCGCCGATTGGCCTGAGGAACTTCGAGCCGCCTACGCGGCGCTGCGAGCGTCGCGTCTCGATCTGGCTCTCGATCAGATTCACAGCTTTCGCGCTGCAACGACCTCGCGGCCACGGACGGAGCGAGAATTGGCGATTGCCGAACTTCTGGAAGGTGAAATTCTCAATGTGCGTGGAAATTCGGCTGCTGCGCTGCGACTCTGGCGTGACCGTGTGCTGCCCGTGTTCACGCAGTTGGGGATGGCTTACGAGAGAGGTTTGGCGATGGACCGCATCGGGGACGCACTGGTGGTGCGGGGAAATCTGACCGAAGCCGGACGACTCTACCGCGAGTCGCTGGCGATCGCGGAGCGTCTGGCGCTGGCGGATTCGGATCGTGCGGACTACCAGCACAATCTCTCGGTGTCGTACAACAAGGTGGCCGACCTGTACCGCGCCCTGGGCCAGGGCGAGCCGGCCCGCGAGGCCTACGTGAAG
>JAHDXO010000002.1:23433-168388 GCA_023382975.1 Pirellulaceae bacterium
TCGCGGAGCGTCTGGCGCAGGCGGAGCCGGATCGTGCGGACTACCAGCGCGACCTCTCGGTGTTGCACAACAAGGTGGGCGACCTGTACCGCGCCCTGGGCCAGGGCGAGCCGGCCCGCGAGGCCTACGTGAAGTCGCTGGCGATCGCGGAGCGTCTGGCGCAGGCGGAGCCGGATCGTGCGGACTACCAGCGCGACCTAGTCGTATCACTGTGGCGGTTGGGCCAAGCAGATGCTGCCGGGGGCGAGGTGCATCTGCGGCGGGCGTTTGACATTTTGACGTCGCTGCAGGAATCCGGTCGGCTCAATCCCGTGGACGAACCGTATCTGCGCCAATTGCGGGAACTGCTGCAGCTTCGCGGCGTCACCCCTTCGAGATCGTGAAAGAATGCGGCTGGCGTCTGCTCGGCCTGGGGGCTCCGCGACGCGGATGCCGAACGTCGACCGTGATTTCCGCGGGATCGTAGCGAATCACTTTCGCTGGAAGGTCAGGCGGCGTTGCCAGGCGGGGGTTTCGGTTTGCGGAAAGTCGGTGCGGTAATGGACGCCGCGGGATTCCGTGCGTTGCAGGGCCGCTTGGACGATGACGCGCGCGACGGTCAGCATGTTCTGCAGCTCCCAGCCTTCGGGCTCGCAAAACTGCCGAACGAGCACGTATTTCTGCCAGTGCTGGACGGAGTGCAGCGATTCCAGCAACTCCTGCTCCGTTCGCCGCACTCCGACCGAACGCCACATCAGGCTCTTCAGCGCATTGCGGATGTCCGCCAGATCGAGCGATTCATCAGGTTCGGCCAGCGGCGGATTGATCAGGGGTAGGGCATGGAAGTCGTCGTGCAATTCGGACGCCGCCGCCGAGGCGCCGTGCCCGGCATGGGTGCCGTAGACCAAACCTTCCAGCAGGCTGTTGGAAGCGAGGCGATTGGCCCCGTGCAGACCGCTCGACGTGACTTCGCCCGCGGCCCACAGCCCCGGCAGCGACGTGCGGCCTTCCAAGTCGACGGTCACCCCGCCGATCATGTAGTGCGCGCCCGGACGAACCGGGATGCGGTCGCAAGTGATATCGAGACCGAACTTGGCGCAGGTGGCGGCGATGCCCGGGAACCGGCCCTTGACGAACGCCGGGTCCAGGTGGCTGAGATCCAAGAACACGTTGGAAAAGCGGGTCTTGTCCATCTGGCTGACGATGGCCTGCGATACGACATCGCGCGGAGCGAGTTCCCCGCGTTCGTCGTAATCGAACATGAACCGGTAACCGTTTCGGTCGACCAGATACGCGCCCTCGCCGCGAATCGCTTCGGTGATCAGGCTGCGACTGCTGCCGGCGATGTACAGCACCGTGGGATGGAACTGCATGAACTCCATGTCCCGCACTTCCACCCCAGCCCGGTAGGCCATCGCCAGTCCGTCCCCGGTGGCGACAGCCGGGTTCGTCGATTCGCGATACAACTGCCCGGCGCCGCCCGTGCAGAGGATGGTCTGCTTGGCCCACACCAGGATCGCTCCGTGGGACGGATGGACGACGATGGCCCCGCGACACTTCTGGTTGCAAGTCAACAGATCCAGCGTGAACGTGTTCTCCCAGAACCGCACGTTCCGCAGCTTGCGTGCCCACGCGATCACGGCCCGGATGACTTCTTGCCCCGTTGCGTCGCCCAACGCGTGGACGATGCGAAAGTGACTGTGTCCGCCCTCGCGCCCCAGCACCAGATCCTTGCCGTCGCGGTCGAACCGGGTGCCCCACTGCGCCAATTCGCGAATCCGCAGCGGCGCCTCGCGGACGACCATCTCCACGACTTGAGGGTCACAGAGGTCGGCGCCGGCGACCAGCGTGTCGCGGACGTGATTGTCGAAGGAATCCTCGGGGTCCATGACGCCCGCGATTCCCCCTTGCGCGTACGTGCTGTTCGATTCCTCCAACTCTCCTTTGGTCACCACCAGGGCCGATAGCTTCGAATCGACCGCAATCGCGGCGCGCAGTCCTGCCAGACCTCCGCCAATCACCAAGACGTCGGTGAAGAAGTGAGGCAGACTCTTGGGATGAAAGGGGACCAGGTATCGGGGTGTGTCGGTTTCATTCATCGACGCGGGCCGTTCCCTTCCTAAACGCGTTGAATTGCTCCAGGTACTTGGCGGGCGGATTGCTCTGCGTGCCCGCATCGCGCAGCCCTTGCAGCGGATCGGCCGGCGCGGTGATCCGGCGGGTGGCCTGCTGGTCCGGACGCAAGCCCAGGCTCCGCAGCGCATCGTTCAATTCGCCCTGACCGCCGTCGTTCGCCGCCGAACGCCGCAGATTCTCCCAGCGGTCGAGGAACTGCCGCAGGTCGTCCTCGGTCCAGCGCAGCCGTTCCAGCAGGTTCGGATCGGGCTTCTGCTGCTGGTCCCGCAGGTACTCCAACACCAGATCGGTCGTTCGCCGCGCGTAATCGAGATTCGGTTCCTCGCCGGCGGGCACCTCGCGAGTCAGGTCGAAACCTCTCGGATCGGCTTCGCCCGGCCGACCGCCCCCCAGCGGCAGGCCCTGGCCGCGGTTTTCCGTGGCGCCGGGACTTGGCGGTCCGCTTGTTCGTTCGACTGTCCGTGAATCGGATTGGCTGTCCGAGGCGGCGCCGGGGCCTTGGCCACCTGGCGCGGGCTGCGTGCTGCTGCCGTAGCCTTTCTGTGTGCCGGGCGTGTTCGTCGGGTCGTCGGCCGTCTGTTGGCTGCCGGGCCGCGACGCGGTGTCTCCCGAGCCGGATTCCTGGGCCGCCCCGCTGCCTTGGTCGGCCGCGGTCTGGCTGCCGCTGCTGCCGCCGCCCTGCTGCTGCGAGCCCTGCCCGCCTCCCTGTCCGCCGCCGCCGCTCTGGTCGCCCTGCGAGTCGCCTTGCGAATCGGACTGTCGGCCGCTTTGGCTGGGCGATTGGGCTCCTTCGGACGGCTGCTTTTGGCCGCCGCCGGTGCTGCCTTGCTTCGGCTGATCCGCGTTTCCTTGTTTCGACGAAGGCGATCCGGATTGGTCCTGGCTGTCTTGCCCTGCGCCGGATTGCCCGTCTTGGCCCTGTCCACCCTGTTTGGGCTGGCCGCCCGATGATCCCTGCTGGCCGGATTCCGGACGCGTTTGCGTCGGCCCTTGCGGATCGCCGCTTTGGCCTGCCGAGCCTTCCTGCTGAGCGCCCGCCCCCTGATTCCGATCTTCCTGTTGCTGGCCACCGCCGGTCGCGGAAGCATCGCCCTGCTGCTGGTTGGGTTGCTGCGACGGCATCGCGCCCTGATCGCCGCCGCTGTCCGACGATCCGCCGGACTGAGCGTCCTCGGGCTGGCCCGGTCCACCACCGGTTTGTTGCGGGCGTTCGCCCTGCGTGCCGCCCGAAGCGGACTCGGACGGCTGGCCAGCGGCGTCGCCGGCCTGTCCCGACTCAGGCTGACCGGCATTCTGGCGACCGGCTGGCTGGTCGGAGTTTCCGCCCGACTGCTGCGACTTCATGTGTTCGAGCGTCTGCTCGATCACCTCGCCGTCATGCAACGGTTCGTTCCCCGATGCCTGCTGCCCCGTCGCCTTGGCCGTTCCGCCGGTCGGCGAATCCGACTGTCGTCCGGTGGCATCCTGGCCCGGACTTGGCGACGACGATGATTCGCCAGCGCCTGACATCGACGAGCCCTGCGATCCGCCCTCCTGGCCGCTTTGCGAGCCGGAGTCGCCGCTGGCCGCCTGGCCTCCGGCACCCGACGCACCTGAACCGGAAGGATCGGAACCCGACGTTTCCGAGCCGGACGAGGAGTCACTCGCGCCACCACTTGCCGAATTCCCGCTGCTGCCGCCGGAGTTGGACGACGAGCCTGCTTCGCCGGCCGAGGAACTTGAGTCGCCCGAGCCTGCCGAGGGATCGCTGGCCCCGCCGCTGCCATCGGTTCCGCTGTTGCTCTGGCCGTCCGACGATTGGCCGTCCGACGACTGGCCGTCCGACGACTGCTCGGACGCGCCGCCTTGCTGTCCTTCGGATGTTTCGGGTTGGTCGGGACCGCCCGCTTGGTCCGACGACGATCCCGCATCGGTATCGCCACTCATCGGCTCGGCCGCCTGTTGCGGCGAGGCGTTGGGATCTTCGGACGGGTCGGCGAGTGTCGGTTCAGGCCCGCCAGCCGCCGGGTTTTCGGGCGGCAGGATCGTGACATGGTAGGTTTTGGTCCGAGCCACGTTCGGTTCGGGTTGACCGGTCTGCGGCGAGACTCGGTTGTCAGCGGCCACGGCCCAGAAAGTGAAGGCGTCGCCCGGTCGCAAGGCATGCTTCCAGGGTTCGAATCGGTAGCTCGAGATGACTTGGCCGATGCGTCCGTCGGCGTCGTCCAGCAGCGTTTCGGTCAGCAGGTCGGCGCCACCCGCCACGGTCCGCAACTGGACGGTCTTCAGACCGAAATCCGGATCGATCGCCCGCACTTCGATCGGCTGGCCGCGGTCGACCGGCAGCTCGATCCGTTCCTGCACCGGAGTCAGGATTTCGATCTCGGGCGTCAGATCCCGCGTGACCTCGATGCGATACATTGGCGCCCGAGAGTTCGACTGGCCGCCTTCGGTCTCGAACCGCAGCAGGTAGGCGGTGTGTTTGGGGCGGAGCCCGTCGGGCTGCATTTCGAGCGTCATCGAGCCCCATGCCTGTTGGCCGTCATGCTGCATCGAGATCAACTCGGACGAACCGTTGCCGTTCGAGACGGCTGCGGGCGTGTCGGCGGTGGCATCGCCGCTAGCCTGCGGATCCAAGACGATGGTCGCCCAGCGGATGGGCTGATTCGCTTGAGCGCGGATGGTCACCCGGGTTCCTTCGACGCCTCGCAAGTCGCCCTGCCGCTCGACGATCCGCTTCGGTTGTGCCGTGTAGCTTGGGTACTCGTACTCGACCTGTTGGACGAGCAGCGCCGGGGCCGGCACCACGGTCAGTCGGTACGAGCCAGTGACGGCATCCCCCGCCTCGATCCGGTAGATCAAGTCCTGCTGGATGCCGTCCTCGCCCGGAGGCAGCCGGCCTTCGTACAGCAACCCCGTCTCGGATCGGTTCAAGGATACGGTCTGATCGCTGATCCGTCCGTCCAGCGTCGAGTAGAACAGTGTCACGGGTTCCTCGCCGCGCAGATCGTAGCAGACGGCGGTAACTTGCACGCGGTCTCCATGAAAGACCTGTGCGTTGCCTGGCTGGACGTCTTCGATGCGGACTCGCGTCGGCGGCGCGATGTCCGCCCAGGGCAGGATGACGCGCCGCACGGTCTGCAGCGGATTCTTCGGCGACAGGATCGTGTAGGCGGCAAACAGGGCGAGGATCGCACTCAGGGCGTAACCAATCCGGATCAAGCGAGTCCGGTCCACCGCGGATTCCACGGGTACATTGGACAAATCCGCCGCGGCCTGCTGCTTCAACGCTTCGTAAATTCCCGCTCTCAGTCCGGCGCGGTCCTCGCGGAACATCAGGTAATTGATCAGGCTGTTCTTCAGCGACGGTTCGCTCTGCTCGATCGTCCGAGCCGCAAAAACCGGATTGATGCGGCCCACCAGCAAAGGAATGACAACCGTCACAGAATACCAAACGGCCGCGGTTGCCATGCCGCCCAGAAATAACCAGCGAGCCCAGACGCTCAGCGGCACGAGCCAGTGATCGATGACTGCGATCACCAGCAGAAACCCTACGACCCCAGCCGCCAGCACCATCAGGGCGCCGAACAGATCGACCAATTTCACGTCGCGGCGGGTTCTGTCCAGTTGAGCTTCGATGAACTGATCGGCCACGATGCCGCCGCCAGGAGGCATCGGCGTTGGTCGAACCGGTGATCGAGCGACGGTGTTCGCGGCCATTAGATCTTCCGTACAATCCGGGGCTGACTCAATTATACCGGACGAATTGACATCCCCGTCCAAATCGGCGGTTCTGCCGGTTGCCAAAGCATGTCAGACACCCGTCCGCTTGTCTATTATAGCCAACCGGAGCGAAGTCTCAGTGATGGAACGCGGTATTCAACGCGCTCAGGTACAGGAGTGACGATTCCCGCTGGGGCGTCACCTCCATCAGTCGATGGGTGGCCGCCAACACGTCTCGGCGGCTGACTTGCCCAACCAGTTTGCCCTCCCGAATCACAGGCAGACGCCGATACGGGGTATGCAGGAAAACTTGGGCGATGCCCAGCAGATCGAGTTCCTCGTCGATCGTCTCCGCCTCGATGTCCAAGAAATGCCGGACTCGGTCCAGTACCACGCTGGTGTCCGAGCCGTCCTGCTCGGTCCCCTCCGGCGGCGCAGTCAGCGTCACCGCGCGGTCCTGGATCATCGACGCCAAGGCGTTCGAATTGCGGAGCACGTCCCGGCGGCTGACCAAGCCGACCAACTGCCCCCCGCGAACAACCGGCAGACGCCGATAGTGCGTTTCGCGAAAGATGCGGGCACAGTCCAGGAAGCTGGCGTCTTCGAGGATCGTACGGCCGAGATCCGTGTCCATAAACGCGGCGACTTCGGTCGACGGCAGTTGCTCGTAGGCCGCTTGGACCAGGACGCTCATGCTGCTCTTTTCGGAGAACACCCCAAGAAAACGCCCGTCCTGGTCGACGACCGGAGCGCCCGAGATGCGGTGCTTGAGCAGGTCGCCAATCGCCTTGACCACGTCTGTCGAAGGACTCAAGGTCACCAGCTTCGTCGACATAATCTGCCGGGCGTCCGGCAGCGTGGGCAGCGCCACCTGCTGCTGCTTGGCGGATTGGGCGATCGCGTCGTACAGCTTCATGCAGCATTTCTCCGAGAAGACGCCCCAATAGTTGCCGTCGGTGTCGACGACGGGAGCCCCGCTGATGCTGCTCTTGACCAATACGCGGATCGCCTCCGCAACGTCGGAGTCGGGTGGCAACGTCACCAACTTGGTGACCATAATGTCTTTGGCAAGCGGAGGAGTCATGGTTTCCTTCGTACGGCGAAAGATGCTGAAATTGCCGAGAACGGAAGCAACGCAGCCTCGTTCGATAAGCAAACCGCACCCGCTAGGATATAGCAGGCGAAGCAATTCTAGCAACGGACCCCGGCGAACGCAAAAGCAAAACCAAGGGGAAACAGTTCTTTTTGACGGTCGAGGACAGCAACATTTCACCAGAGAAAGTCGAATCCAATGACCAAGTATCTGCTGGGCATCGATAATGGCAGCACGGTCGCCAAGGCGGCAATTTTTTCGAGTTCCGGGGACGAAGTTGCCGTGGCTGCCCGCAAGATCCCATTGTCGTCGCCGCAGCCAGGTTGCAGCGAAGTAGACATGGAGATCCTCTGGCGGTTGACGGCCGAGGCGATTCGCGAGGCGATCCAACGTGGTGGGGTGGCCTCCGGCGACATTCTCGGGGTCGCCTGTACCGGTCACGGCAACGGATTGTATCTGGTGGATGCGGACGGTCGCCCCGTGCGGCCCGCGATCCGCGGCGCCGACACACGGGCTCGCGCTTACATCGACCGCTGGCTGGCCGACGGGGTCGACGTCGCCATCCGCCCCAGGACGATGCAGGCGATTTGGCCGGCTCAGCCGAATGCCCTGTTGGCCTGGATGCGGGACTGCGAACCTGAGTCGCTCGAACGGGCCGCCGCCAATTTGACGGTCACCGACTTCATCCGGCTGAAATTGACCGGCGAGATCGGCGCCGAGCTGACCAACCAATCGGGCACCAGCCTGATGAACGTAGGGACCGGTCAATACGACGCTGAGGTGCTGGAAGCATTCGGCATCCCCGAGATGCAGCGGCTGCTTCCTCCGTTGCGCCGATCCGAGGAGGTCTGCGGGACGGTCACCCGCGCCGCGGCCGAAGCGACGGGACTGGCCGCGGGGACGCCGGTTGCCGGCGGCTTGTTCGACATCGACGCCTGCGGACTGGCTTCGGGGTTGGTCGACGAAAGCCAGTTGTGCATGATCGCGGGCACCTGGGGCAACAACCAGTACATCGCCAAACAGCCCGTCGTCCACCGAGATGTCTTCATGACCACCCGCTACGCCATCGACGGGTACTTTTTGATGCTCGAGGGCAGCGCGACTTCGGCAAGCAACCTGGAGTGGTTTGTGACCGAGTTCTTCGACGCCGAACGAGCGCAGGCCGAAGCGGCGGGCGATTCGGTGTACGAGGTCTGCAACCGTTTGGTCGCCGCCACCGATCCGGCCGCCACCGGCATCGTGTTCCTGCCGTTCCTTTACGGCTCGAACGTCAGCTTGGACGGCAAGGCGTGTTTCTTCGGCCTGGACGGCTGGCAGACCCGCGGGCATATACTGCGGGCGATCTACGAAGGGATCGTCTTCTCGCATCGCTGGCACCTGGACCGGTTGCTCCAGTTCCGCTCGCTGCCCGCACAGATCCGCTTGTCGGGCGGTGCTGCCCGCAGCCAAGTCTGGTTGCAGATCTTCGCCGACATCCTGCAGGTTCCCGTCGAAGTGCCATCAGGAACGGAATTGGGTGCATTGGGCGCTGCCATCGCGGCCTCGGTGGCCGCCGGCTGCCACGAGTCCTTGCCGTCGGCCTGCGAAGCGATGGTCCGGATCGAGCAAGCATGTCAGCCGAATCCGCAACGGGCCGCGTTGTACGACGACAAGTACGGACGTTACCAACGGCTGCTGCAGGTGCTGGCTCCGGTCTGGTCGGAACTGGCCTGGAAGTAGCGCCGCTTCGAGTTGATCGCTGCCGACCTTGACAAGGGGCGGTTGCTCCAGTCATCTTGATTCTGCGTCGCTGCCGGAGAATGTCCGAGTGACGAGCGGCGAGAGATGGAATCGGAAACTCATGCCGGTTGCCTCACGGTTTGGCGACAGGCGGAAGACGGGCGATAATGGCACCAACGTTCGAGCAGCAGACGCTGGGGATCTTGGAAACCACGGGGCTCACCCCTGGGCTGGTTGCCCTGGACGTCATGGGCAAGACCGCCGAGATTCGCGTCCTGCAGGCCGAATTGAACGACTTCCTGGGCGTCTGCATCAAGATCCTGGGCCGCTTGGACGCGGTCCAGGCCGCGATCCAGGCTGGACGGGCCATCGCCGATCGGATGGGAGGCCGGCCGGTAGCGGATGTTATCCAGCGCCCCGAGGCGGTCGCTTGGCCGGCCATCGAGAGTCCCGCCGAGTTCAATCCTCTGATCCAGCAAGACGTCGTATTCCATCCGGAGCATCACGCGGTCGCCAACCACGTTCGCAACCAGGAGCCCAGCATGAACCAGCAGGCGTTAGGATTCATTGAAACCCAGGGATTCACGGCCGTTTTCGAAGCCATTGACACGGCGTGCAAAGCGGCGAATGTCGAAGTCGTGGGCAAGGAGAAACTGGGCGGCGGATACGTGACCGTCGTCATCCGCGGCGACGTGGCCGCCGTGAACGCGGCGGTCGCCGCAGGCAGCGCCAAAGTCGAAGGGCTCGGCACGCTGATCGCCGCCCACGTCATCGCGCGTCCGAGCAGCACGGTGCTGAGCCTGCTGCCCAAACTCGGCTGATCCCGGAGTCAAGCATGAAGACAACTCGCGGATTTTCGGACGCCGCTGCGACGCGGCGCGGCTTCCTGGCGACGCTGGGAGCGATGGGTGTTGCAGCCAGTGTTCGCGGCGAGTCGGCGGGCGCCGTCGCTTCCGAGGAGCTGTCCCGGATCGAGAGCGAACCGCTGCTGAACGTTTCTTTCGTCAAGCAACCGGTGCGGATCGCCTCGATCGAACTGCTGCGCAATGGCCGAGTCTACCTGCTGCGGACTCGCTCGACCGACGGCGCCGAGGCGATTACGGTGCCTAATCCAGACCGTATGGCCGTGATGTATCCCTTGCTGCTGAAGCAGGTCGCGCCGTTCTTCATCGGGCGCGACGCCCGCGATCTGGAGCGACTGTTGTGGGACGTGTACCGCCACAGCAGCAACTACAAGTTGCAGGGGCTGGCGCTGTGGGTCTGCGTGGCCGCGGTCGAGATGTCACTGCTCGAGTTGATGGGCCAGGTCACTGGACGGCCGATGGCGGACTTTTTTGGCGGAACGTTGCGGCGCGACATTCCCGTCTACGTGGCCAGCGGCAATCGCGGCAATTCGCCCGAGGCCGAGGTGACGCATCTTCAGCGAATGGTTGCCGAGTCCGGCGCGCGGGCCTTAAAATTCCGGCTGGGCGGACGGATGAGCCGCAATGCCGATTCCCTGCCCGGCCGCTCGGAGGCATTGATCCCCTTGGTGCGCGACACGTTCGGCGATGACATGATGCTGTACGCGGACGCCAACAGCAGCTACGACACCCGCGAAGCCATCCGCATCGGCCGGCTGATGGAAGAACATCGGTACGGGTACTTCGAGGAGCCGTGCGAGTTCGACGACCTGTGGAGCACGAAGGAAGTCGCCGACTCGCTGGATATTCCCGTCGCAGGCGGCGAACAGGAATTCAGCATGCACCGTTGGCGTTGGATGATCGCCAACCGCGGCGTCGACATCGTCCAACCCGATTTGCATTACGGCGGCGGCATGATCCGCGCGGCCAAGGTCGCCCGGATGGCCGCGGCGGCCGGGATGCAGGTCGTGCCGCACATGTCCGGCGGCGGTCTGGGCTACCTGGACGTGGTGCAATTCGCCTCGTTTACTCCGAACATTGGCCCATTCATGGAATTCAAGGGCAATACGGATTTGCCGGTCTCTTGCGCGACGTCGTCGCTGAAGTGCGAAGACGGCACCGTTCGCTGCCCGACCGGCCCCGGCTTCGGCGTGACGATCGACGCCGGTTTTGCCAGCCGCGCTCAGCCGGTTTCGTGAGTTGTCGGAGCGTGCCATCGATCGTACACGGATCTCGTAGCGGATCCGCGCCCCCCTGTTCCTTCGCCGACTGCAACCGGCTAAGCTAACCGTGTCGTTGCGGAGCACCCTGCGCAATCGCACGAAGCACCAACCACCAAAGGACCATCGCATCATGAAATTCCGTTATCTGCCCGTCGCCGCGTGCTTGTTCGTTCTTGCGTCGATTGGAGCCACGCGGGCCATCGCCCAGCAGCAGAGTGTCAAGCCTGGAATCAACAAGAACTTCGAGAATCCGGATGTCGAGCGTTGGATCAAGAGCTTCGAGCGCGAGGGCCGGGACATCTATGATAAGCGGCATGAGATCGTGGCCGCTTGCGAGCTGAAGCCGGGCATGACGATTGCCGACGTCGGCGCCGGCACCGGGCTGTTCGTCGAGCTGTTCTCCCGAGCGGTCGGGGCGGACGGACGAGTGTACGCGGTGGACATTGCCGAGGAATTCGTTCAGTTGATTCGCAAACGCAGCGCCGAACAGGGACTCAAGAACGTCACCGGCATCGTGTGTTCGGCAGACGACGCCAAAGTACCCGAGAGCGCCGTCGACGTGGTCTTCCTCTGCGACGTCTACCATCATTTCGAGTTTCCCCAGAAGTCGCTGGCCACCCTTCACCGCGCGTTGAAGCCGGATGGACGCATCGTGTTGATCGACTTCAAGCGAATCGAAGGGGAGAGCCCCGAGTGGACGTTGAACCATGTGCGGGCCGGCCAGGAGGTGTTCCGCAAGGAGATCGAAGAGGCTGGCTTCCGACTGATCGACGAGAAATCGCTGTCGGACGAGAAGTACCAGCTCCGCTTTCAGCGGGTGGATCGGTAGGTTCGACATGAAGCTGCTGTGCATCACCGACCTGCATGGCGACCACGAAGTGCTGGATTACATCCTGGCCGATGCCGGCCGGGTGGATCTGGTGCTGCTGGGCGGCGACCTCACCAACTTCGGCACGCCCAATGCGGCGGAATCCGTGGTGCGACAGGTCCAGCGAAGCGGTGTGGACGTTCTGGCCGTCGCTGGCAATTGCGACTCGGCGGCGATCGATGCGCGACTGGTCGAACTGGGCGTCTCGCTGTTCGGACGCGGCGTGGAACGCAACCAGATCGGTTTCCACGGCGTCTCGGCCATGCCCCCGTGGCATGGCTCGATGTATGAACTGACCGAGCAAGAGATCGCCGACGCCCTGGAACAGGGCGATTCGCAGTTGATGACGGCGGGGCCTCGCGTTCTGCTGACGCATACACCGCCGCGCGACACGCAACTGGACGTCACTCGCCACGGCCAGCACGTGGGCAGCGAGGCGGTGCGCCGCTTCATCGATCACCGCCAACCGTCGTTGGTCGTTTGCGGCCACATCCACGAGGCCCGCGGCATCGAAGGATTGGGAACCACCCAAGTCGTCAACTGCGGACCGGCCTATCGCGGCGACTACGCGCTGGTCGACATCGATCCGGAAGTGCGGATCGAGCTGCGCAAGGCCGGCTGAGCGTCAATCCCGGTAGCGGCCGACGCACAGGGTGACGTTTTGGCCGCCGAAGCCGAAGCTGTTGTTCAGCGCGATCTCACATTTGGCCGGACGCGCCTCGTTGGGCACATAATCCAAGTCGCAGTCCGGATCGGGATTCTCGTAGTTGATGGTCGGCGGCAGGATCTGGTCGCGGATCGCCAGCAGGCAGACGATCATTTCGGTGACTCCGGCCGCCGCGATCAGATGGCCCATCATGCTCTTGGTGCTGGACACGGGCACTTGCTTCGCCCGGTCGCCGAACACGACTTTGCACGCCACCGACTCGACGCGGTCGTTCACCGAAGTGCTTGTACCGTGGGCGTTGACGTAGTCGACATCGTCGGGATCGCGTCCCGCGTCCTGCAACGACATCCGCATGCAACCGATCGCACCGCGACCCTCGGGGTGGATATCCGTGATGCGGTAAGCGTCGGCCGTTGAACCGTAGCCTAGAATTTCGCCGTAAATGTGTGCGCCGCGACGTTTGGCATGTTCGAGTTCTTCGAGCACGACCATGGCGGCGCCCTCGCCCAGGACGAAGCCGTCGCGCAGCCGGTCGAAGGGTCGCGACGCCCGCTGCGGCTCGTCATTGCGCGTCGAAAGGGCCGTCAGGAGATTGAATCCCGTCACGCCGAAGGGATGGATCATGCTGTGCGTCCCGCCCGAAATCATCGCGTCCGCGTCGCCGCGGCGGATGATCTCCGTGGCTTCGCCCAGCGCCTGGCTGCTCGCGGCGCAGGCCGTCAAGCAATTCACGTTCGGGCCCTGGGCCCCAAACACGGCCGCGACGTGACCGGCCGGGACACTCGGCTCCTGCTCCAGTTCCGCCATCGGACGCAGCGTGTCCAACCCGGTGCGGATAAACTTCGAGACGTTCAACGAGCCGGGTTCGAGGGCGGCGGTCATCATTCGGCTGAACGACAAGAAGTCCTGGTTGCCCTCGCCGGCACCCAAGTAGACGCCCAACCGGGTTGGGTCGAGGCCCGAGTCGAGAATGCCCGACGAACCGACCGCCTGCGAGGCGGCTCCGATCGCGAACTTGGTGTGCCGACCGCGCTCGGCCCAACGCTCGGGATCGTCGACGACTCGTGAAATATCCCAATCCTTGATCTCGGCCGAAATCCGCGTGGGAAAGCTGCTCGCATCGAAGATGGTTGTGTACCCCACCCCCGAACGGCCTTCCTTCAGGCCGTCCCACATCGTCTCGACGTCATGCCCCATCGGGTTAATGACACCGATGCCTGTGATGACCACACGTCGTCTCATCGCCATTCTCACCTTTCACAACGGATCGGACTGCGGATCTTGGCTTGCGAACAACCGCTTTTCCGCTTCCAGCAAATGTGCGGGCACTTCGATCGGCTTGCCGTCCGGACGAATGCCCACCTCGAACAACCGGTACGACCGCAGAATACCAAGAAACGACGCGGGGTCAAACAACTGGACCCCCGCAAAACGTTCATCGAGGTGAGCGAAGACGATTTCGGCCTCGGCCATCAGTCCCGTTTCCCCGACCGTTTCCAGGTGCGCCGTGCAATGCACGATCGCTCCCTTGGGTTTCACGCCCTGGATGTCGGCGGTGTAAATCAACCGGTCGCCGGGCGTCGCATACTGGTGAAAAACCACCTTGCCCAGCTTGGCAAGGATCACCCGCTCGCGAAACCCGCGGTACTCTCCGACTAGAATCCCGGCCGTCTGGGCCATACCCTCGACAATCAACGAGCCCGGCATGATCGGCATCGACCAGGCGTAGTCCGGAATCTGCTCCTCGGCATAACTGACGTTCTTGACGGCGACCGCCCGACGGCCGCTTTCGAACTCCAGAAATCGATCGATCCAGAACCAACGCATACCAGTTTCGTACTTCCGGGACTTCAACAGGTCGACCGCGGGGCGAGCAAACCCAACGCGGTCGCGATTGTGAATCCGTCGCGGCGAGCTTATTCGGCGCCGACCTTGCTGCTGACGTAGCGGCACAGGTCTTCGACGGTCAGCATGTTGCCGAACTCCTGCACGGCCGGATTCTCCTTGAATCTGGAAAGATCCGCAAACGGCATCCGTTTCTCCAGCTCGACCAGGCCGGCCTCGGTCACCTTGCCGTCCTGAACATATTCGGCGCTAGTCAAAACGTCGTCCGGAAACAGTTCCGCTCGGGGAATCTCGATGCTGAACGCCTTTTCCAGGCGAAACACGATGTCCAAGAAGTCGATCGACTCGGCACCCAGGTCGCCCACCATCGTGGCCTCGGGGGTCACTTCGTCGTCGTCCACGCCCAAGGCGTCGACCAGAGCGGTCCTGACTTTTTCGAACACTTCTTCTTTGGTTGGCATGAATCTACTCCGTCTTGGTAAGGAACAAAAAATCCACTCTCAAGCAGAAATCAATCTACCCAGAGTGATTTCTGCGATACAGCATCTCCAAATGCTGTCGCATCTTCATTCGGGCGTGGTCATCCCACGCCGCTCGCTGGGGCAACCGATCGCTCGCATTGAAACGTTCTAGCACCAGTTTCCCACTAACGGCTGGTTCTCCCGCGACCACACCCTTTGCTTTCAGCGTGGCCAAGGAGTCATCCATCTTCAGCAACTCGGCATGAACCACCAGAGTTTCACCAGGTCGCACAAAATCGGCGTACTTGACGTTTCTCGCTTCTTTCAGCAGGATGGTGGAGTGGTGAAAGTCTTCGGACAAAAATACCAGCATCGCACTGGCTTGATACATGGCTTCCAGCATCAGGACCCCCGGCATGACTGGAAAACGAGGGAAGTGATCTTGGAGATATTCCTCGGCCAGCGACAATACTTTTAACGCCGTGATGCTCTCGCCCGGTTTAAGATCGGAGATTCGGTCGATCAAAGTGAACCGCATGGAATGTCTCGTTACATCCGGGCGATCGGGTATCCTGCATGCTTACATTTTGTAGGAAAGCGGACTAGTATACTTCCCGTAACCCCCCTACACAACTCAGATTTCAGCCATTGGGCCACGAATTGTCATGGCTCCAGTGGCGCCAGACAGGACGGTGAGCCATGCGAAAAGGAATCGCCGTATCACCAGGAATCGCGGTTGGAACCGCCTTCTGTGTCAACAAAATCTTCATCGCCCCGGCCGCTCAGCCCGCGGGAACGGTCGACATCCAGGCGGAATTGGCGAAATACGATGCAGCCCGCCGTTGTGCCGAGGAGGATCTGATCACTCTCCGGGACCGGGCTGGCGACCAGCTCGGCGCCAGCGGAGCCGCGATTTTCGACGTTCACCGATCGATTCTGAGCGACACGGGATTTCTGAACCGGGTGCAGGACGGCATTATCGAAGGCCGTTTGAGTGCCCAGGCTTCGTTGCATCGGGCATTGGACATGTACAGCGATGCCTTCTCGAAGCTGGATGATCGGTATCTCCGCGAACGACTGACCGATATCCGCGACGTTGTCCAGCGCATCGAAGGCCATCTGGCCGACGTTCACTCGGCTCTCGACGACGACATGCTCTCGTCGAATCCGGTTATCTTGGTTGTAGACGAACTGCTCCCTTCGCAGGTTGTAGGTTTGGGTGCTCTCAAGATTCGCGGGATTGTGACGCAGTCCGGTTCGGAGACAAGTCATGCCGCCATCGTAGCGAGAAGTCTGGGGATTCCTGCCGTATCGGGAGTCCGAGACATCCTTGATTTGGTCAAAACGGGTGACTCGCTGGTGATCGATGGCCGCGAAGGGCTGGTCATCATCGGGCCGGACGGTGAAACCCAAGCCGCGTACTTGAAATTAGAACGCGAGTTTTTCGACTTCAAGGACCATTTGGCCGAGAACCGCGATGTGCCGGCGCTGACCGCGGACGGAGTCGAAATCGAGTTGCTGGCGAATGTGAACAGCGTGGCGGACGCGAAAGCGGCGGTGGCGATGGGGGCGACCGGCGTCGGTTTGTTTCGCACCGAGTATCTCTACCTGACTCATCCCACCGTGCCTTGCGAGGAGGAGCAGGTCGAGGAGTACGTCGACGTCATCCAGGCGAGCCCGCACCACCGCGTGACCATCCGGAGCCTCGATCTGGGCGGCGACAAAACGGTCCCGTTTCTCGGGCGCATGCACCAGGAATCCAATCCCTTCATGGGTTGGCGGAGCATCCGCCTTTGTTTCGAGCATCCGGGGTTTCTGAACACGCAATTGCGGGCGGTGATGCGTGCCGCGGCTGTTGCCGAAGACCTCGGGGGTGATGTGCGGCTGATGTTCCCGATGATCACGACGCTGGAGGAGATTTGCGAAGTCAGGAAATTGGTCGTGGATTCAGAAAACCAATTGCGGAGCGAGGGCAAACGGTTCGCCCGCGTTCCGCTCGGTATGATGCTGGAAGTGCCCGCCGCGGCCATTTCCATCGAATCGATGCTTGATCTGGTCGACTTCGTGTCGATCGGATCCAACGATCTGGTGCAGTACTTGATGGCGGCCGACCGCGACAATCCCAAAGTGGCGCATCTCTGCCAGCCCTTGGCGCCACCAGTGTTGCAGGTGTTGAAAACAGTGATTCGTTCTTGCTTGGACGCCAACAAACCAGTGACGCTGTGCGGCGAGATGGCCGGACACACGCTGGCCTATGCCGTTCTGCTGGGCATGGGGCTGAGGAGTTTCAGCATGAGTCCCGCGCTGGTACCCTACATCAAGGAATTCGCCCGGCATCTCTCGACGCAAACGGCGGAATCGATCTTGCAACATGCCTTGACGATCCGCACGACGCTAGGGGTGAGGCAGTACCTGTCGGACGAACTGGGCAAACTGGTTCCCGATTTCGAACGGTTCAAGATCACGTGACGATGGACGACCTACTGCCTGAATCCGAGCCCCGATCCGGCCGACCGCTGTCGGTGGACCAACAGGTGGTCGTCGCCGAGGTGGTCGCTCAGGCCGCCGACGCGGGTTTGCCTCTTCCCGATGCGCTGTTGGCCGCCGCCGACGACATGCCGTCCGCACGCACTGCAGCGGCACTGCGGCAACTGGCCGGACAATTGCAGCAGGGCCGATCGCTGGACGAATGGTGTCAAGACCGGCGGACAACCCTGTCGTCGTACGTGGCGGGGTTGATCCGCGCCGGGCAGCGCAGCGGCGATTTGGCGGCAACCCTGATGGAATGGATCGACTGCCGCCAAGCCGTCCGGCAGACTTGGCGCTCGATTGTCGCCGCCATGCTTTACCCGGCGCTGCTGCTGGTGTTGTTGATCGTCTTGATCGGTTGCCTGGACTATCTGCTGGTGGGGCCGATGCTGGCCATGTTCGATGACTTTGAATTCGAGTTGCCCGCGGTCACCAAGTCCTTGGTCTGGCTTCACCGCGACCTGTTCCCTTGGCTGCCATTGGGCGGGTTGTCGCTGGTGATCGGCCTGCTGCTGTACCGCTGGCTAGCCGGCGCGGCGCGCTGGCGGCGGACGCTGACCGCGCTGCCGTTGTTGGGCATGTTGTGGTATTGGACCGGCGTGATGGAGTTGTCGCGGTTGTTGGCCGTGCTGCTGCGCCGCCAATTGCCGCTGCCCGAGGCGTTGCTCCTGGCCGCCGACGGAGTCCAAGACGCCAACATGCGCGAGATCGGACAGCGGTTGGCTGCTGGGGTGGAACGCGGCGCGGCGCTGTCGGACCTGATCGATGCCACGTACCGCTTGCCGGCCAGTCTGGTGCCGTTGGTGCGGTGGGGCGAGCGGACGGGCCAACTGGCCGAGGCTTTTCAATTGGCGGGGCAGATGTACGAAGGGCGTTCGCGGATGCGTGCCGAGCTGCTGGCCGCCTTGCTGCCGCCGCTGGTGTTCGTCGTGTTGGCGACGGTGATTCCGCTGTTTCTGCTGGGGCTTTACGCGCCGATGATGAGCATGATGCAGTGGCTCATGTGAAGACTCACCGGGGGGAGACGAGTACAACATGCCATACAATCCCGCAGAATTCCTAGCGGTGGCTCTGGTCGGCGCCGCCATGCTGTGGACGGTGCGGCTGGTGTACGGCGCGCGCCGCGGCCCCTCCGAAGATCTAGTCAAACGCGTGCTCTTGTTGGCTGGCTGGATTCTGCTGATCGCCGGTTCGGTGGCGGGCACCGTCGGGCTTACGGGACCGCTGTTGTTGTTGCCCGGAGTCGGATTGTTGATCGTCGGCCTGACCTATTTCAAGTACATGGCGGCCGAGCGGCGGGCGCTGTTGTGGGCGCTGGCCGTCGCGGCCGAAAAGGGAATTCCGTTGGAACAGGCGGCTCGCGCCTTTGCCGACGAACGCTCGGTCCAGATCGGCATGCGGTCGGCACGGCTGGCGGACCTGTTGGAGCAGGGTATCCCGCTGCCGGTGGCGCTGTCGATGTCCCGCAACCCGCTGCCCGCCGACGCGCTGTTGGCGGCCCGCTTGGGCTCCGAGTCCGGGCGGATGGGCGAGGCCTTGCGGATGTCGTTGGACTACGGCGACCATTTCGAAGCGGTGCTCCGCGACGTGGCCGCCAAGTATTGCTATTTGCTGGGCATCGTGGCGACTGCATTCGTCATTGTCAGTTTCACGATGCTGAAAATCGTCCCCGTATTCACGAAGATGTTCCAGGAGTTCGAACTGGAACTGCCAGCGTTGACCATTTCGATGATCGCGGCTTCCGAGTTCTTTGTCGTCTTCTGGTGGTTTGTCGTCCCGCTTGCCCTGTTTCCGCTGCTGGCCTTGCTGGCGGCCGGAGTCACGTTCTACTTGGGATCGTCGCGGTACGAACTGCCCCTGCTGCAGCGGATTTGGTTGCGGTGCGACAGCGCGTTGGTGATGCGAGCCTTGGCGGTTTCGGTCCGCCAGCAGCAGGATCTGGCTGCGGCCGTGTATCGCTTGTCGCGCCAATACCCGCGCAACAGCATCGGCAAACGGCTGGCCAAAGCGTCGCAACGGATCGATAATGGCCAGTCGTGGACCGAAGCGTTGCAGCAAGTTGGGCTGATCCGGATCGCGGATCGCGCCGTGCTCGAATCGGCGCAGCGGGTCGGCAATCTGGCCTGGGCGTTGGACGAAATGGCGGACAGTACGCTGCGGCGGTTCGCGTATCGGCTGCGGGCGGTGATTCAGGTCGTCTTTCCGCTGGTGATTGTCGGATTCGGCCTACTGGTCTTCTGGTTCGTCACCGGGTTGTTCCTGCCGCTGATTGCCATGATAGAGGGCTTGTCATGATTAGGAATCGCAAACCGCGAGGAGCGACGTTCATCGAGTGTATGGTGGCCCTGGTCATCCTGGGCGCGGCCATCGTGGCGGCGGCTCAGATGACCGTCACCGTCATGGGCCAGCAGCGCCAGGCGACTCAACGGCAACTCGCGCGGCAGGAAGCGGCCAATCTGATGGAAGAGGTCTTCGGGATGTCCGACCAGCAGTTGACGGAATTCGCCAGCGACGGGCGCGATCTCGAATTGTCCGAAACGGCTCGGCGTTGGCTGCCCGAGGCCGTGGCAACGGCAAGGGTGGAAACGGTGGAGGAGTCGCCATCCGGCAAACGCATTCAGGTGGAAGTCCGCTGGACAGACAAGTCTGGCCAGCCGGTGCGGCCGGTGCAGATCGTCGCTTGGCGCTTCGACCGGGAGACGCAGCCATGAACCGCCACCGCCACGGGATCACGCTGGTCGAGATGCAAGTCGTCATCACGCTGATGGGCGTCCTGCTGGGACTGTCCGGTGTCTGCCTGCATACCATGTACCGCGCCCAGGCACGTCTGGAAGGCAACATCCAACGGCGTGCAGCGTTGGACCGCTTGGCACTGCAATTGCGCACCGATGCCCACTCGGCCGTCGCGGCCCGGTTGCTGAACGACAATGCGACACGAATGCTGGTACTCACCGCGCCGGACGACGTCGAAATCGTCTATCGAGCGCAGCAGACCGATGTGAGCCGCACGGTCAGAGCTAAGGCGGCGGAAGAAGCGGAACAGTCGCCGCGCGCCGATTTCCTGCATCGCGACACCTTCCGATTGTCCGGCGCGGCGGGGGTGGAATGGCAACTGTCCGACGATGCCCAGCCGGTCGTGTCCATGACCGTTTTGCCGGCCGACGGCTTGGCGAGAAACGGAACGGCCGTACCGACGACGATCCGAACCAGCGTCGGCTGGCAAGCCCAACGCCAACAGATCTCCACGCACCACCGCGCCAGCGAATCCGGAGGTGCCGAGCCATGAGTCGATTTAACACCCTTCACATCAAGAAAATGGAATTTGAACGACTAACTGAGCTTTTCGACGTTGCGCCCCGTCTCCGCCGAGCTTGCTCGGTGGGACGACGATTTTGCGCCACATTGCTTCCACCGAGCAAGCTCGGCGGGGAGCGGAGAACGCGGGGATTCGCCCGTTTCGTGCAGAATCACCGCACCACCGAGCAAGCTCGGCGGGGGCGAAGCCAGACATTCTCCGCCCGTCGGTCGGGTGCGATTCTGGCGATGACGTTGGTTTGCTTGCTGGTCGTGGGAGCGTTGGGCGCGATGCTCGTGCGATCTGCGTTGCGCGAGGCCCAGCAGTCCCGGCAGCGCGAGCAACAGTTGCAGACACTCTGGCTGGTCGAGTCGGGATTGGAACGCGGGCTGGCTCGTCTGGCCGCCTCGGCGGATTACAAAGGCGAAATTTGGCAAATCCCGGCCGATGCGCTGGGTGGAGGCGATGCGGCCACGGTCGGCATCGTGGTCGAGACGATCGAAGAGAACACGGCCGCGCGGCGGATCGCAGTCGAGGCCATTTATCCCGACGATTCGCAGCGGCGGATCGTCCAGCGTCGCAACATTCAAGTCGAACTGCTTCCCACGGGAGGAGAATCATGAAACGGCGTACTCGATTCGTAGGCACTCAACCAGTCGGATTTACCCTGGTCGAGTTGTTGGTGGTGATCGCCATCATCGGCATCCTGGTCGCGCTACTGCTGCCGGCCATTCAAGCGGCCCGCGAGGCGGCGCGGCGAATCCAATGCGCCAACCAATTGGCTCAACTGATCGTGGCGGTCCACAACTACGAGATGGGCCACACTTTCTACCCGCCGGGCACCATTGAGGCGCAGGGGCCGATCCAGAACCACGCCTGGGGCTATCACCACAACTGGATCATCCAGTTGCTGCCGTACATGGAGCAGAGCGCGAAATACAATCACATCGACCGGTCGGTCGGCGTCTACCATCCCAACAACTTTCCGGTTCGCATTCTGACGATGGAAACGCTGATCTGCCCTTCGCAGGCTTCCGTCTCGTCCGGCTACAGTTCGTACGCGGCCGTGCATCACGACGTCGAAGCGCCGATCGACGCGAACAACAACGGCGTGTTTTTCTTGAACAGCCGCATCGGCTATCAAGACGTCAAGGACGGGTCCGCGTGGACGATCTTCCTGGGCGAGAAGCTGATCGAGCAAGGCGATTTAGGTTGGATGTCGGGCACCAATGCTACGTTGCGGAACACGGGCGTGTCTCCCGTGGGATCGGGGTGGGGAACCGGGGCACCGAGCCGAAACAACGAGACTTTGGAACAGGCCATCCGACGTGAGGCCGCCGAACGAGGCTACCGGTTGCCTAGTGGCTATGGAAGGGAAGGCATGTTTGACGAGGATGGTTATCTGATAGGGCCCGGCGGATTTTCCGCCGACGGCGGTGACGGGACCTACGAGCCGCAAGGCGCGGAGGATGGCCGCAAACCGCCCGTGAAACTGCCCGACCCGCCACCGCCCGCGGCACCGGGGCCGGTGTTGCCCATCGGCGGCTTCGGCAGCGAGCATCCCGGCGGCTCGATGTTCGCCATGGGCGACGGGAGCGTGCGGTTCATTACCCGATCGATTTCCGCTCAGGTATTTCAGCAATTGGGCCACCGGGCCGACGGGAAACTGCTGGACGATTCGTTCTAGAGCATGATTTCTCGAATTGTGTCATTCGAGTGATTCGTGTTCTTTCGACCGTTCTTTCAGTAGGCGACTGGGTTGTATGTCCGACGTTCCTCGCACCCCGAATATCGACCATAGCTATCCGCTCAGCACACTGTTCCTGCTGACCGCGGCCTGCGCGTCGGTCTTGGCCTTGATCACGCCGTTGGTCCGCGGCCGGGTTGGTGAGGACATCGGACTGGAAGACTTCGCGGTCTCCGTGATCGTGGGCGGCATCGTGCTGGGCGCGGTCGGCGCCCTGCTGGGGTTGCTCCACTACCGGCGGCTGTTCAGTTCGCTGGTCGGACTGATGATCGGAATCATCCTGGGCACCTTGGTCGCGCCGCTCGGCTTCGTTCCCACCGAGGACTTTGCCTACGTCCTGCTGTCTGCGGGCGGTGGCAGCCTCGTCATGCTCGCGCTGGCCGCCGTCGTTCGCCTGCGCGGCGACGGCTGGCACAAAGGCGATCTGCGCGGACTGGCGACGAGACCCCAACAACCCAAACGCCACCCGCTCGATCCCGATCCCGAGGACGAACCGCCGAGCGAAGCGTAATTGTGGAGAAGTGGCATGAACACCTTGGTTGACCACGTCAGGTCTGCGATCTATCAGGACGGATACATCGTTGTGTCCATGATGAGTGGGATCGAGATCCGCTTTCCTGTTGCCCGCAATCCTCGGCTTTCGAACGGGACGTCTGAACAACTCGGCAACATTGAGATATCGCCCTACGGTCTGCACTGGCCCGATCTTGACGAGGATCTGTCATTTCGCGGGTTGTTCGAGGGCGACTATGGCCAGTCGAGATCCTGTCGCGCAATCAGGAATCGCGGCGTCCCATCGACTGACACGGTACAGCATCCAGCATGATGCGCGACGAAGCGGGAAGCTCCGGGACTCGCGCCACCCGGCCTCGGAGATTCCCGGCCGCGTGGCTTCGTCGGTTCGACCGGCTCAGTATCCGAGTTCCTCCAGATCGTCTTCGTCCAGGCCGTGGTAGTGGCCCAGTTCGTGGAGCAGAGTGATGCGGATCTGGCGGAGCAACTCTTGTTCCTCGATGCGGCCGCGCCGGTCGCGGGCCATTTCGAGGATGCCTTCGCGGTACAGATAGATGGCGTCGGACAGCACGCCCGAGATCTCGACGTGCCGCTCGGTCAGCGGGATGCCGGTGTACAAGCCGCAGAGCCCGCGGCGGCTGCGCACGCCCATCTGCTGCATGACGCGCCGCGACGGATGGTCCTCGACGTACATCGTCACTTCATCCAGTAATTCATGGACGCGCGGCGGCGCATCGGCCAGCACCCGGTCGACCTGCTCATCGAAATATCGCCGCAGTGATTCTTTCATGCTTGATGTTTCTTCAGCGAAGCCTGAAGCTTGAAGTACCTGACCTCGGTCGCGTGAGTGCTTTGGCAAGCGGAATCCTCAAAAGTCCTCGTCATCGTCCTCGGACACGAATTCTTGGGCGACCAAGTCCCGCCACGCGGAAAGGGCCGCTTCCGAACCGGCGCCGCGGAGCAAGTCGAAAACAGGCCCCTGCTCCCGCTTCAATTCCGGAAAGGTCAAGAGCAACCGCCGAAGATCTGCGGCATCGGTCATCCCCTTGGCCGTGTTCAGGCGGCTGACCATGCTCAACACTTTGCGGCTGATCAATTCGGGCGGTGTCAGCACGAGCACCTCTTCCAATCGATTGCAGTCCGGAATCCGGTCGACGCCGCGCAGATCGACAAGATGACGATTCTTGGGTTGGCGCACCTGGTAGATACGGTATCCGGCACCCCCAGCCGCTTCGCGGACACGCACTGCGATGTGAAACCGTTCGTGCAGATGCGAACGCAACTGCTCGGCGAGTTCCGCAGCACCGACACACAGGATATCGACGTCCTGAGTCATCCGCGGCTGTTCGACATAGGCATTGACCGCTTGTGCGCCGAACACGGCCGCATCGTCGCGGCCTCGCAGGAAGTCGAACACCGCTTCATGGATGCTAGCCAGCGATACCGTTTCGCGCATCACGAATTCCCGGAATGTGAGAGAGCCTTCGCCGAACATGATTGCCTCGCCGTTATCCCCAACTTGTACCTTGCGGGCTGTCAATTTATCGTACAGGGAACCGAACGGAAAGGCGACCATGTCCCGGCGACGATGGAACTTCAGTGTCCTGCAACTGCTGCTGCTGACCGCCCTGTGCGGCCTGTGCGCCGGCGTCGTCGCCATGTCGCGGCAGACGGCCGCCAACGCCTATTTGGAAAACCTGTTGTTCTCCCCCGACGGACAATGGCTGGCCGCATGTTACCACGGCGGCCGCGTGCGTGTTTGGGATGTGCATCGGAGACGTGTTCACTCAAGCCCGTCGCCCTTGGCCAGCGATTCGCATTACGTTGATTTCAGCGGGGCAGGTTTCGTCGATGGAGACACGCTGGCCGTGTTGCGCTGCGACTACGATGGACAAGGCCGTCGGGAACTGGTGCTGTGGGATGTTCAGCAAAACAAACTGAAGACGACGATTCCGACGGTACCTTGGGTGTACCGATATTGCGTTTCGCCAGCAGGCAAGGTGGTGACGGTCCATGGGGAACAGCCGTCGGCGGCGTGGGGTCCAAATACGATCGTGATTCAGGATCTTTCCAGCGGCCAGACCGATTCCGTCGTGAAACCCGATTGCTACTTCA
Source organism: Pirellulaceae bacterium (assembly GCA_023382975.1). Lineage (GTDB taxonomy): Bacteria > Planctomycetota > Planctomycetia > Pirellulales > Pirellulaceae > SKKK01. The sequence continues at coordinate 48,228 of JAHDXO010000002.1, forward strand.
ATCAATTGCTGCTTTCTTCGGACGGCAAGACGCTTGTTGCGCGAGTGGCGCGTCGTGGTTCCGATGGAATCGTCGCCTTTCACTTGAACATCAGGGACATTTCCGATAACTCGAAGCGTTCCCCCAAGACGCCAATCGATGGCTACGTACTGGCGATCTCCGACAATGGAGAACGAGTGTGTATCTTGAACGCGGGCGACGGTTCATCCGCAATATGGGACTTGGAGACCGGCAACCAAATCAGCGAGTTTCATTGTACCGGCTATCTTCCCACGACGGTTGAATTCTCTCCGGACGGCGACCGGTTGATCACTTGCTATTCCGAGACCCAAGTGCGGGATGTCGCCAACGGGATGGAGGCCACAGGCTTTGCCGGTTCTGATCTGGCAAGCCAACAGCAAGTGTACATTGCCCGTTATTCTCCCGACGGCCGCTGGATCGCGACCGGTTCGGATCGCATGATCTCGCTGTGGGACGCGAAGACGTTTGCCCATGTCGCCGATCTGTACCGTGACCGACGGGGGTGGGCTGGCCTCGCGTACATTTTCGGCTTTCTGGCGTGGGCCACGGCCTGGGGTTGGCTGGCGCGGCGGCAGCGGGCGCGGGACAAGGACCGTGTCGAGCAACCGACCGAGGCAACCGCGCGGCCGCTTCCCAGGATCGTCCGTGCCGGGCTTCAGCCGCGCCAGACCTGGTTGCGGCTGCTGCTGATCGCGGTGGGAGTCGGTCTCGCCTTGGCCTGGGTGTTCGCCGACGGTGTGCAGCGGCAATTCGGCTGGAGCTATCCGGCCACGCTGCTCGCGCTCGTGCCGATATGTGCCGTCGCATTCCTTACGGCGGTGATTGGACTGGTCCTGGGCTCGAACATCATCCCGGCGACGATCCGACGTTGGCGAGGCGTTCCCTTCGCGGCGGCGATCACGCGGGCCGAACGAGCGGCGGGCATGCCGGCCCGACGCATGCAACTGGGGCCGGTCACGGCCTGCTTTTTCGGCCAATCGCATTTGGAAGCCACGTTGGCCGAGGATTTCGACGTCGCACGGCGACGCTTCGCAGCGTTGTTCGGAACGTCGGTCGAGTTGCGGCGGCCATTGACCGTACTGGTCTTCGAACGCTCCGATTGGTACGACGCGCATCTGGACGGCCACCTGCCGATGGCCGGCGTGTACTGGATGGGAATCGACCGCCAGATCACGATCTGCGAGGAAACGTGCCTGCGCTGGCTGACCGAGCCGCGCTGGATCTGGCGGCAATTGCTGGCGCGTTATCTCTTCGAGCAGCATAAGGGATTTCCGCCGTCGTCGGGACTGGCGGGGATTCTGTCGTGTTCGCTGCTGCTGGACTTGGACGAACATCTGCCGCAGCGAGTGCATAGCCGGCTGCAAGCGATGTTGCGCCGCGGCGATCCGGTCGGGACGTTCGATGCGCTGAACTGGAACGACCGCCAGTTGATCTCCGCCGCGCTCGATCAGCAGAATCGAGAGTCCTTTCTGACGATGGCCGCCTATTCGACTCAGAGTCTGTCCTTGGCGGAATTCCTGTTGGGCGACGCGGCGGGCGAACGCGCGGAGCGTTTTCAACGCCTGGTGCGCCAGTGGCAGCGGCGCGATTCACTGCCAGATCGCCTGCAACATCACTTCAGCCTGGACGCGGATACCTTGCAGCAGTGGCCCGCGGGCGCCGAACGCGGGTCGAAACCCGCCGACCACTCGAGCAGGAATACGGAGGCATTTCAACAGGCTTGGCGGCAGTGGATTCTGGATCATCCGACCCAGCCGTGCGGACGTCCCATGCCGCGGATCGAGCGTTATTTCCAAACTCGCATGTTGCCGCTGATCCTCGACCGCAGTGCTTCGCTGTCAGATCGCGCGCTCGCGATTCGTCACTTGGGCTTGGATGGCTACGAATTGGGCATCGACGCGCTGATCGAACTGTTGCAGGACAGCCAGTCGGCCAGACTGCGCCCCGACGTGATCTGGACGCTGGAATCGATCTCCGGCCGGTTGCACGGCAGCGACGCGGCGGCTTGGCAGCAGTGGTGGAACGAGCGTCGTGAGCAGATCTTTGGCGCGCCGCCCGCTGGATCGACGGAAGACGAGGCCGACGTGTTCGTGGCGGCGCTGGCCGATGATGACCGGCAACCGGTGACGGCGGAACTGGTAGACGAACCGTTGACGGCGGTGAAGGTTGAAGACAGTAAAGAGCCGAGGGAAGACGACGATCCGCCCCGAGATGGCGAGCGAGGTGGGCGAGCCAAGGATGATGGGGGAAAGGTCGGAATTCTCACGAATTCGGCCACGGAGGATGTCGGAATTCTCGCGAATTCGGCCACGGAGGAGGTCGGAATTCTCACGAATTCCGCTACGGAGAATGTGGTGCCGCCCATGCGACTCAGGACAGTTCGGATTCTGTTGGGGATCGGCGGGCTGATCGCCGTTGTGTGGTCGGTATACGTGACGCTGTACCTGGGCGAAGAACTGGCGTTCGTGAGTGTGCTGGGCATGCTGGCCGGCGTGTACGCCATGACTCGCTGGACGGGCGCCGAAACACATGGCTTGACCGCCGCCGCGCGATTGCTGGCATCGCGCTGCTGAATGTGCCGAGTTGTCTGATCGGAGCCATCGCTGCCTGGAAACTCCGACATCCTCAGGTCCGCCAATATCTGCGGAAACCGTGAAGGGTTAGCGTCCCGGCCCAACGCTTCGGCTTCATCATTCGTTGGACTGTGCCGGTGGGCGGAGCGAACGCCAGCCGGCGTGGAGCAAGGTGGCCAGTTCTTTCTGTGGCTCGGCCGTTGCCGGATGGTCGGCGAGATTGATCGTTTCCCAGGGATCTTGCTTCAGATCGTACAGTTCCTTGATCAGTTCGCCCCGGTGTTGCCATTCGGTGTATCGATAGTCTTTGGTGCGCAACGAATGGTAGCCGCCGTCATTGCCGAAAACGGTCAACGCGCCTTTCTTCCAAGGCTGGTCGGGTTGCCGCAGCAAGGGTACAAAGCTGGTGCCTTCCAGACTGGCGGGAAGATCGATGCCGGCCAGCTCACCCAACGTCGGCAGCACATCGACCAATTCGACGATCTCGCGGCACACCGCGCCTCGCGGTGTCATGCCGGGAACCCGCACGATCAGGGGAACGCGAGTGGACTGTTCAAACAGCGTGTACTTCGACCAGTGACCATGTTCGCCGAGATGGAATCCATGGTCGGCGAAAAAGATCACGATCGTGTTGTGGGCCAATCCCGAACGCTCCAACGCGTCGAAGACCATGCCGAGTTGCGTATCCAGGAAGGTGACGCAAGCGTAGTACGCCGCGATCGCTTCGCGAGTTTCCCGCGGTGTGGGTTTCCGCGTCATGAAGATGTCCGCGCTGTTTCCGAAGCGAACGGCAAGATCGGGAACTCCCCGATCCAGCTCGCGCGGCGCTTGAGGCATCGGAATCTTGTCCGGATCGTACAGGTCCAGGTACTTTTTCGGACAGATGAGCGGCGTGTGAGGTCGCGAGGAACCGACGGACAGGAAGAAGTGCCGCTGGTTGGCGGCGAACTCGTTCAACAAGGCGGTCGCGATCCGTGCGATCCGCCCGTCGGGCTCGTGCTCGTCCGTCAAACCCGAATCGCCGTAACGATCGGAGCGGCGCTGGCGGTACTCGTTGTATTCCTTCGTTCCTTTCTTTGGCGCCGGGCTGAAGTCGGCGGTTCTCGGAACCGGCGGAAAGGTGAGAATCGGGTCCGGTCCTTGCCATCCCGGCGGCTTGCTCTGCAGTTCGATCCGATCGAACGCTCGCATGTCCTCGTGGTTCATGTTGCCGCCGTCGTGGAACAGCTTGCCGACGTTCGCCGTGTAGAAGCCGGCCCCCTTGAACCATTGAGGCAAGCTTCTGGTGCCCGGCGGTAGCTTTTCGCGCGAGTTGTCTGAGTTGGAGAGCACGCCGGTTGAGTGTGGACGCAAACCCGTCAGGAACGACGAACGCGAAGGGTTGCAGCAGACGTACTGGCAGTAGGCCAGATCGAAGCGAACGCCTTCCGCTGCCAGACGGTCGACGTTCGGCGTCTTGCAGATCGGATTGCCGTAGCAGCCGAACACGTCCGCCCGGCAATCCTCGATGTCAATCATCAAGACATTCATCTTGGCTGTATCGGCGGCACGTGCGGAACCCGCAACCGTCGTCGTCACGATGAACACCAGACTCCAAGCCATAATTGGATACCTACGCATTCTCACCTCAACAGTTCTTCGGTTTGCCTTGAACAACACCACTATGCACTCACGCCATTCGGGGACCGTGCAGGTCGCGATGCCCGTGCCGTCACTTCGCTACTGCCGTTATCAATCGCCCACGAGGCAGGCAACCTGTCCGCTCTCCTGCGCGAGGAACAGCCTCCCTTCCGCGGCTGCCAGGCCATCGAATACGGGCGGGCTGTTCAGGGGGATTCGAGCTTGGACGCTGCCGTCGGCTGTCGAAGCGGCAAGCAGCATGCCGGTGTCGGAGACTCGGGGCATTCCGGACCGTTCGCCTCCTTCGACCGGGGAACCGGCGACGAACAGCAGATGGCCCGCTCGCACCACCGCTCGAACATGCACCGGCAGAGTAACGCTCCAACCTGCCTTCCCGGCTTGTCGCGGCGCGGCGAACAACCGGTACGGACCGTCCTCCAGTTGATTCGACCAGTGGACCGTCGACCTGCCGTAGCCGTACACGGTTTGGTCATCGAAGACCAGCAGTCGGCCGTAGACCAAGTCCCGCGCGCGGCTGCTGCAACCGGTTGCCAGCGAGGATTTCGTACCGAAGATCCAGTACGAACGGTGCGACCAGGCATCGTCCAGCATACCGGTCACCGCGAACAGATGCGGATTGCCGTCGTGGCGGACCATCCGCGTCCCGTCGAATGCGGACTCCTGCAAATACACGTGTTCGTCGTCGCTCGACAAGATGTCATTGCGCGAACCGGGCATGGTGTTGGCATCGTACTGCTCCGGTTGGCGGCCGGTTTCCCGGTCGGGGCTGAAGACGGCGCTCCGCGACAGCAGTGTGCCGGTTCTCGGATCGATTCTCAAGACATCGAGCCCGCTGTCCAAGTACGACGAACGTCCGGCCGTTGCGTACAGGGCGCCGTCTCGCAGCAACACGCTGCCGTGGCACGGCGCCACCGATTCCAATTGGCCGTCCGCGGGCACTCGCCGATCGTTGCGAGCAGCCAGCAAACGCCACGCCAACCGCCCGTCCGCAACGGCGACACTGTACACGTATCCGTCGCGGGCGCCGAACAGCGCGCGGCCTCCGGCGATCGTTGGCGGAGAATCGATGCGGGCGCCAGCCATGGCGTTCCAAGCCGGCTGACCGGACGCCGAATCCAAGGCACACACGCGGTGGGCATCGACGTCGGCTACGAACACCTTGCCTTCGGCCACGGTCAGCGCGCTCAATCGGCCCCCAACCGCCGTCTGCCACGCGATCCTCAACGCCGCGGGCAGGGCCATGTCCGTGGAACCGCTCCGCGCGGCGTCGCACCGATAGGTCGACCAAGCGTCCGCTGGCGGAGAAGCCGCGTCATCCAACGTCGCGTCGTAGGCAGGTCCGCGCTGCGGTTCCGGCTCCGCCGCGGGCAGTTCCGCGTCGGCCAAATTCCTCGCCGCCAGCGCGAAGAAGCCGGTTGTCTTGACCATTGTGTAGCAGCCGCAGGCGTGGGGCGGAGCGTACAGCAGTCCGTTGCTCGGCATCACACCATACTTACAGACGCCGCGCACCCAACTGTTCCAGAGCACTTCGCCCGATTGGAGGTCGATGAACTCGGTGCCGCGCCGCCCGCCGAGGATGTAACGGTCGGTGGCCTTGTTCGAGTAGCAGCGGTGGTGATGGCCCGGGTTGTCCGGTTCGACCTGCATCAGCACCTTGCCGGTTCGCAGATCTCGCTGCACGGCGAAATACGGTCCCCAACTCGGTCCCGTGTGCTGACGGCCCGTGTCGTACGGCTTGAATCCCCCGATCCACAACGAATCGTCCACCACGAAGGCGTCCAGAATCGAACTCAGCAGCGGCTTCTGCTGCCAGAGTTCTTCGCCCGTTGCCAGCGACCGTGCCTCGATGGCCGTGTTGCCTGCACAGATCACGTACTCGCCGGACACCAACCGCAGAGGGGCCGCTGACTTCGACCATTGCTCGTCGCCCGTCCGCAGATCGACGCACACAATCTGCGTCCCTTTCTGATAGAGGGCGTGGTCCGCCGCCGCTCGCAACGACAACTCGCGGTAGCCGTCGATGCCGCCGGGACCGGTGCGCCACAGCGTCCGGCCCGAGCTGGCGTCGATGGCGTGGATCGATTGCTGGCCCGACGATTCGATCTTTCGCAGCCGCTGCACGAAACGCTCGATCGTATCGCGCTTGTCCAGGTCGGGCTGTTGCAGTCCCTGGGTTTCCGTCCACTCGCCCCATTCCCTCAGCTCCGCGATCCGTTGGTCCGTCACGCTCCGCACCATCGTTAGCAGAACGCCGTCGTGGACGATCAACTCCTCAGCCCCCAGCGTGTCGTCGTAGGTTTGAACGGCCTGGCCCGTCGCGGCGTCGATGGCCGTCAGCGGAGCGTGCAGGCCGAGGGTGACGTAGACGCGGTCGCCCACGGCCACCAGTCTGCGTTGCAGATGGCGCGGCGTGCTGCCCCAGCCGACGAAGTGCGGAAACCACTGGCCGATCGGCTGCTTCCAAAGCAAGGTTCCGTTGAACGCATCGCGCGCCACCAACTGCCAATCGGGCGGAGCACGCAGGGCGCCGACCTCCGCGTCGTCCTGGATATAGTAGATCCGTCCACCGGACGACACGACACAGTAGATCCCTGGTACATGTTCGTGGCTGCGGGTGTACCGCGGCCCGGCGATCCACTGCACGCGTCCGGGCGGCCCGACCACTTCGTCGCGGGCCACGGGATTGCCGCTGGCGTCGTACAGGGAATGCGTCCATTCGTCGATGTTTTCCGGGCGTGGCTTGACCATCTTGTCGGTGATCTCGGTTCCATCGTCCGAGGTGAAGATCGCTGCACCGCCCGGGCAAAGAACTCGCAGAAGTTCTGCTCTCGCGACGCTCGCCGAATCGCTGACGACAAGCAGATTCACGAGGTTGTCCGCGTACGGCAGTCGCTGGCCGTCGTACGAATCGACCGATGCCCGGCCGTATCGCCCGAGCTGGTGCAGATGCTCGCGAGCGGTCTGGACTCGCGCTGCGTCTGTGTCCAATCCATGTACTAGGCCGTTGCCGGGCGCCGCCAACGCGGCGGTCACACGTCCGTCGCCGCAGCCCAGATGGACGATCACTCCGCCCTGGAAACCGGTCGCGTCGAGCAGGCCGGAAAGACCATGCGGCTGCGCATCGGCGCCTCGCACGTCTGGCGACATCAAGGCAAGCAGTCCGACGATAGGGAGACAGCGAACGACGGTGGCCTGGATCATGACGCGTACACTCCTGCGGGAATGAAGGTTCCATCTGCGGCGAGAAAACGGGGCTGGCACGGGACGTCCATGCTCCGGAGCCAAACACGTTTCGGCGCAATCAGCGTGAGTCTACGCCTGTCTCCCGTATCGCGTCAACAAGCCGTTCCACGGTGCGGACCTTTCCCCGCGCCAGCGGGCGAGAGGCACGGCGCGTTGACAAGCTGCCAAGGCAACTCCACACTGAGGGCGTCGGATTCCGAGCCAAATCTACCCGAGCGACAAGCGAGACGATCGTGCGCCGAGTCATTTTCCTGACCTTTACTTTGGCACTGTCCGGCGTCGCGGGCACCACGGACGCCGTGGATTTGATCGATGACATTTCCTTCCAACAGGCGTCCAAAACCGCCTTGCTCGACTGGCTTGCCCAGCCCGATCACGTTTCGGCGACCACCTTGGTCGGGCAACTTGACTCGAAGCTTCGCGATCCGATCAGTCTGCCGTCGGATCAGGAACCGCGTTTGCTGACTCCGGGGGAAGTTTACCGGGCGCGGCGGGACAGCGTGATGGCGCTCGCCTATCTGTACAAGTGCCCGCGTTGCGACGACTGGCACAGTTCGATCGCGGGCTGCGTGATGCTCACGGCGGACGGGGTAGGGGTGACGAACTACCACGTGATCGACCAGAACAAGGACGAATCGAAAGCCGTGTTCGGCATCGTCACATTCCACGGCTGCTTCTATCCCATCATCGAGATTCTCGCCGCGTCGCGGGCCGACGACCTGGCGGTCTTCCGGGTTCGAGGCGAAGGATTCACGGCAGCGCCACTGTCGGCGGGCGACGAGCCGGGCGAACCTGTCACGGCGATCAGCCACCCTTCAGGGAATCTGTACATGGTGACGACTGGCATCGTCGCCCGAAACTATCGCGAACGCGGGCCGGGACCAGCAGCGGGGCGTACACGCATGGCGATCACGGCCGAATTTGCCAAGGGCTCCAGTGGCGCGGGAATCTTCAACGCCCGCGGCGAACTGGCAGGGGTCGTGGCGTCGACTCGGTCGATCTACTACAGCCGCGAAGGCGGAATCGACCGGAACCTGCAGATGGTGCTGAGGATCGCGATTCCAGCCGCCGCGATCCGCGAATTGCTCGCTTCCAGGGCGGAAGAAACGCAACCGATTCCTTGACTGGCTGGCGACCGCCGTACTACCTGCCCCGGAAACGCTGAGAAACACTGGAGCCGATTGCGATGAAGTCCCTGCCGGTAGCCTTGAGCTTTCTGACCAATCCCGGGCGACGCCGCAATCTGCTGGTGTTGGCCCGCTTGTTGGTCGTGTTCGCGCTGCTCGTTCTGGTATTCTCCGTCGCCTTCCACGTGCTGATGGTGATGGAAGGGCAGCAGCACAGTTGGGTGACCGGTGTGTACTGGGTGATGGTCGTGATGTCGACGCTGGGCTTCGGCGATATCACATTCCACTCCGATCCGGGACGGATTTTCTCTGTCGTCGTGCTGTTGTCGGGGACCGTGTTCATGCTGGTCCTGATGCCGTTCATGTTCATCCAGTTTTTCTATGTGCCTTGGATGGAGGCGCAGGCCGCGGCACGGGCGCCGCGTTCGCTGCCCGCCAAGGCCAGCGGCCATGTGATCCTGACCGGCGTGGACGCGGTCGAGGCGGCGTTGATCCGTCTGCTGGACCGTTCCCAGCATTCCTACGTGGTGTTGATCTCCGACCTGACCGAAGCGTTGCGTTTGCACGACGACGGCTACCGCGTCATGCTGGGCGACTTGGATGATCCCGAAACCTACCGTCGCGCGCGGGGCGACCGTGCGGCCCTGGTCGTCACGACCCGCTCGGACACGACCAACACGAACGTGGCGTTCACCGTGCGGGAGATTTGCGAATCGGTGCCGATCGTGGCCACGGCCGCCTCGAACGCCTCGATCGATATTCTCCAGTTGGCCGGCTGCAACCAGGTGCTACAGTTCTCCGAGATGCTTGGTCAAGCGCTGGCCCGGCGGATTCTCGGACGCGATGCCAAGACCCATGTCGTGGGCCAGTTCGACGAGGTGCTGATCGCGGAAGCCACCGCCCTGCACACGCCGCTCGTCGGCCGCACGCTGCAGGAGATCCGTTTGCGCGACCATGCGAATGTCAATGTCGTGGGCGTCTGGGACCGCGGTCGATTCCAGATCGCAGGCCCGAACACGATGGTCCGAGCGTCCTCGGTGCTGGTGTTGGCTGGCTCGCGAAAGCAGTTGGACGTCTACGACGAACTGTTCTGCATCTACGAGGCATCCGACAAACCTGTCTTGATTATCGGCGGCGGCCGAGTGGGCCGAGCGGTCGCGGAAACGCTGCGGCAGCAACAGATCGACTACCGGATCGTCGAACGCCACCCGGAACCGGGACTCGACCCTGCCAAGCTTGTCTGCGGCGATGCCGCCGAGTTGGAGGTGTTGGAGAAGGCCGGGATCCGCGACTCGTCGACCGTCGTCATCACCACGCACGACGACGACATGAACGTCTATCTTACGATCTATTGCCGTCGCCTGCGGCCGGACGTTCACATCCTGGGCCGCGCGAACCTGGAACGCAACGTTTCGACGCTGCACCGAGCCGGCGCCGATTTCGTGATGTCGTACGCGACGATGGGCGCCAACGTGTTGTTCAATCTGCTCAAACGCGCCGATATCCTGGTGCTTGCCGAAGGACTGGACGCGTTCCGGATTCCCGTTCCGCCTGCTCTGGCAGGGCGAACGCTGGCCGAGAGCGCCATTCGCGAGAGCACCGGCTGCAATGTCGTCGCCGTGGTGCAAGGGGCGCAGTTCGACGTCAATCCGGACGCCAGCGCCGCGTTGCCTGCCGACGCCGAGTTGGTGCTGATCGGAGACATCGAATCCGAAGCCCGCTTCTTTGCCCAGTTCAGCCTGTAGGACATGAACATCGGGACAAGCACCGGTCGTTCAGGATCGGAACCGGTTCCGGGTCAATTCGCGATCTTGGCCCAATCGCGGCGTTGACGCGAGCCGGGGATGCCCATTTTCTGGCGGTACTTGGTGATGGTGCGGCGAGCGACTTTCAGACCGTGGCGTTCGAGTTGACGGACCAAGTCCTCGTCGCTGTAGGGATTCGACTTGTCTTCCTGGTCGACGACTTCCTGCAGCTTCAGGCGGATCGTGTCCCAGGCGACTTCCTCGCCATCGCTGCTCTGCGTCCCGCCCACAAAAAACCGCCGCAACGGCAGAATGCCGCGCGGAGTCTGGATCCATTTATCGTCCACGGCACGGCTGATGGTGGTGACGTGGACCCCGACCTTCTCGGCGATCTGCTGCATTTTGAGCGGCTCGATGAACTCCGGGCCTTCGTCCAGAAACCGCTGCTGGTAGTTGACGATCTCCTGAGCGACTTTCGCCAGCGTGTTGCGCCGCTGTTCGATCGAGTCGATCAGCCACTGCGCGGCGTTCAGCTTGCGGCGGATGAACTCCTTCTCTTCGTCGGTGGCCGTTCCGTTGGCCAGCCGGCTGCGATAGTACTCGCTGATTCGCAACTGCGGCGTGCGGTATTCGTCGACGACCACGTGGTAACGGCCGTCTTCACCTTTCTCCACCTGAACGTCCGGCGTGACCGTCGGCACGTGCGTCTCGGCAAACCCGGCCGCCGGCTTGGGGTTCAATTTTCGCAGCTCGTCCCAGGTCGCCTGAATGTGCTCGATCGAGTATCCCGTCTTGCGTTTGATCTGCGGCAAACGATTGTCGCGGAGGTCTTCCAGATGGCTGGTGATGATCGTCTTCAGCTCTTCGTAAAACGGCATGTCGGGGGTCAACTGCAGCAACAGGCACTCCCGCAGGTCGCGCGCGGCGATTCCCGGCGGATCGAGCGATTGGACCACGCTCAGGGCCTCGCGAGCCAGTTTGATTTGTTCCCGGTCGGCATGAGGCGGCAAGAGGTCTTCCAAGCTGCTGCGGAAGTAGCCCCCGTCCTGCGAATCCAGACAAGAAACAATCCGCTCGGCGATCTCGCGCACGTCGGGATGCAGATCCAGTTCGCCCAGTTGATGCAGCAGGTGATCATGCAGCGACTCGGGCCGAGCCGCGATATTCGCGATCTGGTCGTGCTTGCGGTCGGCGTCCTCGCTCATTTGATTGGCCGACCGCCGCGGCGATTCGTCGAAGAATTCGGGCAGTTCGCGGTCCAATTCGTCGAGCCGCTCGAAATCCTCGGCGTTGTCCTGCTTCTCGTCGACCACCAATTCCTTCTCGGATTCGGCGGGCGCGTCGGGACTCTCGGCCTCGGCGTATGGATCTTCCTGGAAATCCGTCTCGGGATCTTGCATTTCCAGCAGCGGGTTTTCGCTCATCTCCAGCTCGATCCGTTCCTGCAGTGCCATCTGCGCCAACTGCAGAATCTCCATCGACTGGATCATCCGCGGAGCCAGTTTCTGGACTTGGACCTGTCGTGCTTCGAGACCGAGTGAAAGTCGCATGTTGTTCCGTGTGGAATCCCGCCAGGTTCGCCCGCTGCTGCGAGCCGAATCTGTGCTAGTCTACCTTGTGTTTCAAGCACCTATGCAATCGCATGGAGCGATGGACACGGTGCCAAATTCTTCAGAACCCGTACAGGCTGGCAGCCTGTGCTACGTTGCTAAAACTTCTGCCGACCCACGAGGGCGTCGGCCAATACCTCTTTGTTGGTGTATTCCAGAATGCTGCCGGTCGTGACACCTCGAGCCAAGCGGGTGATTTGGATCGGCAGTTCCGACAGCAGATTGGAGATAAAAAGCGCCGTCCCGTCGCCTTCGACCGTTGGATTCGTCGCCATGATTACTTCGCGAAAGCCGCCTGCCCGCACTCGCTCGACCAACGCATCGATCGTCAATTGTTCGGGACCGATGCTCTCCAGCGGGGCGATGCGGCCCAGCAGCACGTGGTACAGACCCTGGTACACGCCGGATTGCTCCAGTGACATCAGATCCCGCGGCTGCTCGACGACGCACAACAGCGACGAATCGCGTTTGAGATCCCGACAGATCGAGCAGCGTGCCGTCTCGGACAGATTGAAGCAGATCTCGCAATACCGCACGTTTTCGCGGACGTTGCGAATGGCGTCCGCCAAGGCCAACGCCTCGTTCTTGTGAACTCGCAGAACGTGGTAAGTCAGCCGTTCGGCCGATTTGCGACCGATTCCGGGCAACTTGGCGAATTCGTCGATTACCTTGGCAACCGATTCGCTGAGCAGGGTCATGGCATCCTCCGCTACTTCTGCTCAGAATCATCCTCGGGATTCGAAATCTGGGCGATGGCTTCGTCCAAGCCGGCAATGTTCAGCCCGTCGGTGATCGATTTCATGGCTTCGAAGTGGCACTGCTTCGCCTTGGCCAGCGCCTGGTTGATGGCCCCCGGCAACAGATCCTCGATCATCTCTCGCTCGCCGCGCTCGACCAGCGTTGCATCGATTTTGACACGCAGCACTTCGCCCAATCCGTTCGCCTCGACATCGATCATCCCGCCCCCGGTGCTGGCCGAGACGCGCTGCCCCTTCAGCCGGTCGTTGACGGCTTGCATCTTGCCGCTGAATTGCTGAGCCTGCCGCAGGAGCGACGCCAGATTTCCTAGTCCTTTGAACATGTCCGATTTCCTCGCCAGCGCTGCCGGCTACGCTTCTTGTCTCTCGTCCACCCGCACAATTTCGGCGTCGAACAAGGCCATCGTTTCTTGTATCAGGGGATGCCGCTCAATTTCGCGCATTTTTTGAACTTGGTTTCTCCCGCTGGCTCGTCGCGCGGCGGGCCGTGGACTGGCCTCCTCGGCCACCGCAAAGTCGATGCGAATCGTCCGACCAGCCAGTCGGGCGAGCGTCTGTTCCAGTTTTCGCTTGACGTCAGCACGCTCGCACCACTCCTTGTTATACGTCGCTTTTAGCCCGACTACCAGGACGTTTGGCGCGGGAATTGCTAACGATTCGTAATTTCCAGCGATATCGGAAGTCATGCCCCCAATTTCGTCCACGGCGCGGCGATACTGCTCTTCCGCCAACTCGCGTGTCCATTCGGGCGATCCAGCCGCCGAATAGGTTGCTCGTTCCTCTTCGATTGGGGCAGGAACCGGGGGTTGTGCAGCCGCTTCGTTGGGGCGCGTGACCGATTGGCGCTCCTGCTGCCGTGGTGAGGAAGCAACAGGAGTCGGCATCTCGGGCCCGTCGTCCGGCACATTCTCGCGACTCTGGTTCGCATTCAGCCCTGCTTCTTTGACCTCTTTCGAAGCATCGACGGACCGTGCCGCGGATTCGGGTGAAGCGGGCGAGCGAACGGTCAGTGATTCATTTTTTTTTTGATCGCCGCGCGGTGCGGGGGCTGCCGGAGGCATTTGCGAGGCAGCAGGACCGCCCGAAGGAGTCATGGGCACGCCCTGTTGAAAATGAGCGATCAGCGCTGAAAGATCGTCCAGACGTTCGAGGTGGCAGACGCGGACCAGGGCCATCTCGACCAGCGTTCTGACCTGAGTGGTCTGCCTCATGCGGGCGAGCGCCTGATCCAGGATCTGAACCGCCGCCAACAGGGTCTCCAGACCGTACTGCCGACCGGTCTCGGCCAACTGAGCGTGATCGGCGGTGGCCGCGTGCAGCAGCAGATCGGCCGGACAGCCGACCACGGCGGTCATCATATCTCGGAAGTAGCCGAGCAATTGTTCGGCCATCTGTCCGATATCGACACCCTCTCGGACGGCCGCATCCACCTCGGCCAACGCCCCGGCGGCTTGTCGATCGATCAGATGCCGCGCGATTGTCGCCAGACGACCGCTCTGCGCCGTGCCCAGCATCGAATGGACATCGTACTCGGTAACCCGATCACCGCAGAAGGACAGCAGTTGCTCCAGCAGGGATTGGCTGTCGCGCATCGAACCGCCCGCGCGCCGAGCCAGCAAGTGCAACGCCGCATCTTCCGCTTCGCGCCCTTCGGACGTCACGATAAACCGCAGTCGCTCGACGATCTCGTCGGTGGCGACCGGCGCGAAATCGAATCGCTGGCAGCGCGACAGCACCGTGATGGGAATCTTGTTCGCTTCGGTCGTGCAGAACACGAACTTGACGTGTTCGGGCGGTTCTTCGAGCGTCTTCAGCAGCGCGTTGAAGGCCGCCTGCGTCAGCATGTGGACTTCGTCGATGATATAGATCTTGAAGTGTGCGCGGCTGGGTCGGACGTTGACGTTCGAGCGCAGCTCACGGATCTCGTCGATCCCCCGGTTACTGGCCCCGTCAATCTCCAGCACGTCCACATCGTCGCCCGACGCGATGCTCAGGCAACTGTCGCACTGGCCACAAGGGTCCGCGGTCGGTCCTTCGACGCAATTCAGGCACTTGGCGAAAATCCGCGCCGTCGAGGTCTTGCCAACTCCGCGTGCTCCGGTGAACAGGTAAGCGTGCCCCACCCGGTTGGTCAGGATCGCGTTGCGCAGGGCTTGGGCAACCTGGTTTTGGCCGACCAATTCAGTGAAACTCTTTGGCCGATATCGGCGGGCAACGACAACATACTCGCCCGCCTTGTCCGAGGTGGGGATACTCGCGTCACTTCGGAGGGATGCAGAGTCGCTGGGCATGAAACCACCTATCGCAAGAAAAAGACGTCTGCCCGAGTGCGCCCCCCGCACAAGAGTACCCCGCTTATGGCTGCTCCTGTTACGGCCTGACCAGGTTCACGGATCCCCCTCGCGAGGGACGCACTCCGACAGACGTCCTGATTTTCGTCCGACTCGATAGTTGTACGCGGTGAGCCGCCGCGCGTCAAACGGCTTTACTTGGGAGCGATGGTGCAGATCATCCGTCGCGCGTGCTGCGCGGGCGCCGATTCCACTTTGCCGTACTCCAGCAGATTGGCAATCACTTCGTCCATCACCTTGCGTCCCTCCTCGATGTGCGCCATTTCGCGCCCGCGAAAGACGACGGTCACTTGAACCTTGTCCTTCTCCTGGAGGAACTTGATTGCCCGCTTGACTTTGAACTCGACGTCATGTTCGCCCGTTTTTGGCCGCAAGCGAATTTCTTTGGTCTTGATTTGGTGTGCGCCGTGTCCGGCCCGCTTCTTCTTTTCGTACTTGTATTTGCCGAAATCCATGATTCGACAGACGGGCGGCCGCTCGTTCGGCGCTACCTCGACCAGATCCAACTCGGCTTCGCGAGCTCGGTCCAACGCCTTGTCGGTCGGCATGATCCCCAACTGTTCGCCGGTCTCCGAGATCACTCTGATTGGAGAAACACGAATTTGATCGTTGACCCTGTTCTGGATGCGTTCGATCGTAGTCACCCTTTCCTGCAAGAACCTCGACGCCTTTTTTTGCCTCATCAGCCCCGCACCGCGCGAATAGGCTTCGACTGCCCAGACGTCAACCTTGGTAAAACATGCACAGAGTATCGGCAACGGGATGGGCAGTCGTCAACTAGGATTTGGCGTTTTTTCTTCCCATTCGAGGGGCTAATTATGCGAGTTTTTTCCAAAATTCACTTTGCTCTTGCTTCGGGGCGATGTGACTCGCTTTACAACGCCAAGGGTTGCCGGTAACTTGTGACGTCTGGAATCGGCAACCTGCGTCAGGCAATCGGCAGAGATGCGAATCTCTGCCAAGCGGGCGGCCGAGGCAGACGGGACAAGGATGGCAGGAAAACCATCAGGCGGCTTGCCCTTCTGCGTGGCGAATCATTCGTTGATGAATGGGTGATGTTCGATGCGCAGAATTGACTTGCGGGTACTAGTGTTTGGCGGTTGGTTGTTGGCGGCTCTCTTGACCGGGCCGTTGCTGGCACAGGACGATGCCGGCGGGACGGATACGAGCACATCGTTGGCGGAACTCGAGGCCAAGGCGAACGAGGCCCTGCTCGCGGGGCACAACGGGTGGATGCTCACGTCGTCGGCGTTGGTGCTTTTCATGACCGCGCCGGGTTTGGCGATGTTTTATTGCGGCTTGGTCCGCAAGAAGAACGTGCTGGGCGTGATCATGCAGTGTCTCTTCTTGATGGGGCTGATGACCGTGATTTGGGCCCTGTGGGGTTACTCGCTGGCCTTTGGCGGATCGGGCGCCTGGATCGGCAACGGCGAGTACCTGTTCATGCAGAACGTGGCTCGATCGTGGGACGAGACGGCCAACGCACCGTACACACCGATGTGGGCCGAGGGCACGAACGCCCAGATCCCGCTGCTGACGCACATGCTGTTCCAGGGCATGTTCTTTATCATCACGCCGGCGCTGATCTGTGGCGCGTTTGCCGAGCGGATGAAGTTCAAGACGATGGTCGTCTTCACGGTGCTGTGGGGAACGCTGGTCTACTGCCCTCTGTGCCACTGGGTATGGGACGGGGGGATCTTGGCATTCGTGCCGACCGGCGGGACGGGACACGGCTGGGCCGGCGGCGCCTTGGATTTTGCGGGCGGCACGGTGGTGCATATTAGTTCGGGGGTGTCGGCGCTGATCGTGGCGTTGCTGATCGGCAAGCGATTGGGATACGGCCGCGATCCGATGCCGCCGCACAACCTGACCTACACGGCGCTGGGCGCCGCGATGCTGTGGGTTGGCTGGTTCGGTTTCAATGCGGGCAGCGAATTGGCGTCGGACGATCTGACGAGCAGCGCGTTCGCCGTCACGCATTTTTCGGCGGCCGCGGGCGCGGTGGCGTGGGCGGCGATGGAATGGTTGACGCGCGGCAAGCCGTCCGTTCTCGGTACGGCATCGGGAGCGGTAGCGGGACTGGTGTGCATCACCCCGGCGGCCGGTTTTGTCAATCCGATGCCGGCCCTGATATTCGGGCTGGCCGCGGGTGTGGTCTGTTTCGTCGCCTGTACCACTTTGAAGTCCAAGTTCGGCTACGATGACTCGTTGGACGCATTCGGTGTCCATGGTGTCGGCGGCACGCTGGGCGCCGTGTTGACGGGCGTTTTCGCGACCCGCGCCTGCTGGAATATCGACGAAGGGAATCCGCTCGGTGTGATCGAGGGCAGCACTCGGATCTTGGTGGGTCAACTGGTCGCGGTGGCGGTCACGGTGGTGTTCGCAGTCGCGGTGACGTTTGTGCTGCTGAAGATTCTGGATGCGACGATGGGGTTGCGAGTGTCGCAGCAGGAGGAGACTCAAGGTCTCGATCTGAGCCAGCACGGCGAAGAAGGTTACATCTTTATCTAAAGCGCAAGGACGAACACGATGAAAAAAGTGGAAGCGATTATCCGGCCGTTCAAGCTGGAAGACCTGAAGAATTCGCTGACCGAGAACAATATCCACGGGATGACGATCACCGAAGTCCGCGGGTACGGTCGGCAGAAAGGCCACACCGAGCATTATCGGGGAACCGAGTACGCGGTGGACTTTGTGCCCAAGGTCAAGATCGAGGTCACCTGTGCGGACGACGATTTGCAGCGGGTGGTCGACACCATCGTGCGGACGGCGCAGACGGGGCAGATCGGGGACGGAAAAATCTTCGTCTCCGAACTGTCGCAGGTCATCCGCATTCGCACGGGAGAAACCGGCGACGAAGCGCTGTAGCCATGTCGTTTGCCAACCTGCGCCCAGCCGTTCTCCAGGCTCGGGACAAACTGAAAACGGGTCGCGAGAAACTGCGCCAGTTGCACGACGGAGGTGCGCTGGGCGTTCAGGTCAGCAATTATCTGACCGAATTGATCGACGCGGTCGTGTTGGATTTGTACACGGCCGCGTTGCAGGACTTGGGCGATCCGGAACTGCCGTCGCTGCTCGCGCTGGTGCCTTACGGGGGCTACGGCCGCCGCGATGTGTCGCCGTTTTCCGACGTGGACCTGATGCTGTTGGCAGCGGACGACACGGAACCTCGAGTGCGTCCGCTGGCGGCCCGGTTGGTGCAGGACATCTGCGACTCGGGCCTGGTGTTGGGGCAGAGCCTGCGCACGCCGGGCGAAGCCTGCAAGTTGGCGATGGAAGACGTGACGATTTTCACCTCGATGGTCGAATCGCGATACCTGACAGGCAACGAGCGGCTTTTCTCCCGCTTTTTCGAGCGGTTCCGCGGGGATGCCCGGCGGCGTCACCGGACGCTGATCGAGGCGATCGAAGCCTCGCGATTGGACGAGCGAAACCGCTACGGCGAAACGGTCTTTCTGCTGACTCCCCACATCAAACGATCGTATGGCGGTCTGCGAGACATCCAGTTGGTGCGCTGGATCGCCTTCGCCCGCTACGGCGAGAAGGATCTACAGACGCTGCAGCAACTGGACGCCATCGACGCCGAAGACCGGCGGCAATTGATCGAGGCCCACGAGTTCCTGCTGCGGGTGCGCAACGAAATGCACTTCCACGCCGGCAAGGCTCACGATCTGCTCGATCGCTTCGAACAGGTGAGGCTGGCCGAGTGGTACGGTTGCGTCGGCGACGAGGGCCTGATCCCGGTCGAGCAATTCATGCGGGAGTACTTTCGCCACACCGGCCACGTGCGGTACGCGACAAGCCACTTCCTGGCCTCGGCCAAGACTCGCACCGGCATCCGATCGTTCCTGAACGCGGTGGCCAGTCACGATGTCGAGGGGGACTTCCGCGTCGGACCGATGACCATTGGAGCCACGCGGCGCGGGATCGAGAAAGTTTCCAAGGATCTGTCTCAGGTGCTGCGGTTGATGGATCTGGCGAACCTGTACGACAAGCGGATCGATCACCGCACCTGGCGGACCATCCGCCAAGCGATGGCGCAGACGCCGGATTTCGAACTGACCGCCGAGGTCCGGCAGCGGTTCTTGTCGTTGATCTCGCAACCGGGGCCACTGGCGGACCTGCTGCGCCGCTTGCACGAACTGCGGGTGCTGGAAAAGATCATCCCGGGCATGAGTCACGCTCGGTCCCTGCTGCAGTTCAACGAATACCACAAATACACGGTCGACGAACACTGCCTGCGGGCGGTCGAGGCCGCGACCGGGTTTCTGGACCATCCCGGCCCGTTGGGCGATGCTTACCGCCGGCTGAAGAACAAGCGGACGCTGCATCTGGCACTGTTGATCCATGACTTGGGCAAGGGATACGCCGAGGACCACAGCGAAGTCGGCCTGCGTCTGGCCGACGATACGGCCAAGCGGCTCAAGCTGTCCGACGACGACGCGGAACTGCTCCGCTGGCTGGTCCACAAACACTTGCTGTTGTCCCACTTGGCTCAGTTCCGGGACGTGAACGATCCCGCCGTCGTGGTCGATCTGGCCGTCCAGGTCGGAACGCCGGAAGCGCTGCGGATGCTGTACGTGCTGACGTGCGCCGATCTGGCCGCAGTCGGCCCCGGAGTCTTGAACCAATGGAAAATGGAGGTGTTCACGCAACTGTACCGAAACACGCTTCGGCAACTGACCGGCGACCCCTTGGCCGAAAGTTCGGACGAGGAACACGACCGGCGGCGCGAGGAACTGCGCCGCAAGACGCGCTCGCGCAACGACGATTCCTGGTGGGACCGCCAGATCGACGCGCTGCCGCCGTCGCTGCTGGTCAACGGACCGGCCAGCCGCATTCTGGACGATCTGGAAACGCTGCGCAACCTGCCTCGTGATCAGGCGGTCGCGTCCGGACGGTACGTCCCAGAATACCGGGCGGTCGAATACACGATCGGCACGTTCGAGGACATCGCGCCCGGGATCTTCCACCGCCTGACCGGTGTGTTGACCAGCCAGCGCATGGAGATTCTGTCCGCCGAAATCAATACGCTGGCCGACGGTCTGGTTCTGGACCGCTTCTACGTCCAGGACCGGGATTTCGACGGTGCGCCCGCGGTCGAGCGTTTGACCGACGTCAGCCGGCGGCTGGTCGAATCGTTGAAACACCCATCCGATTCCCCGCCTAAGTTCTCGCGGTTCTGGGGCGAGAGTTCCGCGGGCAAGGGACCGCAACTGCCGAAGCCGCCCGTCCAAGTCCGTATCGACAACAACACCTCGGACCGTTTCACGATCATCGACATTTTCGCCCTGGACCGGACGGGGTTGCTGTACACCGTCACCCGCATGTTGTTCGAATTCGGCCTGTCCGTCCACATGGCCAAGATCGGTACGCACCTGGACCAGGTTGTCGACGTGTTCTACGTTACCGACGCCGAAGGCCAGAAAGTCATGGACGAAGCCCGCCTGCACCACATCCGCCAACGGCTGCTGGAACGGATCGTCGAGTTCGAAGAAAAAGGCATCGGCAGCTAGCGGCATTCTCCGTTCATGACTTGCAGGATACCGCGGCAGAAGTCGGGCAGATCGTCCGGCTTGCGGCTGCTGACAAAGTGGCGGTCGATCACGACGGGAGCGTCTTCCCAGACCGCACCGGCATTGATCAAATCGTCCTTGATTCCCGGCGAGCCGGTCACGCGGACTCCTCGGTAGACGCCGGCCGAGATCGGAATCCAACCGCCGTGACAGATGGCGGCGACCAGTTTTCCCGCGGCGTCGAAGCCGCGCACCAAGGCCAGCACCTGCGGATCTCGCCGCAGTTTGTCCGGCATGAACCCGCCCGGCACGATCAGTCCGTCGAAGCCATCGGCGGCGACCTCCGCAATCGCGGCATCGGACGGGCACGGATACCCGTTCTTGCCCGCGTACGAGCGTCCAGCTTCCGGCCCGGCCATAACGACTTCGGCACCGGCTTCGATCATGCGCAGTTTCGGATACCACAATTCGAGATCTTCGTAGATATCACCCACAAACATCAAGATCCGCTTGTTCTGCAACGGTTGGTCCACCGTGTCTCTCCTTCGATTTGTATACGTTTTGACTACTGATTCAACGCCGCCATCTCGCTCCTCGCCGCTGTTTGTCCCCACGACCGGGCGATTGGTGGTTTGCTCCACCTGCGGCCTTGCCCGCGGTGTGCCCTGGACGATGCTCTGTCCATCATCCGGCCACTGCACTCTAGGGGATCAGATGGCCAGGTCAAGGCGAGTCTCGACGAAGACGCAAAATCCGCGAACGACTCACCGCCGCAACTGCTCGACCTGTTGCTGCAGTTCGCGAATCTGGATGTCGGTCTGCTGTCGCTGCTGCTCTTGTTGTTGCAGACGCTGCTGCAAGACGAGGATGGCCTGCTGATACCGTTCCAAAGCCCGTTCCAGCAACTGGATCTTCTCGGCCGCCGATGCGGGACGGTCGCTGTCCTCCGCTGAACCGGCGGAGTTCTGCGGGGCGAATACTTCGCGCATGGTGTCCGGACCTCGCCGCGCCGCATACGATCCCTCGCCGACCTGTTGAACATCCAGCGTCGGCCGCAGGTACTGCCGGACGTTGGCGAACGGAGCCGACGGCAATTCGATGCCGCCGCCCAGAACGACACTCGTTTCGAGCGTCTTGCCGTCGCGGTCGATCAAGAAGAGCATCTTGTCGCCGGGCTGCTTGTACAGCATCGGTCGAACGGCCTGGTAGACCGAACGGATCATCACGCCATCGGCCGCGATGATCAGATCCCCCACGCGAATCCCGGCCCGCTGGGCCGGGCTGTCGTCGAACACCCGGCTGACGACGACGGTTTCGTTTTCGCCGTCCAACACCATCCCGACCACCGGACGCCGCCGTTTGAGAATGACGACGCCGGTACGGTTGCGCTCCTCGTCGCGGACGGTCAACAGCCGTTGCACGTGCGAGGCCGGAACGGCGTAGGTCCATCCACGGCTGCCGTGCTCGGCGTCGGTCGCGACCACGATGCCGATCAAGCGGCCTCGGCTATCGACCACTCCGGCGCCGCTGGAGGTTTCGGCAGTGCGGAGATCGCATTGCAGCAACGGCGGGTAGTTCGTGCCTGCCAACGTGCGATCGCCGGCGCCTAGAATGCCGACCGAAACCGCAGGCCGCTCGGTGCCCCAGGCCGCCGCGCTCAACACCCAACCGCCCACCGCAGGCAACTCGTCGGTCCACGTCACTCGGGCCGGCAGTTCGCGATCGGTTTCCAGCAGGGCCAGACCGGTGTACTCGTCCAGTACCCGCAAAGTCGCCGTCGTCTGCTGGCCACCGGGGACCGTGATCCGAATTTCCGAGTCCGACGCGGCAAACACGGGACTGACGACCAAACGCGAGTCGACCGCCACCCCCGAGCACACGGTAACCTTTGGACTGGCTGTGTTGACATCGGCCGCATCGGGCACGACCGGCTCAGCGGGCTCGACGGGCACTTCGTCGTCCAGCAGCGGATTCCGCACGCGCACCGTCACCGTCGCGCCAAGCAGGATCCGCGAGGCGTCTTCCAGCGACGGCAACTGCGTCTGTTGGGCGGTGGCAGGCAGACCAGCCGCCGTCAACAACAGCACGACAACAAAGCAAAAGGAACGCATCGAGCAGTCGACCTCGGCCTAAATCGATAGTCGGGTTCTTTCCGGACGTTCGTCTTCCCACAGATCCAACAATGCTTCTAACTCGGGATCGGATACGTCGAGCAAAAAGACCGGCGACTCCGATTCCGTCATGGAGACCGGTGCGTGGCTGGCGACCAACGGGGGAAACGGAAGTGGCTCCGAAAATGGGACTGCCTCCGGAGCACGGACGCCCTGTCCCTGTTCCGCCTTCGCTGGCTCGGGAGCAGCGACGCTCGCCGCGCTGACCACCTCGCGACCGGGGTGCTGTCCTACCCGATTGGCATCCCGCAGCCGCGGCGATACCGCGATGGCGATGACGGCCGCGGCAGCCAACGTGATCACCCAAGCGGCGTTTCCAAGAGACCGGCGAGTTGCCGGGACGGCGATGATCTGAGGCCGCGTTGCGGGATACCGGCCTGCCAGTCGCACGGACTCGCGGTGCAACCGCGCGCCGAGTTCGTCCAGACACCGATCCACCTGCGGATCGCCGGTATCCGGGGTCTCGTGTTCGTCGGAGAATGTCCTTCGACGCTCAGACCGCATAACTAAGATCCTCGATGAATTTCGGATACATCGCAGCCGCCGTGTCCCCGTCCGCTTCCAGCAGTTGCCGCAGCTTCAACAAACCGTGATGAATGCGTGATTTGACCGTCCCCAACGGACAGCCCAGAACTTCTGCGATCTCTTCGTACTGCAAACCCTCGCTGAACCGCAGCACCAGCGTCTGGCGTTGGGCGTCGGGGAGCCGAGCCACTTTGGACCACAACCCTTCCTTCCACTCGGCCACATGCAACGCCAAGTCGGCGGCAGGCACGGACTGGGACCGCGGATCGTAGCGTTCGTAAAGTGCATCCAGCTTGCGCCGCCAAGTCCCGTGGCGGCGGCGATGCCGGCGCTCGACGTTCAGCAAGACCCCGTAAAGCCACGTGTAGGGCGCACTGTCGCCCCGAAAACCGTGGAACTTCCGCGCGGCCAGCAGAAAAGTCTCCTGCGCCAGATCCTCCGCATCCCAGGGGTTCCCGGTCAGCACCAAAGCGGCCCGGTGAATCCGCTCGAAGTGATCGGTAACAAGTTGCTGGACGTCCAAGCTGCTCACTTCAGATTCACCCTCGCCACCGAATTCGCCTTCGCTCACGGCCGAGTTCTTCCGAATTCGGACTCCGTTGTCCGTTCATCCAAAGTCTTCCGACTTCGGCTATTCACCATCACATTCCGCTCATTATACTGCAACGCCGCGGCAAATCCCACCGAGTTTGGTGCCATTGGACCAAGATAAAGTTCATCCGCCGCAGGATGTCAAACGCATGTCAGAGTTCCGCAAAGATCCGCTGTCCGATCATTGGGTGATCATCGCGCCGAACCGTGCGGAACGCCCCGAGCAGTTCGAGATCGGTTCGTCCAAGCGAACTCCAGGCCGCTGCCCCTTCTGTCGGGGGCACGAGGAGGACACGCCCGAGCAGACTGCTGCGTATGATGCGTCGGGGAAGATGATCGAGCAGGGAGCCTGGCAGATCCGGGTGATCCCCAACAAATACCCGGCGGTCGAGAATGTTCGCCAGTCGCGTCCGGCCCGGAACGACTTCTTCGAGACGCGGCACGGCGTGGGAATCCACGAAGTGATCATCGAATGCCCCGATCACGTCACGGCCTTCAGCCAACTGAACGACCAGCAAGCCGCCCTGGTTTTTCGCGCCTATCGGGACCGGATGGCCCATTGGCGCGGGGATCCCCGCTTGGCTTATGCTCAGATTTTCAAGAATTCAGGAGCCTCCGCCGGCGCGTCGCTGGAGCACGCCCACAGCCAACTGATCGCCACGCCGGTCGTGCCGACTCAGTTGGAAACCGAGCTGCATCGATCGGCGGAGTACTTTCAGCTACATCGGCGATGCGTGTTTTGTGAGATGGTCGATCGCGAACTAAAGGAAGAATCGCGACTGATTACTCAGACGGAAGACTTCGTTGCATTTTGCCCATTCGCCAGTCAGTTTCCCTATGAGATGTGGGTTCTTCCGCGTCAGCACAGCAGTCATTTTGAATTTGCGGAGGATGGGAAGCTTGCAGGGCTTGCGGCCGTCGTTCGGGATCTTGTGGGTCGAGTGGAATATCTCTTGAACGAACCCGGATTTAACTATTTAATTCACACATCGCCGTTTGGCTCGACGCATCTGCGGCACTATCATTGGCACGTTGAGATCTTTCCGCGAGTTTCCAGGACCGCCGGCTTCGAATGGGGAGCCGGCGATTACATCAACATCGTGACTCCGGAACAGGCGGCTGCCATGCTGCGTTCGGCCCAAATGCCCTGATCGACACCCTGTAGCCGAATTCGAGAGAATTCGGATGGAAATCGCGTTTCATGAACAACTCCATTCGCCTCTGTCTTGTCCTGCATAACCATCAGCCGATCGGCAATTTCGACGATGTGTTTGAACACGCCTATCGGGACAGCTATCGCCCGTTTCTGGATGTATTCGAGGGCTACGAGCATCTGCAGATTTCGCTGCACACCAGCGGGCCGCTGATCGAGTGGCTGAACGACCGCCACCCCGAATACCTGGATCGGCTGGCGCGGTTGGTCGATGCCGGGCGAGTGGAAATCGTGGGCGGCGCCTTCTACGAGCCCATTCTGACGATGATCCCATCGCGGGACCGAGTCGGGCAGATCACCTCGTTCACCGATTGGCTGGAGAGCCGGCTGGGAGGCAAGGTTCGCGGGGCTTGGGTGCCGGAGCGGGTCTGGGAGCAATCGTTGACCAGCGATCTGAGCGAAGCCGGAATCCAGTACACGGTTTTGGACGACTTCCATTTCCGCAGTGCCGGTCTGACCAACGACCAGTTGCACGGCTACTACGTGACCGAGGACGACGGTCGGATCCTGAGCATCTTTCCGGGCAGCGAGCGTTTGCGCTACTTGATCCCATTCCGCAGTCCCGAAGAGAACATCGATTATCTGCGCGAGGTCGCCAATCAGCATCCCAACTCGGTGATTGTCTTCGGCGACGACGGCGAGAAGTTTGGAACGTGGCCCGAGACGAATAAGCACTGCTACCACGATGGTTGGCTGCGGCGATTCTTCGATGCTCTGACCGCGAACCGCCAATGGCTGAAAACAACCACGTTGTCCGAGGCCGTCGACAACGTCCTGCCGGTCGGCAAGATCTATCTGCCGGATGCCAGCTACCGCGAGATGACCGAATGGGCGTTGCCCGTGAACCGGCAACTGGCCTACGACAAAGTCGTCCACGATCTCCAGGAAGATCCTCGCTGGGAGCAGATCAAGCCGTTCGTGCGCGGCGGATTCTGGCGCAATTTCCGTGTGAAGTATCCCGAAGCGAACGAGATGTACAGCCGCATGATGATGGTCAGTCGGCGGGTGGCCGCGGCGGAAGACCAAGGCGTCGGCGGCGAAGACCTGTACTGGGCGCGGCGCGAGCTGTATCGGGCTCAGTGCAATTGCAGTTACTGGCACGGCGCGTTCGGCGGCATCTATCTGCCTCACCTTCGCAACGCCGTGTACAACCATCTGATCGCCGCCGACAACCTGCTGGACCGGGCGTGCGACCGCGGTGATTCCGTGTTGGCGATCCAAGACGAGGACTTCGATTTCGACGGTCGGCGCGAGGTGCGGTTGGCAAACGAACGGCTGGTCGCCTTGCTGGCGCCTGCCTGCGGCGGGCATTTGTACGAGTTGGATGTCCGCACGATCTGCCACAACCTGTTGGCCACTCTGACGCGGCGTCCCGAGGCATATCACCGCAAAGTGGTCGTTGGCCCGACGGGCGACGGCGACGATTGCGCCAGCATCCACGACCGCGTGGTGTTCAAGCAGGCGGGGCTCGAACGCGAACTGCAATACGATTTGTACCCTCGCAAGAGCATGGTCGATCACTTCTTCGACAACGACGCGACGTTGGAAGCGGTCAGCCGAAACGAAGCGATGGAACGCGGTGATTTCGCGGCCGGCGTATACGATGCGAAACTGCGCCGCAGCGCCGACCGCGTCCAGGCCGTGATGACCCGGCAGGGCAACGCCTGGGGCATTCCGCTGACGATTACCAAGGGCGTCAAATTGGGCGCGGGCAGCTCGAAGCTGGAGATCGCCTATTTGATCGAAGGCCTTCCGCCGGACGCCGAGCTGCACTTGGCCATCGAATTCAACTTCGCCGGGCTGCCATGGAAGGCCGATGATCGGTACTTCGCGCAAGGCGCCGATCGCCGCTTGGGCGATCTGGGCAGCAAGCTGGATCTGCGCGATGCGGACCGACTGGATCTGGTCGACCAGTGGCTCGGCATCAGCGCCCAGTTGACCACCAATCGTCCCACGGGCTTCTGGACGTTCCCCGTCGCGACGGTCAGCCAGTCCGAATCGGGCATCGAGCTGGTCCATCAATCGGTCGCCGTCCTGCCGCACTGGTTGGTCCGCGGCGACAGCGAAGGCCGCTGGAGCGTCACCCTGCAACTGGATCTAAACACCGCCGCCGCCGAATCCCGCCAATCCCACCCCGCTGCCGTGGCCGCCACCGTATGAACCGGCCGACCAATCGTCGCACAAAGCGCTAGCCGCGCACTAGCTCTACTGTCCGCCAAGCAAGTCGCTTGGCGAACGGGCAGCAAACGAAGCGAGAGGAAACGTTGATTGAAGCAGCGATCCTGAGTATCTACGACTTCGTGAGCAACCGCAAGACGGTTGTCCGGCTCATGCCAGGGGCTTGTCTTGTTGGCAGCGGGTCAGGTGGTCGTGCAGTTGGATGATGGGTTCGAGTTCGGGGTGGACGCGGGGATTGCCGATCGTGCCTAACAGTCGGCAGGTGGCGTAGGATTCTTGACTGGCCGCGTATTGAGCTTCCCAGCGTTCGAAGAGCGTCTGCGGCGCGGGCTCCTCGCGTGGCCAGGCAACGCGGTTCGGTTCGCATCCGCAGCGCCATGGCTTTGGACTCAGTCGCGCCCGGAAGCAGCCTTGGCCTTTACATAGCCGGACGTACAGCGGATCGGCTTGCAGGCGTTCGAGCATGGCGAGCGTCGTCGGCGAGGCGGGATCGAACAGATCGCCGGTGGCCAGCGCCCGCACCCCGGCGCAGGTGCGGTAGACGCGGAATCCGCGCTCGGGACGTTCCGCGGCGTACTGCTCCAGCCGAGTCCAGATCTCCGCCTCCTGCTGCGACTCCGGCGACGCGGCCGGCTTGCCCCACCACCGCGTGAACAGCGAGCGGACCGTTGCCGCGGCGGTCGCTGGTGGAAAGTCCATATCGATGAAAGCGGCTCGAGCCGTATTGAGGACGATCGCACCGTAGCGGTTCCGCGTGACGGCGACCAGGGGCTCGCCCGTCGCGTCGCGGAGTTCGTTCAGAACCTCCTCGCGCAGCGGCGTCTGGCCATAGGCGTAGTGGTCCAAGCGGTCGCCGCGCAACAGGCTGGCGACCGCCCGCTTCGCCGCGGCCAACGCAGCTTGCTGGGCCTGTGACTGACTTTCGTCGGCCCAACGCCAGCAGGAGACGGCGATCTTGCGGCCTTCACGGTCGGTTTCTTCCGCTTCCGCTTTGGCCCAGTATTTCGGGATCTTCATCGTGGTGGAAACGGTGCCAATCAGGCGTATCGCGGTTGATGGATTGGTTTATCGATCAACGAGTCGGCTTCGGCATCGTCGGCGAACCGTTCCGCATCGGGATCCCACGTCAGTTTGCGACCCGTGTGGATGGCGATGTGGCCAAGATGGCAGAGCGACGTGACGCGGTGTCCCACTTCGGCCGGCTCCAAGGTCTCTTCCCGCGATTTGACACTGTCGATGAAATCCTGCTTGTCGGTCTTCAATCTCAGCACTTTATCGTTCGGGCCGGGCGTCCAGGTTAACAGCGACTCCGGCTCGGCTTTGATCTCGCGGAAGTCCGCCCACACCCAGCCCTCGCTGCCTTCGATCTTGAAGTACGGTTTTTCGGCACGGTAAATCCACTCGACTCCGTTGGCGAACCGGTACTTGATTTCAAAGTTCAGCAGCACGTTCCAAAAACTCTCTTGCGGCGGATACGTGCCGCGACCTTCGATTTCGACCGGGCCGGTTCGTTCGAGTCCGGTGGCCCACATCGCGCCATTGTTCATGTGGGTGCCCCAGTTGGTGATCATGCCGTCGCAGTAGTACAGATGCCGCATCCAACCGGGCCGCCCTCGAACGTCCTTCGGCGGATGAACGCGGTTCAACGTGTACGGGGCGCGCGGAGCCGGACCTTGCCAACGCTCGTAGTCCAGTTCTTCGGGAACCGGCATTTCCGGCTGCGGTGGACAAGGCACATCGCTCGCCGGGACGCCGACTGTCACCGAACGGATCTCGCCGATCAGGCCGTTCTGGACGACGGTCGCCGCCTGGTGGACGCAACGCTGCGAGCGGAATTCGCTGTCGACTCGGAAAATGCGTCCCAACTGGCGGCTCAGATCGCTCAGTTGCCGCCCCTCGGCGATCGTCCGGGTGATCGGCTTTTCCAGCGAGACATCCTTGCCCGCTTGCATCGCCGCGACGGCCATTGGGGCATGCCAGTGATCGGGTGTCGAGATCAGCACGGCATCGATGTCGGCGCGGGCCAGCAGTTCGCGAAAATCCAGATGCAGGTCGCAGCCCTTGTACACGCCGCTTCGAGTCGCATCGCCGTAGCTCTGCTCGATCGCTTGCTTCGTATGATCCATGCGCCAGCGGTCGACATCGCTGACGGCGACCACTTGGACATCGCCCATGCCGAGGAACTGCTTGAGACTGACTTGGTACGCTTGGCGTCCGGCGCCGATCATGCCGACCGCGATCCGGTCGCTGGGAGCGACGCGGCCTTCGCCGCCCAAAGCAGTTGCGCGGACAAACGCAGGCGCCAAAGCGCCGGCAACGGCTGTGCCTGCGGCACGCTGCAAGAAACGACGTCGGGACAATTGGAATCGTGTCATGGCAGATGTTCTCCTTGGTTTGTCTACTTATCCCAGAACGCACCGGGAAATGCAAGACTTGGTGCTGCGAGGTTTGATTTGCAGTCAAGTACCGCCACCGCTAGAATCATTTTTGGCGTCACAGCAATTGGCCCAGTTGTAGCATAGTTCGGCATCGAGGTTCGATGATGGAAAGCCCATTTCCAGGCATGGATCCGTATCTCGAAGAGCATTGGCGAGACGTTCACCATCGGTTCTTGACGTATGCCTGCGACGAATTGCAGGACCACTTGCCAGACGATTTGCGAGCGCGGTTGGAGGAGCGTGTTTTCGTCGAACCGGAATTCGGCGAGGGGCGGGGCATCCACACGGACATTCGAGTCGTCGAGCATCCAAGCCGCGGAAGTGAAATCGCGCTGACCTCCGATGTCGCTATCGCCGAACCCTTGATCATTTGTGCGGAAAGCGAACCGGCCACGGAGGGCTTCATCGAGATCATCGACGTCGGCAGCGGCAATCGCGTGGTGACGGTCATCGAGTTGTTGAGCGATTCGAACAAGCAGCCCGGCGAAGGGCAAGACCTGTACCGAAAGAAACAACGCGAGTGCTTGCTGGGCGGCGCGAACCTCGTCGAGATCGACTTGCTGCGATCCGGCAAACGAGTCTTGGCCGTACCGTCGACACGGATTCCGCCCTCGCATCGCACGACCTACCAGATTTGCGTGACCCGCGGTTCCCTGCCACGGAAATACGAAGTGTATCGCGCTCCGCTGGCCGAACCGCTGCCGGTGATCCGAGTGCCGCTGCGATTGGACGATGCCGACGTTCCATTGAATCTGCAAGTGTTGATCGACCGCTGCTACCGCCACGGACGCTACGACGACATCGACTATCGCGCCGCCCTCGTTCCGCCGCTCGAACCGGCCGAGGCCGCATGGGCCAGCGAGCTGCTCGCAGCCCGCTAGGCCTGCTTCCAGTGCCTGAAGTGGCGAGTAGCCGAATTCGTGAGAATTCGGACGCGTTTCGCTGGGGACGGCCACCAACCGAGAGTCCGAATTCTCACGAATTCGGCTACTCCCCCCGTCGAGAATCGCAACTTCGAGGTTTCCAAGGCCGTTTGTTCGGCGAAGCGATCTCGTCGACTGGCGGGCGGTTCGCAGGCGAGCTACACTCATGATAGAAGGAGATCGCCCGAGGAACCCACTCTCCATCCGGCGGTACCCGCGCTCGCCCCCGAAACAACCCGGACAATCCCTCCCTCCCCCCAGCAGGAGCTTGCTTCGTGGACTTGATCCGCTTTTCGATCGATAATCCGGTCAAGGTGACGGTCGGCGTGATTCTCGTGCTGTTGTTCGGCGCGATTTCGCTGAACGCCATCCCCATCCAGTTGACTCCCGACATCGAACGCCCCGTCGTCACGGTGCGGACCGAGTGGCCGGGACGCAGTCCGGAGGAGATCGAGAACTCGATCTTGATCGAGCAGGAAGAGAAGCTGAAGACGCTCCAAGGGCTGTACAAGATGATCTCGACGGCCGAACTGGGGCGGGCGAACATCACGCTGGAATTCAATCTGGGCTACGACATGTCCCGCGCGCTGCAGGAAGTGGCCAACCGCCTGGACGAAGTGCGGGCCTATCCAGTGGATGTCCGGCGGCCGGTGATCCGGGCGTCGGACACGGCCAGCGACGACGCCGTCGCGTATTGTCTGCTGCAGGCGGAGGATCGCGATTTCGATGTCGCCCACTTTTACGATTCGACGGACCGGTTCTTGAAGCCGGCTTTGGAGCGGATTCCTGGAGTGGCCGAGATCGGCATCTTCGGCGGACGCGAACACCAGTTGCAGGTCCGTTTCGATCCCGTCGCGTTGGCTCAGCGCGGAATCAGCGTGACCGAACTGCGTTCGGCGCTGCAATTGGACAATCTGAACGAATCGGCCGGCGACATGGCCAGCGGCCGCCAGGACGTGCGGTTCCGCGTGGTGGGTCAGTTCGACTCGCTAGACCCACTGCGGCAGACGATCGTCAAGTACGACGACCGCGGAGTCCCGATCCGTGTCGCGGACATCGCCGACGTGGAATTGACGCTGCAGAAGCCGGTGTACTTCGCCCAGTGCAAAGGTTCGTCGTCGATGACCATGTACGTCAAACGCGAGGTCGGTGCGAACGTGCTGGATCTGATGAGCCAAGTCCGCCAGGTGATCGATGAACTGAACGCTCCCGGCGGCATCCTGCGGTCCTACAAGAACGATCGTTACGGGCTGCGGTTGCGGCTGGTCGTCGACGACACGTATTACATCCACCGCGCGGTCGGCCTGGTCCGCGAAAACCTGTTGCTGGGCGGCGGCTTGGCGGTGCTGGTGTTGCTGCTCTTCCTGCGCAGTCCCCGCCCGACGCTGATCGTCGCGATCGCGATTCCGATTTCCATCATCGGAACATTCGTGGTGATGGCCCTGACGGGCCGGAACATCAACGTCATTTCGCTGGCCGGGCTGAGCTTTGCCGTGGGCATGGTCGTGGACAACGCCATCGTGGTGTTGGAGAACATCGACCGGCACTTGGCGCTGGGCGAGCGGCCGCGCGAGGCGGCTTATCGAGGGGCTCGCGAAGTGTGGGGGGCTATCTTGGCTTCGACGCTGACGACGATCGCGGTGTTCGCTCCCGTGCTGACCATCCAGGACGAAACGGGCCAGTTGTTCTACGACATCGCCTTGGCGATTTGTGCCGCCGTCATGTTGTCGCTGCTGGTGTCGATCAGCGTGATCCCCGCGGCGGCGGCGAAGTTCCTCCGCCCTCGCTGCTCGGAGCGAGGCCCCGTTCTTCGCGCCGTCCATTCGCTGTTCGGCATCGCTCCGCTGCTGTCGTGGTGCGCCGACGCGTTCTCCCGCACGATCTATTGGATGGCCCATCCCAGCTTGGCCGGCATGTGGCTTCGCGTGGTCGTGGTTGTGACGATTACCGGCGCCGCGTTCGTGGCCAGTCGAGCCCTGATGCTGCCGGCCAGTTACCTGCCGGACGGCAACAAGAATCTGACCTTTGGCCAAATCTTCACGCCGCCGGGTTACTCGCTGGAACAAAACGCATCCGTCGCCAAACGCGTGGAACAAGCGGTCCAGCCCTACTGGGAAGCGAAGACCAGCGAACAAGCGGCGGCGATCGCACCGCTGGTCGACACGCAAACGGGACAGCCGATCGAGTCCGTTCCGGCGCTGGACGAGTACTTCTTCACCGTATCGCGCGGCCGTGTCTTCATGCTGACGACCAGCAAGGATCCGGAGAACGTCAAGCCCGTCAAGGACATCCTGAAGCGAGCGATGGGCCAGATCCCCGGCAGCCACGGCTACGCTTCGCAGCGATCGATTTTCGGCCGCAACGTGGGTGGTTCGAATTCTGTCGAGGTCGAGGTCGCCGGAACCGATATGCAGCGGTTGATCGACAGCGCGGCCTATCTCCAGGAAAAACTGTGGAACGAATTCTCGAAATTCGATGTCCGCAGCGATCCCATGTCGTTCAGCGAGTCGGGCCCCGAGCGGCGAATCGTGATCGACCAAGTGCGTGCCAAGGAACTGGGACTGAACGTTCAGGATTTCGCGGTCTCCATGCGCGCGATGGTCGACGGCGCGATCGCCGGAGATTTCAGCTTCGAGGGCGACAACATCGACCTGGTGATCATCCGCGATCCACGCATCGAGTTGACGCCCGATCAATTGGCGGAAGTTCCATTGGCGGTGACCGAAGAGAATGGCCAAGTCACGATTCTGCCCCTGGGCGAACTGGTTCGCTTTGTCGAAGGCGACGCGTCACAATCGATCCGCCGGGTCGAACAGCGGCGAGCCATCTCGTTCACCGTGAACCCGCCGGCGACGATGGCGTTGGAACAGGCTCAGGACCGTATCTCGCAGTTGGTGGCCGAGTCGCGATTGACGGGCGGGATGACCCCCGACGTCCAGGTGAAGCTGTCCGGGAACTCCGACAAGCTGACGCAAGTCCGCACGTCGCTGCTCGGACACTGGGACGGTTGGAACGTCGCTTCGCTCACCAGCGTCGGACTCAGCCGCCTGTTCCTGGCACTGTTGATCACCTATCTGTTAATGGCTGCCCTGTTCGAGAGTTTCCTGCATCCGTTCGTGATCCTGTTCAGCGTCCCGCTGGCCACGGTCGGCGGATTCGTCGGTTTGCGTCTGGTCCGCTTGGTCGAGCCGACGCAGCAGTTGGACACGCTGACGATGCTGGGGTTCGTGATCCTGATCGGCGTCGTCGTGAACAATGCGATTCTGCTGGTTCACCAGGCGCTGAATTTCATGCGGGGGCTGGGCGAGGGGGAGCAAGACGTCCGCGAGCCGCTGCCGCCGCGCGAGGCGATTCGTCAGTCCGTCAAGACGCGGATCCGCCCCATTCTGATGACGACGGCCACCAGCGTGTTCGGCATGTTGCCTCTGGTGCTCGCTCCCGGTGCTGGCAGCGAATTGTACCGCGGCCTGGGCGCCGTGGTCGTCGGAGGCTTGGTCTGCTCGACCCTGTTCACTTTGGTGGTCGTTCCGTTGCTGTTTAGCTTGGTCTTGGATGCTCAGCCGATGCTGCGCGGCTGGCTGCCCAAGCGGTGGAGTGCTCGTTGGGACAACCCGCTTCCGACGCCTCAATCCGTCGACCGTCCAGCCGATGATTGGGAACCGATTACTGCCCCCTGAAAGCTGGTCGAGACGCCCGTGAGTCCGGATTTCGCTGACTCTCATCCCGCCGCGCTGCCGATCGAGCAATTGCTCAAGCACTGCGAGATGCGCCGCGGGCGCCGGCGAGGCCCGGGCGGCCAGCACCGCAACAAGGTGGAGACGGCCGTGGTGGTCACGCATCTGCCGACGGGAGTGCGTGGCGAAGCGAGTGAACGCCGCAGCCAGTTGGAGAACCGCCAGCAGGCCATCTTCCGGTTGCGAGTCAATCTGGCCCTCGAAATTCGCTGCGCACGGGACGACTCGACGCCGCTCAGCGAACTCTGGCGTAGTCGCTGCCTTGGTGGGAGACTTGCCGTCAGCCCCGTCCACGAAGACTTTCCCGCTCTGTTGGCCGAAGCCCTGGACGTCCTGGCTGCCTGCGACATGCATCTGACGGTCGCGGCCCGAGCGTTGCAAGCCACTGCCTCGCAACTGACACGATTCTTGAAAATCGAGCCGCGAGCCCTGCAACTGGTCAACGACCGCCGCCGCAGCGCAGGCCACCCCCCGCTCCGCTGAACCGCCCGTCGATCGGTTGTGGACGCGCCCTGGGAAGTTCCCGAAACCGTGCTATACTGCGATCCAGCGGGACTTTTTACGACAGGGCTCTTGCGTTCTGGACCTTGCCGATGATCACTAACCTGTACTATGCCGAATTTGCCGACGAGATTTTCGTCATCCAGGCCGAGGCGGAAGCCGTCGAGAACTCGATCATCACCCGCACGATCCTGCGCGGCATCCGCGATCTGCTGTCCCACGGCATCCGCGTCGCCTTGGTGTTCGGCAAGGGCGATGAATTCACTCGCGAGTTGTGTACCCGCTTCGGCGCTCGGCAGCATCCTGAAACGAACCGGCTGATCGTTCCGGAACATGCCTTGCCGCGCATGCAGCAGGAACGCCAACGCATTGCCGGCGAGATCGCCGCGTTTTGCGAAGCGGTGGACGTTCCCTACTCGGTGCTGCCCGAGACAGCGATTCGCGCCGAGCGCCGGATCGGGCACGAGAGCACGGGGATCATTACCGGTATCGACTTGGCGCCGATCCGCACCGTGCTGGACGATCGCCGTCTGGCGGTCATCGGATTTGGCGGCTGGGACGATCACCAGCGGTTCTTGCACGTGCCGTCCGTCTCGCTGGCGGCCGATCTGGCCGTGGAAATTCGCGCCTGCAAACTGATGCTGCTGACGCATATCGACGGGATCTTCGTTCCGGGCCGCAAGGGTGGCTTGCTGCAACTGAGTTTTGCCGACATGGAAGAATTGCTGTGCGTGCTGCCGCGGCGCGACGCGAACGGCGGTCCGCTGCTGGCCGAGACGATGGTGCCCAAGGTCCACGCCAGCATCCGCGCCGTGGCGGGCGGAGTCCGCCAAGTCCACCTCGTTTCGTATTCGCAGATGCTCGAGGAAATCCTCACTCGCACCGGGGTGGGGACGATGATCGAGCGGCAGCAGAGCCACCACGTGGACTACGCGCAGCCGGAAGACCTGGACGAAATCGAGCGACTGCATCAGGAATCGCAGCGTTATACGACGGTCTACGGTACCCCGCTGGTCAAGCCGCTGGACCGCGGGGCTCTGGAGCGTCTGCTGCCTCACACGCTGGTGCTCAGCCACCGCGATATCCTGATCGGCAAGCTGCACGCGACCGAACTGCCCGAGGCGCCGCAAACCCAGTTGATCAGCGGCTTCGTCATCGGCGAGAACCACCAGGATTCGCAACACGGTCAACTGTTATTGATCGAGACCTTGGGTCGCCTGCGAGAGCGAGGCTACTCGGCCGCAGTCGCCATCACCGCGTCGGACCGCGCGAAGCGTCTGTTCCAACGCAGCGGCGGAACCGCCGCCGCCAGTGGCGTCTGGCAGATGCAACGCCTGTCCCAATCCCGCCAACGCTACCACCCCGCCGAACGCGACTCGGTGCAACTGTACGAGTTCCAGTTGTGATGCTCGAACTTTCTTACGTGCGAACCCATGACTCTATCTCGCCGCCGCATTCGAATCATTCTCTTCCTGGTAGCAGTGACTGTGCTGTTGCCCTACCTCACGAGTCGAATTAGCAGCCCTTGGCGACGCGTTCGATTGTATTCGTCACTCGATGCCGCCTCGCGCGTTGGCTCGACGGAAGAAATCCGAATCGCGTGCTACAACATTGCACACGGGCGCGGCATCGCGTCGTCCAACTGGGAAGGCGGGAATGCTCGCGAGCGTCTAGCGCGACTGGATGCAATCGCTGACTTGCTTCGCACCATGGATGCGGATGTGCTCGTTCTCAACGAAGTTGACTTCGACTCTAGTTGGAGCTACTCCATGAACCAAGCCCGCTATCTGGCCCAGCAGGCGGGATATCCGTACTGGGTTGAAGCGCGGAATTTGGATTTTCGTGTCCTTGTCTGGAAGTGGCGTTTCGGAAATGCCATCTTGTCAAAATACCCCATCGTCGAGGCACGCGTCGTGGATCTCCCAAATTACTCGACGCTCGAAACGCTGCTGGCAGGCAAGAAACGCGGCATCCTCAGTCAAATCCGTGTACACGATCGCACGATCCAAGTGATCGGTGTTCACCTGTGCCATCGAAGCGAATTGGTAAGGGTTCAGTCGGCTTCCGAGATTTCGTCGATCGCAAGAAAAAGTTCGTTTCCCACGTTTGTTGCGGGTGACCTGAATTCAACACCGCCGAAATTTCCGGAACACTCCACCGACGGCGAGGGGCGCAATGCCATCAGCCTCTTCGACCAGTCCAAGATTTTTCGCCGTCACCCAATTTTGCCACCGACCGATGAATCGCAGTTCACCTTTCATTCGGTCGAGCCCGCTTGCGTAATCGATTGGGTTTTGGTTCCCGAGGATTCGGAGTTTTCACAATACGAGGTAGTATCGTCCCAGTTATCTGATCATCGACCCGTCTACGCGGATGTGACGCTCAAACCGGCACCTCGCTTGAACAAAAACTGAGACATCCCAGCATCCGAACCCGACCATCCGATTCCGCCCGTCCATTGGGCGCAAGGAATATTCGCCGCTCTGTGCAACTCCTTGGGAAAGCAGCATCGCAGACGCTCAATGGGATACTGCATAAGGGGGCGGATGTTCGCCGATGCCGCGCAGCAGCCGTCGGAGGTTGACGACGGTCTCGCGATTGAGCTTGAGTTTTTCGACCGTTGCGCGCCCGGTCGGCGTGAGACCGCAGATCGTCAAGAAGTCGGCGGACCAGACAAAATGCTTGTCCCAGTGGTCCCGTCGGGGATGGTACAGTGGGACGACTCTACCGGTCAGGGGGTCCGCTGCCTCGACGCTCACGAATTTTCGGTTGTTGCAGCCTTGGCACGCGAGCGCCAAGTTCGACAAGGCTTCAGTCCCGCCCCGCACACGCGGAATGATATGCTCCACCGAGAACGAATCGGCAGAATACGCCGATTGACTCTGGCAGTATTCACAACAGCCGCTGGCTCTTGCTAAGACCAGACGCCGTTGTTCGAGATGGACGGCCATGTCACGCCACCGACACTGGATGAATCCCAAGCTGGTCCAGCAAGGCCGGTAACGTCGTGTTCCGCAGCTTCGCCAATTGACTGAGCAGTTCCAGGCGTCGAACGTTCAGCCGTTCCATACGATCCGAGAGGCTCGTCAATTCGACAAGTTCTTCCGCGGTCAACTGTTCCGCCCGGCGTTTCTCGATCAATTGCCGATAGCGGCTCCAGTCCCCTTCCGAAAATCCCCGGTTGATTTCGTCGAATAGTCGAGATTCGGCAGCGCTCAGGCAGGGCGGGTCCGTTGCCGGTGGACGCAGCCGTTGACGCAGCGTTTCCAGCACGTACTCGGGCGGCTCGACGCCCTGCCCGGCCGCTGCCTCGCGTAATTTGGATTCAAGTTCTGGCGCTAAATCAAGTGTTACTACCATAACATGACTGTACCACGAGCTGGACCTGCGATGCAACCGATCCAAATGCAGAATCGTCGTGCCGTGGAACTTGGCAGAAACGGCGCGACATTCATGAAATAGAAGCCGCACTGGTTGTTCGGATGCGGCGGATGGCTAGGTCGGTGACGATCAGCAGCAGTGCGGCGAGCACCAGGTAGCGCCAGGGGCTGCGGCGGCGCTGGACGGTGCGGCCGTCGGGAGCCAGTAGCGATTCGGGGGTTGGTTCGGGACCGAAGCATCCGCGCCGTGGCGGGCGGAGTCCGCCAAGTCCACCTCGTTTCGTATTCGCAGATGCTCGAGGAAATCCTCACTCGCACCGGGGTGGGGACGATGATCGAGCGGCAGCAGAGCCACCACGTGGACTACGCGCAGCCGGAAGACCTGGACGAAATCGAGCGACTGCATCAGGAATCGCAGCGTTATACGACGGTCTACGGTACCCCGCTGGTCAAGCCGCTGGACCGCGGGGCTCTGGAGCGTCTGCTGCCTCACACGCTGGTGCTAAGCCACCGCGATATCCTGATCGGCAAGCTGCACGCGACCGAACTGCCGGAGGCGCCGCAGACCCAGTTGATCAGCGGCTTCGTCATCGGCGAGAACCACCAGGATTCGCAGCACGGTCAACTGTTGGTGACCGAGACCTTGGGGCGCTTGCGCGAACGAGGCTACTCGGCCGCCGCCGCGATCACCGCGTCGGACCGCGCGAAACGCCTGTTCCAGCGCAGCGGCGGAACCGCCGCCACCCGCGGCGTCTGGCAGATGCAACGCCTGTCCCAGTCCCGCCAACGCTACCACCCCGCCGAACGCGACTCGGTGGAACTGTACGAGTTCCAGTTGTGAAGTCTGATAGAACAGAGTGGAGTTGGCCGAACGATCGTGGCAGAATGATCTGAACAAGTCGATGCGAGGATCGGAGCGCGTCTGGCGGCATCCGACGACATGTCGACAATCATCGGCCGGCTGAAGTTCCAGGGAATCGACTGTCTGGCCGTCCCATCTGGGATCAAGACGGCGCGTCGCATCGTTCGGCCGGATCCCGTAGACTGACAGTGGAAGTCAAAGCTCAGACCGGGTGCATCCCGGTTGGATCGTGGACATTGTTCACTACCATCCGGTTTCGTATTTCGAAGTCCGACCCAGGGGAGATGCGTGATGAAGCGACGCGAGTTTTTGGCGACAGGCATCGGAACGTTGGCAGTGGCTGCCGCGATGCAGCAGCACTTGAGAGGCGATGGTGCGCTGGCAGCGGGGCTTCCGGCGCTGGACGATCTGCCCAGTCCGATGACGACGACGTTGAATATCAAGCCGGTGATGACCAACATCGTCCACACAGGCGTTTGGGAAGGCCCCTGTCGCTGGCGCGGTGCGAGTGTCGAAGAAGAGAAAGCCGGCGCGCAACAGAGCTTTGCGCGCTGGTCGGCCGATCTGCGCAACAGCGAACTCGGCCAACGCGCCGACGTACGCTGTCTGGAGCCCGCGCAGATCCTGTTTGACGAGAGTTTCGTGGTCCCGCAGGCCGAGTGGGACAAGCTGACTCCGGACGCGGCCGAGACCGACGCATTCTTCCTGCATCCGGCTGGATCGTCTGTCTCGGCCTTCGAGATCGGGGACCGTTTTGGGAAACCGATCTTGCTGAAAGGCTTGGGGTGCCGGAACGCGGATATCGCGGCTTACACCAAGAGCAAGGGCAACGAGGCTCTTGTCGCCGCCGACGATCGCGAGTTCAGCCATTTGCTGTCGTTGCTTCAGGCGCGCAAGGTCTTCCGGCAGACGCGGGTTCTGTTTCCGACCGATCGCGGGCTGCCAGCAGCTTGTTCGGTCGGCAGCATCTGGGACCTGGATGGTCTGAAAGAGCGGCTGGGGGTCGAGGTCAAGACGGTTTCCTACGAGCAGTTGTCCGGCGAGATGGAACGAGTGCTCGACGACGCGGCGGCGAAGCAAGATGCCCGGCGCACGGCCGAGCAGCTTGTCAACAACGCGGACAGATCGTTTGTCGACCAGAAGCATGTCGAGCGCAGCCTGTTGTTCTACCGAGCCGTGCGGAATCTGATGGCCCGCCACGGCTGCAATGCCTTTACGATCGAGTGTTTCGAATTCTGTTCCAGCCAACTGCCCGATCGATGGCAGATTACGCCGTGCTTGATCCATTCGCTGCAACGTGATCTGGGCCATGCGTCTTCTTGCGAAGCCGATCTGGGTTCGCTGCTCGCGATGCGGATGCTGATGTCCGTCGCGGCGCGATCCTGCCATCAGGGCAACTCCGATCCGCGATCCGCCGATGCCTTTCGCATCAACCACAGCGTGCCCGCGCGGAAGATGAATGGATTCGACCAGCCGGATCTGCCGTACCAACTGGGCCGGTTCGTGGCCAAGGGCTGGGGGACCAAGATGGTTGTCGATTTCATGAGCCAGGCCGAGAAAACGGTCACAGTCGCTCGAGTGGATCCCTCAGCGACCAAACTGCTCGTGCTGCGGGGCGAACTGGTCGGCGCGAGCGGTTGGAACCAGGACCTGATCGGCTGCAGTGTCGAGGCGCTCATCCGTCCGCCGGCCGGCCGCCTGGACGAATTCCTGCGCAAGAGGCTGGAGTACGGCAACCATCTGCAGTGGGTCTACGGGGACTGGACCGAATCCGTACGGCAACTGGGCGAAATGCTAGGCTTGCAAGTGGAGGTGATCGCCTGATTCCTTTGCCCGTTGCATGTATGGTCGACAACGACCGCCCGACAAACATTGCCAGGGTTGCTGGACCGCTCTGCTGGCAGTACGCTGCCGGATCGTTTTGTCGGTCATGCCGACGCGCCCCTTGCGGTTTTCGATCCCGGCCAACGCTACCAACCCGCCGAACTCGACTCGGTACAACTGTACGAATTCCAGTTGTGATGCTCGAACTGTTTTTCGCACCGCCCTAGCGTTACAACTGGCGGTGGAGGCCGAAATTCCAGGAGATCACGCATGACGATACAAACGTTGGACCAGCATATCGAATGTACAGAAGGCATTGCCGACGGCAAGCCCCGGATTGCTGGGCATCGCATTACCGTTCAAAACATCGCGATTTGGCACGACCGCCTTGGCATGAGCGCTGACGAGATCGCCAGCGAATACGACCTGACGCTCGCTGACGTGTATGCCGCGCTGGCATATTACTTCGACCACCGCGTGGAGATCGACCAATCCATCGAGGCGGGGCAGGCGTTCGCAGAAGCCTTGCGCCAAGAGATGCCGTCCAAGGTCCGCCAAAGGCTCAAGGAACGACACGCCGATGGGGACGCGGATTTAATTCTACACTGACGAGCACGTGGCGCGGGCCGTAGTCCGCGGCCTGCGGCAGCGCGGCGTTGACGTGGGGGCAGGAGCATCCAGTTGTCCGACGCAATTAACGTTTCTTTTTCTCCGCTTCCCATTGCTCAAGCACACGCTGTCCAGACTCACCAAGAGTCGCCAGGAGTTCGCGGACGGTGGGATAGGAGTGATCGCCTATTTCGCTCAGCTTCTCGGCCAGTCCGGAGTCGCTCCAGGGAGTGCGTCGATACCAGGCGAGGACTAAGGGGGCGACCTTGTGGGCTTCAAACGCCGCTTCCTGCAGCCACGCGTCGCAGTCGCCCCAGACGTCGGGGGCGAACGTATCCCGCGGGAGCAACGGCTGCGTAGCGAAAGCCCAGGCTGCATATCGGCGTAGCGCGCTTGAATCCGCCTCGCGCCACAATCGATACAGCGACATCATGACGCATGGTTCTGGCGTCGCGTCAGGCAGTCGAACTCGGCCCATCCAGGCCAACGCCCAGGCGGCAGCCAGTGCCAAGGGCGGATCGTCCTGTGCGAGCAGGTCGCCGAGAGCGTCACGAAGGGGGTGAAATCGTTCGGCCAATGACTCGTCTTCTTTGCGGCGAACCCACTTTACAATCCGGCGTTCTCTTTCTCTCCACTTCCAGTATGCCAACCACACGCAGACGAACGCAGCACGTGTCTGTTGCTTGCGGTTGCCCGATTTCAACGAGCCGTCGAGCGTCGAGGACACCACATCGGACAATTGCGGACCCTCACTGTGAAAGAGTTCATCCTGGGCAAAATAAACCATCACCGCCTGGTACTCGTCCCATCCAGCAGTGTTGCTGAAGTACGCCTCCTCCACGACCTCCTGGAACACCTCGCCGAATTTCCCGCGGCGGAGATCGGAGACCGAACCTGGCACAAATTCCTCATCGCTATGACGGGCCATCTGCTGCAGGGCGGCGCGAAGGGTCGGCGGAGTCACTTGCACGTCGTCCAGCAGGCATTGACGCAACAACATCACACGAGGATCACCTACGTCTTCGAGTGGCGCGGGAAGTTTAAGGCGTTTCCTCGCCTCGCACGCTGCGGTCAATCGCTTGATGAGAGGCTCGGCTTTGCGGCCCGCCAGGACGGCAGCGAGCGGGATGACTTCTCGCCACCGCTCGTCCTCGAAGTGCCGCTCGAGCAGGTCGACCAGGCTCTGGCCGCTGTCCCGGCCAGGATACTGTTCTTCAACCAACCCGCGGGCGGCCAGGTACTCCTGAAATGTCAAGTGGCGGAACTCATAGACCGGTTGAAGCTCGCCGTCGATCCGTTCGTGGCCGGTCTGCATCAACAGGCTGCTGCGGTACTCGATCCTTTCGATGAACTCCTCGGGGGCGACACGGGAGAACTGCAGTTCGGCCTGCAACTCATCGCGCGCGTCCCGCAGCAGCTTCAGCAGCCGCCGGTGTCCGATCTGCTGAATGCCTTCGTTCATCATCGTGCAGGCGACATAGGAAAGCTGTGCGAGGGTCTCTTCCAGGTCCATCGGGTCGAAGCCTTCGGTGTTCCAGGTGCGAATCAGCACCCGCACGGCTTCCCAATAGAGTTCCACACGGCGGTTCGGCAGTTCGCCGATGCAGCGGCGGACGACCAGCAGCGTGGTCAGCATCAGCGGGTTCTCGGCCAGGGCGCGAATCCGCTCGTTGTTCCAAATCGTCGCGGCCAATTGCCGGGCCTCCGAACGGACTCGGTCGTTGTCCCCCACGACTTCGACATGCCAGCTCTCACACAGCCGGCGCACG
Organism: Pirellulaceae bacterium; assembly: GCA_023382975.1. Lineage (GTDB taxonomy): Bacteria > Planctomycetota > Planctomycetia > Pirellulales > Pirellulaceae > SKKK01. Next base: position 91,531 of record JAHDXO010000002.1, read on the forward strand.
TCGTCCTCGTCAAAGGGAGCCAAACTGACCTGCTCACATGCGCTGGCGATCACGCCGGCCACGTGGCGGTAGCCGGCCTCGCGCGACGTGACAATCATCGCCGTGTGCGGAAATATGGCCAGGAACGTCCGCAAGTGGCCTGCAAACGTCGTGCGGGCACCTTCCTGAGAGATTTCATCCAGGCCGTCGATCAGCAGCAGTACACGTCCCGACCGTAGTGCCGCGTCGATCTGGTCACGAAACACCGCCGCTTCGTCGTCGGTCATGCCCGCGTATTGCGGCAAATCGTCCAATAGCTCTCGGATCGGCCGATGAGCCCGGTCGCGCAGTTCGCGGCAACGCAGTAACAGGGGCAGCCAGTCGCGCTCGGGCAAGCGATCATCGATTTCCGCTCGTCGTTCGGATGCCGCATAGGCGCTCGCCAACCGTTTCAGCAGCGTACTCTTGCCGCCGCCGGGTCTGGCCAGCAACGAAAACCGCGAATGACTGTCGAGGAAATCGCCGACCGGAACGATCGATTCGGACTTGTCCCCGGTTTCGCGTTCCTTCTCATCCGCCGGCTTCGGCTTCGCAGTGACGATCTTCAATGGCACGAAAAGCCGTTCGAGCTTCATTCGCAAGGCACTGAGATCGGCGTCGGCGGGCAGACCGTCAAGTTGAATGTGTCCGCATTCTTCCAGGACCCATCGGCGATACCGCTCGACCGATGCCCTGGCCAATGCCTCCCGATCCGGCCCCGGTGCGGGCGGCGCGAGGTATTTGAGCGAGTGCAGTGAGCCGTTGCATTCGCGGTCGGCCTGGGGCACTCCCTGGGTAATTGACTCGGCCAGTGGCGTGCCGTCGGCGTGGATCAGCGCGAAATGCGTTCGCTGCTTGCCGTGTGCGTAGAAGACGGCCCAGAGATAGCCCAACTCGTGTCCCAGCAGTTCCACCCCGTCGAGCACGGCCTCTTTCAGCCCGGCATGTTCGGCGCAACGACCGGCGCGTTCGGCCGCCTCCGTGTGGGTGACCAGAATTCGTATCCGGGTCAACTCTTCGATCACCTGCTTCGCGTCCAACAGGATCGTCCGTTTCTGTTGGCTGGTTTCTTCCTCCTGCCTCTTGCCCGTTTCCCGGAATCCGCTGAGCGACACGAAGTAGGCAGCGACGGGTATCCGTTCGTCCTTGTCGCGTTCACGGCCCACGACGCCGAAGAACTTGTTCAGCTCGGCGCCGCCCATCTTCTCTGCGTGGGCTTTGCACTCGGCGACCAATCGCCTTGGTTCCAGCCGGTGCGTTCCCTGAATGTCGATCTCCCGGCCGGAAGTATGCACGTCCAGCTGCAGGCCGTCATAGCCCAGAGCAAAGAACAAGTCCTTGACGAGCCGTGTGAATAGGTCGCCGCGTGCGTTATTCGTGAAAGCCAGCAGTCGCAGGGATGTCGGAGTTTGCATGGATGGATGCACCAGCATGTCTTGGGAAAACGGGCAAGCATGATTCTAACGGCACCGTTCTGCTCGTGTCCATTGGCCGGACGTCGTCAACATGCGGACAGCCATGCCAGACGCCGAGCCCAGCCAAGTGGGTTTGGCGTCGGCTTCCCTCCCGGGCAACCGTCTTGGAGCGCGGGACTTCCACGCCGTGCGACTGATCTTCCACGAGAACGGCCTTGAACCGTCCCAGCAACAGTGATCCCCAACGCCGCCAGCGGCGGTCGAACATGATGGTGAACTTGCCAAATTCGACGATCCACTGTTCGTCGAGGCACCCCGTATGTCCTCACTCGCCGGCCTGTTCGAGGATGTAACGCTGCAGCGACTCGCCCACGAAGAAGCCCAGGTCGCCGATCAGGCGGTCCAACAGTGGTCGGACTTCGCGGACGAATCCAGCACGTTTTGCCCGCAGGAGAATGCCGGCCGTGCCCAGCGGAACCAAGCCATATCGCATAGCCGCTTCACGGCCGGCGATTTCGTCCATGAGAATCGCCGAGCATCGCAATTCCCCAGCCAATACGATCGCCTCCGACTCGCCGCGATCAAGTTGTTGGGCCAATTCCGCAACGCGATCTTGGTTGGCAGGTGTGCGGATTTCGATGAAAGGAAAACGCGAAACATCCGGTGGGGACTCACTCAGTGCCAGCCGGGCGGGACTGCGGAGTTCTTCGGCCACGGGGGGAGGAACGACCACCTTGCCGAAGAGCTGTTCTAGAACGGTCAGTTGGTCGAGAAACGCTAACGCACGAATCGGCGACGTATCACTGACCACGATCATCCGGGAATCCCTAATCGATCCATGGCGGCTAGTTCGGCATCCACTTGTTCCTTGGATACCTCGTACAGTGCGATACCTCGTTGAAGCAGTTCCGCTTCCATTTCGACGCGGGAAAGCCCCGCCCATTGTGCAGCCTGCCAAAGTCGCAACCGGTGTGTCTGGAACAGCCGGCACGCAATATCAAGCCGGGCATCCTGTTCTGTCCAGCCCGCTTGTTCCAACAGGGAATCGGGGATTGTCAAAGGCATCGGCACATCTTCCATCAGAAAACACGAATTCACCTATGTCCCAGACCTCCGCATTCTATCATTTTCGTTCGGGCGAAGCGAGGCGCGTGAGATTCACGGCCTTGCCGCTTCTTTGCGGGCGTGCGGAAAGCTGCGCCAGACGCCGATCCCAGTCCGAATCGGCCTGGCTTCGGCTTTCCGCCCGGGCAACCGTCTTGGAGCGCGAGAGGTCCGCGCCGTGCGACAAATGTGTCACGAGAACGGCCTTGGACTGTACTTCGCTTCGCTCCACGGGGACACATTGGCGCGTCCCACTTCGAAACGTCTTCTGAGGAAGAACCACCTTGCTGCTGCCCAGTTCCGTACGCCGCAACGAAAACTTGAACGACGAACCAGCCACTGGTCAGAACCGGATGCGGCGGATGGCTAGGTCGGTGACGATCAGCAGCAGGGCGGCGAGAACCAGGTAGCGCCAGGGGCTGTGTCGGCGCTGGACGGTGCGGCCGTCGGGAGCCAGGAGCGATTCGGGAGTTGGTTCTGGATCGTAGCGTCCGCCAGTGGCGGTGGCGATGGCTTGCAGCAAGTCGACGTCATTGGTTCGCAGACGCAGTTCGTCAGGATAGTCGACAAACAGCGAAGCGCCGGCGGTCAGCGGTGGAGCGGCCGAACGGTCGATCGACACTTCGACGCGGTACTCGCCCTGGGCGACTGCCGGGAAGCTCGCTTCGTATCGACCGGCGACGACGGGAATTGGCGTCAGTGCAAGAGCATCTCCGTCGGGACTGGACACCGTGATACGAACCGTCTCCAGATCCGTGGCATCTTCCAGCACGGGATCGAAGTCCAAGCGGACAAACGCCGTGTCGCCCTGCCGAACGAGCGACAATTCGAGCCTCGGCGGCGCGGGACGGCGTGCGGCGTGGCGGACTAACCGCTGCCAGAAATCCGTGTAACCTGGCCATTGTTGCCAAGCTTGGTTGACCGAGTTGCCTGCGTCGCAGGTCAAGGCGACGGCGATGCCGGACCCGTGCGGCCACCAGACGAGCAACGGATCACGGCCGGCGGCCATCAGTAGTTGTTCGGCCTCGGGCTTCGGGTTCGTCAGCACGTACCCAGCCAACTGAGGCGATCCGGCGATCTGCAAGCCGGGCAGCGAGCGGTAGACCGAAGTGGCGAAACTCTGCGGCGTGTCGTCGGCCGTGGCGGCCCGGGTCTCCCGTACCATCACGCCTGGCACGTCCTTCGGGTCGTCGCAATGATGGTGCCGCCCGCCGGCGATGCGAGCCATTTCCACCAGCAAATCCTGCTCGGCTTCGTAGCCCAGCGAGACGGTCGACAGCGTGATCCCCCGGTCCGCCATCCGCTGGGCGATCTCGCGGTAATCGCCCGGCGATGGGATGCCGTCGGTCAGCAGGATCATGTAGCGACGATCCGCCACCGTCTGGAGCAGCGCCAGAAAGGCTCGCTCGACGGCTTGGTACATGTTGGTCTGGCCCGCGGGTTGCAGGGTGTCGATCTGCCGCAACAGCGAGACCTTGTCACCGACCGGTTCGATTTCCGCGACCCAGAGCGGGGCGTCCGAAAACGCCATCACGCCGGCTTTGTCCTGCGAATCGAGCACTTGGACGGATTGTTTGGCCGCCAGTTTCGCCAACTCCATGCGGTTCTCGGCCTCCATCGAACCGGAACGGTCGATAACCAGGGCGATCGCCACGACGGGCTTGCGCGTCTCGATCGCCGCGGCTGCAGTAACCGGCAGTAGCCTCTCCAGGCCGGAACCGCGGTAGACCGACTCGCCAAACGTTTCGTTGCCTCCCATGACGATTAAGCCGCCGCCCTGGCGCACGTACTGCTCCAGTTCGTCATAAACGGGTTCGTCGAGTTCGCGCGGCGAGACGCCGGCAAGCACGATCAGATGGTGACTCGCCGGATCCGCCAGCTTGGCAGCCAGTTGATCGGGCGAGCTGACGTCGACCGTGAAGCGATCGCCGGCCAACGCCTCGCGAAACGTCTGCCGCGGCGATTGGTTCGTCGGATGAGCGTCAATCAGCAGGATGCGAAGCTTCTCGACCGCCGGCAACCGAATGCGTCGCACGTTGTTCTCCGGAATCGAATCGGACTGGGCGAGCAATGTCACCTGAATCAGCGACGAAACGGTCCGGTTCGGCGGAACCGACAGTGGGAAGCGGTTCTCGCCCGCGACCAAAGCGACGGATTCCTCGGCTACCGTCTGCCCTTCGACGGTCACCTGCAACTGCGCCGCGCCGGCGTGATTCGAGTAGGCGACGATTTCCAGGTGCGGGCTGCCTGTGACGGGATCGAGCGGACGGGTGACCAATTCGAGCAGACACGCATCGGGCTGGCCGAACGCCGGCAGAGGCACGACGTCGATCGGCACTCCCGCCCCCAGCGCTGCCTTGGCAACTTGGCCCTGCGTCTCGATGCCGTCGCTCAGCAACACGATCTGCGGCACGAAGCGATCCGGGATCGCGGCGGACGCCAACTGCACCGCGGTTGCCAAGTCACTAGCCAGGCTGTTGAGCGGCGGCTCTGCACCGGCCGGATCGTGGCCTGCGGGAACAGGCCGGTCGGCGAAGTCCCAAACGACGATGTCGTGTCGACTGGATGTGTTCTTGACGGCCTCGACGAACCGATCGGTTGAGAGCCGACCCTCGCCCTCGACGCTGCGGCTGCGGTCGACCAGCAGAATCACGCGGCGCTGATCGCTCGTCCAACGCAACGAGATACCCGCAAAGGCCGCGACCAGCAACGCAACCGTCAGCGCCCGGCAAGCGAACGAAGCCAATCGACGCCGGCTCGAAGCCGTGCTGCGGGTGCGCCAGGCGAAATACGCCAACAGCGGCAGCACCGCCAGCCATCCTAGCCGCGCCGGGTATTCGAATTCGATCTCAGCCAACAAAAACCACATCTTGCTTCACACCACCACGCGCCGATGGTAAAGACACCACTCCAACGCCAACAACACCAAGGCGATTCCGGCCAGCAGCATCCACAGCGGCTGGTCCGCCGCGGGCTCGGCCAACGGCAATTCGTCGCTCGTCAACCCCTCGGGCCGGGTCAACTCGCTCTCTCCGGCATCCAGCAAGTTCGCGGGGATCAACGTGATGCCCCCCGAAGCAAGCCGCCGATCCGCCGCCGAGTCGCCCGCGGTCAACTCCCACAAGCCAACACGGTCCAGGGCTACCAGCGGGACGGCGAGCGATTTGACCGTCGTTTCGCCTGCCTCGCCTGTCCAGCGAAGCGACTGGCCCTCGTTCAACTGGACTACGTCGTCGGTCGTAACCCCGGCGAGCGATTGGAGCGATTCCGCCGTCAGCACTCGCCCCGCTCGCCCGACGGGCGGAGAACCGGCTCGCAGCCTTCGCCGTTCGCCGTCCGCCAGCCAACTCACCGCGTTTTGCACCAGCCATGCGAAATCCTGACGCAGCACGAAGTCGCTGTGTTCGCGGTCCAACGCAGCATGAAATACGAGGATCGACCCTTCGGCACGATCCAGTTCGGTATAGACGCTGTCCCCCGACGCCGCGGTCGCTACCGTCGCAATCGGCTCGCGGAACTTCATCGGCGTCGCTCGCTCGAAAACCACGCTCTGTAGATCGACTTCCGACAGCAGGCTGGAGTCGGAATCGATCCGAGCGATGGCGCATTGCGGTCCTTCGATCGTGCGATCGAACTCCCACAGATCGCTGCCGCCTTGCGGATCGAGCAGAATCATGCGGACGGGCGGGATCTGCGACGGCACTTGCCGATGGACCACATAAACCGTCGCGGCGTCGAACTCAGCCGGCAGTTGCTCGGCGATGTCCAGTTCGATTTGCGTCATCGCCTCCAGTGCGGTTCGCAACGCCGTCGCCACATCGGACGGAGCGGCGACCAATTGCACGCGAGTCGGAGCCCGGCCAACGACACGCACCGCGGCGAGATTGTCCGCCGCCAGATGGTCATCCGCATCGAGCCTCGCCTGCAACAAAACGGGCTCGGTCGCCGGGACCGACAACGCGTGCCGGGAGCTTTGCCCAGCGCCAAGCTGGATCTCAACGCGTTCGGGGTCGGCGTCGGCCAGCCCAATCTGCAGTGCCGTCTGAATGGGAGTGGTTCCGGTGTTGGCGACTTCGACCGACACGTCCAGGCGGCTGGCATCATTCGTCTGCTGCCGGGCGGCCAAGTGGGTAATCGCCCCGTTGCTCGCGGCTCCACCGATCAAAACCACACACACGCCTTCCTGCTGGCGAATCGCCGCAGCCTCGGGGAACCCCCCGTCGGTCAGCACGACGACGCGGGAGTTCCGTTGCCCGTGTAGCAGATCCTGAGCGATCGCGACTGCCTCGGCGATCCGTGTCTCCCCGTCCGTCGGTTGCAGCGCATCGACCGCTGCTACCAACGCCTCGCGCGGCGCACCCAGCCGGCACAACGGCCGAATGGTGGTGCCGGCGCTCAGAATCGCCATCTGCTCGCCGCGTTGCAGGTTGTCGATCATCCGTCGCGCTTCGCTGCGCATCGATTCGAACCGCGAGGGCGACACGTCCGTCGCCGACATGCTGGCCGACACGTCCAGGACCATGACCAGCGACCGGCGGTTGGCAGCGATTTGGGTCCAAAACGGCTCAGCCAGCGCGACGACGATCAGCATCACGATCACGATCTGGACAAGCAACGAGAGCCAGAATCGCAGAACGAACCACGCCGGACGGCGTGCCAACGCACGCTGCCACAGCGGAAAAGTCGCCACCTCGTGCCGCTGTCTCGCAAAATTCCATAGATACAGCGCCGCCACGACCGCCGCCAAAACTGCCCACAAAAAAGATGCCGGACTCTCGAATCCCATGCGTCACCTCATCCAGCGACCATCCGGTTCGTGGCGGTGCGGACCATCCGCAGAATCGTCTGTTCCCAAGGCTTGCCGGTCCGGGTCTGCATGATCCCGATCGACCGGCGAGCACAGTAGCTGCGGCAGGCCGCGCTGAACTCACGGAACACGCGGCGGTAGTTGATCAAATCGATCTCTTCTAGATACGCGATGCGCGTCTGGCCGCGAGCCACATCGACCAGTTGCACGCTGCCCGCGAAATCCGGCTCGGCCTCGCGGTCGTCGACGACTTGCAGCAGATACGGCTGAAACCCCCGCAGCACCAACCGGTCGACAGCGGCTTCGAATCCCGCGGGATCGAACAGGTCGCTGATCAGGATGGCCAGACCGCGATGAGGCCGGTTGCGGGTGAACGTGTCGACGGCGTTGTTCAACTGCACCGGTGCCGACGACAACGGCAGATCGTCCAGGAACCGCAGCAGGCGAGCCAACCGCTGGCGGCCGCGCACGGGCGGAAGTTCGTCCGTTACCCGGTCGGCGAACCCGACCACGCCGACACGGTCCAAACCGGCCAGCGCCAGATAGCCGAGTGCGCCGGCCAGACGGCGGGCGACGTCGAACTTGGCGGGCTGGCCGAGCCGCATTCCTGCCGAACAATCGACCAGCAGATGCACCACGCGGTCCTCGCTGCCCCGGTACTGCCGCGTCATCAATTCGTCGATCCGCGCGCACAACTGCCAATCGACGTAGCGGAAGTCGTCGCCCGGCGTGTAGTCCGAATGCCCCACGAACTCGCTGCCCCCCGCCCAGCGACGGTCCAGACGCCGACCGAGGAAACGGGTTCCCCAGTTGCGGCGAGCCACGTCGTCCAGGTAGGCGCAGCGTTGTTGGAAGCGGGCGTCGAACAGCGTCATCATTTCACCGCATCCAAGACTTCGGCCAGAATGCCGTCGATCCCTGCCTCTTCCGCAAAGCCCTCGAAGTTCAGGGCGATGCGGTGTCTCAAGGCGGGCAAGGCGACCTGCCGCAAATCCTCCGGGCGAACTTCGTCCCGGCCGGCGGCGACCGCCAGCACCTTGGCCGCCAGGATCATCGCTTGGCCGCCGCGCGGGCTGGAACCGCGCAGTACGAACCGCCGGGTGCTCTCCGGTGCGGCCTTGTGCTGCGGATGCGTGGCCATCACGATGCGGGCGGCACGCTGGACCACCGCGGCATCGATCGGCAATCGCCGGATCAGGTGGACCATCTCGGCCAGTCGTGTACCGTTCAGGACGCGAGTCGGCTTGGCGTCGGCGGAGGCGGTGCTGCGTTGGAGAATCGTCTCGAGCGAGGTTTCGTCCGGCGCCGCCATCGTCAGCTTGAAAAAGAAGCGATCCAGTTGCGTCTCGGGAATCGGGAACGTCCCCTCGATGTCTCCCAGGCTTTGGGTGGCGATGGCAAAGAAGGGATCGGGCAACGGATAGCATTCGTTGGCGACGGTCAGTGCGCGTTCTTCGAGGGCTTCGAACAGCGCGGCCTGGGTTTTCGGTGTGGCCCGGTTGATCTCGTCGGCCAGCAGCAGATTGGTGAAGATCGGACCCTGCTGGAACTCGAACCGCCGCCGTCCGGCCGATTCCATGATCACGTAGGTGCCGACGATGTCGGCCGGCATCAGATCCGAAGTGAACTGGATGCGCCGATAGTTCGTGTCGATCAAGGCCGCCAGCGTGCGGCCCAGCAGCGTCTTGCCCACGCCCGGCGGGCCGTCGATTAGCACGTGCCCGCCGCCGATCAGCGCGGCCAATGTCAGATCGAGCACCTCGTCCTGCCCCACGAGCACCGCGCCCAGAGCGGCACGCAGCTTCTGGAAATCGGTGCGAAAACGATCCAATTCCTGATGCGGATCAGCCACTTGACTCATCGGTTCCGAATCTCCTCTCTTGCAAAACGGTATCAGTCATCGCCGCCCGCGGCGCGGATCGCCTGAGCAGCGTAGCGGCGGACGGCTAGATTCTCGTCTTTCAACGCCCTGCGCAGCAAGGGTAGCGCCGACCGTCCCCGATCGGTGAACGACATCGAAGCGAACGCCCGAAACACGGCGGCACGAACTTGGGGGTCGCGATCGCCCATCTGCTGGACCAACCGGCTCAGCAATTCGTCCTGCAACGCATCGAGCGATTCGCTCGTCGCGCCGGCAGGCGGCAGATAGGACTCGATCCGCACCAGCGTCTCGGCCGCCGCCTGCCGCACGCCGGCATCGTCGCTTTTCAGCAGGTCCAAGACGAACGGTACGGCGAGCAATCCCAGTTGGGACAGCGATTGCTGGGCCGCCTGCCGCACCTCGTCGCGCGGATCGGCCAGCAGCTTGACCAACGCCGGAGCCGCCGATTGCAGAACGGGCCCCGCGGCCGCAGCGAACGCCGCCCGGTCGATGCCCTCGCGGTAGAAGACCTCGACGCGCATCGGCCCCACGACTTCGCCCAGCACGTAGGCCGCCGGTGCCGGCTCGCGCAACGTCCCTTGCAGAATCCGCTGGCTGACGGGTTCGATGACCTTGGCGCCCCAGCGAGCCAGCACATCGGCTGCCCCGCGGCGCACGTCGGATTGCTGGTGACCGAGCGCGGCGACCACGCGATCCATCGCCCGCGCGGCTTCCGGCCCGATCTCGCCCAGGGCCATCATCGCCTCGTACGGACCTTCCGGCTCGTCGAGCTCGATCATGGCGGCCAGGAAGTCGATCGCCTGGGCCCGAGCGAGTATCCGCCAGATCGCCAGCGCGGACTCGACGCGGTACACCGGATCTTCGTTCTTCAGCCCCCGCCCCAGCACCGGAACGGCCGCTTGGGCCGCCGGCCCCATGCGGCCCAGGCTTCGGGCGGCGTGGCGGCGGAAGCCGGCCAGCGGCGCGTAATTGACATGGTCCGCGGGCAGATCCATTTCGGCCACGATCGCGGGGATCGCTGCCGCAGCCCCCGGCCCGATCCGGCCCAGGGCATCGACGGCAAAAACGCGGACTTCGATCGACGGCGATTGCAGTGCCTCGCTCAGCGGTCCTACCGCCGAATCGGCCGCCGGGCCGATCAGCCCCAGCGCCGCCGCCGCTTGCCGGCAAGTCTCCTTGTCGTCGTCGCTTTCGCCGTCGAGATGCTCGACGAGCATCGCGGTCCACTCCTCGGCCGACTTGCCCGCGAACGATGCCGGCCCGTTCGCCTGGCCACGGGCGGGGGATGTTCCGGCCGTCAGTCCGAGCAGACTGGCGACAAGGCAGACGCAGATACTCAGGACGCAATTCCGCATGGGGCTCAGTCCAGGGCAGGCAGGATCAAATCGTGGTGCCAATGGTGTCTCAGTTCCTTGACCATTTGCAGGAAGCGGTCGAAGTGGACCGGTTTTCGCAGGAAGTGCTCGACGCGAAAAGCCTCGGCCCGTTCGCGGGTCGCGTCGTCCTCCGCGGCGGTCAGAACGACGACGGGAATCCCGCTCAACAGCGGGTTGCCTTTCAGCGTCTCCAGGATTTCGAACCCGGTCTTCTTCGGCAGTTGCAGGTCCAGGAGGATCAAATCCGGCCGAGGTGCGAGGGAGAACCGGCCTTGTTGCAGGAGAAACTCCATGGCCTCCTGGCCATCGCAGATCAGCGTCAGACGATGGCGCAATCCGCCTCGGCGCAGGGCATGGATCGTCAGATTCGCGTCCAGCAAATTGTCCTCGACCAGCAGGATCTCCATCGGTCGGCCAATGGTGCGGCTCATGGACGAGTTCCTCGCTCCGGTCGACGTCACTTCCGCAGAACGAGCACCGGGCAATGCGACAGCCGGATCACGCGATCGGTCACCGAGCCCAGCATCAGCCTCTTCAGCCCGGTACGGCCGTGCGAGGGGATCACGATCAGTTCGGCGCCCACCTGTTCCGCGAATTCGGCGATCCGGTATCCCGGACTGCCGAAATCGATCTCGATGCTGACCGCTTCGTACTTCGCGTCCGACAGACGGGTGCGGATCGCCTCGGTCGCGTGACGGCGACGGTTCTCGTTGTCGATCATCTGCCATTCCACTCCGGGATCACCCGCGTGGGGTTCGGGCAATACATGGATCAGATGCAGGCCCGCCGGCTCGGCAACCAGTTCAATTGCCAATTCGACGGCGGCAAATGAATCGTCGGAAAAATCGACAGGCACCACCACAGACCGCTTGGGAAACCAGTTCATCGCAGCAACCTCCAAACGAGGACAACCGTTCGTGACGTTCTTGATTTTAACACAAAGCGGCCGGGGCGGATACCTGCTTCCCGCGAGCATCGGAATCGACGTCGTGAGGCATTGAATCCATCGGCTGGTTGCCCGTCGCCGCTCGCGCTGGAAGAATAGGACCACGTATCGAGTCCACCGCACCAGGAGCACCCGCCATGACCAGCCGCTTTGCCGTTCGGACACTGAACCGACTCGTGTTGATTTCCGCTATCGCCGTCGCGACCGGCAGCGCCGCCGAAGTGCCGAAGGGCGACAGCGGGTCGCTGTTTGGTGCGGACACGCTCGGTGGACGCGGAGGCGTCATACTTCGAGTGACCAATCTGAACGCCGAGGGGCCGGGGTCGTTGCGTGCGGCGTTGGAAGCCAGCGAGCCACGAATCGTCGTGTTCGAAGTCGGTGGCGTGATCGACCTGAACCGCCAAAGTCTCCGCATCAGCCAGCCGCGGATCACGGTCGCCGGCCAGACCGCTCCGTCGCCGGGCATCACCATCATCCGCGGCGGTCTGTCGATCAGCACTCACGACGTGATTCTCCAGCATCTGCGTATCCGGCCCGGCGACGCGGGCCAGCCGAAACGCAGCGGCTGGGAACCGGACGGAATCGCCACTGCCGGCGGCGACGCGCATGACATCCTGATCGAACACTGCTCGACCACTTGGGCGACCGACGAGAACCTGAGCGTCTCGGGGCCGCGACTGGAAGGCCCGGCGGCGACCAGCCATCGCGTCACGATCCGCCATTGCCTGATCGCCGAATGCCTGCACAACTCGACCCACGCGAAAGGGCCTCATTCGATGGGCACCCTGGTCCACGACTTCTGCCAGGAAATCGCGATCATCGGCAACCTGTATGCCCACAACAATCAGCGCAACCCGTACTTCAAAGCGCACACGACCGGCGCGATCGTCAACAACGTGATCTACAATCCCGGCGGCGCCGCGATTCAACTGGGCTTCTCACCGAGCGAATGGATCGGCGCCAGATACCTGCCGCGTCCGCCGAGGGTTAGCATCGTCGGCAACGTGTATCTGCAAGGCGTCGATACGCGCGCCGGACTGCCCATGGCGGACCGTCCCGGCGAAGTCTACCTGGCCGACAACATCGCATTGGACCGCGACGGCAAGCCGGTTCGCGTCGCCGGTGCGATCGTCCAGCAACTGGACGACAAGCCGGTGTGGCCCGAGGGGCTTGAACCGCTGCCCGCCGCCGAAGTGCTGGACCATGTCGTTCGTCACGTCGGCGCGCGCCCGCGCGATCGCGACGAGATCGACCAGCGGATCATCCGCCAATTGATCGCCCGCGAAGGCAAGATCATCCACAGCCAAGACGAAGTGGGCGGTTATCCCCAAGTCACTCCGGTCCACCGCCCGCTGGAGATCCCTGACCAAGGAATCGACCAATGGCTCGCGCGCCTGGCGGCCGACCTGCAGTAAGGATGGGCAAAGCCGTAAGTGTCGGACTCCGTTTCGAGTCACGCGACTGGAGTTGATTTGCTGGTCCTTCGTTACGCCTGGCTTTAAGCACTCGACTTCGACCGCAGAATCTTCGATGGACAGAGCTTCGAAGCGGCGCCGGATTGCTTAGAATCGGCGCAGGGAATTGTTGGAAAACGGGCAGACGGTCGATCCTGGTACTGGGTCTGTGTGAGAGATTTTGGCCCGATCCCTGCTCAGACTCACGGAGATCCGTTTGAACGGACGGCGGATTCACCGCTGGCACACAAGTTGCTTCCACGTTCACGGACACTTTGCGCACCCCGATCCCCACCACCTTCCCAATAACTGGACCGATTTGATGCAGCGGACGCAAGCGATGCCGCCCGGAGCGGAAGACTCGTGCGGCTCCTCGAACCATCCCTTGGTGACCTATCTTCGTCGGTTTCATCAAAAGCATTCCGGATGTCTGGAGGGCCAACTGGCGTGCTATATCCCGGAGCTTACCAAGGCCGATCCGAACTGGTTCGGGATCAGCATCGCGACGGTCGACGGGCAGTGTTACGAAGTCGGCGAGACTCGTCAGCCGTTCACGATCCAGTCCATCTCCAAACCGTTCGTGTACGGGCTGGCCTTGCAGGACGAAGGGGTGAATCGAGTGCTGGCCAAGGTCGGCGTCGAACCGTCCGGCGACGCATTCAATTCGATCAGTCTGTACGCGGACACCGGTCGGCCCTTCAATCCGATGATCAATGCCGGCGCGATTGCCTCGACCGGTCTGGTTCACGGAGCGGACGCGGGCGAGAAGATGCGGCGAATCCTGGATTTCTTCTCTGCGTTTGCGGGCCGCGAATTGCAGGTGGACGAAGCGGTCTACCGCTCGGAGCGGGAAACAGGCTTTCGCAACTTCGCCATCGGGTACATGCTCCGCAATTTCGGCATTCTGGAGTCCCAGCCCGAGCCGGTGTTGGACCTGTATTTCCGCCAGTGTTCGATTCTTGTCACGTGCCGTGACTTGGCCTTGATGGCGGCGACACTGGCCAACGGTGGTCTCAATCCGGTTTCCGGCCAGGTCGCGGTGGACGGTCGACTGGTGCCGCGGATCCTGAGCGTGATGGCCAGTTGCGGCATGTATGACTATTCCGGCGAGTGGATCTATCGAGTCGGAATGCCGTCCAAGAGCGGCGTCGGAGGCGGAATCATCGGCGTGCTGCCCGGGCACATGGGCATCGCCGTCTTTTCGCCTCTGCTCGATCCGCGCGGCAACAGCGTCCGGGGTATCAAGGTGTTCAGCGATCTCTCGGCGGATCTTGAACTGCACCTCTATCAAGCCTCGCGTTCGCTCAAGTCAGTCGTCCGCCGCCGTTACGATGCGGCCCAAGTCAGTTCGAAGCGGTTCCGGCCCCAAGCCGAACAACAGGCCCTGGCCCAGTTGGGACAGCGCGTGACGATTTACGATCTGCAGGGCGAATTGACCTTGTTCTCGATGGACCGAGTCATTCGCGACATCCTCGCGCTTCCGCGCGAGGTGGACTACTTGATCATCGATGTCCGTCGGGTCGTGGATGCCGAGCGACCGGCGCTGAAATTGCTTCTCGATTTCGCCGAAGCCAACGCGCCGCGTTACCGCGAGCTGATCCTGAGTGGAGCCGAATCGCTTGCGAGCATCCTTGATGAACTGCGAGGCGGAAAGGCGGATTCGCCGTGGCGTCTGTTTGGCGAAACCGATGCGGCGATCGAGTACTGCGAGAACCAGTTGCTCGAAGCGTCGCGTGCCGGGCAGGGCAGCACCCCTGACCAGGTCGAGTTGAATGACTTCGATCTCTGCCAGGGTATGGATCCTGAACGGATCGAGGTGTTGCGGCGCCTGCTGGAGCCGCGCTGCTACGAAGCGGGCCAGTGGATCATTCGAACGGGCGACACCGCGGACGCCCTGTTCTTCTTGACCTCGGGTCGGGTCAGTATCAGCGTGGATCTGCCGGACGGCGCCTCGAAACGCCTTGGCACCTGCGCGCCCGGCATGTTGTTCGGCGAGATGGCCCTGCTCGAACGGCGTCCGCGATCGGCGAACGTGCGGGCCGACGAGCCGGTGACGTGCTATGCGTTGCCGCTGGAAAATTTTCAGCGTTTGACGACCTCCCATCCCGACCTCAAGGTCCAACTGCTGGAGAACTTCGCCAAGTCGCTCTCGCTGCGGGTCCGCAAGTTGACCGACGAGGTGCGGACGCTCGGCCAGTAGGGGAAGCGGCGTCGCGCGGCGACTCGACGAATAAGGGGATGATCTTGAATGGAGCGAAACCGATGGCCGAGATTCACGCTCACGGCGCCGGCAGCGCGGACCGAGCCCGGATTCCGCTGGAAGAGGGCCAGTTGCTGCGGATCGGTCGCGCCCCGCAGCGAGGCTGGTCCGTGCCCTGGGATCCGATGATTTCCCGCGAACATGCGGATATCTGTTGGGAGGGGGCGCGGTTGCGGGTGCGTTGCGTGGAATCGGCTCGCAATCCCATCTTGAGTCCCAACGGCTGCTGTCGAGAGCTGCATCTTCATGGCGGTCAATCGTTCCGGATCGGCAACACTACCTTCACGCTTGTCGTGACTCCCGCTGCGACGCCGGGACTTGCCGCGGGCGTTCCGACGCTGCCGAGCGTTCCGGCTCCGGCGAACCCCGAGTCGCGGTCGCTGGACGACGAGGATTGCGACGGCATCCTCGCGCAGCAAACGTATACGCAGGCGGAACTGCAGCGGATGCGTTTCGGCAACGCGGAGAAGCAGATCGAATTGCTGGCCCGGTTGCCCCATCTCATTTCGACAACGACCTCGGACGAGCAACTTGCCCACGTACTGGTCCGCTTGCTGCTGGATGCCATTCCGCAGGCCGAGGCCGCCGCTGTTGTCCGGTACGATCCGACGGAAACAGGCCGATTGCCGACCGAAGGCGAGGCCGGAAGTCGTCCCGCGATGATGCGGATCGAGACCCGCTCCGGCTTCGCCGGCCGTTTCCGGCCGAGCGAGCGTCTGGTTGCCAAATCGCTGCACGAGCAGCGGAGCGTGGTGCAAATCTGGGGTGGTGAGAACAACCAGCGGTTCACCATCAGCGAAGGGTTGGGTTGGGCGTTTGCGGCGCCGGTTCCCGGCGATTCGTGCTCCGGATGGTGCCTGTACGTTTCTGGCAAAGGCGGTCGCGATGGTGCCGCGCTGGTGGACGAGACGCAACTGGCCGGCGATCTCCGATTCACCGAACTTGTGGCCCAATTCATCGGCTCGATCCGCCAGGTGCGTCTGTTGCAGGAGCATCGCACCCAGCTCAGCAACTTCTTCTCGCCGCGGGTCGTCGACAATTTGATCAGCGGTCGCCATGCCGATGTGCTGACGCCCGCGGAGCGCGACATCGCCGTGCTGTTCTGCGACGTGCGGGGTTTCTCGCGCAAAGCGGAAGAGCTGCGGAACCAGTTGACCTCGCTGCTGGACAGTGTGCGAGCGGCGCTGAGCGTCATGGTCGACTGCATTGTCGAACGGGACGGCACGATCGCCGATTTGCAGGGCGACGCGGCGCTCGGATTCTGGGGCTGGCCCCTGCCTTTGCAGGATGGCCCTTTGCAGGCGTGCCGCGCGGCGTTGGCCATCGATGCGGAGTTCCGACACCGACTTGGCCCGTTGCAGGACTTTGCCGTCGGGGTCGGGATCGCGTACGGTTCCGCGCTGGCGGGCCAAATCGGGACGTCCCATCATCCCAAGCTGGGCGTCTTCGGCCCGGTGGTGAACCAGGGTGCGCGGCTGGAGGGCATGACCCGGCAGTTCGGCGTGTCGATCTGCGTGGACGCCGCAACGGCGGAAGCGGTGCGAAGCGGCATGCCGTCGTCGGAGGCTCGCCTGCGATGCCTGGGGCGCGTATTGCCCTCCGGGATGCAATCGCCCTTGACCGCCTACGCCCTGCTGCCGCCCGAGCAGGTCGCTCCGGAACTCACACCGGATCTGCTGGAAGCCCACGCCGCGGCGGTCGAGGCCGTGACGCAAGGCCGTTGGACCGAGGCCGCCCGCGTGCTGGACACGTTGCCCAAGGACGATGGTCCGACCGCGTTCCTGTCGGCGTTTCTGGACCGGCACCACCACAGGAAGCCGCCCGAGTGGGACGGCGTCATTCGGCTCACCGCCAAGTAGTTCCGCACCAGGAGGCCGTGTTGAAAATCCAGCTTATCCCCTCCGCAGTCGGCGGCGCCAGCGACCTGCAATTCCTGATGACCTGCGTGGTCAACGACTGCGTGGCAATCGACGCCGGTTGCCTGGGCTACCTTGCGCCGCTCGAACGGCAGCGTCGGATCGAGCACGTCTTTCTCAGCCACTCGCACGCCGACCATATCGCGTCGCTGCCCCTGTTCTTGGACAACGTCTACAAGCCGACGTCCGAGTGTCCGACGGTCTACGCCAGTCCGGCCGTGTGGGACTGCCTGCGGCAAGATGTGTTCAACGACCGCATCTGGCCGGATCTCGTCCGCCTGTCGCGGGAAGAGACGCCGTTTCTTCGCCCGGTGTTCCTGGAGAGCGGCAAGACGGTCACCGTCGGCTCGCTGCGGATCACGCCCTATGCGCTGCAGCACGTGGTCGCGACCATGGGTTTCTTGATCGAGGACGACCGAACGGCCGTGGCGACCGTTTGGGATACCCTGCCAACCGACGGCATCTGGGAACACATCCGCGACAACCCGCGTTTACGGGCCGTGTTCTTGGAGGCCAGTTTTCCCAACTCGTTCGACTGGCTCGCTCGAAAAGCCGGACACTTGACCCCGGAACTGCTGAGTCGCGAATGGCGTAAGCTGCGCCGCGACGTGGCTCTGATCGTCGTCCATATCAAGCCGGCGTTTTACGACGCCGTGACCGACGAACTGGAGGCATTGAACCTGCCCACGCTGCAGATCGGTCAGCCGGGCAAGACGTACGAATTCTGACTCGCGTCCTTCCCGGATGGCGCGCCGGCTCACCACTGGGTCCACAGCGCCGCGGCGTCCATCGTCCAGGCGATGGCGATGTGAAGCGCGGCGCCCCACCAAATCGACCGGGTCTTCAAGCTCATGAAGCCCAATACGATCCCAGCCACGATCGCGCCCAGCGTCTCGGGCAGCGGTTTGCCGAAGTGAATCATGCAGTACGGAACCATCGCTGCGAAGATGGCGTAGGGACCGAACCGCTGCTTCAAACCGTGAACCAAATAGCCGCGGAAGAAAAACTCCAAGGCCACGAATTGAACCGCGTACAGCAACTCCCACGCGATCAGTTTCGGCCAGATCGGTTCGCCGGCCGGCGGGTGATAGAAGGGGTAGGTTTGCTGGAATCGCGCCGAGCCGCTGAACCACAGGATGGCGGGAACCATCACTAGGTACATGGCCAAGTAGATCCAGGCACTGGCGCCGATGCCGCGTCTGCTCAGTCCGTACGAGCCGATCGGCCGCCGCAGGGCGAAACGAACCGTACACCACGGCACCAACGTGTACAGCAGCGTCTGGTCCGCTGCCCAGAGCATCTGCCGGGCCCACGCTCCGTCCACCGCCTCCGGCACGATCGTGTCGTACAGGAAACGCCCGGCGGTGGATCCGTAGTATTGCAGCGTCAGAGCTACCGCGGCGGTCACCGTCACCCAGATCACTTGCCAATCGGCTCGCTCCGCTTCCGGGCTGTTCAGGAATTCGCGTTGCCGCCGCTGCTCGTCGCGCCAAGGAACGGCGATAAAGTCGTAGATGGCTTGCTGCATGGTCCGCACTCGCCCAAGAAAGAAAAAAGCCCCGACTCCGCGGCCGAATCGGGGCTGAAAACGCACGGACCGAACGGGGCCACTCACTTCGCCAGGGCGGCTTCAATCGTCTCGATCAGTTTCGCATCGTCCGGCTTGGTGCGGGGCTCGAAGCGCGCGACGATCTTGCCGTCACGTCCAATGACGAACTTCTCGAAGTTCCACGAGATCTTCCCCGCGCCCTTGGGGCTGGTGTCCGCGACCGTCAATTGCTTGTACAGCGGACATGCCCCGTCGCCGTTCACCTCGATCTTGGCAAACATGTCAAAGGTCACATTGTACTTGGTCGAGCAGAACTCGCGAATCTGCTCGGCCGAACCGGGCTCCTGGGCGCCGAACTGGTTGCAGGGGAACGCCACCACGCACAAACCTTGATCCTTGTACTTCTCGTGCAACGCCTGCAGACCTTCGTACTGCGGCGTCAACCCGCAACGGCTGGCCACATTGACGATCAACAGCACCTTGCCGTCGTACTTCTTGCTGAGATCCACTTCCTTGCCGTCCAGAGTCGTCATCGTGTGCTTGATGTCCGAACCCGCGGCCGGCAAGGCCAAGCAACCCGCAACCACTCCCATCGCCAAGACCCCACATACCTTGAACATAACCAATCTCCCTTGATGTCGTGATTTACTGGGCATCCACGCAGATGCCGAGACATAATAGAGATTGGACGGCGCCATGAAAAGCTTTCGACGCCACAAAAAGAAGAAACGTCGCTTGTTCTACCGCGTTTTGTAGCGAGGTAGTTCTGACAAGACGCCCGCGACGGCACGGTACATGTCGGTCGGCAACTCCTGCCCCGTCGGCACCCGGCGGTACAGTTCGCGCGTCAGTTTGCGCTGGTCGACGATCACTCGTCCGTGCTGTTGGGCGACTCGATAGATTTCGGCGGCGGTCTGGCCGGTTCCCTTGGCAAGCACCAGCGGAGCGGGCATCGCGGCCGGATCGAATTTCAAGGCGACCGCCAACGAACTGCCCGCGATCAGTACGACATCGGCGCGAGCCACCTGGTGGTCGATGTCCCCGTGCGCGAGTTGCTGACGGCGGTCGCGGCGGCGGCGCTGGAGTTGGGGATCGGTCTGCTCGTCGCGCGATTCCTCGCGGCGCTGCTCTTCGGTCATCCACAACTCCCGTTCATGTCGCCATCGCTGGTAGACGAAATCGGCGATGGCCAGAGCGACCACGACGATCAGCACTCGCAGCGCGACCGTGCTAAACAACGAGACGGCGCCGCCGGCCAGCGAGCGAGCGTCGCCCGCCCCCAGACTCAGCACCTCCAGCCGCAGGCTCCAGACACTCCAGACGGTGACCGACAGCACGGCCAGCAACTTCAGTAGCCCGAAACCGGTGCGCACCCAGTTCTCGCCCGTCCAAATGCGCCGCCAACCGGCCGCCGGACTCAAACGCTGGACGTCGGGAGCCAGTTTTTCGGGCAGGCACAACACTCCGAACTGCCCTACCTGGGAAGCGACGGCAGCCAGCAGCACGACGCCCAGCGCCGGCAGCAGCACGACGCCCAGACGATAGATAGTCCGACGGCCCAGATCCGCGGCGAATTCGGCGTCCGCCGAGACCATCGCCTCGCCGCCCAGTTGCTCGACGGCAAAACCGCCCAGCCATTGCGTCAGATCGCCGCCGCGAATCCAGGCGACCGCCAACGCGGCTACCAGCACGCCCGCGGCGGCAAGATCCCGGCTGCGGGCCACATGGCCTTGCTGGCGGGCCTGCTGGCGCCGGCGCGGTGTCGGCGGATGGATTCTCTCGCCCTGGGAATCGCTCATGACGGTACGTTATTCCTCGCGCGCGACCGAAAACAACACAACGATCACTCGCCCCGGCCGGTTGCGTGCTGGTTCACCTCGGCAGGTAGTCGGCGGGTTGCATCGAATCGTAAACCGATGTCAACGCGACTTCCACATGTTGTTGAAAAACCCACGCCACGCTGCCCAGCGTCAGGAAGACCACGCCCATGGCAACCAGCATGTTCAGATTGAAACCCCACGACAGCGTGCTGATCTGAGGCACCAGTCGATTGACCGCGCCCAGCACCAGCGCGCTCAGCAGCAGCGAGACCAGCACCGGCGCACTGACTCGCAGCGCCAATTCGAAACTGCCCGCCGTCACCTGATGCAACGTTGTCAACAGACCGGCGTGAAAGCCGACTTGGCCCGGCGGCATCCATTGGAACGTGTCCAGCAGGGCCGTCAGCACTTGCCGGTGACCGCCCGTTAGAAAGAACGCCGCGATGCCGGTCAATTCAAACAGTTTGCCGAATCCGGTCGTCGCCGCGCCGTTGCCCGGATCGACCGCTTCAGCCAGCGCCATGCCGCTCATCTGCCCGATCCACTGGCCTCCGGCCTGCAGCGCAGCGACCAGGACTGCGATTGCCGTGCCGAGCACCAAACCGAATACGCCTTCGCGGCACGCTGCCATCAACAATTCCCAGGGATCGTCCAGCAGCGCGGCAAGCGACTGCGAATCGGTGACCGGCGCGATCATCAACGCGACCGCCAGGGTGAACAATCCGCGAGCCTGCCACGAAACGCGGTGGCCAACGAACAACGGCGCAATCAACACCAACCCGCCGACGCGGAGCCCCACGAACAGAAACGCCAGAAACGGTTGAGGATCGACTTGCACGCCCGCTCGCTCCCCGGTCACCCGCCGACGATTGTCGAAGGAATGTTGCCGATCAACACCTGCGAATATTCGACCAGCCGGGCGATCAACCAGGGCAACAGCAGCGCCAGCGCAGCGACCATGGCCACGATCTTGGGCACGAACGAGATCGTCTGGTCCTGGATCTGCGTCAGCGTCTGTAGAATCCCGATCCCGAAGGCGACGATCAGTCCGACCGCCAGGATCGGCGAACCCAGCAACAGCGCGGTCAGCATGGCCTGGCGGCCCAGGTCGACGGCTTGTTCCATCTGCATGGCGGACCTCACCCGGATTGTCACGTGTACGGCGCGAAACTCTGCATCAACATCCCGACGACCAGGTTCCAGCCGTCGACCAGCACGAACAACATCAGTTTCAGCGGCAGCGAGATCATCGTCGGCGGCAGCATCACCATGCCCATCGAGACCGTGATGCTGGACACCACGAGGTCCAAGACCAGGAAGGGCAGATAGACCTGGAATCCGATCAGGAACGCAATCTTCAACTCGCTGAGCATGAACGCGGGCAGCAGCACTTGCAGTGGCACATCGTCGTACGTCGACGGCGTCTGTCGCTGCGGTTCGGGCAGATACTGGTAGAACAGCCACACGTCGTCGCTGTTGCCCGCGATTTCGATCTGGCGGCTCATGAACCGACGCACCGGTTGGATTCCCGCCTGCCAAGCCTCGTCCAGACTCATCGCCACATCCGGATCCGTGTAGGGTTGAACGGCGTCGCGGTAGACGTCGGTCCAGACCGGAGTCATCAGCAACAAGGTCATGAACATGGCCAGCGCCGTGATCACCTGGTTCGGCGGCAGTTGTTGAGCGCCGAACGCTTGCCGCAACAGCCCCAGCACTACCGCAATGCGGACAAAGCTGGTCGTCATCAGCAAGATCGCCGGAGCCAGACTGACCACCGACATCACCAACATCACCTGCAAGGTCGACTGGACTCGCTGCGGACTGGTCCATGCTTCGGGGCCCTGCAGCAACGACTGCTCCAGCGGCAACGGGGGCGCCGCGGCAGGTTCGGTCGTCTGCCCCCGGACCGCAGCGGCGGGCGCGAACAAGACGAGCAACAGGCCGGCGACGACCAGCGCTCGCGGCAATCTGTCCTTCCAAGTTCGCATGGAAATTCCTGGTGCTCAGCGGATCGGACGCGACGACGCAGGCTGCTGCAACTGGCTGAGAATCTCACGGAACGACGCCGAAATGCTGCCGGGATGGTCGTGCCGGCAGATCCCGTTCAGCCGGGCAATCTCGGCCGGATCCGTGATCTCCGTCAATGTCTCGGCACTGGTGGCGGTCACGGCCAGCAGCAGCAGCTTGTTGCCAACTTGGACCAGATGCATTTCTTGGCGGCCATTCAAGGGCACTCGCCCCAACGTCTGCACGACCGCCCCCGGAAGCCGCAGTCCGTTTCGGCCAGACAGCCGCCGCTGCAACCAGACCAGAAGTAAGAACAGCCCCACGACAACCGCCAAACTGGTCGCCGTGGTCAGCAGAGCACGTTCGGGTTTAGTCACCGCGGCCCGGCCCGTTCGATCAGATGCCTTCCGTGGCGCGAGCGCCAGTCCCGCGTTGTCGGATCCGGTGCGTGCGTTGTTCCCAGTCAACCGATCCGCACGCCCCGGAACCAGCGCGATAGGCAGCCGGAGCACCGGCCCCGCATCGGCCATCGCGACGAATCGTGCTGGGTCGTCGGAGTTGCGGAGGCGTCGGTCGGTCGTCGAGACTGGAGCGGCGGTCCCAACACGGACCACAGTGGGCTGTTCGCCCGACGATTGGGGCGGGCAGACCAAGGGCAACCCCAGGATCGATGCCAAGGTCCACGCCAACATCCGTGAAAAGATGAAACGTTGCATCCCTGCAAATTCCAAAAAATGTTTCAGTTCGACGACCGGATCAGCCGATTACGATGCGGGATCGTGGCGGAGCACTTCGAGCACCCGGACGAACAACTCGTTGTCGCGCACCAGCAACTCGCCCCGAGCCACCAATTCGCCATCCGCAACCACGTCCACGGGATCGGCAGCGGCGGAATCGAGCGGCACCAGGCATCCGCGAGTCAGTTCCTGCACGGCCCCGGCCGTCAGGACCGCGCGCCCCAGCTCGACAAGCACTTCCACTTCGCGCTCAGCAACCGCCGACATCCAGGCCAACTCCAGCGACGAAAATCCAAGACGAGACCGCGTACTTGTCGCCAAAATCAACGCCGGGGACAAGGCCAACTTTGCGTCGCCCCCCGCCTTGCTGCCAGCATTGCCAGCGTCGCGAACGGCTCAAGTCAGCGCAGTTTGCAGTTGCTGAGCGATTTGCCGCTCGATCATCCCGCGAAGCGGGACCGCAATGATGGGAAGCTTGCCAGCCACGTGTGCCCGGCTGTCCTCGACGGTCAACTTGCCCGTGATCGTGATCCCGGAAGCCATCAGCGAGAAGTCGAGCACATTCTCGATCCAGGCCCCGTCGGCGTTGTCCAACTGATCCTGGAATCGGTCCCGGACCTGCTCGACGAAGCCCTTCAATCGGGTGACTGCTTCGTCCCGTCCCAAACCGTGCGGCACTTCGGTCTTGAATTCTGGCATCGACGTTTTCCTCGTTGCGCTAGGCTCGAATCCCAGATGGCCCCGGATCGCCATTCCGAGCCCGTGCCATCTCGTTGCAGCCTTTCCCCAGGCCGACCCAGATTATGCGCGGCGGTGGCAACGAAGGTCAAGCGATGATCCTGGCCGGGCTCAACGCTGAAAGATGGGCAAGAAGCCCTTGTCAAGCTGGAGCATGATCAGGTTGCAACTGGTCACGTAGATCGGCCCGATGTTGCCGGCCCAGTGCCCTTCGTCGTTCTGCTCGTTGACGATTTTGTCGTAAAGCTTGTCGCGGAAGGGATCCCAATCTTTGCGACCCTGCCGGTAGATCACCTGCGCGTAATACAAGTACGTGTAGTGCCAATGCCCGAAGGCCTGGGCTTCGTCGGTGATGCGTCCCAGCGTTTTCTGACAGTAGTCCAGCATCTGCGGAACGTGCTCGCTGTCGTAGTCGCCCGCGTTGTAGAGGGCGGCCAGGGCAGCCGCGGTGATCGCCGGGCGGGAACTGCCGCGACTCTTCGAACTGTACGAGATGCCGCCATCCGGGTTCTTGCACTCGTAGATATACTTCTTCGCGTTGTCGATTACTTCGGAGGGAACCGGGATGCCCGCGTTGCGGCAGCCGCGCAGCCCTTGTACCTGGGTGATGGTCGTCGAGCCTTCATCAAAATCGTTGCCGTCCTTGGCGCTCACATAGCCCCAGCCGCCCGCTTTCGTCTGGCTCTTGGCACTGAAGTCGACGGCCTTGGTCAACGCCTCGATCAGCAACTGTCGAGTCTCCTCGTCCTGCTCTTCGCCCAGCACCTGGGACAGAAAAAGCATCGAAAACCCGTGGCCGTAGGTGTACCGGTTGTCGGTCTGCGGATCGCCAATCAGGCCATTGGAGCGGCACTTGGTGAACAGGTAATCCACCGCGCGGCGAATGTTTTTGGCGTACGGACCCTGAGTCGTCGTCGAACCGGAACAGATCAGCGCCGTGCCGGCCAACGCGGTCATTGCCGTGGGATAAGTCCCGGCGGTCCAGTTTCCTCGAATGGGGGACTGCGTTCTGGCCACCCAGTCCAGCCCGCGCTGCATGGCCTTTTCCCAGCGCGGATCTTTCTTGGCCGCACGAGCGGCCTCGCCACCTGTATGAAGTAGAGAAGCCGCGAAAGGTAATGCAACCAGAGACCGTAAAGCATGGCGCCGGGTGAGTCGCACAGTCATCGCCAATGTACTCCTGACACGGCCATCGGCCGCAACGAAAGTCGCAGGGAACGTTTTCCGCACAAATATCTGTATTGTAGTTCGTGCCGTCCGAGCGGCCAGTTGTTCACAGTTTCGGCACAGGGACAGTAACCCCTCCAGGTGGGCGAATAATGGGCATGTCGTAGTCAGCGTAGAAGTCAACGCCGAATCCGCGTTTTCGTTCCCAGTCGGCCCGCTGGGCCCATGGAGTGCCGGGATGGTTCTCGATCACTTTGTCAAACAAGGCTTTCGCTCGTTCGATGTAGGGCTTGCTGTCCTCGGTCAACGTCTTTTCCCGCGTGGTAATCGTCCAATGCCGCAGCACGAGGTTGGGTGACTTGGTCGGCGACGCGGTCTTGGGATTGCGAATGAAATCTTCGCAAGCAGCGCCGTATTCCCAAATTCTCGCCTGGTAGGCGATCACTTGGCCATAGATCAAGTCGAAATTCGCCTGCCAGCGAGGATCGGCTTCCTGCTGGCGATGCTGGATCGCGTCCTCGAGCGCCTTCTGCACGCGGGCCAAGTACACCAAATAGTTCCTGGCCTTGACCTGCTCGG
Source organism: Pirellulaceae bacterium (assembly GCA_023382975.1). Classification (GTDB taxonomy): domain Bacteria; phylum Planctomycetota; class Planctomycetia; order Pirellulales; family Pirellulaceae; genus SKKK01. The sequence goes on from JAHDXO010000002.1 coordinate 117,306, forward strand.
TGCGGGCCTGCCGCACGAATTCGTCATACTGCAGCGAAAAGTGAATGCGCATCTCGATCTGACGCGCGATCTCGGGGCCCTGGTAGGGGTTCAGATCGTAAATGCACTGCCAGATCATGGTCCGCAGCGGGAATTTTTTTCGGTCGGCCAACACTTCCTCGCGATTTCGCAGGTCGGGTCGGTAGGGACGCATGATATCCAGCTCGTATTTGCGTTTCTCGCCGCGCACCAGATTGGATTCGACGCTGGGAAGCATGAAGAAGACCCCGCCCGACTCGCGGGCCAAGCGGGTTTGTTCGTAGGGGCCAAAGCCGCTGGAGAACGCGTCGTGGCGGCGGCGGAATCCATCGATTTGCAGTTGTTCAACGAACCCCGTTTCGGGCCCGCGGTTGATGGTCAGCCAGTGCATTTCATTGGTCTGCGGATGACGCCAGCGGATGTGGGCGTAGGGATATCCGAACACGGCCTCCCGACCCAGGACATAGATCCGGCAATTCGCCGCTTTGGCTTCGGCGACCGTCGCTTCCAGGTATTGGAGATTGTCTTCCTGTTCGCCGCTCTCGTCCGACACCAGAACCAACGCCATCTGCCGATTCGTTCGTTTGGCGTATTCGCGGTGCGTCGCGATCGCTCGTCCGACGGCTTGGCACATGTACTCCTTGCCGGACTTGTCTTCCGGAACCTCGTCGATAGCCGCGCGGATCTCGTTGATGTCACTGGTCGGCCGGCGCGTGTGCTGCGTGAATCCTTCGCCAAAGCTGACGATGCTCGTCTCCAGGAATTGGGCCTGATTGCGGCCGACCAGTCCAAGTTGCAGGTAAACGTTGTTGATCCGCTCGCGGATTTCCTGCTGGTCATCCTTCATGCTGCCGGACTGATCGAATACCCACACGACCAAGACGGGGCCTTTCTCCATCATCCACATCAATTCCTGGGCGATCCGGTCCATGGCTTGTTCGTAGTTGTCGATGATCGCCCGCGGATCGCCTTTGAATTCCTTGTCCGGAACCGCGGCGATCAACTGGGTGAAGGCCGGGGCGCCGGCCAAGGGATGATCGATACTGATCTGACCGACTTCCGCGGCGGCCGCGGCTTCTTTCAAGACTTGCTGATCGAGTTGAGGCACGCCGATCGTGCCCTGAGCGCCGACGGCCACACCGGTCATGGCACTGGAACTGACGCTGACCGCCGAGATCTCCGTCGAGACTTGAATCTCGGTGTCCAATTCGAATTCCACCGGATCGTCCTCGTTGCGCGGGTCGAACATCGCTTCGACCAGCGCCGGCGCGTTTCGGACATGGGTCGGCATCGTCAGATAGGCCAGCAGAACCAAACCGACCAAATGGACGATCAGCGAAATGCCGCACGAGCCGAAACCGTAGACCAGTCTCATCAGGCCTGAATGCTCTTCCGCCTCGTCAAGTTCCTCGTCGGCACCGATCAGCAACTCTTCTTCGTCTTCTTCCGGCGGGCGCGGCTCGGCCGGAGGCAGAGTCGCAGGCTCGAAAGCCGCTTCGTCCAAGCGAGCGGGCTGGCTCACCGATTCGACCGCGTCCTCCGCCGGCGTCGCAGCCTGCTCATTTCGGGCGGTACGTCGTAGCGGAGGTGGTTTGGACGCCATGGAAACTCCTTGGTCCGCAGCCGATGCCAAGGCCGCAGGATGGTGCCCTGCGACGGGCGCGGGACATTGAACACGCTCCCGCGATTATAAGACAAATCGCGACTTGGGAATCTGCCACGGTGAGTTTTTCGCCGATCGGCGGACGGCTTATTCCTGGACCGAGAAATCGCGAGGGAAACGAATTTTTTCCACGGGCGATGCGGGACAGAACGGCCTCCGCCCTACTTGGTTGCAGCCGACGGCGGCGTTAGGATAGCGGCTACAGCCTGCGCCGTGCCGGAAATGGGACCGGCACTGGGCGGCCCTGCCCCGGAGCGAGTCCCGTTTCGTGGCGGGTAATCCTTGGAGGCCAGTCGATATGTCTACCGATCCTTTTGCCAACGTTGCCAAACCGCCCGTCGAGACCGTTTCTGCCGAAGTGGTGGAACCGCCGCGCCGCAGCGGGGCCAAGACATGTCTGATCGGCTGCCTGATCCTGTTTCTGATTGCGCTGTGCGTCTGCGGCGGAATCGCCTGGTATGTCTACGCCAACCTGGGCCATTTCAAGAACATGATGTCGGACGCTGCCCGCCAGGCGATCGTCTCCGGCATCCAGGAATCGGATTTGAGCGAGGAAGAGAAGCAAGCCGTCATCTCTCAAGTGGATCGCGTCGTGGACCAGTACAAGTCGGGCGAAATCACGACGCAGGAACTGGGAAAGGTGATGGAAGAACTGGCCCAGTCGCCGTTGATGGGTGTGATCCTGATCTACTCGATCGAGGCCAAGTACATCCAACCGTCGGGGCTGAGCGCGGAGGAGAAGGACCAGGCGCGGCGCACGATGCAGCGGGTTCTTCGCGGAGTGTTGGAAGAGAAGATCCGGCAGGAGGAACTGGAGACCGCGCTGGACTACGTGACGGTCAAAGGGGCCAACGATACGCGCGAGTTGAAGAACTCGGTCAGCGACGACGAACTGCGAGCGTTTGTGGCGGAGTTGAAGGAACGGGCCGACTCGGCCGAGATTCCTGACGAACCGTTCGAGGTCAAGATCGGCGAGGAATTCCGGCAGGCGATCGACCGCGCGTTGGGGGAGGGGTGAGAACCGACGACGAAACAACGGGCAAGATTGGAGAGGCAGCTCGGTCCTGCCGGGCCGACGGACGTCCTGGCAGGCACTCCTGCAAGCGACCGTTGGTGGTCCGCGGTTTCTGCGCGGCGGGGACAGGCAGTGGGAGGTGAGCAGGTTTGACAGACAAACAGAAGATTCTGTGTCTTGGTCCGCTGGCCGACGGGGCGACGGCGGCATTGGCACTGCTCCGGGAAGGGTTTGAAACCATCGAGGTGCGCGACGCGCGCGAAGCGAAACAACTCGCCGCGCGCGGCGAAGTAGCCGGCTGTCTTTGCGGAACGTCCTGGCTGGATCGCATCGAGACCGACGGGGCCGATTTCCGCCGCCAAATCCTGGACGATCTGCCCGATGGCGTCGTGCTGGTCGACCAAGAGAACACGATCCACTGGGCGAATCACCGCTTCTGCCAGTTGAACGGAAGCGAAGAAGTGATGGGAAAGAACTTCTACGCGGTTCTGACTCGCCCCGAGATCATCGGCCCCGATTTTTGCCCGTTCCACATGGCGTTGGCGACCGGCCGGGCCTCGGCGACCAAGCTGCGAGTCGCCGACAAGCAGTACTACCAGTTACACGTCACGCCGCTGCGCTCACCGAATTCCCCCGCGGAGAAACGGTTGGTCGTCATCGTCCGGGATATCACCGGCGAAGTGCAGCAGCAGCAGAAGCTGGAGGCGATCCATCAAGCCGGCGTCAAGTTGACCGACTTGAAGCCCGACGAGGTGTTCGACATGACGGTCGAGGACCGGATCGAATTGCTCAAATCCAACATCCTGCACTACACGCAGGATCTGCTGAGCTTCGATGTGGTCGAAATCCGCTTGCTCGAGGAGCGGACAGGCCGCCTGATCCCGCTGCTGGCCGTGGGGATGGATCAGGACGCGACCGGGCGGCAGTTGTTCGCCGAGCCGCAGGGGTTCGGCGTCACGGGGTTCGTCGCCGCCACCGGCCAGAGCTATCTGTGCGAAGACACGCTCGAAGATCCGCTGTACCTGACCGGGTTCGAAGGGGCCCGCAGTTCGCTGACCGTGCCCCTGATGTTGCACGATGGCGTGATCGGCACGTTCAACGTCGAGAGCCCGGAACCTCGCGCCTTCTCGCAGGACGATCTGGTCTTCCTGGAAATCTTTGCCCGCGAAGTGGCTTTCGCGCTGAACACGCTCGAACTGCTGACCGCCCAAAGCGCCGGGACAGCGATGAAGAGCGTCGAGGCGATCCACCGCGCGGTCGCCCGCCCGATCGACGAGATCCTGAACGACGCGGTGCATGTCCTGGAAGGCTACCTCGGCCACGCGCCGGAAATCGAACATCGGCTGAAGAACATCCTCCGCGAGGCCCGCGACATCCGGCACCTGATCCAGGAAGTCGGCAAGGGGATGACGCCTGACGAGGCCGTGCCCGCCGTGCTGCAAACGGCGGACGAAAGCCGCTTCCGCAAGGTGCGCGTGCTGGTCGTCGACGGCGACGCCGAAATCCTGGACAGCGCCCACCAGACGCTGGAACGGTTCGGCTGCACGGTCGAAGGCGCCAAGACCGGCGGCCAGGCGGTTTTTCTGGTCCGGGCCAGTACCATCGACGCGCCCTACGATGCGATCATCAGCGACATCCGACTGCCGGACATGACCGGTCACAACCTGATGCAACACCTGCAACCGCTGTTCAAGGGCCGGTTGCCCTTGATTCTGATGCAGGGCTACGGGTACGATCCGGGGCACTCGTTGGTCAAGGCGCGCCAGGACGGACTGCATCCCAAAGCCGTCCTGTACAAGCCGTTCCGCGTCGAGCAACTGCTGGACGTGATCGAGACGATCCTCCAGTGGTGCAAGGAACCGCCCGCCGACGAGTCCGGCGCGAAGCCGACCGACTCGCAGAACCACGAACCGAAGCATGGCGGTGCGGAGGCTGCCAGCACGTGAACCGAGACGCACGGTGGTGATTTGTTGCCCTTGATCCTTTGCCAACTCGCGCTGTTCGGCCACTTTGCGCTGTGGGTCGCCGTCCTGAACCGGCTGCATTCGTTCGCGCTGCGACGGTGGCTCCGCGAAGTGCTGGAAAAACTGATTCTGACGGCCTTGCTGGGCTTGCTGGCGTGGGCTGCCGCGGTATTGATCCTAATCCCCGGAGCAGTCGAGCGACCGGTGGATCACCTGACCGCCCACCCGGCCGCTGCGGCCTATTTCGTCCTCTGTTGCCTTGTCGCCGTGTGGATTGCGTCCGTGTGGCTGGTGCGCAAGGTCCGCGGCCACTCGCGACTGCTGCTCAGCAACCACAGCCAAGTCATCCGCGTCGACCGCCACTTGGGCCGCCTGCCGTGCGGCGATTGGATCACGCGGGCGTGGGCGAACGTGCCGGGGAATCAGTTGCTGCACCTGGAAGTCCACGAGAAGACGATCCGACTGCCGCGACTATCGGCGGCGCTGGACGGGCTGAGAATCGCCCACCTCTCCGACCTGCACTTCACCGGGCAACTGACGCGGGACTATTTCGACCTGATCGTCGACCGCACCAACGCCATGCAAGCCGACGTGATCACCGTCACGGGCGACATCATCGACCAGCCCAGGTGTCTGCCGTGGTTCGAGCAGGTGCTGGGACGACTGCAGAGCCGTCTGGGCGTGTTCTGCGTGCTGGGGAACCACGAATGCCGAATGCCGGGCAAATCGGAGATCGTTCACGCGATTCAATCGGCCGGTCTCAACTATATCGGCGGTACCTGGACGACGGTCGCGCACCAAGGGCAGACGATTCTGCTTGCGGGCAACGAACTACCCTGGTGGGAACCCGCCGCGGACATGGACCGGTGCAAAGCGGAATGCCAATCAACCGCGGCGTTGCGAGTGCTGCTGGCGCACACGCCGGACCAGATCCAGTGGGCTCGAAGGCACGACTTTGATCTGATGCTCGCCGGGCACACGCACGGCGGTCAGATCCGCTTCCCGGTGATCGGGCCGGTGCTGAGCCAGAGTTGGTACGGAGTGAAGTACGCCAGCGGCGTCCACTTCGAGCCGCCGACGGTGCTACACGTCAGCCGCGGCCTCTCCGGCTGCCAACCGCTCCGCATCCTCTGCCGCCCCGAACTCGCCCTGCTCGTCCTGCGCAGCGCAGTCCCAGCCTGACGAGCAACGGCGCTGCTGGCAACAGCACCCCGTGCGGCAGGATGATCGCCATCACGCCGTCGTCCTTCAGGTAGTGCAGCAGCATGTTCATGCGCGCCAGGTTGTAGGTCGTGATGTTCTTCTCCATCCCGACGATCTTGCCGATCGTCCCGCCCGACTCGGTCATGCGGTGCCGCACGTTCAGCAGCAGCGACCCCGACCCGCAGGCAAAGTCAAACACGGCGTTCAGCTTCTTCCGCTGGCCGGTCTTGGGCTCCTGGCTGTCGAGCGTGACGATACCGGACAGGATGCTCGAAATCTGCTGCGGCGTGTAGAACTCGCCCGCCTTCTTGCCCGACCCAGCCGCGAACTGTCCGATCAGGTACTCGTAGGCATCCCCCAGCGTGTCGACATCGGTTGAAAAGAGCGCCATGCCCCGCGCGATCTCGCTGATGATCGAGCACAGCTTGGCGTTGCGGTCGTCGTACTTGCGCCCGAGCTTGTCCGAGCCGAGATTGATCTCCGAGAACAGCCCCTGGAAGTTGCTGGAGAACGACTCTTCCTCGATGAATTTGAACCCCTTCTGCAGCGTGTCCAGCAGTTTCCCGTCCTGAGTCTTGGCGAGGTGGACGATGTTGGTCCACAGGTATTGCGGCTCGATGACGTAATGCACCTTGCGGCGCATCTGCTTCTCGAACGCCACCCAGTTCCTTCTTCGCGGCCTGCTCGTAGTTGTCCGAGAGGTACCGCAGGAACAGGAACGACAGCATGTAATCGCGGAAGTCGTCCGCGTTCATCGCCCCGCGCAGCGTGTCGGCGATGTTCCAGAGGGTCTTGCCGAGTTGTTTTGGTCGAGATCGGTCATGGAGTTGGCACGGGTTTTGGTTGGATTTGTTCGTGGAGCACTGCGGGCGGGATTCGCACCGTTTTGCCATCCTGGACGATGATCAGATCCGTGCCCGTTTGGATTGCCGTTTTGCGGGCGAGTTCGGACGCGCGTCGCAGGGCCTCGTGCGAGGCGCGGAGGTCGGGGTCTTTGGCGTTGGAAATATCCTTCGAGTTCATCGGTTTTCACTCCAATCCAGCAGAGTTGGCGTCGCACCGGCATTATCGTACACGGCCCACGAGTCCGCCGCCGACTAAGCGTCCTCAATCCCTGTCTCCCCTCTCCTCGCTTCGGGGAGAGGGGGCGGGGGGTGAGGGGTGTTCGGTTTCCATCTCCCGGATCCGCTGCTGAACTTGCTCAGCGATTCGCGCCCGGCACGAGCCCGGTTCGCGCAACACATCGTAGCCGGAAATGCGCACCACCCGATAGCCCTGCCTGTTGAGAAAATCACTCTGCACGCGGTCCCGCTGCCGTCCGTCTTCCGTAAGGTGATCGGCACCGTCGACTTCGAGGATCAGTCCCAATTCCACACAGCAGAAGTCGGTCGTATAAGGGGGTATGGCGTACTCGCGGCGAAACTTCTGGCTGCCGATCTGCCGGTTGCGAACCCACTGCCAGACGGTGTTGGCAAACTCGTTGACGCTTGCGCTCTGGGAGTGCGGTGTCCCAGTGGGCGCGGTCGCCGGGGTCCAGGAGCTGGACGCGGCACGAGGGCAGCGAGCGGTGCGGGCGTTGCTACTTTGATGGACGGCCCCTGCAATCGTCCAAGCGCAAGACCAGCACGAGATCGGCGAGTTGCGGGAACTGCGGCTTTGCGACGTCACGAAAGCCTCAGAGCAAACGACGCAACGGAAGACTTCAGCGACGTGTTGTAGACGTGCCGCCCGCCGGGGCATCGAATTCCGTCGCGGATGTGACCGTTTGCGCGAATCGCGCGACGTTCAAGAAGATCGTCGCGCCGGGGAAATGGTACGGCAAGGGCTTTGATGGTAAGCTGGCGAAGTGCTGGCCCGGTCGGCGACGGCACGACGACCAGGGCTCTTCCCAACTTCACTTTCCCCCGCTGCCATGTCCGCTTCGTCTGACAACGATCTGCGTGATCCCGCGAGCCCGGTGTCGGGTCCGGTTCGCTGTTCGCATTGTGGTGTGCCGGTTCCGGCCGGGTTGGTCGAGGCGGATTCGCCATTGCAGTTTTGCTGCCACGGCTGCCGCACGGTGTACCAGATGATCCACGCCTGCGGCATGGACCGCTTCTACCGTCTGCGGGACGCCAGCGGAGCGTCTGCGCCGCCGGCTCGCGTCACGGATCGGCGCTATCGTGAATTCGACGATCCGGTCTTCCGCGGCTTGTACTACCAGACGCTGCCCGACGGGATGCAGTCGACCGAGTTGTACCTGGAGGGCGTTCACTGCTCGGCCTGTGTCTGGTTGGTCGAGAAGCTGCCCAACATCGCTCCGGGGGTGCTCGAAGCACGCTTGGACATCCGCCGCTCGCTGGTTCGCATCCGCTGGAACGACGAACAAGTCGCCTTGTCGCAGATCGCTTGCGCGTTGGACTCGTTGGGCTATCCGCCTCACCCCGCGAAAGACGCCCGCGCCCGGCAGTTGCGGCGGCGCGAGGACCATCGCTTCCTGATCCGCATCGGCGTCGCAGCGGCCTGTACCGGCAACGTGATGACACTAGCCTTTGCCTTGTACGGCGCGATGTTCACGGGGATCGAAGCCGAATACTCGCAACTGTTCCGCTTGGCCAGTATGGGATTCGGGCTGATCGCCCTGCTTTGGCCGGGCAGCCTGTTTTTCCGCGGCGCTTGGGCGGCGCTGCGCACCCGAACGGCGCATCTGGATCTGCCGATCGCGCTCGGCCTGGGCGCCGGAGGCATCGCGGGAACGATCAACGCGATCCGGGGCACCGGCGAGATCTACTTCGATTCGTTGACGATGCTGATCTTCCTGCTTCTGGTCGGGCGTTGGATTCAGCGGCGTCAGCAACGCTGGGCCGGAGACGCGGTCGAGTTGCTCTTCTCGCTGACGCCGACGTCCGCGCGGCGGGTCGGCGACGCTGGGATCAGCGAGGTGCCGTTGGAAGCGATCGTGCCGGACGACGTGGTCGAGGTCCGCGCGGGCGACTCGATCCCGACCGACGGCATCGTGCTCGAAGGCCAGTCGGCGGTCGACCAGTCGCTGCTGACCGGCGAAGCGCAGCCGGTCTCCGTCGCGCCGGGCGAAGCCGTCCATGCCGGCACGGTGAACCTGAGCGGCCGTCTGCTGGTCCGCGTCCGCGAGGTAGGTGACCGGACCCGAGTCGGCCGTTTGATGCGGCTGGTGGAAGAGTGCAGTCAGCGCCGCGCGCCGGTCGTCTTGATGGCTGACCGCATCGCTGGCCGGTTCGTGGTCGCCGTCCTGGCGCTGGCCGCGGTGACCTTCGGGCTGTGGCTCTCTTGGGACGCCGACCACGCGATCGATCACGCGGTCGCACTGCTGATTGTGACTTGCCCCTGCGCCCTGGGCATGGCGACTCCTCTGGCCGTCACCGTGGCGTTGGGACGCGCCGCGCGGCGTCAGATCCTGATCAAAGGCGGGGAGGTACTCGAACTGCTGGCCCGCCCCGGCACGGTCTTCCTGGACAAGACAGGTACGCTGACCGCCGGGCGGACGAGCGTGCTGTCGTGGAGCGGAGACGAATCGGCCATGCCGTTGGTGGCCGCGTTGGAACAGCATTCGGCGCACCCGATCGCGGTGGCGCTGGTCCGTTATTGCCTCGAACGAACCGGTCGGGACGCGACGGCCGCGTCAATGGTCGACAACGTGCGGCAGACAACGGGCGGCGGATTGGCCGGCACGGTGGACGGCCGCGAGGTCGTGGTCGGATCCGCGCGGTTCGTGCGCGAACAGGGGTTTGCGGCCGACGCGGAGATCGACCGGGCCGAACAAGCCGCGGTGGCCGAAGCGGCGACGCCGGTGTTGGTCGCCGTCGACGGTCGGGTGGTCGCGGTGGCCGCACTGGGCGATCCGTTGCGCGAGGACGTCGCCGACGCGTTGGGCCAACTGAGGCAATTGGGCTGGCACGTGCAAATCCTCTCCGGCGACCATCCGGGCGTGGTTCAGGCCGTCGCCGCGCGCTTGGGCGTGCCCGCGCACGAAGCCACCGGTGGCGCGACCCCTGAGGACAAGGTGGCCCGCGTGCGGCAGGCGGCCGGCGAGGGGCGTGTGGTCATGGTCGGCGACGGCGTCAATGATGCGGCCGCGCTGTCGGCAGCGACGGTCGGGATCGCCGTGCATGGCGGCGCCGAGGCTAGTCTGGCCGCGGCCGATGTGTACCTGAACCGCAGCGGCCTGCTGCCGATCATCGACTTGATCCACGCCGCCCGCAATACGATGCGGACGATCCGCCGCTGTCTGGCGGCCTCGCTGTGCTACAATGTCTTGGCGGCCTCGTTGGCGGTGGCCGGGCTGATCAGTCCGCTGCTGGCAGCCATCCTGATGCCGATCAGTTCGTTCACCGTGCTGGGCTTGGCCTACGCCGCTCGAACCTTCGGAGACCGATGATGAGCGTGATCTATGTCCTGCTGCCCGTCGCCGCGTTGTTGGCCGCCGCCGCCGTGACCGCCTTTATCGTCGCCGTCCGCCGCGGTCAGTTCGACGACCTCGACACCCCCGCCGTGCGCATCTTGCACGACGACGAGGACGAGCCGAAGCATCCGTGAGGAGTTGTGCGGCAGCAACGACCTTTCCGATCGCAGGCAGGGCGTGGCGTTTGTTCGGAGATTTCGTAGAATGAATTGACGGATGAGCACCTGTGTCCGTCCACCGACCAGTCATCTGAGGATTCACGAGCATGACGACCGTTGATCTTGAACCGCTCACCGTGGCCGTTCCGCTGCGGGAGGATGCACCAGGCGTTTACCGTGTTGGCGACAGCCGGGTGCTGCTCGAATTAGTCCTCGACGCATTCAATCGCGGCGAAAGCCCTGAGGGCATTGTGCGGTCTTATCGCACACTCGCGCTGGCTGACGTGTATGCAGTGATCAGCCGTTATTTGGCGGACCCAGATCCCTTCGACGAGTACCTCCGCGGCTGTGACGAGGAAGCCGATGCGATCCGCCGCCAAGTGGAGGCAGCGGGGATGGCCGGCGAGATCAGCAAGGATGAGTTGCTGGCTCGAGCCCGCGCAAAAGGGTTGTGCCCGTGATCGCGTTTCTCGTCGACCAGAACTTCAATGACCACATTGTGGACGGCTTGATCCGCCGTGGCATGATTTCGGAGTTGACCCATGTTCGCGACGTTGGTTTGGCAGCAGCGTCCGATCCGACCATCCTGGAATGGGCCGCTTCGCAAGGTTTGATTTTGCTGACACACGACCGCAGGACGATTCCCCTATTCGCGCACGCCCGTGTTGCCGCTGGCCAGGCCATGCCGGGCGTCTTTCTGGTGAACAATGACATGCCGATCCGGCAAGCGATCGATGAACTGTCGATGGCGGCCCATTGTTTGTCCGCCGATGAGTGCAAAAACGTGGTCACGTATTTCCCGCTGTGAGCTGGGTTGCGCGGTTTGCACAGGCTGGCACCTTGTGCTACGATTCCGCGTCGCGCTGCGGATGCAGGTGGATGAAGCTCTTGCCGAGGCGTCCGCCGTAGTTGCCGGCTGAGATGCGGAGCAGTCCCGGCGTATCGACCGACGCGGCGATGGCGGCTTGGGTCGCTCGGCTGATCGAGGCCAGGTCGCGGCCGTTCATGATGATTTCCATCACCGACTGGACGCCCTCGGGCAACTGCGAATCGGCGTGGGGATCGTCCCGTAGCTGCGGGCAGTATTTTTCGTAGGTGCTGGCGATCGTGAAGCGGTAGCGGCTGCCGGCTTTCGAGCCGCTGCCGGCGATCCCACCGGGAAACGGCATGATCACGCCCGGACACTGCTGCACGGCCGCCACGCCCTTCTCCGCTGCGTCCAACGCCGCGTCGGCGGTCTCGCCGAAGTACCACAGATTGCCGCCCATCAAACCCTCGGCGTACCCCAATCGCCGGTCAAGGATAAACTCGCCGCCCAGCGTCGGGATCCACCACATCTTGCGTCCGTAACGCTCGATGCGTCGCTGGAAGCCGTCGCCGAAATAGGCGATCTTGCGGCCCATGCGAAAGAAGTGTTCGGAATCGATCAGGTTGAAGCAAGCGGCGGTCGGGCACGTCAACACGTTTTGGCTGATCCGCACCATCGCCGCCCGCTCGAGCGCCTCGACGCGGTCCTTGCGGAACCGCGGCATGTGCAATTGAACGATCGCGCCCGGCCGCCCGTCGGGCGTCGCGAAGGACTCGTCGCCCTCCGGTCCGACGTAGCGGTCCAAACCGGCTTCGCAATCGCACAGGATCGTACTGGACGCGTTGCCGGTCGCCGCCTGGACGGCATGTTCGACCCAGCGCCGGTCACGAGCCGTGATGAGGAACTCGACGTAGATGCTGCGGAACGCTTCGGCATAGGTATCTTCAACAATCGCGGGCATGGAGACTCCTCCTGCAAGAGAAACTTCGTCGCCGAACTCGTCGGAATCCAGACAACCACAACTTCGCAGTTCGACTGTCTCACTTCGAAAAAATTGCCTCGGTATCTGGCGAGCGGTGGGCGTCAGCCCACTGGTTTTCCGCAACATTCATCTGCCAGCAGCAAGACAACCGGTGGGCTAACGCCTCACCGCTCGCCGAAGGCATCACACCGATTCGCCTTGTTCGCCTTCCTTGCTCGGCTCGAATCCGGCACACCGGACGATGGGTTGCGCCGGATACTTGGGATATCGGCGGTCGGTCGTTGACCTGCGGCACAGGAAGAACTGCGAGCCTTTGCCGGAAACGATTTCCCGCACGTGGGAGCACGATTGGCAAAGGCTTGGAATCATACGCCGCCCTGCTTACCGGACTGAATTCTCACGAATTCAGCTACGCCGTACGAGCGACCAGGCGGGCGACTTGGCCGACGCGTCGTCCGAGGTTCTGGACGGCCGCCATGCCGACTTCGTCGTCGGTGATTTGGGCAAAGTCCTTGTTGTTCCAGACGCCGGGTCCGAAGTGGGCCGAGGGCCGGGTCTCGCCGACGATGATCAGTTCCTGGCAGAACAACGCCGCCTGGATCGACTGGATCGTCAACTCCTGCCCCCCGTTGCGCGCTCCGCCCACGGCCAACACGCCGGCCACTTTGTTGCTGATCGCAAAGTTGTCGCGGCGGAAGACCATCAGCCGTTCGAGAAACGCCTTGCACAACGAACTCATGTTGCCGAAGTAGACCGGCGATCCGATGATCAGTCCCGCCACCGCCGGGTCGGCCAATTTCTCGGCCACCGCGGGGAAATCGTCCCGCTCGTCCGCTTCCAAGGGAACCCCGGCTGCGACCGCCCCATTGATCCGTAGTCCGGCCAGCTTGATCAGTTCAATGTCGATCTGCTCCGGAGCGACCTGTTTGGCGGCCTCCAGAGCGACTTGCACCGAAGCGGCCGTCGTGCTGGGCTCGCGCGGGCTGCAAGCGATCCCCACGATCTTCAAACGGCCCGCAGGCTGGTCCGATGTCGTTTCCTGGCCAGCGGCCGTGGCGGCCAGCAAGCCGGCAGCCGACGCGCCAGCGGTTCCAAGAAAAGTGCGTCGAGTCAGATGGTCGCTCATGATGCGTTCCTTGTCAAAGTTCCCGGAAGTGGAAAGTGCGTATTATTCGCCGAAGGACGGCGGACTGCAAGCGAAGGTCAAGACGAGGCTGTCCCATCCGTGCATCGGCTCTGCCATCAGTGCTGACGAATCTTCGGACATGCATTTCCGCGACGGCCGAGTCACTTCTTCGACTTCTTGTCCTTTTTGCGTTTCTTGTCCTTTTTCCCCTTCTCTTTCCCCTTCTTTCTTTTCGAATCCTTCTTCGATTTCTTCTCGTCCTCCTGCTCTTCGCAGCGTTTCGTGCATTCGTCGTCGATGCAGAGGGGGCAGCTCATTGCTCGGCCCTTTCGGTAATTAAGTCGACAGGCGGTAGAAGCGTTCGGCGTTGTCGTGGAACAGTTTCTGTTGTTCGTCGCGGGTCCGAGTTGCCACGATTTGCTTCAGGGCGCCGACCCACTCCGCGAGCGTTGCACCCCGCGTGCAGACCGGCCAGTCGCTGGCGAACATCACTCGGTCCGGGCCGAAGGCATCGAGGCAGTGATTGACGATCGGCGCCAAATCGTCCGGCTTCCAGACCTCCGGAGTGACCCGCGCAACGATCCCCGAGATCTTGCAGACGACGTTGTTCCGCTTGGCCATGTCGGCCAGATCGCGGCGCCACTGCTCGCGCTGCTGGATCGCCTGCTCCGTACCCGCATTCGGCCCGCTGAACCATTGCACGTCCGCGTTGCCGCAGTGGTCCAGCACGAAACGCGTCGCGGGGCAGAGGTCGGCCAAGCGGGCGCCATCGGCCAACTCGGCCGGCCGCATGCACAGGTCGAAGCACATGCCCAAATCGCCCAGCAGTTTCATGCTGCGGACAAACGACTCCTCCAGGCAGAGGCCGCGTTTGGCGTCGCCGGCGTGCAGCACCTGACGCACGCCCTTGATGTACGGGCTGTCGCGGAACGCCCGGATATACTCGGCGAATCCGGCTTCGGCGGGTCGGCCCGAAATGACGGCGGCGACCGTTGGATGATCGGCACTGCGGCACAGTTCGATCACATACTCGGCCTCTTCCCGCTGCTGAACCGGATCGAGGGCGACCTCCATGTAGACCGCTTTCACGACGTTCAATCCTCGCGTCGCGTCGAGATAATCGGCGGTCAGAAAGCTCCTTTCCAACTTGGCGTTTCCCTTCACCCAAGGCAAGCGGAAACGCTCCAGATCCCACAGATGCTGGTGCGTGTCGATGATCGGCTGAACGGGTTCCGTCGCCTCCACCGGTTCGTCCGCCGACGATGGCCGAGCAGAGATTCCGACAGCCGCAGCGGCGGCCAAAGCAGTAGATTGCTGCAGAAAGCGACGCCGCGTGGTCCTGGTAACAGTGATTTCAACGGCTTTCATCGTCATACTCCTCGCTTCAAATCCCGTAGCTGAATTCGTGAGAATTCAGGGCCAAATCATTCTGCTGACTTCCGATCGAGCACGAATCACAGTCCGTCCCGGACGAGCAGTTCCAGGGACTTTCGTTCCGCGGCGTGGCGGTCGGCCGGTTTCGCGTCCGCCGGATAGCCGAGCGGCAGCAAGACCATCGGTTCCAAGTAACTGGGCAGTTCCAGCACGAGACTGCACTGGTAGGCATTGAACGCGCAAATCCAACAAGTGCCAAGACCGATTTCGGCGGCAGCCAGCGTGATATGATCGACGGCGATCGCGACATCGATGTCGCAATGGTCCTTGCCGTCGCGGCGCCGCCAAGCCTGTTGGTGGTCTCCGCAGGCCACGATCATCACCGGCGCGTTCGACGACGACACCCATTCCGGAGCGATCTGCGCGATGTGCTCGGGATCTCGCAAGATCACGAACTGGTAGGGCTGCAGATTGCAGGCCGACGGAGCCACGCGGGCGGCTTCCAAGACATACAACAGCTTTTCCTCTTCAACCGCCCGGTCCTCGAACTGCCGAACCGAACAGCGTTGTTTCATCAAATCGAGCACTTGCACAGGGTGGCCTCCTCCGATGCGTTTTTTTGCAGAACCGTTTGAGTCTTCGCGAATGCAGCGCCGACGCCAGCGGTGCTTCAACATCCCGTACAGCCGATGGTAACCGTAGGGGACGGGTTTCGGCAACCGGTAGCAACAGTCGCGGAAAATCGGACAATCCGCGGGACAAAATTGACGGGACCGCAGATCCGGGTCTAGGGCGATTGCGAGGGATTCAAAGAATTCTTCGTCGTCCCACGGTGACAAGGGCGCCCAAAAGCAGCCGCGGCCTACCGCGATGCGATCGATGCGCACCGTGTCCCCGGACGCCACGCGCAGTTGGCTTGGGCCGAAAGCACCAAAGAGGAGGTTGGTCAACGAAGAATCGCAAGAACGCGGCCGACTTCTGCGCCGACTTGATCAATATCCGCCTCTGTCGTAAAACGGCCAATGCCGAAGCGGAAGCTGGAGCGGGCGAGGTCATATCCGACGCCCAGGGCAGTAAGGACATGGCTCGGTTCAGGACTGCCCGCCGAACAGGCCGCCCCTTGACTGATAGCTACGTCCCTCAGAGAGAATAGGAATTCATCGCCATTCACGCCGGGAAATCCTACGGACAATAGACCGGGAAGCGAGTCGGTTGGATGTCCATGAAGGACTATATCGGAACAGCATCCCCTGAGCTTTTCGACCAACAACCTTTGTAGATTCCAAAGGCGGGGGACGTCGCCGGCAAGGTTGGAAACTGCAAGTTCACAAGCAGTACCGAAACCGACGATGTTCGGAACTGGGAGGGTTCCCGGCCGGATTCCAGACTCCTGACCGCCACCGTAACAGAGTGGCACAAGGATATCTGTCTTGCGTTTCTCCCGCACGAACAAAGCCCCGATACCCTTGGGGCCATACGCCTTATGCGCAGACAGGCTCAATAGATCAACGTTCCACTTGTCAACGTCCACCGGCATCCTGCCGAGGGCTTGGGCGGCATCACAGTGGAACATAACACCCCGCCGGTCGCATGCCTCGCCGATACGTTCGAGAGGTTGAATTGTGCCTACCTCGTTGTTCGCTGCCATGATGCTCACCAGCACAGTCTCCGGTCTGATGGCAGCCTCGACTGACCGCCAATCCACTGCGCCGTGGCTGTCCGGGCGCAAAAAAGTCACCTTCCATCCAAGTTTTTCCAGAAAGCGGCACGGCTCGATAACCGCCTTGTGCTCAATGGCTGATGTGACGATGTGCCCCGGCAAGGTACCTTTTGCTCGGCAAATGCCGAGGATCGCAAGATTGTTGCTTTCGGTTGCACCACTTGTGAAGACGATGGACGCGGCGTGCGCGCCGATCGCAGCGGCAACCTGCGAACGCGATTTTTCGACGGCATGGGCCGCGCAGCTACCTGCGGAATGGTGCTGATTGGAGGGGTTTCCGCAGATTTCGGTAAAGTAAGGACGCATTGCTTGGAACACCACCGGATCGACAGGAGTCGTCGAATTGTTGTCAAGATAGACCACGCGAAGTTCCTCCCCGGTCATCGTCAAAACTCATGACATGACTCTGACTATCGCATCGACGAACTCGGCTTCGGTCAAAGGCACCTGGGCAAAACACAGTCCTGGAACGCCTTCTAGTTTTGCAAGAAGATGCCCATTCCCGAGAAGGAATTCGGCACCGGATTCGCCTAGGGCAATTTCGGAGGTTCCTGCCGCATCCACCTTGAGGATTAGCCGGTTTCCGAGGTTAGCTCGTAACTGCATGGGCATCACATTCGCATCAGGCCGCTGTGCCGCAAACACCAGATGGATACCCGCCGCCCTGGCTTTCACTCCCAAGCGGCCGACGATGTTCGTTACTGCTTCCTTGTAATCATCAACCATCATCCATTCGGCGAATTCGTCGTGGATCAGCCAGATGATTGGAAGGCGATCCGCTTCCGTGGAACGTTTGTTGTACTCATCCAGGTTCGGGCAACGGGCAGCCCGGAACTTCCCGTACCGGACGTCCATTTCAGCCACCAGTTGCTCCAGCTTGGCAATCGCCGCGTCAGGCTCCACGACGATGGCGGCGTCCAGTTGAGGCAGGGTCTCGAAGGCGAAATAGTCAACGCCCTGTTTCGGATCGATCAGCACGATGCGGGCTTGTCCCGGCAGGTTCGTTGCGGCGATGGCGAGGATGATGTTTTGCATCAGGACCGACTTGCCGCTTCCTGTTGACCCAGCGATCAGCGTATGCGGAGCATGAGCCTTGCCCGGAGAAAGGAAGAGCAACTCCCCGTCGTCCTCTCTCACCCCGATAAGCAAAGAACGATTGCCCCATTCCGCCGCCGGCTGCCACTTGGCCCATAGTTCTGGCGTCCGGATCACGCGACGTTTCGGCCGTTCGATCGAGAGGCTCACCAGGCCCGGTTCGGGACGGATTGCCACGATATTCAGACCATAGGTGGTAAGCAGCTCCGATCGCTTCCGACCGACCTGTTCGACCGTGAGGCTCGAGCTGCCGGCAAACTTAATCAGGGCACAGTTTGGGGTGAGCGTACTAGAAACCACCTTTGCCTGAAGCTGGAACTGCTGAAGGGCGTGTTTCGACTTCGTCTCGACTGCGTGGAGCCACGTGTTGTCGTCGTTTGATTCAGCATCGGGTTCCACGCCAGATACGACACGTGCGATTGCCGGATATGCCCAGTTTGTATCCGCGCTTGCCTGCGTCAGGGCACTGGAGTCTGCCACACGCTGTCTTGCATTGCCGCTTGGTGTCCTGGGGGCAAGAGGAGGAGTCGGGCTCCCTCCAGTCCCGCCATTGTCAGGCGGCGGCTCGTCATCCTTGTCCGGCGTGTGGATGCGCGGTGCCTTGATCTTCGCGCGGTCTGTCGGCCGCTGGTATTCGATTTCGGACCAGACATCCTGTTGCGCAATACTCCGCCGCAAAGTCAGTGGGTCGCGGTTCTCGAAGTAGCAGCGAACCAGTTCTCGGAGTTCGGGACGCCCGAAGACTTCCTGGTATGCCCCTTCCGGTTCGGCCACGGGCGCAAAGGAAGAGCAGTCGCATGGATCATCGGGTCCCCACACAAACACATGCGAATACCCGCGAATGGAGATCTCGCACGCACCTTCGCGGATGGCGCGTCGCCAATCCGCCAAGTTAATCCGGGCACTCGCGGGGAACTGGACCCCATCCAGGATCAAGTCGGACAGGCGCGCAAGCCAAAGGTCACGATCCAGCCGTTCGGGAGCACCAAACACGGCTTCGTTGATGCGTTTGATCGTATCACGCAACTGCTTCTGCGATTCCTTTCGCTTGGTTGACAACCCGGCAAGTTCGATGTATTTCGCCTCTGAGACAAAGACGGTCAGGCGTAAGGCACCTTGTTCAGTCACCTCGGGGGACAAACAGAGAATGTCTGCGATCTGCTCTTCACGCTGGCCCAGCCAGTCGGCGTAGTCGTCCAGGAAATACCAGCCGTGGTAACGCCGCTCGCCAAGTTCGTGCCGGAGCATAAACCGGCTGAGGACAATTCCCATTAACTCACTGGCGTTGCGCCCACGCTTTGCTGCCCGCAGCACGATGTCGCCCGAAACGTCGTTGGCGTCGTTGACGAAGCGCTCGGCCAGTTCGCGGCACTGCGTGTCCGAAAGGCCAAGGTTTAGGGCTTTGATGCGCTGCAAGACCATCGAGATGAGCAGGCCCAGGGGAGCTTTCGAGGAAATGATGACGTTCCGTCCCTGGGTCTTCGACTGCTTGTAGCGAATCACCCGTACATGCTGGTTCAGAAGCTGACGGCGATCGAGTAACTCGTCGTAGTTCACGACCCAATTGCCCAGGTTGTGCGTCTCCTCGAAAATCCTGGCTGTCCGATTATCGCGGAAGTCGAGTTGACGCGCAGGCAAGAGCCGCTTCCCCTCGTTCTCGTCCCAATCGCCTTTTATGAAGGTGGTAAGCGCCGTCAGGAAACTCCAACCTTCAGCCGTCTGCACCGGGCAGCACAGGTAGACGACAGACTTCATGTCGTCGATGGCGGCAGCCCGACGGCGTGACCAGCGTGCCGGGACGAGCGTTTCCATCGAAATGGGGGCGGCCGTCTCAGGATACCATTCGACCTGTGAGTGACGGGCAATGACGTCCTGCGAAAACACGATGTCATACGGGCAGCCGTCTTTCGGATTTGGCGGCGGCGCCTGGTCCGCGATGATGCAGATGCGCAGCCTCGCCATGAAATCCTGCGTCGCTTCGCTTGCGTTGAACGAATCAATGTCCGCATCCCCCTGGCTGACGATGGCACGGTACAGGTCGCGCAGACGCCCGGCGTCTCCGTGGCGGAGCAAAACCTGGCAACGGACGTCCTCCTCGTCTTCATAAAGTTGCCCAATGCGCTCCACCACCGCCTGCGGCAGACGCGTCGAATCGCAGTTATACAGTACGACGGACATGTTGGCGTGTTCGTGCGGATGAAGCCTGAGGTAACGCTGAACCAGGTCCAGGACGCAGTTGCTACCCGTCGTCGGGTTCTCGTTCGTGTCATCCGGTTCGGTGTCGTTGATGACCGGGGATTCATGGAGCGTGTAGTCCTGAACGCAATCGGTCATGGCCATCAAATCGGGTTGGCTGCCCGCCCATCCGAGCACCACCTCCGGATAGAAAGCGTGTGACAGTTCTTGTTCCAGGTCCTTGAAGTACAACCTCGTGTCACCGAAGAACACTTCCCGGGCGGTCAGCAGGTGCCGCACCAAACCCACAAGCATCGTGGCCTTCACCTGCATGGCCGAAAGCCGCAGAGGATGCCACGGCGCAACCACGGTCGCGGCTGTTCCGCCTTCGATGTGCGCTGTACCGATTGACAGCAGCGGGCGCAATAGCAACTCGCGGTTGCGGTCTCCCTTAGCCTGGCGAACGATGACATCCAGCAGCCCGGAGTAGGCTACGACCTGCGAACGCAGCGAAGCGCTATGCAGCCCAGCTTCGCACATCTCCTTGATCGCGTTCGTGTATTCCTCCTCAAACAGAGCGAACTTGGCTCCGATCATTGCGCCAAGATCCTCGGGCACAAGTTGCTGTCTAACTGCCTCCTTCAAGTTGTTACGGAACTGAACCGCGATGTCGTTTTGCTTCTTATAGACGGGGACGAACGAACCGCGATCGCGGTCGTAGGCGGGAACAAAAGTCTTGACGTTGCCAAGGTCCACGGTCTGAAGCGCGCCTTTGGTGCTAACCGGCTCTTGGAGCGCGCGGCAGTAAACGAGCGGGTGTTCGGCCAACCGGTTCCAGTCATCGACGAGTTGTGAGGACACGGCGTTTCGGTCGTACTTCCACACTAGCTGTGTCGAGTACGATTGAGTTCCTCCCGTCATGACATCGACTTCCAGTTCCAGGACGAACTTGAGCTGAAGTGCGGCCTTGGCGGTCGAGCGATTTAGCGTGGTTCTCCTCTGCTGAGCCCATTCAGCAACCAGCTTGGGGAAGTCGAAAAGCTGACCGACATTCCAACTCACACGGTCACCGAAAAGCGCCTTGGCTCCCGCGTAGCGGCGGGCGAAATATAAGCCCGCATCGACGTTCAAGTCCTTCAGTTCTTTTTTCGTAGCCCGGTCGCACCTGATCTTTAGCTTTCTCTTTGCTCCCGCTTCGCCTTGGCTGAAGAGCGATTCCATGCACAAGGCAATGCCGAGCAGGAAATCATCCGTTTCCCGCGCCTTGCCGAAAACGAATCGGTCCCAGGCGGATTTGAGCTTCCGATCTTCCTTCAGCTCGTTGCGGTGCGCCTCGTAGAACTCACTGTCGTCCTCAGTGGGTTCGTTTCCCAAGCGGGTCACCAAGCTCTGAAGATATTCTCGTTCGTCGTCCGAAAGCAGTTCCGGTTCCCGATCGTCGAAGAAGCGGATGGTTTCCCTCGCGAGGTTGAACTTCTCCCTCTTCACTCCGTCAAAGAGTGGGCGAATCTGTTCCCATTCGCATTCAGCAAGCGCCGATGACGCGGCATTCCATCCGCTTGGGCTGTGAATGAACGATTCTATCGTGGGGTGCAGTCCGACAGGAATCGCGTCGATGGCCTTGGCGAAGGCAGTTTCCAGCTCATCCTCGCCCAGGAGGAGCTGCGAAGGCGTCTGCTTGAGCAGGTAGCAACCACGGGCGCGGAATCCCGCGCTGTATTCCTTCTTCCACGCCGAGAAGCGTCCCCGCGCGGCTTCCTTGATGCGACTGGAGAACACCGAGTCCTTCGGCAGCCGAAGCGCTGGCAGAGCTTCCCCCAACGCTTGGAGGATCGGAAGCCCATCAGTCTCGATGGCCGAACGTGTCTGCAAGACGTAGCCCGCAATTCGGTCCAGTGGCGCAACACGCAGGTCTTGAAGGCCGGTGAGCGCCTTCTCCCACCACTTGGAATGTTCCTCGGACAGCGACAGTCCTTCGCTGGCGACCCTGATCCACAACTCCGGGTGTTCCTGCAGCTCCGGCCCTCCGATCCGGATGAACTCCTTCAGCGACTGTTCCTCGTCGTCCCCGGTGTTCGCAATCAGTAGTACCGGCTTTTCCGTGGTTGCGTTGCGGAAGTACGTCGCGGGAAGCGTTGTTAGCACTTCTTCGGGAAGTTGCTGCCCATCAAGGAAAGCCTTGGGAAGCCTGAGATCGATCTGCGCTGCGAGGGAGGGTTCGGCAAGAATTTGGCGAGCTACGGCCGCCGTGTGCTCCGCGCTCAAGCAGTCTATGGTAAACCGAGCCGTGCCCTCTGACTGCGCGCCGCGGTCGCCCGACAACTCCTCCTTGAGCAATAGGGAAACAATGCTGCCGATGAGTTCTGATATATTCACGATTGCCCCCGTGCAAGCGGATTCTGGATGTAAGCGCATGCATCCGAAAGCCTGCGAAGCATCCCGAGGCTGGAAAGCCGTTGCTCCAGTCGGTTCGAGTTCGTCTGAAACGGCTTCTTCTCGAAATCCTCGTGTGACAGCACCCGCTCGGCTTCTCGCTCTCCGATCACAAAGCCGTAGCGAGTAAACAGCATATCGAGAAACTCCTTGTATTCCATCCGTCGCGAGACATTGGCCAGCACCAGCGTTTTCAGAAGCGCATCGGTCGGAGCATATCGCAGTCGGTTGGTGCCTCGTTTCGACACCAAGCCCACGTCGCGACCGTATTGGCGGTGAACGCTGGCCACATGCTGTTTATGGCGGGCAATGGCTGCTCGCCGAAGCTCGGACGCAAGGGCATCCGGCTCCGAGCAGCCTTCGTAGTCTTCCGGGTCGTTCGGCCAGCGCACCTGTTCTTCTAGGATCGCCTTGCACGCGGCGAACGCGCTGGGCTGTGCCTTGGCCTGCTGCCAGCGATCCGATCCGGTGATCCCCGCCAAGTACGCTTCGACGGCCTTTTGCGACAGCAGGCTGTTTTCCTGGTAGTTTGACGCGGACAGTTCGCGCACCAGCGTCTTCCTCGGCGCTATGACCTCGCAGATGAAGTTAAGGGGCCGGCACAGGAGTGCGCTGCTTACTTGCAACTGATACAACATCACATGGAACGCACCTAGCGTGACTAGGTGCGGCAGTGCATCGAATCCCGGCAACTCCAGGGACAGCACGTGTAACCAGTCATCGGCCAGCAGATCGAAGACAGAATGCTCGCAGTATGGAAGGAAACTGTTGGCTCGCGTCTCCTGGTCCTCGCCGCCCTCAGGCTGAAACAGCGCCAGCAGTTTGTTCCACTGGTTCTCTCCCGAAAGCAACGATGCAAAACGTGCTGCCAATTCGTTCTTCCTCTTCGAACGGCTGAGCATCAGGTACATGATCTCGCCGGTGCGGCCGAAGTAGATGTACTCGCGGCTGGTCTTGCCCGCAGGTGAAATGTTCAGATCTTCGTATAGTGCGTTCGGGCCAAAGGGGAAGACGAAGCGGGAACTCCACCGCTTGTTCGCTTCGCTTTCTACAGCCGAACCGCGAAGGATGCCTACCAAGGAAACAAACTGTTGGAAGGAATGGAATCGTCCCCGAAGATAGGAGAAGTCGCGGGGCAGCACTCCCTTTGCGTTCGTATTCATCCATTCAACCCAAGCATCCCAAGCCGAGTTGCTGTTGGGAAAATGTGCGGCGACCCGTGTCAAGGCTTCGTTGTTGAACAAGATGTTGCGCAGGTACATCCGCTTATATGGCTTGTACAGCAGGGGATGATTGCCGTTCTGTAGCAACTGCCCGTTACGGAAGCTGGCTTCGGCCACATTGAGAAATTCGAGAAACAGCAACCAAGGGCTTTGCGAATCCCAGAGCCTATGGCCCCATATCTGCTCATCGACCCACATGCTGTTTTCGCGGTAATCCTCGCGCGGCGGAAGCGGCAGGATGGATACGGTATCAGCCATGAGTCACCTCCACCACGTCATCGAGCGGGTTGCCTGCAGGATCGAGTGTAAGCAGGTGGAAGGCGACCGTATTCGATTCCGTGACGCCCTCGCCTCGCCGCCGCTCGTTCAGGCAGGACAGCAACCGAGACTTGAATGCCAGCATGTCTTCGTAACATTCTCTCGAAAAACTGCCGGGCAGTGCCCCCTCGGCCACGCGGCTCAAGAACTCGTACCTGGTCAGATTCAAGGGCAGCGACGCGGAGATCGTCTGCGAAAACTGCACGTGCAGTGAGGGCTTGCCATTCGCCAGGACAAGTGCCACTTGCTCGTTCAACCGTGGCGTCACCGGGACGCGATCCTCTAGCACCTGGCTTACCTTAGAGCTCGAAAAGGAAATGCTCGTTGCCAGAAGGAGGTCGCGGTCGGAATTCACCAGCATCCCGACGAAGATCCGGTTCAACCCTTTGACCAGCCGCGCAAGGAGCGCGCGTTCCACCCGTCCGCCAACGGTAAGCGGGCCCACCACCTTCTCCAGGTACTCTCCCGCGTACTTGAATACGGTCAGCTCCCAGAGAGACAGCTCCTGCTCCCATTCCCGCGGAATCTTGAAGAACAGCCCGCGGCGCTGGCTCACAAGCAAACGCAAGAACTGGTCGTTGGCGGCATCGCCATCGTCACCTTCGACATACGAGCGCTGCGCGGCATAATAGCTGGCGTCTGCCCCGTACATGGTGTCGGCCCGCAGTAGCCCATCGAAGTACGGCTTCAGGTTCTCGTCAGCTTCCCCGAAGATCAGAATGTTATCGACACGGTTTGACGTTTCGTGCCCGATGCGGAACCGGTTCAGGTACTCGAACACTTCCAGCGACTCGCGGCGCACTTCCGACAGGTTGCCTCCGAAGAGGTTGTTGAAGAGGCTTGCCTTCGCGGTCGTTCCCTTTTGCAGGAACGTCGAGACATCGCTTGCCTGCATCAGTCGGTCCTTGGCGTCCGGGTGGCCAAGGATGGCGTTGGCAAACAGCAGCAGCATCCGTCTGATCGGCACATGCAGTTCATTGCAATCGCACAGTTCGAACAACGACCGCAGCCGTCCCTGGACCAGCGGCGATTTCAGCAGTTCGTAATTGTGGCGGATCGGGCAGCGATCCCCGAAAAAGCCGTCTTCGACCTTGCTAGAGTAGCACTCGGACCAGCCTTCGTGATCCAAAAAGGCGTCGAGCGCCAGGTCGTACAGGGTGATGCAGGGAACGCGGCTGAGATTCAAGAGCGTGACCCGTGCCTCAGCCGTCTCCCGCTGTCCATCGACCAGCAGCGCCTCCACGATGCAGCGGACGCGGGTCACGGTAGGGGTTGAGGGCAGCCGTTGCAGAGTTTCGACAAGTTGGCCGTCGTTTGCGGCGACCAGGAACTGTACCTTCCCATTAGGCGCGCACAAGCAATCGCAAAAACTCGTGAGCAGCTCCGCTTTGTCGCTATAGCGACCGTTCACGTCCTGCGGCGGAAGTGCGGTCAGGTCCCGGATGACATGGATTTTCACCGTCTCCCCACCGGCCGAGATGTCCAGCGTATGGTAAACATCGTCAGAACTCCACTGCGCTTCGCTACCACCCAGAAGCGCCCAGACCTTCCCACACAAGTGGCTCTTGCCATCGCCCGCTGTCCCGGTCAGGACCACCGACTGCCGGTTCTGGCATTCCAGGCTGAACTGTGCCAGCAGATCCTGCTCAACGGGATGGACGAACGCAAGCGGCCGGATACCGGCTCGCTTCGCCGATTTCCGGATATGTTCGTCGTACATATTGTCGTTGCGCGGAATCGGCCCGTATTGCCGTATGAACCTGATCCATCGCGTAGCCTGCTGCGAAATCATACGTCTCCCGATCAGCGTTAAAGCTGGCAGATGAGGCAGCCGCGGTGGTCTTCTTCAGCTTCATCCCCGTCGCCCAGGATGTTGATGAGCTTCCTCTTCCTGCCGTTCCTTCTTAGTTTCTCCTGTCGTTCCAGCCAGTTCCGCTTAATCTCTTCCATCCGTTCGGGCCGCTCCAGCTCGGCCAGCGACTCGTCGTCGCACCAGTAGAACGGATTGCCTTCGCCCTTGTTCGTGGCGTACTCGTAGGCTTTGGCCTCCTCAAACTTCTCGGGGTATTGTTCCTTCAGACGAACCCACTCGATCTTCTGCTGGTAGAAGCAGAAAAAACAGCCGGAACGGGTGCGTCCCCAATCCGTGTAACGAGGAAGCCCAAGCCCGCTCTCCTCCAGAATCCGCAGGATGTCGGCCTTTACCAAGCCGTCGTCGCGGAACGGATACACCGTTGTGATATTCGGCTTGTGGCTGATATAGCCTCCGCGTTTCTCGTCGGCGCGGATCGCTACGTAGTTGATGACTGGCGAATCCCCAACATACTTCTCGAACGGCTTTAGCTTGAGCACCTTCGTACACCATCGGCGATGATTCGACGGGATCATGCCGCCGAACACCGTGAGCCAATGGTCGAAGTTCTGCTCCGCAGTCGTCTTGTTGATGGACTTGCCTAGGATCGCTTCCAGGCGGGCCAAGTACTCGTAGGTTTCCGGTAGTTCCTTGTCGGTATCGTGGAAGATGTACTCCATGTCTGCCACGCGGTCGCGCATGTAGATCGCCAGAGCAGCGCTGTCTTTGCCGCCTGAAAGGCTCAGAATATGTCGAACTGGTTGATCCGCCATGTTATGGGTTCACTCCTCTTGCGCCGATAGGCAGAACATGAGGTCTTTGTTCTTTGGTGCTGGGGCTTCCGCGAACGTCCCGAATCGGAGTGCCACCTGCTCGATGCGTTGTTTCTTGCCAGAGCT
This sequence comes from Pirellulaceae bacterium, assembly GCA_023382975.1. Lineage (GTDB taxonomy): Bacteria > Planctomycetota > Planctomycetia > Pirellulales > Pirellulaceae > SKKK01. The sequence goes on from JAHDXO010000002.1 coordinate 143,749, forward strand.
ATCGACAAGCTGAATGGGCTTAGGTTCCGCTGAAGTCGGAATCTCGATGGGCAGCTTCAGACCACCCATTGCCGCCATGAAAGCTGTCGCCGCTGCGGGTAAGCCTGTCTTCAGCTTCGAATGGGCACCTGCGGCTGAGGCCACTTCATCGGCATACTTCTTCATCTCCGCCCCGAAGTGGAAAAACGTCGTCGTCCGAAGCACTAGCACACGTTGGTCCGACCTCCCACCGTGGAAAAGCAATCCGCCCTGTGGCACGGCTTTGCCCAGCAGTACAAATGACTGATCAGGCTCTCGCCCGTAGAGGGCGATCTTGATGTCTTGGGGAAACGGCGGCCGAACTTCCAAGCCGATCCGCGACAAGTTAGACAGCACGGCCTGTTGGAGTTCGAGCGCTCGCGCAGTCTGCAGTCGGCGATGGTGGAGATAGCCGCGGTCCTGTAGCAGGTTCCTCAGCGTGCAATGCGGAACGCCGACGAGTTTCCCGTCAAACCAGTCGATGCAGTGCGGTGTCCCGTTCCATTCCATAAGTCCGGACGTTGTGTGAGAGTTCTTCGCCTGCGGGGCACCCACTTTCCGCATTCGCCCAGGAACGAGCAAGACCGTATCGTCCCTCAACCGCTCGTGGTCCCTGTGAACATGCGTCGGCACAAACTGGAGTTCGCAGGAAGCGCTCAAGACCGCAAACACGAGTGACTTTTCGTTCTTGACCAATACGTCGCCCAATTGCATGTAAGGCAAGTCTCTTTCATCATCCTGCATGCCGAGCAAAGCTAATATTTCCGACATGTGCTCGGCTTCCTCGTCAATGGCCGCATCGGGTGCCGAAGCAAAAGCTTCAACCGTTTCCCCAGATGGGTCTGTAGCGAGTTCAGCCCTCGCAGCATCGCTGGCCGGAGGTTCTCGCGTCACACTCCACGGGTGCGGTCCCCACGACGTAGTGACGGCCTCCGTTGTGGCGTCGGCGTACATGCGGTGGAACGAAGGCGACGGTTGGTCGCCAAATGGCAAGAACTCGGTAAAACGCATCGTGTCGACTGCAGCAACGGCACTCTTTACGCCTGGATGCGAAAGGAGCTGCGCGAGAAAATGTGCGCCAAGCAGACGCATCATGTAGTCACCGAGCGGATGTCCCTCGCTTCGCAACGTCAATTCACAAAGGAGGGCATAATCGTGAAGCCCCAGTGCCCGCAATGTGTGCATGAAACGCGGTAGGATGGACAGGCGGGCTCCAGTTGCCGCGTTCTCGTCATTCATTGGCGGCTCATCGATTGGGCCGCCTAAAGCCTCCTCCAATGCCATCACGAAGTTGTGGATGGCGTGGCAAACCTCAGGGTCTTTGGGAAGCGTCTCCATCTGGATGCGGAACCTCTCTCTGTCGCACAGGTCTGACTTCGTTCGGAACTCGAAGAATCCGTTCAACAGACGTGTTTCTCGCCGAAATCCTTCGATCTGTTGCGGATTAAAGATCGGCGAGTTCGACATCAGCAGAATAAACGCCTTGAACTTTTCGTAGATCTCCTTGGCGATGGACTGCGATTCGGCTTCGCCTTTGGCCAAGAGCAGATCAAGGAAAACCAATTGGAACGGTTCCCCAGCAAACAAGCCGTGAACAGACGAATACTTTCTGATGTTCGCATCCAGAAAGCCGTGGGCCTTCAGGTTCTGCTCAATGGTGGCCACTTCGTTACGGCGCTGGTCGAATTCGAGAAACAGCTTTTCCAATTGCTCGGTAATGTCCGTCAATTGGTTCCGGCACTCGTCCAGAGCTACAATGCCTGCATCGGTAACGCTGTTGGCGTTCCCAAAATCGCACTGAGTATGGTCGCTCAGCACCTGTACCAGCAACTCGTCGGCACCTACATCAGCACAGAACTCTGGCAGGCTATTTTTTACGGCTTGGAGAGTAGGTCCCGCGTAGACGTCGTCGATTATCGCAACGCGCCAGGATGCCATAGGGCTGACGCTTTGTTGTTGAACAGGCGCAGGCACGTCATACCCTCCCCGACGAAAAATCCAGCTCGAACGTGTTCAGGCGGCCCGTTGACCTCAGGCCCTTGTCCGTCAAGCTCAGCGTGCCACCGTGGTACTCGGCGATCTCCCGAGCGATGTACAGCCCGAGTCCCTTGCCATGTCCGGCGGGCTTCAACGTAAAAAAGGGACGAAACACCCTTTCCCGGTTCTCGGGCGCAATACCAGGCCCGGTATCAGCTACCTCAATGACGTTCCGATTACCGTCAAGCAGAATGCGGATCTCCCTTGGCGCCTCGTCGGCAACCTTGCGGCGCTTTCCAACGGACAACCAGTACACGGAGTTGTCGATCAGGTTCTCCAGCACCTGGATGAACATGGCACGAACGGCCTTGACCGTAATCGGCGCGTCGCCCTTCGTGGAGAACTTTGGCGTCACGCCATGGCGCTCAAACTTGGCCTGGAATCCCTCCAATACGGACTTAATCTCCTTGCCCAGATCGAATTCCTGTTTGGTCTGGCGGGCAGGCGTCAGCAGAGGATCAAGGTTCTGAAGCCGTTTCCGTAGCGACTGCAACTGGAGAACAGCGGAACGTTTGAGCGCGGACGCATTCGCGCTGCCGTCCATTTGGGACAGGGCATCCAGTGCGTGCTTGGACGCCCGGTTCAGTTCGTGGGCGAGTTTCTCGATGGAAAGGCCGAGCGCCGCCAGATGCAGCACGCGAGCTTTTTCATCTTCCACTGTCTCGACTGTATCCTGAACTTCCGAAACCACCTCGACCACGGAATGGAATGCGCGTTGCAGTCGTTTGGCGAGCGGGCCGATCTCCAGATCGGGATGTTCATCCTCGATCTCGGTTAGCTTATCCAGGGAGTTGTTGATCTTTTCCTCGGCCTCCGCCAACCGCTCCGTGAATGCCGCGAAACTAATGCGATCCCGGTTACGAATCTCGTCATCGACTTCCTTTAGGTATCCTCGAAATTCCACTTCAAGAATGTGCTTGAGCAACCCTGCGAGCGCCCTCTTTTCTGGGCAGTCCCGAAGTCCTTCACGATTCGTCTGGTCCCGAAGACGTGCATTGCGCCGGGCCGATATGTCCACCTTCCCCACCAGTTGAGCGCGGTTAACTTTATACCCCTGCGCGGCAAGCGCCCCACGATCGAGGTCGAGCCAGTCATCGTCGGGACCGCCATAAGGCGGAACGCGGAAGCCGTCCCGATAAACCATCAGCCCGCCCGACCACTGACGAACCAATCTTTTGAGGTCCAGTACGCTGTCGTCGATTTCGACCGCCTTCAAAAGACGCCGGTTAAACCACAGGCACTTCATCGAAAACGGGCCAAGACGCAACACGGCGTCGATTCCCACGTCGGGGTCTTCAGCTTTCGTAAGCAGTGACGCAATCTCGGCATTCTCATACCGAAAGGTTAGTATGCGACCGGAGAGAGCGTTGCCGGTCGAACCGGAGAACAAGTACTGCACCTTTCCTTCCAGAACTGGGACGGGGTCATCAGGCTCACCTTCGATGGTCAATCTACCCTCAACGAGCGCGTGTGCATGTTCGTTGAGGATGTCACTCATGCGCGGAATCGGAACCGAGCTTCCATTTAAACGCAGGTGAATCGGGAATCGCTTGCTTTCCGTAAATGGATCGGTGAAGCGGCAAAGCTCCGCCCCAGCGATCTCGGAAAGTCTCCTCAGCGACCAAGTGGTGCTAAGATCCGTGATGTGAATGGTCGTTCCGTGGCTAGCAGGGTCATCCTTCGTCTTGCCGCGGTAAGGCGCGATCTCGATGTCCTCCAACAACTGGCTTGCATCCAGGCCAAAATCGTTCCAGTCGATTTCCAGTTCGTTCCAGGCTTCATCTGCGGCTGTTGCCGTCGTGACATGAAGCCGGCTCCCAAGTCGCATCGCTGAAAGCCGGCCGATCCCCTTTTCGCCGAGAACCACCCGCTGCGAACCGGACTTGCGCTCGTTAAGCCGGTGCGGGGTGCCGACGGTGAGATAGATGTTGTCAAGCTGGCCGAGCGTCATTCCGGTTCCGGTATCGCGGAATGTGATCGAGTTGGCGTCAAGCACCGCCGCCAGCAGATCATCAAGCGAGCTGGCATCGGCAACTGTTTTGCGCAGCTTGTTGCTGCGCGGAGCGTCTGCAATGATGGCCGAGACAATCTCTGCTTTCAGTTTCTTGAGGTCCCTCTTGTTGACTTCACCGGATTCGTCGACAACAGCTCGGAGTTGCTGAATCGCATCCAGCGGTAACGTCATTTGAACATCGACATGGACGTTCTTCGATCCAGCATCAACGGCGTTCTTGATCAGTTCATAAAAAGCGATACCGTCGGAGCTGATAAGCTCGCCGCCCAACTGCAAGATAGTGCGGGCGCTTACGCGAAAGCATTTTGGTTCATCTCCTCTCTTTGCTGCCATTGTCCCACCTTCATCTTGTGTTTGCGTATCGCGCCACAGCTGCCCATGGCTCTATTCATCGAGCCGCTGCAACTGTGTCATGATGGCCCTCGTTGCGGCGACGAGACCTAACCGGCTATCCTCGGCAAACACGGAACGGATCCGCTCTTCAAGCGCGGTGACCTTGCTCAGTTCGCCTTTGCTCAGGCGGACGACCTTGTCCACTTCACTGCCGTCCTGGCACGTAATCGAAACTCGCATCGCATGCGAGCCGGAAACCTCCGCGTCGTGATCAAACAGCGTGCTCTCAACGCGGAAGAACTGCCTCGCGCAGCGGTGCAACTCATCTTCAAACTGTGAGAGGTCGCGATCGATCCACTTCGAAGGAGGCTTCGAGCAGAGAAAACTGCCCATCGCTTCAACCCACGGATCGTCATCGAGAGCTTGATCGGCCAGACGAAGGCAGAACGCCTTCAGCCGCGGCTCTTTGACGGACGACTGGATTCGCCTGCCCGATTGCGACAGTTCCCCTCGAACAGCGCCGAAGCTGCCTGACCGATTGAAACAGTTCAGGATTTCGTCCTTCATCTTCTGGATGAGTTGCGGATAGGCAGCCCGAAGTTCTTCGATGCAGTCTCGCAACCGTTCCACGAATCGCTTCACCTTCTGCCGCGACGGAGGAGTGTCCGCCTCAAAGTGGTCGCAACCGCACGCTTCCGGCAGCGTCACGAATAGCAAGGTCGCCGGCTCTTCAGCTCGTACCAGGGCATCCCGCACCTGACTCGCCATCTTGGAAACATTGGACGTCTTCTTTGCAAAGTCAGGCAACTGTGCGGCGAACACGCATAGTGGCCGCACGACGTCGAGCAGGTCGATGGACTTGGGCTTCTTGTCGGGATTGAGCACTTTGAACAGTTGCTCAAACACCATCGTCCGCACTCCCGCGACCCGGCAATACTGGACCTCAAAGTTCTCCGGCGCCTTGATGAGCCGCTGAAAATCCTGTCCGGTCACTTGCTTCATGAATCCGCCCTGGTCGTAGAACGCAACGTCCTGCTCACGGATCACGGCAAAGACCGCAAGCAGCAGGGAGGAGAGTCCCTGCCTAACACCGAATGGCTGAGAGTTCATTTCCTGGAAAAGGGTGGTGACCTTCACCCGGCGGCCTTTGGAGGATTCGAGTATCTCCTGCAAGCGTAGCAAGACAGGCCGAACACGGCAAGTGTCGTCTTGTTCTTCGGGAATGCACGCAGCCCATCCATCGGGACCGTGCTGGTGCAAACGGGCCTCTTGAAGCACCGAAAGGTACATCGACATCTCGGGCGGCTTGGTAGTTGGGTCCATACCCAAATACGGCTCTGCCGATTGCTGCAGTAGCCGCTCGATAAGGCGCAGGCGTGCTGCTGCCGCCGCGGAACTCAGGTCGTGGCGGTTAACCAGCTCGTTCTGGATTCTCGGCGCGCTCGGATAAAGCGTATCACAGACACTCGACAGCTTTTCGAGCAAGGCTCGACCGGTGGCAAGCTCGACCGGTTGGCCATGATAAAACCACTGAAGCCCAAGCGTCTCCGTAAACTGGCGCAACCCGACATAGCTCTGGAGACGCTTGGCGAGAACTTGCCGCGCTGCCGCCAACTGGCGGGTCGCTTCCTCCAGCGCGTAGCTGTCGTGGTTGAGTTCGGGGACGTGCCCCAGCACCCATTCCCAGCGTTGCACTTCGGCGACAAGATTCGCCAGTCCTTGCAATGGCTGCGGAACGGCAGTCAACACGTCCGTACGCTTGCCCATTGCTTTCGATGTTGCGAATTCGATGGCTTTCCCCCGTTCGGCTTCGGTCTCGCAGAGCACAACAACGACCTGGCCGTCCGCACCGGATTGCCCAGGCACCCTGTCGTGTAGTTCCGCAGCGGGTATGAAGTGAACGTCGAAATGGCGCAGGTTGCCCGTCTCAATGTAGTGGCGGCGGGCAACAAGCGGGCGCGTCTCCAACTTCTCGCGGACTAGCGGGCCGATCCGCTGGGGGATAGATACTGCATCGCGGGCATCCTGATAAGCTCGCTCCAGGTTGACACTGGTATGCGGCCAGAGGCAGTATCCGCCCGCGGCACCGCGATAGTACAGGACCGCCTTACCGCGCTGGAGCGATTTCAGCGAACGCTTGATCTTCAACGATGAATCATCAGAAGTGGCATCGACCGCGACCGCAATCGCATCCTCTGATGCAAGGAGCTGCGGTGAGTCGATGAGGTTGAGGATCGCCACGGTCTTGAGCAATTCAAGCTCTTTCGGCTGGGCGCGGGGGAAGCTCTCGATCACGGACTCGATCTGGTTCCAGTGGCTGCGGAACGTCTGAAGCGCCAATCGATGCCCGAATGCCGCGCGTGCGAAGTCGTACAGGTTGTGAAGGCGATAGAGTGAGTCAGGCTTCGCAGGCTGATCAGCGAACGATTGCAGAGCGAAAGGCTCATTTGAGAGAAGGAAGCTGTACAGGGACCGCTCGTTTTGCCCGAACCGGCTGAACAGCTTCACCAGTACCGGGATCACCGTGGGATGCAACGGGAACAGTTCCGGGGCAATCGCCAAAAGGCGTTGCTTGACGGCATCGACGCCGAACCAGCCGAGCCCGACCGCCTTTGACATTTCTTCTTCGAGCCGCCGCATGGTGCCTCGTGGCAACCTGTCGCGGCGGATGTTTAGAGCCTTAGCCACCAGAGAAGCCGTCTGTTCCAAAGGCTGGTCGAAGAGAATCTCCTCAAACCGGCCGGCAACCTTTTCCCATTCTCTCTGGCTTGCTAGCGTTAACTGCTCCGCGTAAGCGTTGAAGCCCTGGTGCAGCAGCCCGACGACGAAGATAGGCGTGTCGCCGCTGCGCGATGCCGCCTCGGCGAGCATTTGCAGCAGGTAAATGTCCTGCCGCTCGGGATGGAGCGCGGCGAACTCAAGAAACTTCCCAAGCTCGTCTACGATGATGACGATGCCGTCCGCTTTCCCTGAATTGCGCAGGTAACGGCCCGCTTCCTCCAGCAACGCGATCTCTTCGGACCCGTCCTGCGGTCTCGGCTTCTCTCCAGCCATTCCCCGAAGGCGAGCAATCACTTGCGGTGGTTTACCTCGCGTACACTGCGATTCCAGTGCCTTTGCCAATGCCATCCGCAGTGACTCGCCCAGAGGGGCGCGTGTGCCCGTCACCAATACGGGCAGCAAGTTCGGCCGCTTCACTCCGAGGCGTCGGAAATCAACGCACTTGCGCACCTCCTGGGGGAGTCCGCCGCCATCCTCAAAGAGCAGATGCGCCAGCGCCAGCCCGAATGATGACTTGCCCGTGCCGTGGTTGCCCGTCACTCGCCACGCACGCTGCCCGGACTTGGGCGACAGCCCCTGGAGGAGCCTCTCAAACCCCTCCTGGGCAGGTGGTGTCATGACATAGCCGCGAAGTGCAGAACTGTCGGCGAAGTCGCGTTCGAGGTGCGTGGAGCGGAGAAACCGCTTCTTGATGTCGAAGAGGTCCGCGATCCGGTTCGTGGTCAACATGGTACACCTTCGCCGTAGGCTGCGATGATCGACGGTGCCGCCACGCCCTCACGTCGGGAGATCAGTTGTTGTGTGGCCGACTCCTGGTAACGGAATGGGCCGGACGAGTCCTCCGACAGCACTTCGAGCCGCTGGCGGACAGCCCACTCCGGCAGCTTGAAGACCTGTCCCGGACTGCCATTACCGAACGTGACGTCCTTAAAGGTCAGGGTCCGTTCCGTGCGGCGTCGTTTGGTCCAGTAGTCGTCAAGCACATACGCAAAGAGTTCCGGCGTGATGTCTGGCTTGTCCTCGATGCGGAAGGCGTAAATCGGCTCGCGTTTTCCCGTGCCCTCGATGCGCCGCTCACCCACCGGGGTGATGAATTCAATCTCCACAAGCGGGCAGTCCAGATTGTCTTCCTGGATATCGCCTTTGCGGCTGCGTGTCGGCACGTACGTGTGCAGGAACGTATCGAAGTGCTGTTCCAGCGTGACATCCGAAGGGGGCCGCGCTTCCTTATCCGCTGCGCGGCGGAATGCCTCAAGCACCGACGAGCGGCTGATGTCCGGCGACTGCCACTGGTTAACCAAAAACTCCCAGGCAAAAAGCGGATCATCGACGCTGTGGGTCGAGAGCTTCCAGTGCAGCAGCCAGAGCGTGCGGATGTCCTCCAGGAACGGATCGATTCCATTCTTCCTGTTGAACACGGCATTGGCGAAATCGGAGGGCTGGTAACCGCCATCTGGGTGCTTGATGCCGACAGACATCTCGACCATCCAGAAACGGATGGCCCTGACCATGTTCTTGCCAACACCAAGTCGAATCATGGCATTTTCTTCGTCCGCAAAGGCAGCGTGGTCCGCCTCAATGGCAGCAAATGCCTTGGGCAGCCACGCATAGCGGCAGGGAAACGTCTCATGGCCCGAGTATCTGAAGCCCATCTGTCAGCCTCTCATGATTTCCGTTGTCCCCGCAGCCCAAGCCAGTGCCACCTGTGAAGTGCAATGAGTCATCAATATTCTGCTGTTTTGTCAGGTCTCGCTATCGTCTTTATGACCGATTGTCGGAGCATCGGTCGGCCACTGACACGAATTTTGAATCCACAGCGGCGAAAGTGCAACCGTCCTACGTTCACTACTTCACCACTTCAGGTGACTATGCCACTCGAATTGCGTAAATGCCTGCCGTCTGGGAGTTTCGATTGGGATTTTTCGTGCCTCTTCTTGCCGCGTGGCGGCTTGTCCGGTCTCTCGGCGCTGCCCGTTTTTCGTAGTTTGCATCTAGCGTCTCCGTGTTTCGTAGTATTTCCACAAATCGACCGCACTCACGCTAATTGTAGTGCGTAAATTTGACCACAATAGCTATTTTCCAAGTCTGCACGGGAGTTCGAAATGCTGTGATCCTAGCCCGCGCGGGAAACGTTTCGTTTGGCCGGCGGCGCGAAAGATGGAGCTGTTGGAACAATGCTCGGCGCGCTGATGCACCGACGCGTGTTGCAGCCGAAGAGCCCGTTGGATCGCGGTACGCTTCATCTCGCCGCGAAGCACCCTGACGACTCTCTCGACTTCCCCGGTAACTTCCCCCGGCAACGGTTCGTTTGCCACCTGTCACGGCCTTGAAAGCACTTTCGGGATCGCGGCGGATGGTGGTGACGAAGCCGTCAGTCAAGGCGAACTCGGGCTGGGGCAAGCCGGCTTTGCGGTAACATCTGATCATGTCGCCCGTGCGAGTCCCCACGCGTTCGATTTTCGGCATGGAGATGACTGCGATGATTCGACGACTTGATTCACGGCTGGTCGGTGGCGGGTTGCGGCTGGTCGGGCCTTCTCCGCCACCGGCAACCGTTGGCGAAGCGCTGGCGACCGTGTTACTCTGGTAGGCATTCCGTCTGGACTACCGCGAATGGTCTTTCCAAAGGAGCCCGCGATGGGACCGATCAGAAGTCTGGGGGTCGTTGCCGTCTTGTTCGTGCAGTTGGCCACCCTACGGGCCGCAGAACCTGACTCTGGCGCGGATCAGCCGGCGATCCGCGTGGAGAAAAACGTCGGCTATCTCGCCGCGGAGCGTGCCGAGAAGGCGGATCTCTATCTGCCGCCGACGTTCGAACCGGGGAAGAAGTATCCCGGCATCGTGATTATTCACGGAGGCGGGTGGACGGGTGGCGACAAAGGCGCGGCCCGCGAACAGAACATCGGCACCACGCTGGCCTCGCACGGCTACGTGTGCATGTCGATCAACTATGCCCTGGCCAAGCCCGGCTCGCCGACCTTTCCCCAGAACATCCAGGACTGCAAACGGGCGGTGCGCTGGTTGCGGAAGAATGCGGCTCGTTTCCAACTTGATGCCGCACACATCGGAGCGATCGGCGGCTCGGCGGGCGGGCATCTTACCGCCCTCCTGGCAGTGAGCGGTCCCGAGGCTGGACTCGATCCCAGCGAGGATGCCGAATACTCTTGCCGAATCCAGGCAGCCGTGCCGATGTATCCCCACTGCGCCGCGTCCTGGGAAGGACAGGTGCCGCCCAAGCCCTATCCGAACCTGCCCATGTTCGCCAAGCCACAGGCCGAGGCGCCGGCGCTGTGGGACTCGGCCTCGCCGATCAAACAGCTTTCCAAAGACGATCCGCCGATGCTGATCTTGCATGGCACCGCCGACAAGACCACACCGCTCGATCAGTCCACGCGATTTCACGAAGCGGCCGGGCAGATCGGCGTGCGAAGCGAACTGATCGTTATCGAAGGCGCTCCCCACAGCTTCCACCTTCAGCCCAAGCAACGAGATCTTCGGCCGGACGTGCTGAGGTTCTTCGACCAGCATCTGAAGCCGCAACCATGAGCAACGACAGAACCCTCTCATTCGTATTTCGGAAGCCGGTTCTTCCCATTCTGGTCGACGTCAACGGGCACGTGATTGCGGCAAAGTCCGCCCGTGCTCTGCTACTGAAATTGATCGCGTTAGATCCCGCGCCCGGTAGTACCTTCGATGCCGTCGACGCCACTGGTGAAGGCTGGGGTGTGTACATCCTGGAGGAGGGCATCGTGGTGTCTCCGCTGGTGTGGAAGAAGGCCTGGACGAAGCTCGAGCTGATCCGGCTCTGTAACGGTCGCCGGAACCGTCCACCGAACGAAGAACCGTATCCTGAGACGTCGCTCGGATCGAAAAAACTCGGCAGAATCATTTCTGACTTGATGCGTCGCCTGCTCGAGGCCGAGTGAGGTCTGCGGATTGAACCGGCGCCGCCGGGCTACCAGGGTCGGATCCAGAGATTGGCCCAGCGATTCAGCGTGGCGTAAGGGCCGCCGGTGGGGGCGATCGACCAGCTTTCGGGCTTGCCGCCCGTAAACCGGGTGCGTCCCACCTGGATCCCCCATGGATACGTTTCCGACGGGCCGATCTCGCCAAAGTCCTTCATCGGAATCATGATCTCCACAGTCCACCGGTCGGCCTCCTTCTTGACCTCCGCCTTGGTCCCGGGGTTCCACAGGATCGGAAGGGTCGTGCGTTCGATGATCGCCACGTCGGTCGATTCGTCCCAAATGGCGCCGTTCGGGTTGACGGCGATCTTGAAGTAGGAACGCTGCGGAGTGTTCACGTAGACCTCGACGACATCGTCATCGAAGATGCTCGCCTCGTCGTTCGCTCGGCAGTCCGCCTTGAGGTCGCTCATCTTGCTTTCCGGACAGATCACGGCCACGATCATCGCCGACTTGTCCCGCGTCATGCAGATCGCAGCGCGGGTGGGCGCGGTGTTCTTCGGCGCTGGTTCGCCCGTCCTGTTGTCGCGCAGGGAGGTCCAGCCGTACCGGTACTTGCTCACATCGCCATCCATGCCCGTCCACGCAATATCCACCGGATACGCCCGGACGAGCGGCCCCGTGCGCGCCAGATTCGGGAACAGATCTTTGAGCGGCAGCATCTCCTGTTCCATCCGCACGATACGGCGCTGATAGACGGTATCGTCGCCGGCCTTGGCGCGTGCCCGGGCGAGGATCTCGAAGAAACGGTCTACGTCGGGCTCCCTGAGAAACCCGGTGGTCAGGGTGACGCTGCGCGATTCCTGCCGCATCCACACCTGTTCAGCGAACTCGATGAACTCCTTCATCTCCGCGGCGGCAGGACCGAAGAAGAGCGTGTAATACTCGTCCAACATCTTCGTCCGATCCATGTCCGGATCCCAAAACAGCTTGTTCTGCCAGTACACCATCAGGTGGATCAAACCGGGGGTGTTGAGTCGGAATTGCTCGCGTCCTTCGGGAGTTGTTACACGTGTCGGCTGGATTTCGATGAACTTGCCGTCGCAGATCGGCAGAATTTCCCGCATCTCCTGCTGAAGGGCTTCCGAGAAAAAGACGGGATAGCGCGGGTGGGTGGGAGTGCGATACCAGAGGAAATAGTTCCACACCGGTGCTCGGCGAGGTTCTTTCATCAGCCCGCGCCACTGTTGCCATGCATCGGTCAGGATCTGCGCCTCGGTCTTGAGAACCCGGTTGGCAGGACTGTAACCTCGTAGCGGCACGATAAGATTGCTGGGAAATTCCTCGATGTTGGCGGGGGTGAGTCGCGCGCCGTAGCCGGTCATGTAGAGCAGGCATTTATCAGGGTGCGACTTCTTCAGCTCCCTGGCGAGATAGACGTGGAAATCCCACACATAGTTGGATGCCTTTTGCTCCTCGCTGTCGTCCGGCTTGCCGTACGCGTCGAGATCGCGGGCATCCATCTTAATACCGCCGTCCGGCGGGCCGACGGTCATGGCCGACAGGTCGGGGAATGTGTCGAACACCTTGTTCATGTAGGCGACCGCAGCCTTGCGGAAGCCGGGATCGGTATAGCGCGGCATACCGCGTCCCGGCGGATAGCCGACGTAAGGTTTGCCATCGGCCCCGCAGGCCAGCCATTCCGGATGCCGTTGTTGCTGCTGCAGGGAGCTGTAGATGGCGTAGGTCGTGTGATTGTACAGAATCGTGTTGTGGTTGCCCGCCTTCAGCCGCTTCAGCCACGCGATCCCTTCGGCATCGGATCGCATCGCATTGTAGAAGCACCACTCGCGGCGGTCGAATTTCGCCTCCTTGACAACGTGTTGCTCCGCGACCCTGACCGTCGGTCTGTCCGGAATGACGGTGCCGTCTTCATACGGCATGTACCAGCGCACGCCCAGTTGCTCCAGCAGGTCCGCCACCGCGTACCAGGTTCCGGTGTCGTCATTGCTGTGGATTTGCAGGGACGGATTGAACTGTCCCAGGTGATCGTCGAGATGCTCTGCGGTGAATTTATCGCCGCAGAACTCCTGCCACTTTTTCAACCCCGGAGAGGGGAAATCCTCTGGTCTGGCGGACGTCTTGCCGAGGATCGCGCTGCCTCTCAGGTAGATGCTGTCTGCACCCGTCTGGCCATAGGGGCAAGGATCGCGCTGCTTATCCGGGCCAACAAGAATCACGTGGTTCTTCTCGGCCAGGATCTCCAGCCCGCTGGTACGGAAGGAGGCCGGCTTGAAGCCGAGTTCCCGCGTGAAATGGCTTTCGCCCACATACACCCGGGCAGCCACGCCGGGCGACGGCGCCTGGACGATCGGCAGTTCCGCGCCGGACATCTGCTTCAGGTGCATCTGAAGATCCAGCGCCGCCAGCTTCACCACCTGGATCGCATCCGCAGCGATCACGATTTCGGACACGGCTCGGCCGTCTCTCACCAGTTCCACTTCGCCCTGTGCGGCACAGCTGATGGCGAGCCCCACGACACCGGCCACCATCCACGGACACACTCTCGCGTTCTTCATGACTGTCACTCCAGCACAAGGGGTCATTCGTAGGGTTCTCGCTGCTGCCATGCCCGACGAGACCTTTCACCGACTGGCCGACACCCGTGATTTTGGACAACGCGGATTCGGCGTGTCAAGTGTGGCCTGCCGGTTGAAAGATCAGGAGACGGAATCGAAGATGCCCAAGTATCAATGCGATCGCCTGAGGCGTGACCGCCGGTCTAAAAGCGGTGGAGAAAACAAGAACCGTATTCCGCCGCTCGCCGTTCCATCGACGCGGGGATTCCTGCGGCGCGGGGGCGCGGTAGAATCGTGCTCACCTTCTTTTTCTGCATGGAGACGATTGCGATGATTGAACGACTTGACTCACGGCTGGTCGGTAGCGTGTTGTGTCTGGTGTTGGCGACGTGCGGACTGAGATCTCCGGCCCAGGCGCTGGACGTGGTGCGGGATGGACAGCCCACGGCAACGATTGTGGTGTCCGCGGGCAACGCGGCTTCCGGTGGCCGGCGGCGCGGCGGCGTCTCGGACGCGATGGCGGCCGAGGTGCTGGTCGACTGGATCGCGAAGATGACCGGCGCCCGGCTGCCGATAGCCGACTCGGCGCCCTCGGGCCAAGCGGCCATCTACGTCGGCAGCGCGGCCGTCGCAGCGGGCTTGCGGCTGGACGACCTGCAAAGTCCCAGCAGCGAAGGGTTGCGCATCGTGTGCGACGGGCGACGCGTGCTGTTGGCGGGCCAGAACGACACGGCGACGGTGCGAGCGGCTTGCCGGCTGCTCGAACATTGGGGCTGCCGCTACTATCTGGACGGCGAATTGGGCGAAGTCTACCCGACCGTGTCCAACATGACGATCGACCGCTTGGAACTCCAGGAGCAACCGGCCGTGGTCTATCGCCGCATCTGGGGCTCGAACTGGTCGGGCGACACCCTGTGGAAAATCTGGAACGGGCACGGCGGGTTGCCGCTGAACACGGGACACGCCTGGGGCAGCTACGTCTCGCGGGACTTGTTCGAGAAGCACCCGGAGTACTTCCGCATGAGCGACGGCCAGCGGCAGGCCAGCGACTGGTACTGCACGTCGAACCCGGAACTGCGCAAGGTGTTTGCCGAGGGCGTGATGGACAAGATCGCCGGCGGCAACGCGCACCCGTCGCTGTCGCCGCCGGACGGACGAGGCTATTGCCAGTGCGATGCCTGCAAGGCCCAGGACGATCCGCACTCGCGCGAGCCGTCGTCCGACAGCGTCTGCATCACCAACCGCTACGTCGATTTCTATCAAGACGTCGCGGCCCGCGTGGGGGAGAAGTATCCCGATTCAATCCTGAATTTCTATTGCTACGCGGACTACACCCAGGCGCCGACCAGCGAGATTCAACTGGCCGACAATCTGTGCGCCTGGATCGCGCCGATTCGCTACTGCCGGTTCCATCGCATCGGCGATCCGGCCTGTCCGTCCCGCTGGCAATTGCAGGATCTGATCGACGGCTGGGCGGCCTCGACCGAGCGGATCGCGTACCGCACGTACAACTACAACCTGGCCGAATGCTGCGTGCCGTTCTCGATGCTGTCGGTCTGGAAGCACGATATCCCTTACCTGGCCGAGCGAGGCTGCGTCGGCTTCAATCTCGAAACGCTGGCCAACTGGCAGATCTACGGACCGCACATCTACCAGAGCATCCGATTGGCCTACGACCCGAGCGTCGACAGCGACGCGATGATGGACGAGTACTACGAGAAGTTCTACGGTCCGCAGGCCGCCCCGTTCATGAAGTCGTACTGGACGGACATCGACCGGGCCTTCGTCCAACTCCGCTGCCACTCGGGCAGTTTCTACGCGCTGCATTGGGTCTACACTCGCGAGTTTCTGGCACATCTGCAATCGCTGATGCGGCAAGCCGCCGCGGCGGCGAAGGGCGACACGAAGTACTCCGCACGCGTCAAGCTGACCGCCGAGGGATTACAGAACGCGGTGCAGTACATCGCGCTGCGCGACGCGATGAACCGCGGCGATTTTGCGGAGGCCAAACGCGTTTACGATGCGCTGCTGGCCCGCAGCGAGGCCAATCAATCGGCTGGACAGGGCAACCATTACACGGTCGCCTACCTCAAGCGATTTGTCGGCGGATCGATCGACGCCGGCGCCGCCGCGGTCGCGGAGCCGAACCGTCTGCTGCAACAACTCCCTGATACGTGGCGACTGGCCTACGACCCGCGCGACCAGGGGGAAACCGCCGGCTTCTTCCAACCCGATCATGCCGATGGGCATTGGACCGAAGTCGCCACGTACAGCGACACGCTGGACGCCCAGGGATTGCCCGACCGCCAGACGATCCTTTGGTATCGAGTCACACTCGACGTGCCCGACCCCGGGCGGCGGCCGGCGCTGTTCTTCACCGAGGTGGATGGCGACGCCCGCGTCTGGGTCAACGGCCGCGAGGTCGGCGCGAGCGAGAAGAAACGCACGCCGTTTTCCGTCGACGTCGGCAGCGCCCTGAAACAAGGCCAGAACACGGTCGCGATCCGCATCGACCACACCAACATCACCGATCTGTACCTCGGCGGCATCCTTCGCCCCGTGCTGCTGATCGACCGCAGCGAGGACCGGCAAACGAATTAGTGTTGCGTTTTGCGAAAGAGGTCGTGTACCACGAAACCAAGTCCGACACTTCTTGATTTGCCGGTCCCAGGTGAGGCCCGGCGAAATCAAGAGCCCCACAGATTTTCGTTTTTTCCAGGAGGCCTTGCCGTGCGTTGTTGCTATCGTTTCGCCGTTCTCGTTTGGTTTGCGGGAATGATGCCCATCGCCGGTCTCGGGGCCGAGCCGGCGAATCTGCTGGCCGATCCTTCGTTCGAGGAGCCCAAGGATCGGGATCAGTTCGGATTGGTGTTCGCCAAGTGGGGCGGCTGGAAGTACGAGGGCGATTGCGAATTCGCGGTCGGCCGAGTCGCCCGCACGGGCCGGACTTCGTGCCTGCTGGTCGGCGGCGCAGGAGCGAAGATCCGCTCGTCGCAACTGCTGGACTTGGAACCGGGGCGTTACCAAGTCACTGCGTACCTCCGCGGCTTGGACATCGGCACCGGCACGTGGAACGCCACGACCGAGTTCATGTTCGACGGGCGGTACATGCAGTTGAACAAGAACGGCACGTTCGGATGGACACGACTGACCTACATCGCGGACATCCAGGAGCCCAAGAAGGCCGGACCTTCTTTCGGCATGATGGCCCCCGGGTACTTCTGGATCGACGATGTGGCGTTGACCCGAGTGGGCACCGACGTCCCGCTGACCGATCAACCGGTGCTGAGCGAAGAGGAATCGCCGATCGAGCCGCCGGGCGAAATCGCGGCCGACGCGGTGCGTTGTCCCGAGTGCAGTTATCGCAACATGCCGGCATGGAAGCACTGTTATGCCTGCGGCGAGGAACTGACGCTCGAAGCGGCCGAACGGGACGGGCCGATGATATCGATGATCGCTTCCTTCGAGGACGGCAACCCGTTCGCGGGCGGTACGGTTGTGCCGGAACATGCCACGGAGGGAAAGAGCGCCCTGCGAGTCGACCGCTCGTACGCGATCATGGACGGTCACCAGGACTGGAGGGGCTACGATTACTTGAAGGCCGATCTGTTCAGCGCCGGCGACGAGCCGCAGTCGCTGTACGTCGAGGTCCGCGACACAGCCACCCGGGACTACTGGACCCGCGTGAACTACGACACGATCGTGCCGCCGGGCGCGAGCACGCTGGTGATCCCGATCCGGCAACTGTACGTGGGCGAGAAATCGCGGCCGGGCCGGATGCTGATGCTCGGCGGGATCACTCGCCTGGTGTTCAGCATCGGCAACGATCCGCACGGCCCGCTGTTCCTGGACAACATCCGCTTGGAGCGGGACGACACAGCGCGTCGAGCGGTGTTTGACGGATTGCACGCCTTCGACTTCGGGCTCAACACCAGCCCCGTGATGGAAGGCTTCACCGCCGTGACGCCCGGCACGTTGTACAGCCGCGGACGCGGCTACGGGCTGAAGGACGCGCGGATCTGGCGTCCGTTCGACGCGTTGCAGCCCGACCCGTTGTACCAGGATTTCCTGTGCCTCGAATCCGGAGGCTTGGCCGTCGACGTTCCCAACGGCCGGTACCAGGTGTGGGTGAACATGGACAATCCGTCCGGGTTCTGGGGCGAGTACCAGGTGTATCGCCGCCGCGCGATCGTGGCCGAGGGTGCGGCGGTGGTCGAGGACGAGATGGATTTCGCCTCGCTGCGGGACAAGTATTTCCGCTTCTGGAACGTCGAAGACCTGCCGGGCGACGACACATTCGACAAGTACCAGCAGCCGTACTACGAGGAAAGGTCGTTCGAGGTCGACGTTCGCGACGGGCAATTTAACCTGGAATTCCAAGGCGAGAACTGGGCCTGCAGCGTGTCGGCCGTCGTGGTCTTTCCGGCGGAGAAAGCCGCGTCCGGGGAGCGGTTTCTGGAGTACGTCCAGCAACAACGGCGTTTTCACTTCGACAACTACTTCAAACGCATCCTGCACCGGCCGACGGGCGATCCGCTACAGCCCGACGCCGATCAGCAGCGACAGGGCTACATCAGCTTCGTCCGCGACCCGATGCAGGAAATCTACTACAACGACACGCCGTTGGCCGAGGAGATTGGGCTGCCGCTGTCGGGCGAAGCGTTCGCCGGCGAATACGAGCCGCTGACGCTGGCCCTCGTTCCGCTGCGCGATTTGGGCGAAGTCCGGGTCGCCGTTAGCGATCTGACCGGATCGTCGGGAACGATCCCTGCGTCGGCCATCGACGTCGGGTTCGTTTCGTACCGAATCAGCCGCGTGACGATGCAGGGTTCGGTGTACACCATCCGTCCGCGCTTGATCATGCCGGGCGGCGCCGTGCAAATGCCGGCGGGCGTCGCGCGCCGCTTCTGGTTGACCGTCAAGACCCCGACGGACGCGGCGGCGGGGAAGTACCGTGGCACCGTTTCGATCCAGCCGGAACGCGGCGAGGCGAGCCAGTGGCCGGTCGAGTTCCGCGTCCGGGCAGGCACGCTGGACCCGGTCGACATCCCGGCGGGCCCGTGGGGTTACCAGATCGATCTGCCCTGGCGCGGCGGCGAGCCCGAGGCGGCGGCGTTCAACCGCGAGATGTCGCTGAAGAGTCTCCGCAAGATGCGCGAGTACGGCTTCACGGCGTTCAGCGGCGTGCCAACCATCGCGTACCGAGGGTTCGCCGATGGCCGCCCCTCGCTCGACTTCACCGCGGCCGACGCGCAGATGGCGCTGGCCAAGGAATTGGGTTTTCTGGCAGTCGTCAGCTACGGCGGCGGCGTGTCGGGGATCAACGCCTACTACCAGGACTCGGCCGCAATGACCAAGGCGGGGTTCCGCGATTATTCGGAATTCATCCGTGCGGTCTATTCGGAGATCCAAACCCATGCCGATCGCGAGGGCTGGCTGCCGGTCTATTACAACCTGGGCGACGAGCCGATCGGAGCGGACCTCGAGCGTTCGGCGCAGAACGCCGAGGCGTACCGCAAGGCGTTTGCCGCGGGGCCACCGCTGTTCACCGCCGCCAGCAGTTTCACGGGCGACAACGCGGACGATCCTCATTTCCGCTTGTCCAAGGCGGTGCATGTCGCGAACTGGAACTCGCACGACGAAGCCTCGGTCAATCTGCTGCGGGGAACCGGCGGCGCGTGGGCTTTCTACAATGGCGGCAACCGCTGGACTTATGGAACGTACCTGTACAAGGCGGTCCGCGAGTTCGATCTGAAGTTCCGCCTGTCGTGGCACTGGAACGTCGTGGCCGGCGATCCGTACTATGCGCTCGATTGCCGCGAGGACGATTACGCCTGGTGCAACAGCTCGCCCGCAGGCGACTTGATCCCGGCGGTCCAGTTCGAGCAACTGCGCGAGGGCCTAGACGACTATCGGCGATTGCTGACTCTGGCGCGACTGGCCAACGAGTCGCCCGGAACTCCAGCAGCGCAAGCCGCCCGGCAACTGATCGACGACCGGTTGAGCCGCTTCCGCCTCGGTCAACGCGACCACGCGGCCCTGTTCCCCGTCACCGACTGGGCCGACTTCCGCCGCACGATCGACGATGCCATCGAAACGTTGCGACGGAATTGAGCACCGGCGCACGAATGCATGCCGCGTTTTTCGAAAGGGGGCGGAGATCCGCGTCCGGCGCGGGACCGCACTTAGGATTGCTCGAGAAAAAAGTGTCAGGAGTCATTTGCCGGGAACCGGCCCTCCGGGTGCTTCGCACAAATGACTCCTGACACTTTTTTCTCGGCCGTTGCTCAGTTCTTGTTCAGCAAGCCGCGGCTGCGCATCCAGCGCTCGCAGCTTTGCGGCCATGTGCTGCACTGCTGCTCGGAGGGACGCAGTCCGAAGCCGTGGCCGCCGCTGCTGTAGACGTGCAGTTCGCCTGGCACGCCCGCTCGCTTCAGGGCCAAGTACATGGCGATGCTGTTTTCCGGACTGATGCGGTCGTCGCCAGCGTGTGCGAAGAACGTGGGCGGCGTCTCGGCGGTTACTCGAATCTCCGGCGCCAGAGCACCGGATGCGGCGGCGCCTTCGCCAGTCAGGTAGGCCGGATACACCAACACGGTGAAGTCGGGACGGCAGCTTAGCTGGTCTACTTCGTCGATCAGCTCGTAGGCCCGACGATCGAAGTTGGTCGAGGCCGTCGCGGACAGATGCCCCCCGGCCGAAAATCCCAGGATGCCGATCCGGTCCTTGGCGATGCCCCATTCCTCGGCATGTCGGCGCACGAGGCTCATCGCGCGCTGCGCATCTTGCAGCGGCGCCAAGTGCTTCTCCTGGTCCTTGCGGCGCGGCACACGGTACTTGAGCACGATGCCGGTGACGCCGATCGAATTCAGCCAATCGGCGACTTCGGTCCCTTCCAGATCCATCGCCAGGATATTGTAACCGCCGCCCGGACAGATCAGCACGGCGGTTCCCGTGTCCTTGTCTTTGGCCGGCTTGTACACGGTGATGGTGGGAACGCTGACGTTGCTCAAACGATCCACCGGCTTCTCGCCCTGGGGAGGCATCAGTTTCTCTTCGCCGATATCACCCTTTTCGCCAGGCGCCGTCGCGGGCCAAACGTTCATCGTGGGTGCTTCGGTGGACGACTCAGCGGCCAGCAACGGCAGGTTCGCAAGAGCAAGACAGAAAACAGCGGACAGAAGAATGGATGCGGTGGCGAGCTTTCTCATCGGGTGGATCCTTTCAGGGAGCGAATGGGTGCGAAGGTGCGAGCCTGGGGCCGGATTCGCGAGAATTCGGAGTCTGAATTCTCACGAATTCAACTACGTGGGCAGCAATGCGCGGTCTGAATTCTCACGAATTCAGCTACGGGCGACGAACCTGTTAATCCGGCAGCGTTATTGTGGAATGGCCGCGAGGCGTTCGCAAGGACACTGACCGGTGGCGACTTTGACGATTGTGCGGCGACTGCGGCCGATCAGGGAAAAATCGCGGCTTGACGAGGCCACGCACCGTGTTTCCTGACTGGCCAGGTGCGATCCCGCGGTTTAGATTCAACGAAGGCTATTTTGCGCTCAAGCGGAGTACGATGATGACTGAGAACCAAACGCCCCTGGCTCGTCCGTTGCGAGGGATCGTGCCGCCGATGATCACGCCGCTGGCCGATCACGATCGGCTGGACCATTCGGGGCTCGAGCGGCTGGTGGCCCACATCCTGGTGGGCGGAGTCCATGGCCTGTTCATCCTGGGCACCACGGGGGAAGGCCCCAGCCTAAGCTACAGACTGCGCTGCGAATTGATCGATCGCGTGGGCGAACTGCTGGCCGGGCGCGTGCCGCTGCTGGTGGGGATCACGGACACGGCATTCGCCGAGTCGGTCAACTTGGCCGAGCAAGCGGCCGATTCCGGTGCGGCCGCGGTCGTGCTGTCAGCGCCGTACTACTTCCCGGCGGGACAGCCTGAATTGATCGAGTACGTCGAGCATCTCGTCCGCGAATTGCCGCTGCCCGTCTTTTTGTACAACATCCCGAGCCTCACCAAAGTCGGTTTCGAACTCGCCAGCCTGCGCCGCTTGTTCGAACTGCCGACGGTCTTGGGGCTGAAGGACAGCTCGGGCGACATGAGCTATGTCCACCGCGTCCTGCGCCTGATCGGCGACCGTCCCGATCTGTCCTTGTTGATCGGTCCCGAAGCCCTGATGGCGGAATCGGTGCTGATGGGTGCGCACGGCGGCGTGTCTGGCGGAGCGAATCTCGCCCCGCGGTTGTTTGTCGAGTTGTACGAGTCGGCGGTTGCCGGCGATCTAGCGCAGGTGCGGCGTCTGCAAGCCCGCGTCATGGAATTGGATGCGACGATCTACAGCGTCGGCCGCCACTCGTCGGCGTTCCTAAAGGGCGTCAAGTGTGCGCTGGCCTGTCTGGGCATCTGCGAGGACGCGATGGCCGAGCCGTTCCAGCGTTTCGGACCGGGGGAACGTGCTCGGGTCCGCGAGTACCTGGAGTACCTCGATCTGGGAATTGCAACGCACGCCTCAGTCGGTTGAACCGGGGCAGGTCAGGCGTCCAAGGCGCGGTCCAGGTCATCGCGCAGGTCGTCGAAGTCTTCCAGGCCGACGCTCAAGCGGATCAAGCCGTCGCTGATCCCGTGGGCCGCTCGGTCGGCCGCGTCGTAGCTGGCGTGGGACATCGAGGCAGGCTGCTCGATCAACGACTCGACGGCGCCGAGACTGACGGCCAACTGGAAGATGCGAGTTGCTTGAGCGACTCGCTTAGTCCGCGCGAAATCGCCGTGGATCTCGAAGGACAGCATGGCGCCGAATCCACCGTCCATCTGGTCCGCCGCGGTCGCATGCCCCGGATGATCTGACAAGCCTGGGTAGCGGACGCAGCGAACTCGCGGATCGCCGCCCAGGAACTCGGCCAAGCGGGCGGCCGTGCGGGATTGTTCCAGAACGCGCAGCGTCAGCGTCTTCAGGCCTCGGCTGACCAGAAACGAATCGAAGGCCGACAAAGTGGCACCGGTCGCGTTCTGGATAAAGTACAGCCGCCGGTACAAGTCCTGGTCGCGGACGATCAACGCGCCGCCCAAGACATCGCTGTGGCCGCCCAAGTACTTGGTGGCCGAATGCATGACCAGGTCGGCGCCCCGTTCCAGAGGCCGGGTCAAGACCGGGGTGGCGAACGTGCTGTCGACGCCGAGCAACGCGCCATGCCGCCGCGCGATCTCGGCACAGGCGGCGATGTCGGTGATCGTCAACAACGGGTTGCCAGGGGTCTCGATCCATATCAAGCGAGTGTTCGGCCGGATCGCCGCTTCAAACTTGGCCGGATCGTGCGACGGGGCCAGGGATACCTGGATGCCCGCGCGATTGACGATTTTGTGAAACAGGCGGTAGGTGCCGCCGTAGATGTCGCTGCCGGCCAGGATGTGATCGCCCGCCTGCAACAGCATGGTTGCGCAGTGCGTGGCCGCCATGCCCGACGAAAACGCCAGCGCGCCGCAGCCGCCTTCGAGCGAGGCGAGCGTCCGTTCCAGGTTCTTGCGAGTCGGATTGCCGCTGCGCGAATAATCGAACTCGCCCCACTGACCGGCGCCCGGCTGGACGAACGTCGATGCCAGATGGACCGGCGGCACGACAGCGCCGGTGGCCGGATCGTGCTCGTTGCCGACGTGGATTGCTCGAGTGCGGAACTTCATCATCGCCTCCGTTCCAGGCGGGATTGACGGAAAGCAGCCGAGTGTAACGGCCGCCATGCCGACTGGCAAGCGTTCGCGGCACCGTAAGGAGCCGGTTGTTGTGCGGAGGCTGGAGTTTGCGCGGTCGGCAGGCCGCCTTATGGACATCGGCCCGGATGTGGCATAGAGTGCTAGGCGGACGGGACATTGTCCAGGTTGCCTGAAGACGGTTCAGGAGTGCTTTCATGTCGGGATTTCGGTCTTCGCGAGGTGCGATTCTGATTGCCTTCGGCGCGGTGTTCGCCACGGGCTGCGGTTCCGAAACGGATCCGTCGGCCCACCCGCCCCGCGGTGCCAAACGCGAAAAACCGGCGGTGTACGTGGTGAACTATCCGCTCCAGTATTTCGCGCAGCGGATTGGCGGAGAACGGGTTGAGGTGGTGTTTCCCGCGCCCGCCGACGAAGATCCGGCCTATTGGCAGCCCGACGACCAGGCGACGAGCGGCTTTCAGGAGGCCGATCTGATCCTACTGAACGGCGCGTCCTATGACGCCTGGACGGATCGCGTGTCGCTGCCGCGTTTGCGAGTGGTGAATACGTCGCGAGGATTTGCCGACCAGTACATCCCGATCGAGGGACAAATTGTCCACCGGCACGGTCCCGAAGGTGAGCACGCACACGGTGGCACCGCGTTCACGACATGGCTCGATCCGCGACTGGCGCTCCAACAGGCCGAAGCGATCCACGCGGCGTTGTCGCAGCGATGGCCCGAACACGCGGCGGATTTCGCGGCGGGCTTTGAATCGTTGCGATCCGATTGGCAAGCTTTTGACGCGGAGTTGACGGCCCTCCATGCGGAATACAAGAACGAGCCGCTCTTGGCGTCGCATCCGGTGTACCAGTACCTGGCGCGACGCTGCGGATGGAACCTGCACAGTGTGCATTGGGAGCCGGACGAAATGCCCGAGGACCAGCAGTGGCAGCAGTTGCAAGAGACGTTGGAGACGCACCCGGCCCAATGGATGATCTGGGAGGCGGAGCCACTGCCCGAGATCCGCGAACGGCTGGCGGTCCTCGGAGTCAACTGCGCGGTGTTCGCCCCTTGCGGCAATGTGCCCGAGTCCGGCGATTTGCTGTCAGTGATGCGCGAGAACCTCGAGCGGTTGCGACCGGTGCTGACAGCCGAGCGGTAGTGCAGAATCATGGCTTCCACCGAGCAAGCTCGGCGGGGAGCGGGGGGAGTGGAGGGGTGGCCAGTAGTGCAGAATCATGGCTTCCACTGAGCAAGCTCGGCGGGGAGCGGGCGAGGGGAGTGG
>JAHDXO010000002.1:168488-306780 GCA_023382975.1 Pirellulaceae bacterium
TGGCCAGGTAGTGCAGAATCATGGCTTCCACCGAGCAAGCTCGGCGGGGAGCGGGCGAGGGGAGTGGTGGCCAGGTAGTGCAGAATCATGGCTTCCACCGAGCAAGCTCGGCGGGGAGCGGGGGAGGGGAGGGGTGGCCAGGTAGTGCAGAATCATGGCTTCCACCGAGCAAGCTGGGCGGGGAGCGGGCGAGGGGCATCTTGCGACGAGACTTGTTGTTTTGCGATCCGATTCTTCCTGTTTCTTTCTTCCAGAGAACTACGCGATGCTGACACGACTTTCCGATTCGATTCGTTCGTGGCGATTTTTGGTTGCTTGCTCCGTTTTGCTGCTGGCTGGGGGCCGAGCTTCCGTGCCAGCCGAAGAGCGGGCGACGTCGCTGGCCCGGACGACTGCCGACCTGAGCCATCTGGCTTCGGATGAACTCGAAGGTCGCGGGCCTGGCACTGCCGGCCGGCAGAAGGCCGCCGAGTACATCCGCGACCAGTTCATCGCCATGGGTTTGAAGAGCGGCGTGGACGACGGGTCGTTCCTGCAACCGTTCCAGATGCCGCTGGACACCGAGATCATCCCCGGCGAGACGCGTCTGGTCCTGACGACGCCCGACGGGCAGCAACTACCGCTGGAACTGGGCAACGATTTCCAGGCCTTGGCCGTCGGCGGCGCGGGAGGGGCAAACGCCGAAATCGTGTTCGCGGGATACGGCATTTCCGCGCCGGACTGGAAGTACGACGACTACGCTGGTCTGGACGCGAAGGGCAAGATCCTGCTGATCCTCCGCAACGAACCGCAACAGGACGATGACCAGAGCGTCTTTCTCGGCAAGAGGACCACGACGCACGCCTTCATCCGCACGAAGCTGCAACTGGCCAAGAAGCAAGGCGCAGCGGCCGTGCTGCTGGTCAACGATCCGTTCAGCGTCAAGCAGGCCAACGGCGACCAGTTGAGCGCGCCGTCGGGATTCGGCACCAGCAGCCTCGATCTTCCGTTCGCCCACGTGACCCAGGCGACGGTCGCCAAGCTGCTCGGCCAGTCCCCGCTGAAGACCGCGGACGGACGGACCTTGTCCGATCTCGGAGCGATCGAGGCGGAGATCGACCGCACGCTGCAGCCGATGTCGCAGACGCTGGCCGGCTGGAAGGCCGACGTGCAGTCTTCCTTCCGGCGGACACAAGCCGATTTGGCCAACGTGATCGGCGTGCTGGACGGCGAAGGCCCGCTGGCCGAGGAGACCATCGTGCTCGGCGCCCACTACGACCACTTGGGATTGGGCGGGTTCGGTTCGCGGCGGCCGAACGAGCGTGCGATCCATGCCGGAGCCGATGACAATGCGTCCGGCACGGCGGCGATCGTCGAGTTGGCACGCCGCTTCGCTGCGCGGCCCAAGAAGCCCGTCCGGCGGCTGGTGTTCATCGCGTTCGACGCGGAGGAACGCGGCCTGATCGGCAGCAAGCATTACCTGGACCGGCCCAGCTTTCCGCTGGCCGACACGGTGGCGATGCTCAACTATGACATGGTGGGCCGGATGCGCAACAACGAACTGACCGTCATGGGAACTGGTACGGGAGCCGAGTTTACGGCCTTGTTGGACCGTGTAGCGGAAGCGTGCGGATTGACACTGAAAAAGACGCCGCGCGTCATGGCCTCGGGCGACCATTTTGGTTTCTTCCAGCGTGACGTCCCCGCGCTGCATTTCTTCACCGGCCTGCACGACGACTATCACACGCCCGAAGACACCTTCGACAAGATCAACCTGGACGGCGTGATGCGGACCATCGATTTCTCCGAGCAGTTCCTGGACGCCCTGCTTGCATTGGAGGCACGACCTCGCTTGGTCAAGACCGAAGCGAAGAGCCCGACGGGCCGCGGCATGGCCTATTTGGGAATCACTCCCGATTATTCCAGTGATGCCGACGGGCTGCGAGTCGTCTCGGTTGCCCCTGGTTCGCCCGCCGAGAAGGGCGGCTTGCGGGCAGGCGACGTGATCACGCACTTCGGCGATAACCCTGTAGCGGATTTGCCGGCGCTGTCCGCCGGATTGCGGGCAAACAAGGCGGGGGATGTTGTCAAAATCACTGTACAGCGCGACGGCCAACCGGTATCATGCGCCGTTACGCTTGGGAGTTCGCCGTAGGAAGGCTCTTCTCGACGAAGGATGACTTGCGATGAAGCGACGTGATTTCCTGATGGCTGGTGCGGTGGCGGTTGGGGGAGCGTTCGTCGGTCGAGACGCCCTGGGCCGCGAGACTTGCATTTCACCAGACAAGCGTCGCTTTCATCTGAAGTACGCACCGCATTTCGGCATGTTCAAGCACTCCGCGGGCGACGACTTGAACGATCAACTGAAGTTTGCCGCCGACCAGGGTTTCACCGCTTGGGAAGACAGCGGCTTGAAGAATCGGCCCGTGGATCTGCAGAACAAGATCGCCGCGACGATGGAAGCGTGCGGCATCCAGACGGGCGCGCTGGTGGCGATCGAGTCGTACCAGGACGCGACCTTCGCCCGCAAGCATCGGTCGCAATGGGAATGGGCGCTGCGGGAACTCCGCCAGAGCATCGAACTGGCCAAACGCGTTCGCGCCACGTGGCTGACCGTTGTGCCGGGCTGCGCCGACGAACACTTGCCGCGGAACATCCAGACGGCTCACTGCATCGAGCTGTTGCAGCGCTGCTGCGATCTCGTCGAGCCGGTCGGACTGGTGATCGTGCTGGAGCCGATGCGCCGGGCGGTCGGCCGGCACGGCTGCTTTCTGCAGACGGTCCCGCAGACCTATCGGATTTGTCGCGCGGTGAACCGCCCTTCGTGCAAGATGTTGCTGGACTGCTACCACCAGCAGCAATCGACGGATGGTTTGATCCGCTGCATCGACGCGGCCGGCAGCGAGATCGCCTACGTGCAAGGCGGCGATCGACCCGGACGCAAAGAGCCTGGCACAGGCGAGATCGATTACGGGCGAGTGTTCCAGCATCTCCGCCGTTCGGGATACCGCGGGATCGTGGGCATGGAGCACGGCAACTCGCGGCCCGGCGCGGCGGGCGAGCAAGCGGTGATCGACGCCTACGCCGCAGTGGATGCGTGTTAGTGCGGCCACCAGGCGGTCGGGGACCGGTTCATGCCCCGACTCCGGACTGAGCGAGCAGGCGGTCCAGCACAGCGGACCGGTCTTCGTACCAATCTTTGGACAGGACGAAGGCCAGCGGCCAGCCGAACGTCCGCAGCAGGCGGGGGCGCATCATGTCGCGTTCCAGGATGTCTTCCTGCTCGTAGTACGCACCGCTGTCGACGAGGATGCCCAGTCGATACGCGGTCTCGCCCTCCAGCCGGACCGCCAAGTCGCAGCGGAAATACGACTGGCCGATGGAGCGGTCGACGATCAGCCCGCGCTCGGCCAGCGCCGCGGCGATCTGATCGGTCACCGGATCGGCCACGACGGCCGCCTGGTCGGGTTCGTGCCAGCGGGTCACGCCGCGCAGCACACGCTGGGCGGCCGCGCCGTCGCCTTCCGAAACGGCTTGCGAGTACCGGAGGTAGTTCTTCAGGCAATTGGCGCCGTCGTTGTATTCGTTGGTGATGCGGTCGGAGCGGATCGAGCTGACGACGGCCATGTGGTGCTTCGCCCTCGAAAAGGCGACGTTCAACCGCTTCTCGCCGCCGCTCTGGTTGATCGGGCCGAAATTCATCAGCATTCGGCCGTCAGGGCCCGCCCCGTAGCAGACGCTCAGAATGACAATGTCCCGCTCGTCGCCTTGGATGTTCTCCAGATTCTTGACCAGCAGGCCCACGAACTGGCCGTCGACTTCGCGTTCGGTTTCGGCGTCCAGCCGATCGGCGAATTCGCGGTCGTCTTGAGCCAGGCGGGTCAAGGCGGTTTCGATCTCGTTCTGTTGGGCTTCGGAGAACGCAACGATGCCGATGCTCGCTCCGCTGCCCTGGGCCAGCAGTTCGCGGACCAGATGGGCGATGTAGTCCGCCTCGGCCCGGTTGCGGCGTTTTTCATAAACGCCGTGCTGCATGAAGTGGAAACTGACCGGCCGCTGCTTCAGGGCCGCCGCACCGGCCTGTCCGTCTTCGGCGCGCGCGGCTTCGATCGGACCGCAGCCGGCGGGCAGCAACCGCTGATCGGGCACGGTCAGCAAGCGGCCGTCGTAGAAGGTCCAGTTCGAGAAGCTGATCAGCGACTCGCTGCGGCTGCGGTAGTGCCAACCGAGCATCGTCGAGGGCAGATTCTTGGCCGCGTGGTTCAGGAAGCTGTTGCTGGTCAAGTCATAGCGGACCAGTTCGCCCTGCTCGTCGATCAGCATGTCATCGTCGTCGCCGCTCCGTTTGGCCGAGAAGAAATCGGTCGGCGGCAACTGCATCTCGTCGCCGACCACGATCGCTTGGGCGGC
Organism: Pirellulaceae bacterium; assembly: GCA_023382975.1. Classification (GTDB taxonomy): domain Bacteria; phylum Planctomycetota; class Planctomycetia; order Pirellulales; family Pirellulaceae; genus SKKK01. Next base: position 172,878 of record JAHDXO010000002.1, read on the forward strand.
GCGAAAAATCGACGGCACGGCCTCTTCCAAAGTCACCTGACTTGCCTCGTCAAAGATCACGACGTCGAAATGCTGGGTGTCCATCGGCAGCGTGTCTGAGACGCTCAGCGGACTCATCAGCCAGACGGGCTTCAGGTCCTTGATCACCTCGCCGGAATCGCCCGAGACCAACTCGCGGATCGCCTTGTACCGCATCGACTTGCCAAACTCGTGCTCCACTTCGCGCCGCCCGCGGTTGTATCGCTTGCGGGTTTCCTTCTGCTCGGCGTCCAGTTGGGACGCGGGCAGATTGGCCAACCGAACGTGATCCAGAAACCGCTCGCGGAGTCGCCGGCGGATTTCGTCGGCGTTCGCGTTCAACCAATCGTCGTACAGGCTTTCGATCCGTTCCACGTGCCGCAGGCGCGCGGCGCCGTTGAACCGCTGCAGGTTCCGGTTTTGGCGGTACGTTTCCTGCAAGGACGTGTCGGCGACGGCGGCCTCCAGCGCGGAGTGTGTCAGCGGCGTGCGGCGCAAGGTGCTCTGCAACTCGGCGGGCAGTCCGGCCATCTGTTCCATCGAACGGAGATAGTCGGGCAGATCGTCCAGTGCCGCGGCCATGTTTTGCAACCGCTGTTGCAATCGGTCCCACGGCAGATCGGCGTAGTCGTCCGCGATCGGATGCAGGGTTTCATCGAGCCGCTGCAGCGGTTGTCGTGCCTGTTCGATCCGCCGCAGCGTCCGCGCGGCGTTCTTGGACCGCAGCATGTCGCGATGGATTTCGGCCAGCCACGGCGGGCACTTGGTCAGCAGCTTGCGGACTTCCGTCAGCCGCTGGACAAACTCCTCGACGCTGCCCGTGATGTGAAAGGCGTTGGCCAAGCGGTCTTCCTGATAGTCGCATTCGGCAGCCGCGCGGTACTCGGCGTCCAGGGCGGCCAGAATCTGCGTCCAGGTTGGGCGCAGGGCATGGGCTTGGAAGTTGTACGACCGGTTCAGCAGCGCGCGCAACCGCCACCAGCTTGGCTTCAGAAAAGCGAACCAGTCGCGTTCGAAGCGCTGCGCTTGCAGCCACGCGGTCTGCAGCGTGTCCGGCGGCAGTTTCTCGATCCACGCCCCGGTGGCTTGGCTCGCCTGCTCGAACGCGGACTGCCGACCCCGCAGTTTCTGCAATTCGCGCGAGAACGACTTGACCCGCTCGCTCTTCTTGTCCAGCAGCGACATCTGTCCCGCCTCGGCCAGCGGCAGTGCCCCCGCGGCGTAGTCGACCAATTGGCGGGCCGCCGCCAACGTTCCCCAGTGGTCGCGGTCGATTTCGCTCTTGCCGAGCGTTTCGACAAGCGCCGAGATCAGTGGTTCGGCCGCCTGCACCGCTTGGGTGATCGACCGTAGCGGCCGATCGATCTGCGTCACCCGCGGCGACAGCATGGCCAGCGGATGCCGAGCCAGAATGCCCTCCGGCTGGAACTCGCGCACCTCGGCATCCAGCGCCGCGAGCCGGTCCCGGTGTGGCCACCAGGCGGCGTAGGACGGCAACTGCTCGCGGTCCAGCGGCGACAGTTCGGGCAGGACGCCGCGCAGCTCGACACAACGCTCGACCAATTGCCGCACGGGCACCGCCGAACGCTCGGGAATCTCTTCCATCGCCGCGTCGAACTCGACCAGCGGCGCCAGTTCCTCTTGCAGTTGGGTGAGCACGGTCGTGCGGGTCCGGGTTCTGCGTTTCTTTCTGGGTGAGGCAACCGCGTCGGCCAGCGCGGTTTCGTAGGTCTGTTTCAGGTCCATCACGAACCCGCGCTTGTCGGTCTGCGAGTCGTGGATCAGGCAACAGGATTCGGCCAGTCCGCACTGCCGCAAGCGGGCGTACACGACGTCGATCGCCGCGCGTTTTTCGCACACGAACAGCACCCGTTTCCCGCGCGCCGCGAAGTCGGCGATCAGATTGGTGATCGTCTGCGACTTGCCGGTGCCGGGCGGTCCCTGGATGATGTAGCTTCGGCCCTCGCGGGCTTCTACGATCGCCGCCGCCTGAGTCGGGTCGCACGGCACGACGTCGTAGCGGTCCTCCAGCGGCGGGGCGGCGGGCAGTTCGCGACCCGCCGGCCGAGGCACCAGCGAGAATGTGGCGTCGAACGCTTCGCTGCTGGGCTGCTGGTCCAGCAGGGCTTCGTAGTCGCGGACCAGCGACATCTTGCGATACTTGAAGTTCGCCAAGGTGACGCTGCACAGGTCGAAACTCCACTGGTACGGGTTCTCCGCGCCGCCGCCTTGCAAAGCGTAGAACGTGCGTTCCACTTCGACCGGCGCCGGGGGGTCGGCCGGACTGGCGTAGCTTCGCGGACGCGGCTTTTCCTCGATGATCTCCCGCAGATGCGTGGCCGGGGATCGGATCTTGGCATGGAACAGCGTCAGCCCCAGCGGATGGTAGTTGGCCGCATCGTAGCTGTAGTCCAGGTCCAGGAACGTGCGGACGCCTCGACCGGCCAAACGGGCCCGGTGGCGGTACAGGTCCATCCGTCGCCGAGCCTTTTCGTGGATCAAGGCGATTCGCGGCCTGTCGATCCGTTCCAGCGTCACCGCCGGCTCGCTGGCCTGGATCTGCGCCGACAGCAACTCGTACAGCGAGTCGAGCGTCGCGCTGGCCAGATCAATGGTCTCCGGCAACTGGATTCCGTACAACTCGCGGAATTGGTGCCGGATCACCGGATTGATCTCGGCCTCGGTCTCCAGTACGTCCAGCGTGTACAGGTCGCGGATGCCCTTCTTTTTCTTCAGTTCGACAGGCAGCAGCACCAGCGGTGATTCGAACCGTTCCGGCGGCGACTCCTTCAGATTGACCCAATGCACAAAGCACAACACCAAACGCAGTTGCGCGAACCCGAATTCGGCCTGATCGCGGCGGGCCTCGGCGGCCAGACTGTCCAGCACGCCGGGCAGGTACAGGGCTTCGTTGAAATTCAGGTAGCGGTTGAGCGACAGACTGCCGCTGCGGATCAGCGCCTGCTGCAGGCCATCGTTCCAGACCAGGATCTGTTCGGGCTGGATACTCTTGTGGTCAAACGACAGCGGCACCGAGGCGTGGGTCAGATTGACCGTCTGCATCGTGGGCCGGAAGTTCAGCAGGCGATTGCGCCGCGAGATCTCGAACAACCGCTCGCGCAGCTTGATGAGCACCGCGTGCTGCTTGGTCGGGGCATCGGGCGGCTGCAGTTCCGCAAGGCGCGCCAGTTCGAAATCGAAATCGACTTCCTGCTCGCGATAGTTCTCCAGATTGCGGATCAGGGCCGCTAGATCCTGCGCCCGGCGGTGCCGGTCGAGTTCGGTCATCCGCACGATCGCTTGGGCCAGTACAGGATGCAGATCGCGGTTCAGGGCGAACAGATTCTTGCGGCAGGCGACGAAACGGGCCAATTGCTCGCGATCCGCGAAATCCAGGCCGCAGGCCATGCTCGCCAGGATCATCCCCAGACTGAAGACATCGGTCAGCGGGTCGTGGTGCTCCAACGCGTGTTCCCAGGCGACGTAGCCCGGCAGATAGACGGGCGTGCGAATCTCTTGGTCGCGGTCGCCGACGGCCGCGTCCTCGAGGCGGTCCGAACCGTCATCGATGTCCACCGTGCGACGCGCCTCGGCGATCACCTCGACCGCCAATGTCTGTTTCACCGCAATGCGCCGGATCGCCGCGCCGTTGTCGCGCATCGGCAGACGCTTGGCCTGCTCGAACCAGATTCGGCCGTCTTCAACGTGCAGGTGGTCCAGTCCCTCCAACGGCGCGACCTTGCCGACCGCGTGCGCGTCCAGCGTTTCGCGCATCAACGGCAGCAGGCTGGCCAACACGTCGGCCGTGGCGAATCCGTCCGTCGCCAAGCGGTTGCGGAGAAAATCGTGGAAGCTTGTCATGTCGCCGTTTTCCCGGATGCCGCCTGAGCCAACAATTCGTTCTTCTGTTCGTCGATCCGCTCCAATTGCCGCTTGCGCAGCCGCAGCTCGCGCCGAGCGTGTTCCAGGAAGCGATCCTTCAGCGCCAGACGCTCGGTCAGGACCAGCGCGGCGGCCAGCGGCATCTCTTCCAGATCGCGGTCCGCGGTGACCAGGTCGAGCAGCACGAAACAGTAGTAGTCCTGCATGGCCGCGTCGTCCGTCGCGATCTCGCGGCTCAGTTCGTCGACGACCGGTGCCGCGGCGGGGGGCGTGTAGTCGTCGAAGAACCGCCGACAGTGCGCCAACACCGACTCGGACTGCATCCACGGCGGCGCGAGCATCGCGTCGATCACGCGGCGCGTCCAGCCAGCGACCTTTTCCTGGGTGACCAGATCGAGCGAATCCAACGCGGGTGTCCCTTCGATCATCTCGGCGGTCTTGCGGTCGGCGTCGGGATCGCCTTCGGACCAGATCCGCAGCGCGCGGGCCCGGATGAACGCCTCGGGATGCGTCACGTCGGCGGCTTTGGCTCCGCCGCGGCTGAACACCTCGTCGGCCTGCCGCAGGTAACTTTCGGCGCTGACGTCCGCCAGCCCGGTGCTGACCTTGACCAGCATCGCGACGGCGGGCAGCAGACCGCCAGTGGCTAGTAGCGACGCCCGGTCGCAGAAGATCTCGTTGTACAGCGCGAAAAGCCGCGCCGTGGCGAAGTGGGCCATTTCCGCTCGCGAATCGTGCGTCAAGGCGGAGAGCAACTGGTCGACGATCAGGAAATCGCCGTCCCAAATCTGCCAGAGCAGCAGGTGCCCCAATTCGTGAGCCAGCAAGGCGCGGAACTCGGCCGTGGCCAGCGTCGAGGCGACCGGACCATGCAGCACGATATGGGCCTCGCCGGGCACGAAGGCCAGCGAGGCGTTCAGCCCCACCGGCTCCTGCGCCTGATAGATGGTCACCGGCACGTCCAGCCCCAGATCCGCCGCGACCTGCTGCGCCGCCTCGTACCACTCGGGCTTCGTTTCCCGGTCGATCCGGTACGTCGACTTGAGCAGTTCGAAACGCACTGCGTCGATCTGTTCCTGTCGCACGCGATGCGAAGCGAACCAGTTCCAAACCTTCGGCTCCTCACGCTTCAAATAGTCGCGGATCGCCTGGTGATAAGGCAACGGATTCAAATCGTTCAACGTCCGTGTCACGGTGACTCTTTCCTGATGACGCGCAACAGCACAGCAAGATTGTCACAAGATAGCGTTCGGCGCGCACGTTTTCCACCCGTCTGCCCGCGGCACCGTCAGGCGTGCTTCCACCGAGGCGAGCTCGGTGGAAGCGGATGAGGCGACCTTTTGCATGCTACCTCGACTTGTTGTCCGCCAGGCTGGCGGCTTCGTCGTCGGTCAACATGCCGCTGTAGATGCGCACGTCGGCGATCCGGCCGTGGAAGTTCTGGGCCGGGTTCTTTTCCCAGCGGTTCCAGCCTCCGATGCGGAAGCGGTACAGATCCAGTTGCAGGTCCAGGCTCAGCCGCTCGCGGCCGGAGATTCTTCCGTCCGCGTAGAATCGGACGCCGCCGCCCGGGCGCGCGTCGCAGACAAGAACGACATGGTGCCATTGACCGTCGTCCATTCGGCGCTGCGCGCGGCAATGCGTCCAGTTCCAGTCGCCCGTGTTGATCGCCACGTTGGGAAACCCGTCCGAGCGCAGGCTGAAGTGGACGGCCCCGCGTTGTCCTTCGTGGCAGAACAACAACGGATTCCACTGGTTGTCCAGCCTGTCGGCCTGGACCCACAGGGCGATCGAAATCGCGTCGTGGGCTCCCAGGCCTTCGCGCTCGAGATAGCCGCGGCCGTCGAATCGCCTCGCCGTCAGACCGTGCGGCCCGTCACAGGATACGGCTCCGACCGCCTTGGCGTGATGATCTCGTCCCGACGCGTCGGTGATCGCCTCGGGTACGGAATCGGTCATCGGCCACCAAGCCAGCAGCCGGGCGGGCAACGGTTCGGGCGGCGCGAGTTCCGGAAACTCGGGAGGAATGCCGCAGGCGGAATCGAGCGTCGGCACGGGCCGGAAGTCCGGCTGGCCCTGATACCGCAGGTTCCGCCGACCGTAGTACGACCCGTAGTACGGGGCGCCGCAATCGAGCCACGTGACCAGCTTGACCCATTGCTCGGGCGCCAATCGAGCGTCGTGATGACCGTCGCGCAGAAGCTTGACCAGCGGGCTGGCGTGGGCACCGTGCGAGTACGGAGGCACGGTCTCGGCATGCTGCATGGCGAACGAGCCGCCGTTCCATTCTTGCACGCGGTGGACAAACGGGCTTTGCATCAGCCCTTCGTAGGAACGATTGAACAGCGTTGTCAACTCGCCTCGCAAATCGAGCGGCGTCTTGGGATCGCTGCCGTCGTGACAGCTCGTGCAGTGCTGGTCCCAGATCGGTTGCACGTCGGTCGGATAGTCCAGCGGCCGCGGCGCCATCTCGCCGAGTTGAGCGACCGGCGGCGCGGGAGGCAGGGCCGAGGCGAGCGTCTGCCGCGACACGGGAGCCTGCCGACGATGCTCGTGGCAGCCGATGCACGAACGCTGCTCGCCCGCTTCGAAATTCACGAACGTCCGCATCCGCTGGACGGCCATGAAATCCTGGTCCAGAGCCTGGAAGAACAGATTGCGGTGCGCCGGAACCTGAAAGACGGCCGAACCATCCGCTGCGACCGGCACGATGCCGTGCATGACCGTGATCCAGATATGGCTGTTCCAACTGACCGCTAAATGCCCGCCGAATCCGTCCGCGCCGCGGTCTTCGCCGCGGCACGGATCGATCTCGGCCGCCCACGGCTTAGGCACCTGTTCGAGGATCCGCAGGTACTTGACCGTCCCCGGCGGCACCCCGTCCAAGCCGCGATAGACGTCGCTCAGGAAAACCGTGGCCCGTGAGCTGTTATCGGGCGGCGATGGCGTGGCCGCGGGCAGGACGGGCGGAACAGGGCGAGGCCGCAGCGGCACCGGCTGCCAGCAGGAAATCTCCGGATCAACGTAGATCGGCACGCGGTTGCCGAAGGCGTCCAGCAGTTGGATGCCGTAAGCCGACGGGTCGTTGTACCGCCGGTCCGGATTGCACGCGACCAGGAAGAACTTGTCCGACAGCGGGTAGGGATCCGAATAGAACGGTCCGTAGATGTCCTCGCGCCACACGCCATTGCGCAACTGGAACAGACCGCGAAGGTTCTGAGTCCTAACATGGGGCGTCAGGCTGCGCATCGGGTCCGGTGTCCGCTTTTCCTTGGTCAGATCGAGCAGCAGCACCTGGCCGATGCCCAACGGTTCGTGCCCGCAGCCGATGCAGACGGCCAGGTGCGGGTGGCCGGGCACTTGACGCGCTTGCCAGAAGACGCCCGGGTTGGCGATGTTATCGCCGTAGAATTCCTCGCTGCCGGAACCGTCCGGACGCATCGTCCACAGCGGCTGGACAGCGGCAATACCCTTATGGACGTATTCCCAGCGGTTGTACAGAATCCGGCCGTCCTCCCGCATCGTGGGCGTGAATTCGCTGAGCGCCCCGTGCGAAATCGGCCGCATTCCGCTGCCGTCGGCATTCATGCGGAACAAATTGGTACAGGCCAGATAATGCGCCGGAGTGCAGAGCACGCCGCGCTCGCACCGCGTCGAAGCGAAGCAGATCCCGCCGTCGGGCAGGTAGCACGGGTGGACGTCGTCGGTCCAGAACTGGTATCCCAGCAGGCCGTAGAAGCTGTCGCCCGTGCTGGTCTTGCCGTACCGCTCGATCCGCTGCGGTTCGTCGGCCGGTGGGTGCGTGATCTGCCGCAGGCCGCTGCCGTCCACGCCGACTTCCCACAGGCGGAAGCCTTCCCGCTCCGGACGCCGGTAGCCGAATGCGATCCGCCGGGCGTCGAACGACAAGTCGAACCGGTCGAACACGCCGCCAGCCAATTCGGGCACGAGTTCCCGCACTTGGCCATCGGCCAGCGACAGCACGCACAGGTTGCCGCCCCAGCGGCTGATGTGCTGGAAGTCGTCGTAGTAGTGCTTGCTGTCGTAGGTGTAACGCTTGACGAACACGATTTGGCTGTCCCGCAGCAACGGGTTCGCATCGACCAGCATGAACCGTTGCAGCCCGGGCACATCGTCCATCAGACGCTGCGTCGCCCCCTCGTCCGGATCGACCCGTCCGGCGGCCAGTGCCGTCAACTCGCGCTCGAAGGCGTCTAGTCGCCCGAGCAATTCGTTCGCCGGATACGACTCCGCGCCGATCCGCCCCAGTTCGGTGACCGCGGCCCGCAACCGGTCGAGGTCGTGGCACAACACGGCTAGCACCGAAGCCTTGACGCACAAGTCGAGCCACCGCGGATCGTTGCGGTCGGCTTGCGACTGCCGCAATTGGTCCCGCTCCGCGCGCAAACCATCGCCCCACTGGCCGCAGCCAGCAGCCAAATCTTCGATCAGCCGCTCTTCCCAAGCAGTACCCGCGGCCGAGAACCAGCCCTTCGCGGCGAACCAGTCGGCGTGAAGCAGATCCAGCATCGGGTTCCGTTCCGCGGGGAAATCCCGGCGGACGTGCTCCCAGAACCGGGGCACGGGATCGGGAACGGGCGAGAAGTATAACGTTGGATCTTGGCCGAGCACCACGCGCACCAGCAACGTGTTCTCGCCGGCGGACAAGTCCAAGTCCAGCAAGACTTGGTCGACTCGCGTGCCATCCACCTGATAGCCACAGCCATAGCGGCCGGAAACCAAGTGCGTACAAACGGAAGCGACCGGCCGCCCGTTGAGCCACACATCGCATTGTTCACCGCCGCCGATCCCGATGGTCAACCGCGTCGGTTGCTCAGCCCGCACGGTGCGTGCAAGACAGGCCACGGCGCCTCCCGAGCCGGTCAGGAACTTGACGGCCTTGCCGTCCGCCAGGTCGTTCCGAGGAGCCCAGAGCGGGAGGCCGTCCGCTCGTTTCGCGCCGGGGCCGATCGGGTCGTTCGGCCGGACGTACTGCTGCGCCTCGTCGGGCGACAGCGCGGCCGTGGCCTGCCACGGGCCGAACTCGACGTTCGCACGCGCCGCTGGTTGCTCGACGATCCACGCCGCGTATCGCTGGCGAGTGGCCAGCAACGTCTTCTGAAGATTCAGCTCGCGGCGGTACAACGGCCCCACCGGGTCCGCAGCGGATCCGGTGGACGGTGGCAGCAGAACGACGAGAGTAATCAACGCCAACCAACGAATCGCGGTGGTCATGGTCGCCATGGCTCCTCAGTCGGTCTTGAAGGATTGTCTCAGCCTGCGGCAGTCGAGCATTGGGTATTGTGGCAAAGAAGCGATGCTGCGGAAACCCGACAATCAAGTCTCGACGCGGGTTTCAAACGAGCCTGTCCGGAGGAGTCGAATCAGACGGGAAAACCTGGACAGTATCAGACCGAATCAGTCAGAATGTGCCAACTGTTGTGGACTTGGGACGCTACGGCTTATGATAATCAAGTTAGAACTGGATCATTCGGAACACGAGGACAAGCGATGGAAGTGGTCAAGATCGTGGTTTGGCAGGAAGGCGACGTATGGCTCGGCTATGTGCAGGAGTATCCAGACTACTGGACGCAAGGCGAAAGTCTCGACGACTTGAAGGATCATCTCAAAGAACTCCATGCCGATTTATCGTCAGGAGCGATTCCGGGAATTCGCCGTGTTGAAGACTTGGTCGTGTCATGAAACGAGTTGCCCTCATCAGGACGATCGAAGGTTTCGGGTGCGTGTTGATCCGACACGGCGCGAAGCACGACTGGTATCGCAACCCCGACACCGGGGTCTCTCAGCCTGTCCCGCGTCACCGTGAAATTGAAGAGCACCTTGCGAGGCACATTATTCGCATGATGCGTAGCGACAACCTTCAAGATGACGGTTGAACTTCACCTGAACCGCGCTCTACACGAACTTTGTCACGCCGGGAACGGCGATTTTCACCTCGGGGGCTGGTCCCCAGGCGTAGTTGGGCGGCGTCAGGTCTTCCTGCGAGTTCAATGCCTGCTGCCAAGTGATCTCCTGGCCGGTGTACGTCGCCATTCGGCCGAGGATGGCTAACAGCGTGCTATGCGTCATGTAGCGGCCGTTGTTGATCGGCTGGCCGGCGCGGATCGAGGCGAACAGGTCGTCGTGCTCTTTCTGGTAGATGTTCGTGTCTTCACCCTGGTAGACCCAGGTGTCTTGGTCGTTTTCGATCGTCAACCCGTTGCGGCTCTCCCGGAACGAGGCGACGCCGCGCGTGCCAACGACGCGGGCGCTCATGTCGTTGCGGCAGCCGCGCATCTGCCGCGTGTTGCTAATCAGCCGGGCGCCGTCCTCGTACTCGTAGACGACCGCGTGGTGATCGTAGATGTTGCCGTACTCCGGGCCGGTTCGCTGTTGGCGTCCGCCCATCCCGATCGCCTTGGCCGGGTAGCGGTCGCCCATGGCCCACGCGCAGACGTCCAGGAAATGAACGTGCTGTTCCACGTTGAAGTCGCCGGAGAGCCACGTGTAGTAGTACCAGTTGCGCATCTGGTAGTGCATGTCCGTCCAATCGGGCTCGCGGTTCTTGAGCCAGATCGTGCCGCGGTAGTCGTTGGCGTACAGTGTCGTGATCTTGCCGATCTGGCCGTCGTGAATCCGCTGGACCGTTTCGCGGAAGCCCTGATGGTAGCGCAGGCACAAGCCCGAGACGACTGACAGTCGCTTCTGTTCGGCCTGTTCGCAGGCGGCCAGCACGGCGCGAACGCCCGGCGCGTCGACCGCCACGGGTTTCTCGGCAAAGATGTGGAGGCCCGCGTCGACCGCCGCCTGCAAGTGGGCCGGGCGGAAATGGGGCGGAGTTGCCAACAGCACCACATCGACGCCGCTGTCGAACAACGCCTTGTAGCCATCGAAGCCCGTGAAGCGGCGTTGGGACGGCACGTCGATCTTGCCGCCGATGCCTTGCTGCTTCTGCAGGGTTGCTAAACTCGTTTCGAGCCGATCGGCGAACATGTCGGCCATCGCGGTCAAGCGAACGTTCGCATCGGCCTGCAGGGCTTGAGCCGCCGCGCCGGTGCCTCGCCCCCCGCAGCCGACCAGGCCGACTCGCAGCGTGTCGTCCCCAGCCGCATGAACGGCGCGGGCCGAGGCAGTGGAACCGATGGCAACCAGTCCCGCCGCGGACGCTGCGGCTCGACCGAGAAATTGACGCCGCGATGCCGAATCCGACTTCTCGGACGACTCCGCCGACTGGTCACAGGAAACTCGCGACGACGAGAACTCGGGACTTGCTACTGGCAGCATGGCTTTGCTCCGGTCCAGAAGGGTGGGGTGAATCCGAGGATTCTGCTTATCTTAGGAGTGCGCAGCGGCGAGGGTCAAGAAGAGGGGACGTGGAATGAAGTCTGGCAAGTCCGCTGCGCACCAAGGGAATATCGAACTATAGAGGGGTTGCCATACAGGGCATTGCGCGTACACTCAGAAGCAATCTTGCATCGATTGGACGGTGCGACGGGACTTCGGAAGGTTGCGACAGGCGGATGCTGTCCGGAATCCGGCCGAGGAATTGTCCCGCCGCACTTCGATTTTCACAGGGAGCCATCACCATGCAGCAACTCGTCAATGGCATCCACCATTTTCAGCGAATCGGGTTTCGCGAGCGAGAGGAGTTGTTCGGCAAACTCCAGCACGGTCAGGCACCGGAAGCGTGTCTGATCACCTGCGCCGATTCGCGGATCGTTCCGAATCTGATCACGAATTCCGAACCCGGCCAGTTGTTCATTCTACGGAACGTAGGAAACATCATTCCCTGCTACGGCACCAGTAACAACGGCACCTTGGCCGCGATCGAGTACGCGGTGGTTGAATTGGGCATCGAAGACTTGATCGTGTGCGGGCACACCTGCTGCGGGGCCATGCAGGCCCTGGTGAAATCGGCCGATGCCACGGGCCCCAGCCGAACGCCGCTGGTGGCGAACTGGCTGCGTCATGCCGATGCGACGCTCGAGATCGTTCGCGAGCACTACCAACATCTGCAAGGGCAAGCGCTGTTCAATGCGGCAGCCGAAGAGAACGTGCTGGTTCAATTGGAACATCTGCGCAGTCTGCCAGTCGTCGCGTCGCGGATCTCGTCGGGGCGAGTGCGACTACACGGCTGGATGTACAAGATCGACAGCGGCGAAGTGTTCTACTACGAATCCGAAGTCGGTCAGTTCGTGAAATTCGGCGAGGCAACGGCGGATTCGGGAGCCCGACTCGCTGGCGCCAGGTCGAACCCAGGGTAGCGGCCCGAAGTCGACTGGCCGATGCAGGACGGATTGCCGATCCGCCCGCCTTGGGCCGTGGGCCGGATCGCCAGTCCGCCCGATGGTTCGGTTCAAATCACTTTCTGTCGTCTCCTGCCCGTCACGAGGACAAAGATCCATGGAATCGATGCCAGCGTTGAGCGATCAACCGGGAAAACGTCTGGTCGCCGACTTGTCGGCCGGACTGGTCGTGTTTCTGGTTGCGTTGCCGCTTTGCTTGGGGATTGCGCTGGCTTCGAACGCTCCGCTGTTCTCTGGGATTTTGGCTGGCATCGTAGGCGGTCTGGTGGTGGGGGCGATCAGCAAGTCGCACACCAGCGTCAGCGGTCCCGCGGCGGGGCTGACCGCGGTCGTCGCGGCACAGATCGCGTTGCTCGGATCGTTCGAGGCGTTTCTGGTGGCGGTCGCGTTGGCGGGCGTCCTGCAGATCGTGCTGGGTGTGATCCGCGCCGGCGCGATCGCGGACTTTGTGCCGTCCAGCGTCATCAAGGGACTCTTGGCGGCGATCGGATTGATTCTGATCTTCAAGCAACTTCCTCACCTGGTCGGCCACGACAAGAACCCGTTGCTGGTCATGTCCTTTGAAGAGCCCGACAAGGAGACCACTCTTTCGGAACTGTTTCATCTGTTCCAGTACATCCATCCGGGAGCCACGTTCGTCGGATTGGTATCCATCCTGATCTTGATGGCGTGGGAGAAGATCAAGCCGTTGAAGCACTCGATCGTCCCGGGACCGCTGGTCGTCGTATTCGTTGGGGTGGGCCTGAGCCTGCTGTTGGCCCACTCCGAAGGCCGGTGGCTGATCGAACCGTCTCACCGCGTGGAAGTGCCGGTGGTCAAGACGATGGCCGGTTGGCTCGGATTCATGCGCTGGCCCGACCTCGCGGCGCTGACCAACCCCAAGGTGTATCTCGGAGCGATTACCATCGGCTTGGTCGCCTCGCTCGAAACGATCTTGAACCTGAAAGCGGTCGACAAGATCGATCCGCAGAAAAGGATCTCGCCCCCCAACCGCGAACTGATCGCGCAGGGCTTTGGCAACCTGACCGCCGGGTTGATCGGCGGACTGCCGGTGACTTCCGTGATCGTGCGCAGTTCGGTGGCCGTCAATGCGGGCGGCAAGACCAAACTGGTGACGCTGTTCCACGGCCTGCTGCTGGTTCTGTGCGTGGCCCTGATCCCGACGTGGCTGAACGAGATCCCCTTGTCCTGCCTGGCGGCCATCCTGATCATGACGGGCCTGAAGCTGTCCAGCGTCAAATTGTTCAAGCAGATGTGGCACGAGGGGCTGACCCAGTTCCTGCCCTTTGTCATCACCGTCGCGGCGATTCTGCTGACGGATCTGCTGATCGGCATCCTGATCGGCCTGGGATTCAGCATGGTGTTCATTCTGCGGAGCAACCTGCGGCGCCCGTTGCGTCAGATCGTCGAGAAGCATGTTGGTGGCGACGTCCTGCACATCGAACTCTCGCAGCAGGTCAGTTTTCTCAATCGCGTGGCGCTGTCCAAGGCGTTGGCCGAAATCCCCCAGGGCGGTCACGTGCTGATCGACGCCCGCAACACCGACTACATCGATGCGGACGTGCTCGATCTGCTGACGGAATATCAAACCGAAGTCGCGCCGGTGCGCGGTGTCTTCGTCAGCTTGGTCGGATTCAAGGAACATTACCAGCAGGTTGAGGACCGGCTGCAGTACGCCGATTATTCCACTCGCGAGTTGCAGAACAGTCTGACCCCCGACCAAGTCATCCAGATTCTTCGCGACGGCAACGATCGGTTTTCTCACGGGCAACTGCTGATTCGCGACCTCCCGCGCCAACGCTTGGTAACGTCCGGAGCGCAGCATCCACTGGCGGTCGTGCTGAGCGGAGCCAGTTCCCGGACGCCCGTCGAGATGCTCTTCGACATGGGACTGGGAGACATCTTTTGCTCGCGGGTGACCGGAAACCACATCGGCCCCGGCATCCTGGGAAGCCTCGAATATGCCTGCGCGGTCGCGGGCGCCAAGCTCATCCTGGTGCTGGGCCATTCCAACAGCGCGGTGATCCGGCTGGCGATCGAGACGTTCGCCTCGAAACAACGTGCGGTGGACTTGACCGGCTGCGACTATCTGGAGCCGATCGTCGCCGATATCCAACAGGCCATCGAACCCGCGCTGATCGAGCAGTGGAAGTCTCGACCGCCGTCGGAACGGCAGCCCTGCATCGACCGACTGTACCGCGCCCACATCCTGCGGAGCATCGGCAGGATTCTGCGGGAGAGCACCATGCTGAATCGCCGGGTCCAGGCAGGGCAACTGAAGATCGTCGGTGGCATGTACGACGTCTGCTCCGGAGTCGTCGAATTCTTCGAGGGTAGCTGAATTCGTGAGAATTCAGACTGTTTGAACGCGGCGAAATTCGTCAGAATTCAGACTTTTCGAACGTAGCTGAATTCGTGAGAATTCAGACTCGATTGCCGCACCCTTCCCTATTTCCACACCTCACCAATCGTCGCCTCCGCATGCATCCGAACCCGTACGATCCACCCGCCGCCACGGGCGTTGAACCCCAGGTCGACCGCGCCGCGCGAGCGGCACTCACCGAGCAGATCCGCCAGTTTCTCGACGAGCGGACAAGTGCCTTTCAATTCGACGAGGCGATTGATCCATTCCGCGCATCATCCGATCCGACGGTCCGGTTCGTTGCGCTGACCGTTTGGTTTCACTACGACGATTGCCAAGACCACTTCGTGACGCTTTCGAAGCCGGAGTGGGACTACTTCCAGCGGTTGCTGCTTCTGCTGGAATCGGATCAGCAGATCGAGCTGATCTCCGAGCGGCGCTGGTCCTGGACTGAATTGCTGGCGCTGGGTTGCCTGATTGGCTTCGGTTGGTGCGTCTGGCAATTCGGATGGGGGCTGCATTTGTTGGCCTTTTCGATTCCGTTTGGAATCGTCTCGATGATCATCGCGCGGCTGCGCGAGCGGACAATCTCCCGCGGTGCGTACGATCCGATCCTGACACCGTTCGCGAGCTTCGCTGAATTGAGCGAGGCGTATCGGACAGCCGCTGGGTTTGCGAAGAAGCGTTATCCGCGCGGGTTGGCAAAGCGTCGCATCCGCTCGGGTGTTTCCGAGTTCGGGCTTCGGTTGCAGTGGTACGCCGTTTGGCTCATGCTGTCGCCGATTCCGCTGCTCGTACAAACCCTGCCAATCTCCGAGACGCGAACCCGAGTCAAGCCGGCGGCCGGTTAAGTGCTTTCTTCTGTGCATTCTCATTATCCCTGCGGCTTTCGTTGCGTCTCATTGGCTGGAAGCTCGGCTCGGGTGACGGCAGTCTGCCGAGTTCGTTGCACGCATCGTTTACGGTCTCTTTCCTGCAACGGCGGACCTTTCGTCGCCCGACAGCAAATCCAGGGGGATCGGGGAATCATCTTCCGAACCAAACAACAAAATCCAAAATCCCCGGAAAGACTACTTGCATTCGGACGATGGAATTGTAAGTTGGCGGCAAAGCGGGCAATCGGATTCGAAAGTCTCTCTTCCGTGAAAGGACTGACTCATGTCGCGAACCGGGTTCTGGCGGCGATTCGTCGCGGCCTTGGAGAAACTGCCCATTGCCCCCCCCCTTATCTAGCTTGACTCTCCGGTCGGCCTTCGGTGGGCCGGCAGGGGCCCGGCTAAGCTCGCGATCGGGTGCCTCGAACCGCGGCAACCATGCTCGACGACGACGGCGATCGAAGTGGACTTTGGATCGCGTCCTGCGCGTCGAAACGCTCGAAACCCGACAACTGCTCGCCGGCGATCCCGTTAGCAACCTGCTGGTGAACGGCAGCTTCGAAGAGCCCGTGGTAAACCGTCCGTGGGATGTTTTCTCCACTATTCCGGGCTGGACGCTCGTGGCGGGGCCGAACTTCGAACTGCAGCGAGGGATTTCGATCGCCGCTGCCCACGGCCAACAACATCTGGAGTTGGACGCTGATACATACGGGCCCGATCAACCCAGCCCTCCTGGCGAACCGGGCTCGATCACCATCGCCCAAACGGTGGAAACCACGCCCGGCGCCACGTACACGTTGTCCTTCGCCTTTGCGGCGCGACCCGGTACCGGATCGGCGGATAACATCCTGGGCGTCAGTATCATCGGAACGACGGGCGATACCGGCGAGTTTTCGGCCAGACTGACCGCGGTCGAGCCCGGCTGGAGATACCATGCGTACACCTTCACGGCCTCCGGCGACAGCGTGACGGTTTCCTTTGCCGACCGCGGCGTCGACAATACCCTGGGCACGCTCCTGGACAACGTGGCCCTGGTCCCGGATCGCACAATTCCCACGGTGACGGTCATCGCGTCCGATCCCTATGCGTTTGAGGCACTGGAGACGGCGGGCGATCCGCTGAATTCCGGCGAGTTCCTCATCACGCTGGACAACCCGGTGTGGTACGATGTCGCCATCGATTACCAGATCAGCGGCACGGCAACCAACGGCGAGGACTACACGGTGATCCCCACCAGCGTGACGATCCCTGCGGGGGCCTCGAGCGCTTCGATCGTCGTGAGCCCGATCGACGACCAATTGCTGGAGGACCAATTCGAGACGGTGGTGCTTACCCTGGCCGCCGGGCCCGGATACACGGTCGGGACCGAGAGTACCGCCACGGTGCAGATCGAGGACAACGAACGGGCTGGCTTGGACGACCGGCAGAGCGACGATGCCTGCGGCTGCAATGCGTGCGCTCCGTTGTACGACGTGATCGAATCCAGCGGCGCGTTGGTCGTCAATTGGAACTGCCTGACCTACCAGAGCCAGCCGCAAACGGTGGTCAGCGTCGAGACGATCCTGCCCGATGACCAAGCCGCACCGGCGACGGCCCAAGCGACTGCGTCGCTGCTGACGCTGGATGGCACGCTGCTGGGGACCGGCCCCACGGTGTACTTCGCCAACTCGCCGGAATTGGTGCCGGGCGCTGGGGTGGTGTTGTTGACGCCCGCTCCGGATTTGAACCTGCTCACCGGCCGCTACCAGTGGCGGCTGGCGGTCACCGATCCGATCAACGGCCAACGCACGTTCACCGGACCGCTGGATTACGTCAGCCGCGACGACAGTTCGCTGGGCGCCGGCTGGTCCGTCTCCAGCGCCGACGCGCTGCTGCCGGAAAACGGCGGGCTGAATCTGGTCCGCGGCAGCGGCGGCACGACCTGGTTCGGCGCCCCGGATCAAGGCGTGCCGTCCGAACCCGGAGACCTGAGCTTCCCGACGCTGACGGCCGGCGCGGACGGTTCCTATCAGGTGCTCCGCAAAGACGGCTCAAGTTCCCTGTTCGACGCAGCGGGCCAACTCACGCAGGTCGTCGACACGTCCGGCAATGCCATCGTCTACTCGTACACGGATGCCAACGGCGGCGGCCTGGCCAGCGACGTCGCGTCGATCGCCCGCCCCGACGGCAGCACCGTGTTCTACGACTACACGGACGGCCTGCTGCAGACGATCCGCAAGCAGTACGCGCCCGGCGAACCCGCACACACCCTGGCCACGTTCACCCACGACGCCGAAGGCCGGATCGTTTCGATCACCGAGGCCGATCCGGATGGCCCCGCAGGCCCGCTATCGGCGGCGACGCTGGCCTTCAGCTACGAATTCGGCTCGAACCGCATCTGCACCCTGACCGAACCCGGCGGGCGGACGACCAGCTTCCAATACGACGTCACCGGCCGAGTCCGCCGCGTTGTCCATGCCGACGGCGCGGTCGAGGAAATTCAACCGACGCAGGGCGCCGGGCCGCTCAGTCTCGGCGACGTGGGCCTGGACCCGGCCGAACCGGCGCCTTTCCTGACGCAGCAGGACATGCTGGGCAAGAGCCGCGACGACCTGGGCCGCGAATCCCAGACCCGGACGGATCGTTACGGCAATACGCTTTGGACAAAGGACCCGCTGGGCCACGAGACGACCTACCAGCGCGACGCGCACGGCCTGGTCACCCGCCGCATCGATCCCGACCCGGACGGCGGCGACCCGCTCGGCGGCCCCGTCACGCAATTCGCTTACGATGCCCGCGGCAACCGCACCGCCGTCATCTATCCCGATGGAAGCAGCCAGTCGTGGACCTACGATCCCGTGTTCAGCCGCGTGCTGACCCACGTCGATGCCTCGGGCAACCTGACCTGGAACGATATCGACCCGCTGACCGGATCGATCCTGGCCACCACCCGAGTCGTCGGGCTGGACGACCGCACCAGTGACGAAACCGACGATGCGACCACCGTCTACGCCTACACCGACGGCACGGACGACCCGGGCACGGCGGTCGATGAGAGCGCCTGGCCCAAGGGGCTGCTGTTGACCGAGACCGATCCGCTGGGCCGAGTCACGCGGTACGAATACAACCCGGCCGGCCAGGTGACCCGCGCGAGCCATGCAGCGGGCAGCGTCTTGGAAGCCTTCGTCTCGTACGAATACGATCAACGAGGCAACCTGATCGCCCAGACCGATGAACTCGGCCACACCGCGTACTGGGAATACGACGCGCTCGACCGCGTGGTGCGCACGATCCAGCCCGACCCGGACGGCGACGGACCGCTGACCGCCCCCGTGACCCAAACCGTCTACAACGCAGCTGGACACGTTTGGCAGCAGATCGACCCGGCCGGGAACGTCACCGAATACGAATACGACCTCCGCGGCCGGCTGGTCCGCACGTACCAGCCCGATCCGGACGGCCCTGGGCCGTTGCCCCGTCCGGTCACCCAGTCCGTCTACGATTCCGCCGGGCAACTGGTGCAAACGATCGACCCGGCCGGCCGGATCACCGCGTACCAGTACGACGACGCCGGACGCCAGATCCGCGTCATCCACTCCGATCCCGACGGCGACGGGCCGCTGGCCGCTCCGGTCACCGAAACGGTCTACAACGCGCTGGGCAACGTCGTCCAGTCGATCGATCCATTGGGCAACGTGACGGCGTACGAGTACGATCTGCGCGGCCGCCAGGTGCGCACCATCGAACCCGACCCGGACGGCGACGGGCCGCTGGCCGCTCCGGTCAACCAATCGGTCTACAACGACGCCGGACGGCTGGTGCAAAGCATCGATCCGCTGGGCCGCGTCACCCAGTACGAATACGATAGCCTGGGCCGGCAAATCAGGACCATCCAGCCCGATCCGGACGGCGACGGACCGCTCGCCTCGCCGGTCTGGCAATCCGTCTACGACGCCGCGGGCCAATTGGTCCGCTCGATCGACCCGCTGGGCAACGCCACGCACTACGTGTACGACGCGCGCGGCCGCCAGACGCACACCATCGACGCGCTCGGCAACGTTGCCGAAACCGTGTACGACGCCGCTTCCCGCGTCACCGCCCAAATCGCCCCCGCCCCGACGCTGACCGACGGCCTGCGCGGCTTCTGGTCCTTCGTCGCCGACGACGGCTCGGCGTCCGTTGGCACGACGCAATACCCGGACCTGTCCGGCAACGGCCACACGGCCACCGCCGTCAACGGCCCCGCGCCCACCGCCGGCATCGTCGGCAACGCCCTGCAATTCGACGGCGCGGGCGACTACGTTTCGCTCGGCAACCCGGCCGGATTGAACTTCACCGGCGCGATCACACTGTCCGCCTGGATCAAGCCCGAAGCGACCGGCGGTATGCGCAACATCATCGCCCACGGTCACGCCACTTCGCCCAACGGCGAAGTCTACCTGCGCATCAACAACGGCCAGTACCAAGTCGGAAGCTGGAATGGGACCAGCTACCTCGCCTCGGCCGCCATCCCGGCCGGCGACGTCGGCACGTGGGTCCATCTGACCGGCGTCTACGACCCCGACGCAGGCCAGTGGCGTCTGTACCGCAACGGCCAACTGCTCGCCTCCGCCGCGCACGCCACCGGCGCGGTTGCCGTCAACGGCAACTGGGCCATCGGGGCACGCGGCACGGGCACCGAACGTTTCTTCCAAGGCGCGATCGACGAAGTCCGCATCTACGATCGGCCCCTGGACACCGCCGAAATCGCCGTTCTGGCCGGTACGGCCAGCGGCCCGGTCACACGCTACGAATACGATAACCTGGGCCGCCAGATCCGCACCATCCTGCCCGATCCGGACGGCGACGGCCCGCTGGCCTCGCCCCAAACCTCGGTCCGCTACAACACCGCTGGCCAAATCGCCGCGACGACCGATCCGCTCGGGAACGTCACGACGTACGTCTATGATGCCCTTGGTCGCCGGATCCACACGGTCGATCCCCAAGGCAACGTCGCCGAAGCCGTCTACGACGCCGCTTCCCGCGTCACCGCCCAAATCGCCCCCGAGCCGACGCTGGCCGACGGCCTGCGCGGATTCTGGTCCTTCGTCGCCGACGACGGCTCGGCGTCACTTGGCATGACACAACACGTGGACCTGTCCGGCAACGGCCACGCGGCCACCGCCGTCAACGGCCCCGAACCCACCGCCGGCATCATCGGCAACGCCCTGCAATTCGACGGCGCGGGCGACTACGTCTCGCTGGGCAACCCGGCCGAATTGAACTTCACCGGCGCGATCACGCTGTCCGCCTGGATCAAGCCCGAAGCGACCGGCGGCATGCGCAACATCATCGCCCACGGCCACGCCACCTCGCCCGCCGGCGAAGTCCACCTGCGCATCAACAACGGCCAGTACCAAGTCGGAAGCTGGAACGGCACCAGCTACCTCGCCTCGGCCGGCATCCCGGCCGGCGACGTCGGCACGTGGGTGCATCTGGCCGGCGTCTACGACCCGGACGCGGGCCAGTGGCGCTTGTACCGCAACGGCCAACTGATGGCCTCCGCCGCCCACGCGACCGGCGCGGTTGCCGTCAACGGCAACTGGGCCATCGGCGCCCGCGGCACGGGCACCGAACGTTTCTTCCAGGGCGCGATCGACGAAGTCCGCATCTACGACCGCCCGCTGGAGATTGCCGAAATCGCCGTCCTGGCCGGCACGGACACCGGCCCGGCGACCTACTATGTCCACGACGGGCTCGGACGCCAGACGCACACCATCGACGCGCTCGGCAACGTCACCGAGATCCGTTATGACGCCGCCTCGCAAGTCGTTGCCGTCGTCGCCCCGGCGCCGACCGTAACGCAAGATCTGCGCGGATTCTGGTCCCTTGTAGCTGACGACAGCTCGGCGTCAGTTGGTCTGACGCGATTCGCCGACCTGTCCGGCAACGGCCATACGGCCACCGCCGTGAATGGCCCCGAACCCACCCCCGGGATCATCGGCAACGCCCTGCAATTCGACGGCGCGGACGACTACGTCTCGCTGGGCAACCCGGCCGAACTGAACATCGCCGGCGCGATCACGCTGTCCGCCTGGATCAAGCCCGAAGCGACCGACGGCATGCGCAACATCATCGCCCACGGCCACGCCACTTCGCCCGCCGGCGAAGTCTACCTGCGCATCAACAACGGCCAGTACCAAGTGGGAAGCTGGAACGGGACCAACTACCTCGCGTCGGCCGTCATCCCGGCCGGCGACGTCGGCTCATGGGTCCACCTGGCCGGCGTCTACGACCCCGACGCGGGCCAGTGGCGATTGTACCGCAACGGCCAACTGATGGCTTCCGCCGCCCACGCGACCGGCGCGGTCGCCGTCAACGGCAACTGGGCCATCGGCGCCCGCGGCACCGGCACCGAGCGTTTCTTCCAAGGCGCGATCGACGAAGTCCGCATCTACAGCCGCGCGCTGGACGCCGGCGAAATCGGCGTGCTCGCCGGTACGGACACCGGTCCGGTCGTCCAATACGAATACGACTCGCTCGGGCGCCAAGTGAAAATCATCCAACCCGATCCGGACGGGGCGGGACCGCTGGCCAGTCCCGAGACCAGCTACGCGTACGACGCGGCCAGTCAATTGACCGCCGTCACCGACCCGCTGGGCCGCGTGACCACGTTCGACTACGACGGGCTCGGCCGGCAGGTCAAAGTCACGCAACCCGATCCCGACGGGCCCGGCGGCCAAGCGCCGGCCTTCCAGGCCACCGTTTACGACGCGGCGGGCCGAGTGCTGCAGACGACCAACGCCCTGGGGCACACGACCAGTTACGCCTACGACCCGCTCGGCCGCGTCGTGTCCCAGACCGACGCCCTCAGCGGCGTGACGTCCTTCCGCTACGACGCCTTGGGCAATCGGTTATCGCTGACCGATCCGGGCGACAACACGACTACCTGGACCTACGACGCCCTGAACCGCGTGGTGCAAGAAACCAACGAACTGGGCCATTCCCGCTACTTCGCGTACAATGACGGTGGCTACCTGACCCGGCGGATCGACCGCCGGGGTTTGGTGCGCGAGTTCCAGTACGACACGCTGGGGCGCAACACCGTCGAGATCTGGTACGATACCGCAGCGGACGCCGAGATGGACGTTAACCGACAAAACACGCTCAGCTTCACGTACGACGCCCTGGGGCGAATGCTCTCGGCGGGCGACCAGTCCGCCAGCTACGCCTACGCTTACGACCGCCTGGACCGGATGATCAGCAGCGACGCATCGATCCTCGGGCTCGCCCCCAACGTGACCTTGACCAACGCCTACGACGCCGCTGGCCGCAGAACCCAAGTCGCCGCGAAGATCGACGGCAACGCAGATTTCGTCACCGACTATGCCTACGACCAACTCGGCCGCACGACCAGCATTCGCCAATACGCATCGCCGACATCCGTCTTGCCCGTGGCAGACAAGCGAGTGGACTTCACCTACGACCTCGCCAATCAACCGGTCAACCTCACCCGCTACGCCGACCTGTCCGGCAATCAACTGGTGGCCGCTACCGACTATCTCTTCGATCAAGCTGGCCGTTTGACGGGAATGACCCATGCGAAGGGCGCGAGCGTCTTCGCCGATTACGATTGGACGTTCGACGAAGCGAAGCGCATGACCCGCTTCGAATCGCTGATCGACGGCGCGGCGGACTATACCAACGACGACACCGGGCAGTTGACCGCCGCCGAGTACACCGCTGGGACCGGTCTCCCGACCGCGCCCCCTGATGAACAGTATGTTTACGACGAAAACGGCAACCGGGTGAACAACGGCTACACAGTCGGCCCGAACAATCAACTGCTTAGCGACGGAACTCACACGTACACGTATGACGAAGAAGGCAACCGCACGTCGAGAACCCACATCGCGACCGGCGAAGTCACCGAATACACCTGGGAGCACCGCAACCGACTGACCCGAGTGAGCACGCGAGCCACTGCCAACGGCCCACTGACCACCGACATCCACTACGCCTACGACTTCGGCCAGCGCTGGATCAGAAAGACGCTGGACACGAACGCGGACGGGACCATCGAGGAATCCCGCGTGTTCGTGCATGACAACGGCCAGATCGTCTTGGATTTTCAGAAGACCGGTACCGGCGACGCTTCGAGCGGCGATTTGAGCCATCGGTACCTCTGGGGACACCACGTCGACCAGATTCTGGCCGACGAGACGGTGGACACAGCTACCGCCGATGTGGCCTGGGCGTTGACCGACCATCTGAACACCGTGCGCGATCTGGCGGCGTACGACCCTGCGACGCACGCGACCAGCGTCGTCAAGCACATCACCTACAGCGCCTTCGGCAACGTGACCAGCGACAGCGCGCCCGGCATCGACAGTCTGTTCCTCTTCACCGCCAGGCCCTTGGACAAAGACACCGGCCTGCAAAACAACCTGAACCGCTGGTACGACCTATCAACCGGCCGCTGGATGAGCGAAGATCCGATCGGGTTCGAGGCGGAAGATGTCAATCTCTATCGGTACGTCTTCAACGATTCGACAACCCGTACTGATCCCCTTGGGTTGGTCGACGTACCCGCTGACGGCTGGCGCTATACGCGGTGCTGGGCTCTCCGGGAAAGCCTTCGTTTCGAAGAATACGTAGTCTTTGGCATGACGTTGGGCGCATCGGTTGAAGGATGGCTTTGTGAATGCTGCCACGAGGGTGGCGCCGTGGAGACCGCCTATGGGGTCGGCGTTGATATAGATTTCGAATTTGGGACGGGATTGGGCTTCGCCGTAGAGGCATTTGGCTTCAAGCTTGGAGGTGTGATAAAGGGGCCGGCCTTTTACGAGAAGCTTCGATTGGCAGAACTTGCCAAGAGGTGTAGTGGGGCCGCTGAACTCACCTTCCCGCAGCAGGAGATTGGCGTGGACTTTAAACTCGAAGGAACATTCGGGAAGTTGGTCGGCATCACAGGGTATTTGGGCGTGAAAGGAGGGGTTAAAGCAGAGATGCTTTCCGTTGGAAAGGACGCTTGGGGATACTTCGTACGAAACAGTATACTGGCGTCGATCTACGCAAGCTGGCACATTACTTTGCACCTCGGGCTTACTTCCTTTGAAGTTGAAGTGCCGCTCTACAACAAAGTGGAGGCGATTCGTGCTTCGCGCTTCTATTTTGCCGATCTACTACGGGGCGACTGAACTGGGCAGCGATTGTTGGAGGTGGATCTTGATTGTCGGGATCGACACTACCCTTGCATTTCGGGGAGCCGCTTGGATCAACGGTGTTTTTGTCGTTCTGGTAGCCTGTCCTCTATATCAGGAAGTGCCAATCGTATTGATGTTAGTCTTCGGAGTATTTTGCGTGCCGTTTATCGGCCTATTGTCGCTGGGCCAGGCATGGGCCCTTGAGTGCCTATTTAACTTCGAAATCACTCCAACCGAGCTGCGTCGCGACGTCATGGGGAGGGTCGAAAGAATTGCGGTACAAGACATCGCAGCGATATGGTGGCTTCCACCCTGTAGCGTCGCGCGCGGAGCATGGAAAGATCGCTTGTTTTTGCTGCCGCCGGTCTACCTGTTAAGCAAAAATACGAAAGAGCGAGTTGGTGAGCACTTGCGAGCGAATCTTTGCGCCAGTCATCCACTATGCACGAGCTGGTTGCGAAACGCATCGAATGTCGGTAGCTCAGCCGAGGCATGTTCGGAAAGTCCGGTGGAAGAGGGGACAAGTCGCGCAAAGGAGGGGAGCGGCGACTCGTAGGCTGGGCACTAGCTCAGCTCTGAAGAGATTCCGAATCTTCCATGACAACCTGGAATGAATACGGGAGGCGATACTTCAGCCATGGTGTGTGGAGGCATCGACATTGCGTGTGGCTTCCGTATCTTCGACTGCAGACGTAAGAAGGCAAGACGGTGAAGTACCCCACGGAGCGGATGGTTTGCGCTGCAGCAGCTATTCTCCTTGCCATGACGTTCTTTGCAGCCCTCATGGCGCTCTCTGCGAGAACACAGCACGTCAGTGGAACGTTCCGAAACCATGATTCGATACCGCATACGCGAGAATTTGTGTGGTTTCGCACTCAGATTCCTGAGGGCGCCACCGACATACGCTACTCCCTTTGGCCAAGACACCTGATGTTGAGTGTTATCTTTCATTTGGCGGAAGATGAGTTTCATGCATGGTCAGTGAACACCGACGGATGCATGGGAGAACTCAGCGGCCCCAGATCGATCATGCTGGATTTTGGCGACAGAATGGAACAGCACGTTGTTAACGAGGGGTTTCGCATTACACACGCGGCCGATTCACGCGGATTTAATTCGTCGTTGTCCGCAGAGATTTGCTACGATAGCAGATCGAAAACGGTTTACATGTGGTCTTCTTTCAAGTAGGAAGCTTGGCAATCGTGTCACGATGCGAGGTAGCAGGTCAATTTATACGCGCGGATCCGGTCGACAACACGACTACCTGGACGTACGACGCCCTGAACCGCGTGGTGCAAGAAACCAACGAACTGGGCCATTCCCGCTACTTCGTCTATGATGCGGCCGGTTACCTGACCTAGCGGATCGACCGCCGGGGGGTGGTGCGTGAGTTCCAGTACGACACGCTGGGCCGCAACACGGCCGAGATCTGGTACGACACCGCCGCGGACGCCGAGACGGACGCCAATCGCCAAAACACGCTGAATTTCACCTACGACGCCCTGGGGCGAATGCTCTCGGCGGGCGACCAGTTCGCCAGCTATGCCTACACGTACGACCGCTTGGGCCGGATGACCAGCAGCGACGCCGCCATCGCCGGGCTCGCCCCCACCGTCACCTTGACCAACGCCTACGACGCCGCCGGCCGCAGAACCCAAGTCGCCGCGACGATCGGCGGCACCGCGGATTTCGTTACCGATTACGCCTACGACCAACTCGCCCGCACCACCAGCATCCGGCAATACGCCTTTCACATGGACGCGGATCTCCGAGACGCGATCCCCCGGCCTCGGAGATGCCGGAGCACGTGAGCAACTTGCCCGTTGCCGACAATCTTGTGGACTTTACCTACGACATCGCGAACGGCGAGATCATCGAGTACACCAGGGACCACCGCAACCGCCTGACTCGAGCCACTGCCAACGGCCCACTGACCACCGACATCCACCACGTCTACGACTTCTGCCATCGCTTGGTGACGTGCTTCAGGGCCTGTCCAATCGCCTCGGCAGACGTTCTCACGCCCACGTTTTCAACGGACCAGTCAAGCCGGCGGCTTCGTCCAACTAAGGCTGCCCGCGGGAGAAAACCTACCCGATTTGCAAGTAGCGGTAGGGCGCGAGCCCTCCGGTCTTTCGGCACCGGACGGCTCGCGCCGTTCCGCTAAAGCGGCAACTTGTTTCCTGCGGGCTGCCTGACGCTGCTCGGGCAGCAGTGCTTTCGCTGCCAGCAACGCATGTGGTGCAGCAGCGGCCTGCGGATCTGCGGGACGCCATCCAATTGTGAAGATTCGAAAACTTCGGTCCGGCGCGGTGTTCGTCACGTGGACAGTTTGCCGACATTGACGATTGTACGGGCGCTGTTTTCGTGTTTCACGGTCTGGCAATCGAGTGGTGAGTCATGGCATTTCGCATCCGGTTGTGGCTACTGATCTTCCTCCAGGCGGGAACCATCTCAATCGTCCACGCGCAGACGCCGCCGATGGAAATGCTGGAGCGGTTGCACGAGGCTGAGGCAACGATCGCCGAACTCAAGGCTCGGCTCGAACCCCAGTCGTCACCGGAACCAGAGCCGGAGCCGGGCCACTTCTTCGGACTGTTGGGGGAGCGTTGGAGAAGCGTGGGCGACCCCGAACTCGAATTGATTAACTACCATACCAGCTCGGCGATGCAGGCCACCGACATCCCGAAGAAATGGTACGACCGGTATTCGGTACGCGGGTACACGCAGTTTCGTATCAACCAGTCGATTTGGGAGGACGACGGTTCGGCCCTTCCTCATCACACGGCCGACCGTTCGGTCAGCCCGAACCAGAACTTCATCATCCGCCGGGCGCGTGTGATCCTGGCCGGCGATGTGTCCGAGCACATGTATATCTACCTCCAGCCGGACTTCGCGGCCACCACGCCGGGCAGTTCGGATGGCACGCACTTCGTGCAGATCCGCGACTGGTACGCGGATTTGTGCGTCGACACCGACAAGGTATTTCGGTTTCGCCTTGGCCAATCCAAGGTGCCGTACGGCTGGGAGAACCTTCAGTCCAGTTCCAACCGCATCCCGCTGGACCGCAGCGACGGCATCAACAGCGCCGTGCGCAACGAGCGCGACTTGGGTCTGTTCTTTTATTGGACTCCAGAACCCGCCCAGGACTTTTTCAAGGAAGTGCTGGATCGCGGCCTGAAAGGCTCGGGCAACTACGGCGTGTTCGGCATCGGCGCCTACAACGGCCAGGGCGGATCGCTGCTCGAACAGAACGACAACCTGCACGTCGTGGGACGCTTGACGCTGCCCCTGTGCCTGTTCGACGGCCAATTGTTCGAGGTCGGCGCCCAGGCGTACACCGGCAAGTACACGGTCCTGTCGTCGCTGATCTCGCCCCTTGGCAGCGGAACACCAGCACGTCCCGCGGGCACGCTGGAGATGGGCAACGCGGCAGGGATCCTCGACCAGCGAGTCGGGGGAACGTTCGTCTGGTATCCGCAGCCGCTGGGATTTCAAGCCGAATGGAACGTGGGCCGCGGCCCGTCGCTGAATGACGATCAAACCGAAGTCGTCGTCCGTCCGCTGAAGGGCGGATACGTCATGACCATGTTGCGTCTGGACGACCCCTGGGGAGGCGATTTGTTTCCCTTCGTGCGCTGGGGATATTTCCAAGGCGGGTACAAGCCGGAACGCAACTCGCCGTACAGCAGCATCGACGAATGGGAACTGGGCTGCGAATGGCAGATCAACCCGCAGATGGAATTGACGGCGATGTACACCATCACCGACCGGACCAACACAACGGCGATCAATCAGCGGGACGTGCAATCGTATGGCCAATACGACGGCCAGATCCTGCGGTTCCAGTTCCAAATCAATTACTGAACCTTGCGCCTGGCTGCTCAACAAAGACCGCGGGCAAGATAGGCGGCGACCAGGCCGAGTGTCGCCCAGGCAGTCGGCCGATGATGCCGCGGCCAGCACAGCATGGCCAACGCGCCGCCGAACAGAATGATGCTGATACTGGGATCGCCCCAGCGGACCAGGGGATAGACCCACGCCTGATCAGACAACGGCCACAGCAGTTTCAGCCCCCAGTCGCCGGCCGTATCGGCTCCCGAAAACACCAGATCGGTCGCCAGATGGCTCAATGCTGCCAGCGCGCCCACCGCCATCCAGATGGTCGCATGACCGCGCCACGGAGCACGATGGTCCTGCGAATTGGGCATGCGGATCCACGCGGCCAGCCAACGTCGCACTCGACCGCTGACGCGCCAGCGATGATCGATGGCGCCGACCGCGGCGCCGACCAGGCAGGCGACGAACAGGTTGTGTCCCCACGCCCGATGAGCCATATCGAAAGCGGCGCCGCCGAACATTAGAGAGAGTCCATCCCAGTCGGGGCTGACCGCCGCCGCCCCGGCCATCGCCGCGATCGACCAGCCGTAGCGACCGTGCATGCCAACCGCGATCGTCCCGGTGATTCCCAGCAGCGCGTGTTCGAACGTGGTCATGCTCAGGCGACGCGGGCTTCGGGCGGATAGGCGTAGCCGCTGGCCGCGTCGTTCCAGCGACTCAGCGCGACCGCCACCAGATGTCCCCCGAAGGCGACCGAGAGTTTCAGGCTGTTTTGAAACCGGTTGCGCCGGCCGACCAAGGGCACGCAATCGAAGCTCAATTCGGGGTCCGGATCCGTCAGGTTCATCGTGGGCGGAGCGAAGCCGTCGCGCATGGCCAGCAAGGTGATGGCCAGTTCCGTGCCGCCTGCCGCATTGATCATGTGGCCCAGGACCGATTTGCTCGAACTGACGCAGAGTTGATCGGCTGCCGGCCCAAAGGCTTCCCGGATACTGCGCATTTCGACCAGATCGTTCTGCTGCGTCCCGGTGCCGTGGGCATTGACGTACCCGACGTCGCGAGGCCGCAGATTCGAGGACCGCAACGTCGAAGAGATCAAATAGGAAAGCGCTTCGCTGTCCGCATCCAGTCCCGTGACATGATGCGCTTCGGCCAACGCCCGGCAAGCCAGAACTTGCGCGTAGATCTTCGCCCCGCGCCGTTGAGCGTGGCTCAGTCGCTCGACCACCAGCATCGTCGCGCCCTCGCCCATCACGAAACCGCTGCGGTTCCGGTCGTAGGGACGGCACGCCTGGTTCGGGTCTTCGTGTTCCGCAAGTACCCGCATCTTGTGGAAACCGGCGACGAAGAGCGGATGGATCGCATCGGCGCCGCCGGCAATCGCGATGTCGCACTGGCCGTCGCGCAAGGCCCGCACCGCTCCCAGAAAACAGATCAAGCTGCTGGCACAGGCCGTCGAATAGCTCAAGCGAGGCCCCATGGCTCCGCAACGGTTGGCGATCATGCAGCACGAGGTGTTCGGCAGGAATTGCTGCCACCAGGGAGTACGGTCGGGATCGCCGGCGGTTCTCAAGCCAGCCTGCTCTTCAAACCAACTGGAGTCGCCCATGTGGCTGCTGATCGAGCAGGCGAAACGGTCCCGGTCGACGTGATTCAAATCCAGCCGGGCATCGCGGATCGCTTCGTCCGCCGCCATCTCCGCCATCGGAAACACCTTCAGACGCCACGGCGTCTCGGCAGGCAAATCGACCGTGGCGCCCAAGATCTGCCCGTCGGGGATGCCGGGCATTCCCGTCAAACGCCGAACTCGGCTTCGTCCCAACTGCACCGCTTGCCAAACGCTTTCACGGTCCAAGCCTGTTGAGGCCACGATGCCAATGCCGGTGATCACGATCGGATCATCTTCGGATCTGGGATCATCCACTGTCGCACCCGTTGCTGGCTGGTTTGGCCGACGAAAAGGCACGGAGACGAGACGGTTGTCGAGTTCCATACGTCGCACCCCGTTCCTTCAGGATTCAGGCTGGTTTCCACGAGTCGGTCTAATAAGAAAAATCGCCAAGTTTTTCCAGATCAACTGACCAAGATTTTTTCCGTCCGGCGCGCTTTTCCGCGAAACAACCGCGCTGGCTACTTGCAATGCCCGCCGGCTCTGCTAAGATTTGCTTTGCTTGTGGGTTGTTTGCCCAAAACGTGCAACAAACGAATAGATTTCGTGGGCAAATGACCCAGTTCGGTAAATAAGAGACCATCCCTGGCCGCGATGCGGATTCTGGAAGTCGACACAACCTCTTTGGTATTTATGGCTTGCGTCGAACTCGACACCACGGTCAGTGGCTGTGAATCGATTGGGACAGCCTCGAACGGCTGGATGCGCGGCGATGGCTCGCCTACGGATCGGACGCGAGCGGTAGAAGTCTTGGCCCACACTGGCCGGCCATGAGAACGGAGTCGGGACGACCCTGCGATGTTTTTCGAAGCGTTGAATGCCGACAACCCTGCTGCAAGGCGAGTATCGACGTCTGCTGGACGAACGGTTCCGGATCTCGATCCCTTCGGAACTGATCGATCCGCTGCTGGACGGCGGCGCCGATTGCATTCTGGCGAAAGAGCGGGTCGGAGCGCTCAGCCTGTGGGGAGCTGCCCAGTGGAGCGGCAAGCTGGAGCAGGGCGTTCGGTTGGTGCAGGAGAAGATCCTAGCGGGCCGGTTGGACGGTCGGATCGAGGAGGTTCAGCGGTTCGGCCGTCTGCTGTCCACGCGGCACACGCAAGTCCGTTTGGCGGGGCGGGGACGTCTGGTCTTGCCCGAAGGCTTTCGCGAGTTCCTGGGGGTCGACGCGGGGGGCGAAGTGCTCGTGGTTGGCGCCGCGGTCTGCATCGAATTATGGCGGCCCCAGGCTTGGTTCTCGTACGTGGAAGAGAGCATCCCGGAGTTCCGGCAGTTGTTTGACCAGCTTTCGAGTTGACGGGCTTGAAGGCGGGATTTTGGAATACCAGGAGGAAAAAAGAGCGGCGACTGTGCATGGCACACTTGGCTGACTAACGCCGACAGCCTGTGTGCTCTGTTGGGATTAGGTCGAAAGTCTTGACTCAGGCGCAACTCGTCAGGTTGGCCATGCACAGCGCCCTCTTTTTCGACTCGGCTTTCCGTCGCTCTTCCGTGACGGAAACCGAGAGAATTCAGATTCCTCGCCGGAGTTCACACCTCGTCGGACGGTTCCTGCTCCGCAGCGGCTGGAGGCGTCTCCTGCGGGTTCTTGTACACCGCAAGGTACAGCAGCCGCAGTTCGTGCAGCAGATGGTCCAGCATCTGCTGTTCCTCCGCGGAGAGATTGCCCTTGGTCTTCTGTTCCAACATGGTGAGCATTCCGATGGCTTGTTTGGCGTGGTCGGGCCGCACAACCGCGTGCCCCTGCAAGGGATCGGGGAACTTGCCCAAAGCCACCATCGCTTGCGTTGCCAGCATCGAGACCAACATCGCGAAGTCGTCGGGCTCGGGCGCACGTCCCGAGGACGTTGACCGAGCTTGCTCGCTTTCGGCAGCGCGTTCCTGAGCTTGGCGTTTGGCGCGCTCCGCCTCGCGTTCGGCCCGCACGCGTTCTTTCCAGTCGTCGTCGACGACGATTTGGGGTTCATTCGAATCGTTGATCATGCTTTCACCTCCGAGGTACGTTCACTGCGGCTGGCTCGCCGCTGAATCGCAGCCTCGATGAAGCCGGCGAACAACGGATGCGCAGCCGTGGGTTTCGACTTGAACTCCGGATGAAACTGGACGGCAACAAACCAGGGATGCTCCGCCAATTCGACGATCTCCACCAGCTTGCCGCCGTCGCTCGTGCCGGCGACCCGCATCCCGTGGTCCGCGAACTGTTGTCGGTAAGCCGCATTGAATTCGTAGCGGTGGCGGTGGCGTTCAAAGATGTCCCGCACGTTGTAGCAAGCGGCCACGCGGCTGGATTCAGCCAGGTGGGTCGGCTGCGCTCCCAGACGCATGGTGCCGCCCTTCTCGATTACGTTCCGCTGCTCGTCCAGCAGGCAGATGACTGGGTGGAGCGTGTTCCGGTCGAATTCGGTGGAATGGGCGCCGTCCAAACCGATGACGTGCCGTGCGAACTCGATCACCGCGCACTGCATGCCCAAGCAGATCCCAAAAAACGGGATTCCGCGTTCACGGGCGAAGCGAATCGCTTCGATCTTCCCTTCGATGCCCCGTTCGCCGAAACCGCCGGGGACCAGCATCCCGTCATAGCCGCTCAGGATCCGCTCCGGACCTTCGCGTTCGATCTCTTCGCTGCGGATCTTTCCGATGCGCACCTGAGCCGCGTTGACAATGCCGGCGTGATCCAAGGACTCGTAGATGGACTTGTAGGCGTCGAAGTGCTCGGCGTACTTGCCGACCACGGCAATGCTGATCTCGTGTTTCGGGTTCCGCAGTTGATGCAGCAGATCGCGCCAGTCGTCCAGGTCCAAGGTGCTGGCGGACAAGTGCAATTTTTTGACGATCAACTCGTCCAATCCGTGTTCGACCAAGCTGAGCGGCACTTCGTAGATCGAGAAGTCCTTGTCTTTTTCCTCGATCACGGCTTCCAGCGGCACGTTGCAGAACAACGCCATCTTCTTCCGCTCGTCCAACGAGATCGAGCGTTCCGTGCGGCAGATCAAGATGTCTGGCTGGATACCGATCTGCCGCAACTGGCCAACCGAATGCTGAGTCGGCTTGGTTTTCAATTCACCAGCCACTTTCAGGTACGGCACAAGCGTCAGATGGATGTACAGGCAATTGTCCTTGCCGATGTCCAAGGAAAATTGGCGGATGGCCTCGAGAAACGGCTGGCTCTCGATGTCGCCCACCGTGCCCCCGATCTCGGTGATCACAACGTCCGTCGTATCGTCCGCCAGTTTCTGGATGACCGACTTGATTTCGTTGGTGATGTGCGGAATCACCTGGACCGTCTTGCCAAGAAATTCGCCGCGACGCTCCTTTTCGATCACCGACAGATAGATCTGGCCCGTCGTGTAGTTGGAATCGCGAGTCAACGGGCTGTGGGTGAAGCGTTCGTAATGCCCCAAATCGAGATCCGTTTCGCTGCCGTCGTCCAGCACGTAGACCTCGCCGTGCTGGTAGGGACTCATCGTGCCCGGATCGACGTTGATGTACGGATCAAGTTTCTGCATCTTGACGCGCAGCCCGCGCCGTTCGAGCAGCATTCCGATCGAGGCGCTGGTCAAGCCCTTGCCCAGCGAACTGACAACTCCCCCGGTGACGAAAATGTGTTTTGTCATGGCGTCGTGGTGACCTTCCTGGCTGACAAATCCTGTTGCGGGACGATGCTAGCGGTCGAGTATCCGGCACGCGAGGGACATCTTATCAAGTCCGCATCCGCCTGACAAACGCCTCGTAGTCAGCCGGCGTGTCGATTCCGATCGTCGGCTCATCCACGACTCCGACCAAGATCTCGAAGCCAGCCTCCAGAACTCGCAATTGCTCCAGGCTTTCCATTTTCTCCATCTTTCCTGGTTGCATCTGAGCGAACCGGAGCAGGAAATCGCGTCGGTAGGCATACATCCCAATGTGTTGGTAGAAGGACGCGGGATCGGCGTGCAGCAAGCGGTCTTCCCAACTCCGTGGACAAGGAATCGGGCTGCGGCTGAAGTACAGCGCGCGTCCGCCGGTATCGAAGACGACTTTCACGCAAGCCGGATCGTCCAATCGAGCCCGCTCGCGGATCGGAGTGGCCAGCGTTGCCATGACCGCCTCGGGATGTTCTTCGAGCAACCCGATGACTAAGTCGATCGCCGCGGCGGAGACCTCGGGCTCGTCGCCCTGCAGGTTGACCACGATGTCCGCATCGGGCAATTCACGCGCCACCTCGGCGACCCGATCCGTGCCGCTGGCCGCCGCCGGGTCGGTCATGACGACTCGGCCGCCGAACGATTCCACTTCGGCCGCGATTTCCAGATGGTCTGCGGCCACGCAGACGGCGGACGGTTTCGTCGCGCGGCAGGCCGCCTCGTACGTGTGCTGCAGCACCGACTTGCCGGTCTCTTTCAACAGCAACTTTCGCGGCAGTCGCGTCGATGCCAATCGAGCCGGAATGATCAGATAACTGCACGGCGGGTTCGACGAGGTCATCGTTTCCTTTCTGAGTCGTGGATGTTTCGGATCGTGCGGTAGGCAATTCGCGCGGCCGCCGAGAACGAAAGTGGAACGTTTGACGGGCGGTTGCGAAAGTGGCCAATGTCGCGAGACTTCAGATTCTGCTGTCTCGATCCGAAATCTCACGATTTCCGCTGCGCGGTTACGATCAATCCCCTTCGGATCGTCTGGATATTCTCGCGTCGACCACATAAAATCGGGCAGCGTGGTATCTGGACTTGTCAAACCGAGGTTTCTCATGGTGTCATCCCCGTTCCCCGGCATGGATCCGTTTCTCGAAATCAATCCCCAGTGGGAAGTGTTTCATGGTTGGTTCATTCGTAAGTTGGCCGAACAGAGCATGGGCCGCGCGCGGGAACTCGGCTGCGAGGTCGACGTCGAGCGCAGCGTGTACGGCCAGGAGCCGACCGGCGAACTCGTGTTGCTCGGCGAGCCCGATTTGCTGGCCGCGCAGCTCCCGTATTCCAAACCCACAGCCTGGGGACGGGACCGAGGCGGTGTGGCGCTGGCCGAGCCGCGGGCGATCCACGAAGTGGTCCTCGATCCCGACCAGTTGGAGCAATTCAAGCAGCAGTACATCGTGGTGCGAGCAACGGGACACTGGCCGCGCGTGTTGGCGGTGGTGGAGCTACTGAGCTTTGCCAATAAGCAGGGAAGCTACGCTCCGAAGTACCGCGAGAAGCGGTCCCAGTTCTTGTCCTCGATGACCCACTTCATGGAGATCGATTTTCTGCGGGCCGGCCGAAACCCGTCGCGGGATCTGTTCCCGGAACTGCCGCGGACGCCGTACTTCATTTTCGTGGCTCGCAAGACCGGCCTCGGACGCAACGAGGAAGGTTATCCGTTGCGGTTGGACGATCCGTTGCCCGTAGTGGGCCTGCCACTTGGTCCCGAACGTCCGGATCTGCCGCTCGACTTGGCCGCCGCGTTCCGGTCGGCATACGACCTGAGTCATCGCCCCAGCTTGCAGCTCAGCTACCAGGAAGGTCAAGTTCCCGATCCTCCCCTTGACGACGACGACCGCGAATGGGTCGCGCGGATCATCGAGTCTCACCGCCGGTCATGACCGCAGGCAAGGCCGAAGACCGCGGCAACGATGAGTCGCGATGCATCTGGGGCGCGACCGTTCAGAATTCGATCCGCGCGTGAGGGCGTTGGCGGTCGGCTGCCCAGCGGAAGAGATACCGAGAGACCGCTTGGTGCAAATCCCCGCGGACTTGCTGCCAAGTCTTGTCGCCGGGTACGATCTGTTGGCATTGGATCAAGTGGACGCCGAAGACGCTGACCACTGGTGGGCTGACTTGACCGGCCTCCAGGGCAAATGCCGCAGCCGAGAAGGGTTCCGGCATCGGGCCGCGACGACCGATCAAGCCGATCTCACCACCGTCGGCCGCGGTCGGTGCTTGCGAGAATTGCTTGGCGGCCTCGGCGAAGTCCAATTCACCGCCGGCGATCCGCTGTCGCAGTTGCTCGGCGCGGGCGATCGTCTGACGGATCTGCTTCGCATCGTCGGCCGGTTCGACTCGCAGCAGGATGTGCGCCGCGCGGATCTGCGTACCATCGAACTCCCGGCGATGCTGCTGGAAGAACCGCTGGAGGTTCTCGTCGGTGGCGTGCTGTTCCAGAAACCGCGACCAACCGATCTGCCACGTTAGTTCCTCGCGCAACTGCGGCTCGTCCGTGCCACGGCGTTCGAGGAACTCCGGCCACGCGATTCCTTGGTCGGCAGCCAACTTCTGCAATCGCTGAACCGCCCGATCCACCTCCGCCTGGTTCGCGCCCGCGCCCGAAGCGGTCAAGTATTGCAGCACCAAGCGGCGGTCGATCATCTGCCGCAGCGTCTCGCGGCGCAGCTTGTCTCGCGTCTCGGCGTCGACCGTCCGCTCGCCCAGCGCCCGCGTCAGTTCGCGGTCGACCTGGTCCGCGTAGATCGACTGGCCATCGACCGTCGCCGCGACGGTTCGTTCGTCCGCCGCCCCGAACGCCATCCCGTAGCCCAGGCTGCCAGCCTGGGCGAAGACCAAAGCGACCAACGCGCCAATCCTTGACAAAACGATCATGGCAGCGGAATCTCCTGCAGGCGATAGGCGACGGGCATGGCCACGATCACGACCGGCGTCCGGTAGACGAACTTGCAGCCTTTCAAGTCTTCGCGATCGAACAGGTACGCGACGCCGACTTCGTCCTCGCGCTGCAGTGTCGCCTGCATGCCGTCATGGTCCACGCGTTGGCCTTCGGGGTCCAATAGATAGGCTTCGTTCTTGTAGACCCAGTTGCGGTGCGATTCGAGCGCTACGCCGGCTCGGTCAAAGCGGACGCGGACCCGCGCTTCGAACAGATCGAGATTCTTGCGGACCTGTTCCAGCGTCACGGTCACGCCCGCCACGCTTTGCTCGACGGATTTTGCGTTGGCAGGATCGTCGAAGACAAACTCCTGCACGCGGCCGGGAACGAGGGCCGACAGACGGCCGTCGAGCGAGGCGATCCGACGCGTCTGGCGATCGGGCAGCTTCAACGGAATCTGGATCTCCGTGGCGGGGATCCCCGTCTCGGCCGGGATCTCCAACTGAGTCCGCACTGCTTCGATGGCAATTGCTTGGCCATTCTCGTCGACAGCCTGGATCGAATCCAGCGGCAACTGCAACACAATCGGCGAGATCCTCGGTTCCCACGCCACCTCGACGGCCAGTCGCAGCGAGTCGCCGTTGGGATCGCGAAGATCCCGGCGAGCGATCAGCGAAACGCCTTCGAAGCGAAACAGCCCGCTGTACGTCGCTCGTTCGGCCCGGTTGTGCTCGCCTCCGCCTCGCGCCACGATGGCCAGCGAGCCTTCCTGGCCGCTGAAGTTGTAGACGGTCAAGCCGGCTTGATCCAGCAACTGATCCAGGGCTTTCCAGAATGGCACGTCCTGAAAGTCCACTTGAACCGCCGGATTGGTGACCGCTTGGTTGAACCTGGCCCGGAAATCGGTGACTTTGTTTCCCGATTGCTTTTCCAGTGCGGCCAATGCATCCAGCAGCGGCATTTCCCCCTGCAGCGTGATGCGCGCGGCGCTGGCCGCTGCTTCGGCCGCCTGCTCTTGCAGCAGCTTGCGAATGCGGTCCAAACGCACTCGCACCTCGGCGGACGTGTTCCGCGTCATCGGCGGCAGCAGATCCAGAACCTTGGGGCCAAGTTGGACCAGTGCCCGCTCGGCCGCTTCCCGCTCGGCCAGCGAATCACCGTCCAACTGCCGCACCATGCGGCGCGCTTCGAATTGCAGTGCCTCGGGGTCCGCCGCGTCGGCCTGGCCGAGAAGCACCGTCCCGAAGAGTGTGACCCATGCCATCATCGCTGCGTCTCCTGTGTGCAAACACCGATTGCGTCCCGCTTTATCTTAACGCTGCCGAAGCGCGAGGGAACGGGGCGAACCGCAGCAAAGCGAATTCCTGAATCGCTATGTCGGCCCCGAGGCCTGTTTTCGCGAGAGGGCGATGCGGCGGCGTTCGTGGTCGACTTCCAGCACTTTGACTCGCACCACGTCGCCCACCGAAACCACGTCGCTGGGGTCTTGGACGAAGGCGTTGGCCAACTGCGAAATGTGGATCAGCCCGTCTTGGTGAACTCCGATGTCCACAAAGGCGCCGAATCGGGTGACGTTCGTGACGACGCCCTCCAGAACCATGCCTGCCCGCACGTCCTCCAACTCGTGGACGCCCTCGGTGAACTGGACCGCCCGGAACTCGCTGCGCGGGTCGCGCCCCGGCTTGGCCAACTCGGCGAGGATATCGCGGATTGTCGGCAGACCAACCTGCTGGTCGACGAAATCGGAAGCATTCAGCGTCGCGGCCAAGTTCGGGTTGCCGACCAGTTGCCGCGCCGGAACATTCAAACGAGCCGCCATCCGTTCGACGACGTAGTAGCTTTCCGGATGGACGGCCGAATTGTCCAACGGCTGCTGCCCGTCGCGGATGCGCAAGAATCCCGCGGCCTGCTCGTAAGCCTTCGGGCCGAGCTTGGGCACGGCCATCAATTGATCGCGGCGTTCGAATCGCCCGTGGGTGTCGCGGTGCTCGACGATCCGCTGCGCCAGTTTGGGACCGATCCCCGCCACGTGCGACAACAGGGACGCGCTGGCCATGTTCACATCCACGCCGACTGCGCTGACGCACGAGTCCACTTCGCGGTCCAGACACTGCCGCAACCGCGTCTGGTCCACGTCGTGCTGGTATTGGCCGACGCCGATCGACTTGGGATCGAGCTTGACCAGTTCGGCCAGCGGGTCTTGCAACCGGTGGGCGATGCTGATCGCGCCGCGCACCGTGACGTCCAGGTCAGGATATTCGGCGGCGGCGACTTCGCTGGCCGAGTAGATCGACGCCCCGGACTCGCTGACCACCACCTTCGTCAAATCAAGGCCGCTGGTGCGCAGCACGTCCGAGACGAACGCATCGGTTTCCCTGGACGCCGTTCCGTTGCCGATCGCAATCCGCTTGGCATCGAACCGCGCGATCAGTTCCCGCAGTTTCCTGCCGGCGCCCTCGGTATCGTTGTGCGGCGGTGTGGGGTACAGCGTCGCGTGGGCCAGGAATTTTCCGGTGCCGTCGACAACGGCCACTTTACAGCCGGTGCGAAAGCCGGGATCGATGCCGATCGTCACGTACGGACCGGCCGGAGCGGCCAGCAGCAGTTCGCGCAGGTTCTTGGCGAACACGGCGATCGCCTCCTCGTCCGCCCGTTCCTTGGCCTGCTGCAAAGCCGCCGATTCGGTCGCCGGCAGCAGCAGGCGGCGGTAACAGTCCTCGGCCGTCCGCTCCAGGTCTTGGTGGAATTCGAACCGCGGATTGGTGATCCATCGTTGACGGAGCGTCCCCAACGCCGCATCGTCGTCCAGTTCCAGGCCGACTCGCAGCACCTCTTCCGCTTCGCCGCGTTTCATGGCCAGCAGCCGGTGTGACGGCACGCGCAGCAGCGGTTCTCGGTGGTCGAAATACATCGCGAATTTGCTGCTGTCATCCTTCTTCCCGCGACGAACCTGCGAAACGATCCGCCCTGCTTCGGACGCTTGCTGGACCAGCCAGCGCCGCGCGCCAGCGTCCTCCGACCAATGCTCGGCCACGATGTCGCAGGCGCCTTGCAGAGCGGCTTCTTCGTCCGGAACATCGTTGTCCGGCGACACGAAGGGCCGCAAGATCTCGCTCCTGGGCCGACGGAATGGCTCCTGCCGCAGCAGCAGATCGGCCAGCGGCTGCAAGCCTCGTTCACGTGCAATCGTGGCCCGTGTTCGCCGCTTGGGCTTGAACGGCAGATAGAGATCTTCCAGCTCTTTCTTGTCCTGGCACGCCTCGATCTGTCGCCGCAGTTCGACCGTCAGTTGTCCCTGCTCCTCGATCGTTCTCAGGATGGTCGTTTTGCGTTGGGCCAGTTCCCGTGCCTTGGCGAGCGCATCTTCGATGAAACGCAGCGCGTGTTCGTCCAGGCCTTGCGTGGCTTCCTTCCGATAGCGGGCGATGAACGGGATCGTGTTTCCCGCATCGAGCAGCTCGACTGCCGCACGAACCTGTGCGTGGCGCACCGCCAACGAAGCGGCGATGGATTGAATCGCGTCGTCCAGATCGAAGCAGGGAAAATCACGGTTGTCCGTCATGGTTCTGTGCCGTAACGCATCGAAAGCAAAGCCTTGAAGCCCAGTGGCGACATGATAGTGCGCCGTACGGCCCCGGCATAGGGAGCGGGCATGGCCAGCCGGCGGGTTTGCCGGTACGCCTTGGCGCCGAGAATCGAGGCCAAATGTTAAGAATCGTTGAAGATTTGCCTTTCCGGTGCCGGTAGTCATTGTCACGAGTTGCGACCCGTGCTAACCGTGAAGCATGGAGATCTGGCGCTCGAAGACTGGTCCTCTTTGCCCGGTTTCCAACTTGATTCAACTCGAAGGAGACAATGCGATGAGAACCTTTTCTGCGATTTGCGCGCTGACGGCAGCGTTTGCCACAGCGGCGTTCGGCCAAGTCCAGGTCGATCCGGAGTTGCCCGACTACACGCCGGTTCAAGGCGTGTCCGGCAGCTTGAAGAGCATCGGCTCGGATTCGATGAACAACGAGATGACGCTGTGGGCCGAGGGATTTCTGCGGTACTATCCCAACGTGCGGATCGAAATCGAAGGCAAAGGCTCCTCGACCGCGCCGCCCGCGCTGGTCGCCGGGACCGCGCAGTTCGGGCCGATGAGCCGCGAGATGAAGGACGCCGAGATCGATGCCTTCGAACAGCGTTACGGCTACAAGCCTACGGGACTTCCGACCAGCATCGACATGCTGGCGGTCTACGTGAACAAGGACAATCCCGTCAAAGGGCTCTCGCTGAAGCAGATCGACGCCATGTTCTCCAAGGGGCGCAAGGGCGGCTATCCCACTGATATTCGCACCTGGGGGCAGGCCGGTTTGACGGGCGCCTGGGCCTCGCAACCGATCAGTCTGTACGGCCGCAACTCGGCGTCCGGCACCTACGGCTTTTTCAAAGAGAATGCCTTGTTCGGCGGCGACTACAAGGACGAGGTGAAGGAGCAGCCTGGCAGTTCGTCGGTCGTCCAGGGCTGCGCCAGCGACCGTTACGGGATCGGCTACAGCGGCATCGGCTACAAGACGGCCGACGTGCGGGCCGTTCCGCTGGCCGTCGAAGAAGGCGATGAATTCGTCGAGGCCATCGCCGAGAACGCCTACACCGGCGACTATCCGCTGGCTCGGTTCTTGTACGTTTACATCAACCACAAGCCCGGCTCGCAACTCGA
Source organism: Pirellulaceae bacterium (assembly GCA_023382975.1). Classification (GTDB taxonomy): domain Bacteria; phylum Planctomycetota; class Planctomycetia; order Pirellulales; family Pirellulaceae; genus SKKK01. The sequence goes on from JAHDXO010000002.1 coordinate 214,245, forward strand.
TCCGCTGCGCCGCGAGTTTATTCGGTACATCTTCAGCAAGCAGGGTCAGCAAGACGTGGTGAAGGACGGCTACTATCCGGTCACCGCTGCGATCGCCCGCGACACGCTCAAGGGCCTCGGGATCGAGCCTGGGTTCTAGTGCGACTAGCTTATCGGGCGGGAGTCGCGTTCGGCGCCCGCGACCCATTTGGCGTCCGGTTTTGGGGAGTTGATTTCGCATGACTGCCGAGCAAGCTGGCGAAGAGCGGGCGTTCACGGGCCGCAGGCGTTCACGCCGCACCCGGCCCGCCGTGCTGTGGGCCGACCGGGGAGCGCGGGTGTTCATCACGCTCGGCGGGCTGGGAACGATTCTGGCCGTGTTCCTGGTGTGCGTGTTCCTGGTCTGGGTCGTGATTCCGTTGTTCAGGTCGGCGACGATCGAGGCGCGGGAACGAGTGGCGTTGCCCGGACGAAATGACGGGGGCAATCCCGTGCATTTGGCGGTGGACGAGTACTTGAACGTGGCCTGGGTCGTCACCGAGCAGGGGAGACTGATTTCCTACCGCATCGATACCGGGGACGAACTTGCCAATCGGGCGCTGTTCGAGGGAAAGCGACCCGTGGCTTGGTCGTTCGCCCTTCGCGACGGGCACGTGGCCTTTGCCCTGGACGATTCGACAGTCCAGTTGGGAACGATCGACTTCGAAACGCTGTTTGTGCCCGACGAGGACGTCACGTCCGAGCTGCGGGATCTGCCGGTCGGGCGGTCTGCCGACTTTCGGAACGGCGTGGTCGAGCGGACCCCGGAGGGACAGTTCCGTCTGCAGACGTTGGTGGCGAAGCTGGAGGAGCCGATCGCCATCGACTGCGAATCGGGCATCGCGATGATCGATCTGTCGGTCTCCTCGCGTGGCAGCATCTTCGCCGTCTTGACGAAGTCCGGCGAGTTGCGGCTGGCCCAGGTGACGCAACGCAAGAACCTGATGACCGGAAAGGTGACCACTCGGCTGCGCGAGGGCCGGATGCAGGTCGAGTTTCCCAATGGGCAGCCGCCCTTCCGCTTGTTGCTGGCGGGGCTGGGGGATTCGGTGCTACTGGCTTGGCCGGACGGTCGCGTGCAGCGTTACGACACGCGGGATCCCACGCGACTGGCCTTGGCCGAGACGCTCGATTTGATCGAGGAGCCGGAGGCGAAACTGACTCGTCTGGATTTCATGATCGGCAAGACGTCGCTGGTGGCGGGTGATTCGCAGGGCCGGGTGCGGGTCTGGTTCCGCACCAAACCCGACGACGCCGCGACGGTCGATGGTGCCACGTTGGCGTTGGCGCACGAGTTGCCGCCGGGCCAGTCGGCGGTCGTTTCCCTGGCCGCATCGCCGCGTTCGCGGATGTTGGCCGCCGGCTTTCGCGACGGATCGATTCGGCTGTTTCACGTGACTAGCAATCAGGAGCTGGTGCGGGCCGCGGCCTCCGGTTCTTCGTCGGCGGTTTCGCTGTTGACGATGTCTCCCAAGGACAACGCCTTGGTGGGCCTGCACACGGACGGCTTGCAGCGGTGGGACTTCGATCCGCGGCACCCGGAGATCACGTGGTCGTCGATCTTCAGCCGCGTCTGGTACGAAGGCTACAACCAGCCGGAACATGCCTGGCAGTCGTCCAGCGGCACGGACGACTTCGAAGAGAAGTACGGCTTGGTGCCGCTGGTGTTCGGGACGCTCAAAGCGACGTTCTACTCGATGCTGTTCGCGGTTCCTTTGGCCTTGCTGGCGGCGATCTACACCAGCGAATTTCTGCATCCCCGCGCCAAGGCCCGGGTCAAGCCGACGATCGAAATCATGGCCAGTCTGCCCAGTGTGGTCCTGGGCTTCCTGGCCGCTTTGTTCTTCGCACCGTTGGTCGAGGGGATCGTTCCGGAGTGCCTGAGTCTGTTTGTCACCGTGCCGTTTGCTTTTCTGCTGGGCGCCTACCTGTGGCAGTTGCTGCCGACGCAAACGGCGGTCCGGTGGACACGTTATCGGATGGTGGGAATGACCTTGGCCTTGCCGGTCGGCATTGGCTTGGCGTGGTTGACGGGTCCGATGGTCGAGCGTTGGCTGTTCGCGGGGGACATCAAAGCCTGGCTGGACGGGCAGATTGGCAGCGGCGTCGGCGCGTGGATGTTCACCGTGCTGCCGGTCAGCGTGATGTTGGTGGTGTGGACGCTGGCGACGCTGGTCACGCCGCGAGTGCGGACAATCGCCCGGTCGTGGTCGCGGACTCAATTCGCCTTGTTGGACTTGGCGAAGTTCCTGCTGGGCTGCTTGCTGACGGTCGCGGTGGCGTATGGGATCTCGACGTTGTTGAACGCAACCGGGTGGGACCCGCGCGGCACGTACGTGGGCACCTACGTCCAGCGGAATTCGTTTGTCGTGGGCGTGATCATGGGCTTTGCGGTGATCCCGATCATCTACACGATCTCCGACGATGCTCTATCGGCCGTGCCGGAATCGCTGCGGGCCGGATCGCTGGGCGCGGGCGCGACGCCTTGGCAGACGGCGATCTGGGTGGTAATTCCGACGGCGATGAGCGGACTGTTCTCGGCCATGATGGTCGGACTGGGGCGAGCCGTGGGCGAGACGATGATCGTGTTGATGGCGGCCGGAAACACGGCCGTGATGGACATGAACATCTTCAACGGATTCCGCACGCTGTCGGCCAATATCGCCGTGGAACTTCCCGAAGCCGTGCTCGGCAGCAGCCACTACCGGATGCTGTTTCTGGCCGCACTGACGCTGTTTGCGATCACGTTTGTCGTCAACACAGTCGCCGAGGTGATCCGTCTGAGGTTTCGCAAGAGGGCGTTCCAGCTATGAGTACCGAAACGGTTCCCGGCCCGGTGGATGCGTCGGCGGCCGACGACACTTCGACCATTGCCCGTTCGCGGCCGACAAGACGCCGTCGGTTGGTGGGTGGCGGTCAATCGTTAGTGGCGCAGGCCACGCCGCTGGTCTGGTTGCACGGCGGTGGTCTGGTGATCTGCCTGGCGATGATCGTGGGCCTGTTGTTGCTGGTGGTCTACCAAGGCATCACCACGTTCTGGCCCGTGCCATTGGTCCTGGTGCGCACCATCGACGGCAACACGTACCTGGGCGAAGTCACCCGCGTCGACCGTTACGAATTGAGCTATCAGGACGCGACCGTGATGAGCGGACCGGTCCAGCAGAAGGCGTTGGAGCTGTTGAATCCTCGCTTCCGAGAAAAGTTGCTTCGGTTGCACGACCGCGGTGGATTGGCCCCCGAGCTGACTGCGTTGGATCCGTTCGTCGAGAAAGCCGTCCTGAAAGCGGTGGCGGACGCTCCGCAGGTGCTCGAAGCAGCGGCCGTCGAGCGGAATGCCCTGGCGGCGGGATTGGGCGAAGCGTTCGCCTCGCAGCCGGCCGATCGGATCGCGGACGTCGCCGAGCAGCTTGCTCAAGCGATTCGCGAGGACGCCTCGGGCGGCAGCCTGTTCGCACTTTGGACGGCCTGGCACACGGCGGAGGCCCAATGGCTGAGTGAGCCCGACGTCCGGGCGATGCAGGATGCCTTGGCGTCCACGCCGCAGTTGCTTCGCAGCATCTGGGGCAGTCACGCCCTGTCGTTGCTCAGCTACGACGTGTCGGTCGGTGTCAATCGCCGCCTGTTCCGGACGGGCAACTTCGAGTTGACCCACGAGCATTTCACCTGGGTCAGCGATTTCCAGATCGAGCCGGGCAGTGAGACCATGCCCGAATGGGCGCTGTTATTCGAACGGTTAGCGTGGGGCCGATTTTACGGCCTTCCCAAGGCGATGCAGATTGACGGCGAAGCCGTCGCGACCGAACCGCATGAGATTTGGAACCGCTTCCGCGAACTCCACAAGCCCGTGCGCGACCGGTGGCAGCGCCGCAGGAGACTGGAAACCGTCGACACCGGTCATATCAACCTGCAGCAGGAAGACGCCCGCCTGCGGGTCCGGCAGGTCGAACTGCGCCACGGCCGCGACTCGGACCAGTGGGCGCGGGCCAACGCGGACTTCGAGCAATTCAAGCGGAAACTGGACGAGCAGTTCGCGGCGATTCGCCAGGAGATCGTCGCCTTGGACCAGGAGAACGCTCGCTATCAACTGCTGGTGGAAACCGCCGACGGCCAAGAGACGGCTCTGGCGTTGACGGACATTGTGCGGACCTACCCGGCCAATCGGCTGTCGTTTGTGGACAAGGCCCGGATCTACGTCTCCCGCTGGGGCGAATTCCTGACCGCTGACCCGCGCGAAGCGAACAGCGAGGGCGGCGTCCTGCCGGCCATCTGGGGCACGGTCGTCATGACGCTGCTGATGTCAGTGGCTGTCGTGCCGTTTGGAGTGCTGGCCGCGTTGTATCTGCGCGAGTACGCCAAGGCGGGCCTGCTGGTCAGCACGGTGAGGATCGCGGTCAACAACTTGGCGGGCGTGCCGAGCATCGTGTTCGGCGTGTTCGGATTGGGGTTCTTTTGCTATCTGATCGGCGCGTCGATCGATCAGTTGTTCTTCGAGGCGAAGCTGCCGAGTCCGACGTTCGGCACCGGCGGATTGATGTGGGCGTCCTTTACTCTGGCCCTGCTCACGCTGCCGGTCGTGATCGTCGCCACCGAGGAGGCGCTGGCCGCCGTGCCGCGTTCCATGCGCGAGGGTTCGCTGGCCTGCGGGGCGACGAAGTGGCAGACGATCCGCCGCATCGTGCTGCCGCGGGCGATGCCGGGGATCATGACGGGCATGATCCTGGCCATGGCCCGCGGCGCCGGCGAAGTGGCGCCGCTGATGCTGGTGGGGGCCGTCAAGTTGGCGCCCGAGTTGCCCGTCGACGGTGTGTTTCCATTCGTCCACTTGGAACGCAGTTTCATGCATCTGGGATTCCATATCTACGACTTGGGGTTTCAGAGCCAGAACAGCGAAGCGGCCAAGCCGATGGTGTTCACGACGACGCTGTTGCTGATCGCGCTGATCGCACTGATGAATTTCCTGGCGATCGGTCTGCGCGCCAGGCTGCGGAAAAGATTTGCGTACAGTCAGTTCTGAGAACCTGCGTCCGAACCGGCGCGCGACGCGATGCCGGTGTCCGTCTGGACAGGAGCTTTGTCATGAATCCGAACCATCCCCAGCCGCAGACCGCAACGGTTCAGGCGGTTAAAGACCGTCCTCAGAAACGTTCTGCGGCGACTAGCGGGACGATCCGTCGCGAGGACGGTCGTCTGCAGCGGATCATCGCGGGCCAGTTCGTGCCGCCCGAAGTCCATCCGGAGGTCTTTCGCGACCCGCCGGTTCTGGAGATGGACAGATTCGATCTGTGGTACGGTGCCGTCCAAGCACTGTTCGACGTCACGATGCCGGTGCCGGCGGGGAAAGTCACCTCGCTGATCGGGCCGTCCGGCTGCGGGAAATCCACCCTGCTGCGTTGCGTGAACCGCATGAACGACCTGATCGACGGCGTCCGCACGAAGGGCGACATGCGGTTGAGCGGCGAGTCCATCTTCGCGCCCGGCGTCGATGTGATCGAGTTGCGCAAGCGGATGGGAATGGTCTTCCAGAAACCGAATCCGTTTCCGATGAGCATCTTTGACAACGTCGTCTACCCGTTGCGGATCGACGGCGAACGGAACCGGCAAGTCCTGGCGGAGGTCTGCGAGAAGAGTCTGCGCGGGGCCGCGCTCTGGGACGAAGTGAAGGACCGCTTGCACGAAAGCGGGTTGAGCCTTTCGGGCGGACAGCAGCAGCGGCTGTGCATCGCCCGGGCTATCGCCAGCGAGCCCGAGATGCTGCTGCTGGACGAGCCCTGCTCGGCACTCGACCCTCTGTCCACCGCAAAGATCGAGGATCTGATCAAGGACTTGGCCGGGCACTACTCGATTCTGATCGTCACTCACAACATGCAGCAAGCGGCCCGGGTCAGCGATTGCACGGCGTTCATGTACTTGGGACATCTGATCGAGTACGGGCCGACGGAAGCCCTGTTCACGAACCCTCGCCTGCGTGAAACGGAAGACTATGTGACCGGCCGGTTCGGCTGATTCGCAGCGGATCGGTCGCGCCGCCATGCCACTTACTCAACTTCGGGAGCAGAACCATGAAAGTTCAAATCACGCTCGGAATCGTTCTCGGTTTGACGATCGCCTTTCAGGCCGCCACCGGCTGGGCGGAGTCGGCGGTGCGGTCGGCCAAACACGAAGACTACGCCAAGGAACTGTGGGCCTTCCTCCAGGCGGCCAAGTACCAGCAGTGGCATGCCGTGACGCCCGAGGCAGACTTTGCTGTCGGCCCGCCGTCAGCCCGTTCGGCCAGGCATTTCAGTCGTCAGGCGAGCGAGACTGCCCGGCAGGCGAGCGGTGCAGTGATCGTCACCGAACACTTCGTCGGTGATCCGCCCGCTCTGACGGCAGTCACCGTTCGACTCAAGCGGGAGCCCGGATACAACGCCCGCCACGACGACTGGTATTGGGTGCATTACACGCCGGACGGGCGAGCCGTCGAAACAGCGGCTGACAAGAATCCGTGGGCAAAACGCGGGTTCGTCGTGATGGAAGAGGACGGCCGTCTGTGGGTCTTCGACTCCAACTGTCCGGAGTTGTCGAAGTATCTCCAAGACGGCGAATTGGCCAAGCATGTCGTTCTGCCGGGTGCCGGCCCGGGCGGGAAGACGTTGAAGGGGCCGGACGCCAGCACGCTGGACCGCTACGTCGTTGCCAAGCCGGGATTTGTAACCCGCTTGGAGGACGGACGCGCGTGGGTATTCCGCGAGGGCGCCGCGGAATTGGCGCAGTTCGAAACGCACGGCGAGTTGGCCAAACACGTCGTTCGGCCTGGCGCGGGACCGCGAGGGATGACGCTGAAAGCACCCGACGCAGAAACGCTGGATGAGTACCTTGTCGCCCAGCCGGGATTTGTCACCAAGATCGATGACGGCCGGGTGTGGGTCTTCCGGCAGGGTGCCCCCGAGTGGAACGAATTCCTGGAGAAAGGCGAACTGGCCAAGCATGTCATTCGCCCGGGCGCCGGTCCCGGCGGCATGACCGTTCGGGCACCTGACGCCGAGACCCTGGATGTGTACCTGAGCGCGTGCGGCCTGTGAGGAACTCGAAGGTGGCTCGCGGGCGCTGAACGCGACTCCGAGTGGCTCGCGGGCGCTGAACGCGACTCCGAGTGGGTCGCGGGCGCTGAACGCGACTCGTATTGGATCGCATTTCGGACCTGGGGTTGGCGACCTATTGATCGTCGCCGATCCGCAGGTTCTTCCTGCTTTCCTTCAACTGCTTCCACAGTGTCTTGACCCGCTTGTACGCCTCGCTTTGCGAGATCGTTTGGTTGGATTCCAGTGCGCAGATCAAGCTGACGCGAACGCCGAATTCGCGGAGATTCGCATCGAACAACATCTGCTCCGCGTCGGTTGGGCCGTTGTCTTTCCCCATCGCTTCTCCATGCCGGTTCCTGAGTGCTCCGTACCATCCTGGCGAACGCTCGCCCGCAGCCTTTGGACGAGGAATCTTACGCCGTCCATTCGGCTCGTCAAGCGATGCGCCCCGTAGCCCAGGCTGGCAGCCTGGGCGAATCGACTATCATACGTTCGTTCGGCGGGTAATCGGCGACGAGTTGAATCCTCGGAGAAGTCAGTCCTTGTACGCCGATGAACCTAACGTGGTCTCGCCGCCCGCGGCCACATCCGAATCGTTTAACGGCAAGTGGCAGACGCCTGCGTCCGAAGGCAGGCTGCACTTCTGCCCATGCAGTCGACTTCGGCTCGCCGTTAAGCGAAGATGCACGCATTGTGCGCGCATGTTACGACCAGAGACCCTAACTGCGGGGGAAAACGAAGCATGAGATTGATCGACAGTATCCACAGGCTGGCAGCCTGTGCTACGGCGATGCTGGTCACCGGACTGCTGAACGCTGCCGAGCGGCCGAACGTGTTGCTGATTCTGGTGGATGATCTGAAGCCGGCGTTGGGGTGTTACGGCGATCAGGTGGCGCAGACTCCGTGTATCGACGCACTCGCCAAACGCGGCATGCGATTCGATTTGGCATACTGCAACCAAGCGGTCTGCGCACCGTCCCGCTTCACGCTGATGCTGGGCTCGCATTCGACGTCGACCGGCCTGTACGGACTGGGCAGTCAGTTGCGTGATCGTGTGCCGGACGCCGTGACCATGCCGCAGCATTTCGCCCGGCACGGATACCGGACCGAATCGCTGGGCAAAGTCTTTCACATCGGACACGGCAATCATGGTGATCCGCAGTCGTTCCAGGCGCCGCACTTCCACGACAAGGTGATCGAGTACCTGGTTCCCGAGAGCACCGGCGGCGGGCAACTCACCCGCGAGGAGGCGTTGTTCACCAATCAGCAACTGGGCAGGATCGGTTCCTTGCCGCGCGGCGCCGCGTTTGAATCGCCGGTGGCCGAGGACGCCGACTACGCCGACGGCCGGGTGGCTGAGGAGTCCGTCTGGCGACTGCGTGCCGCGGCGGAACGGCGAAGTCGGGACGGCACGCCTTTCTTCATCGCCACGGGATTTGTGCGGCCGCATCTGCCGTTCAGCGCGCCGAAACGCTACTGGGACTTGTACGATCCGGCCGCGCTGCCGATGCCCCAATTCGAAGAGTTGCCTGCCGGCGCTCCGCCGGTGGCTGGCAAGCGGGGCGGCGAGATCGCGGCCTACGAACCGGTGCCCGAGCGAGGTCCGTTCGGCGACGAACTCAAGCGGCGATTGATCCACGGCTACTATGCCAGCACCAGTTTCGTCGACGCCCAGATCGGCAAGCTGGTCGCGGAGCTCGATCGGTTGGGCTTGGCGGACAGCACCATCGTCGTGCTCTGGGGCGATCACGGATTCCATCTGGGCGATCTGGGCATTTGGACCAAGCACACGAACTACGAACAGGCCAACCGCATCCCCTTGCTGCTGATTGCGCCGGGCGTGGCCGAGCCCGGTTCTTCCACCAAGCAACTTGCCGAAAGCGTGGACATCTTTCCCACGCTCGCCGAACTGGCCGGTCTTCCTGCGCCGTCGGGTCCGCAACCGATCGGCGGGGTCAGTCTGGTGCCCGTGCTGAAAGATCCCGGCGTCCGGCTGCGCGACCATGCGTATCACGTGTTTCCGAAACAGCAACTCGGCCGCGCAATCCGCACCGAGCGATATCGGCTGGTCGAGTGGAAGCGAATCGGCGGACCGGCCGCGGAGGCCGCGTACGAGCTGTACGATTACGATACCGATCTCCTTGAAACGGAGAACTTGGCCGCGAACCACCCCGAAGTGGTCACCAGGCTGAAAAAGATACTGTCCGCCTATCCCGAGCCGGTCGATCCGGCAGCCAAAACGCGCCCACCGGCCGGGAGGAAACCGTGAGCGCGCCCCGATCGTACCGTTCGAAGGAGCGAGTGCTGACCGCCGTTCATCTGGCTCAGCCCGATCGGGTGCCGATGGACTTCCACGCCAACCCGTGGGTGCTGGAACGATTGCACCGCGACCTGGGAACCTGGACGCATCGGGAACTGTTGGAACGGTTGCGCAGCGACATTGTCGATCTGCGGGCCGTGGTCGATCCGCGGTACTGCGGGCCGGTGCCGGCGAGTCGTCCGCTGGGCGACGGCGTCCGCGAGAACTTCTGGGGGTGGCGACAGAAGGTCATGCAGTCGGCCACGGGTCCCGAGGATTGCTTCGTCGAATTCGTTCTGGCCGGCGCCACGTCGGTCGACGATTACCAGCGACGTCGCTGGCCCGATCCGGACTGGTTCGACTTTTCCAAATTCGCGGCGGGTTTGGACGAGTGGCAGGACTTCGCCGTGATGGCCAGCGGCGCCAGCGTCTTTCAGCACCCCACGTTCCTGCGCGGCATCGACCATCTGCTGGTCGACATGGCCGTCCAGCCCGAGATGGCCCACTGGCTGATCGACCGCTTCACCGATTTCTATCTGGGCTTTTTCGACCGCATGTTCACGGCGGCCCGGGGGAAGATCGACATTCTCCGCACCGCGGACGATCTGGGCACCCAGCGCGGATTGTTCTTCAGTCCGGACATGTTTCGCACGTTCATCAAGCCGCGGTTGAAGAAGCTGGTCGACATGGCGCACAGCCACGGGGTGAAGTTCCTGTTTCACTCGTGCGGAGCGATCCGACCCTTGATCGAAGACCTGATCGAAATCGGCGTCGACATTCTCGATCCGTTGCAAGCTGCGGCGGTGGGCATGGAACCGGAGATTCTGAAAGGCGCCTACGGCGACCGCCTGTGTCTGCACGGCGGCATCTGTACCCAGTACCTGCTGCCGCGGGGCACGTCGGCCGAAGTGCGCGACGAGGTCCGCCGCCGCTTGCAGATCCTGGGCGCCGGAGGCGGGTACATCCTGGCCCCCTGCCACGTGCTGCAGACCGACGTCCCGACGGAAAACATCCAAGCGATGTCGGACGCCGGTTTCGAATTCGGCCGCTACGGCTGAGATGCCTGCGTTCTCAAGCCGAGGAAGCGCGGGGCGGGGGACGGATGTCTTGGGTCAGCCGTCAGCGGGCGCGGGCTTGCTGGGGATTCTGTTGTTGGTTGCGGACGTGGGCAATGGCGGCTTGCAGAACGACGTCTCCCTGGTCCGGGTTGACGGCGGGATCGTCGGTCACCGGCTTCCGCGTGCTTTGCACCATCAGGTCCGGCGAAACGCCGCCTTGGCTGATCGCCTGGCCGCTGGGCGAGTAGAACTTGGCGGTGGTCAAACGCACGCCGATGTCGGCCGTGTTCAAGGTGAAGATCCCCTGGACGGATCCTTTGCCGTAGCTGCGCTGGCCGACCAAGGTGCCGCGGCGGTGGTCGCGGATCGCCCCGGCGAAGATCTCGCTAGCGCTGGCCGTGTCGCCGTCGATCAGCACCAGCAAGGGCACTCGCCAAGTGCCCAACGAATGGGCGCGGTAGTCGAAATCTTCGTGCGAGTTTCTGCCTCGCGTCGAGACGATGTTGCCCGTGGTGACGAACTTGTCGGCGACCTCGACGGCCGCGGTCAGCAATCCGCCGGGGTTGCCGCGCAGATCGATCACCAGCGTCTTCATGCCCTGCTGATGCAGTTGCCAAAGGGCCGCATCGATGTCGCGGCTGGTCGTCTTCTGGAAACTGGCCAGCTTCATGTAGGCGATTCCCGATTCCGTATCGACCATGTGTACGTTGTCGACGCTGGGAACCTCGACGCGCCGCCGCATCATGCGGACGTGCCTCAGGCCGCCATCGGCGTCCATAAGCAGCAGTTCCGTCCAACTGCCCTCGACCCCCTTGAGCAGATCGGCGGCTTCGTCGGTGGACATCTGGTCCGTGGCGACCCCGTCGACTTCGACGATGCGGTCGCCGGCGCGGAGCCCCGACTGAGCCGCCGGACTGCCGCTGATGACGCTGACGATCTCCAGCGACCGCTTCTGGGCCCGCAACTCGATTCCCAAGCCGACGAAATTGCCCTCGATCTGGCTGAACACGTCCTTCAGTTGGCTGCTGGTCAGGAAGCTCGAGTACGGATCCAGCGACGTCGTGGCGCCGCAGGCGAACTCCAGGATGGCAGCCGTCGGCGACAGCTTGATTTCCTGGGCCGCAGCGCGGGCCACGTTCCCGGCCACTTCGCGTGCCTGTTGGCGGGACTTCACGACCGTGACGCTCATGCGGCGGTGGATGTTCTCTTGAAACGCCTTGATCGCCTGGTCACTGGCTTGCAGATCGTTCCGGCGGCGGAAGGCGGCATCCGCCAACGCGACGTCCAGGTTCGCCAGTCCCCGCTCGGCCAACTCCTGCCAATTCGGCGGCTGGACGTAGTGCGACTCGATCTTGCCCAGGATCTCTTCGTACAGCGCCAGCGCCTTGGGCTCGTCCAGCGAGCGGAGCGATTGCAGGTACGATTGGTCCTCGTAGCGGCGGGCCAGATCGAAATGCGAACGCGCCCGCGTCAAGCGTTCCCACAGATCCCGGCGATCCGGGAATTCGCGCACGGCGCTTTCGTAATGGGCCAGCGCTTCGCCCCACCGCTGCTGGGCTTCGAGTTCGTGACCCCGCTGGAGCGCGTTCTGCCAGCCGCTTTCCAGCGGCATCGCTTCCGCGGGAATCGAGACCTGCCCTGATGCCCGAGTGGCCGGCATCAGGCCGACCAACAAGGTCAGGGCGGCGGCCAGGAGCGAAGCAGTGATTCGCTCCCAAGTCACTGATCGTACGCAGCTCCGTTTCGGCATCATCAATGGCGGATCCATGCAGAAGGTGTAGCGGATCGGGCCGGGGAATTCGAGTTTCGACTCGACATCCCCACGGGCTCGAACACCGCGCCGTTTCAGGGTTTCCATCATACCGGGGCAGCCTGGCCGGGACGGACACGCCGCCCGGACAGTTCGAATATAAGACAGCTTTTGGCCCCTGGCAAACAAAACGACGCCGGGAAGATGACGGAAACCGCTCGCGACCCGCAGAATCCAAAAAGTCGATTCCGGTCTTGCAGGATGGCGAGACTGGTAGGATGGTCCGTCCCCGGCGTTGAACGCCAATCCCTGCGCTGCGATACTTCCTGGACCGTGAATCTTTCTCCGCTCGATCCGACCGATAGCATCCTTCCCGGGAATCCCGGGCCGGTCACCGCGGATCAGGCGGTTCGGGGCGTCACTAGGATGTTATGCAGACGAGCGCGGCAAGGCAACGGGCGAAAATCCCGAATTTCTCGGTTCCTTGATAGCAGTTGGCGGACGGGGTAGGATGAAGACGGTTTCCGAATGAGGCTGCGACAAGAACGGCAGCGGCTCGGAGCCAGCGCAGCGAAATACCCTCGGAACGTGCTTGGCTGCGAGGTGCCAGTCCCGTCTTGTTCCGGCTTTGGATCGCGGCATATTCGACGGAGGCGTAGGATGAAATTCTCCATCAAATCACAGGAAAACGGCCTGACGTTGGTCGAGGTTTTCGGGGACCTGTGCCAGAAGCGGCTGGCTGCCGACCGCGAACCCTTGGAGGGACTGCTGGGCGACGAATGCTACGGACGCCGCGTGCTTTTGGATCTGCATGGCGTCGAGACCATTGATTCCAGCGGCATCGGCTGGTTGCTGGCAAGTCACAAGAAGTTTCGCTCGGGAGGCGGTCTGCTGGTTCTGCACTCGCTGTCGCCGTTCGCACGCGATGTGATGAAGATCTTGAACATGCAGTTGGTTTTCAAGATGGCGGACGACGAGGCAAATGCGAAACGCCTGGCACAGGAGAACGGCACATGAACGAGTTGGCGTTTGTGGAGCATTTCGACCCCACGCAACTGGCGGATATGGAAGCCGAGCCAGCAGTGGATGCCCTGCTGCGCTACGCGTCGTCGATGGAGGCCAGCGACTTGTACGTGCTGAGCGACGAGACGTGTGGAAACGTCTGCATGAGGCGTTTGGGCAAGATCGAGCCGATCGCGTTCGTTTCGCGCGAAGTCGGCCGCCAATTGATCGCGCATGTCAAAGCGATGTCCGGGATGGACATCGCCGACCGCCGACGACCCGGCGAAGGGCGGTGGCTGCACGCCAAGGCGGGCAAGCGTCTCGATCTCCGCATCAACTGTATTGGAACCTTGTTCGGCGAAGACCTGACGATGCGATTGTGGGACCGGGACGCGGGTCTGCGGCGACTGGATCACTTGGGGATGACCCGGAAGGATTCGGAGACGTTGAAAGGTATGCTCGCCCGCCCCAGCGGCCTGCTGTTGGTGACCGGCCCGACGGGCACCGGCAAGACCACTACGCTGTACGCTTGCTTATCGCACCTGAACAACGGCGAACGGAAGATCAACACGCTGGAAGACCCGATCGAATACGCCATCGACGGAATCCGTCAATCGCACGTCCACCCCAAGATCGGCGTCGATTTTCCCGAACTGTTGCGGCACGTCCTGCGCCAAGCACCCGATGTCATCATGGTGGGCGAGATCCGCGACGAGGAAACCGCGGTGGCCGCTGTCCGAGCGGCCAACAGTGGACACTTGGTCCTGTCCACGCTGCACGCGCCCGTATCCGCCGCGGCGGCTCAAAGCATGTTGGCGCTGGGCGCCCCGCCTTACTTCCTGTCCAGTTGCCTGCTGGGGATTGTCGCTCAACGGTTGGTCCGAACGCTGTGCCCGCACTGCCGCATGGAGTTCGACATCGGCGACGCACCGGGCACGTTCGACGAAATCCAGGATTTGCTCGAACCGGGCGAAGGGCGCGCGATTTTCGGGCCGGGCAGTTGCGAACACTGTCGCCATTCCGGCTATGCCGGACGCACCGGTCTCTTCGAAATCCTGACGCTGAACCGCGAAGTCCGCCGCTTGATCGCCAACCACAGCACGGCCGAACAGATCGCCGATGCCGCTGCGAAGAATGGCATGATCCCCTTCCGCCGCGGGGCGCTTCTGAAAGTAGCCAAAGGGATGACCAGCACCGAAGAAGTCCTGCGAGCGGTGCCGGCCGAGTTTCTGGGGATCGAGGACTAGCCGGCGGTTTGCCGTTCCCCTTCCCGTTTCCGAAGTTCCTTATCCCAGTTTTGCGGTTTGCGGGTTCGCCAGGCGTTCCATATCAATCTGGCAATTCTGCGACTGAACCGAAATCAGGAAAATCGCGGCACAACCGGGTTGGCAGATTTCGCGACCTGTTGATAAAATAACACTTGATCAGATTCCGGATCATCCTGGGCACTGTGTGCCGCGTCCGCAGAGTCCAGGACGGTTCGGAGCCCGTTCGGCGTTTCCTTCCTTTCGGTCACCTTCCCCATCGTGGTGATTCCTGCCTGGAGCTGGAAAGATCATGAAGACGTCACGGTTCGTGGTGTTTGTTTCGCTTGCGTTCGCGGGTTTGGTCGTTGCGCAGGACACGCCGTCCAATGTCTTCGAGAGTCCCGACAAGCCGGTTCCGGCGGGAGAGTTGGACCGGATCGTGTTCGCCAAACTGGCGGCGCTGGACATCGAGCCGGTGATCTGTTCCGACGCGGTATTTGTGCGGCGCGTGTATTTGGACGTGATCGGCACGCTGCCCACGGCGGACGAGGTCCGACAGTTCCTGGACGATCCGGACACGGAAAACAAGCGGCGATTGCTGATCGACCGGTTGTTGGAGCGGAAGGAGTTCGCGGATTACTGGTCGATGAAATGGAGCGACGTTCTGCGGATCAAGGCGGAATTCCCGGTGAACCTTTGGCCCAATGCGGCTCAGGCGTATCACCGCTGGGTTCGCGCCTCGATCGCCGAGAACAAGCCGTACGATCAGTTCGTCCGCGAGATGCTTACCTCGAGCGGCAGCAATTTCCGCGTGGGGCCTGTCAACTTCTACCGCGCGATCCAGAACAAGACTCCGGAGGGCATTGCCGCCACCGTCGCGTTGACGTTCATGGGATCGCGGACGGACAGTTGGCCGGAGGGGCGTCTGGAGGGTACGGCCGTATTCTTTTCGCAGATCGGCTACAAGCCTACTAGCGAATGGAAGGAAGAAGTCGTTTTCTGGGATCCACTGGATTCGCGAAACCTGCCGGGCAACAGCGTGATCGGCCGGGACACCCCTGGGACGGCTCCTCCCAAACCGGCCGAGAAAGAGGACGCGGAGGAAGAAGAGGCACCGGAAGCGGCGGCGCCACCGGCGTCGCGAGGCAAGACGCTGGCCGCGGTCTTTCCGGACGGCGCCAAGATCGATTTGCCGCCGGATCGCGATCCGCGCGCCGTGTTCGCCGATTGGCTCATTGCGCCTGAGAACCCCTGGTTCACTCGCAGCATTGCCAACCGAGTTTGGGCTTGGCTTCTGGGTCGCGGCATCGTTCACGAGCCCGACGATATTCGGGACGACAATCCGCCCAGCAATCCCGAGCTGCTGGCGCATCTGGAGAAGGAGCTGATTGGCAGCGGCTACGACCTGAAACACCTCTACCGGCTGATTCTAAACTCGCGCACTTATCAGTTCTCTTCGGTGCCGCGAAATACCAACCCGCAGGCCGAAGCTCAATTCGCCCACTACCCGCCGCGCCGGCTGGATGCCGAAGTGTTGATCGACGCCGTCAACCAGATCACGGGCACCACCGATTTGTACACCAGCGCGATTCCCGAACCGTACACCTACATCCCGCGCGACATGCCGGCGGTCGCGCTGGCCGACGGCAGCATCAGCAGCCAGTTCCTCACGTTGTTCGGCCGTTCGGCGCGCGCCACGGGCATGGCCAGTGAACGGACCAACAAACCTGTCCCCGCCCAATGGCTGCACATGCTGAACTCCAGCCACATCCAGGCCAAACTGGCCAGCGGCCCGAAGCTGCGGGCGATTCTGGACGCGAATCGACCGCTGGAACAGACGGCGGACGAACTTTATCTGACCATTCTTTCGCGCCGCCCGACGCCGGAGGAATTGAAGACCGTTGCCGAGTACGTCGGGGCATCTCGATCGAAGCGCGATGCTGCGACCGATATCGCCTGGGCGTTGATCAACACCACCGAGTTCTTGTATCGCCACTAATTCCTGAAAGGAGACGGAGACGATGGACTCAAGCCACAGTTCCGACCGTTCGATCCATGTCAACCGGCGCGACGCGATGCGCTGGGGTCTGTTTGGTGCGGGCACCCTGCTGATGGGCGACCGCATCGCCTCCGGTTCCCTGGCGGCTCCCGTGAAACCGGACAAGGCGAAGGCCAAGGTCCGAGCCAAGTCGGTGATTCAGGTCTTCCTGTGGGGCGGAATGTCGCACAACGACACGTGGGATCCGAAGCCCGAATCGGGCAGGGACTACATGGGCGAATTCGGCGACGTGACAGCCACCAACGTCCCAGGCATCCGGCTCGGCGCTCTGTTTCCCCAGTTGGCCAAGACGGCGGACAAGTTCTCGATCATCCGCGGCATGACCCACGGCAACAACGGCCACGAAACCGCCGCCTACTTGATGCAGACCGGCCATCCGCCGGGAGGCCGTTTGGCCTTTCCGAGCGTCGGCGCCGTGTTCGCCTATTTCAAGAGTCCCGACTACAAAGGTCTGATTCCGCCCTACGTTGTCCTGACGCGGGCGCAGGGGCGGTTCTCCGAGGAGGGTTTCCTCGGGCCGGGCTTCAAGCCGTTCGCGACCGGCGGCGACCCCAATGCGACGCGGTTCGAGGTCGAGGGCGTGGTCGCCCGCGGCATCACGGACGAACGCCAGCAGGCGCGGCGCGATCTGCTGGTCAAAATGAACACGATGGGCAACGTCATGGCGGCCAGCCCCGAGTTGATTTTGGCCGAGGAAGCGAAAGCGAACGCCTACGAGTTGATCCTGGGAGCCGGCAAGGAAGTGTTCGACTTGGAACAGGAGAAGCCGGCGTTGCGAGATCGTTACGGACGGCACACGTTCGGACAGGAATGCTTGGTCGCGCGACGGTTGGTCGAGACGGGCGTGCCGTACGTCGTTATCAACTATCCCGGCGGCTGGGACACACACAGCAACCACTTCACCACCATGCGCCGCCAGTGCCCGCAACTCGATCAAGGCTTGGCAGTCCTGCTGGCGGACCTGGACGACCGAGGCTTGTTGGAGAGCACGCTGATTTGGTGCTGCGGCGAATTCGGCCGCGGTCCGAAGGTCGATTGGCAACCACCGTGGAACGGCGGACGCAACCATTACGGCAAAGTCAATTCGGTGCTGGTGGCGGGCGGCGGTTTCAAAGGCGGCCAGATCGTGGGCGAGTCGGATGCCACGGGCTCGGAGGTCAAAGATCGTCCGGTTTACCCGATCGATCTGCTGGGCAGTATCTACCAACTGTCGGGCATCGACTTCACCACCAATCTGCCGCATCCGGACGGCTTGACCGCTCCCGTTCTGCCCGAGCCCAGCGACAAGGTCAAATCGGGCGGACTGCTGACCGAGATCATGTAGCCGAATGCCACGGCGAGTACGACGCACGAGCAAGACGCATCCGTTTTTTTCAACCGCGGAGATAAGGAAGCGGCCCATGAGCAGATACCTTTCGATTCTGATCCTTGGCATGGCCGGCGTGTTGGCAGCGTCCGCCGCGCACGGCCAGGCCTACATCGGCTTGGTCTATCCTGCGGGTGGACAACAAGGAACCACCGTCCAAGTCCGTCTGGGCGGACAACGCATCGACGGCGTTAAGGACGCGCTGGTCTCTGGAACGGGCGTTGAAGCGAGAGTCGTCGACTATTGGCGCTGGCTGAACAACCAAGAGGTCGCGCTGATGCGGGAGAACCAGCGAGACCTGCAGCGCGAACTGAGGGAACGGCAGAAGAAGAACCCGAATGCCAAGTTCGACGAGACGAAGCAGCGAATCCTCGACCGGCTCGAACCGCGCGTACGGGAGTGGGTCAATACGCCCGCCAACCGGTCGCTGGCCAACTTGGCGTTTGTCGAGTTGACCATTGCCCCGGACGCCGAACCGGGCCCGCGCGAGATTCGCCTGGTCACGCCGACGGGGCTCAGCAACCCGATGGTTTTCCACGTCAGCCAGTTTCCCGAATCGGTACGCAAGCCAGCCACCACCTGGACGCTGCCGACACTGGGCAAGGAAGAGGGCGCGGAACCGAAGCGGCCGCCGGAGGAGATCGAAGTGCGGACGTCTGTGCCCAGCGTCGTGAACGGCCAGATCGCTGCAGGGCAAGTCAATCACTACCGATTCGAAGCCAAGCAAGGGCAGCGGCTGGTCATCTCGACGTACGCCCGCCATCTGCAGCCCTACATCGCCGACGCAGTGCCCGGCTGGTTCCAGCCGGTGCTTACGCTGTTCGACGCCCAGGGGCGGGAGGTCGCCTACAACGACGACTATCGCTTCCAAGCGGACTCGGTCATGCATTACGAGGTCGCCGCGGACGGCGAGTATGTGCTGACCATCTCCGATGCCCTGTTCCGCGGGCGCGAAGATTTCGTCTACCGCATCACGATCGCCGAAATGCCCTTCATCACCAGTATCTTTCCGCTGGGCGGCCGACAGGGCGAGCCGGTGGCGGTGGAGATGCAAGGTTGGAACATCGATCAGGCCCAATTGACGTTGCCGCCGACGGGCAGCGCACCCGGACTATACACCGTGACGGCTTCGCGAGCCGGCTTGGTCTCCAATCAAGTGCCCTTTGCGATCGACAACCTGCCCGAAATCGTCGAACAGGAGCCGAATCATGATCGCGGACAGGCCAACAAGGTTCAACTGCCGGTCATCGTCAACGGCCGCATCGGCCAATCCGGCGACTGGGATGTGTTCCAGTTCGACGGCTTGGCGGGCCAGACAGTTGTCGCCGAGGTCACGGCGCGACGTTTGGATTCGCCCCTCGACTCGATGCTCAAGCTGACCGACGCAGACGGGAACATTTTGGCACTGAACGACGATCACGAGGATCCGGGAACGGGACTCAACACGCACCATGCCGATTCCTATTTGATGGTCCAGTTGCCCGCGGACGGCGCGTACTTCGTGCATCTGTCCGATACCACGAACCTGGGCGGCGACGAGTACGCTTACCGTTTGCGGATCAGTCCGCCCCAGCCCGATTTCGCCCTGCGAGTCACGCCGTCCGGCGGTGGCTTCCGCAGCAAGGGTTCCGCCACGGCCAATGTGTACGCGATCCGCAAGGACGGCTTTGCCGGCGACATCAAAGTCACCCTCAAGGATCCGCCGGACGGTTTTTTGGCGTCGCCCATCGTGCTGAAAGACGGTCAGGAAATGCAGCGGTTGACGGTTCGAACGAGTCTGGCCAGTACGCCCGAGCCCGTCCGCCTGGCGATCGCGGGCACCGCGATGGTCGGCGACGTCGAGATCAGCCGCGACGCCGCGCCGGCCGAAGACCGCATGCAGGCATTCTTGTGGCGACACTTGGTCACGGCCAAGGAGTTTCGCGCTCTGGTCTATGACCCGTCGAACCAGCCGCCGCCGTCACGAGTGTACCAACCACCCGCGAACCCGCCCTGGGCAAAGAAGCCGCCTGCGGGCGCCGCGAAGTTCACCAAGTCCCAGGTCGCCGGCCGGTTGCGACAGCTTAAGGCGCTGTACGAAGACTGGCTGCTGACCGACGACTTCTACGGCGAAAAAGTCGCCGAATGCGAAGCCGCCGAATAGGGATCGTCGGACAGCAGGAGGGCCGAAAGAATCGCCAACTGGCAGTCTCGCGGCCCGCGGCGAAACGGTGGACGCGGGCCCAACTATCCTAGCAGAATCTTGAATCCTGCTTGTGCGAAATGCTGATCTCCAGTGAGCGCTTCCGTGATGCCTCGGTCTTGCATGACGATAAACGAAATGCAGTCGGTCAGCGACCACTTCTTGTCTTGACGCCCGTCGTACAATTAAATGCCGCGAGCCATAAGATCTGCTGAGGGTCGCACGAGTTCGTTCTCTGGATCTGCCTGAAGGCGAGCGACGAGGCGTGCAAACACGCTGCGATTTCCTGTGCTGGCAAGGCCATCAGCGAGTTCTGTCATGATCCACGCGGTGGTGACGATTGGTTCGGCATGCTCAGATGCGAACGTGAGTGCCCTGTGATGCGCTGCATCCCTGGGATTTAGCATCGCAAAGAAGTAGAAGGTATCGGCGAATACGCGATTCATCGTTTCGGGGCGCCGTGCAGGTAGTGATCGTGTTGTTCCGCCATGTCCGACGGCAAATCCGGGACTGAGCCGATCAGGTCTCCGAGCTGTGCGGCAAGAGTCTCTCTGGTTGGCGGCGCGACCGGCTGAACGGTCACCGCAATGCCTTCCGGAAGCTGGCATCCAGGTTCCAACACAACCAGTCCATTTCTCACTTCCCCACGATAGATCATCTGCGTTTCTCCACAGGAAACCTCGTCCGCCGCTGACGACAAACTCTCGTCATGGCTGCTTTCATACCGCTTGCCTTCCGAAATCCGTGGCAACCAGTCTACACAAATGCTGCTTTGATTATAACGTCATCGCATGTCTTGATCCCACTGACTAACGAAAAGAACGGCACTTCAACGCGAGAAGGAAATCTGGATGACAGACATCCGCCTTGATGGCTCCCCGTTCCTCGCCGAACTCATGAACGGGAAAATACGCGGGCGGCCTTGTTGTTCTGGGCCAGACCGGTGATCAGTGCGTCCAGGTCTTGAAGGTCCTGCGGCTCGGCCGCTCGCCGCGGTGGTTGGTCCGGGCTGTTGGAACGTCGCACGGCGAGATCCCGGAAGAACCCGTCCCGAGCCTGACGCGCGGGCAGCGGATCGAGCGATGGGCGGGAACCGTCGCCTGGCGTTCGGACTGGTGCATTTTCCGGGGAACTCGCCAATCGTGGCTCGTCAGCGGCCCAATCCCACGGAGCTGCTGCCGCGGTCGCTTCCGCTTCGCCCTGCGGGATTCCGCCACCGCCCGTGACGTCGATCGTCGTCGAATCCATGTCGGCCGGGATCGGGTTGTTCAACCGGTTGATGACCAGCAGCACGTCGGTGGATGTGACGTACCCGTCTCCGTTGACGTCGTAGTACGGAGGCACGGCTTGTGCCGCATCAGCGACGGCCGGCGAATCTGAGTGGGCGTTGACGAAGTTGATCAGCATCAGCACGTCCATCGGCGTCGTGTCGCCATCGCCGTTCACGTCGATCGGGTCGACGGAGTTCTGCCAAACCGGAGGCGCTCCCACGAAATTGACGCCGCTTGCCGCCTCGCCCTCGCCGATCGTCACCGTCTGGACCGGGCCGACCGACGACGCATTGGGCGGTGCCACAACCTGGACGCGGTACGAACCCGCGGGCAGGCCGGTGAAATGGTACGACCCGGTCCGGCCGGTGGTTGTCTGCGTCGCGATCCCGAAACGAAGCTGGTCCAGTTGAATCACCGTGTCGCCATGCTCGCGGGCGATGACGTAGGCGATGTCCGGCGTCGGACGCTCGATCCGCATCGTCTCGAACTGGCCTGCCGCCAGACCGCGAGTCGTGTAGCGTTGCAGCAGATTGCCGTTGGCATCGTAGGCTTCCAACCGGGCGTAAGCCGTCGCGGATGCCGCGATCGCGTCCAAACGCACCACGGACACAGGCGAAGCGAAATCGGCCCGCAACTGCGTGTCGCGGTTCCAATTGGCAACTCCCGTCGTCGCCACGCTGTTGGGCAAATAGCCCAGAACGCGAATGCCGGTGGAACTGGATGTGGAAAGGGAAGCCACGACGCCTTGCTGAGCACTGTTGACCAGGGCTTTGAGCGTGACGGCCGGATCGACCTGGTCCAATCGCGCGTTGATCGGATAACCGTCCGGTTCCATGCTCTTCATCAGGTTCAACGGCTGGTCCGCTTCGTCGACCAGGCGAACCGTCCAGCCCGAAATCGGCCGCTCGCCGACATCGAACTGCCCGTTGTCGTCCAGGTCGTTCCAAAGGAAGCCGTTGATCCCCGCTTTCTCGACTGCCGCCAACGCGTCGGTGCTGCCGGAGAACACCGGCGACGTCACGCCCGTGCGGTCGTCCACCGTGCGGATCTCGATCGTATGGGCGGCGGAATCGGGCAAGGGGATGCGCAGATCCATGCTGACCCGGAACGCGTCGTACGTTCCCGCCGTCTGCCAGGGTCCGCCATCGATGCGGTACTCGGCGCGATGGATGCGGTTGATCGTGATGTCGCTCCGGGTTCCGGCCGAGTTCCGGTTGGGCAAGGTCTGCACCGCCGAATTGCCGACGAAGCGGTAGACGCCGGCCAGCGTGTCTACGTAACCCGCGCCGTTCAGAGCGAACGGCACGTCCAGAACGTCCAGGATGCCGTCGCCGTCGCTGTCCTGCCAGCCGATCATGGCCAGCGACGAAGCGGAACTGGTGTGATTCTCCCAGGCCGACGTGAGCACCGGACGTCCCTCGTTCAGTTGCCATTGACCGCCCGTCAAGCTGACCATGTCCTGCCGCGAGTAGTCCTTGGACATGATGCTCTCGGTTTGCACTGTCACAAAGACCGAGGTGGGAACCGGATTGCCGTCGACCGCATTCAGATTCTGCGAGTTGTAGTAGCCCCGCCAACCGTAGTAGCTGGCACTGCCCGGATACTCGTCCCGCGCCCAGAACATGTGGCCGGTCTCGTGAGCAAAGGTGCTCGCCGGTCGTCCCGCCGGCGAAACCAGGAACTGGCCGCCCGCATAGGCGAACGCCTTCGAGAACCCTCCCGGCGCGAACATCCCTTCCCCGTTGTTCTCCTCCGCATCATTCTCGTCGTTGACCACGAACACGGTGAACGCCCACTCGGTGGCGTGGGCCAACCTCTGCTGGTGATTGAAAGCGCGGATATCGCGGCTGAAATCGCCCGTCGTGTTGTGCCCCACCAGGTTCAGGAAGTCCTTGATCCAGCCTTGGCGAACCGTCGCGGTGACGGGGTCAAAGTGATCGGCAAAGTAGGTCGACGGGTTGGCGATCGGCTCGAAGTTCGTCACCACCGGGGCATCGGCATAGGTGAAATCGAAGTGGAATTTGAGCGGCGCGGTGTTGTTCGGAAACTGGGTGGCTAGCGTCTGTTCCCACCACTGCATCCCCTCGACCACCTTGCTCTTGGCCGCTCCGATCGTCTCGGGTCGCCAGTTCTCGGTGTTCGGATTGACGGACGAGATCTGATCGCTGGATTCCATCAGCACCACGGTCACCAACACGTCGCCCAGCATGAACTCGCCCGTGTCCACCGGCAGCGCACCATAGGGCACGGACGTCAGCAACCGCCGGTCCTCCAGCCGCTCGACGCCCAACGCGGCGCAGCGACCCGCGCGGGTTCGAGCGTCAAGCCGCCCGCCCCGTTTCTTGCGTCCAACGTTCATCCACCAATTGAGGAACATGCCCACGATTCCGACTGGGATTTCCTGATCTTTCGGAGCTTACCTGATTTATCAGCTTTTCGGTCTTGCGGATTTGACCCGAGCGACCCATCGTACAATTGTAGGGATCATGCCGCGCGAAGATGTGCGCCCCTGCCACGATGGACGCGCTCGACACATCATGGCCATACGTTTCTGATGGTTATGCGGCCCGAAAGTTCCCGGTCGGATTCGTGCAATGCTGGATCTATGGTTCTCGCGGGCCATTGACGCCCATCGCAACAGGTGGTGAGTTTTCGGCAGTGGGCCGAGAACCACTGACCGCCTGCCGACCGATTTGGCTATTGAAATGCTGGAACGGCTTCGTCGCCGCGAGCGAAACGGGGATCTTGGGAGCGGCAGGTGCGTCACATTGCCTCGGGCACAGGCTGGCAGCCCGTGCTACGGGTGTTACAGGCTGGCGAAGATCGAGTCGCGGGCGTCGGCGGCTTGCAGGGCTCGGTCCACGTCGCTCAGCATGTCCATCCAGCCCTCGTCGCCCGCCAGGACGTCGTCCAGGTGATTTCCCCTCGGCGAGGCCTCGCCTTCGGCGCTCAACTGATTGTTCAGTTGGTTCAGGTGGTTGATGACCTGCAGGACATCGCTCGCCGTGGCGGCGCCGTCTCCGTTGACGTCCAAGAAGGGACGGTCGGCCGGTCTGGGAATGGGCAGCGGATTGGTCGGGTTGGGACCGTTCAGGTAATTGATGACCAGCAGCACATCCACGGGAGAAGCGGCACCGCTGTTATCCACGTCGAAGCGGTTCACCGGATTCTGCCAGGGGTTGGAGACGATCGTCACTCGGTAGTCTTCGACCTCGCCGTCACTGACCTCGCCCATCGGGGACGATGATCCGGTGGTGCTGAGGCGGAAGCGGGCATACGTGTCGCCCGCCACGGCACCGGGGGGAACGCTCCCGAGCGTGCCATCGATGGTTCTGAAGGTAAAGCGGCCATTGGTGACGATCGATGGCGTCAACTGGAAGCCGGAGATGATCCGTTCGCCGGAGTCGTTCCAATCGCCGTCGCGGTTCCAGTCGATCCAAGCGTCGAGGACGCCGAACGGAACCACCGTGCCGATGCCGCTGGTCGCCACGGTGATGTTGTAGTTTCGGTTGGGGATCAACGGCGTGCTGGCATCGAAGAACACTCCGTCATCGCCTTGGTCCGCGTCGGCGCCGGCCGAAGGCTGGCCGTCCGCGTCCAACGTGATCAGGTTGCCGAGCGAGAAGCCCTCGACGATCACGTGGCGGGCTCCGTTGTCGGCCCGCAGGGTCGGATACGGAGCGGGAGCATCCCCATAGTCCATGCCGATACCGATAAAGACCGTGAAGCTTGTGGTGCCGTCCGCCTGGTTGCCGACCATCGAGTTGCCGGCCAGATCCCGGATGCCCTCGACAAAGCCCACGAACGAGCCGGAGCCGCTCTGGGCGCCGGTGACCCGCACCCGGTCCTGATCGGCCACG
The DNA here is from genome assembly GCA_023382975.1 of Pirellulaceae bacterium. Lineage (GTDB taxonomy): Bacteria > Planctomycetota > Planctomycetia > Pirellulales > Pirellulaceae > SKKK01. The sequence goes on from JAHDXO010000002.1 coordinate 239,418, forward strand.
GCCGACAGCCCCGCGATGCCTTGGGCGTTGATGACTTGGGCGGTGTTCGCCGCTGACATGACGGCCGTGAACGCTTCCGTCGGCGTGAACGGAATGGCGACGGCCGCCGATTCTCCGGGCAAACCGACCTGGGTTGCGGACGTGTTGGTGACGTCCAGCGAGAACAGACTGTCGCCACCCAGGACGACGATCCCGTTGCCTGCGTTGAACGGGAACAATCCCAAATTGGCGTTGGTGATGCGATTGACCAGCGTGTTGGCCAGTTGCCACGCGGTGGTGGTGTTGGTGTATGGGATAGGCGTGTTGCCGGCCGTCCAGTTGCTGTTGCGGTCGAATTCGAAGGTGACGGTCCTGTTGATCCCGTTGCTGATCGTGAAGGTTTCCCCATCGACGATTTGATTGGCGACCGAGCCGCCGATGGTTGGCAGCCGCAGCCCGAAGGCCAGTTGCGCACCGGGTTGTCCCGTCAACTCGACGTTGGCGTTGACGATTCGGACGACGTGATTCAAGCCGCCGCCGATCTGCACGGTACCGTTGCCGACGTGCGCCGTGTTCAGGCCCAGATTCTGCGAGTTGATGGTTGTAGCGACGGCTTGGGCGATCTGCTCGTGGGTCTGCGTCATGCTGAACTGGATCGGGACGCGGTTCGGGCCGACGCCGCCCGCCGAATTGAACTCGAACGTCACGACTTTCGACCCGTCGTCGATCGAGAAGACCTGACCGTCCAGGACGCCGTTTTCGACACCCAGCGAACCGATGGTGGCCGAGACGACCGACATGGTCTGCGTCCCGTTGGCGCCCAGGTGGACCAGGCCGTTGCCGGCGTTGATCGGACTCAATTGGACATTGGCGGCTTTCAGCCCCGCGACAATGGCATCGGCGACTTCGCCTCGGGTGCTGAACGCGGTGAACAGCACCGCCTGGTTGCCCGGGGTGACCGCGCCGTTGTTGTCCAACTCGAGCGTGACCGTTCGAGTGGGCGTTGCGATGGTGATCGTGTCGCCGTCGGCCACTCCGCCTGCCGCGCCGCCCGCGGAGGGAACCTGCAAGGCCAAGGTCCGCGGAATCTGCATCACGTAACCGCTGTCGTACTCGAACGTCGTGGTGCCGCCGAAGTTGTCCACCAACTGGAACTGGTCGCCGTCGACCAGCTTGTCTCCGCTGCGGGCGAAGACGACATGGTTCGAACTGCCGACCACTTCGATCACGTAGTTGCTTTCCTGCTGCCAGACGCCGGCCAGCGGAGTCAAGCGGATGGTGTTGCTGGTGGCATTGTAGCTGAACAGGTAATCGCGGCTTTCGTCCAGCAAACGGCCGTCCTGGAAGACTCGCACCGTGCTCTTGGTGACGGAAGCGTCATCGATGCCGATCCCGATCAGGGATCCTTCCCGGTCGCTCAACTGAATCGCAAAGTGGTCCAGCGAGGCGCGCAGCAGGTTGACTCGTGTGGCACTCTGGTCCAAATCGCTCGGTCCGTTGTCCTGCGGCGACGACAGGATGCTGCGCGGTCCGGCGAAGTCCGCCCGATCCTGGGCCCCACGGTCCTTGAAGACGTTCTGCCCCAGACCGGGCGGCGGCGCCGTGTTCGGGTCGTCGATTCGCAACTGGCCGCTGACATCGTAGGCCGGCGCCAGAATCGGCGATTCGCTGATGCCCAGCGGAGTCCGCAACTGGCGCATTTCCGAACGGTCTTCCAAGGAATCGATCGAGCTGTCGATCAGCGGCGAACCGGGCGCTGGGTAGTAGTTGCCCCGACCCGGATCGACGAACAGACTGGTGTTCGGATCGACCACGATGGGCTGGGTGCCGAGTCCTGCACCGATCACGTTGGTCGTATTGCCGTGGTACAGCGTGCCGCCGATCACGGTGCTGGTTGATCCGGCGCCGACTTCGATGCCGACTTCCAGCGTCGACAGCACGTTGTTCAGCAGCGTCGGGCTGACGTTGTTTTCGACCACGATGCCCCGTCCGCGAGGCACTTCCACGCTGGTCACGCTGATGCTGGCAAGGTTCATTTCGCCGACATCGTTCGCTTCGCCCAAGTACACGTACAGCGGCGAAGTGACGACCAACGGCGGATTGAAGCGGAACGTGATCGTGCCGTTCTCGCCCAGACTGACGAAGCCGGCAGACGTGGTTCCCGGCGCGGCGTCGGCGTCGAAGGCGCCGAGCGTGGCCACCGAGTTGTCGACGAAGCCGCCCACGGTTCCGAACAAGTCGGTGGCAACGGGATCGAGCTGTGTGCCCGAGTTCAAGATCGTTCCGGCCGGCGAGAAATCCAAGACGTTGAGCGCCGGCAAACCGGGAACCTGCGAGGAATTCGTGGCCAGCGAGGTCGAGAACTTGATCGCGTCCAGGTCGAAGCCGGTCAAGCGGCCAATGCCGCTCGCCGGCAGTCCCAGGTCGTCCACCAACCCGACGCTGTTGTCGGTGATCGTCAGCGAACTGATGGGGGCCGTCGTCAGGGAGCTGAGATCGGCGTAGTAGACCCTGGTGGCCGGCGTGAAGCCGCCGAGCAACCCGGGCAGAGGCTTCAACGCGACGTCGATGGGCGTTTCCGTGCTCTCGATCGTGCCCACGATCGTATTGTTGACGATCCGTCCGAACGGAATGACCCCGGTGGCTTGCGCGGTGGTGGGAGTCGCTGCCGCCGGATGGCCGGTGTAGCGAATGCCGGCCGTGCCGCTGGCCGCGATGATATTGTTCGAAACGGTGGCGCCCGGCGCCAGGTTCCACGTGTTGATGATCGCCAGATTCCGGACGGGACCGGGGGTCGGCATTCCGTCGCTGCTGCGGATGCCGGCGTCGATCAGGATGCCGTACTCCAGGGCATTGCTGATCCGATTGCTGTGGATGGAGATCTGTCCTTGGTCGCGGAACAGGTTCTTGTCGCCTTGGCGTTGATACGTTTCCACTTCCAGCCCGGGAGTCATCAACGGCCGTTCGATGCGGATCTGGTACTGGCCCGTCGTTCTGCCTTCACGTCCGCTGCCGGCCACGCGAGGATCGTAGACGCCGTTGCCGAACGCGCTGACGCCGATGTAGTACGTGCCGGCCGCGGGCGCGACGAAGTTCAAGTAGGAATCGAAGTTGTACAGCAGGTCGTTGTTCAGCAGCGCCCGTTCGCCTGGCGCCAGATCGTCGTCGCTCTCCAACGGTTGAAGCACTCCGAATTCATCGGCCAGCAGCACGGGCGCGCCCGTCTCGTCGAAGACTCGCAGCAAGCTGTCCAACGGCGAATTGATCTCGGACGCGTCGATGTCGATCGCGATCACTTCGCCCGCGTTCAGTTCCACCTTGAACAGGTCGACGTCGGCGCCCAGTCGCGACAGCGCGGGGTTGTCGCCGATGAAGCCCGTGGCGAAGAAGTTCACCCGGCCGCCGCCGAGAATGCCGGTTTCCACCGCATCGGCGAGCGTGTCGTTGCTTTCCAGAACGGGGACGTTTCCGGTGGGGCCGTCGCCGATCAGGCCGGCGATGACGCTTACCTCGCCGGTCAGGTGCAGGCGATTGCTGGTGCTGGCGGTTCCGGAGATGACTCCGTCGGACGTCGTCACCCGCAACTGCAACCGCTGCTGCATGGCGGGCTGGTTCAGTAGGTCGCGGATCCGGCGCGCCATGACCACGGCGCTGTCGCTGGGAAGGAACGGAATCGCCACGTGGCCCGCGGCTACGCCGTTGGCAGCGGTCAGGTCGTCGAACTCGAAGACCACTGTTTCCAGGCCGCCCCGGATGGTAAAGGTCTGACCGTCGGCGAACACCGAACCGTCGTTGATCGTGATGCTGACGCCCTCGGCCAGCCGGTCGTTGATGTCGAAGCCGGTGTCGAGCACCAGGGTCGGCTCGGGAGTCGCGTCGGTCAGCGCGTACGGCGTCGCCTGCCGGATCTCCAACTGATACGCCCCGGTATTGGTCTCGTTGGCCGGCTGGGTCGTGTTCGGCACGAAGGCGACCGGCGTGGTGGCGGCATTGGCGCCGGTGACCATTTCGCCGCGGCCCGCGAAGCCGATGATGATGTCGTCGATGAAGACGCCCGGGTGGGCGTTGTCCCGCATGCCCGGGGCGCCCGGCGTTGCCGGAGTGATCTGCCCGTTCGGGCCGGCAGACCAACCGAAGCTGCCGAATTGGTCGCCGAACAAGCCGCTGTGCGGAATCAGCGTCTTCGGATCGGACGGTCCCGACAAGCCCAGGGGGCCGGGATCCCCGATGCCGTACTTCACGATTTGCACGATGTCGTCGCGGGTCTTGAACGCCCGCTCGCGGCTGCCGGCCAGTTGGTCGGCCAGGGCCAACTGGATCGCGTCCGCGACATGCAGGCTGGTCATGCCCGCGTGGATCGCGACACTGGCCACCGGCACCGTCAGACCCGTGCTGTCCAGGGCAAACGGGGCCACTCCGCCCGCCCCCTCGACAAACGAGGCTGGCAGACCGGAAACCGTCACCGTGTTCGCATTGGGCAGGTTCAGCCGGTTGCCGACGCGCTGCGGTCCCGCCGGATCGACGACCGAGATCACGTACTCGTAAAAGCCCTCGGTAGGAGTTCCGTCGGGCGTGCCCGAGTTCGCCGCGGTGGGCAGATAGTCGCGGTTGTGATTGGCGCTGACGCCGACGTAGTACGTGCCTCGCTGCGAGGCTGTGAATTGGATCCGCGAATCGCGGCTGAACGCGTTGGTGGGATCCTTGTTGTCGTTGGCGGCCAGTTCGTTGCCACTGGCGTCGAACAGCCTCAAGTATGTGTTCAGCGTGGTCTGCAAGCGGGTCGTGTCGGTCTCGATGAGCACGGTGTCGCCCGCGTCCAGGCGGAACGAGATCATGTCGACGTCCAACGTCGGATCGGTCAGGTCGAAGTTGTCGCCGATCGTGGCGACGCCGCGGAGATTCGCGGTTCCGCCGTCCAAGGGGCTGCGGAAGGCGGTGCCCAGCGTGTCGTTGGGCTCCAGCGAAACCAAGTCCTGGATCAAGTCTTCCGCCGGCGGCGGATTGGCGGTCAGAACTTGCTGGATGATCGCCGCCAAGTCGGCCGCCGTTTCGTTGCCGGTGAAGGGAACCGGGGTATGCGGGACGTTGTTGGTGACTCCGGTCGCCCCGTTCAAATCGAACTCGTAGATCCGGCCGTCGACCGTGAACGTATCGCCGTCGTCGATGACCGCGCCGGTCGGCGCCACAATCGTCGGCCCCATGTCGAATTCGAAGACGGCTACGACGTCGCGCCGCACTTCGCCCGTGACGGGATCTTCCACTAAATCGGTCAGCGTGAATTGCTGGCCGTCGCGCAGTTGCCCGCCGGCCAAGGCCCGCAGTTCGTTGCCGGCCGTGTTCAAGTCCACCGTGCTCTCGCCGACGTCGCCGACGTTGAAGATCCGGCCGCCGGTGCTCAGCCCGCCCGCCGTGCTGAACTCGAACCGCAGCCGCAAGTTGGCCTGGCCGGCGTATGGAGCCAGATCGACCCGGGCCTGTCGCCAAGTGGCCGAGCCGTCGAACGTCGCGCCGCGACGGAACAGTTGTTCGGGAACCCGCTGGCCGGTGACGGGATCGACCACGGTGAACGGATCGAACTCGTCCAGTCCGTCCAGGTTCAACGTGTCGCGGTCCGTGTTGTTCGTGGTCAGCAACTGCCAGCGCCCATCGTCGCCCGCGATGTACACGCGGAACGAATCCCGCATTGGGTTGAAGGGATCGGCCAACGACGTGTCGGTGTTCGCGGGGTTCGCGGCACCTTCGGTTTCCAGGAAGTAGTTGAAGTACAGCGTGGGCCGGTCGGCGGATGCGTAACCGGCCAGACTGAACGGATTGCTGATCAAGCTGCCTTGGGCGCCGCCGGGGAAGTCGTAGGTGTACGGAGTCGTCGCCGGGGCGAAATTGCCGATCCCGAACTGGCTCTGCACCACGTCACTTTCGTATCCGAAGTACAGGCTCGGGTTGGTGGTTGCCGTGTCGGCGATCCGGCTGCCATCGAAGGCGGTGTCGATCCCGCGGCCCGCCAACTGCGGATTGGCCGGATCCTGCGGCACGGTGTTGACGTGCCACAGGTTGTCGTCCAGGTTCGAAAACGCCAGTCCGTTGGGACTCGCAATGTTCGTCTCGGTGAACACAGCCCCGTTGGCGAACACCGGCTGCGGGCGGCCCCACGTGTCGAACGCGAACAAACGCCCGTTGACATCGATCCCGAACAGCAGGTTTTCGTACAGACCACCCTCGGCATTCTGCGGTCCGGCGACCAATCCGGCGAACTGAATCGGCTCGTAGAACGTCTGGATCGTGACCTGTCCCGTGGCGGGATCGGTTACTTCTCGTTCGACCGGATTGGCCAACCGCAGCCGTTCCAGCGAGCCATCGATGTAATCGCCCTCGTTGTTTTCCGAGTCCTGGTCGAAGGCCCCGCCTTCGGAATCGGCGATACGGAACAGGGCGCCGGCGCCCGTCACCGCGTACAGTTGTTCGCCCACAAACGCCATCCCGGTGATCAATCCTCCGGGCGCGACGCCGCCGCTACGGAGCGGACAATTCAGCGCACTGCAAACAAACGTCGATTGGGCATTGGGCGGGACCGCCGATTCCAGCAGCACGGTCGAGCCCACCTGCGTGGCGGAGAAGCCCGCGGTGGTGACGGCCGCGAGCACTCGCGTCGCGATCTCGGCCGCATTGTCGCTGATCAGGAACGGTACCGGGAAACTGAACGGGTTGATGGCGCCCGCCTGGCCGGTGGGGCTGGGAGGCGTAGTGGTGGGATTGATCGTCGAAAACACCACCGGAGTTCCCTGCCCGACGAACGTGGCCGTCTGGGCGCCCAGGAAGTTCAGTCGGTTCCCCACGGCGCCTGCTTGCACGCCGCCCGCTTGCGTCCCGTCGATCACGGTGCGGATGGCCCAGGCGACCTCGTCGACCGTCATCGTGGCTTCGACCGGAATGGCGACAGCTCCGCCCGTCACACCGGGCTGACCGATGCCTTGAACTCCGGCCGCGTTGACGATCGCCCCGCTGGTGGGCGATTCGTTCAGCAACGTAATGATATTGCTGGCACCCTGTTGGACCGCCTGCACCCGGAAATTCGGCGCGCTGTTGATTGCCGAGACAATTCGCGTGATGATCGACTGACGGGTCTCGAACGCGGTGAACGTGATCGGCAGATTGCTGCCGAAGTTGCCGTCGTTGTCGAACTCGAATATATGCGTCGTCGGATTCGGCGCGTTGTCCCAGATCTGGATCGTGCTGCCGTCCAGCAGGTCGGTGGCGGCGTTCGCGTTGACGACCAGCACGGTCCCGGTGTCAAATTCGAAACGCACGCCGTCCACGTCGAACGCATCGCCGTCGAACAGGAATTGGCCCGTTGCGCCCGTGGGGTCGACATTGAAGTAGAATTCGGGTCCGGTGTCAAATTCGAACGTCACGTCCGGGATGGAGTCGCCGTTCCGGTCGATCTGGAAGAAGTCGCCGTCGGCGATGGTGAACGTGGTCAACGGCGGGACAACCGTCGTGTCCACATTCGTGGCGGTGACTCCGGAGATCGTGGTGTTCGTGCCGCCCGAGGGACGCGCGTCGATCCGTGTGTCGATCACGCCGCGGTCGCGGATCTGCGTCCCTCCGGCCGTCAGAATTCCGCCACCCGTGCGGTTTCCGCCGGCGGGTTGACTGACTGCCACTCCCGAATTGGGCTGGAATTCGAAGATTACGTTCGCCGGGTTGGGAATGTTCAGGGCCGTCGAGGTGACATCGCCCGTGACCGGATCGATGTAAGTATCGCCCCGGGTTCCGATCGCAAAGCCGCGGACGTTCGTGTGGGTCTCCTGGTTGTTGAACGTCAGGGCGTGGAAGAAGACGCCAACGTTGCTGTCGGTTTCTTGGGCCAGATTGGCGGGATCCGCCTCGTACGTTTCAATCCCGCTGTTGCCCACGTTGTTTCCTAAGTTCGCGGGATTGGCGCCGGGATTGACCTGAATGTAGTTGCCGACATTCCCGTCGGTCGGGTTGAACAGCCCGGCTCGATTCGTCGGACTCACGCTGACGAAATTGCTGAGGCTATCATCCACTGGATCGAAGATATAAGGCGTCGAGTACCCGAACAAACCGCCGCCGTTGTTGGTCGCACCGCCGACGTTCGCCAGCCCCTGCGGGTGCATCGCGATGTCGCCCAACGGCGCGTTGACGACGCCGATGTTGGATTCCACTTGCCCGGTGAACGGGTCGACCGACAGCAGATGCGTGCGGTTCAGCAACTGGGTTGGCGCGGGAGCGACCACATAGGCGGGTTGGCTGACAAACAGCGTGACGTCGCCCAGGCGGAACGGCTGCGCGGCAGGCCGCGAAACGTACAATCCTGTATCCGTCCGTCCCGGCGCGGGCTGCTGGCGAACGGTCGGTTCCTGCAGTCGAGTGGTTGTCCGCGTGAGCTGATTCACCTGCAGTTGGTTGGTCAGCGGGTCCGTGGTCGTCACTTCGTTCAGCAGCACGACCCGCGTCACCCGCTCGTTCAGTCGCACGGCGCCGGTCAGCGCGTCGATTTCGGCCGTTAGTTCCGAGGCGACCAGCGGCGATGTGGACGTGGGCGTCAGGTCAGGCAGATCGTCCACGCTCAGCGTCAGCGGCGGATTGTCGGTCACGGCCGCCGCGATCGACTCGCCGATCTCCAACGGCGTCGAGTTGTTTCGGAACGACACCGGAACATTCGATCCGCGGACCGCACCGTCGAAATCGAATTCGTAGGTCACGAAGTTGCCGTTGGCGTTGACCACCGTGAACGTCTCGCCGTCCCGCAGGCGACTGCCGTCGGGCGGGAACAGGGTGATCAGGTTGCTGACACCGAACAGCACCGGAATCTGCGGCGCGTTGCCCGTCGTGTAGACACCGTCGGCCGCGATGCGGTCCTCGGCGATGCGGTTGACCGAGTTGATCGGCTCCAACCGGACCAGCGGATTGGCCGGCGCAGGGTCCAGGAATTGCGCCAGCTCCGGCGGAAGCACCGCGTTGGACGAAACGGCCACGTAGTAGATTCCGGGCGCGAACCCGGCCGCCGGCAACTGCACCGAGCCGATGTACGGGTCGAGCGCGCCGAGCGAGCCTCGCGACAGATCCTCGGTGCCCGTGTTCCCGCCCACGGGCCGGTCGTCGGGCGTGTTCGAATCGCGGCCGATCAACACCAGGCGCGCCTGGTCGTCGAACACCCACAGATTGGTATTCGCTCGGGAGAGACCGTCGGCGTAATCGATATCGAAGACCACCGCCGCATGACGCGGGATGGCGTCGGTGGCGGACGGCTGGGCGACCAGCGTCGCCCCCCAGGTTCCCGCCCCTACGGGAAGTCCGGTTGGCGCGGGGCCCCGCGTGCCGTTGGTGATCGTCCGGCCGTCGCCGGAAACGGTCGCCGTGTACACCCCCAGCGTCAGGTTCTGGGGCTGCTGCAACTGGGTGCCGGTCAGCCGGATCGTGTTGTCGGCAAACAGCGTGCCGTTGAACAGTTCCCGTCCGCGGGCCGTCCCGCCCGAAACCCAGTCGATGTAGCCCGTCACGGCAAAATCCGCACCGCTGGCCGTCTGAGTCTGGAACACGAGCGTCGAACCGGCCCAGTTGGTGCCGGCGAGCGTCCCCGCGAAATCCCACGTGCCCCGGGTCAGGTCGACGAACGAAGGCGCCGGCGGCGGCGGGCCGTAGGCAACTTCGAATTGATACCAGTCCACGTCGTCGGAGGTGAACAGTTCGCCCGCTACGCTCAGCGTGCCGCGCTCGCTGCCCAGCAGGTTGCCGAGATCCTGCGCGGTGCCTTGGTTGTTGTTGTTGTCGTTCGTCGGTTGGCCGCCGACCTCGATCTCGGCCGCCTCGCCGGTCAAGGGCGAATGATAGGGCTGGCCGATCAGTTCGATGCCGTTGGTGGCGTAGCGGATGTCGGCCATGCGGACCGTCGAGCCCGGCAGTTCGTCCAATTCCCGCAGCCGGACCTGCAACTGATAGATCCCGGTCGTCGTGCCGGCTGTCAGCGAGTTCAGATTGCTGCTTGCGCTGCGAACCCTGACGTGATAGGTATTGGTGGAATTCGCCGTTCCAGGCAGAACGACCCTCATGCCCGCGTCGCCAGGATTGGTCGACCACAGATCCTGCGAATTGAAAGGCGACTTGCTCAGCGGATTGACCTGAACGGCCGGCGTTCCGCCCGGCAGAGTCCGCACGTGCAGCAGACCGGGATTGGCGGCTTCGGCAAAGGAATTGTCCGAACGCGCCAAGAGCAGACCGTTGGCGTCGACCAGTTCCAGCACGGTGTCCAGCGAGCGGGCGGTCCGGTCGATGTCCAACCAGACTTCGGTGCCGGCGTCGGCGTCAAAGCTGTAGACGTCCACGTCGCCCGCGCGGTTCAACGAACCGTGGACCTCGAACCCCAGCCGGCGGTTCTCGTCGCCGGCCTTCTCGTGCGGCGCGAGCGATCCCAGATGCTGTGCGGTCGCCGGCGCTTCGTTGCTACCGGGTTGCGTGCCCTGCGCGGATTCGAGTTCGACGATCACCTCGACGTTGCGGTCGTGCGAGAATTGCTCTAGACGAACGCTCTGCCAATCTCCGGCAAAGTTCTGCTTGGCTTCGTCAGTGGCCGGGTCCTGACGGATCAAATTCAAGTGCGTCGTGATGACCGCAAGGTCCGCGGTCGGGTCCAACGTCCAGGCAAAGGCGGTGGTGACGTCGGCCAGTCCGTGGACCAACCCCAGCGCGGGGTCGTTGAACGGAGTCAACGCATCGGTGTTGATGGTCCCCGACGGGCTGAACGTGGTTCCCGACTGGGTGATTGTATTCTTCAACAGGGGGAACTTGTCCGCGGCCCAACCATCCCAGGTCGCATTGATTAAACCGGCGCCAGGCGTGTACACGCCGCCCTGGCTGAAGCCGATCCGCTCGGCATTGTCCAAGGTGTAAACCTCGAAATTCGGCGTCCCGGGAGCGGCCGAGACGTACAGCAGGTCGTCGTTGACGCCCAGCACGTCCTCGTCTAGATAATTGATGAACCGCACGTCACCAAACCCGCCCGTCGTGAAGAGAGCCACCTCGTTATACAGCGTGGCGTAGCCGTTCAGGAAATACGTCCGTACCTGCCAGTTGATCGGTCCGTTGACTCCGGGCACGATGCCTGTGGTGACCAACTGATCGGGTCCGAACAGCAACGGTCCACCGACGATCGTCGACGCCAGATCGATCGCCTGACCGTTCATCCCCACGTCCAGATAGTTCAAGAAGTCGTAGATGAAGCTGACGTTCTCGAAGTACTGCGTCAGGCCCTGCGCCGTCACGCCGTCGCCGCCGCGCAGGCTGCCGTTGGCGTCGGGCAGCAGGCTGAAGTAACCGGGGATCGTCACCGGTACGTTGTTGTCGATCCGCAAGGGGTCGTCGGGATCGGGAACGTCGGGCAGCGTCGGCAGTTGCGGGCGGGTGCCGCCCAGGCCGGGAGCGTCGCCATCGTTGTTCGTGTCGCCCTGCGGCGTGCCGTCCGGCTGGAAGCCGGCCGCGGCCGTGTCGTCCCGCAACGACGTCAGGATTACCGGAAAACCGGGTTGGCCCAGGATGTGCAACATGCCGCCGATGCGGTCGGTGATGTCCAGTGGCCGACCGGTCGCCACGATCCCCGCGCTGTCGCCCAGCAGCTTGACCACCAGACTCTCGCGGGGGCTGCTCTGCAGCCGCAAGCCGCCGTATGTATGGAAATCGGGGACGTTGATGGCGTCGTCCAGAACCACATGCACGATATCCGTGTCGTCCCAGACGCTCTGCGTCGTGAGCGTGCCGCCGCGGACCCGCATGCCGTTGATGTCGTTGTTGCCCAGCCGGTTCTCTCGGATCAGCGGACCCTGGTTGTCGACCAGATCGCTGCGCAGATCGATCAGCCCCGTCGATCTTCCGAAATCGGTTACCGGCAGCGAATTCAAGGCATTGACGTTGATGCTGATCGCCGGGCCGCTGTTGTCGCGCAGGACGTTGTTGACCAGGATCGGTTGGGCGCCGCGAACGAAGATCACCGCTTCGCCGTTCGAGCCGCGTCCGGCTCGGTTGGTGGTCGCCAGCCCGCTGGAACCGTTGTCGTTGAACTCGAACAGCGAATTCGTCACCCGTGCCTTGGCCTGCTGGATTTCCAGGGCGTTGAAGCCGGCAAACGCGCCGGGAATCTCCGCGATCCCGCCGCCGTAGGCGACCACGGCGTGATCCAAACTTATCTGGCTCATCGGCCCCGCATACAGACCGGCCCATCCGCCGGGCTCCAGATCCTCGATCTCGGCACTGGTCTGGAACGTACCGCCGGCGCCGTAGCGGGGGTCCAGCAGCGAGGTGAACACCACCTCGCGACCCTGGACGCCCTCGGCGATTAACTGAGATCCAAACGCCGTTTCGATCGTAGCGCCGTTCAACTTGACCACGGCTCCCGGATCGATCATCAAGCGGCCCGCCAGCCGCGATTCCAGATGCAGATCGGAGCCGAGCAGCAAACGGCCCAGCGTGCTGCCGTTGTCCAAATAGCTGGCGGTTCCCGGGTTCAACTGGGCGACCAGTTCGTAGTCCAGCTTGATCGAGCGGTAAACCCGCAGGCCCGCGAAACCGGCCGGCACGGCGGGCAGGTTTGTCAGCAGAACACTCTGCGTCGCTCCCGTCGTTGCGTTCGTCTGGCCGATCAGCGCCGAGACCGTGGGGTTCGATGCGGGCGTTTCGTTGCCTGCGGCGTCGACGAACGTCAACCGGTAGTCGATCGTGCCGGCAGGGATCGCCCCGCCGGCCTGAGTCTGCAATCGGACCAGCGCGGCATCGGGCGCGGCCAGCCGCTGAATGGGGCCGCCGGGGCTGCCTTGGATGCGCAGCGGCTCGGCCACCACGTGGACGATGTCCGTGTCGTTCCAGCGTCCCGGAACCGTCATTCTCTCCAGCGCGCTACCGGGCGCCGTCTCCATCCGCACGAACAAACCATTGATCGAGTTGTTCGCCAATCGGTTGCCGTGGACGTCCGGACCGATGCGGGTGTAGTCCGAGGTGAAAGGCACCGTCTGGAACCGCGCCGCGTGGAAGTTGGTCTCCTCGAAGCTGTCCGGATTCATCGACATCGCCGCGTCGGCGCTGAACGTGATCGTGTTGTTGGTCACGGTGGGTCGGGAGGTGACTGCGTGGATCGGCGCGATGACCCGCGGCAGTCCGTTGATCAGCAGTTCGCCGCCGCCGTACCGGATATCGGCTTGGTTGACGTAGTTCACGAAGGAGCCGCCGGCCTCGAAGTCTTTGCGGCCGGGCTGGTTGCGGTCCAGGTCGTTGCGGAAGATCAACCCGCCCCAGTCGCCGGGCGCCGGCGTCTGGGCCACCGCAGGATTGCTGTCGCCGCCCAGCCGTTCGTCGTTGTACGACGTGAAGAACACGCTGCCCGGCACCGGCCGGCCCTGCGCATCGCGCACGACGTTGCCGCCGACGTCGATCAAGCGCGGAGTGCCCAGAATCTGGAGCGCGCCGCCGCTGCGGTCGATGGTCGGGGACGAACTGCCGACGTCGATATAACCTCGCCGCAGCTTGAACACCGCGCCGCGATCGATCATCAAGGTCACGCCCTGCGGAACCTCCAACTGGCTGCCATCGGCCAGCGGCTGGCCCTGCAAATTGAAGCCGATCTCGTAGGGTCGGGCATCTTCGGGCGTCGCCAACTGGCCGTCCGTGCCGCCGTTGCCCACGACGCGCACGACACGCGGCGAGGCGTTGCTGGCCGTGTTCCCGGCCAGAGTCAGTGCCGCCGTCAGATTGTTGAACGGCGCCAGCAGCGTGCCGCTGCCGCCTGCCGGAGCCGATTTGTCGACGAAGATCGTCCGAGAATCGACGCGGAACCAGAAATTGAACACGCCGCCCGGCACGCCGTCGCCGTTGCCGTCCAACGGGGTCTGCTGTGAGAGTTGGCCCGCCAGGACGTTCAACGAGTTGTCGATGTCCTGGATGGACGAAAACGCGTTCGGCCGGAAATTCAACCGCAAATCGTACGCGCCTTCGCTCACCCCTCCATAGCCGCTGTTAGCGACGTCCGGACGGTACTGCTCGTTGCCTTTCGACGAGACGCCGATGTAGTAGACTCCCGGCTCCAACGGCTGTTCCAAGTACGAATCGTTGCCGTAATAGTCGTCGTTGGCGGCCAGCAGTTCAAGGCTCCCGCCGACGCTGCGGTACAGCTTCAGATACGTGTCCAACAGACTGGCTTCGGCGCGTCGCTGCGCGTTCGTCTCGGCCGAGAACACGCCGGTCTGGGTGATTTCGAAGCGGTACAGGTCGACGTCCTGACCCTCGGGCCGGTACAGGTACTGGCCGTGGACGATGTCGTGGTCGCCCGGATAGATCGGCTCGGGCGTTTGACCGAAACCCAACGCGGCGTCGGACCCCGCCCACGTTCCGGGCGGCAGATCGCTCGTGTCGCCCAGACCCAACAAGGATCCGATCCCCTGCATCGCCGATTCGAACCAACTGAGCCGGGCGAGACTGTCCGTGGGACCGAAGCCGCTGTACCAGTTCTCCGATGCGTCCAGCACCAGTCGCAGATCGTTCATCAGCGGTTGAACGTCAAAGGCGATCGCGACTCCGTCCCCGCGCACCGAAGCGTACGTCGGACTGATGGCCCGCAGATCCCCGGTGGCGATCGTGAAGCCCTGCGTCGCCGTCTCGACGAATTGGACACCCAGCGACCGGCCCCAGATCTCGAACGCTTCGCGCGCTCGCTGTTTCTGCTCATTGGTGATCAGGTTCGTCAGCGGATTGCCTTCGGGATCGGTGCCGTAGTCCGGCCGGAAGTTGTAGTACAGCGTGGTGATCCCGTTGCTCGAATCGCCCACACTCACCAGGTGCGACACCAGCGCGAACGTGTCGGTGCTGCGTTGCGGCAGATTGCGGTGACCCGGTTCGTCGTTCGAGCCGGGCATGGGAATCGGATCGATCTGCGGCTGGATCGCCGACGAGAAGATGAAGCTGCCTGTCAGCGTACCGGGATTGGCCGCCATGATGTCGTGGGCCGTCGCCACCGTCGAACCGACGTCCACTCCGCTCAGATCGACCTGTTGCGGGGGCTGGGGATTGGCTTGCGACGCCACTTCTTCGTTCGTTCCGATCCGCAAGCGGAACGAACCGGTTCCGCCCGCCGGAACCAATTGGTGCAATGGCTGCGCGAATGTCAGGGTCACGCGGTCCGATTCGGGGAAGTACTGAACCGCCGTCGGCTTGTAAACGATGTCGTCCGCATTGGTGGCCGTATCGGCCGTGTAAATCAATTTGTAGTAGTTCGGGTTCGTCGCCGTGATCGGATCCAGGTCGTCGTCGTTGAAATAGATTTCGATTTGGCTGGTCGATTGGCTGAGCGCCCCGGATGCGGTGCGGAAGATCGGCTGAGGCACCACGCCCAGAATCTGCGCCCCCAAGTCCAGTTCGAATCGCAGCGAGAAATCCGCACCGTCGTCGATGCCGTTGTCCGTTGCATCGCCCAAGGAGAAACCCGCCGTGTTCCGCAGCGGATTCGAACCGGTGCCCGCGATGTCGATCCGGTACAGATCGTCCGGCAGGCGTTCTGCGAAGCGGAAGATCACCTCGCGGGGCGAACTTCCGAGCCCGACGTAACCGGGCGTTACCGCTACGTCGCTGGCGCCGCTCAGGACCAGCGGCGAATAGTTGATCGCCGGGGTCGCCACGTTCGTCGTCGCCGATCCCACCCGCAACGTCGCCACGGCGATTGCCCGCGCCGCCGGGGTCGCGTTGAACACCGACACCAACTGACCGGCCGTCGTTTGATTCCCGGCGTTCGAATTCAATTCGATCCGGATCCGGCGGCTGTCCACAACCGTGATCCGCGGACTGGCCGCGCCGCCTCGGTCCACCTTCGTGAACTCGATGCTGATCCCGTTGGCTGCCGGACCGGTCTGGACCGCGGTGAACGTGACGTCCAGGTTTCCACCTGTGCTGAAATTCGTGCTGGCCTGAGCCACATTCGCTCCGGTCAGCCGGACGGGCGTGTAGGTAATCGCCGGCGCCGAGATCGGGGTGTTGGTCGGCCCGAAGACAACCACGGGCCTGACCAGACCGCTGGCGGCCGGGTTGTTGTTGATTGCCGCGATCAAGTCCGCCGCCGTCGAGCGGTGCAAGGGGTTGGCGTTCAGCTCGATGTAGATCTCCCGCCCCTCGACCTGCACGCGCGGCAGACGAGCCGCACCCGGATCGCTCTTGGAGAACACCAACGAGATCTCGTTGCCCAACGGCCCCGGCGTTACGGCCTGGAACTGCATCACGACCTGACCGCCCGTGTTGAAGTCCGTGCGCGCCGTCGCCGCCGTGAACTGGCCGTCTCCCCCCGCTCGCGTCACCAGGATTGATCCCAGCGTCGCGTCGTCGATCACCTGTCCCTCGTTGAACCGGAACGTCAATTCCTCCGGCGCCACGTTGCGAATCGTGCCGTCCGTCAACAAATCACCACGGTTTGGCTGCACCCCGATCAATTGGGGGCCTATCGCCAGAAGACGCCGGTCCTCCAGGCCCTCCAATCGCAAAGTTCGGCCGCGGCCGAGCTTCTGACTGGCAACTCGCCCCTGGCGCTTCTTCTTGAGTTGTGACGACGACCTTCGCGAACGACCAGTGGTCATACCAACCTCGTCCTTCATCGCAGCTAAAAACGGATCCTTGGACGGACATCTATCTCGACGAAATGCTCAGCCACGCGGCAGACCGACTCCGGCGGGCGCTCCACGCGCAGGGATGCTACGGTATCTGCTCATTACGACAAAATCGGGGACGCCGCATGTTAACATGAATAATCTGGGCAATATAAGAAGATATACGTCACTAGAGTCGGATTATAGTTGACTGTAGGGGTTATGCAAAAAAACGAAACGCATTGTCGGCGGTCGGACGGTGGCGCAGGGAGAACCGGTCCAAGGCCATTTGACGCCCCACAATAGGCTGAAGTTCCATCATCTCCTACCCAGTTTAACGTATGAATTGGTTGTTTGATATTTACTCTAAATAGCTGTTCTTGGTCCGGCATTGGCCGCCGGGCGCATTTCAAAACACGTCAGGTTGTGACCGTTGATTCCGACTGCATGATGGTTCGATTCCGCGCCTTGTCCACCGTTTCCACCGGTTCTGACGGTCCCGCAGTCTCTTGGGGTTGCTACAATCGCCGATTATGAACTCTAGCTCGCAATCCAAGAAACCCGCCGATGTGCGGATGCGTGGCTTCGCGGCCCGGTCAACGGTCGATCTAGCCTGGGCGTGGTTGGACTCGCAGACGATCTGCATGCCGTCCGAGACGGTGCCCCTCGATGGACTGGCCGGTCGCGTGCTGGCCGAATCCATCGTCAGCCAAGTCGATGTGCCGGCCTTCGTTCGTTCCATGATGGATGGTTTTGCCGTCCAGTCCGCCGATACCGCTGGAGCCTCGGTCTACAATCCCTTGTCGCTTACCATCGCGGGCGAAATCCTGGCGGGGCAGGATGCTTTAGGCGTCGTACGGTCGGGCCAAGCGATTCGAATCATGACCGGCGCGCCGTTGCCCGAGGGTGCCGACGCCGTGCTTCCGGTCGAAAAAGTGCAGATCGAGGGAACGAAAATCTTGGCTTTGGACGAAGTGACGCCGGGAAAACACGTGGGGAGAATCGGCGAGGATATCGGCGTCGGAGTCGCAGTGATGAACATTGGACGACGGCTGCGCCCGCAGGACGTGGGCGTCTTGTCCTCGATCGGAGTGGCTGCGGCCCAGGTCGTTCGACGTCCGCGAGTTGGGATCGTGGTGACTGGATCCGAACTACTCCCGCCTGGGTCGCGTCCTTTTGGCAGCAAAATAGTGGACGCGAACAGTCCCATGCTGGCCGCTTTGATCCGACGGGACGGCGGTCTGCCATTCCACCCCGGAATCGTCCCGGACGATCCGAACAGCATCCTGCGGGCGATGCAGGAAAGCGTGGATGTGGTCTTGGTGTCCGGCGGTTCCAGTGTGGGGCAAGAAGATCACGCCCCGTCCTTGCTGGCGGAGCATGGGGAATTGGCGTTCCATGGGATCGCGATGCGACCGAGCAGTCCGGCGGGGATGGGGAAACTGGGTGATCGATTGGTTTTTCTGCTTCCCGGCAACCCGGTATCGTGTCTGTGCGCTTACGATTTCTTTGCCGGCCGAGCCATCCGCGCCCTGGCCGGTCTTCCTCGTCTCTGGCCGTATCGATCCGTCCGAGCGCCGCTGTCGCGAAAACTGGTTTCCGTCGCGGGGCGAGTCGATTATGCGCGAGTGATGATCGTCGAGGGTCGAGTCGAACCTATCGCCATCAGCGGGGCGTCCGTCTTGAGTTCGACCACCCGGGCGGACGGATTTGTCGTCGTGCCGCAGGACAGCGAAGGATATCCCCCCGACACCGTGGTCGAAGTCTGGCTCTACGACGGATGAACCGTTGCGTCCGCGGGTTCGATCCGAATTCATCGCGAATTCGGCTGCTCGGTTTTCGTGAACGCCCAAACTTCCATTGACGCGTCTTCTTCTCCTGTCTAATCTTCCGCTGCCTCGCGTGAATTCGGAGGAATCCGGCAGTTTTGCGGCCTTTTGAACAACGGGTGCGATCGACATGGTCCGACTTGCCAACCATCGCTTTGCGGTCGGGGCGTCGCTGGCTGTCGCGCTGTTATTGTCCGCGTTCTGCGCGTGTTCGCCTTGGTCGGTCGCCTCGATCGACCAGTCGTTGCTGAAGCCCCCGCGGATGTCCCCGGACAGTGTGGTTCTGGAACTCGCCTTCCTCGACGTGTCGGAACAGGACGAACTTTGGGGTGAGGTGGACGAGCAGATTCTTCCGGTCGACTTGCGACGGAAGTTAACCCAACAGGGGCTTCGGACCGGGGTGACAGGAGTTCAATTGCCCGGTTGGATCATTGACCGTCTGGAACAACAGAAGAAGACGATCGAGATCGACGAACAGACCGGGTCGGCCGTTGTGGGCGATCAAGACGGCCCGCGGCGTCTGCAGTGCAGGTCGGATCATCCACGCGAAATCGATATCGGTCCGGTTCGCAAGGAACTGGTGTTGGCGGCCGACGCAACCGAGCAGCAACCGGAGCGGACGTTGAAAGATGCCTTGTGCCGATTGTCCGTGGTCAGTCAAGCTCAGGGCGATGGACGGGTCCATCTGAAATTGACCCCGGAAATCGCCCACGGACCTCCCCGTCATCGGTGGGTCGGTGGCGATGGCTCGTTCCGCATTCACCTGAGCCAAGACCACGAGCGATACGACGATCTGACCATTTCGGCGGTGCTGAGTCCCGGCCAGACTTTTGTTCTGGCTGGCACTCAGGAAGTGCATGGACTGGGGCAACATTTCTTCCCGGAGGGCGAGCGATTGCCGAACCACCGCCGCATTCTTCTGCTGCGTCTGGCGCAGACCCAGTTGGACGATCTCTTCAACCCGCAACCGATGTTCACCCCTATCGCGACCGAAGGTCAATAGCGTACCATAACGTTCGGTTAAAGGTCTTGGACGGTGCGGTGCGGCTACGTTCGCGGGCACCTTTATTCAAGCCGAACAGAATCGGCTCGGGGGGATCGCGTTCCACCCCGCTTGGTTGCGGTATCTTGCCGCTTTGGTTACTTGGTTCGACTTTTGCTACAGGAAGGAGTCACTCGATGCCCCTGGTTCCCTTGCGTACCCTACTGGATCATGCCGCCGAGAACGATTACGGCGTCGCCGCCCTGAACGTCAACAATATGGAGCAGATCCAATCGATCATGGAGGCCGCTGACGAGACCGAATCGCCGGTGATCATCCAAGCTTCGCGCGGAGCCCGCAAGTACTCGCAAGACGCCTATCTGCGTCATCTGATGCTGGCAGCCGTCGAATTGTACCCGCACATCCCGGTGGTCATGCACCAGGACCACGGCAACAGCGTCGAAACCTGCTTGAGCGCTATCGAAAACGGATTCACCTCCGTGATGATGGACGGTTCGCTGCAGGCCGACGGCAAAACGCCGGCCGACTACGCGTACAACGTGAAAGTGACGTCGGAAGTCGTGCGACTGGCTCATGCACGAGGCGTTTCGGTCGAGGGTGAACTCGGCTGTCTTGGGTCGCTCGAGACCGGAGCGGGCGAGAAAGAAGACGGACACGGGTTTGAAGGAACGCTCTCGCACGACCAACTGTTGACCGATCCGGAGGAAGCCGCGCGGTTCGTGGCCGAGACGAACGTCGACGCGTTGGCCGTCGCCATCGGCACCAGCCACGGCGCCTACAAGTTCACTCGCAAGCCGGACGGCGAGGTGCTGGCGATGACCCGCATCGAAGAGATCCACAAGAAGATCCCCAACACGCATCTGGTGATGCATGGCAGTTCTTCGGTTCCGCAGGAGCTGCAGGACATCATCAACAAGTACGGCGGCGCCATCCGGCAGACCTGGGGAGTGCCCGTCGAAGAGATCCAGCGAGGCATCAAGCACGGCGTCCGCAAGATCAACGTGGACACGGACAACCGTCTGGCCATCACGGGCGCCATCCGCAAAGTGTTCTTCGAGACACCGGACAAGTTCGACCCGCGCGACTATCTGAAGCCGGCTCGCGACGCGATGCGCGAGGTCTGCAAGGCGCGCATGATCGCGTTTGGTCAAGCCGGTCACGCCCCCGCCGTTCGAAAACTGCTCGGCTGACGCAGACGCACTCGCCGGCGATTCCATCTGGACCGACGAAGGTCTCGGACTCTATCGAGACCTTCGTTGGTGCGGCTCGATGTGCCAAGAAGTTCGGGAATGGAACGCCCCTCAATCCTCGGGCTGGCCACGGCGATCGGCGCGGACTTCGCGCTCCCAATCGTCGTAGCGCTGTTTCAACCGCGCGAAGTCGGCGGGCCGCGCATCTCTCAGGTTTTCCTGCTCGGCCGGATCGCTGGCCAAATCGAAAAAGAACTCGTCGAACCGGTCGCCGTCCCGTTTGCCGATGTTCTTCAGCGATCCCTCGCGCACGCCGGACCATAGCGACTTGCCTCGCGGCTTGCGCCAGAACAGCGTACGGTCGATATCCGGTTTGCCATCGGCCACGTGCCCGAGCAGATCGATCCCTTCGAACGGTTTTCCCTCCGCGGGTTGCACCCCGGCGATGCGTGCCATTGAAGCGGTCAAGTCGAACGTGATTCCGACTTGGTGCGATACGCTGCCGGCCGGTAACACGCCGGGCCAGCGGACGATCGCGGGAACTCGGATCCCGCCCTCGTTCGTGCTGCCTTTGTGGCCCGAAAACGGCGCATTGCTGCCTGCCCGACTGGCGCCGTTGTCGCTGGTGAACACGACGACCGTGTTGTCGCGCAGGCCGAGTTCGTCGAGCGTGTCCAGAATTCGCCCGATGCAAAGATCCATGTATTCGATCATCGCCGCGTAGACGCCTGGCGGCGCCGCGCTCTGGTTCCACAGCGGCGAGTCCAACGGCAACGGATCGAGCTGCTCGTCCGCTGGACCTTGGTACGGCGAGTGCGGAACGGTGTAGGGCAGATACAGGAAGAAGGAACATTCGCGCTGCTCGCGCACGAAGCGAATCGCTTCGTCGGTCGCCAGATCTGTGAAGTAGCCCTCGCGGCGAACCGGGTTGCCATCGACGAACAGATTGTATCCGGCCACATTGTCCAGATAGTGGAAGTAGTCCATGCCGCCGCCGATACAGTAGAACGTGCGCTCGAACCCATGCAGATGCGGCGCGAACTTGGGTTCGTACCCCAAGTGCCATTTGCCGGTGATCGCCGTGGCGTAGCCGGCCTCGTTCAGCATCCGCGCGATCGTCGGCTCGCTGGTGGGCAGCCCCAGTTCGTTCTGCTCGCGCAAACGGATGGCATCGTCGTAGCGACCGACGTTGCCCGTGCCGATGGCGCATTCCAAACCGCCTACCCGTTGTTGATAGCGGCCGGTGAGCAACGCCGTTCGCGTCGGCGTACACTCGGGGCCGCTGGCGTAGAAGGCGGCGAACCGAACCCCCTCGCGGGCCAGTTGACTCAGACGGGGCGTCTTGATGTGCGTTCCGCCGTAGCACGCCAGATCCCCGTAACCCAAGTCGTCCGCCAGAATGAACACGATGTTGGGCTTGGTGACCGGCGGCGCGGCGCTTTCGGCGGATCGGCTTGGCACCGCCATCAGCCACAACGCGGCGGCACAACCCAAGACGGTAAACGTCGGCTTCATCATTGCGCTTTCTTCAAGACGGCGTCGGAAAACGGTCCTCGTATCGGCGTGACACCGAGGGTATCCCACTGGAATCTCTATCGGATTACACTATAACCGCTGCCGACGTCTGGTACATGCCGCTGCGGCGCGGCGGCCGTCGGCGTCCTTTCGTTCCGTCCCACCCCACCAAACGCCGCTTGCGACACCGTCCGCTGACCTACTTGGAATGCCGCAACCGCTGCGGTGTCGTAAGCACTACCGAAGGAGATTCTCATGACTCAGGCAACATCCTGGATCCACGCCACCGCCATTTTCGTCGGCGTGGCAATCCTACTCGGCTCGGCCAGTCGTCTTTCCGCGCAGGAGCCCACCGCCGGCAATCCGCACGTGTTGAACGACCAGGAGGCGGCCCGCAAGGCATTCATCGAGCAGTTCCAGCGGATCGGCCTGAATTCCGCTCCGGGCGATGCCGCCATGCTGCGGATTCTGGTCGAGAGTTCCGGGGCCAAACGCGGTGTCGAAGTTGGCACGGCCACCGGCTACGGCGCGATCTTGATGGGACTGGGCTTCGAACGCACGGGCGGTCATCTGACCACCGTCGACATCGATCCCCAAATGGTCGCCACCACGCGCGAGAATCTCAAGAAGGTCGGCTTGGACAGCGTGGTGACGGTCGTCCAGGGCGACGCGCTCGAAGTGCTGCCGAAGCTCGAGGGCCAGTTCGACTTCGTCTACCTGGATGCTGTCAAGAGCGACTATTTGAAGTACTTCCGGGCGCTCGAGCCCAAGCTCGTCCCTGGCGCGGTGATTGTGGCGGACAACGTGATCCGGTCCGCGGGCGCGATGGGCGACTTCATCCAGGCGGTCAACCAGTCGCCCAACTACCTATCGACCACCATCCGCTCCGACGACAGCAAGCGGGACGGCATGCTGGTCATCTACAAGCTGAAGTAGCTGCGGCCGGGGAGCGAGCCCCGAACTCGCCTCGAAGACCAACACAGCGTCCAGGCCGATCGAATTTCGATCGGCCCCCAAAGCCCCGCCAAGATGCGCCCACCGTGCGCGCATTTGGCGTGGAGAGAATTTGCGGCTCCAGTGTCGGGCGATCAGAGTGCAAAGTCGGCTGGTTTCATGCCCTTCTTGAACTGGCCGAAACCGTAGAACGTTGGTTCGAACGGCTTCACGAACTCGACGTTCGCACGGTCGGGGATCTTGTCTTCCAGCCCCACGGCCCAGTAGCAGGCGTTGACCAGCAGGCGGCGCAGGTCTTCGCTCGCCAGATCGACCGAAGCGCCCATCGTCGTGCAGACCACCTTGGACGTCTTGCCCGTTTCGCCGGTGAACGTCTTGGTCCAGACCAGCGGCATCATCGGATCGTTCTTCTCGCCCTCGAGCGGCTTGTCTCCTGGTTCCATTCCTTCCAGGACCTGGCCGTAGACCAGAACCTTCGCTTCGTCCACCAGATTCTTGATGCCGTACACGTCGGTCGGGCCCCAGATGTCCTGAACGCCCTTCAGGATCGGATGGTCGGCGAACTTGGTGTTGATGACGCCGCGGGTGCTTTCGAACTTGTGGCGGCCGTGATGGTTGATCCAGGTTTCGCCCAGCACTTGTTGGCCGAATCCGCCGGGCCATTGTTGGCTGCGCCAGCCGTAGTTGGCATAGGGGCTGGTCGAGTCCGCGGGATAGTTGAACGCGTGAGTCGCCGTGCGCAGGCCGAGGATCGGCTTGCCCGAGTTGACGAAATCGACAATATGTTTCATCTGGTCGTCAGGCAATTGGCGGAAACGGGTGGCGATCACCATCATGTCGGCATCCGCCAGACGCTCCAGTCCCGGGATGTTGTTCTGATTGTTTGGGTCGATCGTCCCGTCCACAGGATTGATCGAAAACAACACCGTGCAACGAAAACCGTGCCGTACGGCCAGGATCTGCCCCAGCATGGGCATGGCTTCCTCCGAACGGTACTCTTCGTCCCCCGCGATCAATACGATGTGCTTCCCCGCACCCGGGCCTTGCCCGCCCTCGTACACCACCCACGGATTGTCGGCGCGAGCCGCGGCGGCAAACGAGCAGACAAAAAGGGCCAACGGCAACACGGTCAAACGACGCAATCGGTCCAGTGAAAACATGCAGCACCTCATCTGATGAAAAACGGGAACGCTTCCAAACCCGGGTTGCGAAACGGATCGCTCGCCTAGCTTAACACAACCAACGCCAGCGTCCAATCGCCGGTGCGAACCGAATGTCGCGTTGCGACTTCCGGACTCGCCTGCCCATTCAGTCGGAAACGCGAGGCTTCTTGGCCAGATCTTCCAACAGCCGCCAGCCGATCAGTTGCATCCGAGGCAAGTGAAACGGGCCTTTCCACATGGTGCCCTTGGCCGTGCTGGAGATCCGACCGTCGCGGTGCAGGTAGCCGTACCATTCGCCGTACTCCGCGTCCGGAAAGTGGCGGTAGGCCCAATCGTGAATCTGCGCGTGCCATTGGGCGAAACGCGGTTGGCCGGTCAGGCAGAAAGCAAACAGCGTGGCGAGAATCGCTTCGTTTTGCGGCCACCAGAATTTCATGTCGTGCCAGTATTCCTGGACGGGCAGTCCCCGCACGTCGCGGAAATACAGTATCCCGCCAAACTGCTCGTCCCAGCCCCAGGCCCACATCCAGTCCAACATCCGGGTGCCGAGTTCGATCAGCCGGGCGTCGCCGCCGCGGTGCCGCGCCTCGCGCAGGATGAACCAGGCCCCTTCGATCGCATGTCCGGGATTCAGCATGCGGCCGTCGTAATGATCGATCAACTCGCCGTCGGGACCGGCAGTCTCCAGAACGGCTCGGTGTTGGTCGTTCAGATGGTAGCGGCGGATCTGCTCGATGCTCCAGTCGATCCAGGGGACGGCTTGATCGCTGTTCAGCGTGTCGCGCAGAACCTGCGCCGTATTCAGCAGGATCATCGGCACCCCGAAGCTGCGGCTCGGACGCGACTGCGGGTCGACCTTCGGCGCGAGTGCTCCGGCGGTCGTCAGCAAACGAGTCGTCGAGCGGAATAGCTCTTCGGCCCGTTGGGCCAGCGACCGGTCGTCCGCGGCTTGTGCGTAGGCCGCCAACGCCATGACCGCGAACATCTCCGAGTACACGTAGCGGCGCTTCCGCAATGGGCGTCCATCGCGAGTCACCTGAAAGAACATCCTGCCGTCCGAGTCGAAGCCGTGCCGCAGCAGGAATTCGATGCCGCTGCGAGCTGTCCGCAGCCACTCGTCGCGCGCCTGGACCTGGACATACAACGTCGATAACAACCAAGCAAAGCGGCCCTGAATCCAGATCGCCTTGTCCGTGTCGATCACGTTGCCCTGCCGGTCCAAGGCGGAGAAGTAGCCGCCGTGCTCGGCATCCGGCGCATGCCTCAACCAGAACGGCAGCGTGTCGTCCAGCAAACCATCGCGGTAAACGGCGATCAGACGGGAGATCCGCTCCGGGCCGAGCGTCGGCAGCGTAGGTGTGGAGTCGCTGGCCCGAGGCTTATCCATGGACCGTGTCCTGGTCCAACCCAGCGGGCGCCAGCATGCCCTTCCTGTCCAGCGGCAGAGTCACTCGCACCGTGCAGCCCTTGCCAGACGAACTGCGGATCGTCACGTTGCCGCCCAGCAATCGGGCTCGCTGGCGTATGCCCAACAAACCAAACCGGCTGTCGTCGACGCGAGCGGGATCAAAGCCGGTACCCCAATCTCGCACGCTCAGGCGGACGGTTCGGTCGTTGTGGATCAGTCGGACCGAAGCCCGAGGCGACCGACTGTGCTGCCAGACGTTGTTCAAGGACTCCTGCACGATCCGATACAAGGCCGTTTCGGCCTGCTCCGGCAACCGTTGGCCGCTGACGACGTGTTCGAATCGGATGTCGATCTTCTTTGTCGCCTTTGTCCGTTCGATAAGCGATTCAATGGCACCGACCAGCCCCAGCCGATCCAGGTCCGGGGGACGGACTCCATCGATCAGCCGGCGCGCTTCGCTGATCCCGTCGCGGAGCATCTGCATGATGCTCTTCAACTGTTCGACCGCGTCCGGCTTGCCGCTCTGCACCGCGCGCCGGGCAGCTTCCAGATGCATCAAGGCGCCGGTCATGTCCTGAATGACGCCATCGTGGATGTCGCAAGCGATCAGTTCGCGGTCGTGGTCGGAGAGTTCCAGCAACTGCTGCAGCAATTGGCGGCGATCCTCGCACCGCTGCGCTTCGAGTCGTTCCTGCGTCACGTCCACCAACACCGTCAGGAGGCATTCCAGCCCATGGCATACCGTGCGCTGCTGCCACACGGTCAACCAGAGCATCTCACCATCTTTTCGTCGGCCCTGGACGGTGAACCCTCGCACCCGGCCATCGTGCGCAGCCAGTTTCCTAAGCGTCTTCCGCTCGGCGATGGATGGAATCAAACAAGCCCAGTCCCGACCGATCAGTCGAGTTCGCTTGTAGCCGAACGCTTCTTCGGCGGCCGTGTTCGCAAAAGCTACTTTGCCGTCGGCCGCATGCAGAATCAACAGCGGAAGCGGCATCGCTTCGGCGTTTTCGCAAACCTGATCCTGATTCGTTTCGATCTGCTGACGAAGCGCCGTCAATCGCGAATCCATTTCGCCCGCGGTGCCTTCGGACGCCGACGTCGGCCCGTCGGTTGTGCGCTGGGTTCGACTTTGCGGCATAAGTCACCTCGAAACAAAAATCCTGCCAACGGTGGCGGACAACCCTGCCCGCGCCTTTGATCTTACCACAAGTCTCATTGGTTCTACCACTGAAGTGTGGATATTTATTGGACTACCTGGATTCTCCCATTCGTGGTATTTTCCGGCGATCCTCGA
Organism: Pirellulaceae bacterium; assembly: GCA_023382975.1. Classification (GTDB taxonomy): domain Bacteria; phylum Planctomycetota; class Planctomycetia; order Pirellulales; family Pirellulaceae; genus SKKK01. The sequence goes on from JAHDXO010000002.1 coordinate 266,384, forward strand.
TCCGTCAAGGGAAACAGGTACTCGCTCGCCAATTCATCTTGACGTCAAAGCGGAAACCGAACAGGTTATCGGTTTGTCGTTTGACACAGGCACTTAGTTCGTCTCTTTTTCTGGAAATTTTTGCTCAGGGAGTTGCAAGGATGTACGCACAAGTGATTTATGCCATGGTGCTCGTCGCGGGGCAATTCCCCGTCGAGAATGTGCAGTTGGGTGATTCGTTTTCACCTGTCCGATCTTTTGAGGAACCATCGCCGCCGCCTGCATCGTTGCAGGCACCCGCGTGGTCGTCGGAGGGGGACGAAAACTCCCAGCAACCGGCAAACTTCCCCGCTACGGACCCGGCGATGATCCAGCCCGTCGGCAATGAAGCACCGATGCTGCCCGTCCAGTCGGAACAGGTGAACTCGGCTGCGTCGCTGGTTCGGTCAGTCTTGACAAGTCACGCTGCCCGTCCGCTGGACGGGCAACCTGCGACGCTTGCTGAGGTGCTTTCCGGGATTTCCGGTGGCGACCAGCGTTTGCGGGCTACTCAGGCCTACTGGCGACTGGCCCGGGCCGCGGCCATGCATCGTTTCTGCGCCGAGGAGACGGATTTTCTGTTCGGATTGGCCGTGCCCCAGGCCGCCTATCAACAAGCCGTACTGACTTCGCTGCAGGCCAGTGCCAAGGCGGAGGAATCCCGCGCCCGCCTGGATGTACTTCGATCGCAGTACGGATTGGCTGGCGCGACAGCCCAACCACCCCAATCCGGCTTGGCTCTGCCCTCCGACCCGCCGTTCGTCGGAGTCTACGAGACTCGCTTTGATGCGTACCAGAGTCGCGGTCTGGTACAAGAGCCGTTGGCGCGGATTCACGCCACGCTGCCGGTCTTGCGGGAACTGCTGGAGCGGCAAGCCGACTCGGTGTACGCGGCCGATGCCGCTCTGCGCGAACTGCAACGCGGCTACGCGACCGGACAGATTCCGCTTAGCGGTGTGCTGGACGGTTTTGAACAGCTTCGCCGGCAGCGGCGCGAATTCCTGGCCTCCGTTCTGGAGTACAACGAATCGATCGCCGAGTACGCGCTGGCCGTCGCTTCGCCCAATCTGCCCGTGGATCGAGTGGTCGGGATGCTGATCGAAGTGCCGGACGGCCAACGGTCCGTTCTGGCATCGCGCCGCGACCAAGGAAACATTCGCCGCGTCACGAACGAGGTTCCGATCGACAGTTCGCCCGAAGGTTGGTCGGATCGCTCGCCGCGTCTCCCGGCGAACAGTCCGTAAGGCGAAGCAGCATACCGGGGCCCGTCGTTCGATAGAACGGCGACCTTCCGGCGGTCTCACAAATCGCGATCGATGCCGTTTTGGCAGTAGGGACAAGACACTAGGCCCGTGCCTCGGCATGCGGGGCAGGGCACGTAGACGATGCGTTCCTTTCTCATGGCTTTTCCGCCGGGCAGAGGAATCGTATCGTACGCTGTCTTGCGGATTCTGCCTCGGCTGCAGCCGTTGGCGGGACACGGCGCCGAGTCTTGGCCGTTGCACTGCAAGCAGGTGCGGTCGTTCAGCACGGGCCAATTCCAGCCGTCGCCCCGCCAATCCATGTAGCGCCAACCCGAGCCGAAGCCCATTCCAACCGACGAGGTGCCGCTGCCGTCGCCCTCGTGCAACGCCGCTTCGATCCCCGAGCGCAGGCCGCTGGACAATTTCAGCCGGTCTCGGTCGACCAGTTTCAGCAACAGCTTGACGTTGTGATCGATCTCCGGGGCGGGGCCGATCTCCCTTGCCTCCTGCCAGTGACGTACGGCCTGACTGGCGTCGCGGAACCGGACGGCGACCAGCGCCAGATTGTTGAGACACGCCGGATCGGTCTCGTTCGTTTGGCGAGCGCGCGTGAAGTACTTGCGGGCATCCGACGGGTTCCGGTCAACGGTGGCGGCCATCAGGCCCAGATAGAAACAGGCCCGCGAGTCGTCTCGTTCGTGCAGATTGACTTGCAGCAGCTTCTTCCTGGCGTCGTCGAAGTTGCGGCCGTCGATCAAACGCTGCGCCTCACTGATCAACAAGGAGACCTGGGCCAACGGCTCCGCGGGCTCGACCGGTTCGACCGGCAGATCGACGGTCGCCGCCACCGAGGCGACCGGCTGCTCGGGCGGAGCATTGGAAGGCTGGGGTGTTGAACTGGGCGGATCGGCGGGGGGCATGCTCGGATCGACGTCGAACGGCCGGACTGGGGACCACCCCGCCCATTTGCGGGCTGCCGCGGCGCGGTGCGCACGCGGGGCTGTCTCAGCGGGTTTGGATTTCGGCTTCGCAACGGGCGGCGTTGGGATGCCTCGCGGTTCGGGGCGAGCCGGTTCCGACATGACCGCCGCAGGCGGCCACGCCGGTGGTTCGGATTGGTCGAAAGATGCGTTGGGAATCTGCGTCGGCAATTCGCTTGCTGGCGGAATCCACGGTTGGTCTTTGGCGGCTGGTTGCGATGGACCGGCGGCGGTCGGCGGCGGAACGCTCGGCGAGCCAGTCGCTACCGAAGCTGGGCGTTCGAGTTGTCTTTCGCGCTTGTTCAAGCCAGCGAAGGCAGCGATCAGCACGCCGGCCACGACTAGGCAACCGATGCCGGCGGCGATGGCCAGCGGCGCGATCTTCCACGGGACCACAGGTTCGCCAGCCTCGTCGTCGTCGAGCGCTGCCGGCGCGACGCCGGTTTCGTCCGCGCGTTGCCTCGCCGTACGCAAGCCGAGGGGCGAGGCGTGAACGCTCGGTGGACGCACAACGGCCGCACGGGGAGAAACCAATTCGGCGACGACCGGGGCTTGGACCGGGACTCGGCGGGCCGGTGCCGGTGAAGTCGCGGGTGCTGGCGACTTGCCCGGTTTCACGGGCGCTTGCGGCCGATGTTTTGCCTCGTCGGGCGGGACGATTTCGGCGAGCGGCGGTTCCAGTGCGGCACGCAGCGCTTGGTCGTAGGCGGATTTCTTCTCAGGATTCAGCAGACACAGGCGGGCCGCCGCTAGTTCGTTCAGAATTCGCTGGCTCAGTTCCTCCGCTTCCACGGGGCCGGTTTGGTAGTTCTTGATGAAGCCCATCTGGCGGTCGGCCGCCGTGGCGATCACATTCCGGTTCTCCTCGAACGTTTCAAGGCCCAGCAAACGATAGTGGTTCGGCGGCTGATCCTTGGGAGGAATGCCAAGCCATTGATAGTACGGATCGAACGCTTGAGTCATCGTCACCTTTCCGAGCGGGCTGCTGCGGTAGCCACTCTTGCGACCTTAGCAAGCAAGGTGCTCCTACGCAATACGGGGTGGAACGACGCAACGGCCCTAGATGCCACAATTCAGGACCAGTTTGCCGAACTGGGGCGAATGCGCCATACGGGCGATGGCAGTCGGCGCATCGTCCAACGCGAAAACTTGATCCACAACCGGCCGAATGCGGTGGTGGTTGACGTGATCCAACATCGCAGCAAAGTCGCGAGGCGAACCGAGCGTCGAACCGACCAGATGCAGTTGCTTCCAGAACACTTTGAACAGATCCAGTTCCGGCGGGCGGCCTGCGGTGGCGCCGTAGCTGACGATACGGGCGCCGGGAGCCGCCGCTTCGATCAGAGCGGCGTAACCACCGCCGCCGGCACCGTCGACAATCAGATCGATCGGGCCGCTCAGCTTGATCAACTCGCGCTGCCATCCGGTATTGCGGTAATCGAAACCACCCTTCGCGCCCAGGCTGACCGCGTGCTGGATCTTCCGGGGCGAAGACGAAGTGACCCAGACTTCCGCACCGACAGCCACGGCGAATTGCAGCGCGAACGTCGCCACTCCGCCGCCGATGCCGGTAATCAACACGTGCTGGGCGCGGGGCGGTTGCTCCGCGGACGGCACGGGCTCCAAATCATGGACGCCTGCTGCCTGCCCCATTTTCGGAGACACGCCTTGCCGCAACATGCCTTGGACGAACACCGCCCGGTACGCGGTCACTCCGGCCAGCGGCAGCGCGGCGGCTTCCTGCCAACTCAGATGGGGCGGCTTGGCGTACAACAGTTCGGCCGGGACGGCGACCGACGTCGCCAATGTGCCGTCGTCCGGCATGCCGAGAACCCGAAACGCACGGCTCTGAGCCGACGGATTGTCGCCCCAATCGATTCCGGGGAAGAAGATCACCTCGCGGCCGAGCCAGGACTCCGAGATGCCGCGGCCCACTTGCGCGACGATCCCCGAGCCGTCCGAGCCCAGGACGACGGGCGTTTTGATGCCGGGGTACAGGCCCTGAGTGATGAAGTAATCGCGGCGGTTCAAGGCCGCGGCCTTCAATTCCACGATCACCTGGCCCTCGCGCGGCTCCAGGTCTGGACGCTCCAAGCAAACCAACGGCTCACCGACACCCGCAAAAACGACCGCCTGCATAGGACGTCTCCTTCCGTGTTGTTCTTCCCCTCATCGTCCTGGATCACCAAAACCGCGTCAACTTGGCCGAACCGGCGCGATTCCGGGGATTGGGGGCGACACACTGGCACAGACTGCACCTTTTGGAGGGGAGTTTGGGCCAAGAAATTCGCGTCGTCCATCCTGTTTTCCAGAAACAAGAGCCAGCGGCGTGGGTTTAACAACCCGTTGCCCTTCTGAATCGGAAGGTTTCGTGTTTCCTAAGTTTCGTAGGAGGAGTCACCCCATGCAGATTCGTAAGTTCGCTACGTTTGGTGTCGCCGCCCTGTTGGCGGCTCTGTTGTTGGTTCCCAGTGCGTCGGCTCAGCCTGGCGGCCGCGGCGGCCCCGGTGGGTTCGGTGGTGGATTCGGCGGTGGCGGACTGCTCGGTCTGCTGCGGGTCGAGGCCGTGCAGAAGGAAATCGAAGCCCTCCCGGACCAGTTGGAAGCCGTTCAGAAACTGGAAGAGCAGCTTCGCGCCGACCGTCCGACCGAACGTCCGGATTTCCGCAACATGAGCGAGGAAGACCGTGAGAAGGCGTTCGCCGAAATGCGGGAACGGGCCACGAAGCAAGCGGCGACCGCCAAGGCGAAACTGGCCGAGATCCTGTTGCCGCCCCAGATGACCCGCCTCGAACAGATCGCTCTGCAACAGCGCGGCATTCAGGCGCTGAGCGACGACGATGTGGCCGCCAAGCTGGGCATCTCCGCGGCGCAGAAAGAGAAAATCGCGAGCGTATCCGAAGAGAATCGCGCCGGCATGCGGGAACGCATGCAAGCGATCATGCAGGGCGGAAACCGCGAGACCATGCGAGACGAGTTCGCCAAGCTCCGCAAGGAGTCGGATGACAAGGTTCTGGCCGTCCTGACCAGCGCTCAGAAAGCGAAATTCGAAGAGATGAAGGGCGAAGCGTTCGAGATGCCGGCCCAGACCTTCGGTGGACGTGGCGGACAGCCCGGCGCCGGCGGACAGCCCGGTGGCCGTGGCGGTCAGCCCGGCGCCCGCGGTGGTCAACCCGGTGGTCGCGGTCAGCGCGGCGCCCGACCCCAGAACTGAACCGATGCGAAATTGCTGCCGCGGTTAGCCAGCGGGTAACACTGCTTCGCTAATTCCTAGCGGCTCGAACGAAAAGGCTGTCCCGGCATCCTCCCAGCCGGGCAGCCTTTTTTCGTTGATACTGGCTTCCGGTCGGATCATCCGCCGGATTCGCATCCCTGATTCGCGGCGTGGATGGACAACCCGTCGCATGATAGACTCTATTCTGTGTCCTTGGATTGACCAATCTGGCAATTCGCGGAGTCTCCCATGCAGACGAACGAGCTTTTTCGCGCGACATCCGTTTCGACGCGGATGCGTTGGGGCCTGGCAGTTCTAATCGTTGCGACGACATCGGCGGTGGACGCGGGGCCGATGGACGATGCCAAACAAATTGCTGCCTTGGCCGGCTTCCACGGAGGTTTGATCGTCCATGTGGGCTGCGGGGACGGGCAATTGACGGCGGCGCTGCGAGTGGCGGACAACTGCGTCGTGCAGGGGCTGGAATCCGATGCGGAACGAGTCGAAACGGCGCGGGGGACGATCCGTGCGAGGGGGCTTTACGGCCCCGTGTCCATCATTCATTGGAGCCAGCGAAAACTTCCCTACGTGGACAACTTGGCGACGCTGGTGGTTTGCGACGAACCCAACGCGATCGCGGTGGACGAACTCCTCAGAATACTCCGGCCGCATGGTGCCCTGGCGATGAAACGCGACGGGAAGTGGACCGTGTCTGTCAAGCCGCCTCTGGCCGGCACCGATGACTGGCAGCAGCACTTTCGCAGCGCGGACAACAACGCGGTGGCCCAAGACCGGATCGTCGGACCTCCGCGGCGGTATCAGTGGCTGGGCGAGCCTCAATGGCAGCGGTCCCATCTGGCGATGCCGTCGATCAACAGCATGGTCTCGACCAACGGGCGTCTCTTCACGGTCGAGGATCTGGGTTCCGCCGAACACCCGGCCTTGCCGGGAAAGCAGGCGTTGGTGGCCCGCGACGCCTATAACGGGGTGGTCCTCTGGCGCGTCATGTTTTCCGATTGGCATCCGATCTACATCCGCAACAAAGAGATGCCCGTTCAACTCCAGCGACGGCTGGCTGCCGTGGGGGATGTCGTTTACTGTACTCCCGGCTACTCGGTACCGATCACCGCCTTTTGCGCAGCAACCGGCGAGGTAATTCGCACCTACCAGGGAACGGCGGGAACGGTCGAATTCGTGGTTGACCGCGATGTCATGTTCGCTGTGACGGGCGACCAATCCGACATTTCCGAAGCGCTCGTCGATCCATCGCGATCCGCGCTCAAGACAAGTCTGTTTCGACGCGAGGCGTATGGACCGTTGATTCGACAGCCAAACGATCCCCGGAACGAGATCCAGGCGATCGACGCCGATTCAGGTAGCGAGCTGTGGAAAATCTCCGGACCCGACACGAAAGACCATGCAGGAGCGACGCTCGGAGCGGTTGGTGACCGCGTGGTCTTCGCCACCTCGAACGAGCTCGTCTGCCTGGACCGCGCGACCGGCCGGGGACTCTGGCGCGTCCCCGCCTCCATCGTGCTGCGAGGTCCGCCGGGGATCGCCGTTTCGCTCGTGCTCTCGGATCGCGCGGCCTATCTCGCCGATTCCGAACAATTGCGGGCGTTCCGACTGGCCGACGGCCATTCGCTTTGGTCCGCCCCGGTCACGATCAATCATCACAAGCCGCCGGACGTGTTCGTGGCGGGCGGCCTGGTGTGGGCGGCGGCCTACGACGCTTCGACCGGCAAGCCGGCTCCACAACTCGGACTTCCCCGCGTGGGAGTCAACGGCTTCGATCCCGAGACGGGCAAGCCGGTCAAGCAACTCGAACAGACCATGACCGGGCCGATGGGCCACGACCGCTGTTACCGGAACCGCATTACGGAGCAGTACTACATCAATTCGGTGACGGGCGGCAGTGATTTTCTCGGGCTCGACTCCCCGGCAGAGTTCCCCAATCCCTGGATCCGCAGCACCTGCGGCATCGGTCCGCTTCCCTGCAACGGCCTGTACTACGTTGGGCCTCCGTCCTGCGCGTGCTGCAACAGCGTCATGTTGAACGGCATGAATGCATTGGCGGCGGAGCCGGGTTTGACGAAGTCGGACCAATCGATCGACGTGTCGACCGAAGCGAAGCTCGAAAGGGGCCCGGCCTACTCGGAAGTCTCGTATCCGCGAACCCAAGATTCGGCTTCGCCCGAAGATTGGCCGGCGTACCGCTACGACAATGCCCGGACGGGGACGACAAAGTGCAAGGTTCCCGCCTCGCTGGCCAGACGCTGGGAGACGAAACTCGGCAACCGCGTCAGTGCCCCGGTGATCGCCGCCGGCATGGTCTTCGCGGCGGATATCGACAGTCACTCCGTTTGCGCGATGAACGCGACGGACGGGACGTTGGTGTGGCGGTTCACTGCCGAGGCACGAATCGACTCGCCGCCAACGTACCATCGGGGATTGGTTCTGTTCGGTTCGCGCGACGGATTCGCCTATTGCCTGCGCGCCGCGGACGGCGAGCTGGTCTGGCGGTTTTCTCCGCTCGAGCGGCGGCTGATCTGCGCCTACGGACAGCCGGAATCAGCGTGGCCGATCTGCGGCAGCATCCTGATTCGCGACGGACTCGCGTACTTCGCTGCCGGAAGGAATTCTTTTATCGACGGCGGCATCTTCCTTTACGCGATCGATCCGCCCACCGGCCGAATCGTCCATCAGCGGCGGATCTACGGCCCATACGGCGAGAATGGTTTTCCCATCGAAAACCGGGATGTCGTGGGCGGCATGAGCATCGAGGGGTTCAAGGGGGACATCTTCATCGCCGACGATCAACTGCTCTACCTGCGGCATCAGGCCTTCCGACCCGATCTGACGCCGGTCCCGCTCCGGGAATTGACCCAGCCGCACTTGATTCCGTCGCACGGCTTTCTCGAAGCGATTCCTCAGCATCGCTCGTTCTGGACGATCGATACGGCGTTGCGTTATGACATCCCCACGGGACTGGGCGGCGTGCATGGCGATATCTTGGTCATGGACGGCTCGCGGTTTTTCGAAGTTCGCGGTTATCCACCCGGACGCACCGCGTCGTTCGATCCCCGAAACAGCGGCTATATGCTGTACGCGGGAACGTACGGCGTACCGACCACGGCACCGGCGGCGAAGAAAGCAGCGGCCACCGGCCGCCGAACTGCGAAGTCCGCGGTTGATGAGGCGGCGACTGCCAAACAGGCCCAGCGGAAGAAAGCACCCGCCCGATTGGCAGCAGCGTCGAACGTCGCGCCCTCGACCCGACTCTGGAGCAGCTTCATCCCGCTCACCGGCAAAGCGATGGTCCTGGCCGACGACGTCCTGTTCGTCGCTGGAACCCCCGTCGAATTCCCGGAGGACGATCTGGCCAAAGCCTACGAAGGTCGCATGGGCGGAGTCCTGTGGGCAGCCTCCGCGTCAACCGGCGACGCACTTGCCCGGTACACGCTCGACGCGCCGCCGGCCTGGGACGGTCTGGCCGCTACCAACGGCCTGCTCTTTCTCTCATTGTCCGACGGTCGCGTGATGTGCTTGGGACCGCAGCCGTAGCCTCGCGGGAACCCGGGGTGGGGTATCGTCCAGATCGACGTTCACCTGGTTGCCGGATTCTCGGCTGCAGGAGGCAGCGGAGTATCCTGGGCCGAGCCGCCATGTGGACAAGTCGCCGCGGCGGGACACGCGGCACAAGTTCCTCCAGCCGCGGACTTCGGATTCGACGGGCAGTTCGCGCCGGCCGGGCACGGCTTGGCCATCGGGCAATTTGCGCCAGCCGGACATTGACCAGCCGCGGGGCACGGTTCTTGGCCGGCGGTGGCCAGCGGACATCCCGCGCAGGAACCGGCGGCGACGGGCACATCCGGGCCGCGATCCACGGCGGCTGCCGCGGCGGCTTGAGCCCCGGGAACCTCGTGGCTCTTGTGCGCCTCGTCGAAGCCGTGCTTCACGAACAGAGAAACTACGCTCCCGTGGGCTTGGATCAATGCTACCACGTGCGGATCGTCGGAAGTTTCGACCACGCGGACGCCCTTGGGCGTGTTCTTGTACTCCAGATGGATCTTGTCAGCGTGGCGGAAGATCTCGACGAACAGCGGATCGTGCATGCGGATCGGCCATTGCTCTTCCACTCGCTTGGCCATCGCAGCGACATGCTCTTGTATCTTCGCTGCGACCTGCGGGTTATCGGATTCGGTCAGCGTCTCGACGCCATTCTCTGTCTTCTTCACCTCGCGGCGGATCTGTTCGTGGTTTTGTAGCAGGAAGTGAAAGACGTCGCGGTCGGTTGCAAACGTGTCAACCGAGCTTCCGCCCTGGCGCGCCCAAGCCGGGCCGCGGCCGAAACCGCCTCCTTGGCCGCCTGCCCCCGCACCTCGGCCGGGACCGCCGCCTCGCCCTGCCCACGGCGGACCGCCTTGCGCCGCCAACGGGCCCGCCACGACAGCTACCAAACTCAAACCCAACACCATTCGCCACAGACTTGTTTGCAGGTTCATCACATTGTTCCCCTTGCTCCAGATGAATAGCCCCGCCGTCTACGAGGCAAGGGCAACGCGTTCAGAAACCGTGAATCGCGTGCAATACTCGTGCCGGACTGGCCGTGCTTGCAGAGCTTCGAGCAATTCATCCCCGATCATGCTCGCCGCCGAGGCCGACTGTGGCGGAATCGCGTCCGAGACGGTGACCGAGCGTCGATGCGGGTGTAGAATATGCCACAATCCGCGTTACTGCACTGAGTAAATTTTGCGCAGTTCGACGACAGGAAACTGGCTCGTCGTCCACCCTGGAGTTGAGGTTCTTTCTTCCCTGCTGGCACAGTCGAACCAACCATGAAATACGAAACCACTTCAGCGTTTGTCGAGCGGCCGCGGCGTTCCGGGTTCGCCGCGCATCTTGCAATCGTCGTTTCCCTGAGCATCGCGCTATTCGACGGCCTTGCAACTCGTTCGGCTCCGGCCGCTCCGCCGACTGCCAAATGGCATCCGGGCCATTACGTTTTCGTCGGGCAAGGGCCCATCAGGCCGGAGCATCTGTTCGAGCATTTCCGCGGCGTGCAGAAGCTGTACACGTGGTCGGATCTGGAGCCGGCCGAGGGACGCTACGATTTCTCGAAGATCCACGGCGATCTTGCCTTGCTCAAGCCGCACGGCAAACAACTGGTACTTCAAATCCAATACAAGGCGTTCGGCAAAGGACAGCGGCGGGTGCCGGACTACGTGCAGGGACCGGAATACGGTGGCGGCGTCTATTTGGCCAGCAGCGGATCGTTCGATCCGGTTCTGTGGAATGACCGAGTGGGCCAACGCATGGACGCACTGTTCGCGGCGTTGGGCGAAGAGTTCGATGGCCATGCGGGCGTCGAGGCCGTCGTGCTCCCCGAGACGTCGCCTTCCGCAGCGCTCGACAAACGGCCTCAACCGGGCGTCGAACCGTACACCGTGGCGATCTACGTCGCGGCGCTGAAGGACCGGATGGCGGCTCTGCGGCGTGCGTTTCCCCGCACGGTAATGATCCAGTACGCCAACTTCCCTCAAGCGGCTCTGCCGGAGCTGACAGCCTACATGAAGGAGATCGGCGTGGGACTCGGCGGACCGGACGTGTATCCGCGTCCTTCGAATCTGTCGGATCCCGAGCGAGGCGTCTACCGGCTGTACGCCCCGTTGGCGGGCGAGGTGCCGTTGGGCGCGGCCGTCCAGTCGCCCGACTATTCGGTGGCCAGTTGGAAACGCACGGCGGCGTTCAACCGCGGCCAGGACCGCAACAGCGTCGTGGTCACATTCGACGAAGAGCAGCCGATCCCGGTGCGCGAGCATCTGCAACTGGCCCAGGAGACGCTGAAGCTCAATTACCTGTTCTGGTCCGCACATCCGCCGCAGTGCCTGGAGAATGTCAAACGCATGCTGGCCGAGCCGGACTTGGCCCGCGACCCCGCCGGCGGATTGGACGCCGAGTGCCCGACCAAGGCGTTCCTCGCGCCGTTGCAGTGACCGAATGGCGACAGCTCGCGATCGCCGCGGAGTAGCCACTGCCATCCGGCTCTTCTTTCGGTGACTACCAAGAGCGTTCCCCTCCGAAAAAATGCGGAACGCTCCTTGACGTGTCGATAGTTTACATATAAAGTAGTTGTGTGTGAATTGAAATCCGCAGGAGCAAGAGCATGACCAGCGGCCGTTTGCAGCGAGAACTCAAGAAGAGGCACCCGTTTGAATCGCCGGAACAGGAAGCCATGCTGAACATCCTGCGGACGAACGACCAGTTTCAAAACCGCTTTGGGCGGTTGTTCAGGGAATACGGCCTGACGTCCTCGCAGTACAACGTACTTCGCATCCTCCGCGGCGAAGGAAAGCCGATGCCTTGCTTGGAGGTCGCCGATCGCATGGTTCAGGTGGTCCCCGCGATCACTGGCCTGATCGACCGACTGGAAATGCAGGGTTTGGTGAGCAGAGAACGGTGCATGGAAGATCGTCGTGTCGTTCACGTCGAGATTACCGACAAGGCGCTGGAACTGCTGGGCGAGATGGACGAACCCGTCAACCAACTGCACAAGCAGTTGATCGGCCACTTGTCCCGCCCGGAACTGGAGACGCTGAGCCGCCTTTTGGAAAAAGCTCGCACAAGTGTTCAAGGGGGATAAGTCCGTGATCGACATTCGCAAAGCAGCAGACCGGGGTCACGCCAATCACGGGTGGCTCGACACCTACCATACGTTTTCGTTCGCGTCGTATCGCGATCCCCGGCACATGGGGTTTCGCGCGTTGCGGGTGATGAACGAAGACTTCATCCAGCCGGGGCAGGGATTTGGTACGCACCCGCACCACGATATGGAGATCGTGACCTACGTGCTGGAAGGAGCCTTGGAGCACAGGGACTCGATGGGCAACGGCGAAGTGCTGCGACCCGGCGAATTCCAACGCATGTCTGCCGGGACCGGAATCACGCACAGCGAGTTCAATCCTTCGGACACCGAGCCAGTCCATCTGTACCAGATTTGGCTCTTCCCCGAACGCAAAGGGATCGAGCCGAGCTACGAGCAGCGGCGTTTCCCGGAAGTGGAACGACACAACCGTCTGCGGCTCGTGGCCTCGCGGGATGCTGCCGACGGCTCGTTGTCGATTCAGCAAGACGCCCGCATCTACCTGTCGAGTCTCGACGAGGGACGCCACGTTTTTCACCAACTGACGCCAGGTCGACATGCGTGGCTGCAGGTGCTGCGCGGATCGGTCACCCTCAACAACACGTCGCTGGAAGCGAGCGACGGCGCAGCGGTCAGCGGCGAGTACACGCTGGACATCGTCGCGAAGCGACCGGCTGAGATCATGCTGTTCGATCTCCAATAACCCGTGAAACCAAAAGACCGAAGGGAGTTCCCGTCATGCAGAATCCTGTCCGAGACCTTGCCACCGTGGCCGGCCGAGTGATGATCGCCACGATCTTCCTGATGAGTGCGATCGGCAACAAGATCCCCAAGTTCGGCGATGTCGCAGGATACATGGCTTCCGAGGGGATTCCGCTGCCGCGACTAATGCTGGCCTGGGCGATCGTGTTCCTGATCGCCGGAAGCCTGTCCGTCATCGTCGGGTATAAGGCCCGAATCGGGGCGGGTTTGCTGTTCGTGTTCCTTGTACTTGCGACGTATTTCTTTCACGACTTCTGGAACTTCGAGGGGCAAGAACAGCAGACTCAGATGATTCAATTCATGAAAAACTTGTCGTTGATGGGGACGATGATGTTCCTGATGGCAAACGGCGCCGGGCCAATGAGTCTCGATACCCGGCCTAGCGGCAAGGTTTCCGAGCCGTTGCGAGCGTGTTGAGGATCGGTCATCCGCCGCCGACGGGCGGGAGGATGGTGAGTTCGTCGCCGGCGGCCAGGGGGCGGTTGAGGTCTCGCACCAATTGGCCGTTGAGCGTGACCAGTTGAACACTTTGGGGCGGAATCTGCAATCGCTCCAGCGCCGTGGTGACGGTCGCGTCCCCCGCCAGTTCCAACAGGCCGCCAGCGGGCGACTTCTCTTTGAACATGCCCATCAGTTTGACGCGTACTTGATTCATCGTTGTCACTTGGCCGCCTGTCCCGGTTTGGTGTCGACGAACACCAAATGCGACCGGTTTTCGGGAACGCTTGCCGGGGCGTTGCCGAACCGGTATCGGCGGGCTCGGGTGGGGCGGCCCAGCAGTGTGGTGCCGACCAGTCTCTGCGCGACGCCGGCGGCGACGTAGGCGCGGCGGATATCGAACGGGTTCTCGCGCAAAAATCTCTTCCAGGGCCCCAGTGCCGTCTGGGTTTGCAGGATGCCTTTGACCATCCCGACATCGGTCAGCATGCCGACGTCGTGGGGACGGCCGGCGAAGATGGCGCCGACCAACTGGTCGTCGCGCCACAGCAGCCTGCGGTACAGCCAACCCTGCGGGCTGCAGATGGTCATCGCTTCGGCCTGGGGATCGTTCCAGTGGCCGAAACTGGTGCATTGCAGGCCGCAGACATCGACGACATTCATCAGCAGGCTGCCGGGGTAGCGCACCGCGTGTCCCGCCATGTTCGCGCCCGCGACTCGGCCGTGATCCACCGCGGTGGGCTGGATGGCATGGATCTGCTTCTCCGCATGGAACAGGACGGGCCCCTGCGCCACGTCACCGGCGGCGAAAATCCCCGGCACGCTCGTTTGCAGGTGGTGATCGACCAGGATCCCGTGTTCGATGGCGATGGCTGTGCCAGCGACCACGCCGACATTTGGCTTGACGCCCGTCGCGACAATGACGATGTCGGCGGGGATCGACGAACCGTCTTGCAGTTGCACCAGTTTCTCGCCGTCGTTGCCGGGCAGAATCGCCTGGACGGTCGCCTGCGTATGCATGCCGACCCCGCGCGCGTCCAGCCAGGATTCGACCAACCCGGCGGCGCCCTCGTCCAGCATGCGCGGCAGCACTCGCGGTTCGCGTTCGATCACCGTCAGTTGCCAGCCTCGTTTGAACATGGCGTTCAGCACGATGAAGCCGACGAAGCCGGCGCCGATCAGTACGACGCGCGGCCGCGAGTTCCCTGCGGCGGCCAGCACGTGCCCGGCGTCGGCCAACGACCACAGCGGATGTACGCCCGGCAGATCCGCGCCGGGGAACGGCGCGTCCAACGGCGACGAGCCGGTGGCGATCAGCAGACGGTCGTAGGGCAGTCGCTGGCCGTTGTCCAGCGTGACCGATTGGCCTTGGTCGTCGATCTTCGCCACTCGGCGGCCGATGCGGGCGTCGACGTTCAGCCGCTGAAAGTACTCCGCGTCGCCGGTGTGCGTGTGCTCGCGCGGAACTTGGCCGCTCAGCCAGTAAGGCAAGGCCATTCGCGAATGGGCCGGTTCGTCGCAGACCAGTGTGATCTTCGCCTCGTCGGGCTCGAATTCCCGGATCGTCTCCGCGGCATTCGTCGCGGCGGGGCCGCCGCCGATGATCAGATGGTGTTTTGGCATACGTGTTCGTCCTTCTCGCTGAACATCATGGGTTCCGGTCTCGGCGAGACCGAGCCACGTGTGTCTACAGATTTTCCAGTCCCAGCTCGGCCAGTTTCTCGCGGGTCGGCGCGCCCTGCTCGTCCCAACCCCGCTCGCGGTAATAAGCCGTCAGCATGGCTTCGAGATTCACAGTGACACCGGCGGAGGGGCCGTCTTTGAAGGCCTCTTTCAGCAGACGTTGCGGCAGGGAATCGTCGGCCCGGCCCAGTCCGGCGCGCATGTTCCACAATCGTTCCAGGTTCCATGTCCGCTCGCCGATCCTGACGAAATCATCCATCGTGTACGCGACACCGGTCGCGGCGGCCGTGCAAGGAACGAACGTCTCCAGCGCTCCGCCCGCCGCGCCGGCAAACAGACAGACCCCGGTCGCGTCGTGAGCCGTCGTGCGGTTCTGTTCGTGGGCGACCCATTCGCCTTTGCCGTCGGGCGAGTGCGGATCGTACCGGCCGCTGGTTTCGATCCCCGGCGTCCAGGCTCGGAGATGGCATCCGCCGCGGTTGCAGGTGGCATAGGCGACTCCCATCCCGTGGAAACCGCGAGGATCGTAGGCGGGAAACTCCTGCCCCTTGCTGCCCATGAACAGTTCGGGGTGCTGGAACCGCGCGGTCATCCGCTTCGATCCCTCGGCCAGTTCGTCGCCGAAGCCCTCGCGGAACGCAGTCGCTTCGACCATCCGCACCAGGGCTTCGCTGGAACCGAACCGCAGCGGCAGTTCGACCATGTCGTCGGTGATGACACCGGTCTCGTACAGTTCCATGGCGGCCGCCAGCGTCGCGCCCATCGAGATCGGATCCAGGCCCAGATCGTTGCACATCCAGTTGGCCTTGATCACCGCGTCCAAGTCGCCGATCCCGCAATCGGCGCCGACCGCCCAGGCCGTTTCGTACTCCGGCCCTTCGCCGGCCATCTTCCAGTTGCGCGGGTGCATGTTGACCAGGTACTTGTCCGAGTGTTCGCCCAGTCGCGTCACTCGCCCGCAGGCGATCGTACACGCGAAACAGGCTTTGTTGGCCACCAACCGCGTATCGGCGATTGTGCTGCCGTTCAAGTTCTCGTACTCGTCGAACTGGCCCTGCTGGAAATTACGGGTCGGCAAACCGCCCATCGATTGGGTCAGGTCGATCGTGGCGGCGGTCCCGAACGCCGAAAACGACTTTCGCACGGGATGGTCTTCCATCTTGGCCCGCATCGCCCAGAGGGCCGTCATGAACGCTTCCGGGTCGGCGATCTCGACGCCGCCCGTCCCGCGCACCGCAATGGCCTTCAGGTTCTTGGACCCCATCACGGCGCCGACACCGCTGCGGCCGGCCGCGCGGTGCTTCTCGTTCATGATGCAGGCGAACCGCACGAGTCTTTCGCCGGCCGGGCCGATCGAAGCGACCCGCAAGCCGGGAAGCCCCGTCTCTTCGCGAAGTCCGTCCTCGGTCTCCCACACGCCCTTGCCCCAGTACCGCGACGCATCGCGCAGCTCGACCTGGTCGTCGTAGATGTACAGGTAGCAGGGGTGCGGCGATTTGCCTTCGAGGATCAACAGGTCGTAGCCCGCGAACTTCAATTCGGGCCCCCAGTGGCCGCCGGAATTCGAGGTAGTGATCGCGTCCGTCAACGGCCCCTTGGTCACCACCATGTACCGAGCGCCGCAAGGCACCGGCGTGCCGGTCAGCGGCCCGGTGGCGAAGATCAGCTTGTTCGCCGGTGACAGCGGATCGATTGCCGGATCCATCTCGGCATACAGGTAGCGGTCTGCCAGACCGCGCCCCCCGATGTAGTCCCGCAGCCAGTCGGCTGGGATCGTTTCGACGGACGAGCGGCCTGTGGTCAAGTCCACTCGCAACAACTTGCCTTTCCAACCTTTGATCATCATCGACTCCCCGGAGAATGGGACTGGCTCCGTCAGCGGGACGGCGAAATCGCTTCCAGGTAGTTGCGGTTGACTCGGTCTCCCCAGTCCGCGAACCACGCCCCCGGCTCGGGCAACTCGACGAACTCGATCGCAGCCGTCGGGCAGGCCGTCGCACAGGCCGGACGCCCGCCGCACAGATTGCACTTGGACGCCTTGTCCGAATGAGGCAAGGTGAACACGGTGCCGAACGGGCAGGCGATCGTACACAGATGGCAACCGATGCAGAGCGATTCGATCACCACCTTGGCGCCCGTCCGCTCGTCCACGCCGATCGCGTTCACCGGACAGGCCGTCATGCACCACGCTTCGTCGCACTGCAAACACGTCAGCGGCGCGTAGCTGGCCTCTTCGTCGAAGACGTTCACGCGAATCACACTTCGCGACGGAGCAAACGTACCGGTCTGCACCCAGGAACACGCCAGTTCGCACTGCATGCACCCGGTACACTTCTCCGGCACGATGTTCAGCATCTTACCCATCGCGCACTCCTCGTGCGGGTTGACGAAACGAGAAACCGAGTCGGATAAGATCCGGCATCCGATGCCCGAATGTAGCAAACGGTTCGCAAGGATTCCAGTCAACCGCCCTGCGAATTCAGCAATGGGGCGGTGGCATGTCCGGTCCACTTCTTGCGGGAGCTGATTTAGAATAGAAGGGGCATTGGGCTGGATACGCACCGCGCGTTCTTGCCATTTCCTTGAAGACATCCGGGTCCAACTGACAAGTGAGCGACGGCCATGCCAGATTCGATCGAAAAACTGAAAGCCATCGTCCGGGAACTTGAAACCGAATTGCACGGGCTGCCGACCCTCGACGAACAGGCAGCCGAGGTGCTGCAGGAGGCGATCCGGGAAATCCAGTCCGCACTGCTCTCGCGGCAGCAAGCAGCCGCGCGGCATGGCGAGACGGACTTGGCGGCGGAAGACGCTGAGACCGAGAGTTCCGGTTCCCTGACCGACCGGCTGAATCAGGCGGCACGCGAGTTCGAGGGCTCGCATCCGACACTGACCGGAATTCTCAGCCGCTTGATCGATGGCCTTGGCCAAATGGGGATTTAACTCGCCATGACCAACACGGCAAAGCAACTTTCCCGGCGACGGTTCCTGCAAGGCACCGCGTCGCTGGCAACCGGTTCTCTAGCCTTGCCCTTGTTCCTGCCTGCCGGAGTTCTTGCCGGACCGGCCGGCCCCGGCGCCAACGACCGGATCGGCATCGGCTACATCGGGGCCGGTCGGCGAGCGAACCAGTTGATGGGCCTGCCGCCCGAGGGTTCAATCGTTGCCGTCGCCGACGTGGACCGGTCGCGAGCCGAAGCGGTCGCGGCGCGGCGCCAGTGCAATGCCTATCAGGACTACCGTCGCTTGCTGGACGAAAAAGCAGTCGATGCGGTTTTTGTCGCCACACCGGACCACTGGCACGCCTTGCCCAGTATTCACGCTTGCCAGGCCGGCAAGGATGTCTATCTGGAAAAGCCGCTCTCGTTGACGATCCGCGAAGGACGCCAGTTGGTCACAGCGGCCCGCAAGTACGGCCGCGTCTTTCAGACGGGATCGCAACGGCGTTCGATGAGCGGCCACCGCCGCGGTTGCGAATTGGTCCGCAACGGCTTGGCGGGGAAGATTCATACCGTCGTCATCTTGAACTACCCCAGTCCCTGGGAATGCCGGTTTTCCGGACAATCGGTTCCTGACGGTCTGGACTGGGACGCATGGTGCGGCATGACCGAACCGGTTCCCTACCACGCGGACATCTTCGTGCAACGGTCCAATCCGGGCTGGCTATCGCTGCGGCCGTACTCGGGGGGCGAGATGACCGGGACCGGGGCGCACGGCTTTGACCAGATCCAGTGGGCGCTGGATCTAGACCACACGGGACCGGTCGAAATCTGGACGGAAGGCGGGCCGCTAGAACCGGTCGTGTACGAATCGCCGGAGAGCCGTGCCCGGGGCGACCGGCTTTGCAGTGCCGATCGCCGCGTTCGGATGAAGTACGCCAACGGCATCACGATCCGCCTGGAAGACAACGGTCCGGCGGCGGGCGGCGAGTTCATCGGCGATCTGGGCAAGATCCGCATCGGCAACAACACGGTCGACAGCAACCCGGTGGAACTGAGCCAGACACCGGCCGATCAACTGAAGCTCCGTCTGCCCTCGATCGACGACCACATCAAGAACTGGTTCGATTGCATCAAATCGCGCGAGCGGCCCATCGCCGACGTCGAGATCGGTCACCGCTCGGCGATTCTGTGTCATCTGGGCAACATCGCACGCTGGGTCGGCCGCCCGTTGCGCTGGGATCCGGAGAGCGAGACGTTTCCGGGAGACGAGCAAGCCAACGCGTACTTGGACCGCCCGCGACGCAAACCGTATGAACTGCCGGACCGGGTGTAGTAGAGTTATCGTGAATCCGCCGCACTTCGACAACGAACGTTCGCCGACGTTGCTCCCCAGGGTCGCGTCGCTGCTGACGGGTGGCGCGTATCTCGCCTACCTCAGCGGCGTGGCCTGCGCGACCACCGGCACGCCGTTTTGGTTGACCACGCTGCTGGTTCTGGCCGGCGCCGCGGCAATCATGGCGGTGATGGTCGCGTGCGGCGTCAAGCTGGAGCGTCAGCAAGGCCCCGTCCGCCGGTTCGGTCTGTCAACCGTCTTTCTGATCACGATCCCGTTGTCGATCTATCTGGCCGCGATCCGCTGGATGCTTCAGGCCACGACACCCCAAGCGTTGACGCTCGCCCAGTGGACGATGGTCGGCGTCATCGCCATCACATTCATGCTGGTCACGACCATCCTGCTGCTTCACCTGGTCGAAGCCCTGATGTGGCTGGCGGTCGCCGGCCAACGACACGTGCGCCGCCGCAAGGGCCGGCGAGGGCTGACAAGTCCTACACCTGATCCTAAACGCTGAGCTTTCGGCACGAGCACGGATGACAGGACCGAGCTGCGGGCGAATCCTGAGCGTCGAGCCATTTCACCCGAAGGCCGCACCTGCGCCGCTGGTTTCCATCGGTTCCAGTTGGATCGGATAAGTGCCGTAGGTGCGGACCGTGTTCCACATGGCCAGATAATTTTCCGGTTTGACTTTCGAGTGGACGCTGTTGCTGGACGACAGGATGAACCCGCCGCCCGGCGCAGCGACACGGATGACTTCCTTGGTCTGCCGCACGACTTCGTCCATCGCACCGAAGGTCAGCAGGTGCGCGCAATCCACGTTGCCCTTCATGGCGAAGTGGTTGCCGTACTGCTGCTTCATCTGCCCGATGTCCAAGCCGCCGTTGGGATCGATCGGATCCAGACAATCCGGCCGGGCGTCGATGATCATGTCCAACAGCGGCAGAATATTTCCGTCGCTGTGCTTGACCGTCAACAGTCCTTGTTCCTTGAATCCCGCAAAGACTCGCTTCAGCCCCGGGTACAGCAACTCGCGGAACGTCTTGGGCGACATCAGCGGGCCGTCCGTCGATGCGTAGTCGTCGCCGGTGAACACGAAATCGGCGCCCAGCCGCGCACATTCCTTGGCGTATTCGATGTTCAAATCGACCGACATTTCCACCAAGCCGCGGATCAGATCGGGATCGGCCGCCAGAGCCATCAGGATATCTTGAAAGCCGACTAGATTCCGCGGAATCGAGAACACGTCGTTCAGATGTACGCCGATGGCCAGTTTGCCCTTGTAGCGGTCGACCAGACGCTTGAGGCTCTCGAAACGGTGGGGCGCCCGCGGATCGGGCGGTTCGTAGCGGCGCAAATCGTCCAGCGTCTGGATCGGCCCTTGAACGGCGATTACGTGCTCTTCCTCGGTCTTCTCGTAGACAATTCCGTATTCGCTGCGGAACCGCGTCTCCGAGACATCTTCCCGGCGGAAATCCGGTTGCGTGAGAATGGCGTCCAAGCCCATTCTCAAGGTGAATTCCTCCATCGTACACCCGGGCAGGATCGCTTCGCGCACGTTACGGTCCAATATCCACTCGAAATGCGGCACACGGTCGGGTTCCTCGTTTCGCAAAGCCGTCATCACACGTTCGTAGCAGGTCATTTGAGCCATCGACAAAAACTCCGATCAGCAACCACGGGAAAGCAGGGGGAAAACACGCCATGCATTGTGGCGGGTCTTGGGCGAGCGGTAAAGGGAGCAGTCGGTTGCTTGACGGCGGCGGGGTGCTTGCCGTAGGCTTTCCACTTGCCGAAGTATCTGCATTCCCACCCTCCAACCACAAGGAACCGCATCATGTTGCACCGTCGCAACGGGTTTTTCCGTACATTCCTTCGCATCGGCGCGCTGTCGCTGGTCGCTTGGCTGGCTGTCCTGGCCGTGATGCAGCAACCGCAGCAGGCCGCGGACGGTCCTCTGAAGCAAATCCGCAAGAAGCTGATCGCCAAGCGCGAGGCGGGCGATCCGGCCGCGCCGTTGAAACAATCCGAATTGCTGGTCTCGCTGCCGCCGTACGTCAACACGCCGGACGGGATGTGTCTGTATCCCGACGGCAACATCATCCTGGCGGTTCCGAACGTGAACGACCAGTCGTATCCCGGGTTCCTCATGAAGATCACGCCGCAGAACAAGGCCGAGATTTTCTATCCTTGCCCGCTGCATCCGGACACCGGCCGGGCGTACCCGTTCGGGATCTGCGTCGGGGCGGACGGGGACTTGTTCTACGCCGATCTTCAGTGGTTCGCCGATCCGGCGACTCCGAATTTCAAATCTCGCGTGATGCGCATTCCGATGCAGGACGGCAAGCCGGGACTCGCCGTGCCCGTGGTGTCCGGCCTGGTGGCGGCCAATGCCGTGGTCGTCCGCGACGGCCATTTGTACGTGAGCGACACGATCATGGTGCCGGATTCCAAGCCGCTGATCAGCGGCGTGTTTCGCATTCCGCTCAGTGAGGAAGGCCTCGAGCTGGAAGGCCCGTTGGAAAAGAGCCCCTACCTGATCGCGACCATCAAGACGTTTCACGAGAAGATTCCGTTCGGCGCCGACGGACTGACGTTTGACAGCAAGGGCAATCTGTACATCGGCAACTTCGCCGATGGCACGGTCCATCAAGTGAAGTTCGACGAACAAGGCAAACCGCAGCCGGCGACGATTTTTGCCCGAGCCGATTTCATGAAGAGCGCCGACGGACTGTTCTGCGACACCAAGACCGACATCGTCTACGTAGCCGATTCGATGGCCAACGCCGTCCAGATGGTCTACCCGGACGGCTCGGTCAAAACGTTGGCGCAAGATCCCGAAAACGACGGCACCGACGGGCGACTGGACCAGCCTGCCGAAGTGCTGATTCGCGGCAAAGAGCTGATCGGCTCGAACTTCGACTTCCCCGTCGAAGGCGGCGTGAACACCAAGTTCGAGATCCCCAACACGCTGGTCCGCATCCCGCTGGACTGAAGCGACCCGCAGCACACCGAAGCGTATCTCCGTCGCTGGATACGCTTCGGCTTCGGGACTTGCTCAGAAATCCAGGACTCGCTGCGCGTTGCGGGCGAGTTGGCGTTTTTCCTTTTGAGCCAGCTCCACCAAGTCTTGGAATATGCCGCGCACTTGATCGTCCGGAGCATTCTCGGCTCGGTCGCGGTAGACGGCGA
Organism: Pirellulaceae bacterium; assembly: GCA_023382975.1. GTDB lineage: Bacteria > Planctomycetota > Planctomycetia > Pirellulales > Pirellulaceae > SKKK01. The sequence continues at coordinate 288,833 of JAHDXO010000002.1, forward strand.
TCAGACAGTCGTCGAACTCCAGGCCCATCTGAATCACCTCGTCGACCGACATGTCCGCTGAAATGTCCAAGTCCTTGACGACGTCGCAGCACGGCCGAAACTTGTGGCCCACTTTGAAGCAAGCGTTCAGCAAGTGCCGCGGCGCCGAATGCTCGTACGCCGCCAGCGTCTGAGCCATGTTCTGTTCGTGGCGGCTCATGTAGTCCAACAGCATCTTGATCCGCTCTTTTTCCGACTGACAGCTCAACTGGTCGTAGAATTCGCTGACCTGACGATGGAACTGTTGGGCGTGCTCAAGAATGTCCCGAGTCTGTTCGTTGCTCATGGTCGATCCCTTTGATTCCCTTGCCTAAGTAGACTTTCGAGGAGAATATCGAATATCTGCATTGACAAATGCAATTTTATGGATCTCGGGCAAGTTCGTCCAGTGGGATGGTGGCTCGAACGAACGAGTCCGCGGATTCTCGCAAAGAACAGATGGCCATCTCTCTTGGGGGCGAGTCATAAATCGAAGCCGAAGCTTCAGCAGACGTCCGTTCAATCGTCACAATTTGCGTAGGTGGCCTTGAAAGCCGAATCTGTCGCGGCTAGACTTGTAACATTCATACCCTTTAATCGGTTACCGGCACCGCGGCTCAGGCCTAGCGAGTCGAAATCGTCGAATAGAAGCCCGGTCGGTGCTGGAACAGTACGAAGAAACGACCTGTCCGACCATGAAACTCCGTGGCGGTTACAATATCAGGCTTGCCGGCCGGCCGGCGGGCCAGATCTGCGCTTTGACCGAGCCGGATGTATTGCTGTTGCCGCAACGAACGCGACGATTGCGGTTCAACAAGTTGCTGGTCAAGAATGGTCAGAGCGTGCGTTGCGGTCAGGCGTTGGCCGTCGCTTCTGGCCAGTTTGACCTGCCGCTGTTGTCCCCGATGAGCGGTGTTGTTCGTCTGCGAGTTCATCGTGGCCACATTCAGCTCGACTCGTTGAGCGCCGGCCCACCGCAGGTTCCAGTGTCCGGTGATAGTCCCTATGGTGGTCAGCGGCAATCGCTGATCGATCTGGGTGCGTGGCCGTATTTGTTCGACGCGTTCGACGATTCCGTGCCCGATCCTGCTCGACCAGCCACCGCGGCGATCGTGGCGACTACCCGTCTGGAACCGTTCGCGGGTCCGCGGGGCGATGTCTTGTTGAACGGATCGCTGGATGCATTCTTGCGCGGACTGGAAAGCCTCGCTTCGCTGGTCGAGGGATCGGTCTACGTCGCGATCCCCCGTACGCGCAGCCAACTGGGAATGCAACTGCGCGAGCAGCTTGTTGGCAGAGCCCGGATCGAGGCGATCGACATCCCGCTGCGCTACCCCATGGACCATTTCAACGTGTTGGCCCGAGCCCTTGGGCTGGGACCTCGCCGCGGCGGTGGGAAAGGCAGTACGGTCTGGGGAGTTCGGACAGAAGGCGTGTTGGCCATCGACCAAGCCTTGCATGCCCACCAGCCGCTATTGGACCGGGTGGTGGCGGTGGGGGGCTCGGCGGTTCGTGAACCGATCCATGTTCGATCGCCGCTGGGGTATCCGATCGAGACGCTGTTGGCGGGGCGAGTCTCCAGCGAACCGCGGCGCGTGATCGACGGGGGGATCTTGAACGGTGAAACGGTCGGCGAGCAGCAACTGGGGGTCGGTGCCGAATCCGGCGGCCTGACGGTGCTGCTCGAACCGACTCGCCGCGAGCTGTGGGGTTTTGTCCGTACCGGGTTGGACCGCATATCGTACAGCAACTGCTTCTTGAGCCTGCTGCGACCACGCTACGTCGAACGGCTGACAACCGCGTTGCGGGGCGAACATCGGCCGTGCATCGGCTGCGGTTTCTGCGAGGAACTGTGTCCGGCGGGAATCATGCCGCACCTGATCCACAAGTTGGCCTACCAGGATGCGTTGGAGGAGATCGACCGCTGCGCGGCGCACAAATGCGTGGGTTGCGGGCTGTGCAGTTACGTCTGTCCTGCGAAGCTCGATCTGCGTCGCGAGATTTTGGACGCCAACGAAGCGATTCGCCGCGACTTGCACGCGACCGCAGCGACGGAGACCGAGGAGGTAGTGGGGTGAAGTTGCTAGAGAAGCTGTTCGACCGCACTCGGCCGCAATTCGAACCGGGCGGCCGCTGGCATCTGTTGCGGCCGTTGGCACAGGGCACCGAAGCGTTCTTTTTCGGCTCGAACGAGACCACGCACGCCGCGCCGCATGCGCGCGATCCGCTGGACAGCAAGCGGTTCATGATGATGGTCATCATCGCGTTGTTTCCGGCGTTCCTCGCATCCGTCTATTTCTTCGGGTTGCGCGTGATCGCCATGATGGCCGTCTCGTACATCGCCGGGGGGATTGTCGAGGTAGCCTTCGCCATCCTCCGCAAGAAGGACATTCACGAGGGCTTCTTTGTCACGGGGTTCCTCTTTCCCCTGGTCGTCCCGCCGACAACTCCGCTGTGGGTGGTGGCCGTCGGCGTCGTGTTCGGCGTCCTGGTGGGCAAGGAGGTGTTCGGCGGCACGGGGCGGAACCTATTCAATCCGGTGCTGGTCGGCCGCGCGTTCTTGGCCGTGGCGTACCCGCGTCCGCTGGCTTCGGGGTTTGTGATCCCGGGCGATTGGCCGTGGGGCCGGTTGACCGAGTATGTGACGCTGGCCAACACCGACGCCATCTCGGGGGCCACTCCGTTGGTGCTCGGCAAGCAGGGCCAGTACGCCAGCCTGATGGATCTGTTGCTGGGCAGCGTTACTGGAAGCGCCGGCGAGACAGCGGCGCTGGCTATCTTGATCGGCGGGGTATTCCTTTGCATGGTGCGGGTGGCCAACTACCGCAACGTCGTCGGGATTCTGGGGACGGTCTTCGTGTTTTCGGCCATTTTGCACCAAGCTGATCCGTCGCGGTTCGGACCGCCGCTGTGGCATTTGCTGGCAGGGGGGCTTTTTCTGGGCGCATTTTTCATGGCGACGGATCCGGTGACCAGTCCGGCGACCAACGGCGGCAAGTGGGTCTACGGCATCCTGATCGGCGTGCTGGTCGTGTTGATCCGCAACTTCAGCGGCTGGGTCGAGGGCGTGATGTTCGCCATCCTGCTGGGCAACTTGGCCAGTCCGTTGATCGACGAGGTCTTCATCGGGTTGCGCATGCGGAGGCTCCAGCGTGAAGAGTAACGTGTATACGATTTGCTATGCCGTCGCAGTCGGCGCATTGTGCGCGGGGTTGCTGACCGGCGCCGCGGAATTCACGGCACCCTACCGCGAGGCGAACCAGCGGGCGGACGCGATGCGCAACATCCTGGCCGTGCTCGAAGTCCCGATCGGTCCGCGGGCGGGGGCCGAGGAACTTGCGCGAGTGTTCGAGCGGCGGGTGCGCCAGGAAACGCTGGGGCCGCTGACCGTCTATCAATTGTTGGGCGACGATCCGGACGCGGAACCCGAGTTGGTGGCCGTGGATGTGGTGGGACCGGGGCTGTGGGGACCGATCCGCGGTTTTGTTTCGCTCGAGCCCGATTGGAATACGATTCGCGGGGTGACTTTTCACGATCACCAGGAGACGCCGGGACTGGGGGCCGAGATCTCGGGCGAGGCATTTCGCAGCCAGTTTCGCGGCAAGCGACTGCTCGCCGACGACGGGACGCCGGGATTTCGAGTGGTCACCAGCGGCGCGCAGGGCCCCTTGGAAGTGGACGGAATCTCCGGAGCCACGATCACTTGCGACCGGGTCGCGGACCTGATCCGCAACTTGGCCCGGCAGATTGCGGAGGAGCGACGATGAGCATCGCCAACGTGGAGGCCTCGGCCGGGGCCGAGAAATGCGGCGGCTGCGGGCGCAAAGGATTTTGTGACGGCAAGGGGCTGGCCACGTTCAAGGAAGGCTCCTGGACGAGCAATCCCGTCGCGGTGCAGACCTTGGGCATCTGCCCGACGCTGGCCGTCACCACTCGGCTCGAAAACTCGTTGGTCATGGGCGTCGCGATGATTTTCGTCTGCGTGGGCTCGTCGTTCATGCTGTCCTTGCTCCGCAACACGACGCCCCGCCGTATCCGGCTGATCGCCTCGGTCGCCATCATCGCCACGTTTGTCATCCTGATCGACCAGTTCCTGAAGGCATTCTATTGGGAGATGTCCCGGCAGCTCGGTCCCTACGTCGGGTTGATCATCACCAACTGTATCGTGCTGGGGCGGGCGGAAGCGTTCGCCATGCAGAACAAGCCGCAACTGGCCATCGTCGACGCGCTGGCGGCGGCGATCGGGTTCGCCGGTATTCTGGCCATCGTGGGTTTCTTCCGGGAGTTGCTGGGCGAGGGCACCTTGCTCGGCTTCACGGTCCTCGATCCGCAGTGGTACACCAAGAACCTGGTCATGGTGCTAGCTCCCGGCGCGTTTGTCGTGATGGGTTTCTTGATCGCTTTTTTCAATTGGCTGCAACAGAAGAACGTCGAAAAGGTCTGAGCCATGCCGGAAACACCGTCTCTGTTTGCCATCGTCCTGACCGCCGCGCTGACGAACAACATCCTGCTGGGCAAGTTCCTGGGCATGTGTTCGTTCCTGAGTTGCTCGAAGCAGATCAACACGGCTTTGGGGCTGGGAGTCGCGGTGACGTTTGTGCTGACGGGCACGATCATGGTCAATCACCTGGTCTACCACTACCTGCTCGTGCCGCTGGGGCTCCAGCACCTGATGCTGATCATCTTCATCGCGGTGATCGCCGGCTGCGTCCAGTTCGTCGAGATGTTCATCGAGCGATTCAGCCCGCGGCTGTATTACGCCCTGGGCATTTTCCTGCCGTTGATCACCGTCAATTGCGCGATTCTGGGCGCGGCGTTGTTCATGGTGATCGACGAATACAACCTGTTGGAAACGTTGGCGTTTGGATTCGGATCGGGGATCGGTTGGCTGCTGGCCATCGTGCTGCTGGCCGGACTGCGGAAACGGATGGGCTACAGCGATCCTCCCAAGCCGTTCCGGGGCGTTGCCATCACGATGATCCTGACCGGGATCATGGCCTTGGCGTTCATGGGATTCGCGGGCATGGGACAGTGAGGCGACAATGATCTACGTATGGGCGATTCTGGTCTCGTCCGGTGTGCTGGTCGCGCTGGCCGTGGTGTTGTTGATCGCCGAACGCTTGCTCGTGAACTACGGCATCTGCCGACTCCGCGTTCAAGAGGGCGAACAGGTTCGCGAGATCGACTTGGCGGGCGGCCAGACGCTGCTGGCCGCGTTGCAGGACGCCGGGATCGAAGTGCCTGCGGCCTGCGGCGGCAAGGGGGCCTGCGGGTACTGCAAGGTCAAGGTGACCGAGGGCGGCGGGCCGGTGCTGCCCACCGAGGCGCCGTTCCTGTCCCGCCGGGAACTGACCGACGGGCTGCGTTTGGCCTGCCAGGTCAAGGTGAAGCAGGACTTGGGTTTGAAGATTCCCGACTTCTTGGAAGTCGTCGAGAGCATGGTCCGCAACCACACCTTCGATTCCACCAAGCGTTGGCACTTTCACATCGAGGGAGAGAATGGACAAGGTAAATCTGCAAGAGGTTGACGGGCTGCTAGCCAAGCACAAAGCCGGCGGCGGGGGACTGATCGAGCTGTTGCAGGAGATCTCCGCCCGCTATCAATACGTGCCCCGCGAGGTCGTCGAGAAGGTCAGCGCCGAACTGAACGTGCCGCTGACCCAGTTGTACAGCTTGGCCACGTTCTACCAGTCGTTCAAGCTTTCGCCGCCGGGCAAGCACCATGTCTGCGTTTGCACGGGAACCGCCTGCTACGTTCGCGGAGCACCGCGTTTGATGCAAACGCTGCAGAAGGAGTTGCAAGTCGAACCCGGCGAAACGACGCCCGACGGCAAGGTGACATTTGGCACCGTCAACTGCCTGGGCACGTGCGCGATCGGTCCGGTGGTCACCGTGGACGGCCGCTACTACGCGAACCTGACGTCGGATGCCGCGTCCCGGCTGATCCAGAACATCGACGAACTCTCTCCGCCCGAACCGCATGCGGACTCGTGTTGCCACTCGGGCGAGTGCGGCCACGCGACCGCGTCCGACGCCGGCGCGGCGCACTCTGGCAACGGCCGGCCCGAGAATCTGCCGTTCTTCGCCTCGTCCGCCGAACTGCGCTCGCGCATCGAACGATTGCAGGCCGCGCGCGATCCGAATCGCACCGCCGTCATCGTCTCGGGCGGTACCTGTGGGTTTGTGGCCGGGGCGCGGGAGGTGTACCAAGCCCTGGCTGCCGAGATGGACCGCTTGAAGCTGTTCGACCGGGTCGAGTTGAAGCTGACCGGTTGCCACGGTTTCTGCGCCCAGGAAGTGCTGGTCGTGCTGCGCCGCGGCGGGCAGGAGTTTCTGTACTGCCGCGTCAAACCGGAGGACGCCGCCGAGTTGCTGGAAACGAGCGTGGTCCAGGGCGGGCTGTTGGAACGACTGCTATACCAGGTTCCGGGCAGCGACGGAACCCGCATCGCGGAAAAAGACAGGATTCCTTTCTACGCGTATCAGGAGCGGCGGCTGCTGCTGAACAATAACCGCATCGATCCGCTGAGTCTGGACGACTACCTGAGCCACGGCGGCTATCGTGCGCTGGCCAAGGCGTTGGAGACCGAGCCCGCCGAGGTGATCGGCTGGATCAAGCAGTCGGGTCTGCGCGGGCGGGGCGGCGGCGGGTTTCCCACTGGACGGAAATGGGAGATGGCGCGGCAAAGCACCGAAGCCCTGTCAGACAGCGCCGAGGGCGAGTTCCACTGCTACATGGTCTGCAACGCGGACGAGGGCGACCCCGGCGCGTTCATGGACCGCAGCATCCTGGAAGGCAATCCCCACGCGTTGATCGAGGGCATGGTCATCGGCGGTTGGGCGATCTCCGGCGAGACTTCTGCCGCGTGCCAAGGCTACATCTACGTCCGCAACGAATATCCGCTGGCCATCGAACATTTGCAGACCGCGATCGCCCAGGCTCGCGCCGCGGGCCTGTTGGGCGAGAACATCCTGGGCACCGGGTTCTCGTTCGATCTGAGGATCGTTCGCGGAGCCGGGGCGTTTGTTTGCGGCGAGGAGACGGCGCTGATCGAGTCGATCGAAGACCGCATAGGCGAACCGCGCATCAAGCCCCCGTATCCCGTGGTCCAGGGCCTGTGGGGAATGCCCACCACGCTGAACAACGTCAAGAGCTGGTGCTCGGCCACCATGATCGTCGACAAGGGGCCGGAATACTTTGCCTCGGTCGGGCCGGAGAATTCGCGGGGAACCGCCGTCTTCTCGCTGGTGGGCAAGATCGCGAACACGGGCCTGATCGAAGTGCCGATGGGAATGACGCTGCGCGAGATCATCCACGGCATCGGCGGTGGATCGCAGAGCGGCAGACCGATCAAGGCCGTGCAGACCGGCGGGCCCTCGGGTGGCTGCATTCCCGCCTCGCTGCTCGATATCCCCGTGGACTTCGAATCGCTCACCAAGGCCGGAACCATCATGGGCTCGGGCGGCATGATCGTCATGGACGAGACGACGTGCATGGTCGATACCGCCAAGTATTTTGTCCACGTCGGGATGGAGGAATCGTGCGGCAAGTGTACGCCCTGCCGCGACGGATTGCAGCACATGCACTTCATCCTGCAGCGGATTACCGAGGGCCGAGGCCAGCCGGGCGACATCGCATTGCTGGAGCGGATCGGCAAGCATATCCGCGAGCTGTCCTTCTGCGGACTGGGCAAGACGGCAGCCAATCCCGTGCTGTCCACGCTGCGGTACTTTCCCGACGAATACGAAGCGCACATCCACCGCAAACGCTGCCCGGCCGTCGTGTGCAAGGAACTGGTCTCGTCGCCGTGCCAGCACTTGTGCCCGATCAGCGCCGAAGCGCCGGCCTACATCGCGCTGATCGCGCAAGGCCGTTTCCGCGAGGCCTTCGAGTCGATCACCAAAGACAACCCGCTGCCCAACGTCTGCGCCCGCGTTTGTCACCACCCGTGCGAATCGCGGTGCTTGGCCGGACAGTCGGGCGAGGCCCTGGCTGTTCGCGCCCTGAAGCGTTTCGCGGTCGATCACGCGATTGAATCGGGCATCTATCCTCCGCCTCCCAAGCCGGCGCCGACCGGGGAAAAGGTGGCCATCATCGGCTCCGGGCCGGCGGGCTTGATGGCCGGATACTATCTGGCGCAGAGCGGCTACCGAGCCACGATTTTCGAGGCTTTGGACGTGCCGGGCGGAACGCTGACCGTCGGTATCCCCGCCTACCGTTTGCCTCGCGATTTGCTGAATGCCGATATCGAAAACGTGCGCCGCGCCGGGGTCGAGATTCGAACCGGCGTGCGGATCGGCCGCGATATCTCGTTCGACGATCTAACTCGCGAATACCAAGCCGTATTCATCGCCACGGGCGCTCACAAGTCGCGCAAGTTGGGCATTCCCAACGAGGACGCGTCGGGCGTCCTGGATGCTATCGAATTCCTCAAACGCATCAATCTGAATCAGCCCGTGCAGGTCGGCGGCCGGATCGGCGTGATCGGCGGTGGCAACGCGGCCGTCGACGCCGCCCGCGTGGCCCTGCGACTGACCACCAGCCAGTCGGTGCAGGTGATCTATCGACGCACGCGAGCCGAAATGCCCGCGTTTTCGGAGGAGATCGATGCGTTGGTCGACGAGGGCGCGGAGCTGCAACTGTTGACAGCGCCGGTCGAGGTGCTGACGCACCTGGGCCGATTGTCAGGGCTGCGGTGCATCCGGATGGAATTGGGCGAACCGGACGAAAGCGGACGCCGCAAGCCGGTGCCCGTCTCAGGTTCGGAGTTCGACATTCCCTTGGACACGCTGCTGGTGGCGATCGGCGAGGATCCGGAAGTCCAGTTCCTGGGCAAGGGTTCCGGGATCGAGGTGTCCCGCCGCGGCACGGCCTTGGTGGCCAAGGAGACGCAAGCGACCGGCCGGGCCGGAGTGTTCGCCGGCGGCGACGTGGTGACCGGCCCCGATACCGTGGTCGCCGCGATGGCGGCCGGGAAGGTCGCGGCGGAGATGATCGCCAAGTACCTGCGTCACGAGGCCCTCGAACGGCACTACGAACCGGTCCGCCCGTCGAAGTACGTGCCGCCGCTGCCCGCGGCGTTGCCGGACAAGATCCCGACCCATCGGGCCACCATTCCGCTGCTGCCGGTGACCGCGCGGCACAGCGGTTTTGCCGAAGTCGAGTTGACGTTGACGGAAGAGCAAGCGGTCCAGGAAGCCAGCCGCTGCCTGCGATGCGATCTTCAGACCGAAGACGCCAAGCGGCAGTTGGTGGAAATATCGTGATACTACGGGAAATTGCACGAGCAGAGACTTGGGATGGCTGGGGTAAACAACAGCGCAGTCTCACACTTGATCCTTCACCTAATCTTTCACCTAATCCGACTGCGTACGAGGAAATAGAGAGAAGATTAGGCGAGAGATTAAGTGAAAGATTAGGTGATAGATCAAGTGAAAGATTGGGTGAATAGCTCATGAAGGATATTTCGCTGACCGTCGACGGGACACCGATTTCGGTGCGGGCGGGCACCACCGTACTTGATGCGGCCTTGCAGGCCGGCATCCACATCCCGCACCTGTGCCACCACGAGAAACTCAAGCCGGCCGGCGCCTGCCGCCTGTGTCATGTCGAAGCCACGACGGCCGCTCGCCGAGACTTCCTTCTGCCCGCCTGCGCGTCGGCGGTCGAGGAGGGCATGGTCGTCAAGACGGATACGCCGCGAGTTCTTGAAGCGCGGCGGTTCATCCTCGCCCTGCTGCTGGCCCGCGCCCCCCAACCGCCGAAACTGGTCGAACTGGCGCGCCAGCAAGGCGTGGAACTCCGGGCCGATGCCAGCGATCCGCTGCTGGCGTTCCTGCACCAGCGCGTCGAACAGCGCAGGGCGGAAGTGGGGTCGGATCACCTGTCCTGGTGCATCCTGTGCGGTCAGTGCGTTCGCGTCTGCGCCGAAGTCGTCGGTCGCCGGGCCATCGGCAGCGCCTACCGCGGCCCCAAGAAACGCATCGCCACCCCGTTCTTCGACATCTCCCAACCTTGCATCGGCTGCGGTTCCTGTGCCCACGTCTGCCCCACCGGGGCCATCACCATCTCGCCCGCCGACTGAACGCCGGCACGTGCCCCGGACGATTCGCGTCCATGCGGGCGGCGCGCGGCGGGGGAGCGGATTCGGAAACCGCCGTCAGAGCGGCTTGATGCGTTGAACGATCTGTTGGTGGTTCAGGTCTTCGGTGACGGGCAACAGCAGGTAGCAGGCGTTTTGTCCGCAGCAATCCAGAATGATCTGCTGCGAATTGGGCACCGAGTAGCCGGCGGCGCACGGTTCGTGGCCGTGGATCAGGATTTTGGCGCCGACCAACGAGGCGAAGGCGGCGGCGTTCTCCGGACGGAAATCGCGTCCCCAAACCAAGCGAAACGCGGCTCCGCCGCTGCGCAGATCGTCCGCCGTCAAAGGGCGGTCGAAGACGCTGGTGTCGAATCCGTTCCGGTCTACCAGGTTTGGCGCTCCGTGGCATAGGAACACGCCGTTGCTTAGATGCATCGCCAGCGGGCACGAACCCACGAACTCCATCGCCGCGTCGCGGACTTCGCTGGCCGCGTCTCCGTACTGCTCGTGAATGCCCGCGCGGAGTTGCAGATTCAGAATTCGGCCGCACTTGGCGATCGGGAAATCGGTCAGTTCGGACAGCTCGTGGTTGCTGAGCAAGTAATGCACCTGCTGCGGGAACTCGAGCTTCCAGCGCGCCACATCCTCCAAAAGCAAATGGGACATGCAGCCCTGGCTGGACGGGTAGGTCGGTCCGCCGTGCAGCACCTCTTGCAGAATGACGTGACGTTTCGGGTGCGAGTCCAACGCGGCAACGCGGACCAGTTGTTTGAAGTTCAACCGCTGGCCGTGCAGATCGGCGGTGATCAGGACGTCCTCAGCCAACTCGGGCGACAATCGGATCAGATTGCCCGATCGCGCAGCCGTCTCGCGATTGGCTCGCGCGGCTTGCCGGTACGTATCGATCACGCGTTGGACAATTTCTTGGCTGGCAACCATAACCGGCACGCTAGCAGATGACCGCGGGCATGTCCACAAGGTCGTGTCGCCAACCTCGTTCGTCGATCGGAACAGAGCCGCCGCCAATCGTCGGGCGCAACGCAGTGCTGGAAATTGAAGCATCACTCGGTGCCGGCGAGAATGCGTGGCTTACGCTGAATTCCCGTCGTTTGGCCCTGATTTCAAAGGAGTACGAAATCGGTTTGACAGACGCCGAAGCAGCGGAACTGGCCGTGCTGCAAGATGCCGCAGCCAAAGCGTGCGAGCCCGAGGACTTGAGGCTATCGGGACGTTTGAGTGCCTGCGAAGAACAGGCGGACGATCCATCCGCCCGGACCCATGAATGACGCAATCGTCCAACGCCGCTCGCACCGTTTTCGCGTATGCTTCGACGGAGCAACAGCGGCGGCATGGTCCGCGAGGCTACACCAGCTACCGTGCCTACAAGCCCTGGCTTCGCGACGAGTTCGCGTTTCGGTGCGTCTACTGCCTGCTGCGCATCTCCTGGTGGCTAACGATGGTACAATCCAGGCATTGACCCGCGAGGGACGATGGCTCGAAAGAACCTGCCATCTGAATCGCCTGCTGCTCGTGTCCTTTCGTAAACGGATGCTCGGATTGATCGAATTTCTAACGGTCCGCGGCCAGCCACTTTTCGCGGGCGAAGGCCGAGCACAGCGGGCAGTTGCGGTGTCGGCACGAATTGCAGCAGACCGTGCGCACATGGCCCTCGGGGCAGCCCACCACGTGTCCGCCCAGCGCCGGCGTGCGGCAATCCCGCAACCGCTCGGCCGCCAACCGCTGCTCGAGCGACAGCGGATGCTTGGCGGCGAACGGCTCGAAGTATTCCTGGAGAATCGACTGCACGGTGGCTGCCATGCGTCCATTTGATCACCGACATGGCCTTGTGTACAGTCCCCCGCGTTCCGCCCCGGGCGGTCTCCAGCCGGGCAGCGTTGCGCCTTCCGCCTGGCCCCGCTCGCAGCCATCCGAGCGCAAAAAAAAACGCCGAGCCAACCAGCCCGACGTCTCCGTCTCCACACCCCAACGCCCGCCCCGCCGAAGGTCCCCGCGCAGCGGCCAGTCCAACGGCTGCGATCACCGGGGCGGGGCCAGTGACGTTTCCAAACCGCGCGACGCCGCCTCCGCCTCCGGTGCGTCGCTTGGTTCGGCCTTGCGGTGGCTTTTCAAACGGATCAGCCGATCACCAGCATTGGCTTGCCGAGACCGGATGTCCGCGAATATCGCGGGCAAGTCGAAGTTGAATTTGGCCGACAGTTCCTCACGGATCCGTCGCACCTCGGCAACGATGGGATCTTCCCAATTCATGTCAGTCCCCCAGCAATTCTTCCGGAGTACAAATCAACGGCATGCGATACGACGATTTGTCACACACCTTTTCTATTTTCCGCATAATCTGGGCGTTTGCCAAGTGACGGCAGTTCCAAGTCAACAGGTAATCCATCCCATGAACGGCAGCGGTGGCGATGTGAGCCGCATCCCGAACCGCGCGCGGAGGTATAACCCCGGAAGCGATGATCGCCTGAGCCAATGATTGGACCGACTCCGTGACCTCCAGCAACGACAGAACGCGAATGATCTCGAGCCGCTTTCGAATCTCATCCGGATCGCCTGCAGAGGATTCGTCAACGACCACCTGCGAAACATAGCAGGCGAAATCATCGCGACGATTGTCCCACCAGTCGTGGGTCGTCTGCTGGTGTCCCGCAACAATCACATCGCGACTTGGCCTCGCTACAAGGTAGCTGATGAACGTCGTTTCGAGGTACACGGATTCCATCTGCCATCCCACATTTGAATCATGGATCAGGCCTTCGGCAGTGGGTGAACGCTAGTTCGGTCTTCCTGGTCCGAATCTCGCTTGATGCCTACGCCACGCCGGCGAAGCCATTACCTGTCCCGCCACTCCGCTTGGTCGGCAACAAGAAGGACTCCCGGATACATGGAGCGCTGTTTGTCGTCGACGTCGGTAATGCTTCCGATTGTAGCCAAGTGCGTGGCAGTCGCCATGCCCTCCCGCCGCGTCTGGTCGGCAAGCCGTGCCAGGAGCCCCTCGCCCCGCTGCTTGCCTTTAGGCCCAGCGTAACAGGGAACGACGTAGCATACCGCGAACGGCTCGCCAACGCGATCAGGCCGCTCCAATTGTCGCAGTTGTTTTCTGGCACGCTTCAGTTGTGCATCGAACGCGGTCTGGACCATATCGTGAGCGTCCTGGTATGCCCACAGAATTTTGGCTTCGACCGTGACCTCGCCAATTGCGTCACTACGCGTGCAGCCAAGCCAAAGGTCCCCGCGGCCCTGCCGCGTCTGTGCCAGTCGTTTCTTCCATCGCCCGGCACCGAATTCCTCAAGGCTCCACCCGCCGATTTGCCACGCGGCTGCTCCCAGCAATCCGGTCAGTGGCGTTCCCCGTACCAGTACGCCAGATCTGGATTGCGAGGGGCGACGTTCTCGTATTCGCTTAGGAGCGTCAACCACTTCTGCAGCAATCCGGCCCAGAATGGCCGACTCGAAAAGTGCTCTGGGGCGAACAGACTGTCCGCCATGCAGCGTCTCCTCGCTTGGCCGACCGTTTCAGTTAAGACGCTGGGGATGGGCGGGCCGGAAGCGGGTACGATGGCTTATTCTACATGCGGTTGGAAGCGGGGGAAAGCGGCCCGCCCGTCCCCAGCGGGTTCAACTGTTGGTTGGACTGGCCGGGCGCGAACGAGCGGCGGGCAGCCGCTCGGCAGGCACGATAATTTCCCTCGGGGTGGGGTGATTCAGGCGGCGGGACGGGCCGCCGGGAGAGGCTGCGGCGGAGCGCGGCCGGCGGGGAACATCCCCAGCCGGACAAACGGCGTCCCGCACACGGGACAGCGGCAAGTGCTGGCGGGCTGGATGCCGTGCCGCGCACAGAAGTCGTACCAACCCAGACTCCGCTTCTCCGGTCGCGGCGTCTGGCCGAAGTGCTCGCGCGCCCGGGCCAACTCGGGCCGTTTGCTGTTGGCGTACAGTCCGTACGGCCGCACCGTCTGCATGTCGCTCGGCGGTACGTGCTCCAGCAGGCGAGCCAAAAACTCGTCCACCGATAGGCGGACGATCCGGCGGCGACCGCCTCCCCCACCGCCCTCCTCAGCCTCGCGATCGCGACAACGAATTCGTACCACCCCCTGCTGAACATCGACGATCCGTCCATTGCCGATCGGGCCTCCCTTCAGATAATTGGCCAAGTACGTCGCCACCCCGCGGCCGTGTGCGTAGCGGTCCAGGATCTTGACGTTCCACGTCGCTCGGCCCAGCCGGTTGAGCAGATTCCTCTGCGCCGCGAGCGTCGTGTCGGGCGGCAGCGTCAAGCGGCCCTGCTCCAGCGACCTGAGCAGGAACGCCCGCATCTTGCCCCGAAACACCTGCATCAGCACCTGCCGCGGCAGCAGGCAGTTCTTCCGCGGCTCGCACCAACGGCCCTGGCCATCCAGTCCGCCGGCCGTGACCATCACGTGCAGGTGCGGATGGATCAGCAGCGTCTGGTCCCAACTATGCAGGGCGGCCAGCAGCCCCGGCGTGGCCCCCAGGTACTTGGGGTCGGCCAGCAGCTCGCGCAGGGCCTCGGTCCCGGCCCGGAACAACGTGTCAGCGAACCCGCGTTTGTTGAACCGCCACAGCGGGATCAGCTCGTGCGGCACCGTGAACACGACGTGGTGGTGCGGGCAGTCCAGCAGCCGCTCTTTCCAGGCGGCCAGCCACTTTTCGCGGGCGAAGACCGAGCACAGCGGGCAGTTGCGGTGTCGGCACGAGTTGCAGCAGACCGTGCGCACATGGCCCTCGGGGCAGCCGACCACGTGTCCGCCCAGCGCCGGCGTGCGGCAATCCCGCAGCCGCTCGGCCGCCAACCGCTGCTCGAGCGACAGCGGGTGCGTGGCGGCGAACGGCTCGAAGTATTCCTGGAGAATCGACTGCACGGTGGCTGCCATGCGTCCATTTGATCACCGACATGGCCTTGTGTACAGTCCCCCGCGTTCCGCCCCGGGCGGTCTCCAGCCGGGCAGCGTTGCGCCTTCCGCCTGGCCCCGCTCGCAGCCATCCGAGCGCAAAAAAAAACGCCGAGCCAACCAGCCCGACGTCTCCGTCTCCACACCCCAACGCCCGCCCCGCCGAAGGTCCCCGCGCAGCGGCCAGTCCAACGACCGCGATCAACCGGCCGCGACGTTTGATCTTTGCATTTCTCAAGACCGAGACCGCGGCTCGGTTGCATCGCCCAAGTTAGGCGTCGTCCCTCCCGGCCGCGTGTATGGAGAGCCGATGGCGCGAAACACCTCCAGCGCAGCGTAAGCGTCGTTTGCAGCGTAAAGCACCTGCTCTGGCTGAAGTACAGGCGAGGACCAGTTTGAAATAGTGATCGACTTCGGTTTGTGCAATTGACTGCCGAGGACGACAGCCACAGCAGCTTTTGCCCCCAGCGATTGCTTGTACCCAAGGGATCTGAGTGCCTTTGTAAGTTCCACAGTGGCGCCGAGCTTGATTTGAAATTTCCGATGCAGAGGGCCTCGGTCGAACTTAAGCCCAAACCCGACCTTCACGATGGTTTGAGACTCGATAATGGCCCTGAGAAAGTCCAGTGGCGGCTTCGTGCCAACCTGCACGATGAATGCTCGGCGACGCAGCGCAAACTGGATGACATGTGGGCCGTCAGGTACGGACCCTCGTGTGAAAGCTGGCTTCGTTTCGGTGTCGAAGCCTACGAATCTCTCCCTCTCAATTGCGCGATGGGCGTCCTCAAGTTGCCCAGGCGATCTGAGAATGACGATCTGCGGGAGCAAGAGGCCTTCGAACGGCGACATTTCCGCCACTTCCTCTTTGGTTGGCCGTTCGCGAAGTTTGGGCATGGACATTCGATGCCTAAAAAACGTAAAGGTTTCTATCCCGCAGGCTCCCGGAGAAATGCTTTGGCGTCGGTGGGCACGCTTTCCGGGAGCGTGCGGGATAGAAAGCAGTTGGACTGAACCGCGGAGCTGCGGCGGCTATGCACTTTGTTTACCGCGGCACCGTCCGCACGTCAGCACGGTAACCGGCCACGGGTGCGGAAGTCAAGTACCAGAGTGCGGGATTTCCCGCGATTCCCCGACGATCGTGGCCCGAACGGTGCTGAAGGGGTGTGCCGAGCACAGGACGATCGTGAGGACGATGCCGGTGGTGCGCGACGGCCCAGCGGCTGGGCGCACGAAGCGATCGGCCGCCGAGGGGACGGAGCAGCGGGGAACAGCGCAAGGCGTGCGGTGTCGTCATCGAGCAGCGGCCTGTGGTTACGAGGTGTCGAAGGGTTGCGGCCCGTAGGTGCGGGCGATCAACTCGGGGACCGTCGGCCGGTGCGTGCGGCGGACGGTGTACAAGGCGGCTTGCCCGCAGTGCGGGCAGCAGGCTGCCTGCGGCTCGGGTGTCGCGTCGGCGTCCTTGCTGTCGCTGGCGGACGGCGGCAGCAGCGGGTAAGACGCCTTCCCTACAAAGGCGCCGCGAACCGACGCCGGAATCAAGAACGACCAGCAGCCAGCGAGCATGCGATTGCGACGTCGCCTCGAATCGCAGCGTCGCGCGAAGCATCGCCCCCCACCGCGGCCAAGAAAACGCCGCAAGAAACCACCGCGCAGCGGTTTAGTTCAACGCCAGCCGTAACCGAGCGGCGACATAAGATCTTTCATTCAAAAAACGCCCAATTTCGCTGCTTCGGTTCACGGCATTGTTAGCTCTTGCTGTCCCGATCTCGAGCTTTGTCCAGTCGTTCGTACTCGACACCGAGGATTTTGAATTTTTGCGCAAACGGAATCACTATCAGCGCTACAGCGATCCCGAGCAATGTTAGCCGTGTCGTATCGACCAATTCAATTGTCTTTTGGTCGCACACAAAATCGGCGATACCGAGGACGATTACGACGACAGCGATCACCCAGCACACGATTTGAAATGTGTCTTTTGTTCGTTCGCGTGAAGTCTCGACTTGCACCTTTCGTGTTGCGATGACGTCCGACGACAATGATCGGTATGTTGGAAACAATTCTCTCGGGAGCGCTTCGAGCTCGCTTTTGTCGTTCACGAACAGGAAGTCAAAGGGTTCCGTGTCCGTGGGTTCCTTGGCAGGCGTCACGACGTAGAACGACGCGCCCACTTCTCTCGCTTCTGTCGCGTATCTTCTAAGCTGCTGGAGCGAACGGTTTCTGGTCGCGTCATCCATCAGCCCGCGAACTTCAAAGTACGCAAGTCGCAAGCCAATCGAAGGGTCGTTAACAGCAAAGTCGGGGCGAAAGTTGGTTCCAAGTCGCGGCTCAAATGTAATCGAGTCGCGAGAGTATCCTCGCGCAAGCAGATACTCAAAGAATTTAGATTCAAGCTGTGAGTGAAACTGGTCTTCCATAAGTTCTATGAGCTAACGTAAAGGTTTCTATCCCGCAGGCTCCCGGAGAAATGCCTTGGCGTCGGTGGGCACGCTTTCCGGGAGCGTGCGGGATAGAAAGTAGTTGGACTCCAGCCGCGGAGCTGCGGCGGCTATGCACTTCGTTTACCGCGGCACCGTCCGCACTTCAGCACGGTAACCGGACTCGGGTGCGGAAGTCAAGCACCAGAGTGCGGGTTTTCCCGCGATTTCCCGGCGGCCGTGGCCCGAACGGTGCGGACGGGGTGTGCCGAGCGGACGAGGATCGTGAGGAACATGCCGGTGGTGCGGGACGGCCAAGCGGCTGGGCGCACGAAGCGATCGGCCGCCCAATCCCGTGGACAGTTACTGGTCGGCGGCGTTGCCCAGTTATACCGCGGGCGGTTGAGGATGGAACATTCGTCGATCGTCGTTTAACCGCGACCCGTTGGAGCCTGCTGAAATACTGGCAAGAACCGAGGTGGGGTAAGCTTCCAGCTTGC
>JAHDXO010000003.1:0-46621 GCA_023382975.1 Pirellulaceae bacterium
CCATTTGGCAAGCTGGAAGCTTACCCCACGACTTTTTCAGCAGCCTCCGAAGGCGCCTGCGTCCGCGGACACGCTGCATGTCGCTCGAATGCCACGCCGTCGCCTGCGGCTTGTCGTTCAACGAGGATGCGCGCACCGTGCGCGCATCCGGCCGACGGTGACTCTACAAGGTCCAGGGCGCCCGCATGGGGCGCGACAGCAACTTCGTGGCTTCTGCATCGTCCACGATCTCTTCCTTCTTGGGATCCCAAGTCACCTTGCGTCCCAAGCGGATGGCGATGTCGCTGATCTGGCTGATCATATCCGAGCGTACCGCGTCGGCCAGGTTGCTGACCGGCGTTTCGCGGCTCGCGACGCAATCGACGAAATTCTGGTAGTGACCCGGACTCGCCGGCAGCATCTCTTCCGGCTTCAGTTCCAGGGTGTTCAGCGAGGCCGGATACGCATCGCACCGGTCGCGGCCGCGCGCGACGGCCACCCAGCCTTCCTCGCCGATGAACTTGGTGTAGTCCCCGCCCGGCTTGAACGTCATGGGGACACCGCCGGCCATTTCAATCTTGACGTCCCAGTTGTACACCGTGTCGTACAGGCCCTCGGTTGGAATCGTGCCGGTGCCTTCGAACGTCATCGGGCCGGCTAGGTCGTTGTCGCAGCCCCAGACCAGCAGGTCCAGCGGGTGCGCCCCCCAACCGCCCAGGTAGCCGATCGAATAGTCGTAGATCCAGTACGTGCCCGGCGTCTTGCAGCGATCCGGCGTATAGGGCTTCAGCGGCGCCGGTCCGACCCACATGTCGAAGTCCAGGTTCGGCGGCACGGGCGCCTCTTGAGTCGATCCTCCCGCGCCGCCGTTGGGCGCGAGCACTTCCAAGGCCTTGATCTTGCCGATCTTGCCGCTGGCGACCAGACTGCAGTAGAAACGGCAGTGGGCCGAGCTGCGTTGTTGCGTGCCGTACTGGAAGATGCGACCGTGCTCCTGAAACACCTTGCGGCAGAGCAGATTCTGTTCGCCGGTCAAGCCCAACGGCTTCTCGACATAGGCGTCCTTGCCGGCCCGGGCCGCGGCGACGGCGATCGGCACGTGCCAGTGGTCCGGCGTGGCGACCACCACGGCGTCGATGTCGTCGCGGGCCAGCAGCTCCCGGAAATCGGCGTAGGCCTTGCCCTGGATCAGATTGGCGACCGCTTCGCGGCGATCCGAGTACGCATCGCAGCAGGCGACACTCTGCGCGTTGCGGCAGCGCATGAAATTGTTCAGCAGGCCGCGGCCTTGCCCGCCGAC
The DNA here is from genome assembly GCA_023382975.1 of Pirellulaceae bacterium. Lineage (GTDB taxonomy): Bacteria > Planctomycetota > Planctomycetia > Pirellulales > Pirellulaceae > SKKK01. The sequence goes on from JAHDXO010000003.1 coordinate 1,280, forward strand.
GCCGATGTGCCCGAGCGTCACTCGCTCGCTGGCCGGCGGCGTGTCCGCGTTGCCCAGGGCGGTCGAGGTGATCACATACGGAGCGGCCGCTGCGGCGACCATGGACTTCAAAGCATCGCGACGATGGATCGATCGGTTGGACATGGTGGGACTCCAGTTTCTGGAAGGTGGTAGGAAGCTGACAGGTGAGCGGCAAGGTGCGAGTCGTCCGTATTGTGGATGATCCACCAGCCGGTGGCTAGCACCATTCCACTCACCGATTTCTCGAACGATGTTCACAGTAACGCGCGAAGGTGCTCGATGCTACGCTTGGCCTGGTCGACCGTGCCACATTCGACGCTGAACACGATGTCGCGCGGGCACGACTTGCACACCGCGATCACCTGCGCCCAGTCGATGACGCCGTCGCCGCAGGCACAGCCGACCGGCGTACCCGTGACCTTGCCGCGCTCGCTGGCCGACTGGTCGACCGAGATGTCCTTGGCGTGCAGATGAACGAGTCGGTCTTTGACGTGTTCCAGCCAGACGATCGGATCTTCGCCGGACAGGTAGCTGTTGCCCGTGTCGAAATTGATGCCGATCACCGGGGAATCGACCAATTCGAAGATCCGGTCCAGACCGGCCGGCGTCTTGCTGTACTGCTGGTGCGGTTCCAGGCCGATCAGAATGCCTCGGCCCTCGGCCACCGTCGCCGCCTCGCGCAGCACGTAGCGCATCAGCATGTGGTCCTCTTCGACCGTCGTCCACAACGGCTTCGGCCCCTCGTCCGTGTTGATCACCGGAGCACCACACTCCGCCGCGAATCGGATCGCCTGCTTCAGGTATTCGGTGCTGACCTCCGGCTTGCACAACGGGCAATGCGCGGACAGGCCCGACAGCTTGATGCCCGCCCGCTCGCACGCCCGGCGGATGCGCAACGGGTCGTCCAGCATCGACACGCTATGGAAGTAGCCCGCTTCGCTCAGCAGTTCGCGGCCCCAGTGGACCATCGGCTCGACGTACTCGTAGCCGAGTTCCGCGGCTTTCTCGACGCCCCACTCGAACGACTTGTCGTCGTGCCGCACGAACTCCATATTCACTCCCAGATAGACGCGCCCCATCGCAATCCTCCCATTTTGGTCAACGGAAAAGTTCCCAACGATTTCGCCCGCGACCGGAATCTTGCGAAACTCCGTCGCTGGCAGAACTCGAACGGCTCAAGTATACAGGATTCCTTCGTGTCTGGAACTCGACAATTGGCAGGGGCGTCCTGAACTCGATCTCCCGCGCGGAATGCGGGTTGGCGGAGAGCGTTGGCTGCTGGCACGTCGCGGACGGGATTGGTATGATCGCTGCGGACTTCGATCAGAACTTTCAGGAGATTCGTCCATGTTTACGTGTCGCCCATTCTGGTTGCTGGCTATCGTAGTCCTGGGGATCGTTGGGCCGCGGTCGTTGGTCCAGGGGCAGCCTCAGGCGGAGCCGCCGTCGCGGAAATTTCCGACGCGGGCGGAACTGGAGAAGCAGTACGACGAGAACCGGGACGGGCAGTTGAGCGCTGAGGAACGAAGGAAGATGGTAGACGACATAGTGGAAGGACGAGTCGACGTGCCTCCGCAGTTTCGCGACGCCGTGCGTCGCATGCGCGACCGCGTGCGCGAAGGCGCCAAGCCGCCCCTCGCCAAACAACCGGCGGGGCCGGGGGCTCAACTGATGCGCGGCGGCGCGTCGGACAAAGTGTTGATCCAGCGGGATCTGGTCTACGGCGACGGTGGTGGCCGACCGCTGAAACTCGATCTCGTGCTGCCTCAGCCGGCGCCCGACAAGCCGCTGCCACTGATCGTCTTCATTCACGGCGGCGGGTGGCGCGGCGGCGACAAAGCCGGGGGCGTCGCGCGGGTCGTGCCGTTCGTGGCCACCGGGAATTACGTCGGCGCCTCGATCGGCTACCGACTCAGCGGCGAAGCGATCTGGCCCGCGCAGATCCACGACTGCAAAGCGGCCATTCGCTGGCTGCGCGCCAACGCGGCCCAGTACCACATCGACCCCGAACGGATCGGTGTTTGGGGCAGTTCGGCTGGCGGCCATCTGGTGAACTTGCTCGGCACCAGCGGCGGAGTGGATGCGCTGGAGGGCAGCGGCGGGTCGCCCGATCAATCGAGCCGGGTTAATTGTGTCGTGCCGTTCTGCGGGCCGACGAATTTCCTGGCGCCTCGGCGTTTCGAAGGCGGACGCCGCCCGTCGGCGGTCGACCTGTTGCTGGGCGGCGCGATCGAAGACAAACGGGTTGCGGCCAAGGAAGCGTCGCCGATCACCTATGTCTCGGCCGATGATCCGCCTTTCCTGATCGTCCACGGAACGGCGGACGGAACCGTCCCGTTCGAACAGGCCGAGATGTTCCACGAGGCGTTGAAGAAGGCGAATGTCGATGTGACCTTCGTGCGGGTCGTCGACGGCAGCCACGCGGTCGGCGGCGAAGCGGTGATGCAGCGCGTCACGGCGTTTTTCGACAAACATCTGCGCGGCCAGGAGGTCGAGGTGTCCGAGGCACCGATCCCAGCCGCTCCGACCCGATAGCCCAAGGTGTTTTGATGGCCGGGAAACTGCACGTATTCGATTATCTGGACGCGCCCTCCAAGTATCCGCCCGCGGCCATCAACGTCGTGTTTGGCGACGAGTCGTTTCTGAAGCGGCTGGCGATCAAGTCGCTGCGGGCCGCGGTTTCGTCCGATGAGGACGCTCCGGTTGCCACGTTCGACGGCGAAGCGATCCAGTGGCGGGACGTCCTGGACGAATTGTCCACCGTGGCGCTGTTCGGCGGGGGCGCCAAGCGTTTGGCGGTCGTCGAGCAAGCCGACGATTTCGTAACCAAACATCGCGACCGCTTGGAGACCTACGTGGATAAGCCGCGCTCGACGGGCGTGCTGATCCTGGAGGTCGGCACGTGGGCGGCCACCACGCGGCTGTACAAGGCCGTCGACAAAACCGGCTTGCAGATTGAATGCCGCGCGCCGCTGGTGGGCAACAGCAAGAACGTCGATGAGCGGAAGATTGCCGCTTGGCTGATCCAGTGGGCTCAGAAACATCACGATGCCGTACTGGCACCCCAGGCCGCCGCGCTGATGATGGAATTGGTCGGCGCCGAATTCGGGCTGCTCGACCAGGAACTGGCGAAGCTGGCTCTGTTCGCCGGCCCCGGCGGGACGATCAAGGCCGATCTGGTGCGGGACGTGGTCGGCGGCTGGAAGACGAAGACCGTGTGGGAGCTTATGGACGCGGCTTGCGACGGCAATGCGGCCGAGGCGCTGCGGCAGTTGGACCGGGCCTTGCAGTCCGGCGAACCACCTCAAGCCCTGTTCGGACAGTTCTCGTGGTCGTTGCGGCGCTTCGCCACCGCGACCCGGATCTACCAACGGGCCGAGCGCGAGGGACGGCGGCCGGTTCTGCGCGCCGTGCTGGAACAAGCCGGCTTTCGGGCCTATCCGAAGGGGGCGCTCGAAAACGCCGAACGACAACTGAAGCAGATGGGCCGCGATCGGGCTGGACAGCTTTTCCGCTGGTTGCTCGAAGCCGATCTGGCGCTGAAAGGCACCCATTCCAGTCCGTCGCTGGCCCGATCGGTGCTCGAACAACTGATCCTGCGTCTGGCACGCACCACGCCACCCCAGCCGGCCGGTCGGTGATGTCCGCACCGGTTGGAGTTCACGCTTCCGCGTGTTGTCGTAACCGAATTCGTCATGGATGCCTCGGAACATGGATGATTGCTTGATCGTTGGCGGCGGAGTGATCGGGCTGTCGCTGGCCTACGAACTGTCGCGACAGGGGTTGCGTTCGCACGTGGTCGACCGAGGGGCGGTGGGACGCGAGGCGTCTTGGGCCGGTGCGGGAATCCTGCCGCCCGCGAATCTGCAAGCGGCGGTCCATCCTTGGGATTGGCTGCGGGCGCGCAGCCACGAACTGTATCCAATCTGGTCCGGGGTGCTGCTCGACGAGACGGGTATCGACAACGGATATCGTCGCTGCGGAGGCATCTATCTGGCTCGAAGCGCCGGCGAGGCTGCCGCGCTGGCCGGGATGGCCAGTCTCTTCCGTGACCACCAGATTTCGTGCCAGCGACTGGACGCCGAACAACTGGTCGAGATCGAGCCGGCGTTGGTTCCGTCATGGGCGACTGGTGCATTTCGGGCGGTCTATTTTGCACCGGACGAGGCCCAGTTGCGCAACCCACGGCATCTGCAGGCGTTAGCAGCGGCGTGCCGCGGCCGAGGTGTGCAGATCTCCGAAGGCGTCCAGGTGCGTGGATTCGTGCGCGACGCCGACCGGTTGACCGCCGTCGAGACCAATGTGGGAACGCTGCGAGCCGCCAACTTTGCCGTCACCAGCGGTGCTTGGACGGGCCACCTGCTTCAGGAATTGCACGTCTCTAGCGGGATCATGCCCATCCGCGGCCAGATGGTCTTGTTTCGTTGCCGGCGCAAGCCGTTCGAGCGGATCATCAACGAGGGCTCGCGCTACTTGGTCGCGCGCGACGACGGCCGCGTGCTGGTCGGTTCGTCCGAGGAGGAAGCGGGCTTCGACAAGAGCACCACGCCCTGGGTGCTGAGTGAACTGGAGCAACTGGCCCGCGATCTGATCCCGGCATTGCGTGAGGCGGAGATCGAGCGCACCTGGTCCGGTCTGCGTCCCGGCAGTTTCGACGGTCTGCCCTACATCGGCCGCATTGCCGATCTGGAGAACGCCTATGTCGCGGCCGGCCACTACCGCAGCGGCTTGCATCTCGCCCCCGCCACCGCCGAAGTCCTCGCCTGCCTACTCCGCAACCAACCGCCCCCGATCGACCTCGTCCCCTTCCGCCCCACCCGTGGCTGACGATATGCACTTCGAAGAACAGGGAAAACACGGAGACGCCGGGTGCTGCGACATGGCCGATTGACCCTAAGTCGCGCGGCATTCAAAATCCGAGCTGGCAGAAGTGCCACGTTGCATCGCATCATCGAGGGCGCAAGCATGAACGAGACGAGACGGACGCGCAGAGATTTCGTGGCGTCGACGGGAACGGCGGCCATTGCCGCACTCCTGGGAGGCGCGGGTCCGACGCTGGCGGCTGATTCGCTGCCAGCGATCCGGCTTAAGTCTTGGCGAGTCGTCGAGCGGCCGGCCGCGAAGGAGAGGTTCCGATTCTTCATTCAGATCACCGGCGATAACGGCGCGGTCGGTTATTGCCGGGCGCTGGGGGACGTCAAAGACATCCGCGCCGCGGAACAGGCGGTGGCCGGCGCGAATCTGTTGGATCACGAGCATCTGTACGACCGGATGGTCTCGAACAACGTGCCGGAAGGACAACGCAAGATCCTGGATATTGCGAGTTGGGATCTGCACGCCAGGATGCTCGACAAACCCCTGCACGCGGTGCTGGGGACGAAAAAGAACAAGATTCTGCGATACGGCGATGTTCGGGGAACCCAGCCGGATTTCACACCCGAGAAGTACGCCAAGTCGATCGTGTCCTATTTTGAACGCACGGGTCTGAAGGCCACGAAACTGCACTTTCCCGGCACGATGGGCATGCCGGACAGCATTCCGTTCAAGGATGTGATGGCGACCTTGACGGCCGTCCGTGAGGCTGTGGGCCAGGACAAGATCCTGGCTTGGGATCCCTATCCACGCTCGGCGGAATCGGCGACGACGTCAGTGGACGAGGCCAAGCAGATGATGCAACTGATGGACGAACTGGGATACGCGTGGTGGGAAGGCCCCTTGCTGCCTGTGCCCTATGAAACGCAGATCCCGAAATACGTCGAACTGATGCAGATGAAGCCCAAACTCCGCATCCAGGCCGAGGGACCGAACTCGCCGATCGGCGACGGCACCAGTTACGGCGACATGGTCCGCTGGGCCGAGGCCGGAGCCGTGAACCAGTGCTCGACCGATGCCTACATCACCGAGGGACTAACCCATGCCAAACGGTTCCTCGATTACGCCAAAGCGCGTGGGAACCTCGTGATCAATCTGCATTGGGCGTGGGCCCCGCACGCCCATCTGGTAATGGCCTACGAGGATTCGGTCTGCCCCATCGCCGAGTTCCCGATGACCGAGGACATCCCCAAAGAGTACCTCGACGGTCCGTACCTGCTGGCTCCCGATTGGCCGGGGATCTATTGCATGGACTGAGGGGCATGTCTGGCGCTCACACCCCGTATTTTTCCCCTGACACCCCGACCGCCCGCGACGCGGGAAGTGATCGTTGCCATGTTTGGTGTGCATCAGCATCTGGTCAGGGATGTTCGCCTGCCGAACACCGTTGGGACTGCTCCACTTATGAGATATTTGAGTCCAGAGTATTCGTTATGGCTGCTTGAAGACCGATTTCGCGGAGGCTACGCTACTCCCATCGGAGCCTGCTGAAATACTGGCAAGAACCGAGGTGGGGTAAGCTTCCAGCTTGCCGAGTTTTCGTATCTTTGATTCCCGCACTTTCCTACGGTCCTGCTGTGGTGTTCGAGACCCCCAAGCCAACACGGCTTCTTCGGCGGATTCTGCACCTGGCCACACGGCCAGACGAGAAAGCGATTGTTCTCGATTTCTTTGCCGGTTCGGGTTCGACGATGCACGCGGCCTTCGTGCAGAACGCGGAAGACTCTGGCAACCGCCGGTGTATTCTGGTCCAGCTACCTGAACCACTCGACACATGGCAGCCACGGGGAACGAGTCGCGATGTTCTCGGATCCAGGCGTATTTCACTGCGACTCCTTCGCGAAATACGCCGTGGCTTTTTTTAGGATTTCGCGTTCCAATTCTGCCTGCCTGAGTTGCTTTCGAACCCGCTTGAGTTCGTCCTGGAGCTGCTGGAACGTGGCGTCTTGGCCGCAAGTTTCTGAAGCCGGGGCGTACTTCTCGTGCCACTCGCGCAGCGACCTGGAACTCACACCGACCGCCTCGGCCGCACGCTGGAACGAGTAGCCCTCGATGACCACCAGGCGAACCGCATCTCGTTTGAATTCTTCCGTGAAGCTGCGACGGGCACGCTTCTTGGACGTCGTCTCTTCTGTTGACATGGCATCCTCCTCTCAGGATTCTCTAAAGATTCCTCGGAGTCCGCTAGCACTGGGCCACCGCAAACCGGCTGCGCGGGTTCGACATCAACACGCTGACGGTGATCGCCACCGAGAGCTACGAGCAGTTCGCCGAGAATCTGCAAAAGGAGATCGAGCAGGACACGGGCATCCGCTTCGGCATTGTGGAAAAGCACCAGTTCGCCGCCATCCCGGTGACGGACGACTCGGGACGGACCACCGCGCTGGGCGTGGACCAATCCAAGGCTATCTGGGCGTACTTGAAGGAATCGGGCTACGTGGACGCCAAGGGCAAGGTGCAAGACGAATTGCGCAAGGCGCTGGCCGACGAGACGCTCCGGCTGCCGGAACCGTTTCAACAGCAATTGCCCCAAGTGCGGGACATCCTGCGCAAGCTGGCAGGCAAGCTGGATGTGAAGGACGCCAACCAGAGGGTCACGATCAAGACGCGGCAGGCTGTCCTGCACAGCCCCGAGTTCCAGGCCCTCTGGGACCGGATCAAACACAAGACCACGTACCGGGTCAAGTTCGACAACGACCGCCTGATCGCCGATTCGGTCAAGACGATCCAAAACTGCCCGCCGATCACCAAGACGCGGGTCCACATCCGCAAAGCCGACTTGGCCATCGGGCGGGGCGGAGTCGATACCACCGAGACCGCCGCCGGCGCACCGATCACGCTGGACGAGAGCGACATCGAATTGCCCGACATCCTGACCGACTTGCAGGACAAGACGCAGCTGACCCGTCGCAGCCTCGTCCGCATCCTGACCGAAAGTGAGCGATTGGGCGACTTTGCCCGCAACCCCCAGCAATTCATCGAACTGGCCGCCGAATCCATCAACCGCATGAAACGCATGGCCCTGGTGGACGGCATCAAGTACCAGCGGCTGGGCGACGAGTACTTTTACGCCCAAGAGCTATTTGAAAATGAAGAACTGACCGGCTACCTGAAGAACACGCTGGCGGTCACCAAGAGCGTCCACGAACACGTCGTTTACGACCTGGGCGGCGAGCGGACCTTTGCCGAGAAACTGGAGCAGAACACGGCCGTCAAGGTCTACGCCAAGCTCCCCGGCTGGTTCAAAGTCCCGACCCCGCTAGGCACCTACAACCCCGACTGGGCCGTCCTGGTCGAACACGACGGCGCCGAGCGGCTATTCTTCGTCGTCGAGACCAAACCCAGCCTATTCGCCGAAGACCTACGCGGCAAAGAAGACGCCAAAATCGAATGCGGCAAAGCCCACTTCCGCCACTTGAGCACCGCCGAAAGCCAAGTCGAGTACGTCGTCGCCCGCAACTTCGACGACTTCACCAAGCATTGGTAGCTGGTCAGCGGCTTCCCGACCGCAACCGCTGTTACTCCTCGTCGAACATCATACCTCGTCGTTCCCGGCCAGCGGGCACGCGTATTCGCTTTGACGAAGCGGGCAACAGCCAAAAATTGGTCGGGTATCGGGTCACCAAGAAAACGCCCGCGAGTTTCGCCTGGGAGACGCGGGCCTGCCGTCCATTTACCAAATGAGGGGTGGCTGAAGGGGGCTTGTACCCTCGACACTCAGCGCCAGAATTTGAGGCATGGCATTTTGTATGTCGCTGTGTTCCGTGCGGAAAGGAATCAAGAGATGAACCCGAATAAAGAAGCGATTCTCGACCATCCTATTCACGAGCTGTTGGGCAAGCGGTGGAGTCCCTACGCCTTTGCGGATCGGCATGTGTCTGACGCGGATCTGCGTTCGCTGTTCGAGGCGGCTCGCTGGGCGCCGTCCTCGTACAACGAGCAGCCGTGGCGGTACATCGTGGCGACGAAGTCGAATCCGGCCGAGTTCGAACGGTTGCTCTCCTGCCTGGTCGAACCGAACCAAGTTTGGGCCAAGGCCGCGCCGGTGCTGGCCCTGGGCTGTACGTGTCTGCAGTTCGCCCGGAATCAAAAACCCAATGCGGCCGCCATTCACGATCTCGGCTTGGCTAGCGCGAGCTTGTCACTCCAGGCCACGGTCCTGGGACTGTTCGTCCACCAGATGATCGGCATCCTGCCCGACAGGGCCCGCGAGCTGTACGGGATCCCGGAAGATACCCAGCCGGTGACCGGGCTGGCCATCGGCTACGCCGACACCCCGGATAAGCTGCCGGAAGGATACCGCGAGCGCGACCTTGCACCCCGATCGCGGAAGCCGCTGGCCGAATTCGTGTTCGGCGGCCAGTGGGGAGCGGCTTCGAATCTGGTGGGGTAAGGACCGACGAACGAAGTGCGGCCACACGTTGGACGGACTTTACCGGCGGTCCGGTGCAGCCGGCTGAAGCCGGCACTACGAACGCGAGAAGAATTCTGCACGGGCGATTGTCAGCCGACGCGCACGGTGACGGCGGTGTCGGATTCTTCCGAAGTTTCGATACGGACGTTCAGGAACTGCTGCAGGACGGCGATGTGGGTCAGGGCGTGTTGGCTGAGCGGCAGCGTGCGGAAAACGCCGCCGCCGGCGCCTTGCCAGGCGCCGATGCCCAGCGGCAGCAGCAGTTGATCGGCCAGATGTTCGCCGACCGGCACGTCGGCTTCCAAGAAGCGATGGGCTTCGCGCCACGCTTGCTCGGCTACTTGTTCCGCCCGAACTCCTTTCTGACCAAAGGCGGTACACAGCTCGCTGGCACGTTCGGATTCGATCCCGATCATCACCACGTTGCCGGGCCCGGGCGAATCGTCAAGCTCCTCGACATGGAAGCATCGGCGGTCCCAACCGCTGAGCTTGGCGATTTCGCGGCACTCGCGCTCGGCGATATGCCGCGGCAATTTGGCCACTACGGCGTGGACGTGCTGCGAGCGGACGTCGCCTCGTTCCTTCATTTCCAGGCGTCCCAGTTCGCGCACCGGGTGGATCGTCACCGAAAACCGTCCACCGCCGGCGGGATAGAAACCGTGCCGTTCGAGACGCGGTTCGACGCGAGGCCCCAAGCGAGCCAACAGCGGCAGGTACACACGAGCCAGGAAATCGTAGGGCGGCGCCCACGGATTGTGCGTGCCGCCTTCGAGCACCAAGGTCGATTCGCCGCCCGCCAGCATCAACGCCGGCAGGACGGTTTGCAACACCAGCGTGGTACTGCCCGCCGAATCGATCCGGAAATGGTACGATCCGCAACGCACTTCGCCGGGCTGGAAACTCAACTGCCGCGAACCGATTTCGGCGCCGTGGACTGCCGCGCCCGAGATCTCCGCCGCCGCGCGAACCGCGGTCAGGTGCTGGCGCATCAGCCCCGGACGACTGCGACGCGCGCGGATGTTGCACAGCGTCAGCGGCTGCTGGCTGACCAGCGAGAGCGCCAGCGACGAACGGACGATTTGTCCGCCGCCTTCGCCTTGGGAACCGTCGATGGTGATCATGGAGTTCGCTTGACCACGCGATGGAAATGCAGCCGGATCTCGCGGCTCACCACACGGCGAACCCCTTCGACCAAACAACGGGGCTCGTTGTCCTCCTGGCCGATCCGAATGATCTCGTCCAGCTTGCTGCCCGGCGGGACGGTGAACGTCGATTGATGGATGATCTGGTTGCCCGCATCCAGTTCGGGGACGATGAAGTGGCAGGTACAGCCGTAGGTCAACATCCGGCCGGCGTAGGCATCGTGATAGGGTCTCAGACCCGGGAAACTGGGCAGCAGGCCGTGGTGCAGATTGATGATTCGGCCGCCTGCGAATTTCCAGCAGACCGCGGCCGGCAGCACTCGCATGTAGCGGGCCAGCACGACGTAATCGATTTCGTATTCGTCAAGCAATTCGACCATCCGCTCGTCGTCCGCCCGGCCATCGCGGTCCCCGATGTTGTACCAGTCGACGCCAAATTGCTCGGCGATGCCTCGGCAGGCGTTGCGATTGCCGATCATCACCGCCGGCTCGGCGCGAATCTGCTGGTCGCGGATGGCTCGCAGCAGAGCCAACGCCGGCTCGGGCCGGTACGTGACGCAAAAGGCCAGACGCGGCCGCGCCGCCCGCTCTTCGGGCGACCACACGCGAACCGACAGGTTCTTCCGCTTTCCGATCTCCGCCACGGCGCTGCGGAACGTGGCCCACGGCTCGCTGGGCAGTTCGATCCGGCAGAGCATCGCGAACAACGCCTCCTCGTCGTGGTTGTACATCTGGATCTCTTCAATGTTGGCGCCTTGCCCCGTCACGTAATGGATGATCGGATCGGCCAAACCCACGTTGTCGGGTCCCACGGCGGTGATGATGATTTCCATGGTCCGTCGGTGTCCTCCGTCCCCTGTAAGCGATCCGGGAAATGTTGTAGATTCGGAAAGTCCGAGAAGGGTTCGCCCCCTTTTTCGCAACAGGATACCGGGTTTTGGTTGCCGCGTACACCGCGGAATTCAGGGAGTCGTCGCACGATGTCGGAGAACAACGTCTGGATCAAGCCGAAGCGGGAAGACATTCCGCAGCATGCGAATTTGTGCGAGTACTGCACGGCGAAGTGCTGCCGCTACTTCGCGCTGCCCATCGATACGCCCACGACCCGGCGGGATTTCGATTTTCTTCGTTGGTTTTTGCTGCACGAACACGCCTCGGCATTTGTCGAGGATGACATTTGGTACTTGCTGGTACACACGGTGTGCAAACATCTGCAGCCGGACCATCGCTGCGGGATCTACGAGACGCGGCCCCAGATCTGCCGCGAATACACGACGGACAACTGCGAGTACGAGGACGACTACACGTACGAACACTATTTCGAGACCTCGGAGCAGGTCGCGGAATACGTCGATGCCATCCTTCCGCCCAAACGCGGCGAGAGCCTTCGCAGTCCCCGGCCCGCTCTGCTGCCGGTGTTGAGCTAGCGACCGCACAGAAACAATTTGAACAAATTGTAGCAGGCACACTCCGTGTGCCGTTCGCAGTTTACGGCACACGGAGTGTGCCTACTACTTTGGAATTGAACAACTTATTCCTGTGCGGTCGCTTAGCACTCAGACAGCCTTCCTGGCCGCCCACGTCCAATGCCGGTCGCTGGTGGCCTGGACCGACTCGGGAGCGAAACCGAGTTGAGCGACCAAGTCTCGCACCTCTTCGACCGTCAATGCGGCGTGCAGCGAGTCGGCGAACAACCGCCGTTGTCGATCGTTCTCTCGGTCCGCGTAGGTTTCGACCAACTGCTGGAGCGTCGCCTGATCCTCGGGCCGCACGAGATCCCGGAAAAACAACAGTCCGCCCGGCGCGGCGACTCGAACCGCTTCGCGAAAAGCGGCCAGCGGCTCGGGGATGTGGTGGAGGGCGCCGTTGGAGATCACCGCGGCAAACCGGTCGTCGCCGTGCGGCAACTGCTTGGCGTCCACATGGTCCAGTTGAATCCGGTCGGTCAGCATGGCGATCTCGATGTTGTACCGCGCCACGTCCAGCATGCTGATCGCCATATCGACCGCCATCACGTAGCAGTCGGGATGCCGCCGGCACAACTCGATCGGGATCAACGCCGTGCCGGTGCCCAAGTCCAGAATCTCGCCGTGAAACTCCCCGGCAGCCAGCAAGTCGCTGACAAACGTCCGGTTGACCTGTTCGTGGTCCATGTTGTTGTACTCGATGGCATCCTGCATCGAGTCCATGGCTTCGTTTTCCAGCACGCGAGGTAACGGCATCGGGGCACCTTGGGTTTGAGTCGGACAGTGTGTGATGCGCGCACGGGGCGTGCATGTTGGAGTTCACGCTTCAGCGTGCCCACTCGATCACGCGAAAGCGTGAACTCCAGCTTGGGTTGCGGCCGAAAGCCACATTCGTTTTACTTGGGCGTCACACGCTTGCCCAGCCTTCGCGGTACTCGCATCGCAGCAGCGGGGCGGCTTCCGGCGCGTTCGGACAACAGAGCTTCTCCGGATCCCACTGGATCTTCTTGCCGACTCGGTAGGCGACATTGCCCAAGTGGTTCGCTTCGGTCAACCAGCCGGAATACTCGAAATCGGCACTGGCCTGCGTTCCCGACTTGCAGGCCGTCAGCCAGTCGGCGTGGTGCGAGGCAACTCGCGGCAGGAACGGCTCCGGGGGCCGGAAATCCTTGAACTTGTCCTCCGGCAGCAAGACGTGCTTTCCGTAGTCGGACAGCAGCATGCCCTCGTCCCCGATGAACAGATGTCCGCTGCCCCACTGCGGAATGCGTCCCTCGGTCCAGATCGGCGGCTTGTTCTCGCCCTGGTACCAAGTCATCTTGACCGGCGGCAGATCGCCGCGGGCGCCGTATTCGTACGTCGCCTGCATCGAGGCCGGCGCGATTTCTGGATGCGCCGGCGGCCCGCTGGCTTCGATCGTGCGCGGGTAGTCCAACTTCAGAGCCCAAAACGGCAGGTCGTTGTAGTGGCTGCCCAGATCGCTCATCGTTCCGTTGCCGAAATCCCACCAGCGATACCACTTGGGACCGGGGAAGTACACATTGTTGAATGGTCGCATCGGCGCCGGGCCGATCCAGAGATCCCAGTGCAGTCCGTCCGGAATCGGATGGACTTCGGTCGGCCGCTCGGTGACGTACACGATGTCATTGTGCCGCGCGGCCGCTTCCTGGCTCTGCCACCCCCAAGCCCGCGACACCCAGACGTGGACCTCCCGCACCGGACCGATCGCGCCGGTTTGGATCAATTCGACCACCCGGCGGTAGTTTTCGCCGGCGTGGATCTGAATTCCCATCTGCGTCGTCACGCCGGCTTCGGCAGCCGCCAAACGGATCTGCCTCGCCTCCCAGACGTCGTGTGTCAGCGGCTTTTCGCAGTACACGTGCTTCTTGTGCTTCAGGGCCATCATCGTGGCCAGCGCGTGAGTATGTTCGCAGGTGCTGACCACCACGGCGTCGAAATCCTGCGGCCGGTCGAACAGATTGCGGAAATCGACTTCCTTGCTCGCGTTGGGGAACGGCTCCGCGGCGGCATCGAGCGCCCGCTCGTTGACGTCGCACAAGGCCACGATGTTCTCGCTGGCAACACTGCCCGTGTTGCCTCGGCCTCGGCCTCCGGCGCCGATAATGGCGATATTCAGCTTGCTGTTCAGATCGCGTCCGCGCAGCAACGCCGGCATGGCCAGGCAGCCGGCGGCGCCGGCTGCCACGGCGCCGGTGAACTGGCGGCGAGTCAGTTTGGAACTCGGGCGGCGAGTCATGACATTTCTCCTTGAGGGATAGCAGGTAGGGAAAGGGGCATTTCGAGGAAACGTATCGTCGACAGGCTGGCAGCCTGGGTCACGGATGGGGACGGAAACACGATGGAAAACGCATCATAGCGAGTACTGAGGGATCTTGAAGGTCTCGCCGTCCTTCATGGCGGACAGGTGCGCGTAGTATCCGGGAACGGTCATGTTCAACGCATCGATCACATCGACCGCCGGTTTCCGGCCGCGGAGGATGGCATCGATGAAATCGTCGCCCAGGTAGCCGTGCGAACCGCCGTGCCCGCCGGGCTGGACACCTGGCGGCAGCGCGTACTTCTTTACCTGCAAGCCGTTCTTGACCGCCTGCTCGTAACGCTGCTTGCCCGTGACGTCGCCTACAAAGGTCTTGTTGTACCCCGCGTACTCGCCCCGGACCCGTCCCGCCTCCAGATACTCACCCTGGGAATGGCAGACGATCATCCGGGAGATGCCGCCTTCCACGGTCCGGAACAGACCGACCTCGGAGGTGAAGACGTTGCCGATCGCGTTGGGAATCCGCTTGGCCGGATCGAAGTGCGGCGTTCCCTGGCAGGAAACGTCCAGCAGCGGCTTGTGCGTCACGCCGACGTAGTAGGCCGTCGCGTGCGTGGGATACCACATCGGGCAGCCGTGCTTCCGCCAGTCCTTGTAGGAACCCAGCGTGGGCGTGCCCAACGACCGCGGATGGCAGTATTCGCCTTCGGAGTAGACGAGGTTGCCGAACACGCCGGCCGCGAACAGCTTTTCCATCGCGTACAAGTCGTCGTGGAAGACCGAAGTCTCGAACATCGCGTAGACCAACCCGCGATTCTTCTTGCAGCATTCCAGCAGCCGCTCGGCGTCGTCGATGTCGCCGCGGAACGCTGGCACCGCGACGGCCGCGTGCTTGCCGTGCTCCATGCACAGGATGGCGTGCTTGGCATGGGACGGCGCATCGGTGGCACAGAAGATGGCTTCGATCGAATCGTCCTTGACCATCTCTTCCAGCGACGGGTACGTCTTCCCGCATTTCGCTTGGGCCGTCATCTCCGCACAGCGATCGGGAAACAGATCGCTGACCGCCACCAGTTCGACATTGGGATGATTTTGCAGGTCGAAGGCCAGACCGAACTTGCACACGCCATGCCCGACGATCCCGACGCGGACCTTGCGGTCGCTGAACGGTTTCCATTGCGTGGTCCGGTCGTAGTCGGTTTGCGTTTGGTCAAAGCCGGCGATGTCCTCGGCGGCGCGAGAGGCGTCGAGCAAGGCGCTGCCGGTGGCAGCCGCCGCTGAGGCAGCCAGAAACGATCGGCGGGAAACGTGCGTCATGTCAGGATGCTCCTTGAGTACGAGGCGGGACGGTTTGCCGTTTGGAATTCTACCCGGCGGCAACGCGGCCGGGAATCACCGCGACCTTCTGGGCGGCGGTTGTCAACCTCGCGGCGGCTGGATATGCTGCGGGGCATGAAATTCCTCTCGCTCCAATCCGGCAGCAACGGCAACTGCATCTACGTCGAGACGCGCGGGCTACGGCTGCTGTTCGACGCGGGCATCAGCGGTCGCCAGGCGCAGCAGCGACTGGCCTCGCACGACCGGGACATCCGGATGGTCGATGCCCTGCTGATTTCGCACAACCACAGCGACCACGCGCGGAGCATGGGCATCTTTCAGCGCAAGTTCGGCATGCCGATCCTGACGACCCCGCGCACGCTGGCCGCCGCCCGCTCGACCGCCCCACTGGGCGAATTGTCCGAGATCTACGAATTCACCTCGGGCGACAGGCTGGATTTCGGCGAGGTGACGGTCGAGACGATCCCGACACCGCACGACGGCGTGGATGGCGTGGCCTTCGTCGTCGACGATGGCCGGCACCGGCTGGGCATCCTGACCGACTTGGGGCATGTGTTCCACCAATTGCCGCAAGTGATCGACACGCTGGACGCGGTGTTGCTGGAAAGCAACTACGATCCGGCCATGTTGGCCAACGGTCCGTACCCCGAATTCCTGAAGGCACGCATCTCGGGCCACGGCGGCCATTTGTCGAACTTCGAAGCCGCGCACCTGCTGAGGTCGAGCGGGCAGAGCCAATTGAGATGGGCTTGCCTGGGCCATCTTTCCGAGCATAACAACACGCCGGACTTGGTCCTGCGCACCCATCGCCATGTGCTGGGCCCGCGTCTGCCGATCGTCGTCGCCAGCCGCTACCAGGCGGGCGAAATGCTCGAAGTGTGACCGGCCGGTCGTGACGCGGCTCGGACCTCACAGCGCTCGCCACGCTTCGGGCCGCAGTCCGGAGCGTCCGCCGCGGATGGCAGCATCCAGCGTGGCGAGAAGCCGCGGCTTGTCCTTTGGCAGCGTTCCGGCCAGCGGCAGGTAGTTCGACGCATGGTTCGTTCGGAAAATGCAGCCGGCAAGCCCGTCCAAATGCGAGATCACTTGGCGAAGTTCGCTCAGCAGGGCCTCGGGCTCCAACGGTTGAAATGCCCCCTCCCGCCACTGCTGATGCAGCGGCGTGCCGGGAACCAGCATCAGCGTCAGCATCGATAGGTACCGCGGATCCATCGCACTCACAGCGCGCCCTGTCGCCTCGGCGTGCTCGGCCGAAAGCTCCGTGCCGCCGATCCCCAGCAGACCGATGACCGATACGCGGAGCTCCTCCGCCTGAGCATGCCGCACCGCTTCGATCATTTCGGCGGCCGTGCTGCCCTTGTTGATGCGGCGGAGCACTTCGTCGTGGCCGCTCTCCAGGCCCAGGTAGACCAACCGCAGACCCCGCTCGCGCAGTTGCCTCAAATCGTCGCGGCTCTTCTGCAGCAAATCCCTCGCGTTGGCGTACACGGACACTCGCTGCAGATCAGGAAAAGCCGCGGCCAGCGCGTCCAGAATCGGGATCAACCGCGAGGGGCTCAGCACCATTGCGTTTCCGTCCGCCAGGAACACGCGGCGAGTGGCGGGGAGCACGCGCCGCGCCAGCGCAATGTCCTCTCGCACCTCGTCGAACGGCCGCACTTGAAACGGCTTGTCCGGGTACGTGCCGCAAAACGTGCAACGGTTGTGGGAACAGCCGTAGGTGATTTGCAGGATGTAGCTGTCCGCCTCGCTGGGAGGCCGGATCACGGTGCCGGAATAACGCATCCGGGCATCATACCGAACGCCCACCAATGCTGGCAAGCGGCGCCGCGTGGATCTGTTTGTCCCGAGGGTTGTCTGGTAGACTGGCCGTTGGGAGGTTCGTCACCATGTCCAAGAATCAGCGGCAGACGGCGCGAAGACCGGCGACAAAGTTCGCCCACTTGCGGAAAAAGATGCAGCAGGCGAAGACCGCCTCGAAGGCGGTGAAGAAGTCGCGAGGCTAAGCAACGAAGAATGGGCGATCATGCGTTTAGCTTGGATGACGGATTTACACCTGAACTTCGTCACCCCCGCGGACCGGCGTCATTTCATGGAAGCCGCCCGCGACCAGGCGGATGCCTTCGCCATCAGCGGAGACATCGCCGAGAGCCACGACATCGTCGACACGTTGGCCGAAATCGAGGCCGCGTGGCAGAAGCCAGTGTACTTTGTGCTGGGGAACCATGACTTCTACCGTGGTTCCATCCGCACGACGCGCAGGGCAGTGACCGAAGAGGCCGCCACGAGCGCGTTTCTAACGTATCTGACCGCGGCCGGAGTTGTGGAACTGTCGTCGCAGACGGCATTGGTCGGGCACGATGGCTGGGCCGATGCTCGACTCGGCGACTACCAAGCCTCGGATGTCATCCTGAACGACTACTTGCTGATCGAGGAATTGTACAAGTGGGATGAAGGATTCGAATTGGACAAGCCCGCGTTGCGGCAAGTGCTGCACGAGCTTGGCGATGCGGCGGCTCGGCACTTCGAACGCGTGATCGAGGAGGCTGCGGCCCGCTACACATCGGTGATCGCCGTAACCCACGTGCCGCCGTTCAAGCAGGCGGCGTGGTACGACGGCAGGCAGTCGGACGACAACTACCTGCCCCATTTTGCCTGCAAAGCGGTCGGCGATGCGATGCGGCGGGTGATGGAGGCCAATCCGCAGTCCCAACTGCTCGTTCTGTGCGGGCACACGCACGGCCGGGGCGAGGTCCAAATTGCAGAAAACCTACGAGTGGTGACAGGCGGAGCGGAATACACAAGACCGGAGATCCAGGAGATCATCTCCGTCGAATGACCGCCGACCTGATTGAGGTTCCTGATGTCCTTGGCGATGCGCACGAGCGGGAACACGACGAGCGAAGTGGATGGTCCACTCCCGCCGCGTGGTCCGAATCGGTAGCCGCCTCATTGCACGAGAGGAGAAGGTCCTATGATTCGTGTGGCAACATTCAACGTCGAGAACGTATTCGACCGACCGAAAATCATCAACTTGGCGGATACTGCCAAGTCCAGCATTCTGCTTGAAAGGGCAGATCAACTCCAAAAGGAGTTGGCCAAAACGACGTACGACACAGCGAAGATCGAAGTTCTGCTCGCAGCGCTGAGAGGCTACGTTTCGGTGCGAGTAGATCGGGGCAGTTTTTTTCAGGGACAGAGCAAGAGCAAAGTCGGTGCCCGAGGCAAGGCGGATTGGGACGGCGCTATTGAGTTTGTGCGAGCTCGCTTCAGCGACGGCCAGCGGAAGAACACCGCCCAGTTGATCAAAAGCCTGAACGCGGATGTCATGTGCGTGATTGAGGTTGAGGGCCGCCAGGCGCTGCACGACTTTATGATGGAGTATATCAAGCCGGCGTCGAGTCGCCTTGACCGCAACATGCTGATCGACTCCCCGATCGATCCTCGCGGAATCGATGTTGCGGTCGCCTGGAAGCGTGCAGAACTCGGAGTGATTCGAAGCAACGTCTACGATCGCCGTGTGGTGAACGGAAGGTCTCTGACGGTGTGGAGCCGCGACTGTCTGGAAGTTCAACTCATCCTCGAAGGCGGTCAATCGTTGTGGGTGCTGGCCAATCACTTCAAGAGCAAGATGGGCGGCGACCCGCCCGATGCACGCCAGAAACGGGTGGCGCAGGGCGAACGACTCGTCGAGATCCTTCGGACCCGCTACGACCTGTCTCGCGATTGTGTCGTCGTGCTGGGCGATCTGAACGATGTCCCGGGAAGTGATCCGATCGCACCCTTGTACGCGATGGGAAATTTGCACGATGTCTTCGATTTGGCCGGGACTCCCGACGACGACAGGTGGACCTATTATTATGGAAGGGCTCCGGTCGCGCAGCGCCGTACACAGATCGATTACGTGTTTGTGTCCGAGGCACTGAAAGACGCCGTCGCCAACGTCCAGGTGCATCGCCGCGGAATGAGCGCCGTGGCGGACGGCAAGATTCCAGGAGTGACGCCCCTCAGCGGGATTACGAGTTGGCGGGACGCCGCATCGGATCACGCCGCGATTTCTGTCGATCTCCAGGGCTTGTAGCTGCGATCGATCGGGCCAGTATTCCGATTCCCATCGGGTGATGCGCGATCGATTGAATTTCTATGTCTTCCAACGGTGCAAGGGCCTTTCCGGCATGAATTGGGAATCCGATTGCAGCGACGCCTTGAAACAACGTGTGGAGCGGATCGCTCTGAGCCTGGACGCCGATTTAAGACAGGCGTTCGACTTGACCGGTGGCTGGCGCGATGCGGAACGGACGGATCGGCTGGCCAACGATGCCTTGCAGCGGGCGTTGGACCAGTTGAGCGCGACCGGCTGCTGGGGCGAAGCAAATCGCTTGCCGTCCAGTACGCTGTGGCGGATCGCGGGCGGGTGGCTCGAAACAGGCTCGCTGCAGCGACGTGCCCGCACCAAGCCGCGAGGCTACGCGGGCGACTTCGAAATGCTGGCGCAGATCAGCGCCAACCGCGTCTGCGATCATCCGCTGGGCGCCGCCTTTGATCGTTTCTTCCAGGCCCAGGCCGCTCCGCAAGCCGTGCGCAACCGCACGACGCTGGTCGCGGAAGCCATTGCCGGATTCGTCCAGCGGCGCGCGGCCGGTCCCGTCCACATCGTCAGCGTCGGCAGCGGCCCGGCGCTCGATCTCCAGGCGGCATGCCAACGTCTGACGCCGCCGCATCGGCAGCGACTACAGATGACGTTACTGGATCTGGATCCCGCCGCGCTGGACTACGCCGGTTCGCAGCTTGCCCCGCTGGTCGCAGCGAACCAGATCCGGCTGGTTCGCGAGAATCTGTTCCGGTTGGCTCAGTCCGCGCGCAGCCGCGAATTCCTTGACGGGGCTGATGTAATCGTGTGCTCGGGCTTGTTCGATTATCTGGACGCTGCCGCCGCGGCAGCCATGCTGTCACGCTTCTGGCAAGCGTTGTGTCCCGGTGGCGAAGCCTGGGTGTTCAACTTTGCGCCGTACAACCCGAGCCGAGCGTACATGGAATGGATCGGCAATTGGTACCTGATCTACCGCACCGACCAACAGATGGCCGATTTGGCCGCGCAGGCCGGGATACAGCATCCACAATTCCAAATCGCCGCCGAACCCAGCGGCGTCAATCTGTACTGGCACGTCGCTCGTGCCGAGACGACGTAAGGCACCAACAACTGTTGGGGGTCAACTCAATGGCCATCGTGTATTCCTTCGCCCACATCTTGGCGCGCCGAGCCGCCGAAACACACACCCGTCTCGATGCCCACGCCCGCACTGCCGCCGTTCCGAACGACCAGCGTCACGCGCTAGTTCGGTGAAACGCGACCGGTGGACGGGAACCTGGACTCCGGCTCCCGAGCCTCTTCGCTTCCCTCGTAGATCGCGAGTTCTTCATGGATGCGGGCAATCATCTTGCGAATTCCCGCTTTGGTGAATCCCTTCAAGCCGATGGGATGAGATCTTTGGAGCTCTTCCAGGCGTTTCTCGAGATCCCGAAGCTCTTGCTCAGCCTTTTCGTACTCGGCCGCATTGGTGATCACAGGCTAACCTCCACGAGTCCCTTGCGTCGCCCATCCAACTCACGAGTCCGACTGAAGAATTCTACCCAATCGTTCCAGTCCCGTGAATCCTCGGCTGCGAAGATCTCTTCCGGACGACGTATCAAAAGCATCTGTTCCAGCTCGAGCGCGGGTTCAAATCCACGAGAGATCTGCTCCTCGAAGTCGTCCGCGAGGAAGACGACGGCATCAATGTCATTCGGCTCGTCCTTGGCGGTGACGAAGCTCCCGTCCACCAGAAACCGGGACGCACCCGTCAGACGCGATAACTCGACCCAACGCCGAAGGCGGACAACCAACCGTCGCCGACGTGGCGACGACCCTCCGAACCGAAACGTCACTTCGGCCTCGGTGCCCACGTGCAGACCCTCAGGTAGGTAGCCGTCATCGCGGAAGTCCGGGATCATCGTCCCTCCTGGGTCTCCGGGGAAACACGAGACGCCGTGACCGCTTCACCGAACGACCAACGTCACCGGACCACGACATCTGAGCCAAACATTGTCGATCAGAATCCCCGGCCACGTCGTGCTGTCCCGCCGCGCGGGTGGCAGGTGCCAGACGCTTGTGCGGGGCCCAACTTGCAGCGCCAACGACGACCAACGACTTGTCAATAATTAAGGTCAGGACCTCCGTGACGAGCGCGGGGCCGAGCGTCACGAAGGCAAGGGCGATCATCAGAAAGACACCGATCGCGAGCCAATGCAGGACGATTTCTCCGAAATAATGGCCGAGGGCGCTCACAGTGGCGGCAACCGTCATCAGATGGAACAGCGACCGCAGCCGGAATTGGAACGGGGAGCCGTCAGGGATCGGACCTTCGCGTATGCTCATCGGTCGCCTCACGCCTCGCTCGGTGTGGCCAATAACATCATTTCCGAAACGTAACGTTTAAGGTTTCTACCCTGCGGGATAGAAACCTGTTGAACTCCAACCGCGGAGCTGCCGCGGGTGTGGATTTTCTATTCCGCCAGCCGCTCCGCACGCGGCCATTTTAGCCGGACTGGAAAGTGAATGGCAACTCGCCCTGGGCGGAGTTATTGAGGATTCTCTGCGGAATCGGCGTTCAGCGGAGTCGGCGGGGCAAGGCAGCATGCGGTGGATTGTGCGACCGGTGGCCGCTGAAACCGGCCGGTGAAATCGCTGGTGGATCGAGGGTGGCATCGGTGGTCTCTGCTGCGAGCCGATCGTAGCTGAATTCGTAAGAACTCGGATCGATACAGCAGAATCGGAAATCTTGCGACTTCGGCTACCATGCCGGAATCGACAGCATTCCGTCGAAGTGGCAGTGGTTGACACTCGCGAGAAATCGAGTTACGGTCAGCAGCTCTCAACCAAGGAGTACAGACCATGTTAAGAAATGTCTCACGCCGCGATTTTCTCAAGACGTCCGCTGCGGTAGCGGCGGCCGTGTACGTCGATCTCCAACTTGCCGCTTCCGGTCAGGGCGCCGTCACGGCACCGGAGAAGCGCTGGTTCAAGGGCAACCTGCACATGCACAATCAATGGTCGGACGGCCAGCCGCTGCCGGAATGGGCCATCGATTGGTATAAGACGCACGGCTATCACTTCATCTGCCCGTCGGACCACAACATCTTCCAGTCCGAAGATCTTCGCTTCGACGGGTTCGGATTCAAGAACCCACCGCCCGATCTCGCCGCGTTCCAAGGCGAGACCTCGCTCTGGAAGGTGATCTCCCCGAGCCCCGGCTGGCCGAAACTGACGCAAGCCATCGTGGACGAGACCATCGAAAAGTTTGGCAAGGATTCGGTCCGCACGATCACCGTCGACGGCCAGACGTATGTCCGCATGAAGCCGTTTTCGGAGTTGGAGAAGCAATTCGCCGAGCCGGGCAAGTTCCTCATGATCCCCGGCTACGAGCAGACCGGCGGCTGTCCCAACGGCCAGCAAGTCCATGTTAAT
The DNA here is from genome assembly GCA_023382975.1 of Pirellulaceae bacterium. Lineage (GTDB taxonomy): Bacteria > Planctomycetota > Planctomycetia > Pirellulales > Pirellulaceae > SKKK01. The sequence goes on from JAHDXO010000003.1 coordinate 24,315, forward strand.
TTCATCAACGTGCGCGACGTGTTTCCGTACCTCGAGGCGGACACACCGCGAGAGATCCTCGACCAGACCTGGGCGATGGGCGTTGATGCTTACGGCGAGCAGGATTATCTCTTCCTGGCCAACCATCCGCTGTGGCGGTACTACGACTATTCGCCCGCCGATCTGATTGCGCTACCGCAGATTCGCTTGTTCGAGTTGAACAACAACGATATTGCTGGAGGATTCGACGCTCACCCGCAGGGTTGGAAGCCCGAGAAATTCTGGGACGTCGTCAATGCGTACCGGGCCGCGCACGACCAACAACTGCTGTTGGGATTGGGAACGGACGACCGGCACTCCTACGACTCAGCGCCCAAAGCCTGGAGCGTTGTGCGCGCGGCGGAACTGGGCGCGAAGGAACTGGTGGCAGCGATCGCCGCCGGTGATTTCTACGCCTCTAACGGATTGGATTTCGAGGAGATTCAATTCGACGGCAAGAGTCTGTCGGTCAAGATCGATGTCCGGGAAGAAGGCCCGTACCGGATTCTGTTCCTCGGCACGAAAAAGGACTACGACCCAGCCAGCCAAGTCGTCGAAGTCGAAAAGGGCGCACGCTGTCCGGCTCGGAAGATCGACGTCTATTCGGACAGCATCGGCGTCGTCCTCGATACGGTCGACGGCACCGAAGGTTCGTATACGCTCAAGGCCGACGATCTGTACGTTCGCGCGAACATTGTCAAGGTGGCCGAGGGGCTCCAGCCCGATTGGCAATCCCAACCGGCCGCTTGGTCGCAGCCGTACCGTTGATCCCGGGATCAGCCGCCGTCATTCCCGAATCGCCGGCTGGACGGTCGAGCGGCCGTTGAGCAACGCCGCGAAGCATTTCCGTAGCCGAATTCGTGAGAATTCCGAATGCTCGAAAATCGTCCGAATTCTCACGAATTCGGCCACGATCCGCTCGCAGGCATTTCCGCGTCAGAAAATGCTTCACCGCGTTGCCTGTCACGGCGCCCGCTGAGCGTAGCAGACGAGGCTCCCGTCTTCGAGGGCCAGGTACAGATGTCCTCGAGCGGCGGCGATGCCGTGGAAGACTGGCGGCGATGCCAACTGGTGTTCAGCCACTCGCTGGCCCGTCGCGCTATCGAAGGCGTACAGGACGCCGCCCAAACGTCCCTCGAAGGCGCCCAGCGGATCTTTCGGATCGACGACATCAGGCGGTCCGGCCGCAAACAGCCGATCACCGGCGACGGCCATCGCCCGGACGCGAACCGGGACTCGCTGCGACCACGCGCTGCCGCGCCCTCCGTCGCTCTTGGCAAACAGCAGGTATCCGTTTCGGCCCGGCGTGAAGAATACCGTCGGGTCCAAACCTCGCAAGCTGTCGAACATGCGCACGTAGTACACCGTTTGCTTGTCGCGCACGATCAGCCGCGCGTGTTCGCTGCCCGAGGTCCAGGGCATGCGTTTGAAGTACGAGTCTTCGAGCCAACCGCTGCGCGTCTGCATATCCGACGGGGATCGGCCACGGATCGACTGCAGATCGGCAGCGAACGCTTCGCTGCGCATGAACACGCTCGTACCGTCTCCGACCAGGATGTCAGGCAGCGAGCCCATGGGCAGTCCGTAATTCTCGTCGAATTCGCCCGCCTTGTAATCCGGGCCTTCGAGCCGGTTCTCGCAACGCACTTCGCCGGTCTGCGCGTCCAGGCCATACAGATAGATACCGCCGTCCAGTTGCGACGACCGGCCCGCGGCGAAGTAGACGATTCCGCCCTGCACCAGCACGCTGCCGGACACCGGCCACGCGGATTCCAACTGGCCAAATGCGCCGATCAGCCGCGCGGAGGGCGCGGCGCGAAAGCGCCACGCTAATTCTCCGCTGTCAGCCCGCAGGCAATAGACGCACCCATCGGTCGAGCCAAAAAACACCATTCCGTTGTAGACGGTCGGTGGCGAGTCGATCCGTGCGCCCGCAGCAAATTGCCACACCATCCGGCCGTCGCGGGCGTCCAAAGCGATCGCGAGGTGCTCGTCGGTCAACGCGACAAACACCCGGCCGTCGGCGGCCACCGGCGCGGAGACCTTTGTCCCCACCTTGGCACTCCACGTCGCAACTGCGTCGTCCGGCACGTCGGCGACACTCGAACCGGTTCGCAAGGCATCGGCTCGAAACGTTGGCCAATCCGCCTCGTGCGGCGCTGTCGGCGCGGCATTGCGGACCCCGTAGGCCGGACCACGGACGAGTCGAGGTCCAGGGTCCGCGTTCGGTGGATCATCCTGGCAGACCGGCGCCAAAGCATTCATGCCGTTGAGCTTCTCCTCGATGTAGCATTGGCACGGGTGAGGCGGAGCGTACTGCAGCCCGTTGGCGGGCATCATGCCGACGTGGCAAGTGCCGCGCACCCAGTTGTGGACTGTGTGCTGGTCGTGCTGCAGGTCGATATACTCCGTCCCGCGGCGGCTCGCCAAAATGTACCGCTCGGTCGCCTTGTTGCGGTAGCATCGATGGTGATGGTGGGCGTGAAACACGGTGCCCAACGGAACCTCGCGCTTCAGGACACCGGTCTTCAGGTCGTAGCCGTTGGCAGTTCGCGGCGCCAGCGTTCGCTGAGGCCGTTGGCCGCTTCGTTCGAACACCGCTTCGTCCAACTGATCGCTCCACGTCCAGACCAGACCATCGATCACAAACACGTCTTTCCACTCGTACCACAAGTGACCGATGTACCGCTTCGGCTGTTCCCACAACAATCGCCCGTCGGCGGCGGCCAGCGCGGCCAGCTTGCTCGGGCTGGCATGAAGGACCACGCCGTCGTAAACGATCATCGTGCCGTTCCACAAGTCGCCGTTGGAACGGATTCCTCCGGCGGTCAAGTCGGACTCGGCCGACGGAAACGGGACTCGCCATTGCTCGGCGCCGGTCGCCCGGTTCAAGCAGACGATGTCGGGACCGTCGATCAACGCGATCGACTGGCCGTCCGTCGCGATGTTCAGCGAAGGATCCAGCTTCGCCGGCGCAACGCCCCCGCCTTGGCCCGACCACTTGAGATAATCGACCGTCGTGCCTCGATAGCCGTTCTGCGATACCCAGCGTTGCCGGCCCGACACCGCGTCGACGGCCATCACGCGGACATGATCGTCGCCGAGTACGGAGAGAATCAGATCGTTGTCCGAAACCAGGATTTCGTTGGTCCGTTCGGTACCCTGGTAGGTTTGCAGGATTTCGCCGGTTTGGGCGTTCAGTTCCGACACAGGCGCATGATAGCCGAGCGTTGCGTACACGCGGTCCCCGACCGCGACCAGTCGCTTCTGGAGATTGAGTGGAAAGTCTCCCGGCCGATTGGAGAACCAAGTGTCCTTCCACTCTCGCCATCCCCAGCGGCGGATGGGGACTTTCCACAGATCGACGCCGTTGAACGCATCGCGCGCGGCCAGGAACCACTTGTCCGGCAGGTCGTGCTGGCCGGTAAGGCTGATCGGCGCATCGTCCACGATGTAGAACAGCCGTCCATTGGCCGTGACCAACGTGCTGATGCTGGATACCGTCTCGTGGGAACGCTGGAACATGGGGCCGTTAATCCACTGATAGTGCCGGGGCGGCCCGACCACGCGATCGCGAGCCACCGGATTGCCGTCGGGACCATGCAGGAAATGGGTCCACTGGTCGATGTCGGTCGGCCACGGTTTCCGCAGCACCAAGCACGAAGCCCCGAGCGTCGAGCCAACTACTTCCAAACCGAATCCGTCGGTCGGATCCGGTTTGCGATCCACAAGAGCCGTTCCCAGCGGCGCCAACACACGAGCCAGCTCGGCTTGAGCCAAACGCTGCTCCTGTTGCGAATCCATGTCCGCGACGATCGCCAGATTGATCAGATTGTCCGCGTAAGGAAGTCGCCCGCCGTCATACAACGCCGCGGAAACCTCGCCGTAGAGTCCCTGCGAGCGGATTTCCTGTTGCACTTGCTGGCAGACGTCTTGATCGGCGACCAAGACATGCACCACGAAATTTCCGTGCCGCGCGATTGCCAGCGCCAACTGCGCATCCCGAGCGCCGACCACAACGCAGATGCCGCCGGATCGCCCACTGATCTCGACGATCTGGCCGGCCAATTGCATGGCGTCTCGCGGGACTGGTCGAGTGTCCTGAGCGGCCAGTTGCCACGCCGGAAAGATGCATGCCAACGAGAGCACAGCGGCTGAAGCGAATCGAACCAAGAGCGTTTCCCGCCCGCTTGGCACGAGAGGAACAGTCACGGGGTTGACAACGGGTCCACTGCTCATGGTGACTCCTTGACCGCGGCGATGTCGTCGGCCGACAGCGCCGCGTGGAAGAACTTCACTTCGTCCAGAACTCCTCGAAACGCGTCCGTGATCTCCGCCGGGCTGTTCCCCGCGTCGAAACCGATTTCCATGCCCTGCCCGCAATTGCCGGGGATCAGGCCCTCGGTCTTCGTGGTCGCCGCCAACCGGCCGTCGACATACAGCTCGATGCGGTCCTCGTGGACCACGCCGGCCAAGTGGACCCAGTCGCCGACGACACGCCGGTCGCCGGCGGCGATCGCTCCAGGGCTCTCTTGAGTCCGCCGAATGCCAAACTTGGCAACGCCGTCCTTGACATAAAGCGAGAATCCACAGAAGGCGCCGCCGCGTGCAACCACCACCCCGTCGTCCGACTCGGGACGTGCCCAGGCCATGATGGTGAACGGCTGGTTGGCGATCGGCAGTTTCGGAGGTTGCCCCAGTTCGATGAATCGTCCCGGGCCGAACCGCAGCGCGGCGCCGATGCGGCCATCGACCGGCTCGCAGCCGCGGATCTGGCCCTCGTTGCCGTTGCCCGTCTTGTCCCGAGCGACCTTCGCGTCCCGATCGTCGAAACTCCACCACGCGGCCAGGGTGCGGACCGGAGACATGCGGTCGAGCGCCCCTTGCAGAATCCGGGACACGTTCGAGTCGCGTTCGGCAGTCAGAAGCTCGCGGAAAACCGTCTGCGTGCGTTTGTCCGCCGAATCGGCCAATGCCTCGGCTGCCGCCAATCGCACGATGCTTTCGGCGTCGGACAACGCAATCAACAGCGCGTCGAACCGGCGTGGATCTTTGGCTGCCGCCAGCGCCCGCACGGCCCGCAAACGCACGTCGGTCCGCGAGGCGTAGAGAAGCCGGACGAATGTGTCGAACGATGTCTCCGAGTCGACGTGTTCCAGCAACCACATCACCGCATCCGCGTCCGTTCGAGGCTGGTTCAAGAGGTCGACCAACTTGGGGACGAGTTCAGGATCGCGCAGTTCCCGAATCGCCCACGCCGCTTGATCGCGGACGGTCCATTCCGAATCCCGCAACGCGTTCAGCAGCGCGTCACGAGCCCGAGGGTCTTTGATTTCGCCCAGTGAGTACGCCGCGTAGGTTCGCACGTTCGCATCGACGTCGCCGAGGGACTGGATCAGGCCGGGCACCGCCCGTTCGTCCCTGAATTGCCCCAAGACACGGGCCACTTCGCGGCGCACCGACGAGTCCGGATCTTGCAGCATCGCGATCATCGCGGGCACCGCGGATCGGTTGCCCTGTCGCCCCAAAGCCGCGACCGCCTGGCGGCGAACCGCCGGAAACTCGCTGCGCAAGTCCCGCATCCGCGGTTCGGTCAACGGGCTCTCGTCCGCTGCAAGCACCGGAACGACCAGTCCCACGAAAAACAGCAGGGCGATCCGCACAGTTTCACTGCCTTCCTCGGCTCCGACGCGTGACTTCTCCGAATCTAACTCGGCATAGTAATCCACTGGACGCATCAAACAAAGTGTAGGGTCGCCGCAACGACGCTTGGAGAGCGTCAATTCGTTCCTCCCGAGGAACACCCATTAGACGGAACGAGCGGCGAGGGTGCGGTGTCGGGCGACCGTAACTTGATGATGTTACTTCGTAGACCAGTATTGGCTGATTGGCGATAATGTCGTTATCTCCAGCCTGGAAAGATCGCGTCATGAAGTCTGCACAATCGCTTGTCGCTTCGCTCATGGTGTGCTTGCCCGCGGCAACGTTGCTTGCCGACGACCTCGCGACCTGGAAAACGTATCCGGTCGCGAGCCACGGGAACCTGACCGTGAACCTTCGCATCAGGCCGGAAGCGACGCTGGCGGACGAGGAATGGATCGCAATCGAGTTCGTCAATCAGGGAGCGTCGCCAATCAAAGTGAAAGAGGCGAGCTACAGCATGGAAAGGACCGACCGCGATTTTCGGGGCGGGCCACCGGGACGCCAACCAAGTCTTGCCTCGGGTAATAGCCAGTCTCTGTTTCCAGACGCATGGGAAAGATCGCCGGTCAGACCGATGGTGATTCCACCGGGAACCTACCGCGTGATCGAGCAACCGAGCAGTTCCTCGTCCGCTCTGCTCGGACTTGCGCCCCAACGTGGGCAACGCATCCAGGCTACGATTCAACTAGAACTCGTGCTTGACGATGGGACCAAGGTCACCACGAAACCCCAGGCGACGCGGTTTGAGTTTGAATGGCTCCGGCCCGACACAGACGGCTTCCATCGCATGCGAGTTCGACTTGAACGCTTGGTGGCCAACCCAAAATTCTGTGACTTTCACGCCGATATCGTCGGTCAACTGCTTCGAATCGACAGCGTATCCAGTGAACTCACGCTCCCACAACTGCTCGCCGGTCTTGAGAAATATGGCGGCATGATCACCGGGCGAGAGAGACTGGCGATGTTCATTGACCACCGCTTCCCCAATGATCCGGCGCTGGTTACCAGTCTCGAACAACGTTTGCGACGATCGGACAGAGCGGTCCTGCACGACATGACGCACATGCCCAACACGTGGGACGACAGGCTCCTGGAACCGCTGTTGGCGATGTTCGAAGCGGACGACGCGAATTGGCGATTGGTGTTGAATGTGCTCGACCTGCACGGTTCACCGCAGAAATCAGATGCCGCCATCGCTCGCCGACTTTCCCGTGCGATCGTCGCTTCGGGCGCGTTGAACGATGATTCAGTAAATGCAGTCGTCAAAATAAGCCACGCGCTGCAAACCCTTGGGCGAACTCATGACCGCGCCGCAGCAAAGCATGTGAAGCGGCTCCTAGACGATAAACGCCCCGTGGGGGTGGAGAGTGTGTCTCCTATATTTTTGACACGATTGCCAGCATTTCGAGTCTGCGATGAGGCGCTCGAAGCGGTGCTGATGCTGCTGGACAGCGATGCCAGCGCAATGTACCCCGAATTCGAGAACGATGGAAAGACCTTTGAGGCGATTTACGAGAAGATTGCCGAAGAACGGGACGAACTGATCGCCAAAGTCAAGAAGCGGATTAGCGAAAATTGAGCGAGGTTTGGTTCTTGCGCGCCATGCTGCCCACTTCAACATCCAAGTACGTACGGAATCTCATCGTTAGACGCAAACGCGCTGATGCGGGTCTCGAAAGAGCCGTAGCGGCCCCAGTCCGAAACGGCCGCGTGGTTCCGCAAGCAACGCAGCGAGGCGATGAGCGACTCGAAGACGGCAGGCCAAGTCGCTGGCCAAGCGGAAACCGGAATTGGCGACCGTGCAGGATCGCCTGCTCAATACGTACTTGGCTGGCACCGTCGACGAGGCGACTTACAAGGCCAAGTCTTCCGAACTCAAGGTGGAAGGGGTGAAGGCGGAAGAATCGTTGACCCAGCTAGGTGATGTGGACCCCGCTTGCGGCGAAATGGCCATCGAGATCTTCGACCGTACCCAAGAAGTGGCGTAAATCTGGCGCGGTTCAAACAACGCCGTCTGTCGCGAAATCCTCGACGCGGTTTGTTTGAACCACACTTTGGGCGACCTAAAACCTAGACGCCACCAAGAGAAAGCCCTTCGACAAGCTTGCCGAAGGGCTCGATTTGAAGTCCAGTCGGGGTGAGAGGATTCGAACCTCCGACCTTTTGACCCCCAGTCAAACGCGCTAACCAGGCTGCGCTACACCCCGTGTCAGATTCTGGACACCGCAGGGCGATCCGAGGATCGCCACGTGCGAGTCGTGTGTGCCTAATCTTCCACATTTCGCCGCTCATTTCAACCGGTCTTTGCTTCGGCTACCAAGACTGGCCGAATTTTACGTTCTGGCCCGGTTGTTGCTCCCCAGCGAAATCGCTTGTTTTGCCATCGGCAGGGCGGACGAATGCGCGAAACGGATGCAGCGGGTGCGTAGCCGACCAGCAAAGACACGGGAGCAAAAGGATGATGATCACCGACACGGCAACCATTTCTCCATCCCGACTCTTTTCCGAAGTGGCAGTGCCGTCGGCACCCCGCCGTTTGTCGCAGCAGACGCATCGTTTTGCCAATCGGGTCGCCACAACTACATCTCCGAGAATGACGGTGGATGTGGTCCAGGCATCGGATGCTCCGTCGGAATCCATTGCAGCATCGAACCAAAAAGACAGCCCGCCTCGGGAGTTCATGTTTCTGTTTGGCGGCACGCTATCGCCCGCAGATCTCACGTATCTTGACGAAATTTTGGGAATGCATGGCTTGAGAGGCTCAATTCTGGCTGGCGTGGATGGCGAGGCCAACACGATGTGCCAGACGCCAACTCGGGATCTGTCAAGCGTCCGTGCGGCCGAGTTGTCAAATCACGCATCGAAGCTGCAGATGGCGGCTGCGATCGCCGAGCACATGGGTGTGAAGTGCCAGCGACTGGCGATGCCGATCGGGATCGCCCGTACCGACGACTTTCTCCATTCGCTTCGAACGTTCGGAGCGACGACCACGAGTTCGCGGCTCAAATTGGAGCGAGATCGTTTGGTGCTGCGGCTGGCGAGCCACAACAGCGTCCTGGCAGACCGCCGAGTTGCGGTGTACGGAGAAGAGATCGAGTTCGTGGTCGGCGTGGTTTCCTTGCTGCTGGAGGCTGGTATGCTGCCAGTCCTCTGCGGCTCTCGCATGGCTCCTCAACAATTGCGTCGAATCTTGGAGAGCACCACGCCGGAGCTGCAAACCCGAACTTCCGTCGTCCAGGCAGAAGGTTTTCGCGATCTCCAGGCCGACGTCCTCGCCGCTCGGCCCGATGCGCTGATCGCAAATCGCGACGCGCGCGAATTCGCCGAGCGGATGGGCATCCCCTTTGTCTGCGCGGGACGGCCTCTATGTAACCATAATGGAGATTTCGATATCGTTCAGATTGGCTATCGTGGGGCGATGCAACTGCTGGATCGGCTGGAGTTGGCGATTGACCGACCCTGCAATCGGCACCGCAGCGAGGAAAAACGCTAACCGGAACGGTCAGACTATTCACTCGCGACTCTCCGCATGTTAAAGTGGGAAAGAGAAAGCCGAAGTTCGGTAGGAATGCTATCCAAGCGTCACTCCGCAACGATCTGCCATCTTCCGTCCGCGTCAAGCCGATCCGGCGACAGGTTGGTCCTGTCCGGAACCTCCGGAGAACCATTGGGTTGGGAGCGGCCTGACCGCCAGGGAGCCTTCAAATTTCCAGCCAAACAGTGGGGGTGCTGAAATGAACCGTTTTGTTGCCGTATGTTGTCTTTCGATCGTCGGTGTCTGCGTCCTTGGCGATACCGTCTCCGCACAGTTGTTCCCGCGTGTTTGGGAACGCCGCAAGTCGCAAATCCGCAGCGAGGTGTACGGTCAGGTCAGCCGCGAGTTGAACGCGAAACTGGATGCCGACCTGGAAGAACAGATGGGGGCGGCCAAGTCCGAATTGCAGCAAGCTGCCGAGCAGCAGGTCGCAGTGGAAGCGGACAAATTGGCTGCTCAAGTCAAAGAGCAGTTGGTCAAATTGAACGAAGAGGCGCAGAAACTGATCCGTGAAGAGTCGGACAAACTGGCCAAACAGGCCGCGGACGAGATCGTTAAGTTGCGTGCGGAAGCCACCTCCCGCGTGGACTCCGAGGCGAAGCGACTGGACGAGCAGATCCAGTCGCAAGTCGCTCAACTCAAGGCCGAAAACGAATCGAAGTTGCAGAACACGATCACCAGCTTGAACAGCGCCATTGACAAGGCGCTGAGCGACGCCACGGCAACCGTGCAAGCCTCGATGGACGGGCAATTGGCGAAGCTGCCCGAACAGGTGCTGGCGGAGGTCACGCGCCAGACTGGCCAGATCAAGTCCGAATTGATGCCCGAGGTTCAGCAGGTGGTCAAGGCGGAGATCGAAGCGCTCAAGTCGGACACTGCCGAAGAACAGAAGCCGGCCCCTGCCGAGCCACCGGCCGAGCCGCAACCGGCGATTCAGACTCCGCCGGCAAGCACTTCGGACGAGCAATCCGCCGAGACGCCGGACGCCGGGTCCGGCGACGCCGAAGACGGCGCCGCGGAATAGCCGTCGCGAGCGACGACGAGAACACGGGACAGGCACCGGTCGTCCCTGCCCGGAGCCGGTCCCGTTTTCGTTACGGCAGCATGGAGGTTTCATGTGCGGCATCACCGGCGCGATCTGGAGCGATCCTGGGCTGGCGATCGATCCGACGGTGTTGCAGCGGATGACCGATGTGTTGCGGCACCGTGGTCCCGACGACGAGGGAGCGTACCGCAGCGAGTTCCGGCTGCAACCGCCTTACGAAGCGATGCCTGGCGTCGCGTTGGGCTTCCGCCGACTGTCGATTATCGATGTGGGCGGGGGGCATCAGCCGCTGTCGAACGAAGACGGCAGCGTGTGGGTGGTGTTCAACGGCGAGGTGTACAACTTCCTCGCCTTGCGCCACCGGCTGGAAGGGTCCGGCCACCGCTTCCGCACGCATAGCGACACGGAGACGATCGTCCATCTGTACGAGGACGAAGGCCCCGACTGCTTCCGCCATCTGAACGGGATGTTCGCGATCGCCATTTGGGACCTTCGGCGACGAAGGCTGGTTCTGGGACGCGATCGACTGGGAAAGAAGCCGCTGGTCTACCGCCACGAGCCGGGCCGGCTGGCATTTGCCAGTGAATTGAAGAGCTTGCTGGAGATCCCCGGGGTGGCTCGCGAAGTGGATGCCACAGCGTTGGACCACTATTTGACGTTTCAGTACGTCCCGCATCCCCGGACGATCTTTCGCGGAATCAACAAGTTGCCGCCCGGCCACTTGGCGGTCTACTGCGACGACGGATTGCAGGTGCGTTCCTACTGGGAGCCGGATTTTCAGCGCGAACGCCCGATCACGACCGGAGATGCCTGCGCCCAATTGCGCGAATTATTGGAGTCGTCGGTCAGCATGAGGTTGCAGAGCGAGGTGCCGCTGGGTGCCTTTCTCTCGGGAGGCGTCGATTCGTCGCTGATCGTCGCGATCGCCCAGCAGAAGACGCAACAACCGCTCAAGACGTTCTCGATCGGTTTTCCGATCAAACAGTACGACGAGACTCGCTATGCTCGGCAGGTGGCGGAACATTTGCGGACGGAGCATCACGAGTTTCAGGTGACTCCGGCCGGCATGGAGATTCTGCCGAAGTTGGTCTGGCACTACGACGAACCGTTTGCCGACAGTTCGGCCATCCCGACGTGGTACGTGTCCCAGCTCACCCGCCAGCACGTGACGGTTGCCTTGAGCGGCGACGGCGGCGACGAATTGTTCGCGGGCTACCCGCGTTACAAGGCGGTGGCCTTGGCCGCTGGACTGGACCGCCTGTGGCCGCTGCGGACGGTTTTCGGGGCTCGTATTTGGCAATCGCTGCCATCGTCGACTCGTCAGAAATCGGCGTTGCGGCGGCTGAAACGCTTCTGCGAGGTGCTGCGCACGCCACCGCTGCGGCGCTACCTAGACTGGATCGGGATCTTCAAGGAGGCGCAGCGGGCTCGTCTGTACACCGACGGTTTTCTCGGCGAACTTCCGGACGACGATCCGGCCGGCTTCCTGCAGCGCGCCTATACTCGTTGTCAGCGGCGCGATCCGGTAACGGCGTTTTCGCTGACCGATCTGACCACCTATCTGCCCTGCGATCTGATGACCAAGGTCGATATCGCTTCGATGGCCCACTCGCTGGAATGCCGCCAGCCGTTTCTGGATTACCGGGTCGTCGAATTCGCCGCCTCGTTGCCCGTCCGGCTGAAGTACCGCTGGGGCCGAGGCAAGCATCTGTTGCGGGCGGCCTTCGGACACCTGCTGCCGCGCGAAATCTGGTCGCGGAAGAAGATGGGATTCGGGGTGCCGCTGGAGGATTGGTTTCGCCACGATCTGAAGGAACTGACCCACGACGTGCTGCTGGGTACGGTCGCCGAGCAGCGCGGCTATTTTCGGCCCGAAGTCGTCCGCGAGTTGGTCCAGCAACACGAAGCCGGAACGTACAACCACTGCTACCAGTTGTGGAGTCTGCTGGTCTTGGAGTTGTGGCTGCAGCGCTGGTGCGACGGACACGCTCCCGCGTCGCCGCGTTAGCGGTTAGAATGCGCCGCCGCGTAGCTCAACTCCCGTAGCACAGGCTGCCAGCCTGTATCGTCTTGCGTGATCCCGTAGCACGAACTGGCAGCCTGTATCGCCTTTCGGGAAGCCGTTACAATGCAGAGCGGCGGTCCTTGGCTCCTCGTGCTCCCGTCCGAGCGGAAAAACTCCCAGATACGGAGGTCGGCAACATGAAAGACACACTGGCCGTGATTCTGGCCGGCGGCCGCGGCGAACGGCTCGATCCGTTGACCCGGGACCGGGCCAAACCGGCGGTGCCGTTCGGCGGCGCCTATCGCATTATCGATTTCACGCTGTCGAACTGTCTGAACAGCGGGCTGATGAAGATGTTGCTGTTGACACAGTTCAAGTCGATGAGTCTAGACCGGCACATCGATCTTGGCTGGCGGCGGTTTTTCTGCCGCGATTTGGATCAGTTCGTCGACATCGTACCGCCTCAACAACGCATCGACCGGGGGTGGTATCAGGGTACGGCCGATGCCGTCTACCAGAATATCTACACGATCGAAAAGGAGAACCCGCGGTACGTGTTCATCCTGGCCGGCGACCACATCTACAAGATGGACTACGCCAAGATGCTCGCGAGCCATGTGGAACGCGACGCCGATGTCACGATCGGCGTGTTTCACGTCGAAGTGGAAACCGCGGCTCGGCAGTTCGGCATCCTGGAGATCGACACCAACGAGCGCGTGATCGGTTTTGAAGAAAAACCCGAGCAGCCCAAGTCGATCCCCGGCGACGATCGCCTCTGCCTGGCATCGATGGGCATCTACGTGTTCAACGCGGACTTTTTGTTCGAGCAGTTGCTGGAGGACGCCAATCGCCAGGACAGCAACCACGACTTCGGCCGGAACATCATCCCGGCGATCTTCGACCGTCACCGGGTTTACGCCTTTCCGTTTCGCAGCGAAGGCGCCCGGCCAAGCTACTGGCGGGACGTCGGCACGTTGGACGCTTTCTACGAGGCGAACATGGACCTGGTTTCCGTCGAGCCGGCATTGAATCTGTACGACGAGCAGTGGCCGATCCGGACCTACCAACGCGTTCTGCCGCCGCCGAAATTCGTGTTTCGCGGCGGTGCGGATTCCCGTCGAGTCGGACGGGCGTTGGACAGCATCGTATGTTCCGGATGCGTCATCTCGGGCGGATTGGTGGAAGGTTCGATCCTGGGACCGCAGGTCCGCATCAATAGCTACGCCGAGGTACACGATTCGCTGCTTTTCGACGGTGTCAGGGTGGGACGGCGCTGCAAGATCCGCCGCGCGATCATCGACAAGGACATCGACATCCCCGAGAACACCGAGATCGGGTACGATCTGGAAAAGGATCGGCATCGCGGCTTCAAGATCACCGAGAGCGGAATCGTGGTGATCCCGAAAGTGGACAGTCTGGCCGAGTTGCTCAAGCGGGCAACCTGACCGACAACAAGGGTGACGCATGAATCGGAAATCCATCGGCCGTTTTCTTGTACTGGGGAGTCTGTGCTGGGGCATGTTGGAAGCCACGAATCCTGTTTGGTCGCATGCCCAGTCGGGCGGGCAACGCGTGCTCGGATACGATCGACCCGTCGGCCCTGCGTTTCAGAGCCGATCCGTCGTGCTGGCTCGGAATGGGATAGTGGCGACCAGTCATCCGCTGGCGGCGCAGGCCGGACTGAACGTGCTGCGCAGCGGAGGCAACGCCGCCGATGCGGCCATTGCGGCCAATGCGATGCTGGGCGTGGTCGAACCGATGAGTTGCGGGATCGGCGGCGACCTGTTTGCGATCTATTGGGACAGCAAGACGCAATCGCTGTATGGACTGAATGCCAGCGGTCGAAGTCCGTACGCTTTGAACCGTCAAGTGTTTGCCGAGCGTGGTCTGGAGACTGTTCCCATTCAAGGACCGCTGTCTTGGTCCGTGCCGGGCTGTGTGAGCGGTTGGCAGACGCTGCTGGACCGTTTCGGCACCCGGTCGTTGGCCGAATTGCTGGAACCGGCGGCACAAACGGCCGAGGCGGGATTCCCGGTCACCGAAGTGATCGCCCATTTCTGGCGCGGCGCGGAGAACTCGCTCCGCAAGCACGCGGGGTCCGCGGCCATCTACCTGATCGACGGCCGCCGGGCACCGCGGTTCGGCGAGGTGTTTCGGAACCCGACTCTGGCCGACGTGTATCGCCAGATCGGCCGCGAGGGCGCTGGCGATTTCTACCGGGGTGGAATCGCTGCCAAGCTTGTCGCCTTTAGCGAGGCCGAAGGCGGCTTCCTCTCCGCCCGAGATCTCGCGGAACACCGCAGCGACTGGGTGCGGCCCGTATCGGCCAGCTACCGTGGCTACGAAGTTTGGGAATTGCCGCCCAGTGGCCAAGGCATCGCGGTGCTGCAAATGCTGAACTTGCTGGAAGCGTCGGACCTGGCCCAGTTCGGCCCGGGAAGTACCGAGTATCTGCATCGGTTGGTGGAAGCCAAGAAACTGGCCTTTGCCGATCGGGCGAGATTCTACGCCGATCCGGATTTCGAGGACGTGCCGGTCGAGACGCTGATTTCCAAGGCGTACGCCCGACGGCAATTGCAGCGTCTCGATCCCGACCGGGCCGCGATCGATGTCCCGCCCGGAAATCCTCGCATGGAACTCGGCGATACGGTCTATCTGACGGTGGTCGACAAGGACCGCAACTGCTGCTCGCTGATCCAAAGCGTGTTTCACGGCTTTGGATCGATGATGACGCCCGGCGACTTGGGATTTGTACTGCAGAACCGCGGGGCATTGTTCGCCCTGGACGACAAGCATCCGAACCGGCTGGAGCCGCACAAACGGCCCTTTCACACCATCATCCCCGGGATGGTCACCCGCGAAGGTCGCCCTTGGTTCTGCTTCGGTGTGATGGGCGGCGACATGCAGCCGCAGGGGCATGTGCAAGTCCTGGTGAATCTGATCGACTTCGGCATGAACGTGCAGGCGGCCGGCGACGCGGCGCGGGTGTTCCATGTGGGCAGCGCGGCTCCGACCGGGCTGCCGGCCCAAGGAGGCGGAACGGTGCGGGTCGAATCGGGCATCCCGGAGTCGTCGATTGCCGCCTTGCGCGACAAGGGCCACACGGTCGTGCGTGGGCAAGGCGGGTTCGGCGGTTATCAGGGAATCTTGATCGACGACGAAACCGGCGTCTTGCACGGCGCGACCGAGTCCCGGACGGACGGTGTCGCGATGGGTTATTGAGTTCGCCGAAGCGGCCTGACGAGAAAGGGAACTGGCTCGAGGACATGCAGTACCTTCGCCTCGGTGCCTCCGTGCTCGTCAGTGGTGCCAGTCCCGTTTTCCGAACTTTTTGTGCTATAGGAGTTGTGCGATGACCAATCGAGAAATCGTTCGTGCGTTGGTTCTGTTCGTTGTCGTCGGCTGGCTGGCGGGATCGGCCCGTTCGTCCGACGATGGCGCGGACCAGCCGGCCGTGAAGGTGACGAAGAGCCAGTGGGGTCAGACCCCCGACGGTTCGTCGATCGACTTGTACACGTTGACGAATGCGTCGGGGATGCGTGCGACCGTGATGACCTACGGCGCGACGCTCACGTCGGTCTGCGTCCCGGACCGGGCAGGGCGGCTGGACAACGTCACGCTTTATTTGGACACCTGCGACGACTACCTGCGCGGTCATCCTTTGTTCGGTTCGGTCGTGGGACGCTATGCGAATCGGATTGCCGGTGCCGGCTTCACGCTGGACGGAGTCCAATACGCCCTGACGCCCAACGCCGGCGCGAATCACATCCACGGGGGCCGCGACGGCTTTCAGCGGCTGCTGTGGAAGGCCGAACCGGTTCAGCGCGAACAGAGCGCCGGTGTACTTCTGACGCATACCAGTCCGGACGGTCACGAAGGCTATCCCGGCACTCTGAAAGTCTCGGTGCTGTACGAAGTGACGAAGGACAACCAGTTGCGCATGGAGTATCGCGCGGTCACGGACAAGCCGACCCATGTGAACCTCACGAACCACGCCTACTGGAATCTCGGCGGTGCGTTGTCCGGAGAAATCCTCGATCATACGCTGACGTTGAACGCCGACGCCTACTTGCCAGCCGACGCGCAGAAGATCCCGACCGGGGAGATCCGCACCGTCGCGGATACGGTGATGGATTTCCGCCGACCGCAGCCGATCGGCTCGCGGATCCAACAGGTCGAAGGCAAGAACTACGATCACTGCTACGTGCTCAACAAACAGCCCGATCAGCGGCTCTCACTAGCGGCTCGCGTGAGCGATCCCAAGAGCGGACGCGTGATGGAAGTCTTCACGACCCAACCAGGTGTCCAGTTCTTTACGGCCAGTTTCCTGTCCGACCGTTTGGGGGCAGGCGGCCGCAGCTATGGTCCCTATCACGGGTTCTGTCTCGAGACCCAACACTATCCGGATTCGCCGAACCGGGCGCACTTTCCATCGACCGTTCTGCGTCCCGGCGCGACCTATCACGAACTCACGATTCACAAGTTTTACGTGGACACGCAGCCGGATAGCACTTCGACGTCGGCGGCCCCTGGTATCTCGCGGGACGACTGAGCAGCCTCACTTGAAGGTCTGGATAGCTTTTGTTTGCTTGACTTCCGGAAGGAGATCCGTAATCATGACAAACGAGGACACTCTTATCGAATAACGGTGGCCGCTTCGTTCCCACTTCTCGGAGGTTGTGAAGAACGGGACGGGCTCTGGGTGAATCCTGCGAACCAGCGCCGAGGTTCGTGGAACTCGAGATGCCTCTCCCAATTTTTCCGCAGCCTATCAGCGGTCACGCCAGACGGCGGCATGCCGAGCAAAGGGGCTTGAAGGATGAGCGAGAGAAGCCGGAAGATCGATCGCGAATTGGCAGCCAGGCGGGCCGCACTTCAGCAGTTGCTTGCCGAACTCAGTGACATGTTGGACGAGATCGAAGACGCCGATACGGATTACTGGTGTTCTCTGGCGATTCCGGTCGAAGGCGTGCCGACCCGGTTGGCACGATTGACCAGCGAGGTCCGGAACATGTTCGACCTGGAAGAGGACGAGCTGCACTTGGATGCCTTGTCGCAGTGGCGGCCGGACCTCCGCGAGCGTTTCGAGCAGTTGAATGCCGAGCACGCGGACTTGCTCGAACAGCTCGATGAACTGTATGAATTGGCGGGTTCTTCTGTGAGGCCGGGATCGACTTGGAACGACATCGAACACCACTACCGCGGCTTTGAACGCCGCCTGGCCAGTCATCGGCGGGACGAAGAGCATCTGCTGGCCCAGGCGGGTTGGGAAAGCTAGTCCGTCGTCAAACCTACGGTCTTTCCGCGGCGTTCAAGAGATCGCGGCGCAAGTGACGGCGGTCGACATGGTCCGGCAGCCGGCCGCCGGTGTCTTCGTTTTGGACCCACATTTGTTCGTAGCTGAACCACGCGCCGTTGTCCGTCCCGTCGGCGCGGACGATCATGGGCAGTTCCTGTGGCTCGCCACGGCGAGGAGCGTCGAACAGCTTGCGGGAAAAACCCTGGTCGAGCGAATGGAAAAGGTAGGCCGCATACCGGTGGGCGTTGGAGAACACCACATCCGACAATCCATCCTGGTCCAAGTCGACAAACCGCAGGCCCGCATCGCGTCCGCGGTCGTCGACGACCAGCATTCCGTCGGGCAGCGCAAAGGGCAGCCGGCGCCACGCCTCGTCGGTGTACGCAAACACGGCGTTTCCGTTCGGACCGGCGAGAATCGCTTCGCAAATGCCGTCGCCATTGAGATCGCGCAGGCGAAACCCCGTATCGTGATGGCCTTGGCAAGTCTGTACCAATCCATCGGCCTCGAGCCCCTTCAACCCGTCCGTTTGCTCCACCCACGCTTGGCCATCGAAGTGCCACAAGCCCGCCGCCTGGTCGCTTCGGACCAACAGACTGGCTCGACCGGTGCGCTGCAGCACTCCGAATCGCACCCCGGCGTCGGCGCAACCACTCGGCTCGCCGCGATCGACCAGGGCCACCGGTAGCGTGGTCGTCGCCCAGCGCCGGGCCTCCGGTTGCCAGATTCGAGTCGACCGGTCGGATCCGTTGCCGATCACCACATCCATGTAACCGTCGTTGTTCACATCGAGAACGCGAACGCCGTTGTCCCGGCCGTCGGCGGCTCGCAACGGGTGCCCGCCCAGCAGATTCTTATTCAGCCGCGTTTGAATCTCCGGGAACGTGAGGAACTTGATCTTCGAACCGTAGCGGGTTGCCGCGTAATCGACCCACTCGACGACCTGCTGAGCGTCGATCCAGCCGTGCGGATGGAAACACAAGGCGACGGTGCCTTGCTTGATCACGGTCGCATCGATGGCCGCCTTCACATCGGCCACCGTTTCGGGGTTGCACTTTCCGTGGTAATGCTGCGCCACCCAGTCGCTCGGAACCAGGCATGGAATCTCCCAGCACAACCGCCCGATTACGAATGGGTAAGGATAGTCCTCGACATAGTTCACCATCAAACGGTCGGTCGGCAGATACTTGCGGAACCGCTCCCGGCCTGCGTCGTCCCGCACCGCTGCACGCGGCAAGGCTGGGTCGGCGGGCGTGTAGAGCATGAACACCGAACT
Organism: Pirellulaceae bacterium; assembly: GCA_023382975.1. Taxonomy (GTDB): domain Bacteria; phylum Planctomycetota; class Planctomycetia; order Pirellulales; family Pirellulaceae; genus SKKK01. The sequence continues at coordinate 43,196 of JAHDXO010000003.1, forward strand.
GTCCATCGTCAGGAACCGGTTCGCGGGTGTCGTGCCGTTGAAGACCTCGCGAAAAAAGCGTGGGCTGACCGAATTCATCGAATCGCAGCACGGCATGCGAAAGGCGACCGGCTGCATGTTCGGAATCTCGGCCAGCGCATCGATACAGCGGTCGTACGTCGCTTTGGCATCCGCCAGACTGCCGCCTTGTAGGCACGGGCAGGGATGCCGGTCCGTATGCGGCTCGATACTCAATCCTTCGGCGATCCAGGTTTGCAGATGCGGCGTCGTGGCGTCGATCGACTTGGTCATGATGCTGACCGGCGCGCGGCCGTCGATCTGCTTCAACCGGTCGAGAATCGGCCGCAGATACCGCTCGTACCGCTCGGTATCGGCCATGTCGTCGATCGCCAGCACGACCACCGCCTCGACGCCCTCGTCGCCGATCCACTGCCCAGTGACCAGCCGCGGCGTATCGCGCCCGACCCAGTACGGATTGGCCGGATCGTCCAGATGCGTCAAGCGATTGCCTCGATCCGCAGCAACGGAAACGGCGGCAAACAGCAGTCCAATCAGGAAGAATGGTTTGGTTCGCGTCATGAGCCAGTACCTCACGTAAAAATCGGGCGGACGGAATGCGTAGGCCGATTGTAGGGCAGTCCGTTCTTAGGAACAATCAGAACCCGGAAAGTCAAGCGGGAAAGCCCCGAGTCGTGCGTGGGCCCGCTCGCAACCCGGCAGCCCAGTTCGTGAGCATCCGGACTCGAAGTCGGGCCATTTTCTCAGCCTCGGAACCAGATTCATGCGACTTGGCATCATCGCCGACATTCACGAACAGGTCGAGTATCTGCAGGCCGCTCTGGACCGTTTTCACAGAGAGCAAGTCGATCAAGTTGTCGTGCTGGGCGACGTCGTCGAGACAGGCGAACGAATCGATGACACCTGCCGTTTGCTCGCCGCAGCCAAAGCCGTGGGGGTTTGGGGAAACCATGACTTTGGACTCTGCTCAAATCCGGCGGACGACATTCGAGCGGCGTATCCGGCATCGGTACTGGATTACCTGGCGACCCTGCGTCCTCGGCTGGAATTGGCCGGCTGCTACTTTGCACACGTCGAACCATGGCTCGATCCCGAGGACATCATGGACCTGTGGTTCTTCGGAGGACCGCCGGACAGCGACGAACGACTGCATCTCATTTTCAACGCCGTTCCCCATCGGCTGATCTTTGCCGGGCATTACCACCGCTGGTTGTTGGCAACACCGGAGCGGCTCCTCGATTGGCAGGGCGAAGGCCCGATCTCCCTGCGCGATGGTCGGTTCTTCGTGACTGTCTCCGCCTTGATGGCAGGACGCTACGCAATCTTCGACACCGAAACGTCGCAGTTGATCCCGTACGAAGAACCTACCAGTCCGGCTCGTCGGGCATGACTTCGCGAAGATGTTCCAACAGCGAGGCTCGCGCACGATGCAATCGGCTGCGAACAGTGCCAACCGAGATCTCCAGGACTTCCGCGATCTCCTCGTAACTGAAGTCCTCCATGTGACGGAGCACGATGATCGCACGGTGTTCGTCCGTCAAATGCAACATGGCTTCGTGCAACTGTTCGCGACGCTCCGCTTCTTCCAGAGGGGCTGAGGGAGACGCCCCTCCATCCACCGGCTCGACCCCGGTAGCCTCGCGTCCCTCGTCCACGGACATCTCGACCCGCCGCCGACGACGGCGGCTGATCGATACATTAAAGGCGATCCGGTAGAGCCATGTGTAGAATCGGCTGTTCTGCTTGAAGGTATCCAGCTTGACGTACGCCTGAATGAACGCATCCTGGACCACGTCTTCCGCTTCCGACCGATTTCCCAAAATGTGGACAACCGCCGAGTACAAGCGGTCTTGATAGCGGCGCACCAACTCGCCGAACGCTTCCGTCTCGCCGCGCAACGCCGATTCGATCAATTTGCTTTCGTCGCTCAAGACGAGCCCCTACGTATGGCTAGGCAAAAATTCCCAATCCGATGTCTGCGCGAGTCCATGTCCGTTGGTGCGTTGGAATTGGTTGGAGAGACTTCATTCCTGTCTCTATCTTGCTGGGGAGACCAGGAATTGTCAAACCATCCAGGGATCGGAGCGCAACGAGAAAAGCCGTTCAGCCTTGACCGGCAGCCTGTTCGACCAGTTGGACGAAACGACGACAGTTTTCGGTCAAGTCCGGTCCATGCCGGTGCAAGTCACCGCCGACCAGTAGAATCGAGTCGCGTCCGTAGAACTCGCACAGTTCCGGTGCCCGCTGGACGCTCATCCCGCCTGCCGGAACCGGGAAAATTGGGCGCATTGCGCCCATCGGACGCGTGCATCCATCGACGATGTCGCGACACTCTTGCTCAGTGAACGAAAAGCGGCCTCCATAGTTGGGGAAAATCGCCGCATCGGCACCGGCGAGCCGATTCAATTGGCCATACAGCGCACCGTGAGAAATGCCTTCGCCCGTCCGCATGGTGAACGGTCCCTGAAAGGCCGGGTGGCTGAGGATCGGCAAACTCAGGTCGTCGTCGTCAGCCAAGCACCGCATGGCATCCAGGCCCGCCAGCCCAGGACTGAAAAGCAACCCGCCCGCGCCAGCCTGTTTCGCCTGACGGGCGCGGTCCATGATGCGGTCGCTCGGACCGGTGACATTGGGCAAGTACAGGCAACTGAGGCCCGTCTGCGAGTTGGCTCGATGCACCGCATCGCCGCAGCGTTCGACGCGCGGGCCGAATCGGCAGAACGGCTGGTCGGCCAAGCCGTGATCGTCTTTGATCAAATCAATTCCGCCCAACGCCAAACGGTACGTCAACTCGGCCAGTTCCTCGGGTGACAGCCCCATCGGTTTGATCGCCGTGCAAAGCAGAGGCCGATGTCGCACACCTACCCGTTCGCGCAATCCGGCCTGACCGAATCGCGGACCGCGGTAACCTGCCAACAAGGAATCCGGCAATTCAAAACGGACCAAGCGGACGCCCGGCTTGATGCTGATGTTGCCGAACAGCACGTTGACCAATTGTGTCAGTTCCCCGCCGGCCGCCTCGACCGGGTATTCGATCACCGTTCGGAAACGATCCGTCCCCAGCGGCTCGAGCGACGCGATGCGCCCTACGATCTGGTCGCGGATTTCCTGCCGAGGGATCAAGTCTTCGGGAAACTCGACCGTCTGTTCCAGGCAGATATCGCGTGCCCGCGCCTCGGCCTCGGCGCCGCCACACGACAGCTCGTACACCGCCGTAAACCGTTCGCCGCTGAGCGACAGGGAGGGGTGGCTCGTCATTCCATGAGTTCTCCGTTCTAGTGCTGCTGTTCGGCAATCGATCCATGCCCAATCCCGTCGGTTCGACGCAGGATTAGAGATCTTCCGCTCGGTCCACGGTGCGGGTCGTTTCCAATCGTACGGCGGCCAGATCTTCCTCGGTCAGGTCTA
>JAHDXO010000003.1:46631-276598 GCA_023382975.1 Pirellulaceae bacterium
AGCAACCGCTCCACCGCTCGTACCAGGGCCATGGCGTCCAGGCTGTACTCTTTCATCAGGTAAGGCAAGCTCGCGCCGTGTGCATACTGGTCCTGCAAGCCCAACCGCAGCAACCGGCGGCCGAGGCCGGCTTCCGCCATCCGTTCAGCAACGGCGGTGCCCAAGCCGCCCAACACGCTGTGGTTCTCGATGGTGATGACGCCGTGCCGCGCCGCCTCAGCGGCTTGGATGATCTGCGGATCAGTGAACGGTTTCAGCGTCGAGACATGCACGTGCGTCAGCGAGACTCCCCGATCGGTCAGCACCTGCGTCGCCCGCATGGCTTCTTCGGTGCAGATTCCGCTCGAGAAAATCGTCACATCGTTGCCAGAGCGCAGCACGCGTGCGTGATTCAACCGCAGCGGTTGGTTGGCATCGAATAAGCGCGGCGCCTCGCGACGCAGCATCCGCACGTACACTGGCCCATGGACCGCTTGAGCCACGTCGTACACCGACTCGACATCGGTCGCGTCTCCACAATCCAGCACCGTCATGTTCGGCAGCAACCGCATCAGGCCGATGTCGTCGACGGCTTGGTGAGTCACCCCGCCAGGCGTCGTGATCCCCGGCAGGAAACCGATCAGACGCACGGGCAGGTTCGGGTACGCGATCGACATGGCCACTTGATCGAAGGGCCGCCGGCAGATGAACACCGCGAAGGTATGCACGTAAGGGAAGAAACCTTCGCGGGCAAGACCGGCCGCGAAGCTCATCATGTTCTGCTCGGCCATGCCCAGCGAAAAGAAGCGGTCCGGATACGCCTCGCGGAAATCCTCGGCTTCGCACGACGACGTCAAATCGGCCGACAAGACCAGTACCTGTGGCTTGTCGGCCGCCCATGGCGTGAAATTGCGCGCATGCGGCCTGCTGACGGTTTCCATGAGCCCTGCTTTCGAACTGGAGAAGCGGATTGTCTTGCCCTGGAGTCGTTCGGCATCTTTCGAGCCGATTTCCGCTTCCGGAGCGACGTCCAAGTTCTACCGCGATGCAGCCTTCCTTGTAAAGATGCGGTTGCAAGCCCGTCGCTGCCACCGGACTTGGTCGCATCGAGGCGATGAGCAACGTCAACGGGATCGGGGATTGCACTCGCGCTCGATTCGTGCGAACCTCATGGACGATCGAAGTGCGGTACCAAACGAGCCGCACGCGGAGAGCAACCGCCGAGTAATCTGGGCTGTTGATGTATTCAGTTACGAGAAGCACCCCTTTCTCCGCAGCGATCCACAGCGTTACAACCCACAAAAAGACGGGCCCGTAGCTCAGCGGTGAGAGCAGGGGACTCATAATCCCTTGGTCGGGGGTTCGAATCCCTCCGGGCCTACTTGCAGTTCACAGCCAGGAAAGGACTTGCAGTGATTCCGTGAAATGGACTGTCCGGGCGGAGTTTGGCAATTCACGGGATTTCACAGAAATCGCCCCAATCAGCCGCTCGTGCGGTGCGATTCGAGCTTCGCCGCAAGCTCGGCGACGAGTCTCCAGACCTTTTTGGTTGCGTGGGCAACTTGAAACTGCTCCCGAAATTGCCTCGGTGGGCAACGTCACATATCCGTAGCGCACGGTGTTGGGGCTGATAACCAAGCACGAGTTCAAGATCCGACCGTCGGCAGTATACCGAGCGACGGACTCGGAACGCGTATGGCTCAGTTGCTACGGTTCCAGCCCCTGATCCTGGAGGTTGCGGAAGGCATCGACGCCGTCGCCTTCGACTTCGGGTGCGGCACTGGTGTCGGGAGAGTCTTCCGACGCTGTCTTGTTCTTGATCAGGTCACTGAGCGGAAGCCGGATCTTCTTGTACTGGTCTTCGGACACCACGTAGTACCAATCGCCGAATCGGGTATTCAATTCGGCCACTTTCTCCTTGGCCTTCTTGACGTTCTCGTTCCAATCGTCCAGCTTGCGTTGGTTCTCTTTGTTGATCCGTTCGCGCTCCTGCAGGATGACTGCCTCGGCCGCTTCGCGCTCTGCATCGGCCTCGGTCTTTGGCTCAGCATCCGCTGCGTCCGACTCCGCGGCTTCGGGCTTGGGCTGCTCATCCGCTGCACCCGATTCTGACTTCTCTTTGACTCCCGACGGCAACTCCGGCACGGCTTCCAGCTCGGGTTGCGGGAACTTGTCCATGTTGACCCGCGCCGTAACAAACAGGTAACGGTTGCGTCCCTCGGCGGGTTCGTCGCCGGTGTCAGCAACGGTTTCCCCGAACCGCAGCACGTACTGCACCCCGTCTTTCATGCCCACATGGACTTCGCCGTTGGCGCAGTACAGTTCAGCGGCGCCCGCGGTCTCATACGGATAGAAACCTCGCGCCTGCAGATCTTTCTGGCTGGCGAGATCCTTCATGAAGTCGGTGCCGGCTTTCAAGTCGCGGCCCAGTCCCTTCGGCTTGCGGAACACGTCGACAATCTTCAGATCGTCGACGGCTGTCTTCAGACTGTTCAATTTGTCTTTGTCCAACTCTTGGTTCGCGGGCAACTCGGCAACCTTCGACGGTTCGCCGTTGCGGTAGTTGGTCAGTTCGATCAACTTCCACTCGTTGTCCGCAAACTTGGCCGCAAAATCGAAATCCCGGATCAAAGTCGCCCGGGTCATCTCGCGTTCCACCGAATAGTTCTTCACCGCAACCTCTTCGATGTCCCAGGAACTCAGCTTGAGCAAGTCTTGTTCGATCCAGTCCTGGAATCGCGTCGAAAGTTGCTTTGGGTCGATCCGCACAACGTAAACGATATCCTGGCCGGGAATCCGCACGTAACGCTGATCGTCGGCGCCCTTGACCGTTTTCCCGATGATCACCCCCGCCAGGCTCTGCCCTTTGGCGTCTTCGAACGTCAACAGTTGGCCGACGCCATCGTCGCCCAGTCGCAGCTTCTCGCGATCCGGTTCCAGAACACCGAAGTACGCGTGATCGGCGGGCACCTGGGACGCGATGCCCAGCACCTTGAGGTCGACCAGCATCAAGGCCGCGTCGCGCATCCGCTGTTCGGCGTCCGCCGGGTAGCCGGCATTCGAGGGGATCGTCCAGGCACCGGACTGTTTGTCGCGGGCCACCTTGAAGTCGCGCAGCTCGCCCATCTCGGAGTCGTACCGCACAAACTCCATGCTGGCTGCCTTCGAGGGATCATCGAATGTATCGAACAGGACCTCGCCGACCTTTTCGTCCAGGACCACTTCGATTTGTCGCGGACGCGAGACGAACGCCGACACGGCCACTACCAGCGCGACCCCCAGATAGATCAATGTCTTGACGCCTTCTGTCATTCTCGTTTCTCCCGTAACACGGCTTCGAGCCGCAAGCAAGTTTCTTTACCGCATCCGCGAACGCGAGATGCCTTCTCGTTCCCGCAACCGGCGCCGCACGAATACCAGGAAACCGATCAGCAGGGGCGGGATCGGCGGCAGCGTGACCGCGAGCACCTTGTACTGATTCTTGGTTTTCAAGATTTCCAAATCGATCTTGCGGCGGATCACTTCGATGTTGTCGTCCCGTTCGCGTTGCAGTTGTTCACGCCGCACATCCAGACGCCGGTTCAGTCGTTGAGTGACCTCGGCCAAATCCTGAGCGGCCTTTTGAACATCGACCAACCGGATGCCGGCGCCGCCTTCTTGACGCTGCTTCTCTTGAAGCTCCTGCAATTTCTTCTCAAACTTCTCGATCTCCTTGCGGTTCTCGTCCTCCGCTTCCTTGACCGCTTGATCGTACGCCTTCTGGAATTCGATCTCTTGTTCGTATTCCCGATCGCGGGCCTTCTGGGTCTGGACTTCGACCATCTGTAGCGTGCTGTGGTACGGCTTGCGACGACGGATTTCGATGTATTGGTCGTCGCCCGACAGGACATCGATCATGTTCAGCACGAAGGTCACGTTCTCGAAATTCCAGGTGATCTCTTCGTCTTCGTCAGGACGGGCGCGGATCCGCACGAAAGCGGACATCAGCAAGTCGATGTCGGACACGTAGATCACGTCGATCTCACGCGGCTTCGGCGGTTCGGGGGCTTCCGTCGGTTCGGTTTCCGCGGCCGGTGCCTCGGGAGCTGCGGCGTCTGCCGGCTCGCTTGCGGCTTCGGCGCCCTCAGCCTCGGTCGAAGTGGCGGGTTCATCGGCCGCCGAACCGGATGCTTCGGTCCTGGGCGCCGGGCTCGACGGGAGGTTGGGCATTCCGGGGAAAGCCTCATCCGGCCCGAGGGTTCCGCGGACTCGGGCCACGATGACCCGAGGCCCATCCGGATTGCCGCGTTGCGATTGCAACGCGTACGGATTGCGCTGGCCTTCCATGAAGTCGCGGTAGGCGATCGTCCCCGCAAAGTCGCCGGTTTGGACCAGCGGCTCGAACTTCAGTTCGCTGTTCTTCGATTTCTCGATGAGACCGGGCACGGGGAAGAAGATCTCGTTCAATCCCCGCGTGATCGGCGATTCGCTGTTGATCTTCTCCTTTTCCCCAGGGGCTTCTTCGCGGACGAAGACCCACTCGTCGGGAATTCCGCGGATCTGCAGCTTGGGATACGGATTAAAACGCTGCCAGACAAGATCCGGCTCGAACAAACCCATCATGCCGCTCTGGCCCGGCACTTCCAGTCCGAGCAAGTTCCAAAGTTTCTGGATTTCGCCTTTGGGTTGGGGAGCTCCACCGCCTCCGAACATACCGCCCATACCGCCCATGCCGCCGGGTGCCTGATTGGGTTCGCCCGTCGCGGGTGCCAAGGTCAAGAACACCGGCCGCGGGTCTTCGAAGACCACGGTCGGTTGACCGCTGCGGATCGCTTCGTAGACGTTGTCGAATTCCTCGGGGCCGAGCGCCGACGGCTGGACAACCATCATCACATCGATATTCTCGGTCTCGATCGTGTTGCTCGGGTCGATCTCGACGACGTCATACTGCTTCTCCAACTCTTCGATGATCGCCTGCTTGGGGATGTTGCGAGGTTGGCCGCCGGCAAACGAGAAGCCGCCGAACAACTGGGCCGGCGTACGCACGACCCCGACTTTCTTCCGCTCTGCTTTGGCCACCGTGCAGATAGACCGAATCAACTCGTACTCGACCGGCACACCGTAGTCGAAGAACGGCACTACGACCTTTTCGAGGCCGCAGGTGAACGCGGCGCCCAGAAAGATCTCGTCGTCGCGGATGGTTCCCCGGGTGCGAGTCCGCACGGGCTGAGGCTGGATGCCGAACCGGTCCTGGGCCAACGAAGCGATCTCGATCGATTCTTCCTGCCCTTCGTCCAAGGTGTGAATGATGACGTTGATCTTGTCGCTGCCGGCCATCGCGCTGAACTCTTTCAGCATCGAGATCAAGTCGGCCCGCGTTTTGGCATAGATCTCCGGCACCTGCCCGCTGATGAACGCTTCGATGTTCACCGTGTGTTTCGCCGCCAGATCGCGAATCAACTTTCGAGTCTCCGGTGACAGCGACGCGACTTGCCCCCGCGTCAGATCGCGTCGGACGCTGCTGAGCGACTGATTGTTCGTGAATACATAGGTCACTCCCAACGCCACCACAATCAAACAGGCCGTCCGCACCAGGAAGTGACCCAACAACGAGGTGCCGTCCTTCCCGCCGGACCAGTGCCGCGAACCGATCAGCACCATGCTGAGGTACAGCCCGACGACGATCACCATGACAAAGTAGCTGACCGACGAGAGACTGATCACACCGCGTCCGAAATCGTCGAACTGGGCCCCGATGCTCCAACTGGCGACCAGTCGCGACATGGACGATGACGGGATGACCAGGTCGGCATTCGCGGCAAACACCAACGGAGCGTTGAATAACGCGCCCAGAATGAACCCGACCGTCAGGTTGCTGGTCAGGAAGGACGCCACCATGCCCACCGACAGCATCGCCATGCCTACCAGCCAATAGCCAAAATACGTTGCGAAAAACAGGCCGACGTCCAGATCACCCAGCGAAAGCGACACCAAGACGACGAAATTGCAGAACTGCGAGAAGAGTAACGAAGCCGTGAAAATGGCTGCCGCCGCCAAGTACTTGCCGACCACAATGTCAAAGTCGCCGGCGGGTAACGTCAACAGCAACTCGTCCGTTCCCTGCCGACGCTCCTCGGCCCAGACACTCATCGTGATCGCCGGGATGAAGATCAGCATGATGTAGGGCAAGAACGCGTTCAACTGACCGAGGTTGGCCAAGTTCGAATTGAAGAAATCGTGCGGCCAGAACGCGGCGAACGACGTCAACCAGACGAACAAACACAGGAAGGCATATCCGGTGGGATTGCTGAAGTAACCGATGAAGTTCCGTTTCAGAACGGCGAACGTGGCCGTCTTGGCGATACAGAGCGGAGCAACCACCGCTGCCAGAACCGCCAGGAAGATCAGGTCTCGCACCAAAAGCGATAGTAAAGCGGAAGTCATGACTCTCTCTCTGCAACTGCTGTTGATTTGGCAGGTTTCATGGGAAAAGCATCAGAAGGATGCAACCGAACAAGGGACGCCCGTCCGCGAGCGACTCAAGCCGCAGCGGCGGCCGCGCCCGTCAAACGCTTGAAAGCACCGTCCAGGCCGCCTTTCTCGTTGGCCAAGTCGGCGACCGGTCCATCGTACACCAGGCGGCCTTCGTTGATCATGATCACGCGACTGGCCATCGCCTCGACCTCCTGCAAAATGTGGGTCGAAAGCAGGATCGTCTTCTTCTCGCCCAGACGCCGCATGGTCCGCCGCACTTCGCGGATCTGATTGGGATCCAAGCCCGCCGTGGGCTCGTCCAAGATCAACACGTCCGGCTCGTGCAACAGAGCCTGGGCCATCCCCAGACGTTGGCGATACCCTTTGGACAATTTGCTGATCGGTTTGTGGAAAACGCTGCCCAACATGCACAACTCGACCACCGCATCGATTCGCGCCTGGCGGTCACCCTTGGACATGCCCCGCGCGTCGGCAAAGAATTGCAGCAGGCTGTCCGGCGTCATGTCGGGGTACAGCGGTCCGTTTTCGGGCAGATAGCCCAGATGCACCGAGCCGCGCAGTCGGTCCTTGGACATGTCAAACCCAGCAATTCGGGCCACGCCCTCCGAGGGTGCGATGTAGCCGGTTAGCAGCTTCATCGTCGTGCTCTTCCCCGCGCCGTTGGGGCCGAGGAAAGCAACCAGTTCGCCTTGGCTGACACTGAATGTCACTTCGCGGGCCGCCGCAAACGGCCCGTAGAACTTCGAAAGGCCCACCGCCTCGATCATCGGGGGTCGGCTCGATTTGGCAGATGTCGCTGTCATGCTTCCTACCGCCGTCTTGCATCAAAAGGAAAGTTTCCGGTTCAGCCGAACCAGTCAAAACTGGCAGTCGCTTCAGGTTGTGTTACGAGACCCGAAAACGGATGGTTCATTCTGGCAGGCTCAAGGTTGGTGTGGAACAAGTTAGCAAATTTCGCACCGAACACAACTTCCGTTCGGACCCAGTTCCGACAAAAATTCCGGGGGTAGAAACATGACGACCTCGAACAACGTGCGGCGAGACTCGAATTTTCAGGCTTCGCTGGTTCTGATTATCCTTCAAATTCTTGCGACATCGGCGGCGGCGAGCTTTCGGACGGAAACACGCCTGTCTTGGAGAGACACCCATGTGCGGACGATTCACCTTGCGCACGAATCCCCATCAATTGGCTTTGATATTCGGTTGCGAGATTCCCAGCGACCTGCCGGCAAGCTACAACGTTGCGCCCACCCAGTCCGTAGCAGCACTGCGAGGTTGTGAGGACGGCCAGCGTGAGTTCACCCTGCTGCGATGGGGACTCATTCCGCACTGGGCGAAGGAAACATCGATCGGAAACCGCATGATCAATGCTCGCGCCGAGACCATCGCGGAAAAGCCAGCCTTTCGCTCCGCATTTCGTCAGCGCCGCTGTTTGGTTCTGGCCGACGGCTACTTCGAATGGCAGAAGATGGGTAAATCAAAACAACCGTTTCTGATCCGGATGTGCGACGAAGCTCCCTTCGCCATGGCTGGACTATGGGAAAGCTGGTCGGACCCCCAGCAGGGCGGAACTGTCGCGTCTTGTACCGTCATTACCACGGAAGCGAACGAGTTGACGCGGCCCATTCACGACCGCATGCCTGTCATTTTGTCAGCCGAGTCATACGACCTTTGGCTCAACCCGCGCCAGCATGATCACGACGTTCTTCTGCCCTTGTTGCGGCCGTTCGATTCGCACGCGATGGTGGCCAACCCGGTCAGTCCCCGCGTCAACAACCCGCGGAACAACGATCCTGAATGTGTCGAGGTGGTGGCGCCTGCGGCTGACTGACTCGGGTGCCAGCCGAGCGCTTAAATCAGGCTCATCAGGCTACTCAATCCGATTGGCTCCCGGCACGCGAACGGCTCGCCGTAGCGAGTTCCGATTGTTTTCCCCCAGAAGGCGGATTCATCGCGCAAGCGATCCAGGAAAGTGGGTGAAGCGTCGGGCCGCCCCGCGACGAATTGGCTGTGATAGCAGCTAATCGCGGCCAGCTTTCGCTCCCAGAACTCGCTGATGTCCAAGACGAACGCCGGTTGCGGCACCGTCTTCAAGTGGACGCAGTAGTAGTGGTAGATCCGTTCGGGGTGGTGCGGCTCGCCGGGCATGTCCGTCTTGGTCAGCTTGGCCCAGAATCGGGCCGCTTCGATCAAAGTCGTCGCCGCGACATGATCCGGATGCGCGTCGATCCAGTGAGGCGCCAGCAACCATCGGGGCCGCACGCGGCGGATCACGATCGCCAACTCGCGACGCGCTTCGAGCGTCGCCTCGAGACAGCGATTTCGCAACCCCAAATTGCCGCGCCAATCCAGGTTCAGGATCGCTGTCGCAGCGGCGGTCTCCCGGGCGCGGATCTCCGGGGTGCCGTGCGGCGTGGGCTCGCCGTCCGTGAGATCCAGAACGCCCACGCGCAGTCCTTCCGCCTTGCACCGCAGGATCGCGCCGCCGGCGCCCAATTCCGCATCATCGGGATGAGGTGCGATGACCAAGATGTCGAGCTGCATGAGCACGGTTCGCTCTCGGAGAAGTGTGCTTTCCCGTCCATTCCTGCTTCAGGACGCCGGCCGTGGGGACGAGTCCCTAAGCGCCGCGACAGCCAACGCCCACCAGCCGGCCAGCAGTGAAACGCCGCCGATCGGTACGATCATTCCGAACTGCTTCCACCCGGTCAACACATAGAGGTAGAGGCAGCCCGAGAAGATCAGAATCCCCAGAATCCAGGCTGCTCCGGTTGTCTTTGTGCCGATCGCGGGGCGCGCGAACGACAATGTGCCGAGCACCACGAGAGCTAGCGCGTGGTACATTTGATACCGCACTCCCACCTCCCAGTTGTGCAAGCGTTCAGCCTGCTGTTCGGCGGTCAGATCCCACGCCGCTACGGCTTTCTCCAATCCATGCGCCCCGAACGCACCGATCGCTACGGCCAGCAGGCCGAACACCGCTCCACAGATCAACCAGGTTCTTCCGTTCATCATTCGTCGCTACAGCTTCTTCAGTTTCAAATTCTTCAGGCCGCCGGTGGTGTTGTAGGTCGCGAAACCGAACGGCGGCATCGTGTCCATCTCCCAGCGAACCGAGATCTTGCGGCCGGCGTGCTTGACGTCGACGATTTTGTGGTCCTTCTTGCCGTCGTCGATCCAGGCTTCGATCGTTTCCTTGGTCACTCGGAGCCGGACCTTGTACCACTTGTTGTTCTCGAAATCCATCGTGCCGGTCGTTTCGTTTTCCGAAGCATCGAAGCCGTCGATGCTGGAAATGCCGGTCAGGGTGCCGCCCCAGCCGCCAAGGATCAAGCTGGCATGGGAATCAGCGACCGGGAACGTCATGCCGCAGAAAAAGTCGTGCCCGTCGATTCGCCGAGCCTCGAAGGTAACTTCGTAATCCAGCTTGGGAAACTCACCTTCCCAATTGATGCCCGTCATGAACTGACCGGTGCTCAGGATCAATTCGCCGTCTTTGACTTTCACTTCGCCATGCCGGTCGAAATCGATCTTGTCCAAGATCTTCCAACCTTTGAGCGTCTTGCCGTCGAACAAAGCGACTTCCTTGGCTGCCTCGCCCGGCTTGTCCTCTGGCTGCGCGGCGCCGTCCGGCGGTGCGGCGTGGATCGACTGCGATAGCCCGGCAACCGACATGAAGCTGGCGAACAGGATTGCCCAAAACGCAGCCAGCGTCGGACGTGCCTGTCTGCAAGCCGCCGGCGACCATGCGTTCGCTGCCTCAGTGTTCCAGTGTCTTCGAGCCTTGGATCTCATCGGAATGCTCCTCTCTTGACAATCGGTTCAGTTAGCGGAAACGGGAATTGGCAGCACCTTGCCACAGGTCGGGATTCGGCCCGAGCATTTCACACAGCGGCTGCGTAGCTTCGGTCAGCCGTCGAATCGCTTCGTCAGGCAGCGGTTGTTCGAGACTGGTCGCGTTGCGACGGACCTGTTCGCCGGAGCCCGCCCCCGCGATCACGCACGCCACGCCCGGTTGCTGCAGGCACCATGCCAGCGCGACATCCGCCATCGTGCGGCCGAGTTCGCGACAGATCTCGCGGATCGATTCCAGTGCATCAAATGTCTCGGATTCGCAACCGGCTTCGCCGTGCCGTGTCAGTGGTCGGTGCGAGCCGAAGTGACGCGTGCGTGCCCGGCCGGGCGGTACTTCGTCGGCCGTGCGGTACTTGTCGGCCAACAGGCCGTGCATCAGCGGGCTGTAGGCCAGCACGCCGATGCCCTGCGAGTTGCAGTACGGCAGGATTTCGCTTTCGACCATCCGCCACAGCAGGCTGTACGGAACTTGATTGGTCACCGGTGGCCGGGGCGAGGCGACGGCTCGCAGGTCGCCAAGCCCCGCGTTGCAGACGCCCGCGTAGCGGATCTTGCCCTGCTCCTGAAGCCGCAGCATGGCCTCCCACGTGTCGGACAAAGGCACTTCGCGGCTGGTCCAGTGGGTTTGCAGCAGGTCGAGGTAGTCGGTGTCCAACGCCCGCAGCGACTGCTCGCAGGATTCCAGAACCTCTGCGGGATGCATGCGGTTGGCGGCCAGTTTGCTGGCGATGACGACTTGGTCGCGACGGCCCGCGAGCGCCGTCCCCAACAACCGCTCGCTTGCCCCCATCCCGTACATGGCCGCCGTATCGAAAAAATTGATGCCGGCGTCCAGCGCCGTTTGGATCGCGTCCAACGCCGCATCGCGGTCCCGGTCGCCCCAATGCTGGTCGCTGATGATGCCCCAGCAGCCGAAGCACAACCGCGATACATTCAGATCGGTTTGCGGCAATGCGACGTACTTCATGGCGACCCCGCGACGGACGCAGGAACCAACTGCAGATCGGCCCAGGCGAACGGGGAGGCGGCCGACACCGCGTCGCTTTCGACCACGAAGACCAACAGCCGAATGCCCGAGACGTCCACGTCGAAAGACTTGGACGATCCGAAGCCCTCGACCGGGCCCGAATTCCAAAGCAGGTTGCCGTCCGCGTAGATGTGGAATGTGCCTTTGGGAACCACCGCGACGTCCGCGCCCGCGGCATCCGCAACGGCCGCCATCCCGGTCAACCGCGAGTAGGCTTGTTGCACGGGGTACGAGATCTGGCAAGTCCCGAGATCGGACGACGGCTGCGCCCAGATTGCCGACGGATAGCTCCGCCCGCCCACGTTCACGGCGCGGACCGGTGGCGCGTCGCCCAACCGCACGTCGATCCGTTCCAGCGGCGTCAAATCGGCCAGTTTCGTTCGCGGCGACTCGGTCGCCGGGACGGGGGAGTCGGTCGATGGGAGCATCGGCGATTCCGCCGCAGTACCTGACGCCGGGACGTCCACCTGACCGCTCTCCCCCGGCACTTCCGTCGCCGCGGGCAGTTCTGGTTGCGTCCCCTCCGTTTCTTCGACCACCTGCGACTCGCCGCTGGCGGGCGTTTCGACCGGCAATTGCTCGACGACCTCCATCACCGGATCGGTCGTCATCTCGTAGACAACGCGATCCTGGACCGTGAAGAAAAACAGGAAGCCCAGCGTCACCATGGCCAACACGCCCAGAATCAGCACGCCGATCACCACGGCGGCGATCATCGCGATCGTCGCGCCGGACGAGTTCGAATTATCGGGATGCGGTGCCATCGTCAGTTCTCCTTTATCATCCAGCCTATGGCAGAAGGAGGACAAGTTCAAGGGATGCTAGCAGCGAGGTCGCCTCGGCGGAACGCGAAAAATCGCTCTAGAGTGCTGCGGTACTCCTTGTTAGAATCCCCGCGCATTTTGCCGAAGCAGCAACAATTGGCGGGTTCGGGCGACCTGCTCGTTGTCGTACCGAGAGGAAAGGCGAG
Organism: Pirellulaceae bacterium; assembly: GCA_023382975.1. Lineage (GTDB taxonomy): Bacteria > Planctomycetota > Planctomycetia > Pirellulales > Pirellulaceae > SKKK01. The sequence continues at coordinate 58,937 of JAHDXO010000003.1, forward strand.
TTGATGAATCCGTTCCGTTCCATCATCTGGGCACTGGGCTGGTTGCCACTCTTGATGCTGGTTGCGACGATGGCGCACGGCCAGATGCCGCCATCGGCATCTGCTCCATCCGCGGCTTCTCCGGCACCTGCCGGCCCAACTCAGCCGATGTTGGGCCAGGCGCCTTTTCCGCCCTTGCCACCGGAACACCAGAAATTCCTGGACGACGTGCTGAAGCTCTGGGAGCAGCGCAGCCAGGCGATCCAACGCTACCGCTGCACGTTCAAACGCTGGGAATACGACCCGGTGTTCGGGCCCCGTGACACGTTCAAAACGTACAGCGAAGGCGTCATCAAGTACGCCATGCCGGACAAAGGACTGTACAAAGTAGAGAAGGCGATGGACTATACCGCGCCGGCCGAGCCGGGCGGCAAGCCCCAGTTTCAGCCGCGAGACAAGGACTCCGGCGAATTCTGGATTTGCGACGGCCAGTCGGTCTTCTCGCACGACGCCAAGAATAAGCAGCAACTCCAACAGGAGCTGCCTCCGCAAATGCGAGGCAAGGCGATTGCCGAGGGGCCGCTGCCGTTCCTGTTCGGCGCCGATGCCGAGCAGATCAAGCAACGCTACTGGATCCGGCCTCTGCCCATGCCCCCGGACATCAAGGGCGAGTACTGGCTGGAGGCGTTTCCGAAGACTCGCCAGGACGCTGCGAACTACCTGAAGGTTCACGTCATCATCGATCACCAGGACTTCCTGCCCAAAGGTCTCGTGATCTTCGACCGCAATTTCGATCCGATCCGCAATCCGGCCCGATCGACGTTCACCTTCGAACAACGCGAAACGAATTGGAGCATCGCGCTGCAACAGATCATGTTCTGGGAACGCGAATTCTATGAACCGAAAGTGCCCTTTGGCTGGAAGCGCGTTGTCGAGAAATACGAGGCCGCCCCGGCTTCCGAAGACTACGCACCGGCAGGGCCCGCCGCGGGTGAACGCCCCACTCAAGCCACGCGGCCCGTCGCGGGACCGGCTCCTCGCTGAACGGTCAAGGCTCGTCCGAGTTCTCGCGAATTCGGCTACGGCTTGATCGATGTGGGCTTGGCGGTGCGAACTTCGTTCGACAGCCGCAGTACGGATTCATACGCCTCGTGCTTCGAGAGCCCTTCGGCCATCACGTGGCGGAGAAAGGCGAACAACTCGCCCTCGTGATCCAGGCGGCCCGACTCGACCAGCCAGTCCCAACGCCGCGGATGGGCCTCGATGAACCACTGCGCCAACTGCTCGGGATCCTGCGGCAAGGCGGCGGCGAGGAACCGCTGGGTGGTCTCGATCAGCCGCCGGTAGGCGTCGGCTTCTTCGAGTTCCCATTCCCGCAACAAGCTCTCTAAATACAGTTGGATCTCGCCGTCGTCGCGAAGCATTTTCACTTTGGCGACGACCTGCGCCAAATCGGGCTCGTCGCGGCGGAAGCGTTCGGCCACGCGGCCAGCGTTGTACCAGGTATCCAGCAATCGCGAGAGTCCGCTGGTGTCCGCGTTCAGGCGTTCCCAACGCTCGTACAACTCCCGGACCTTCTCCGGATAGACGGTGCGTCCCGCGATGCCTTGTTCCGCCCACAAATCGTCCAGGCCAACGTGCAGCACGCGACAGATCTTCTGCAACGGCTTCTTGGTCCGGCGGTCAGGGGCAAGCACGCCGTTTTCCAGCCAGCGGTTCAGCGTCGAGTAGCTGACGCCTGCCCGGTCGGCCACCTGCCGGCGAGACATGGGCGAGTGATCGATCAGTCGCTTCAGGTTGGCGGCGAACACATCCTTGGCGGTCATAGCCACTCCCATCCTCGGATTATCGGCCCAGCAGATTCACAGCGCGGACGGTCCGCGTTCGTTCTTCGATCTCGGGGGGTAGGTGCCCCTTGAACCAGGCCTTGGCGCGGTAGGTAAACTCGTCGCCGCGCGGCAGCATCGACAGCGGCGGCGATTGGGCAGCCAGCGGGTCGTTGGTGCGCGGCGAACTGTGTCGCGGTTCGTGGCAGCCGACGCAGGATCGCGTCTCGCCGGGCCGGGCGTAGATCCACGTGAGCTGGTTGCCCAACACGCGGCGATCGCTGTCCAGCACCTGGTGATGCAGCAGACGATCGGCCGGCACCCGGATGTGGAACGATCCGTCGGCCGCCAGTGGCACGGTGCCCAGCACCCGCGCGAACGTGCCCCCGTGGTTCTTCCATACCGGCTCGGGGTTGGTCTGCGTGCTGTGCCGGGCCACCATCGGTACGCCTTCGATCAGCCGCAGATAGCGGCCTCGTTCGGCCACCACGGGATCCTGGGTGGCAAACGCGGACGCACACAGGAACACGCCGTCGTAAGCGTGGCGTTTCGCCATCGGCCGGGCACTCTCGGGCGGTTGCCTGGGAACCAGCGGCCGAGGCTCGAAGTCGGCCACCTTTGGATCGTTGTAGATCAGCTCCAGTGTGCCGTGTTCCGGATCGAGCCGGTACAGGCCCAGGTCAACCAACTCGCGGTCGGGCGTCTTTTCGGTCGTGGCGCACAGGATCGTTCCGTCGGGCAAAGGCCAAGGAGTCGTGTACGCGCGGGTCTTGTAGTCGGGCGAGATCAGCCGTTCGGAGAACCGGGAAGTTCCCACCAAGGCCAAACCACCCTGCGTCGCAACGACGATGTGACGACCGTCGGGCATCGGTTGCGGTTGCGTCATCCGCAGGACGCGATGCGTCAGCGGCGCCTCCTGCCCGTCGGCCGGCGTGGGCGGGCCGTGGTCCAACTGGCGCCAAAACAGCCGCCGCTCGGGGCCGTACAGGACCGCATCCTGCGTGCCGTCCGGGCGAACGGCGTGCAGCGTCAACTCGGTCTTGTTCCGCGAGTAGAAAACCTCCAGGCGGCTGAACGCGATCCGCCCGTCCGCCAACACGGCGGGCTCGTTGTCTCGGCCGATATTCGTGGCGATCGGGTGCATGTCGCTGCCGTCGGGGTTCATGACATACAACGCCGTGCAAGGATAGCCGTGATACTCGTCGCGGATGCCGCTGCGCGTCGATGCGAACACGATCCGGCCGTCGGGCAGGTGGCACGGGCCCACATCGTGATAGGGACCGCGTGTCAACTGGGTGAGCTCGCTGCCATCGGTGTTGATCCGCCAAATGTTCCACCACGGATCGTCCTTGCCGCGCCGCGTGAACAGCACATGCGTGGCGTCCCACGAGACATCGAGATCGCCGACGTAGCCATCCGCGAACCGGGTCAGCGGCGTGACCTGCCCGTCCGGCCGCGGCGGGCTTAGCAGGTACAAATTGTCCCCCGGCCGGTAGACGGGCCCCGAATCCGTGACGGCGTAGGTCTGCCGCCAACGGTCGGCCTGTTCCACCGTTCCGATCGTGTTGGGGATGTTGTTGCTGCCCTGGATGAACACAAGGGCCTTGAAATCGTCGGGCCAGGCGACATGCCGCGTTGCCGGAATCTCGGGCACGAAGGACGTTTCCGACGGCGGCAGCTCCACCGGATCCAAGTCGATGCCCCGAGCCCGCAGTGCGTCGCGCGCAATGTGGCGGACGCAATGGAACGAGTGCTCCAAGGCCGCAATCCGCAGCGCGTCCAGCGCGGCCGCGTTTCCCAGGTCGCCGAGCGCCCACGTCGCCGCGTGCCGCACATCGACCACCGAGCGATGGTCATTCATGATCTCGATGATTCGCTCGGTTTGGTCGTGTGCCTTCAGCAAGCCCAACGCGCGGATCAGCCCTTCGCGCCACCGTGGCGCCGGATCGTTGTACTCCTCGTCTTTGAACGTGCCGCTGTAACCGAAATCGGCTTCCGCCTTCGCCTCGCTCAGCGCGCGAGCCAGCGGTGCGATCGCCCGGGAATCGCCCAGAAATGCCATCGTCTTGGCCGCGTTCAGCCGCACCCAGCCGTCCGCATGGTCGAGCAGGGCGACCAGCCGCGGCAGATCGTCCGCTTCGGTGCAAACGCACGGCAGCCAGCTCGAGATGCGGTACGCCGGAAACTGAGACCAAACCGTCGTGTCGTCGGTCGAGTTTTCCGCCGACTCGCGCCGCGGCTGACCGAGCAATTCGAAGGCATGCTCGCATGCCTGCTGACGCAAACCGGTCAGGTCCATCAGGTATCGCGTCAGTCGGTGCCCGACCTCCAATTCGTACAGCATGAATGTGTCGTGGTCGCCGGGCAGGTTGGCCATCAGCAGAGGAGCCAGCCGTCGCAGTTGTTCTCGTTCCGCGGGATCGTCCAGCGGCAGGCGGCTCAGCGCATAGAGGATCAGGTACGGCGTCTCCAGCATCCGGTCCTCGCTGGGAAAACCCATCTTGTCGTCGCGAGGCAGATCGGCCGGATCCGCACCGCTGAGATCCTTGGCATAGCGAGGATACGCTGCAAGCAGCGGGCCGACCGCGCGCCGGTCGCCGAAGTCGCCCAACGCATCGGCCGCATGGCGAGCCCAAAACGGATTGTCGAGCAGCCGGATCAGGGCATCCAGACCAGGCTCGTCCCGCAGTCGCCCCAGCGCCCGCAATCCGGATCGAATCGCCGGACGGAAACGCGGCGCCGTGGTCGGGTCTTCCCCCAACACCTGGAGGATCGCGTCCGTCGCTCCCTGTCCTCCGAGCGCACCCAGCGCTCGCAACGCTCGTTCCAGCTTCCACTCGACCGAACCGGCCAACGGGGATCCCGCCACGCCGTAAGCCCCGACTTCGATCTCGAAAAACGTGGTCGGATAGAGCGGTCGGATCGACGCGAAACTGGTGATTCGAACGTAGCGAGCCGGCCGTTTGGGAAAGCGCACCGTCAACTCGACGGGCGTCGCGCCTTTCTCGCGGCGGATCACTTCGAAAGCGACGTTGTCCAGACTAACGCCCAATTCGTAGTCGGTCATGACGAACTGGGGTCCATACTGATGGACGACCACTTGATCGATTTCCTCGACGCGGCCCAGATCGACCTGAACCCACTGCGGAAACGGGACGTCCTTGGTCTGCCAGTACTCCGGGCCCAATTGACCGTCCAGTAGCACCTCCGGCGGCCCCTTGTACGTGCTGGAGGCCGTCACTTGGCGGCCAAAGCCGACGGCGCGGGCACCGGACAGCATCGCGAGTATCTCGTCGGGCGGGCGATCGGCCGGCACCGTCGCCCACCAGGCGCGCCAAGTCTGCTGGGCCTCGTTCCGTGCGCGCCGCTCCGCCATCGCATCGAAGGCGAATTCCATGCCGGTCAAGTTGGTCAAGGCGACGTGGGCGGCCTGCCGTACGGTCCAGGACGGATCGGCCAGTGCCTCGGTCAGCGGCTCGACCGCCGCGCGGCCACCACACCATCCCAGGGCCATGGCCACCTGCAAACGAACCTCGTCCGATTCGTCGGCCAAGGCGCGGATCAAATCGTCTTCGGCGCAATAGGCACGCAAAAAACCAAGCGACTCGGCCGCTCGGGCGCGGACGAGCGGCGAATCGTCGGACAGCCGCGAGACCTGTTCGGCACACTGCTGCTGGTAGGGACCATCAGTGGCAACGGAGGCGGCAGCGAACAGCATTCCGAGCACGACGTGAAAAGACATCGTCGGCCTCTTCAATTTCGGGAGGGTGGTTTGTGGCAGTAAATCGAGACTATAAAGTAACTTGGTGGAAAGATCGATGCAACGTGGTTTTCCGCAGTCGCCGAGCCTGCGGAGAAATCGAGACCAGGAGGACGGCATGGCCCTTTTCGATCCCGAATTCTGTGAACAGAAATGCCCGATCTGCACGCGGGCCCGCCGCGGCGTCCGCTGGGCACAGTTCCTGCAACGTGTTGAACTGCTCGTCACCTTCGGCGGCTGCCCCTGGGGCCGCGCCCGAAAACAGAAATACGGCGTCCCGCCGGACAAGGAAAAAACGGTAGAACTTCCATCAAGAATTTAGGCTGCATGGGGAGTCTGCGAGAAAGCGGACAGGCTTGCCGACGAACCTGCCATTCGGGGGCGGCTCTGCTTATTCGAGACTTGAGCTTGTTCCGGATTCTAAATCCCCGATCTGCGCTGGGGGTGGTCCGATCGGTCCTTGTGCGCGTACAATTGCGAGTTGAAGGGCGTCTCGTGACGCGATCCCATGGACGATGCGACGACTGTGTGGTCAGCGACCGGGGAGTTCGATGCGATGAACGAGCCAGACCGGAGTGGTCTTGATCCGGCACTTCAGCGACCGCCGCCAACGACTTCGGGTCGCTTGTCCGCACTGTTGATCCTGGTCGCAATTCTCTCGGTGACTGGTATGGCAGGTTGGTTGGGAAGAAACATCACGCGGCAGTTCGACCGCGAAAGGGCGTCTGACGCGGTCGCAAAGCGGGTAGAGCACGCGGCGTCCACGGACACGAGGCCAGACGCGATGCCGGAGAATGCGGATCGCATCGAGCCGGTTCGGCCAGTCGTGCCAGACGCCGATGATCGGTTTCTCAAGGCCCGCCGGGACATGATCGAGTATCATTTCCGGCGACGCGACATCACGGATGAACGCGTGCTGGAGGTGATGGGGCGAATCCCGCGCCAGCTTTATGTTCCGGACGATCTGCAAAGTTCCGCGTACGCAGACCGCCCGCTGTCCATCGGCCTCGGACAGACGATTTCTCAGCCATACATCGTGGCTTTGATGACTCAGTTGGCGCGTCCGCGCCCCAGTTCGCGAGCTCTGGACGTCGGCACCGGTTCAGGATACCAAGCGGCCGTCTTGGGCGAACTCTGCAAGGAGGTCTATAGCATCGAAATCGTCGAGACTCTCGCCAACCAAGCCGCCGAACGATTGGGGCGACTCGGCTACACGAACATCCACGTGCGGGCCGGCGATGGCTATCAGGGTTGGCCGGAACATGCACCGTTCGACTTGATCATTGTGGCGGCGGCTCCGGACCATGTGCCCGAGCCATTGGTCGAGCAGCTTGCGCCCGGGGGACGGATGATCATACCGGTTGGGCGATTTCGGCAAGATTTGATGGTCATCGAGAAGATGGACGATGGCACGGTAGAGCGATGGTCGGATATTCCCGTCGCGTTCGTTCCCATGACGGGCGAGGCGCAGCAACCCAAACAAGAACGTGAATAGACCGCGGCGGACAAGTCGATAGAATTTGCTGCCGACGCTTTCTATGAACCTCGATCAAGGATGCCAACGATGCGATCTTTAGCATTTCGAGCCGGTGTGCTGACCGCGATGTTTCTCGTTTTCGACAGTGCGTCGGCGACCGAGCCAACGATCGTTCGCGGCATGTTCGGCCCTCGCGCGATAGGCGGCCCAGTAGCACCGCAGCCAAGAACCCGTTTCGATTCCGGCATTCAACGCGGACCGAGTGGCCAAATTCTCGGCCTGCCTCGCAACCAGCGTTTCTCGTACGATGCATCGGCACTGCGGTCGTCAATCCCCGATGCACTGCCGGGCACGCCGGTCGCGCCGCCGGTCGTGTCGCGACCGCCGGTTCCACCCGCCACACCTCCCGCGGTCGTGCCGTTCCGTCCCGGCACAGGCCCCGTCGCGCCGCCGGAACCACCCACACGCCCCGCGGACTCCTGGTTTCGAACGCGAGGCCGCTGAGCGGCGAATTATCCCGCCAGCCGTCGCAGTGTACGCCGTTTGCCGTCCACGCGAAGCGATCGGAACACGCGCCGTCCGCGTTGGCGGCAAGTGAAGATATTTCTCCACATGCCCTTGATTCAGCGCCTCGTCTCCATATAATGACATTGATTCTCAATCAAGATAGATTCCGCTTCGTTGTTCGGCCACGGCCGAATCGAGAAACCCGCCGTGTACATTCGCAGCCAAAGCATCGTCGCATGGTTCCTGACCGCCTGGTTTGCGGCTCTGGTGGGCGTTAACGAAGGATGGCATTTGGTCCCCGGCAACGGCCACTGGGTGGAAACCACGGGTGGACACGGTGTTTACGTTGGCATCCGGGGAATCGATCTTTCGTCGGCGATCCCCTGCGAAGATCCGTCGCTGGACCAAGAGCAACCGGACCAAGGAACCGTGAAGAGCGAGGCAGACTGTGCCATCTGCCGTCTTTCGGGACAGCAGAAGTTGCTGCGCTGGTCGCTCAACGGCGAGCTGTCCAGTCTCGTGTACTTGTCCACGCCTTGTCTAAGCCAGTGGGCCATTTGGATCCGCGCTTCGCAGTCGCTGCACTCTCGCGCTCCGCCCCGGATCTAGCCCCAGTCATCCATGTCCCCGGGGAATGCATGACATACGGTGTGGCTGCGTTCGCCAGAACGTGGCCGGAACCGTCGGGCCGTCGTGCGTCTGGCGTATGCAGCGACCGAGCCCCGAATCATCCTGACGACTCGTTCGATGATGCCATTGCGGGCCGTTTGGGCTGGCACGATTTTTTTTCGGCAGTGATCCTGACGACAAATTCAAGCGGAGTGCAAATATGAATTCGAGACGACGAGACAACGGCTTCACGTTGGTGGAACTTCTGGTGGTGATCGCCATCATCGGCATTCTTGTGGCGCTGTTGCTGCCCGCGGTGCAGGCCGCGCGAGAGAGTGCTCGGCGTTCCCAGTGCCTGAACAATCTGGTTCAGATCGGTGTGGCGTTTCACAACTATCACGATACGCACCGAGTGTTCCCGCCCGCCTATGTCATCCAACCGGGCGGTGGTGGCGTCAACGGCACGCCCGACCCAGACACGCGCGATGCCGGCCCCGGTTGGGCATGGGGCTCGCTTCTGCTGCCCTTCGTGGAGCAGAGCTCCTTGTTTGATGCGTTCGATTTTTCGCAACCGTGCTGGGCCGCGGTCAACGCCGCGCCGGCCCGTACGTCGGTCGGCGTGTTCGTCTGTCCGTCGGCAACGGGCAATACCCACCAGCCCTTCAATTTGATCTCGGGCAGCGGTGATACGTTGGCCACTTTTGGCCGTTCCTGCTACGTCGCCAACGCGGGCCGGGAGGAGCCGTGGCTCCGCACCGTGGATCGGTACGACGGCATCGCCGACGGACCGTTGTACCGGAATTCCCGGACGCGGGTGGCCGACGTAACCGACGGGCTCTCCAACACTGTGTTCATCGGCGAGCATCATCCGGTGCTCAGCGACAAGACTTGGGTGGGCGTTGTTCCTGGTGCGGAAGTCTGCCCCACGGCCGCCTTCGCCTACGGCTCGTGCGAACCGGCCGGAGTGTTGGTCAATTGCCACAGCGGTCCCTGCAGTTATGCAAGTCCGCCCGTCATTCATCCGCCGAACAGTTGGACGGCGGCGCCTTGCCAAATGTACGCCATGCATCCGGGCGGCTGCAACGTAATGCTGGGCGATGGAAGCGTCCGTTTCGTTTCGGAGGACATCAATCAGTTGACCTGGGCCGCGTTGTCCAGCGCGGCCAAAGGCGAGGTCGTGGGAACGTACTGATGCCCGTTTGTCTACACCGTTTGCGGAGATCTTAAGATGAATGATCGATCGAAGGTTGCCCAAGTCCGGATCGCGGTCGTGTGCGCCGTGCTGGTGCTGTGCGGCGCTGGCTGCGGGCCGCCCCGTGCGGCCCCGCAGAATCTGTCGCTGATCGCGTCGCTTCGAACCGCCCTGTCGGCCCAGAACCAGGAGTGGCTGGAACAAAACGTGAAGATTCTTGAGCAGCGCCGCGACGCCGGACAGGTATCCGATCAGGAACTCGCCGAGTTTCAGTCGATCGTTGACAAGGCTCGCGCTGGACAGTGGAAGGAAGCCGAGGCGCAGGCGATTGCGTTTCAGAAGGCCCAGCGTCCGACGCGGGAACAGGTCGAGCGGGTTGCCAGAACGAGATCCTGACGGGGTGCGACGCGTGGCTAAGGTGGCTGGCGGCGGCCGGCCCGAGGGCTGCCGCGCAGCGTGCTACGAGCCGGCATGCAGTTGTTCAAGACGCTGACGGATGGCGTTTGCGGCGTCTTTCCGGTCGCTGCGCCGCAGGTACTCGTGCTCGTTCTCCAACGACTGCACCAGTTGCTCGACGTCTCCCTGCGCTTCCATCTGTTGCTGCGCCGAGTGCAGCCAACGCATGCCTTGGGGCTCGTCGCCCAGCAGCAGGCATGCCAGTCCGAGATCGGCTTCGGCTTCGGTCCGCCCCGCCCACGTCGCCACCGGGTCGTCGCCGACCGCTCGCCGCAGGAACTGGTAGCCCTGCTGGGTGCCGCCTTCCTGCAGTTTGATCGAACCGAGCATGGCCAATGCGGGGCGCGAAACGCTGGGATCGTCGTCACCCACCAGACCGGCCAGCATAGCGGTGGCTGCTGCCGACTGGCCCAGGCGGCTCAATGCTTTGGCCTCGGCTAGCCGCAGACGCTTGGCGAGTACAGGATGAGCAGACATGGATTCGGCCCGCTTGAGCGCGACCAACGCCGCTTGTGGTTCGTCGCGGGCCAGTCGCGCATGTCCGATCGCCCCCCAGACAACCGTCTCGTCGCTGCCGGCGGTCGAGCCGAATCCGGTTTGCGAGGAGAACCACGCTTCGGCGGCGATGCCAAGGCGCGTATTGGCACCGGCCAAACGCTGCAGGACTTCCGCAGGCCACGGGCAGTCGACTGGCCTAAGGTACGCAGCTCGCTCCCAGAGTATCGGGTCGAGCATCGGGATTGACCCGACCGCAAGTTCGCCGAGTTGCCACACGGCCTGCTGCCATGCGGCGGTGGCCGCCTGGTCCCCGGCGCGGCGTCGTGCATCGCTCTCCAGGAGCAACAAGGTGACTTCCTCGTAGGGATGTGCCCCCGACGAATGCTGCCTGGCTTGCTCGAAGGCCGCGACCGCCCGTTGCGGTTGGCCGTCCAACAGATGGGCGACTCCGATCAAACGCCACGCATCGATCTGCAGCGGAGACGCCGCCAAACTGGCCGCGGCGGTGTCCACGGACAGCGCCAACGCTTGTTCGAGCCGTCCGTTCTCCAGATGCGTCACGAATTTCTGGCGTCGGGCGTCATAGTCCTGGTAAGCAGCCGGACGCCGGGTTCGGTCCGCCACGACCGCGGACCACCCCGCACCGGGACCGCTTCGCGAGCACTGCTGATCGTGCGTGTGAGCGATTACCTGCATGACCGTCGTCGGAACCCGGACACTTCCCGGTTCCCGCAGAATCGTCAGTGCCAGATCGGGATACAGCCGGACGAGGCGATCGGCGGTGGCGCGACGATTGGTCGACAAGGATTCGCCGATTCGATCAGCGAAGGCTTGCGGCGGCACGGAACACTGCTCGACGTCGCCCAAGGTGAAGCCGTCGCCGCCAACTCGAACTTGAGGAGCAGACGGTCCAGGCAGTCCTGCCGTCAACGGATCGGGCTCTTGCGCAATCGGCGAGGGAATCAACCCGGAACAGCCGGACGTCGCCAGCACGCTGGCCAGCAACGCAGACCAGCCCAACCGCAGCAGGCAGGCGGACGAACGTCGAACCATGATTTCTCTCCTCACGCGGCCCACGGCCGCAACCAAATCGTTTCACGGCAAGCCGCTGGCGACCGCGTTAGACGAAGATGCTCGCAGCGTTCAGTATCGCTTCGGTTCCAGACTGTGAAAGCGAAACACCTTCTGGCATTCGGTGATTGGCGGATTGGCGCGGATCACCTCGTGCGGCGCAAACGTCCCCATTGTCCCCATCGGACACTCGCTGGCCGGATGGATGCTCAGTTGCTGCATCAGTTCCCCGCTGGTCAGCGCCGATTCGGCCGGCGTGTTGAACACGTAGGGCCGGATCAGAATCACCAACTCGGCCCGTTCCCGCACGCTGGTCTGACGGCGGAAGAAGAAGCCGGCCACCGGCAGTTTGCCCAACACGGGAACCTCGGCGCGCTGGTCCCGCACCCGTTCTTCGATCAGCCCGCCCAAGGCCACCGTCAAGCCGTCCATGCCGACCACCGTGCCGCTTACCGTGTTGCGGCGAATGGTGTCCACCGGAACTTCCTGAATGCCGCCTGCGGCATCCGCGACGGGGATTCGTGCTCCATCCAGCACCGGTTCGGATTGCTCCTGTACGATCCGCAGGGTCACGGTCCGATCGGCGTTGATGTTCGGTGTGATCAACAGCGACTGGCCCACGTCGCGCAGCTCGGTGATCGGGGTACTGGTCACGGTATTGGCCGTGCCCGCCCCGGTCGGCACGACCTGTCCCGGGGTGAAGCCTACGGTGAACGGCAGCGTTTCGCCGATGAAGATCCGGCTGACCTCGTTATTGGCCGTCAACAGCAGCGGCGTGGCCAGCGTGGTGACGCGGTTGTTGTTCTCCAGCAATTGCAGGCGGAAGCGAAAACTGTCGTTCACCGCCTGGAAATAGAACTGGTCGCTGTTTAGCCCCGAGCCGCCGGGTTGGACGCTCATGTCCCGTCGCGTAAGTCCGGCGGGGATGTTGGTGGGATTGTCCGACAGGGGCGGCAGGATGTTGCCGGTCGTGAAGCCACCGGCGACCGTGGCGCCGTCGGAGAACTGATAGTCGAATGCCGAATTGAATTCGTCTCCCAGGGCCAAACGCAGAACTTTGACTTCCAGCAGCACGAGCGGCGTCGGGACGTCTAGCCGCATGACCAAATCACGGATCTGCTCCATCGTGCGTTCGTCCCCGGTGCGGACGATGACTTGGTTGTTGCGACGGATCACCGTGACAAAAATCGTCGCCCTGCGTTGCTGCAGGAATTCGCTTAGGCGGGCCCGGTCCGCATCGGTGCCTCCGGCCAACGCCTGTTCCAACTGCTGAATCTGCTCGGGGCTCAAGTCCTGCAACGGCCTGGTCTCGGCTTCGTCTTCCGGGCGAATCGACTGCTGAGTCTGCGTGCCGCCCATGATTCCTGACAGGCCGCCCATGCCGCCGTAGCCGAACCCACCCATCCCCATACCGCCCATTCCCATGCCGCCCAAACCACCGAAACGCCCCATGCCAAAGCTGCCGCCGCCAAAGCCACCCACGCCGCCACGGCCGAACCCGCCGCCAAATCCGCCCTGTCCGAAACCGCCTTGCCCGAATCCGCCCTGACCGAAACCACCGATTCCCAGACCCAGACTTCGGCCGTCGATCAGGTCGAAACGGTTCAGTCGCTGCAGCAGGTCGATCATGTCGAATTGGTCGCTGTCGCCGAAACTCAACTGGACCGCGCTGCCGAACACGTTCCGGATCGCCAACGCCACGGCCGCCGGGTTCGGGTACAAGAGCGTGAAGACTTCGGTTCGCTCCTCCCGAAAGCTGGACAGTGACCGCTGATACTCGGCGGTGGTCGAGATACGGACGATTTGGGACTGCTCGTCGACCAGATAGTACAAGTCGTGGGATTTGGTGATGGCTTCCAGAGCGTCCAGCGGCCTAACGTTCCGGAAATAGACAGAAATCTCCGTCTTGGCTGCTTCCGGCGAAGAGACAATGTTCATGCCGGTCTGCTCGGCGAAAATCTGCATCGCCTCGCCCAACGGCACGCCGCGGAATTCGACCAGCGGAAGCGGTTCCTGAGAAAACGCGTGGGCAGACGTGCGGGGCGAACGACTGTTGCGCGGCGTACGATCCGAGATCCGCGCACCGGACGCATCGGGCGCAAGGGGAGCCGGCGCCGGAATCACTTCCGGCGTCGAGATTCGATCATTCGTTTGCGCGCGGCAACGGCCAGCAGGCCCGCTCAGCAGGATTCCTGCTAGCAGCACCACCGGCCATTTCCACGGAATACGACGGGGCATAGGAACTCCCTTCCCTGGAACAGGCCCGACCACTCCTGGTAATCGTCATAACCGGCAAAGTCCTTTAGGATTTCTCAGATTGCCCAATCGGTTCGCGCAGACCGGCGTCATGGGAGGAAGCCGTTCTTGACTTTCCGGTCCTTATTCGACGCTGACCGTCTCGACCGTCGTCGCCGTTCCATCCAGACGACCGAAGGTGAAACCGTCGGGCTGGTGATCGACCTGGACGCCGCCACCCGGCTGGATTTCGCCGCGAAGCAGTTCGGTGGCCAACGGGTTCTGGATGCGCTGTTGGATGACTCGTTTCAGCGGCCGTGCGCCGAAGCTGGGATCGAAGCCCTGGGCGGCGATCGCTTGCCGGGCCGCGTCCGTCACCTGCAGCCGGATGTCCTGCTTCTCGAGTTGGCTTTGCAGCAGCCCGATCTGCAGATCCACGATCCGCCGGATCTCGGCGCGGGTCAACGGGTGGAAAACGATGATATCGTCGATGCGGTTCAGGAATTCGGGCAGGAAACTGGCGTGCAGGACTTGCTTGACCGCCGACTGCATCTCCTCTTCCCGACCGCCTTCTTCGGCCACCTGTTGGATCAGTTGGCTGCCGAGATTGCTGGTCATCACAACCAGCGTATTGGTGAAATCGACGGTGTGTCCGTGATTGTCCGTCAAGCGGCCGTCGTCCAACACCTGCAGCAAGATGTTGAAGACATCGCGATGCGCTTTCTCGATCTCGTCCAGCAGGATGACACAGTACGGGCGCCGCCTGACGGCTTCGGTCAGTTTTCCGCCTTCTTCGTAGCCCACGTAGCCGGGCGGAGCCCCGATCAGTCGGCTGACCGTGTGCCGTTCCATGAACTCGCTCATGTCCAATCGGACCATCGCCGTTTCGTCGTCGAACAGCACCTCGGCCAGCGCCTTGCACAATTCGGTCTTGCCGACTCCCGTGGGGCCGAGGAACAGGAAGGAACCGATGGGGCGGTGGCTATCCTGCAAACCGCTGCGGCTCCGCCGGACGGCGTTGCAAACCGCCTCGACGGCCTCGTCCTGGCCGACCAGTCGCTGGTGGATGCGCTCCTCCATCACCAGCAACTTGGCCCGTTCGGTTTCCATCATTCGCGAGACCGGCACGCCCGTCCAGGCGCTGACCACTTCGGCGATCTCCTCTTCGGTCACTTCCTGACGCAACAAGCGGCGTCCAGTGGTTTGCCGACCGGCTCGTTCTTCCTCGGCCTCGATCGCTTGCGTCAATTTGCGACGGCGGACGTCCAGCTCGTACAGCCGCTGGTAGTCCTCTTCGCCGACGGGCAGCCCGGCGGCTTGTTTTTCTTTGATCGCGGCGTCCAGGTGACCAAACTCCAACGCGACCTGTTCCGCCTGTTGCCGGACTTTCTGAATATCGCCCAAGCCCAGTTTCTCGGCCTCCCATTGTTCGCGCAGATTGGCTTCCTGACGCTTCAAATCGGCAATCTCCTCGTCAATCTCCGCCAGCCGGACGCGGGCCGTATCTTCGGTTTCGTCGGCCAGTTGCCGTGCGGCCAGTTCCAACTGGCGCAATCGTCGCTGGACCTGGTCGATCTCCGACGGGACGCTTTCCAACTCCATCGCCAAGCGGCTAGCTGCTTCGTCCACCAGATCGATCGCCTTGTCCGGCAGGAACCGGTCGGAAATGTAGCGTTGCGACAACTCGGCCGCCGCGATCAGAGCCGAGTCCTTGATCTTGATCCCATGATGCGTTTCGTAGCGGGGTTTCAGGCCGCGCAGAATGGCGATCGTGTCCTCGACATTCGGCTCGCCGACGTACACCGGTTGAAACCGCCGTTCGAGCGCGGCGTCCTTTTCGACATGCTTGCGGTACTCGTCCAGTGTCGTGGCGCCGATGCACCGCAAGTCGCCGCGGGCCAGCGCGGGTTTCAGCAGGTTGGCGGCATCCGCCCCGCCCTCGGCGGCACCGGCGCCGATCACCGTGTGCAATTCGTCGATGAACAGGATGACCGCTCCGCCCGCGTCCTGAACTTCGCGCAGCAGAGCTTTCAAGCGATCCTCGAATTCGCCCCGGTACTTGGTGCCGGCGATCAACGCGCCCAGATCCAGCGCGATGACTCGCTTGTTCTTCAGGCTCTGCGGCACGTCGCCCTGGACGATCCGCAGCGCCAATCCTTCCGCAATCGCCGTTTTGCCAACGCCGGGTTCGCCGATCAGGACCGGGTTGTTCTTGGTTCGGCGCGACAGTACCTGGATCACCCGACGGATCTCCGTGTCCCGGCCGATGACCGGGTCCAGTTTGCCTTGGTTGGCTCGCTCGACCAGATCGATTCCGTACCGCTGCAACGCCTGGTACTTGTCTTCCGGCGACTGGTCGGTCACGCGACTGCTGCCGCGGATGGAGCGTAGGGCGGTCAGGATCTCGCCCTCGCGCACGGCGTTCACCTCCAGAATGCTCTTGGCCCGCGATTCGGTTTTCGCCAGAGCGATCAGCAGATGCTCGGTCGAGACGAATTCGTCCTTCATGGCTTCCGATTCGCGCGCCGCCGCCTCGAGAACCCGCATCAGCGCTTGGTTGGGCTGCGGCGTCGAGCCGCCGCTGACACGCGGCAGTCGGGCCAACTCGGAATCCGCCATGCTGCGCAATTGCCCGTGGTTGACACCGACCTTGTCCAGAATGGGTACGACGATCCCGTCCGACTGCTCGAGGAGCGCCACCAACAGATGCAGCGCGTCCAGTTCGGGATTTCCGCGCTGGCTTGCCAGATTCTGCGCACCGACGACCGCTTCTTGCGATTTGACGGTCAGCTTATCCATCCGAAATGCCATGACGGAGCACCTCCAAGGAAAAGTAGGACACGACGCTGCCCGCTCGGGTTCTTCGCTCAAGTCCACGCTTCAGCGTGCGGCGCACGACATAGAGGTGTTCGCCCTGTCGCGCCGACGGGAGGGCCTGGACAGGCCCTCGCAAATCCGACAGTGATCTCTTCGCCGCGACTCGGCCGCCACGTGCGACGATTGGAACGTCGCACTGAATCGGTTCGGAATCGAGAGGCAACGAGCCGCTGGCAACGCGGGCTGGCAGCCCGCGTTGCGAACGGTTTGATTCGCAGGCTGGCAGCCTGCGGCTACGGATTCTTGACCTCGAACTCCGCGTCGATGGCGTCGTCGTCGCCCGCGGGATGACTGGCCGCTGCGCCTCCTCCTCCGCCCGCCGCAGCGCCGGCTTGAGCCTTTTCATATAGGACTTTGCTCAAGGCGTGCGAAGCCTGTTCCAACTCGCCGACCGACGCCTTGATCGCTTGGACGTCGTCGCCCTTGGCGGCGGCGCGGACCTTCTCGATGGCCCGCTTCAGCGGTTCCTTGTCCGCGTTTGCCAGTTTCTCGGCGTTCTCTTTCATCATCTTTTCCAACTGGTAGCACATTTGGTCCGCCTGATTGCGGGCCTCGACCAGCTCGAACTTTCGTCGATCCTCCTCGGCGTGCTCCTCGGCGTCTTTCCGCATCCGCTCGATTTCCGTATCGGACAGTCCGGACGACTGCTCGATTCGCACCGACGCTTCTTTGCCGGTCCCCAAATCCTTGGCCGACACGTTCAGGATGCCGTTCTGATCGACGTCGAACTTGACCTCGATCTGCGGCACGCCGCGCGGCGCCGGGGGAATCCCCTCCAGGTTGAATTCGCCCAGCAACCGGTTGTCCGCGGCCATCTTTCGCTCGCCCTGATACACCTTGACCGTCACGGCCGTCTGATTGTCGGATGCGGTGCTAAACGTCTGCTTCCGCTCGGTCGGAATCGTCGTGTTGCGTTCGACCAGCGGCGTCATGACGTGCCCCTCGGTCTCGATGCCCAGCGTCAGCGGCGTGACGTCCAACAACAGCACGTCCTTGCGGTCGCCCGCCAGCACGCTGGCCTGGATCGCTGCTCCGACCGCCACCACCTCGTCGGGATTGACGCCCTTGTGAGGCTCCTTGCCGAAGATCTCGCGGACCAGCGCCTGGACTTTGGGCACCCGCGTCGAGCCGCCGACCAGCACCACTTCGTCGATGTCGCGAGGCGAATACTTGGCATCCTTCAGGGCCTGCATCACCGGACCTCGGCACCGTTCGATCAGCTTGTCGACCAATTCTTCGAACTTGGCCCGCGTGATGGAGACCTGCAAATGCTTCGGACCGGATGCGTCGGCCGTGATGAACGGAAGATTGATGTCCGTCTGCGGCACGCTGCTCAGTTCCTTCTTGGCTCGCTCGCAGGCCTCCTGCAATCGCTGCAACGCCATCGTGTCGCGGCGCAGATCGATGCCGTGTTCCTTCTTGAATTCGCCGGCCACGTAGTTGATCAACTCCTCGTCAAAGTCGTCGCCGCCCAGGTGCGTATCGCCGCTCGTGCTGATCACTTCGAACACCTTGTGCCCGTCTTCGTCGTCCAATTTCAGGATCGAGACGTCGAAGGTACCGCCGCCCAAGTCGAACACGACGATCTTCTCGCTGGCCCGCTTGTCCAGTCCGTAGGCCATCGCCGCCGCGGTCGGCTCGTTGATGATCCGCGCGACCTCCAGACCCGCGATCTGCCCGGCGTCTTTCGTGGCTTGCCGCTGAGCGTCGTTGAAGTAGGCCGGCACGGTGATCACCGCCTTGTTCACTTTGTGTCCGAGGTACGATTCGGCCGCTTCCTTCAACTTGCGCAGGATCTTCGCAGAGATCTCCTGCGGCGTGTGCCGCGTGCCGTCGATCTCGACGTTCACGTAGTCCTGCGGATTTCCCACCACCTTGTAGGGCACCATCTTCTCTTCCGTCTCGACCTCGTTGTGGCGCCGTCCCATGAACCGCTTGATCGAGTACACCGTGTTGTGCGGGTTGGTGACCGCTTGGCGCCGCGCCGGTTCGCCCACCAAGACCTCGCCTTTGGGCGTGAACGCGACGACGCTCGGCGTCAGCCGGTTTCCCTCGGCGTTCGGGATCACTTTCGGATCCGTCCCCTCCATAATGGCCACCACCGAGTTCGTCGTACCCAAATCGATTCCGATAATCTTCTCGCCTTGAGCCATCGTCGATGCTCCTTTCTCCGCAACTGATTCGTTCTGCTGACCGATTACTCGATTCGTCCTGCCGCCTTGCCCAGCGGCATCGACTTATCCACCTTTTGGTGGCTCGCGTCATTTCTGTGAATGGTACTGCGCGACGTCCCTTCCCAGTAAGCAAAGCCCGTGCCACATGCTTTCCGACGTCTGGTGGCTCGTTGCAAGTGCTTGATGCAGTGCAACTTGCAAGCAATCAACCAGGGTGAATCGCGAGCGATTTCCGGATTTGGTCCGACGAGTCTGCCATTTTGGCACGCCCGTTGCCGTTTGATTCTGCGATGTTCTTGACGATGCGACGAAGCGACAGGACTGCTTTTCATGCCACCAAGCAGGAAGCTATGATTTGGGCGAAATGCGGCGAGGCTGCGGCAAATTGGGCGCCCTCGCCTGAAATCCTCTCCCGATCAGGCGATACAAGGTGGATCGATCATGGCAAAACGAAGCTCTCCCCAACGGAAAGTTCCTGGCGGTTCTGCAAGCCAATGCAAACAGGCGCTGGACAAAGTGGACCGTGATCTCGTCCGTCTGCTGAACGAGCACGCGAGATTGGCCGAGCAATGGGCACGCAGCCGCAGCGAGGAAGGAGGCTTGCTGCACGATCCCCAAGCCGAGCAATCGCTGCTGCAGCAGGTCGTGGAATCAAATCGCGGGCCGCTCAGCGAACGTTGCGTGCGAGCCGTCTTCCGCGAATTGATCAGCGGGACGCGCACCTTGCTGAAGCCGCTGCGGGTCGCCTACCTCGGTCCGACGTACAGCTACAGTCATCTGGCCGCGATCGAGCGGTTCGGAAGCAGTGCCGAGTTGGTGCCGGTGGCGACCATCGCTGCAGTGTTCGAGGAGTTAAACCGGGCCCAAGTCAATTTTGGCATCGTGCCGATCGAGAATTCGACCGACGGCCGAATTGTCGATACGCTGGGGATGTTCACGCGTCTGCCCGTTCGGATCTGTGGCGAAGTGCAGTTGCGCATACATCACTTCTTGCTGGGCAAAGGCGAACGCGGTGACGTCCTGGAAGTGTACAGCAAGCCCCAGGCCCTGTCGCAATGCCGCGAGTGGGTCGCGAAGCACCTGCCCCAGGCGCGCACGATCGAGATGACCAGCACCGCCGCGGCCGCTCAACTCGCCGCCGAACGGCCGGGGGCGGCTGCCATCGCCAGCCTGCAGGCCGGCGTCAACTACGGGCTGACCGTGCTGGCCGACAACATCGAGGACAACAAGAACAACATCACGCGATTCGCCGTGATCGGCGACCACGAAGGCCGTCGCACCGGCCGCGACAAGACGGCGGCCATGTTCGAAATCCAGCACACGCCGGGTTCCCTGGCCGACGCGATGACCGTGTTCAAACGCAACCGGATCAATCTGACATGGATCGAGTCTTTTCCGATGCCGAACACCGAGAGCGAGTACCTGTTCTTCGTCGAGATGGAAGGCCACCACAGCGACGCCAAGATCAAACGCGCGCTGGCCGCTCTGCAACGGAAGACCGAACGGTTGGAAATCCTCGGTTCGTACGCCAAGAGTTCGCCCGTCGAGTAACCCGACCATGAAAACGATCGGCGTCGGAATCGTCGGACTGGGAGCGAACTGCCGCCTGCGGCACGTTCCCGGCCTGCGCCGCTGTCCGGGAGTGGAGATCGTCGCGGTCTGCAACCGGAGCCCGCAATCCACCGCGGACGCGGCCCGGGAATTCGGGATCTCCCGCACCTGGGAACGCTGGGAGCAACTGGTCGCCGAACCCAGCGTCGACGCCGTCGTGATCGGCACGTGGCCCTATTTGCACGCTCCGATCGCCATCGCCGCACTGGAGGCAGGAAAGCACGTGCTGACCGAGGCGCGCATGGCCAACACGGCGGCCGAAGCACGCCGCATGCTGCAAGCCAGCCTCGCCCGCCCCGATCTGGTCGCGCAAGTGGTCCCCAGCCCGTTCGGTCTGGAGATCCATCGCGTCGTCGTCGAGTACCTGGCTGCCGGGTTCCTTGGCCAGTTGCGCGAAGCCGTCGTGCTGGGCACCAACGCCTCGCTGAGCGATCCGACCACTCCCTTGCATTGGCGCCAGTCGGCCGAGTTCAGTGGCGTGAACATGCTGGCCCTGGGGATCTTGCACGAGACGTTGATTCGCTGGATTCCGGACCCGACCCGCGTGATGGCTCAAACCGCCATCTTCACGCCGCAGCGTGCCGACGGACAGTCCGGCAAGTTGTTGCCTGTCGAAACGCCGGACAGCGTCCAAGTCTTGACCGAGTTGCCGGGCAACGCGCGCGGCATGTACCATTTGAGCGGTGCGATCCACCACGGCCCCCCGCCTCAGATCCATCTCTACGGTTCGGCCGGCACGCTGCACTGCGAATTCGCGCCGCGCGAACGGCTGCTGGCCGCTGCGGCGGACGAACCGCGCCTGCGCGAGATCCCGATCCCCGCGGACAAACGGGGCGGGTGGCGCGTCGAAGAAGAATTTATCGACGCCATCCGCGGCGTCGGGCGCGTTCAATTCACCGACTTTGCCACCGGCGTCCGCTACATGGAATTCACCGAAGCCGTCGCTTGCAGCGCAGCGTCGAACGCCTCGTAGGCGCTACGCCCGAACAGGACGAAACGGACGAGTTGCGGCTGTTCGTGCTGCTGCATGAACTGGATGGCCGTTTCGATCGCCACGTTGGCGGCCAAACTCAACGGATACCCGTAGACGCCGGTGCTGATCGCGGGAAAGGCGATGCTCTGGCAGCCGTGCTCGGCCGCCAGTTCCAGGCACCGCCGGTGCGCGCCGGTCAGAAGTTCGGCTTCGCCCGCTTTGCCACCGGTCCAAACCGGCCCCACCGCATGAATTACATAGCGTGCCGGCAGGTTCCCGGCGCCCGAGATCACGGCAGATCCCGTCGGGCAGCCGTTCGGATACCGCCGATCGGTCTCGGCCATGATCTCCGGCCCACCACGGCGATGGATGGCACCGTCGACGCCACCGCCGCCGGCCAGGCTGCTGTTCGCGGCGTTGACAATCGCGTCCATTTCCTGCAGCGTGATGTCACCTTCCACCAATTCGATGATCCCGTTCCCGATCGCGGTTTTCACAGTTGCCTCCTTATGCTATGCAGATTAAAGTGCAACGTTGTGTTCCGTTGGTCCGACACGTGTCTGCACGGCTGCCGCCGGGCGGCTCGCATCCCAGTTCCTCCTATTTTAGGCGATTTCCTGCCGTGAAGAAGTCATCGATCACCCATGTGGTTCTCGTGGCGTTGGGCGTGCTGTTGGCGGCCGATGTCGGCGCGCGGGAATTTTATGTGGACAACCGAGGCGGGGACGACCGTTTCGACGGGATGGAGTCGAGTACGCGGGGCGGCGGCATCGGACCGTTCCGGACCATTGCTCGGGCGCTGCGAGCCGTGTCGAAGGGGGACCGGATCGTGCTAGTCAACACGGGCGAACCGTATCGCGAGAGCATCACGCTGCAAGGAGCATCGCACAGCGGCACGGAATACCAGGATTTCGAGTTGCAGGGCAACGGCGCCATCCTGGAGGGGGCGGCGCCGATTCCGCCCGAAGCATGGCAGCCGGTGGGACAAGGCGTCTGGCGGTTTTCCCCCAGGCGAACAAGCCACCAACTGCTGTTCCTGGACGGGCGGCCTGCCGCGCGTGTGGCCGTCGAGCCGGGAACTCTTGCCGTCCCGGAACTGAAGCTGCTGGAATGGTGTCTGTTCGACCGGATGATCTACTTCCGGCCGGAGGAAGGCAAGTCACCGCGCGACCACGCACTGAGCCAGGCCGATCTGCCCGTCGGCGTCACCTTGCACGACGTGCGCCGAGTGACCATTCGCGACTTGATCGTCCAAGGGTTTCAGTTGGACGGAATCAATGCGCACGACAATGTGTTCGGCGCCGCACTGGTCGGACTGACGTGCCGCGGCAACGCACGCAGCGGCATCTCTGTCGGCGGTGCTTCCCGGGTACGCATCGAAGGTTGCACGGTCGGCAACAACGGCGCCGCCCAATTGCGCACCGAAGGCCACTGCCTGGTCCAACTTATCGACTGCCAACTGCTAGATAACACCGCCCCGCCGATCGTCAGCGAAGGTGGTCGGATCGAGGAGAAGAAGGAAGCCGATCAGCCCTGATCGCGAGTTTCGCAATCGTGGGACGATTCGCAACCTTCGCCATGGTCCGACACCTCGCACCAACTGGCGCCCTGGCCAAGGTACAGATAATCCAGCGCCCGCTCGCCGACCGCCCCGCCGGACTCCGTGACCGAAGTCAGCCGCCAACCGGCACCAGCCGTTCCGGAACCCGAAGCAGAACCGGCCTCGGAGCAGGTGCGCCCGGACAACATGCCGCGCGTGCTACCCCGATTGCTGCGCAACAACGCGCGTCCGCCACCGCCCTGTTCGTTCCGGTCGGCCGGATATGATCAAGCTCAACCTTGGTCCCGATGTTCAGGACACGTCAAAGTTGATATTCAAAGCCAGTACAACATACAACCTTTGGCAAACATAATACACACTCGATGTGCATGTTTCGCGCCAAATTATGGTGTCCTTGTACCCCGACGTTGATTTGTTAAATCATTTTACTCAGCAACAAGTTACGTCACGAGGTCGAGCTGGTTTGATTCCAGAAAGAAATCCCGTCGTTCAGAGTGTCCGTTACGCCTGGAATGCTACCTAACAAATTATGACGAAATATCAAAAATAAGTATTGACAAGTGAATTACCTAACAGATAATGTCCTTTGGACATTATCTGTTAGGTTTCTCCTGGTTCTGTTTTGCGTGCAGTGCTTAATGTCAAGGCCCAGCATCGCTTCCCAAGTTCTGGAGGCTCTGGCGGACGAACGCCGCGTCATTGTAGCGGACTGGCGGTTCCACGTCATTTACATGCGTGTCGCCAGATCAAGGAGCTACGCGCTGCCAGACGGAGCACGGGTCAATCAACTCATCAAATCCCTTCGATTGACCCGCCAGATTGAGCCGATTGAAGATGTCTCCGGCATTTTTCGGATCACCATCCCGTACGCCTCGATTCTCCCGGCACCGCAGGAGACGATTCTGCAAGAGGCCAATCCCGTTGCCGTTTTCAGTTACTTCACCGCTGCCGCTTATCATGACCTGACCTACGAAATCCCTCAGACTATCCACATTACTGAGTTTGGAAGCAATGTGAGCCGATTGCCTCTGGGAACAACGCCCGAAGATTGGATCGACGTCCCTAGGCCCAAACGAAGGGTTCCGCTGGTGATCAGTGGAACTCCGGTCCAATGGTCGGGAACCAAGTCCGACTGGGATTTCGGCTACATGGTCGGGCATGTCCAAGGCAACCCGATTTATGTCACCAGCTTGGAGCGAACGATCCTTGACGTCCTTCGATTTCCGGATCGGAGTGGAGGAGCCCTGGAAGCCCTACGCATCTGGCAACGGGCTATCTCGGCAGCAAACATTGACCTGCTGGTGGATTACGCGAACCGATTCAACCAGACTCTGCTACGCCAACGCACAGGGTTCCTGCTCGAACAGTTGGGCGTCGAGCATCCGGTGCTCGACGACTGGGCAAAGAACAGCGTGAGAGGGAGTTCAGCGAGACTGATCGCCAGTCGGGAGTTTTCCCCGACGTTCTCCGAACGCTGGAATCTGTCGATCAACGTACCAGATTCATTCATAGCCGAGCTGCGCGACGTCCCATGAACCCCACCGACTACCCGACTTCGCTCGCGGGCATCCAAAACTGGAGTCGCCAAAACCGGAAGCCGACCAGCGAAGGAGCCATCCGATTCATGGAATTTGTCGTGCTCAATTGCATCGCGTCCGACGCGAGCACGGCAGGGAACATGGTGCTGAAAGGCGGAAATGCGTTGCGTTTTGCCTATGGCAGTCCGCGGAGCACCAAAGACCTCGACTTCTCGGTCACGACCAATCGTTTGCCTGACGACGGGGCGCAACTTCGGACTCTGCTGGACCGAGCATTCCGGTACGCCGAACGGCGCTTCAACGTCAAGGCGAAATGCCAGCGCATCAAGCGAAATCCCCAGGGCACTGCTGCTACTCGGCAGACCTACGACGTCGCGGTCGGATACCAGTTCCCGACCGATCGCTACTTCCAAGATTTTGGGAAGCGTCACGTGAGCACCGTGATCCCTCTTGAAATCAGTTTCAACGATCTGGTCTGCGAAACCTCGCCGTGCGCGGGTATCGAGGCATTACAAGTCTGCTCGCTCGAAGACATCCTGGCTGAAAAGCTGCGGTCTCTCCTTCAGCAGAAAACTCGCAACAGAAACCGCTGTCAGGACGTGTACGATATTTCCAAGTGCGCTGGCCAGGGAACGATTGACCGGAATAAGGTCGCTGAGTATCTGTTACGAAAATCGGCGATTCGCGAGATCGACGCGCGCAAGTCCTCGTTCGACGACGTCATCCGTGATATGGCAGCCGTCGACTACGAACGGCGGATCCGCGAGCAAGCGCCCCATGACTTCATTCCCTTCGAAAAGGCTTGGCAGGACGTCATGGCTCTGGTGCAAAGTCTGGAGATCCCTGATTAGCGTGGGCGGTCGGTGGGCGCTCCATCAGGAGCCCTGATGTTCGCAGAATGTCCGCAATTCTCCTTCGAGCAACTTCCCGGCCTACTGCTTGCCTCTCCTTTAGGTGAACAGGAGCAGGCTTTAGATATCAACTTTGAAGTATCCTGAGAATGGGGACCACGGTCGAGGTTAGTCATGTCGGCCGACCGAGACAGGCAGGGCGGGGGCGGACCAGCGTTGTTGCGCAGCAATCCGTGTAGCACGAGCGGCACGTTGTCCGGGCACTGCATGGATTCGGCTGTGAACCCGACAAGGCTGGCAATCGCACGCTGCATTGCGACCGCTTCTGCATGGGCAGGCTGCTGGCGTTGTTCCACAAGATTCACACGGCCTGCTACCAGGTTTGCCCGGCGCGGGACAACAGTGGTTGCCAGGTGCCGGAAGAACGGCCGTTGAGGGACGCCGACGGCACGTCAAACAAGGCAAATCCAAAGGCGGAAGCACCAACCCGGCCAACAATCGTCAATTGCGGACCGCCACGGACTTGCTGGATGTCCCGGCCCAGATCCTCTCGCCCAGCGTGAACGCGGTCAGCCACCGCCATCCGCAGGTTCTTCCGAACGCCGAGTATCGGCAACGCGACGGGGCACGATCCGCCATGCTGGATCGGCGAGCATCCCGTGGTAGCCGTCGGTAATCTCCAGCAGCATTTTCAATGCTTCGGCGGACTGCGGGAACCCGGCGTCGCAGGCGCAGACCAGGGCGAGATGGGCGGAATAGTCGTATGCCAACGTCGGTTTCCGGCCGTCAGGCAATTTGGTCAGTTGGGCATTTTCGTCGCCGAATTTGCGCCAATCGTCGTAGAAGATCACATGCTTGTCCGGCCCCAGCTCGCCGACAGCCATCCGGTACGGGGCGCCCAACAGCGGGTTGTATTGGTCGGGGTGGGTGAACACGCCGACGCGCCAGCGGAGCTGAAAATCGCGAGGCGCCGCCGCGTCGGCGTAGCCCAATTCCGTCAGGTGGTGCAGACTCCAGATCAGGAAATCGTGTTCCCAGGGCGCGGTGATCATCCACCGCGGATTCGCGGCATTCTGGATGCGTGCGTCGGCCACGGTGCGCAAGCCCCAGAAGCCCATGGGGTTGTACTCGGGCGGACCGAGCATTTTCGCCGTTAACTCGGCCAGATTGTTGCGTATTCGTTGTTCGAAGTACTCTCCCTCCGGCGCGCCGTCGGGGGCGATGAAAGCGGCGTCGGCGATGTTCCGCAAACCCCAAGCGTTGCCGCGGATCTGGTCCGACATGATTCCGCGGCCGTCCTGACGCGGCACCGGCCATTGTGCCAGCAAAGCGTAGTTGCCCCAGAAATACGCCTCTTCCAAATAGTAGAAATCGCCGGTCACGAGATACGGAACGTAGGCATACGAACCCATGTGGGCCACATCAGGAGTCAGGTAGTACGGGTGTGGTTTGCCGTCGGCCGTTCTTTCCGGCGGCGGCGGTTTGCGGTCCGGTTGCCACAGCGGACGCTCCGAATGGCCATCGTCGCGGTATCCGCTGATCCAGAATGTTGGTCGCTCGTCCAGCGTCAGGATGCCGCACCTCTCGGCAAACGCGACTGGATCCGACTCAGGAACGCTCGGCGTTTCTGCCGTTTTCGGCGAGTTGCTTCGACTGCTGCGGACGTGGATCGGCCATGACCCGGCCAGATCTCCGTTGCCCAGCACGATCGCTTTGGCACGCGAGTCCATGCTCAGCAGATACTGGACGGTCCAGTTGGGATAGGGACCGATCTCCGCCCGGCCGCCGGTCGTCGGCATGTACTTGGTCAGCGAACCGGAGCCCAGGATCTCGGTTTCGCGACTTGTGGCCCACCGCTCGGCCATGTCGGCCAACGTCTTCTCCGGGATGACGATCGACCGGTCGTAGTTGGGCAGCGCGCCGCTGGCGCTCAGGTACGCCATATCGTGAACCACGTGAGCTTGCGGCGGCTCGGCCGGCCACCAGAAATCTTTTCGCCAACGGCTCAGCCGGCGATGGTCGACGCCTTGGTTCGCGAAAACCGGTTGGCCCTGCTTGCCGATCCGCACGGCCACGTCGTAACCGACGTTTCCCGCCCAGTGATCCAGGCAGTTCTCCACCACGACCGAGACGCGAACCGCACGGCAACCGGCGTACGCCCGCACGTGAAATTGCACGCGCAGATCGGGATCCGCCTGGCCGTCCGGACCCAGGAACTGGCCGTCGAGCAACCACTCCGTCACCACCGGGCCGGACAACCACATCTCGGCGTCCGCGCCGGCAGCCGTCAGCAACTGGCGGGCGCTGGCCGATCGCTCGACGCCATCGGGGAAGGCCAATGTCACTGTGGCGTCGAAATCGGTGCGAAGCAAGTCGGAAATCTGCACCGGCTGGCCGTCGGCTCTTGGCTGTCCAGTTCCATTCCCGATCGTCACCGTCAAGTCGCCGCCCAAGTTCGGCACGCGCAGCGAGATCACGGCAAAGCCGACGGAGCCATCGTCGTGTCGCCGCTTGACATCGGACTGGACCGACGCTTGGCCGGCCTCCACCAGCACGTCCTGCTGGATGTCGCCTTTGCGGAACACTTGCCCGAAAGTCACTGGCACATTGTCGACCGCCGGGCCTGCGACCGGCTGCAGCGTCACCGTGGTCACCGGCTCGGCCCAAACAGTTGTAGCGGCGAGAAACAAAACGATCAAAGTCGTCAGAGATGAATTTGCACGGTCACGCATTTTCGAGTCAACTCCGGGGGGTTCGGCTCTCGATCATCACGCAGCTTTCCGGCTTCGGGCTCATTGGCCGAGGTTTCATTGTATCGTAGAATGCACGTCCGTTCGCTGCCGTCCATTAGTCATCGCCGCACAAGGAGAAATTTCATGGTTCGCGATTTACGCCGTTGGGGGTTCATTCTGTTCGCAACGATGTTCGTGGCGGCGCTGGTGGTTCGTGCGGATGGCGCTGAGCCAGCCAAGAAGAAGCCGGCTCGCAAAGAAGCCAACCCCGTGATGCAACCGATCCAGGACGACGCGAATCTGCCTCGCGTGCTGTTGATCGGCGATTCGATCTCGATCGGCTACACGCTGCCGGTGCGAAAACTGTTGGAGGGCAAGGCCAATGTCCACCGCGTCCTGACCAACTGCGGACCGACCAGTAAAGGTCTTGCAGAGATCGATCAATGGCTGGGCGATAAACCGTGGGACGTGATCCATTTCAATTGGGGCCTTCACGATCTGAAGTACATGGGTCCGGACGGCCAGAATTTGGCGGATCCGCAGGCTGCCGGCAGCAGGCAGCAAGTTCCCCCGGCCGAATACGAAGCCAACCTTCGCCAGTTGGTTCAGCGTTTGAAGAAGACCGGCGCTGCGTTGGTCTGGTGTGCCACGACTCCCGTGCCCGAAGGCGCGTCGGGACGGATTCCCGAGGATGCCGCGAAGTACAACCAGATCGCAGCGCGGATCATGGAAGAACATCGCGTCGCGGTCAACGACCTGTACGCCTTCGCCAAGCCGCGACTGGCCCAAATCCAACTGCCCGCCAACGTCCACTTCACCTCGGAAGGTTCCGCGGCCCTAGCCGAACAAGTCGCCACCGCGATCACCGCGGCGTTGGCCAAGAAACGCTCCGCGCGCTCTGAATGATTTTCGCAGCCCCGACTGACGATCATTGATGACAGGAACATGTACGACAAGAACGATGACATCTTCACGCGGGTCGGTATCGCCGAGACCGACACTTTCGCGCGGGTCGGGATCTCCGAGACGGACGCGGTTTTGTTCCCGCCGCGAAGCATACGCATTATTTACGTTTTTTCCGCGTGCCTTGCCGGTTTGGGTCCACTTCGGACTGGACTGGCTGTCCAGTCGTACACACGATTGAGTCTGGGCGAGCGTCCGGATTGCAGCGGGCGTCAGGAGATCGTAGGCTATCATAGGTCGAATCAGGGGCCAGCGAGGGGGAACATGCCCGAAATCAGTCGATTCTTCGGGGTCATCATACGAATGTACGTCGAAACGGGCGGGCCCCACCATTTGCCGCATTTCCACGCCTATTACCAAGACGTCGTGGCGGTGATTGGCTTGGAGCCCGTTGAGTTGATCGCAGGAAGCTTACCACGACGGCAACGTCGCTTCGTCGAGGCGTGGGCCGAACTGCATCAAGCGGAACTGCTCGTGGATTGGCAGCGTTTGCAGGCCGGCCAGTCACCATTTCCCATAGCACCGTTGGAGTGAAACGATATGCACCACCCGATTTTTCGTGTTTGCCGGTTTGACATCGTCGCACCATTCGTCCTTCGTGTGGGCTTCGACGATGGAACGGAACAGGTCATCGATTTTCGGCCTGTCCTTGCGGGCGAGTTGTTTGGCCCGTTGTCCGACCTGTCTGTGTTTAACCGGGTCGCCATTGATCCGGAGGTGCATACACTGGTTTGGCCCAACGGAGCGGACTTCGATCCTGCGACGTTGCACGACTGGCCCAACCACGTCGACGCGTTGGCGGCGCGAGCTCGACAGTGGGCGCTGCAAGCTGTCTGACGTTTCGGGACGGCTGAAGTGGACCCCGGAAACTGGACCACGGATGGTCTGGTGTGCCACGACGCCCGTGCCCGAAGGCGCCCAGGGACGAGTGCCTGGAGACGCAGCGAAATACAACCAGATCGCCGACAAAATCATGCAAGAGCACGGCGTCGCGGTCAACGACCTCTACGCCTTCGCCAAGCCGCGACTGGCCCAGATCCAACTGCCCGCGAACGTCCACTTTACCCCGGAAGGTTCCGCGGCCCTCGCCGAACAAGTCGCCACCGCGATCACCGCGGCGTTGGCCAAGAAACCATCTGCGGCAGGGGACTAGTACCGATTCCTGCTGGCCTTTTTTTGCTGGCATCGCGGCCCTCGTTCAGTGGTCACTTGCCAGACCTCGGCGTGACGATCCGCCTGAACGTTCGTGCCCGAACTGGACTGCAGGGTGAGTGGCCATTGCGCTCGGCGCGATGCTTCGGCATCCGTCTCACGGGGCGGTCAGGGAGTGGCCGTTGTCTTGCGGGCTGAGCGCGAGCAGGAAGGGGACGGCACGCTTGGCCCACTCGGTTGGCGACGGGTAGGCGGTGGCGTCGGGGCCGAAGCAGGTTTCGAGCATCTCCGTGTGGATGATGCCGGGATTCAAAGGCACGGCCGCCATGCCTGCCGGCAACTCGTCCGCCAACGCCTTCGTCAACCCCTCGATGGCCCACTTCGTGGCGCAGTAGGGTGCGACCTCGGGCGCGGTCGAACGGCCCCACCCGGAACTGATGTTGACGATCACACCGCTTCCCCGCTCGATCATCGACGGGACGAAATGCCGGATCACGTGGAACACGCCCTTGATGTTCACGTCGATCACCTGCGAGAACTCGGCGGCGGGAACCTGCCACAGCGAAGCATTGCTGTTGATCAGCGCGGCGTTGTTCACCAACAGATCGGGCGGACCGCCGTTGTCGAGCACTTGGCGGGACCAACGCTGCACTTGTGCATCGTCGCTGACATCGACCGTCTGGAAATCGTGCGGACTGCCGAACCGCTCGGTCAACTCCCGCATCGCCACCGCCGACCGGGCGCTGCCCGCCACAACGTGCCCCAACTCGATCAACTGCTCGACCATCGCCAGGCCCAACCCGCGGCTGACTCCGGTAATCACGACTCTCTTGGACGACATCTGCTTCAGGCTCCTTATGCGCTCATGGTTTCCAGGCTGGGCTGGGAGTCAATCCGATGGACGCCAAGGCAACATCGAAGTCGCGCGAGGCGAAGGCGGCCCAGCGATCGCCTTGATGGGCTTCCATGAAGATGGCTGCCGCGTGCTCCAGCAACGCTTCCACGTTCCCCGGGGCCGAATTCGCCAGAAACTCGGCGAACGCCCCTGGATTCAACCGGCCGACGTGCCGCGTCGCCGGATCGTTGGCCAAGCGACCGGCGAACTGCTGCAATCCGCCCACAAGTTCTGCGACCTCGCCCCTGGCGTAGGCAACGACCAACGCATCGCGCGACCAGCCTTGATCGACCAATTGTTGCAAGCCCGCGTCGTCGGCCGGTGGGCAGAGCAGTCTCGGCGACGGCTGATGTCCCGGCGAGTCGTCGCTGCCGATGAACAACCGGGGGACATCGGCGGGCAACTGGTTCGGATCATCCCATCGGCTGGGATCGACGATCAGACAGGGTGCCGCCAGTTGCGCCAGGCGCCAGGCGAACAAACCCGGTTGAAACACGGATTGAGTGCCGCGGTACAGCCACAGGCCCGACCGGCAAGCAAAACGCGAGTAGAAACACGGTCGAGGCAAGGGCAGAAGCGTTTGCGAAGACGCCGCCCAAGGGGAATCGGGGCGGGGGCGTTTGACAACCGCCGCGCGTTGTTTGTCGAGTTCCTCCTTGGAAAGACCTCCTTGAACACTCACCAGAAATTCCGTCCGACCCGCGCGTAGTCGGTCGCCGTCAGCGAGCGGGGATTGCGAAACCCGGACGCCTTGGAGATACGTTCCGTTGCGGCTGCCTAGATCCTTGAGCCAGACTCGCTGCCCTTCGCATTCGATCGAGAAATGTGAACCAGAAAGTTCGTGGTCGTGCCGCAACACGAAATCGGCCTGGTCGGTGCGCCCGACGACCAGGACCTGCGGCGGCCGAAGCCAGACCTTCTTGCCTTGCCCGGGCCCCGCGACCGCCTCGATGCACACTAGCTGCAACGCAGGTTGATGCGTCAACGGTGCGACAGGCGACGCAGGCGGTTCATGCCCTGGCGGTTCGGACGCCACGGACGGCTGTCCCCGTTGAACGTTTTGCTCGCCGTTTCCCACGAACTCGCTCTCTGCGGTTCGAAAGACGTCCGCCGTTCCGTCAAAGGACGCATGCGGAGGTGGTTCCGCCGCCGGCGGTTCCGTTTCAATTCCCACTCGCAATTCGGTCCCGCCGGCGGTGATCACCATCCCGTCCGCGAGCACCGCTTGCTCGATTTTCTGGCCGTCCAGCCACGTGCCGTTGGCGCTCTTCAAATCTCGGATCAGGCACTCGGTCGGCCTGCATTCCAGCGAAAAATGCGTGCTGGAAACCCGATGGTCGCGCTTCAGCGAAAAATCCGCGGCGTCGGTTCGCCCGACCGTCACACGCTGGCCGGGACGTATCCAGAAGCGGATCCCGCTGCATGGTCCGGACCGAGCTTCCAGCACGACGTTGCGGATCGGTTTCGAAATGGCCATCATCTTCTCGGGTCGCGGACAGCGCCCGCGCCGCACTCAGGAGGAAAACGGATCGGGCTCGTCTCCCGAGGGCGGATCGACCAACCGCAGTCGGTCTCGCGTGACGATCTGATTCTTGCGTTCGCCGGGCAGACCGAGGTACGGGCATCCGCCCGAATCGCAGAGCGTTGCGTCCCTGTCACCCGGGACGATCCAGCGCAGTTTACCGCGTGAGATCCAGGGCGCCAATTCGAAATCCCAAGGAGCGCTGCGAGCCGACCAAGCCGATCGGCCATCGGGCGTCGCGAACGAACACGTCGTGGTTCGCCACGTCGGGGAGAGGGCAGCGGCGGCGATCTCGTTCGACGAGAAGTACGCAATCGGATACGCCCGATAGCCATTTTGCATCGCGAGACCCGCGATGACGGCAATCGCCGTCTCCTGTTGGAGGATCTCCGGCACGACATAGGGCACGTCCGGGCCGGGATGAGCCGGATGTTCGCCGCCCAGCGGAGCATTCCCCTGCAGCGACAAGGCTCCGGTCAGCAGACGGAAATGTGGACATGCACTCGGCGAACGGGCAGCGCCCAATTCGCGCTCCTGCCACCAGAAACCGTCGAGTCCCCACGGATCAAACGGAGACGTCACCGCTGTGCCGCAGTAGGGACAGCGACTGATCACGACGACCGGAAGACCATCGAAATAGGCGCGCCGCGCCGTATCGCGCTGCCTCTTGGCATCGCTGGCTGTCAAGCCCATGGCCGGATCGCCGCCGGATCGCCAGATGGCGTGCAGCTTCCGGTAGTCCTGGAGCCAGGTGTCGCGTTGGGAACGGTCATCGTTCATGGCTCATCTTCGATTCGGATTAGTAGGGCCAGGGAATCTTCTTGTCATCGTACACATTCTTCAGATTGTCGGTGCCTTCCACGTAGTGGGCGGTACCATTCTCGTCTACAACCACATAGTTCTCGTCGGCGCCGGGGTTACGCCCTGGACTGCCGTCCTTGTTCTTGAAGTCGTCGTTGGCGCCATGCTGGACCATGTCCTTGTCCGGTCCGTCGTAGTTGGCCGGATCGTTCAGGCCGTCGTTCATGTCGCGCTGGAATTCGGGATCGTTCGTCCCCTTGTCGTACGGTGTTCCGTCGCCCTTTTTCGGCGGGCCGTACTTGCCATCGGGGCCTTTGTCGTACACGCCCTGCATATCGTAGTCGCCGTGGACATGCTTGCCGTCGGGATTCTTGATCACGCCGTCGTCGACCGAGTAGCCATCCTTCTTCAACTGATCCAGGTTGTCTTTGTAGCCGCTGCCGCCTTCGGATTTCGGCTTCCACTTGTCGGGCGATTGTCCCGTGGTGACTTTGCCTGCGTTGTCTCCGCTCTTCGCGGTGTTCAGCTTGCATTCGACCGGCTTCGGCACCCCGTTGGGATCTTTGATGTGCGGCACCGAGGCTTCGTTCCCGGCCCGCATCACGACCAGACGGTTGTTGTCCGCGCAGTGATTCTGCAGATTCTTGAGGTGGCCGGGATCCATTCCGCCCTTGGCCGCGACCGCTTCCGTACCTGCCGCATCGCCCTTCTTGGCAGGCGAAGGCGATTCCGCACTCTTCGACTTCTTCGAACCGCCGAGGTCGTTGGAATGGTCCCAGCCGACCAAGTCCACGTGCGTCAGCGGATTGTGGCAGTACGCGTACAGGTTGTATCCGCCGGACTGTCCCGCCGGATCGGACTGAAGATAGCGTCCCAGCTCGGGGCTGTACGACCGAAACCGGTTGTCGTGCAGGCCCGTCTCGGCATCGAAGTAGTGTCCCGGCATTCGCAGATGCAGTTCGATTTCGCTGGCCGGATCGATATGGGCGGTGCCGTAGGGATCGATGCTGGCGCTCCAGACGGTCCTTCCCGTTGCGTCGAGTGCTTGCTCGATGCAGCCTCGCTGATCGGCGATCAGATGGTACACTCGGCCCTGCTTGGGGTCCGCATCGATCGCATCGTAGTCGATCATCATGATGGGGACCAAGGCTTCCAGGTCCGCGTACAAATAGATTCGGCAGGACTGATCGGGGCGCACTTCGGCGGCTAGCCGGTTGTCGTCCCAATAGAATTCGGTGGTCTGGCCTTGCCATGTTTTGCGAATACGGCGCCCCAGCGGGTCGCACTCGGCAGTCCACGGCTGTTCGTCGATGACAGCCCGGACCAGCATGTCCTGCGAATCGTACTCGTAAAGAACGCGGCCCCCGGCGCCGGTCCGCGACGCGATGTGGTTGCGGTCGTTGTACGCGAACGTCGCACCGTTGGCCGCAACCAGTCGATTCCCTTCCATCAACTGGACGCCGTGCAGACCCGGCATCCGTAGCAGGTTGCCCGCCAAGTCTCGATCGTATGCCACACGCACCCCGTCCGGCGACGTCTCGGCGATCAAACGATGCGCCGCGTCGTACTCAAATCGCGAGACCCCGTTTGCGTCGTGCCGTTCCAGAAGATCGCCGCCGGGCGAGTAGACGAATCGCGTCGTCGACGTCACGGCTCCCGACTGGACCACGCATCGCTCCAGCAGATGGCCATCGGCATCGTAGGTGCATCGTTCCGACGCCCCCTCGGCAAACGTTCGTTCAATTTGGCCGTCGTTGCCGTAACGCAACGACATAACTCGACCGGTTGGATCCGTGATCACCGCACCGCCGTTCTGGTCGAAGTCGAATTCCGTACGGAATCCTTCGAAGACGACGGTTTCGCTGACCCGGCCAAAGGCGAGAGTGTGTTGGATGCCAAGCGAGTCGCGAAGGTCGGCCAGCACGCGACCGGCACCATCGCGTTGAAAAATGGTCTCGCTGGTTTCGGTCGCCGCGCGAGTCACATGCCCCAGCGCGTCGTACTCCATTTCATGCGTCTGCCCGGACGCGAGCGAGCACTTGATCGGCAGCCCGTTCGGACCGATGCCAAAACGCAACAACACTTGGTCGGCGGCATCGCGCTTTTCGATCAGATTCCCAGCGCCGTCCCAAGCGTATTTCTCACGAACCGCACCGTGCCTGCGCACCTCGGCGATGCGGTCTTTCAAGTCGTACAAGTACTCGCTGACCGCGCCACCCGGATCGACGACCTTCGTCACGTACTCGTGCAGGTTGTACTCGTACTGGACCGCGGCGCCGTTGGGATCGGACCGGCGGCGAGCCAAATTCCACGAGGCAACCTCGGTGCGGTAGGCGCAACCGTCGGCGTCGACGTGCTCGATCGCATTGCCCTGGGCATCGTACCGCCACTGCTGCGTGCGGCCTCGCTGGTCCGTTTGCGAGACGAGACGCTCCATCCCGTCGCGGACCTCGAGGATCGTCCCGTTCGCCGCGATTGCCGAGCCTGGCGCCGTGGCAACAATCCGGTCG
The DNA here is from genome assembly GCA_023382975.1 of Pirellulaceae bacterium. GTDB lineage: Bacteria > Planctomycetota > Planctomycetia > Pirellulales > Pirellulaceae > SKKK01. Next base: position 94,707 of record JAHDXO010000003.1, read on the forward strand.
GGGCGCACAAGCCCGCCCCAACGCCATTCCAGCGGCGTTTGCGGCAGCTTCAGCAGCGGACGCTCCGGAGGATGCAGGTCAATGTGGCGCGGAGGGTGGATGTCGCCCAGCGACGTCCGCCTCGCGCAGTGACCGCCCCACGAGTCGTAAAGAAGTTCTGTTTCCTGTCCGATCTCGTCGACATCCAAGACGACTCGGCCAGAGTCGTCCAGCACGAACTGCCGCCGGTCGCCGTACGGGTCCATGATCTCGACCGCCGTGCCGTCGGCGTCGTAGGTGAAGACCCATTCGGCACCGTTCGCCGAGCGCCGGATCGATTGATGCACGTCCGGATAGTATTCGAAGCGTTCGTCGTACAATCCGTCCTGGCCCCAGGTGCGGATGCACCGCCCGGCGTCGTCGTAAGCGTACAAGATCTCGTAGCCCAGCCGATTCTTCATGCAACTCAGTCGCCCGGCGCGGTCGTACGCGAAGATCGTCGAATGCCCGAGGGCGTCGGTATGCCGGACCAACGCATCTCGCTGGTCGTACGCGTAATGCGCGATCTCGCGCCACTTTCCGCCACGTTCCACCTCGACGCCCGTGATGAGGCCACGGGAGTTGTGCGTCATTCGCACTCGCGGGCCGTCATCGAACGCGGCCGAGACCAGATTTCCACGCTCGTCGTATGCCAGCCGCGCCCACTTCGCGGCGCTGTGCAGTCGCGCCAAGGGTGCAGGCTTTCCCGACGTCGGAATGTCGAACTCCATGTCGGGCTCACCGCGTCGGCGCAGCCGATACGTTCGGCCCGCGATGCGCGACACCTCGAAGCCCGCCCACACGGAAACGCCCGTTTCCGGATCGATGGGCGGCAACTCGAATTCCTCGCCCGAACCGTCGGTGAACAGGAATCCGTCGCGGGTGACGGCCAGCGTCCGCTGGTACTCGTGCCGCCAACCGCGGCCCATGGGCGAGTCGATAGCGGACCACTGCGAATCGTAATACCGCTTCCAAACGAACGGGATCTCGCCGGGCAAGCGGTAGTCCTCCAACCGCTCGACGACGGCGCCCGTGATGGCATCGACCGGGCAGCCGCCTTCGCACGAGCCCTTGTTCGCCGGTGACTTGCCTTTCTTCTTGCCCTTGAATTTGGCCCGGACGTTGTCGAATTTGCTCTTGGCCTTCTTGAACGCCTTGGTCTTGCGGAGCTTCTTAAATGCCTTGCCCAGGCCGGCCATCGCGGCCTTCATTCCCAGCACCATCAACGAGATCGTCGGCGGACCGCCGACCAGCACGGGCGGGCCCGTGGGGATAGGCAACACGACGCTCGTGGGCAACAGCAGGGATTTGATCTTGCTCTTCTTCTTCAGGCGCGGGATCGGCGGCATCCCGATGCACTGGCAACTGAGCGCCGGCAGGGCCAGATAACTGAAGGCATCGCCGTCCACATCGACGGTTGCGCTGCCCATGAACATCTCGCACTCGTTCCCCGGCGGCTTGATGAAGGTGCCGCCGATCGGGATGTGCGATGGCACGCACTTGCCCGCCGTCCCCGCCTGCGCCCGATGGACGCCGTTGACCAGCACGGTCGAGCCGATGATCGGCACGTAATCCATCGGATCGATCAGGAAGCCGATGAAGGGGTGCGGGATCGGAACCGGCGGCACGGGCCCCGGCGGCTGAATCAGATGAATATCGATTCCCAGGACCGGATCGAAATGTTTCGCGGCGGGCATCATGACGACGCGGCTCCTTGCTCGATACGCGATTCCCAGTCCTCGCCCACCAGCGAGACCATTCGTTGGCGCACCATGTCCTCCTGATCCGGATTCACGCCCTCGGCGACCAGCCGCAACAGTAACTGGCCCACGTAAGGCAGCGTGGAATTCGGACGCATCGTTTCCTCCAGTTGCTGGCCGGCCTCCAACGCCTTGACCGCGCGCCGCCAGGCCCGCGGCTTCTCGCCCGCGGTCTCTCGGCACCAGGCGGCCATCCGCCAGGCTTCCAAGGCCGCGAACGGTTCCTGTTGCTGCTCGGCCAGCGGGCCGATCCCCTCGTACACCTCGGCGGCTTCGGCGAACTGCTGGTTGCCGACTAACGCGGCGCCTTCGGCAAAACGCGTCTGGATGTCCAACTTCGCCGCTCCCGGCTCACTGCGTCCCGCGATCGCCCGGTTCGCCGCGCGGTAGCAGGCCAGCGTCTGCCCGACGTCTCCGGCGGCGAAGTAGGTGGCGCCCAGTGCCATCTGCACGGCGGTGGCCAACTGGGGCCAATCCTGTTCTTGGGCGATTGCCGCGGCCCGCTGCGCCGCATACACCGCCGCGGCCACGTTCCCCACCGCTGCGGCTTGAGTCAGCGCAACGAATAGTCGGCGGAATGTAAAGCCCGGTCCCGACCCGGGAATCTCGCGGACCAACTCCGCATACGCGCCGGGCATGTCCAAGTCCGGCTCGACCGTGACCACTCGTTTCGGTTCCACCTCGGCCAAACGTTCCAAGATCGGTGCCGCCGTCGAATCGACGACCAAGAACCGCAGGCGAAGCGGCATGTCGGGCCTGGCCACCAGCCGCGACAACCATTGGCACCAACCGGCCGCGTCGGCGATCGAGGCCGGTGTCAGCACGACCGCCAAGTTCTCCATCATGTCGTCGTACTTTTCCAACAACGACCCGGTAGCGTGCAGAAAGTTGGCCGTATCCGAGCGGCCTGGGACCAGCGGTGGACACTGCCAATCCGCGGGGATCCCTTCCGCCGCGATCCCTTCGCGGATCTCGTCGAATTGCTCGATCAGCGAATCGCGCAGCACCAGCCCGTGCCCCGAGGCGTTCTCCACGGGCTCGTGGAACCGCAGGAACAGGTCCGGGCTTTCGCTGGCCTCCTCGTTTTGCCATTCCAGGAAGGCATCCAGCAGTTGTGTACCATCGCTGTCCAGTACCAGTCGCAACAGTCGCGCCTGGTCGTTGCCGGTGAACTCGGTCCAGATCGCTTCGATCTGGTCGAGCCGCCGCTGGATCGCGTTCTTTCGTAAACCTGTGGGCAAGGGGACGCTCCTGGTATCAGTTCAACTTGACCATCGAACCCTTGACTTCGTTGATGCCACTGGCTTGGGAGATGATCAATGCCGACTTGGTTTCGACTTTGGCATCGCCCTCGACGGTGATCGTCACCGACTTGATCGACACCGACGCGGGTTCGATCTTGATCGTCGAACCACCCACCGTCAGCGTGATGCTGGTATCCGACGAGATCTCGATCGGGCCGCTGACACCGATCTTCTGCGAACCGGACACGGTCAGGTCGTCGTTGGCGCCGATGCTGGCCGAGCGGTTGGCGCCCACGGTCAGCGTCCGGTTGTTGCCCGCCTCGATCGTTTGGTTGTTCCCCACGGTCAGATTGTGGTTGTTGCCGATGGTGATGGTTTGATTGTTCCCGATGTCAACGGTCTGGTTGTTGCCGACCGTCTCCGAATCGTCCACGCCGATCTTGTCGGTGCGGTTGTTGTCGATCGTGTTGCGCAGATCGTGTTTGATCTTCGAGTCCTTGTCGTACTGGCCGTGCTCGCGGATCAGTTCGGTGCCCTTCGTGTCGTCGAAGACGTATTCGTTGTAGCCGCCGCCGCCCTTGGAACTGTTGGATTTCATGCCGTACAGGTTCTTCGACTTCGGCAGTTCGAAGGGCGGCATGTTCTCGGCGTGGTAGACGCGGCCGATGATGATCGGCTTGTCGGGATCGCCTTCCAGAAAGTCGACGATCACTTCCTCGCCGATCCGAGGCAGCAGCATCATGCCCCACCCCTTGCCGGCGTGGACCTGCGAGACGCGGATCCAGCACGACGAGTTTTCGTCGCGTTTTCCTTCGCGGTCCCAGTGGAACTGGACTTTGACGCGGCCAAAGTTGTCGGGGTAGATCTCCTCGCCCGGCGGTCCCGTCACGATCGCCGTCTGGCAGCCACGCACAACGGGTTTCGAGGTCGCGCGGGTGGGCCGGAAGACGACCGAATCGGGCACGCACGAGAACGAGTTCTGGTACGTCGCCCCCGACGAGTCGCCTCCCGTTTCGTAACCCAGCGGCTCGGCCGCATCGTGCCGGACCGCCGTGATGACGTAACCCTTTCCTGTCTCGCTGCCGGAACGGTGCTGGCCCACGGTGAATTTGTATCCGGGGCAGAACGATTTGCACGTGCCGGTGCCGCGAACCGTGTCGTAACCTAGTTCTTGCTCCTCCATGCGCACCTTGGCCAGTGGGGCGCCGTCCCCCGTCGTGCCGTAGTCGCCGGGATAGTCGTAGTATTCGTACTTGTCCACGCCCGGCAACTGGACCACGGTCTGTTCGTTGGTCATCAAATTGTTGCTGGGCGTTTCGAAATTAAAGTCCGTATGCGCCCACTTGCCCGTGCGGAACTCGTAGTCGTGCTCCCAGGCGGTCACGTGATCGGCGACCGCGGCGGTGCCGGAATCACGGGGAAAATCCACCTCGCTCTCCGCACATTTCTCGTAGCCGGTCTTCTGATCGGCCAACACCAGCGTGTGCTTGCCTTGCTCGTGCTTGAAGAAGTAATAGATGCCTTCCTGTTCCAGCAGACGCGAGACGAAATCGAAGTCCGTTTCGCGGTACTGGACGCAATACTCCCGCTCCGGATGCGAGCCCTTGATCTTCGCCTTGTCGAAGTCGCTGAAGCCCAAGTCGCCGAAGATCTGCTCGACGATGTCCGGAACCTTCTTCTTCTGGAAGATCCGGCAGTCCGAGGTGCGAGTCAGAAACCAAAGCCACGGAACGACGCGGGCCCGGTAGTTGCGGCGGCCTTCGTCGTCCTCGTCCCCGGCCGAAAAACGGCTGACAAATCCGTTGAAATACCGCACGCTGCCATCGGCGCGATCGACCGTGAACGTCACGTTCTTTCCCACCAGATCCTTGGCCGCGATCGCCGCGTTGTCCGAGATCATCTCCAGGTCGAATTGAAACAACCGCGACATTTCCTCGTGGCCCTGAAATGCCGTTAGCAACAGTTCGTCCTCGCCCAGTGGCGTGTAGAGCTTGAGCGAGCGAGTCGCCTGCTTGAGTGTCATCTTCGGTTCCTTCAAAGCGTATCCGCGAGCCGGAAAATCACGTGGTCTTCGATCGAGCGCAGTCTAAACCTTGTCTCTCAAGGCCGCAACAGAACGGTTCATGGACCCGGTCGCAGAGACCGCGGCCCAGAGACAAACTGGCCCGATACTCCGTGGCTGATGCGCCATGCTTCGCGCCGGATTTCTGGCCACCCAACGCGCAACTCCGAAAGGGCCTTGCACCCGTTATCGCCGCGAGTGATCGCCTGGTTACGTGAAATCCGACCTGCGCGAGCAGTTTTCGGTCAAACAAGTGGGAGTGGTTGGCGGAGAATGCCCGAGCTTGGTCCTTGAGCCAGCATCCGCGTTTCCCGCGTCAGATCTGGTCCACTTTTCGCTTCGGGCGGCGGCGCGAGGCGATGCAGTCTTGGCAGGTGCCGTAGATAATCAGGCGGTGGCCCGTGACGCGGAAACGCTGCTCCTCGGCCACCCGGTTGCGCAACTCGATCAGTTCGTCGCTCTGGAACTCGATCAGCTTCTGGCAGCTTTTGCAGTACAGGTGATCGTGCTGCGGGTAGCCGTAATCGTGCTCGTACACGGCGCGCCCGTTCAGCTCGAACTTCCTCAGCAACCCCGCATCGACGAACTCGGCCAGCGTTCGATAAACCGTGGGCCGGCTCACGTAGCCGTCCGACCCCTTGGCTGGCAGTTGGGCAATCAATTGGTCCGCGTCGAAGTGTTCGTGGTGGCTGAAGATGTGCTCGACCAGAACCCGCCGCTGCTCGGTGTTGCGCATCCCTCGGCTCTGGAGATATTCCTCGAAGCGTTCCCGCGGCGAGAGGGACACTTCCACCGAGCCGAGTGAATAGTTCTTGCCCATTTCAGTACGACATCTCGTCTAGCAGCCGGCCGACCGCCACTTCCAGCTTGTCGCCCGATTCGTAAATGCCCGCAGCGATCTCGGCGCGGATTTGTGCTACCCGATCCGCCCGAATGTCCGGCATGTCGTGTACGCGGCTGATCAGATCGGCCTCCGAGGAGATTTCGACTTCGTCTACGCCCCACCACGAGTCCATTTGCGGCGCCGATTCCGCAGCTCTCACCCGGTGCGGACCTTGGATCGATTGCGCGCCGTGAAGATGATTGACACCGTTGATCTGCATGATTCCCATTCTCCCCGAGGTCATCGAGTCTCGGCTCATCCGGTCGAGGGTCCGCCGGAGTCTTCTAATCCAAGCCGAATTCTCAACTTAGTAGTATAACATCCAGGCGATTCCCGTGGCGTCGCATTCCATGTCCGTTGACGATTAGCACTGTCCGTGGCTGGGGACTGACCTCGCGAACGCGTTGATGAAGACACTCCCGTTATCGTCCGCAGCGCAGAGTGATTGCAGTCAATTCAGCCAAGGACTCCTTGTAAGGGTGACCGGTATTCTCGCTGTTTATACCATCTGCTCGGGTTGCGAGCGACCGGTCCCTACGACCGGGAGCTGGAGTCTACGAAATGGAACGATCGCCCGCAAGATTGATCCACTGGTAAGATGCTTGCGCAGAACAGTTGACCGCAGATGGAGGGTTTGGGAGATTTGGGAGGATTTGATTGCGGTGTGAATCCTCAATTCCTAGCCGAATTCCTGAAGAACTTCGGTCGATCCAAGTGATTCCGAGGCTTCGCGGCCTCGAATATGCCAGTTTTGCTCGGCATTCGTCCAGGCACAAAAAGACCGCGGATCGAGCATTTCCATGCCCGATCCGCGGCCGAGTCGGAATCCCCCTGGGTAAGCTATTGGACGGAAATCGCGATACGATTGCTAGCCGTCTGGACGCCGCCCAGTCCGTTGTGCCCGAGATCGTTGGTCAGGATATCAAGGAAAGCATCTCCCACGAAGTCCGTCTCGGGCGTGAAGATCAGGCCATTCAGCAATGCGTTCAATTCGGCCAGGCTGCCCGTGAATTCGGTCTCGCTGAGCGAGCCGCCCTCGGCCGCCAATTGCACGGTCAACGAATCGTCGCCGGCATCCACATCGCTAATCGTAATCGCATTTCCGTTGACCAACGAGAATGTCAGCGGCTGGTTCACCTCGGTCGTCTGAGGCCCGGGAACTTGATTCACCGGCGCCTCGTTGACGTTCAGCACGGCGATCACCAGCGCCTGTTCGACGCTCAAGCCGCCAGCGTCGGTGCTCCGCACGCGGATCGAGTACGTGTCCTTGGTCTCGAAGTCCAGTTCCACCGCCGTCCGCAGTTGGTTGCCGTCGATCGTAAACGCGGCGTTGTCATCGTCGCCATCGCCTTCGACCAGACTGTAGGAGTGCGAGTCGCCCGCGTTCGGATCGTCCGTCGTGAACTCGCCCACGACCGTGCCGATCTCGACATTCTCCGGCACGCTATCCGGCGACAGCGACACCTCACTCGGTGCTTCGTTCGCCACGACCAGCAGGGTCTGCTCGACCGACAGACCGCCCGAGTCCATACTGCGGACGCGGATCTGGTAGGTAGTCTGTGACGACAGATCCAGTTCGGCGGCGATCTTCAATTCCTGGCCGTCGATTTCAAACGCGGCGTTGTCGTCGTCGCCGTCGCCTTCGACCAGACTGTACTCGTGCGTGTCCCCGGCATCCGGATCGATCGTGGTCAACTGGCCGACGACGTCGCCCACTACCGATCCCTCCGACACGATGTTGGGCGCCAGTTGGATGCCTTCCGGCTGTTCGTTGACATCGATCACTGTGACCACCAAAGCCTGTTCGACGCTCAGGCCACCCGCATCGGTGCTCTGCACGCGGATCGAGTACGTGTGTTTGGTCTCGAAGTCCAATTCAACCGCCGTCCGCAACTGGTCGCCGTCGACGATGAATGCCGAATTGTCGTCGTCGCCGTCGCCGGAGACCAGGCTGTACGTGTGGCTGTCACCCGCGTCCGGATCTTCGGTGGCCAGCACACCGACCACGGACCCAATCTCGGCGTTTTCGGGCACGTTGTCCGGCGAAAGAGAAACGGAGGTGGGAGCCTCATTCACAGCGGTGACGTTGACCACCAGAATCTGCTCGACGCTCAAGTCGCCGCTGTCGGTGCTGCGAACGCGGATCGAGTAGCTGTCTTTCGTCGCCGAGTCCAGTTCGACCGCCGTCCGCAACTGGTCGCCGTCGATGATGAACGCTGCATTGTCGTCGTCGCCGTCGCCTTCGACCAGGCTGTACGTGTGGCTGTCGCCCGCGTCCGGATCTTCGGTGGCCAATACACCGACCACGGTGCCAATCTCGGCGCTATCGGGCACGCTGTCCGGCGAAAGCGAGACGGCGGTGGGAGCTTCGTTCACGTCGGTCACGGTAACGACCAACGCTTGTTCGACACTCAGACCGCCGCTGTCGGTGCTCCGCACCCGAACCAGGTAAGTGTCCTTGGTCTCGAAGTCCAATGCGACCGCGGTCCGCAATTGGTCGCCATCGATGGTGAACGCCGAATTGTCGTCATCGCCGTCGCCGGAGACCAAGCTGTACGTGTGGCTGTCGCCCGCGTCCGGATCTTCCGTGGCCAACACGCCGACCACATCGCCAATCTCGGCGTCTTCGGACACGCTGTCCGGCGACAGGGAGACGGCGATAGGAGCTTGGTTGGCGACGATCGTCAGCACTTGCTCGACGCTCAGGCCGCCCGAGTCGGTGCTGAGCACGCGGATCTGGAAGGTGCTCTGCGCGGTCAGATCCAATTCGACCGCGAGTTTCAGTTGGTCGCCGTCAATCTCGAACGAGGCGTTGTCGTCGTCGCCGTCGCCCTCGATCAGGCTGTACGCGTGCGTATCGCCGAGATCGGGATCGGTCGTGGTCAATTGGCCGATTGTGTCACCCACCGCCGTGTCGGCTGAGACGCTGCTGGGAGCCAGCAGCACGGCAGACGGAGCTTCGTTTACATCGGTCACGGACACGACCACGATCTGTTCGACACTCAAACCACCGCTGTCGGTGCTCTGCACGCGGATGGTGTACGCGTCCTTGGTCTCGAAGTCCAGTTCGACCGCGGTTCGCAACTGGTCGCCGTCGATGGTGAACGCCGCGTTGTCATCGTCGCCGTCGCCGGAGACCAGGCTGTAGGTGTGCGAGTCGCCCGCGTCCGGATCCTCCGACGCCAAGACCCCGACCACCGTGCCGATCTCGGCATCCTCCGGCACGCTGCCCGGCGACAGGGATACGGCGGTGGGGGCTTCGTTCACGTCGGTCACCGTGACCACCAACGCCTGCTCGACGCTCAAGCCGCCACTGTCGGTGCTGATCACGCGGATCAGGTAGGTATCTTTCGTCTCGAAGTCCAGATCGACGGCCGACCGCAATTGGTCGCCGTCGATAATGAACGCGGCGTTGTCGTCATCCCCGTCACCGGCGACCAGACTGTAGGTATGCGTGTCGGCCGCGTCCGGATCCTCCGTGGTCAAGATACCGACTACCGTGCCGATCTCGACGTTCTCCGGCACGCTGTCCGGCGAAAGGGATACGGCGGTGGGGGCTTCGTTCACATCGGCGACGTGAACCACCAGCATTTGATCGAAACTCAAGCCGTCGCTATCGACGCTACGGACGCGGACCAGGTAGGCATTCTTCGTCTCGTAGTCCAGTTCGACCGTTGTCCGCAATTGGTCGCCGTCGATGACGAACGCGGCGTTGTCGTCGTCCCCGTCACCATCGACCAAGCTGTAGGTATGCGTGTCGCCGGCGTCGGGATCTTCCGACGTCAAGACACCGACCACGGTGCCGACAGGCGAATTCTCGGGAATCGTGTTCGGCGTCAGCGCGACTGCAGTCGGCGCCTCGTTGACGTCGGTGACGTTGACCAACAGCGTCTGTTCGACGCTCAATCCCAGCAAGTCGGTGCTTCGCACGCGGATTTGGTACGTTGCTTGGCTTTCGAAGTCCAAGACCGCAGCGGTTTTTAACGTGGCGCCGTCAATCGCAAACAGGGCGTTGTCGGCACTGCCGGTGCCCGAGACCAATTGATAGGTGTGGACATCATCCTCGTCCGGATCGGCGGTTGACAGGATCCCGACCACGGTGCCCACCGGTTCGCTCTCCGGCAGCGTGTTCGCGGACAGCGAGATGCTGACGGGCGCCGAATTCTCGGGCAGTGCGGGAATGCCGGGCGTGGGCAGGCCGACCGCTTTGCGCAGGAGATCGCTCGCATCCAGCGCACTCAGCGTTCCGTCGCCAGTGACGTCGCCGAGGATCGTCGCATCGACCAACGGATAGAGATGCCGCAAGGGCGTCGCAGGGTTGGCGTGCGGTGGATCGACGGCCAAACCGCTATCCAGACCGACGCCGACACGGGAGATCAGACGGGCGTCTTCGGCGTCGTAACGCATATTGCGGTTGGCATCGCCGGCGAAGGCGACCACATGGACGGCTTCGTCCGCGGTGGCCGCCAGCGCCCCGGCGTTGACTTCCAGGGAGGTGATGCGAATCGAGTGGACCTCGCCATAGGGCGCATTTCTCGGGACATTGGCGGTCAACGAAATAACGCTCGCCGCCCCGCCCGAAAGCGGTTCCAACGCAAAGAAGGCAATCGTCGCCTCGCCGGGCACGCTCAGATTGACGGTGACTTGGCTGCCTTCGGGGGCGTCGATTCCCACATCGGCGTCCGTGATCCGCAACATGGCCGGATCGTACGCCAGTTGCAGCAGCAGCGACGTCACGCCCTCCGCAGCGCTGATCTGAATCGGCAACCCATGCTCCGCCGGCTGTTCGTCGCCCGCCCCCGGAATGTTGACGGGCTGAGCCGGACCGCGGGCGAAATCGGGAAGACCTACAACGACCGCTGCCGGAGCCGCATTGAACGAGAAGACGAAATCGCCTCCCGCCACGCCATCGCCACTGGGAAAGGCGTCGCTGAACTCGCCGTCCAACAGCGCGCCTCCATCCAAAGCTTTCAGCCCGTTGTCGGCGCTTCGCAACCGGACGGTGTACGTGTCTTGAGGCAGGACTCCGCCCGTGGCCACGAATCGCAACTGGTTCCCCTGGATCATCGCCGATCCCGCAATCGAACCAGTCGCTTGCCCGGTCAACGAAATATCCGCCGGCCCCAAAGCGCCGCTCGCGGCATCGAACAAGTTCAGAATGCTCGTATCGACGGGCTGATTGAACTCGGCCAAGAACCCGCTTGGGGTGGGGGTCAAGGCCACCACGTTCAAGTCGCCTGCCAACAGCCGACGGTCCTCCAACCCTTCGCAACGCAGAATGCGGCGAAACGATGGACGCTGCCGCTTGCTGCCCCAAAAACCCTTCGACTTCCGTTTCTTTTCCTTGGCTGAAAGACGATCGCGATGCATGCTTTGCTCCTTTGCCGCCAAAACGGTTGTGCTACATAGGCAGACCTCCTGTCATGAACCCCGGCGATCCCTGCCGGGAACCTCGAGTGGGTTGCAAACTTTGTGCCAACCGCAAATTCGCAACGACTCGTCGGCGTTTCAGCCCCGCAAGCGCGCATGGGGGCGTCTAAATCTAACCCGCGTTTGTAAACGAAGCATCGTCGTTTGAAAAAACTTCCGTTGAGTTAGTTGCTCGAAAGCAGGTACGAGTTCCCCAAGTCGCACGATCGACGTGCTTCGTCGCACCTTCGTCGAACTGCTGACACCCAAAATTGCCAGGGAATTTTGCCCCGGCGAGGGTTCGAGCCCGATCGATGCCTTCCTGCAAGCTTTGCTGGACAAGAAAGCAGGACAGTGGACCTTGCCGGCGACGAAGGAATAAGATGGGCAGAAGGAACTTTTCCGCTTGCCCGCCCCCAAAACAAAGGTGCGAAAGGCGACGTTTTTCGAACGAGCGTGGCGACGGCGGGGGAATGGAACTGGCTCCGAGCAGGGACCGCCGCCGCCCGGGCCTCGCGGGAAAGAAACTGGGCTTGCTGAAACGCGCGAGCGCGATTACTTAACCGGTCTTCTCAAAGAACCGGTCATCGATCGGATACGCGAATCGAAAGGGGACAAGATGGCACGTTCACGCCGGCGGATGGGGTTCGAGCGTTTGGAGACTCGTTGCGTGTTGAGCCACATCCTGGCGGCTGGCGAGGCGCCGGTGGTCACCGTCGAGATCCCCGAGTTGGACGTGCCGACCGTCGCCGTCCAGTTCACGGCGCCGGTGAACATCAGCGATGGGCTAGGGTTGCGCGGTGCCGAGATCCATCTGTCCTACGATACGACGCTGCTGGATGCCGACGACAGCAGCATACAAGCCGGCTCGATCTGGGGCGCCAGCGGCGTCGAGGTGGTGGCCAATGTCGACGATGCCAGCGGGACGATCGTTGCTTGGGTCTTTCGCGCGGACGAGTTGGATGCTGGCGCTGGCAGCCTGCTGAATATTACCTTCCGCACCGCCGCCACAGTTGCTCCCGGCCAGACGACGGCCTTGGACTTGACATTCGTTCGTCTGAACGAGGACTTGATCGTCGTCGATCCGGAGCCGCAACCAGGCGCGGACGAAACCGACGGCTTGGTCCGCTTCTTCAGCGAGGACGTTCCGCCGCCCGGCAGCGAATTCGGTCTGCTGGCCGGAGTGGTATTCGCGGACACGAACAACAATACTCAACCCGATGTCGGCGAAGGCGTTCCCGGGGTGAAGATTCAATTGATCGGCAACGCCGGGTCGGTCGTGGCGGAATCGTGGACCGATCAGCACGGTTGGTACGAGTTCCGCGATGTGGCGCCCGGCCAGTACCAGGTGGTGCAGCGTCAGCCCGCCTCGATGATCGATGGCGGCGACAACGAAATCGCGGTCCAAGTGACCGCCAACGGAGCGCAGCGGGATCTCCACTTCCGCGAGGTCGGCTTGCGACCCCAGTTTGTCTACACGCGACTGCTGGCCGCCTCCACGCAGCCGCCCGGATCCGCCGCATGGAACCAGACTGTGTCGCAGATCGAAGCGAATGCACAAGTTCAGGCGGGCAATGTCCAGGATGCGGCACCCCCGCAAGTGAGCGCGCAAATCGAACGACAGGGAAGCCACGTCGTCGCGCGGGGAAGCAACAGCAGCAATGACTTTCGTTTCCAGGCTGGCGTCACCACGCACATCGTGACGTTGAACGGCGAAACACAGGAGTTTCCGACCGCCGAAGTGACCAGCATCCGGTTCGAGGGCGGGTTGGGCAGCGACACGGTCGAGCTGGTTGGAGTCGGCAGCCAGGATCAAGTCGATCTAACGCCCAAATCCGCGACGCTGCAAGGAGACGGCTACGTGGTCAGCGTCTCGGGCAGCGAAGAAATCTCAGTCCGCTCGACCGGCCTGGGCGACGAAGTCCGCATCGTCGACTCCCCGGCAAGCGACGTACTGCGGGCCGAGCCATCGTCCGCCACTCTGCAGAATTTCGCGTACACCCAGCGGATCGCCGGTTTCCGTCGTATCGTTGCCACATCGCAAACCGGTGGACAAAACCAACTGCTGCGGGCCAACGAGCTGGACTATGTGCTCGAACACACCGGTTCCTGGCTGATGGGATCGCTGTAAGCATCGCTCGAGGTTGCAGATTGCTCGAACAGCGAGTTGCTTTCAAGCAGCCGGCCACGCGCCCGTCCGCCAAATTGCCTTACCCCGGATTATTCACGGGGGCGCGTTGTAGCACAGGCAGCTTGCCTGTGCTCCCCAAATACAGGCTGGCAGCCTGTACTACGGCCCCGCGGAGCACTTCGCGAATAATCCGGGTTACCACACCAACTGCAGGCCGAGCTGCAAACCCTGCGCGACGAAGGTCGAAGTGGTGCCGGAGAACTGCGGATGCCCTAGTCCCGTTTGCGGTTCGGGCGGCAGTTGGGACATGCGAACGTCGACTTGATCGATGGCCCGCATGGCATAAGGCCAGACAATCAGATGATAGCCGCACATGACGCGCAGATTCGCCGTCAGATCGTACCCTAGGCGGACCGCCAACTCGGGCACCGCCGAGAACCGTCCATCCTGATACCAGCCGATGTTCGTCTCTTGCGCGAACAGGCCGCCGGGAACCTGCGCCGATCCGGCATTGGGCACCGTGGTGACCGTGCGTCCGTCGATGTCTACCTCGGACGTCGTTCCGCCCAAAGCGACTTTGAAAGACACATCGGCCGTCAAACAGCCGAACTGATGCGAATGGGCAAGTCCAATTTCAGCCCCGTGGAAATGATTGGATACATCCAGTTGATCCAATACGTTGCGCGTCGTTCCGGTTACGATCTGGCCAAACGGCGCTGTGAACTGCGAATCACTGGCGACACGCAGCCGCTCGTCGAACTCCAGCAGTCGATAGCCGATCAGCAGATCGGTGCGGTGCCCGCAACCTTGAAGCAGCCCCTGCCGCCACGTTACACCGAAGCCCTGCAGGCTTGAATCCAGATCGATGTGGATCGACCCTTGCAGAAAACTCGGGTGAGCGATCAGCAGCGCATCCTGCGAGTTGCTCGGCATGTCGAAGAAAGGGCGAGCCAAGATGGGATTCTGTGCGCTCGTCGCCTGGAACCCTGCAGTGCCGTCTCCCAGGCGAAAATAGTCAGCCTCCAAAGCTGCCGTCCTGACATCGTCGAACCACCAACCGAGCGTAATGCGCCCGCCCGGCAGCACCCCTTGAGCCAGATCCTCTCCGGCAAACAGGACAGACGTAGTGCCCAGGTTCAGCCGTCCCGCCAGTTCGGGCGGAGTCGTGGAGGGACTTGTGGTGACCAACGCCGGATTCCCACCCCGATTGGTCCACCACAGCAATACCTCGCCTCGAACCCAGAACTGTCCCAGACCGCAATCGGAGGCGCAGGAAGCACCCGTCGCGTATTCCGCGATACCGTACTCGCCGGCCGCGATCTTCTGGCCGGTTCCCAGCAATGCCAGAGCGGCTAGCAGAGCAGCAACGAACCCGCGGCCGCACTGCAACCAGCGACACTTCCCACCGGCACGATTGCTCGCATCACGTGTTATTCTCACCACCCAAGCTGCCATCAGAGTACCTCGATTCGGCGCAGTGACGCCCATCCTGTCTCGCTTATCGGCCGAAATCGGCACAATCCTTAAATTCTTTTTGATCGGAACAGTCGACGCAAACACTCGATTCGACGTATTGCTTGCGACTCCCATCTTCTGAGCCGATTGACGAGCTGAACTGGTTCCGGCAAATGAACAGAGGTGTCGGGAAGTGGACCCTGAAACCGACCCAGGGCAGGATAGTACCGCGGAAGTCGAAGGTAATACAAGACGCATTGAGGTGTCAGCGCCGATGCCGCCCGGGGCTGGATGTCGGAATGGTTGTACCCTATGAATTCAGAATTCTCGAAAGCGGTCCGTCGGCGCCGAACTCGGATCCGGTCGCCACTTCCGCCACCGCACCATCAGGCCTTGTTCACCGCGACCGGTTTCTTCCGTCCGGGAAAGCAGGTGCGGCAGATTTCGCAGACGGTGCCATCGCACCCGCGAGCCGTACAGTGTTCGCGCCCGTAGAAGATGATTTGCAAGTGCAACCGGTTCCAGGCATCCTGGGGAAAGAGCCGTTTCAAGTCGTGCTCGGTCTGGGTGACGTTGCGGCCGGACGACAATCCCCACCGTTGTGCCAAACGATGGATGTGGGTATCGACCGGAAAAGCAGGTTGCCCAAACGCCTGCGACATCACGACGCTAGCCGTCTTGTGGCCGACGCCCGGCAGCGATTCCAGATCCTCGAAATTCTCTGGCACGCGACCGTCGAACCGTTCGACCAACAGCCGCGACAGTTCGGAAATCGCCTTGGCCTTCTGCGGGGCCAGCCCCAGCGGTTGGATGACCGCTTGGATCTTCCCCACGGGCAACCGGGCCATCGCAGCCGGTTGATCGGCCAGCGCGAAGAGCGTGGGCGTCACTTCGTTGACTTTCTTGTCGGTCGATTGGGCGCTCAGCACGACGGCGATCAACAGCGTGTACGGATCACGATGCTCAAGCGGGATCGGAGTTTCCGGATACAATTGCTGCAAATGCCGCTGGATGAACTCGGCTCGCTCGCGTTTCTTCATGGGCGTCTCATGGACCGGATGGAGCCGCCGTTCTATCAGCGGCGGCAGGAACATCTTACAATCGCAACAGCACTTGGGTTTCCGCAACCGATCGATCGAGGTGGCTTGATGTCTCAGCAGAAGAAGTTTGATTGTGTCGTGATCGGTGGAGGTCACAACGGGCTGGTTACGGCGGCTTATCTGGCGAGAGCCGGAAGGTCGGTTTGCGTCCTCGAGCGGCGATCGGTGCTGGGTGGATGCAGCGTCACCGAACCGCTGTGGCCGGGTTACAAGGTCTCGACCGCCGCGTACGTCATCAGCCTGTTCTTGCCGGAGATTATAGAGCAGTTGCGGTTGAAGGACTACGGGCTGACCATCCTGCCTCGCAATCCGTCTTCGTACACACCGCTGCCCGACGGCCGGTCGCTGCTGATGGGACCGGACCGGCAGGCGACGTTGCGCGAGATCGGCAAATTCAGCGAGCGCGATGCCGAAGCGTATCCCCGTTACGAAGCGATGCTCGAACGCGTGGCCAGCGTCCTCGAACCGATCCTTTCCAAGTCGGCTCCGGACCCGTTGCCGTTGCCCACGCAGCGCCGCAAGATCGGCGTGGCAAAGCGCATCCGGGACGCTGCTCGAATGTGGGATCTGTACCGCATGTCGGCTCGACTGGGGGACGACCTGCCGGATGCGATCGAGTTGATGACCGCGGCGGCGCGCCCGCTGCTGGAACGATGGTTCGAGACCGAAGTTCTGCGCGCCACGCTGGCCACCGATGCGATCATCGGCGCGTTCGCGCCGCCTTCGTCCCCGGGCACGGCTTACGTGTTGCTGCATCACGTCATGGGCTCGGCGGGCGGGGCGCGCGGCATTTGGGGCTACGTCCAAGGCGGCATGGGCGGACTGGCCGACGCGTTGGAGGCCGCGTGCCGCGATCTGAACGTAACGATCGAGCGCGAGGCGCCGATCGAACGCATTCTATCCGCCGCCGGTTGCGTCCAGGGCGTTCAACGAACCGACGGGACGATCGTCGAAGCCGCCGCGGTCGCTTCGAGCATCGATGCCTTTCAGACCTTTCGCCGATTGTGCGATCCGCAGCAGTTGCCTCCGGAATTTCTGGCGGCGGTGGATCGCATCGACTACGGTTCGGCTTCGGCCAAGATCAATCTGGCGTTGGCCGAACCACCGAACTTTTTGGCCGACCCATCGTCCGGAACAGCGTCTCACCACCGCGGAACCATGCACATCGGGCCGACATTGGACACGATCGAACGTGCCTATGACGATGCCAAATACGGACGGCCCAGCGCTGAGCCCATCCTCGAACTGACGATGCCGTCGGCCGTCGATCCGTCAATCGTGCCGGCGGGCAAGCATCTGATGTCGATTTTCGTCCAGTACGCGCCGTATCGGCTGGCCGAAGGTTCATGGGACGACGTCAAGGAGAGCTTCGCCGACCGCTGTATCCAACTGCTGGCCCGATACGCCCCGAACGTGCCGGCCGCGGTGGAGCATCGGCAGATCCTCAGTCCGCTGGATCTGGAACGTACGTTCGGCTTGACCGGCGGCAATATCATGCAAGGCGCGATGGGACTAAACCAACTGTTCTTCATGCGGCCCGTACCCGGCTGGGCCGACCATCGCACGCCCCTGCGAGGATTGTACCTGTGCGGCGCCGCCAGTCACCCCGGCGGCGGCGTGATGGGCGCCTGCGGTCGAAACGCCGCGATCGAAATCCTCCGCGACCGGTAAGGACCGGCAAATGAACTCGTATCGCGTTTTGCGCGGACGTCGCGGGTTATAGATTGCGGGTTACAAATGGGAAGACGAAGGTGAATCCGAATTGGCACATGGAAAACCCACAATCTATAGCCCGCCTCTGCTTCCGTTGCGTTAACCGGTCCGAAGGCGAGCCTTTCTGGCCAGCAGGGTCAAACGCGTTCCGGATACATTTTGCACCGCAGACTCGGTAACGTAGACGCTTCATTCCGCGATTTTTCAGGGAGACGAGAGAATGGCACCGAACAATCGCCGCAGCCTCTTCCGTGGGACTCCACGACTTGACAATCGCCTCCTGGCTGCGTTCCTGTTTTTTTTGCCGCTGTCGGCGGCATGGGCCGGCGCACCGGAGATCTGCCGTGTCCAAGGAGGAAACACGAAGACGATTTGGGGCGCTGGTTTCACGCTAGGCCGGACCGAGGTGCGGGATTGGAAAGCACCGTTCGACGCCGACGCGGCGTGGGCCGCTTTGAGTTCAACGCCGTACCGAGCCGCGGACTTTCTGCCAGAAACACCGCCCGCGGGTTCACGATCGCTGAAGATCCTGGACGCAGATCCGCGGGGCCTGATCATGGCGGTGGAATCCGAAGCGGCTTACAACGCCAGCGGCTTCTACGATGGGCGCGCCGGGGGGCACGTCTGCTGGGTGAAGAACGAAGCGGGCTGGTCGGCGCCGTGGCGGATCACCAGCGCCCAGCCTTGGTGGGTTTCGCCGAATGCGGCGTCTCCGGGCGGTACGGTGCGCATCTTCGGCCGTACGCTCGATGCGCGGCTGGTCGCGATCAAAGCTTGCCGAGACGGGCAAGTCACTCCGCTGACGGATTTCCAGCGAGGCCAGCATCCGTTGTGCGAGGTGCGGGCCAAGCTGCCCGACGATCTGGTGCCGGGCGACTACGAACTGTTCGTTCATAACGGTTCGGCAGGCGAAGCCGGCTGGGGCGGACCGATCCGTATCCAAATCGCGCCGCTACCCGAACCGGTAACGAGGTTCTTCGATGTCCGCGATTTCGGTGCGAAGGGGAACGGTCACGCCGACGATACGACCTCGCTTCGGCAAGCGCTGATCCAGGCGGGTGAGGCGGGCGGCGGCACCGTCCATCTGCCGCCGGGCCTGTATGCGATCAGCGCCACGCTCTGGACGCCGCCCGGTGTGACCCTGCAAGGCGCCGGTGGCCAGAACAGCGTGCTGATCGTGCGCGACGAGCGTCCGATGCGCTGGGACGTGCCCGCGGCGATCGCGCGCGAAATGCCGGGCCATTTCCGCGCAAGACAGCAAGACGGCGGACTGGGAGCCATGGTCTGGATGCAGGACCGCAGTCGCGTCGCCGACCTGGGATTGGTCGACGGTCCCGGCACGCTTCAGCCGATCTTCGGTTCGCGGGACGCCTGCCGCATTGAACGCTGCCATATCCGCGCAACTCATTCGACTCAGCCCGCAGTCATGGTCGAGTGGCGTTCGGACGGATTTGTGCTGAAGGACTCGGTCATCGAATCGGCCAGCGGCGGCGTGTTTCTGGTTCACGGCCCGCATACCCAGGCGTTGGTCAGCGGAAATACGATCCGCAACCTGCACCCGGGCCAAGCCAACAACCTGTTCATCCGCGCGTTTGTCCACTCGATCATCGAATACAACGTGATCCAGGACGGCGACCGCAACTGGTGCTCACAGACCGGCTACACCAGCGGCTACCATTCGATCCTGCTCGGCAACCGCTGGCTGAACAACGTACCGCGGCGGCACAACTCGGGCGAAAACATGTACGAAGCGGGTGGGGCCACATGGCACGGTCCGGTCGCCAGCGCCGGCGCGGATCGCTTGGCCGTTGCCGGATCGCCGTGGGCCGACCAGAATCTGGTCAACGAATATGTCTTGATCCTCGACGGACGCGGCTTGGGACAGTACCGTCGCGTGATCGCCAACGACGCCAATACGCTGACCGTCGATCCGCCTTGGGACATCGTGCCCGCTGGAACTGGGGCGGAATCGGCGGACACAACTCGCGAACAACAGAACGTTCCGGATCCGTCCCATGGCGGCCCGGGCCGGGAGACCTACGCGATGGTCGGCCGAGCGTACGTCGAGACGCTTTGGATCGACAATGACGAGGAGAACACGGCCAACTGGACCGGGTTCTGGGGGAACAATTTCGGGCATGTCGTCGACAGCCACTCGCTGCGCAACGGCGCGGGGTTCTATTTGTGGGCCTGGAAAAGCGACGCTCCGTCCCCCGTGGCCTTCTGCGACTTGATCGGCGTGCGGATCATGGGTCGAGGCAACGTCAGTCTGCTCGGCCCGTTGGTGTTCGGCAACACGGTACGGTTTTCCGAAGTGACCGGTTTCCGCTACGGGCCGGGATTCCATATCCAGCCGACGTGGCTGCAAGGCATGGAACCGCAGCAGCGCGCCGCCGTCGATCTGCTGCCGATCCGGCAAACGATGGCCGGCGTGCCGGAGACGGCGCCGTGGAAGGACTGGAACATCGTCGAAGGTTCGCACCTGTACGATGGTCCGCGAGGCATCCGCATTCCGGCCGAGGCTCGGCATACGCAGCTTCGAAACAACACCATCCATGTGGACGGCGAGGCCGTCATCGACGAGTCCAAGAAGGAGGCCCGGGACGAGTAGGAGAAGCGGCTGCCTGCGCGAAATGTAGCTGTCCATTCTGTACCGATGGACCGTCTTGTTTTTTCCGGAAAAAGGCACCAAGACTTTCGGGGCTGCGTCCCAACGGATGTCACCATGCACTCGGGAGGATGCGTGCCCCTCGCAGCGATTGATCCCTCGACGAAGGTTCCCGAACACTGCTAACCGTTCGCCACGGCTTCCACCAGCGGAAATTTTACCTGCACCACGGTACCTTTGCCGGGTTGGCCCTTGATGCTCAGCTTCCCGCCCAGGACCCGGCACCGCTCCCGGATACCCTCCAAACCAAAGCGATCCTCCGGAACCGCTTTCAGGTCAAAGCCGATTCCCCAGTCACGAACCTCCAGCATTACATCGTCGCCCTTCTGCGTGAGTCTCACTCGGACCTTTTCACTCCTGCTATGTCGGCAGGCGTTTGTCATCGCCTCTTGGGCGATACGGAACAGGCTGTTCTCCAGGCTCGGCTCCAGCCGCTTGAACTTCACCGCACAGCGGCATTCGATTTCCGGTGCGTTGGGCGTCGAACGAAGTTGGGCCGCCACGTCCTCGATGGCTTCCGCCAGACCGAATCGATCCAACACGGGCGTCCGCAGCCAGTTCATCACCCTGCGGACTTCCGCAATCGCCTGAATCAAGGCGTCCATTCCGGTGCGGTAGGCGTCGGCATCCTTCGACTTCCGATGTTTGGACGGCATCTGCGATGCCAACAGCATCCTGGCCCCGAGAAGCTGCTGCGTCACGCCGTCGTGGAGTTCGTAAGTAATCAGGTGCCGCTCATGGTCGCTCGCCAGCATCATACGACGAAGCGCCTTCTGTTCCCTCTTCAGTTTCTGTTCCGCTTGCCTGCGCTCGGTCACATCCCGAAACAGGGCCAGCAAACAGGGCCGCTTGTCATAGAAGATCCGATGGCCCGTGATATCGGCATAAAAGATACTGCCGTCCTTCCTGAGAACCGGACGGTTTTCGTTGATGGAAACTCGCCCTTCGGCAGCCGCCTCGAACCGCCGCTCATCGTTGGGCACTTCTTCAGTGGGATGAATGTCCTTGATGGCCTTCGTCAGCAACTCTTCTTCCGAGTAGCCAAGCATTCGGCAGATAGAACCGTTCACACGCACGAAGCGTTTCGTTGCGATGTCTGTGATCAGAAGTCCCTCGATCATCCCCTCGTAAATCGCCTGAAGTTGGTCGTGACTCTGCCGCACCTCGTCCTCCGCCAGTTTACGATCCGTCACGTCGGCGTGAGAACCGACGAGTCGGATCGCTTTGCCCGCCGCGTCACGCACCGCCAGTGCGTGGGCACCGACCCAGCGGTACGAACCGTCTTTATGGCGAAGACGGTATTCTGCGCTGACCGTCAGGGAGTTGCCTGCCAAGAAGTCGTCTTGAAGTTTGACGATCTGCTCACGTTCGTCAGGATGAAGGCGACTGGCCCAATCTTCGAAGCCTTCGCCAATCTCGTCGTCGTCGTACCCGAACAGTGCCTTCCAGCGGGGCGAATAGTACACCCTTCCCGTACACAGATTCCAGTCCCAGAGCCCCACGCCTGCTCCTCGGGCAGCCAAATCGTATCGCTCCTCACTCTCTCGAAGTTCCTCGTAGCTTTGCCGAAGTTCCTCTTCCGCTCGCTTCAGTTCCGTAATGTCGGTAACCACGGCGGCGGTGCGGAAAAGTTGCCCTTGCTCGTCATGTACCGGGAAAATCGTCTGGATGGTCGGGTGCATCTGACCGTCCGAGAAGACTAGCACCAGCTCCCCTTGCCAGTGCTCTCCGCGTTGCAGAGCCGGAATAATCTCCCGTTCACGCCGTAGCGGGTAGTCTGCGGGGTAGTACTTCGAAACGTGCGTGCCGATTACCTCGTCAGGACTTCGTGAACCAAAAAGCCGGGCCATGTACGGGTTGGCGTAAGTGATCCGACCATCCACGTCGGCCATGCCGAAACCTTGCGTCGCGGCCTCGACGAACCGCTTGAAGATTTCGAGCTTCTCTTCTGCTTGCCGCCTCTGCTGCACTTCCAGTTCCAGCACTTGGTTGGTTTGCCGCAGTTCGACGGTGCGTACTTCCACTCGTCGTTCGAGTTCATCACGTGCCTCTTGCAGAGTGAATTGAGCCCGTTTTCGTTCGGTGATGTCCTGGATCGTGCCAAGCATCGACACCGGTCTGCCGTCCACGTCTAACTCCAGTCGCCCGAGCCCATGCACCCACCGCACCTGGCCATCGTTATTCCGGACAATCCGGTACTCGCGGTCGAACAGCCGAGTGTTCCTTACGACATCCTTAAAAAAATAGTCCATCATCGCTTGGCGGTCGTCGGGATGGACGAGGTCAGCCCATCCCTCCGTGGTTCTGGCGTAGTCGACAGCAAGGCCAAAGATCCGGTCGAGGACCGAGGAACTCGTCCAACGTCCCGCGACGATATCGAGGACGTAGAAGCCCAGGCTGGCGACCTCCTGGGCTTCGAGAAGGCGTGCCTCCCTTTCGACGAGCGCTTCTTCGGCTCGCTTGCGATCGTCTTCGGCCTGCTTCCTCTTGGTAACGTCTTGCCCGATTCCAAACACGATACTTCGTTCAGGCACCGGAATCACAGTCCAGTCGATCCAGCGGCAGGTTCCATCCTTGCAAATATTTCGGTCCAGGAAGCGGAGCACCGGTTCGCCGGATGTCAGCCGGGCAAAAGTCTCGACCGCCGCTGCATGATCTTCCGGGTGGATGAACTCGATGAATGGGCGAGATCGCGATTCCTGCTCGGACCAGCCGAGTACACGCTCGAAAGCAGAGTTAACCTCCTTGTAGTAGCCATCAAAGCCGGCGGTGGCGACCAGCACAGGCAGACGGTCGTTGATGCGCCGCTGGTCAGCTTCCGCTTGCTGGCTTTGTGCCGACTGGGCTTCGAGGACTGCCAATCGCCGCCGCAGGTCTGCATTTTCCTCAACCAATTGCTCTCTGGTCTTTTCTTCGACGTTCATCACGAACCCGCAGTCTTGATTAAGCATCCTCTGCCCAACAGTGGGCACTGCATGGCAGATTCGCCATTGACGAGAGTTTTGTGTCCATACATCTGTCATTATGGCCAAGTGTCGCGGAAACCGCAAGTTCGTGCGTACCACCGCACGACGTGTTCCAAGGGAGTGGCAAGTCGGGAACAGTCATCCAGTCGCTCCTTCCCCATGAACGAGAAGCACTTCGAGAGCATCGGCAAGCAGCGAACATCCGGTGCGGCGACAGCATAAGACGGGGCGAGGCTGCCGCGAATTCTCGCTTGGCGCAGCAAAAAACGTCGCAATCAATTCTCGATTGCGACGTTACGCGAAAATGTGCCGACAATCTCGCACATCCCTGCGAGAGGTGATGGTACCCCCGATGGGAGCCAAGCCGTCGAGTAGTGCTGGACGAAATCCCGGGCCACCTGGTCCAGCCGCTTGTCCGCGGTGATGACATGGTAGTCGCGTTTCAGTTCCTTCTCCAGCCGCTGGGCCACGTCGATGTCGGCCGTGACCTGCGACTCCAATTCTTCCAGCTTCTGGGCGATCCGGTCGTTCAGGTCGCCGATCGCCAATCCCAGCTTTTCGCCGCGGGCGTCGTAGTACAGTGGCACCGTGGCCTTGTCCACGACCGCCCGCTGGAAGTCGTAGGTGGAAACGTACGCGCCAAACACGCGGCGGGTGATTTCATCGTCTTTGAACAGCGGCGTGCCGGTGAACCCGATGTAGCTGGCGTTCGGCAGAGCGTTCCGCATGTTCAGCGCCAGCGTGCCGTACTGCGTGCGATGGGCCTCGTCCGTGATGACGATGATATCGTCGCGCGGGGTGTACGCGAAAAAGGGGATAAGTCCAATTTGCCGGAACGGCCCGGAGGGTGCTTCGCACAAATTGGACTTATCCCCTTTTTCGCGTCCTTGGTTGAACTTCTGGATCAGCGAAAAAATGTACGCCTTGTGCTCCGAAAGCAGGCGGCTTAGGTGGTCGCCGCTGGCGGCCCGGCACGGCTCCTTGTCGTGGTCCACGACGCCGCACCCGGCGAACGTCTTGTAGATTTGCGTGTCCAGGTCGTCCCGGTCGGTCAGCACCAGGAAGGTAAAATTGCCGCCCAGCTTGCGGTGGACCTTGCGGGTGAATATCACGATCGAATAGCTCTTGCCCGCCCCCTGCGTGTGCCAGAAGACGCCCAGCTTGCCCTGCCGCTGCCGCCGGTCGCGCACCGCTTCGATCGCCCGGTTGACGCCTAGGAACTGATGGTTGCGGGCCAAGATCTTCCGCGGTTCCCCCGACGACTCGTCGATCAGGATGAAGTTCTCGACGATATCCAGGAAGTTCCGCTTGTCGCAGATGCCCTTGAGCGCCGTCTCCATGTCCACCGCGCCCGGTTCGTCTTCGGCCAGCCGTTTCCATTCGTGAAAATGTTCCCACCGGCTGGTGATCGAGCCGACCTTGGCCTCTTCGCCGTTGCCGAACATGACGATCGCGTTGTGGTGGAACAGGTGCGGGATCGTGCCCTTGTAGTCCGAGAAGTTCCGCTCGAACGCCGTCTTGAGGTTGCGGTGGATGTTCTTGCACTCGATGAACAGCAGCGGGATGCCGTTGACAAAGCCCACGATGTCGGCGCGCCGGCGGTACAGGTCGCCGCGGACCCACAGCTCGCGCACGCACAGGAAGTGGTTTTTCTCCGGGTCGTTGAAGTCGAACAGCCGCAACCGGTCCCGGACCCGCTCGCCCTTGGCGTTGCGGAAGCCGACTTGCACGCCGTCCCGGATCATGCCGTACTTTTCCCGGTTGGTGGCCGTCAGGGACTGGGTGGCGACCGTGGCGGTGACCTGACGGACGGCGTCATCGTAGGCTTCGTCCGGCAGGTCGGGGTTCAATTCAACGAGCTTTGCCCGCAGGATGCGGGTCAACACAACCTCCCGGTCATCCTTGCGCCCCAGCAGACTGTCCGGCCCGAAGTCCTCGTTGTTGTAGGCGTAGACCGAATCCCAACCGAGCCGCTGCTGGAGGTACTCGGCCGTCGTCTGCTGAACCAGGGTGTCTTCGGTGTAGCGGGTCATTCTATTGAAGTTTTTATTGACAATGTTGCCTGGATTTGAGCGATTCTTGCAATATCGCAAACCCAATTAGGAAAACACCTTACGGCGATCCGCCACTGTTTATTGACCGAATCTATTGCAGTTTCGGCGCCGATTGGAGCCGTTTCTGTCAATAACGATTTCCGCGGTTTAATCACACCGACACCTCGCCGTTCATGAGGCGTGGCAACAGGACGTCACGGGCCTTGGTTGCCTCGGCAACCTGTCTCTGCAAGATTCCAATCTGTTCCAGCATCGGCGAAACACTCGATTCGAACTCCTCTCGAAGCGGGGCGTGGGGGACAAGCGTTCTGACCGTCTCGAGCGCTCCCTTGCGAATGTGCCTCATGGTCGCGCCAGTAGTCTGGTTGTGAAATTCAACCAGAGCCTGCCGCAGACCCAGGTACACAATTCCGCGTAGCGACGCTGAAATTGGAGTCACCTTGAACAAATGCTGATTCAGCAGGCCAATTCCGTGATTCCAGATGTTGACGAGCAGCGTTCCAGACCACGAAAAGAGGATATCACCATCCCTGATGACATATTTCTCCGGGATTTGCTCTCCCGTGTTTCTGGGCGTCTTTGTTGTGGGGCCATCTCGCAACTCGGGGATCTTCACGACGGGCAGTCCTGTCTCGCCCAAATCGTCCGGCGCGAACGGGAACCCGTTCATGAATATCGCCAAGTCAGCGAACGGCTTTCTTTCCCACCCTTCCGGTACGCCGTCGGTGATGGGGACGTGTTCGTGGCCGGGGAAGCGGAGGTGGACGAACCACTCCTGGTAGAGCAGCCGCGCCGCTGCTTCGAGCAACTGAATCCGCCGCCGGTTGTTCTCAATCAGGTCGTCGTAGGGGGAGAGAATGGAAGCAATCGCGATCTGTCGAGACTTGTTCCGGGTCACCCGAACCCTGCGAGCGTGCAAGTCGTTACGGTTGACGCCCGGAACGGCCGCCTTGTCGCTGCTGGTTCCTCTCAGGACGCACTTCAGGAAATAAGCGGTAAAGCGAGGATCGTTCCCCTTGAAGTCCTGCACGTACAGCGCGGTGTTCAGCGGCCAGAAGTCATCCTTGACGAAGAACACTTCACCCAAGGTACCGTAACGGCCGGTAACAACGCCGGGACCTGCCACCTTCGCCACGTTGTGGTAGCCAGTGATCCCCGATGACGACACGATCGGAACCTCCCCGTCGGCCCTATGCACCGACGACAGGTCGTAGCCTCTTTTCAACGTTAGGAATTCTCCGAGTTGAATCGTTTCCCAACTCATCTCGTTAGCGCCCCGCGTCTGGTCTTCATCGTCATCGCCACCCCTTCGGCGCCGCCCCTACGCCGTTCCAGTCTTCCGCCCCGATAGGGGCCGCAACAAACCAGCCCAGGGCAGAGCGCCGCGGCGATAGCCGCAGAGCGCCGCCCTGGGAACAGAGTCCGCCATGCAGCGAAAGCCCTGTAAGGGCGACACAACGCGGCCGCGCCCAAAACGTCTCGTTTGTTCCGTTCGATCGCATCAGGTTCCCTACGTCCCCCATGTTTCGCCCTTTCAGGGCTTCCGTCTTCGTTCATTCCGCCTACCCAGGGCGGCGCTGCGCTCTGCCCTGGGCTGATCTGTCGTGCCCCTTCGGGGCGTTTCCGTGCCGTGGTCTTCCGCCCCGAAGGGGCCGGAACAAACCAGCCCAGGGCAGAGCGCCGCGGCGATAGCCGCAGAGCGCCGCCCTGGGTACGGGTTCCATCGCGCACCGGAAGCCCTGTAAGGGCGACACAACGACGCCCATTCCCATCGTTTCGTTCGTGCCAATCGGCCGCACCATGTTCCGCGCGCCTCCCTGTTTCTCCCTTTCAGGGCTTTCCCGCATGATTCTTCCGCCCACCCAGGGCGGCGCTGCGCTCTGCCCTAGGCTGATTTGTCGTTGCCCCTTCGGGGCGAAATCCAGCCTTGGTCGCGGCCGTTCCGGGACGGAATTGGGCCTCGGTCGTTGCCCCTGCGTGGCGAATCTTGAGCTCGATGCGAGTCGGCTCAATCCCATACGTATCGTTCGTCGAATTCGATGCCATGCCGTTTGAATAACCCTCGCAATTCGTCCTGGAACGACATGCGCCGATGGTGCTCGGCCTGATTCTCAATGTACATCATCACGGCGTCGACGTTGGATTGGCTGACCGAAAAGCCGGCGTATCCGGCCTGCCAGGTGAACTCGACGTTGCCCGTGCCCTCGTTGGTCTTCATCCACTTCGAACTGCCTTTTTTGACCTCCTCGACGATCTCCTTCAACGGGTAGTTTTTCGACAGCGAAAACAGGGCGTGGACGTGATCTTCCACGCCGCCGATGATCAGGGCGGGACTTTCCCATTCTTTGAAGATGCCGGCCTGATAG
Organism: Pirellulaceae bacterium; assembly: GCA_023382975.1. Classification (GTDB taxonomy): domain Bacteria; phylum Planctomycetota; class Planctomycetia; order Pirellulales; family Pirellulaceae; genus SKKK01. The sequence goes on from JAHDXO010000003.1 coordinate 122,536, forward strand.
GCCCAAAGGCGCTCGCGGACGTCTTGGGGAATCCAGACCTGGCGGTGTTTGGTGCTGTAGACGAGGTGGACCAGGTTCTTGACCAGGGATTGGGACATGATCGTGTGCCTTCGGATTGTGTCGCCCTTTCAGGGCTTTTGCTCGTTACGGTCCCCCAACCCAGGGCGGCGCTGCGCGGCTATCGCCGCTCCGCTCTGCCCTGGGCTGATTTGTCGTTGCCCCTTCGGGGCGAAATCCGTCTGTACCTTCCTGCTCTACCCAGGGCGGCGCTGCGCGGCTATCGCCGCTCCGCTCTGCCCTGGGCTGATTTGTGGCTGCCCCTTCGGGGCGAAATCCGTCTGTACCTTCGTGCTCTACCCAGGGCGGCGCTCCGCGGCTATCGCCGCTCCGCTCTGCCCTGGGCTGATTTGTGACTGCCCCTTCGGGGCGAAATCCCTCACGCCGCCTGCCAATGGCCGCAATTTCTCGCACCAGGGGTGCGAGAAATTGCCCTTGCCGAATTCTCCAACCACTGGTTGGAGGCTTCCGCTTTCGTTGGACCGCGTGACCGCCACGTCGGAATCCGCGTCATATCCCCAACTCCTCGAAGTTCTTCTTGATGGTCTTCGCCAAGCGAGCCGCTTCGGTGTTGAGGTCTTCCAACTCGACGTGGATTTCCCGCAGGGCCTCCTCGAAATCGAAATCCTCGTCCACTTCCTCCGGCGCGACGCCGACGTAGCGGCCGGGGGTCAAGGTCCAATCGTTGGCCTCGATCTCGGCAACATCCACCAGCTTGACCAAGCCCTGCACGTCGCGGAGTTGGCCATCGGGGAACCGCTCCGTGAGCCATTGGGCCTGTTTCCAGAAGTACCGGACCTGCTTGAGCTGTTCCACCGCCATCTGGCGGGATTCGTCCGCGACTTTGCGGGCACGGACGATGTCCTTGCCCGACCACTCGTCACTGTCCTTGGCACTGCACTCGGTCTCGCAGATTTCAATCAGCCGGGTGGCCAGCTTGTACAGCAGGTCGGCCTGCTTGATCAGGTCGCGGCTGGATTCGGCCAGGGGCGCGAACTGCCTCACCAGCTTGTTCAACCCGGCGTTGGTGTCCGGCGCCTTCTCCCACTGCTTGGCCGCCTGGCCGACACTGGCCCGGAATCGGTCCACGTCCTCGGTGAGCAGCTTCCGTTCCTTCTCGAACTCGGCCAGGGTCTCGGCATGGGGGCCTTTCTTCGGCAGCGTATCCAGAAACGGGGCCAACTGCCCGTGCAACGCCGTCAGGCTTTCGAGGTAATCCGGCAGGGCGTGGATCGTCGCGTCATCTTCGCCCTGCCACTCGAAGCACGCCTGCCCCTCGCCAACGACCTGCCCCAGGTACTTCGACACCAACCCCAAAAACCGCTCGCTCTGGCCGCGGTACAGCCAGACGATGGCCAGCAGGTTCTGCTCCTGCTCGGGGCTGAAATCGTAGATCTTGCGAGTGACCTTGCGGTAGACGTTCCGCGCGTCGAGCATCAGCACCTTGTCGCGGTGCGATTTGGGCTTGTTCCGGTTCAGGAACCACAACTCGCACGGAACCGTCCGGGTGTAGAAGAAGTTCGAGCGGATGGCGATCATCGCGTCCACGTCGCCGGTTTCGACCAGCTTCTGCCGCACCTTGGCCTCGTCGCGCCCGGCACTGGACGCCTGGGACGACATGACGAAGCCGGCCCGCCCCTTGTCGTTCAGGTAGCTGTAGAAGTAGCTGATCCAGACGTAGTTGCCGTTGGAGACCTTGTCCTTCTTGTTGACGCCCGGCAGTCCGAACGGCAGTCGCGGGTCGTTCTTCACCTTGTCCGCGTCGATCTCGTCCACGTTGAACGGCGGATTGGCCATCACGTAGTCGGCCTTGCCTAGCAGTTCGTGCGGATCCTCGTAGTACGTGATCGCCTTCTGGATGTCGCCCTCCAGGCCGTGGACGGCCAGGTTCATCTTCGCCAGCCGGATCGTGGTGGCGTTCTATTCCAGGCCGCGGAACGTCAGTCGGGCGGTCGGGCTTTGGCCGTGTTCCTCGACGATGCGGGCGCTCTGCACGAACATCCCGCCGGAGCCGCAGGCCGGGTCCAGCACCGTGCCGCGTTCCGGTTCCAGCACATGGGCAATCAGCGAGACGAGCGAGATAGGGGTGAAGAACTCGCCGTCGTCGTGTGCCTTCTGGTCCGCGAACTGGGTCAGGAAGTATTCGTAGATGCGGCCGAAGACGTCGCCGGAGACCCGCTTGAGTTCCTCCGGGTTGAGCGTCCGCAGCAGTTACCCCAAGACCTCGTTGTCCAGCTCCTGGTAGTCGCTCTTGGGCAGCACGCCGCGCAGGTTCTCGTAGTCGGCCTCGATGGACTCCATGGCCCCGATGATCGCCTTGGCCCGATCCGCGCTGTCGGGCAGCGCGACCAAGTGGCCGAATTGGGCCTCGGGCCGGAGAAAGATGGCGCTCTTCTGCGAGAAGTCTTCCTTGGTCAGTGCCCTCGTCTTGCCGCCGCGTTTCGGCAGAGTGGCTTCGATCTTGTCCTTGACGCCCAGGAATCGGCTGTAGGCGTGCCGCAGGAAGATCAGGCCCATCACCGGCAGGAAGTATTCGTTGCTGGCGTAGTTCGAGTTGGCTCGCAGCGTGTCCGCCGCGCCCCACAGCCGCTTCTCGATGGCTTCGATGTGTTCCAGTTGTGCCATTAGAAATCCTGATGATGGAACGCCGTCTCGCTGTTTTTCACTTCGCCTTCTTGGGTCTCGCTGGCTTCACCGGCTTCGCTGCTTCCTTGAGGAATCCTTCAAGATCCTCGCGGAGGAACATGCGGTAGCCATTTGCAGGATTGACCCGGACGGCGATTCGCCCTTCGTCAGCCCATTTTCGCAACGTGTTCTGGCTGATCCCGAGGAACTCCGCCGCTTCGGCGATCTTTAGGTACTGGTGCAGTTTCATCATCCAACCAATCTCCAAGTCACGTGTGTCCCACGATCAGATTATCCCAAAGTCTACCAGACCCTATACGGCCGCGATAGCAACCGAGATTACGCATGAAGCAGATTGCATGTTGGCCACTGCGCAGGCGACCTTACGGTTTGCGTAGGCGGGGAACTGCACCCCCTGCCAGAGATTTGACGCCAACCGTCTCCCTACAGCCCGATCGCCAGTCCCGACCGTGCCGCGACGTGGCCTGGAACCATAATTCATCTACAGGGCCGCTGAGCCGGCGGCATGAGGGTCGTTTTACCAGAACCAGCCCGTTTCTTGCGGCATATCACCGTGGAGGAAGTCGGTGCAGAATCCGGCGCACAAGCGGTGCAAGAATCGGTGCAGCAGCCCGCCATGAGTTCTCGCGAGGCGCAGCAAAAAACGTCGCAACCAACTTTAGATTGCGACGTTACGTGAAATCTCTCAAAATCTCGCATATCCCTGCGAGAGGTGATAGTACCCCCTAGGGGAGTCGAACCCCTGTTGCCGGACTGAGAACCCGGAGTCCTAGGCCACTAGACGAAGGGGGCTTGGTGACCATGATTATCGTTCAAGTAGTGTGCCGTCCGATCGGCAAGTTGTCAACGCCCGGTTTCACCTGACGTCTTGGAAATTTTCGGAAGTATCCCGGAAGGAAAATTCCCGTCTTGCGGGCCAGAGACGAACTGTACGGTTGGAGAGAATCTGCTTGACGTCGCTTGGGAGGATGTGGTGGCTCGCTCGGACAACATGACTGCGATTCCAATCGACAGCGTGCTGCCTGATCTGATCACCGCGTTGGGCGGAAGCCAAGCGGTGGTCTTACGGGCCGCGACCGGGGCCGGGAAGACGACGCGGGTGCCACCAGCCGTGCTTGCCGCGGGTCTGGTTGGCGACGGGCGAGTGCTGGTGTTGCAGCCGCGGCGTGTGGCGGCTCGCGCCACGGCGACTCGAATGGCGGTCGAAAACGGCTGGCGGCTGGGCGACCAAGTGGGCTACCGAATTCGGTTCGAAAGCCGCATCGGTCCCGCGACGCGAATCGAGGTGGTGACCGAAGGGATCTTGCTTCAGCGGCTGTTGCGCGACCCGTTTCTCTCGGAAATCGGGCTGATCGTGTTCGACGAGTTCCACGAGCGGAACTTGAACAGCGATTTGGCGCTGGGGATGGTGCGCCAGATCCAGCAGACCGTGCGGCCTGAACTCAAGGTGGTGGTGATGTCGGCCACGCTGGACAGCGGGCCGGTTTCCAAGTATCTCGGCGACTGTCCGACGGTCGAGTGCAGCGTGCGGCGATTTCCGGTCGACGTGTCGTACCGCAATCCACCCGAGCGTCGTCCGATGACGGAGTTGGCCGCTCAGGCGGTTGAGCAGGTGCTGGACCGCACGCCGGGCGACGTGCTGGTGTTCTTGCCCGGCTTGCGGGAGATTCAGCAGACGAAGCGGTTGCTGGACGAAGTCGCTCGCCGCCATCAGTTGGCTCTGTTCTCGCTGTATGGCGACCTGCCGGCACGCGAGCAGGATGCGGTGCTCGGCCCGTGCGAGGCGCGCAAGGTAATCCTGGCGACGAACGTGGCCGAGACGTCGTTGACGATCGAAGGAGTAACGGCGGTTATCGACAGCGGATGGGCCCGGCAGATGCAATTCGATCCACGTGTGGGGCTGAATCGCTTGCGGCTCGTTCCTATCTCGCAATCGGCGGCCGAGCAACGGACGGGCCGCGCGGGACGCACCGGCCCGGGACTCTGCGTGCGGTTGTGGCACGAACGAGCACACTCGGCGCGTCCCGAACGCGAAGAATCGGAGATCCGCCGCGTCGACTTGACCAGCGCGGTGCTGCAACTGGCCGGATGGATCGAGCCCGATCTTGAAGCGTTCCCCTGGTTCGAGCGACCGCGGGCCGAATCGTTGAGCCGGGCGATGTCGCTGCTGCGGCGATTGGATGCTTTGGACGCCCAGGGGATCACTCGTTTGGGACGGCGGATGGCCAGCCTGCCGGTATCGCCGCGACTGGGCCGGCTGTTGATCGAGGGCCAGCGTCAAGGCTGCGCGGACCATGCGGCTTTAGGCGCGGCGATGTTGTCCGAACGCAGCCCGTTTGATGGCACCGGAAGCCAGGCGGCGCGCGGCCGCTCCCGCGTCGCCTCGGCCAGCGATCTGTTGGACCGGATCGCGGCGCTGGAGCAGTTCGAGCTAACGGGCCGAACCGATTCGCCCTGGGGCCGAATCCAGAGCGGCACGGCGAGGTTCGTACTGCGTGCCAGAGACCAATTGCTGCGCGAACTCCGCTCGTCCCACCGACGGCAGCCAAGTGACAGACGCGAGCAGCCGCCGTTTGACGCTGCGGGGGACGAAGGTGCGGCGACGAGCGAGACGGCGTTCTTGCGCGCCTTGCTAGCCGCTTTTCCGGACCGGTTGGCTCGGCGGCGCGAGCCGGGGTCGCCTCGCGGCGTGATGGTCGGCGGCTGCGGCGTGCGGTTGGCCGAAGAGAGCGCGGTGATCGAAGGGCCCCTGTTCCTTTGTTTGGAGGTCGATCAGGGACGCGCCGAATCGTTGGTCCGCTGCGCCTCGGTCGTTCACCGGCACTGGCTGCCCAAACGGCACTTGGCAGTACGCGACGAAGTGTTTTTCGACGACGCCAACGAGAGGGTATCCGCGCGGCGGCGGGTCTATTGGGAGGATCTGCTGCTGGAGGAATCGTCGGCAGGCGAGTTGGACACGGAGGAAACGACTCGAATTCTGGCCGAGGCAGCGCGACAGGCTTGGCCGCGGATCGCGGCGCGGCTGGATGCGTCGGTCCTGGATTTTGTCACCCGCGCGCGGTGCTTGAAGGCGTGGGTTCCGGAATTGGGATTGCCGGATTTGGATGACAACCGGTTGCAGCAACTGCTGCCCCTGCTGTGCCGGGGGCGCCGGAGCTTTGCGGAATTGCAGCAGGCGCCCTGGTTGGCCGCGGTCAGAGACTGCTTCGAGTACGAGCAGTTGCGAGCGATTCAACGGGAGACGCCGGAACAGTTGACGGTTCCCAGCGGCCGTCCCGTTGCGCTCCGGTACGAATTGGGACGTCCGCCGGTGCTGGCGGTTCGTATCCAGGAGTTGTTCGGGTTGGCCGAGACGCCGAGGATCGCCCGAGGCCGCGTCCGCTTGCTGCTGCATCTGTTGGCCCCGAACATGCGCCCGCAACAGGTGACGGACGACCTACGCAGCTTCTGGGACAACGTCTATCCGATCGTTCGCAAGGAATTGCGCGGCCGCTATCCCAAGCACGCGTGGCCCGAAGATCCCTGGACGGCGAAGCCGGGCCGGAAGTGAGAAACAATGCCGCGCTGCATCCGACTTCAGAGTTGCTTCAGGAAGTCATCCGGCAGAATCGAGATTGTGGGCGTGCGTTGAAGCAAAACTCGGTCGTTGGTAACAAGTCGAAGTCCACGCTCCTCCGCCAACGCGACAAATTCGGCATCGTATGCGGCGATATTGAATCGCAAAGCGGCTCGGAGGATCGTCGGAGACGAGACAGTGCACTCGTGTGCTCCCATGATCCTCTCCGCTGCCTCGATGACTTCGATCGCATCCGGTTCGCTCATCCCACGGAAACGAACATAGAGGGAAACGACATTGCAGAATTCAGAACGCCAAAGGCTTGGGGCGATCCACTCAGGATCGGCAAGACGAACGGCTTCCGCTGAGTCAGTGAATTCGCCCGGTACAAGCAGGTACGCGAGCAGATTGGTGTCGGCCACGATCATGAACGCCCTTCATCGATAGCGCGTCGCAGGAAGTCATCGGTAAGTTTCGGCAAATACCGAAGTTTGTCGCGCAGTCTTCGTACTGCGTCCAGTTCGAGGTTGCCCGTCGGCGATGTCAAAACAGAATTGAGACACTCGACTGCCTCCTGCGTTACGGTTCGACCACTGCGCTCGGCGCGAGTTCTCAGCGCCTGATGAACTTCGTCCGGCAGGTTATCCAGCGTAATGCTAACCATGAATACTCTCCCTTTTGATTCGCCTCATCATCGTCATTGTGTTCTTCTCGTTTTGCTCTGTCAACGCACTCGTTCCGTCTCACTTGCAACCCGAGAACAAGTGCGTCGCCTCTCCGTGTCGGCGGAGCGTTTCGACAGTCTGCTCGGCGATTTCCAGTTGTTCGTCGGTGGATTCGACCAGTACGGCGACTCGGCTGAAGTCGCGGTGGATCGCACCGCCCGTCCTGGGGCACGCGTCGTTCTTCGCCGGATCGACGGCGATGCCCAATCCATCCAAACCTTCGCAGACCCGCTCGCGAACCAGGGCCGAGTTTTCGCCGATGCCGCCCGTAAAGACGATCGCGTCCACGCGGCCGAGCACAGCATAGTAGGCCCCGACGTACTTCTTGATGCTGTAGACGAAGATGTCCAGCGCCAATTGCGAGTCGGCGTCACCGGCCCCGGCCAGCCGCTGGATTTCGCGCATATCGTTCCGGCCGCAGAGACCGCGCATTCCGCTGTCTTTATTCAGCACATCCTCCAGTTGCTCACGCGATTCGCCGGTTTGACGCAGCAGGTGGAAGACCGCTGCCGGGTCGAGGTCGCCGCAGCGAGTGCCCATGACCAGCCCGGCCAGCGGGGTCATGCCCATCGACGTATCGATGCTCACCCCCCCGCGCACCGCGGCTGCACTGCTCCCGTTTCCCAAATGCAGGACGATCAGATTCAGCGACGCCAAATCGCGGCCCATCCGTCGTGCGGCCTGTTTGACGACATACCGAATCGATGTGCCGTGAAAACCGTAGCGGCGGACATGGTAGCGGTCGAAAAACTCGCGCGGCACGGCGTAGCGGTAGGCGTGCGGCGGCAGCGTGTGATGAAAGGCGGTGTCGAACACGGCGACTTGTGGTACGCCGGGGAAGGCGGCCAACGCCTCGTCGATCCCCGTCACCATCGCCGGATTGTGCAACGGCGCCAGCGGAGTCAATCGCCGGATGGCCTCGAGCGTTCGCCCGTCGATCAGCGTTGGCTCGCGAAACGCCTCGCCGCCGTGCGCCATGCGGTGGCCAATCCCCAGCAATTCGGACGCGTCCCGGTAGGCTTCCGTCTCCCGAAGCGCGGCGTTGATCTGCCGCATCGCTTCGCGGTGATGCAAGACCGGGTGCGTCCGGGTGATGCGATGCCGGCCCCCGGCGGGCAGGACGTACTCGTGTTCGAGACACGCATCCTCTTCGCCAATCCGTTCGAGCATCCCCGACGCGAGCACCGACCGATCGCCCATGTCGAACAGACGGTACTTGATCGACGAACTGCCCGAATTGAAGACCATGACTTTCATAAGGTTCGACGCGCCCTTAGCATCGTTCGAGAAATAACTGTCCAGTGTTTATTGCTGATCATCCCACGGAGTGTGATGGCTACATTGACGAGGCGACAGTTGTTTCTCGAACGATGCTTACTTCACTCGTTCCAGCTTGAGCGAGTTCTTGCTGAACAGGTCGTCGCCGGCTTCGGCGACGAATTTCGCCAAGTTTTCGGTGGTGTCCGTGAACATCGCCCTGGCGTTGCCGTCTTGGTCCTTTTCTACTTTGCCTTTGATCGTCCCGGCCTCAATGGCCCGCTTCTTCGCTTCGCCATCGATCCATTGGATCGTCAATGCGTCGTCCGTCACCCGATATCGGAGAAGCAGGTAACTCGTCACGGTTTCCGGAGTCCAGCCCTGTTGCTCGATTCGCTTCATCTGTTCATCTTTGCCGTCGCATACGTTCAGATAGTTCTGGTCGCCGATCGCCGTGGGGAAGAGCAGCAGTTCGTCGAACTGTGTCATTCCATCCCATCTGTGCTGGACGCCTGCGACCCGCATGACCGACGCCGGAAGTTTGTCGCCAACGCGACCCACGTGGTAGTACGTCACCGACCCGTCGTCATTCCGTAGTCGCCAGACGCCCGCTAGGCGTTGATCCGCTTGGGACTTGCCCGGATCGGACAGCGGAGCCTGCGAGTCGGAACAGGACGTGAACAGCAGGCAGACCGCTGCCATCGACAGGAGTTGCGGGGTGCGAATGGTTGCCATGCCCAATACTCCTCTCCAAGAAAGCTTGCGCTAGTCGGCCACGACACAGGATCGATTGTACCATCCGCAGTCGCCGCCCGCTCGCTGGTCAGCCGAGGATGCGAATCGGTTTGTTGACAGCGCTTTCGCAACCACTACAATCGACCTCGTTTCCGACACGGCAACTGTCTCGATCGCCGATCCGGCCGGAGAGATTTGTCAGACACCATCCAAGTCCAAGGAAGTCTGTCACGATGGCAACAATGCAGACGATCAGGCCGGTGGAACGTGCTGCCATCCGGTTGGGCGCTTGGCGCTCGGTGGCAGTCTGGCTGTTCGCGGCCTTATTGCTGTTGGCGATCACGGATGCTGTGGCCAAGGCCGAGCCGTTGGGCAAGCGATTCGAGGCGTTCGAGTGGAATCTGAATCTGCCCGCGCGGCCCGTCTCGCGGCGGATCAGTCGCCACTTTGGTTTCCAAGGCCCCGAGCCGACCGTGTTGGCTGATATCGAAGGTCCCGGTTGCATTCGGCGGTTCTGGATTACCGGCAACAACATCGGGCGCGACGTGGTGCTGAGGATCTATTTCGACGGGCAGCCGATTCCGTACGTTGAAGCGCCGCTTACCGATTTCTTCGGGGCGATGCATAACCTGATGGCCAATCCGTATCCGCACGACCACGCGCGAAGCGAGCGGCCCGAGGACGCGTACGTACTGAACACGCCTTTCTTGGCCATCAAGCCGAAGAGCGGCATGACGGCGTATTTCGCCATGCCCTTTGCTTCGAATGCGCGTTTCGAAGTGACCGGCAGCGAGCGTTCCACGAGCCTCTATTACACGATCGACTGGCACGACTACCCGGGTCAGCCGTTGAACGAGCCGCTACGGTTCGCCGCTCGCTGGCGGCGTGAATCGCCCGTGCGGGATTATGCCGACGAGTTCATTTTGTTGGACGCCGATGGGCCGGGCCAGTTGATCGGCTTTGTCCACAGCGTCGACATGCTGCAGAGCCGGCAGATCATGCGTTGGAGCCATGCGGGCGCCGACAACATCTACATCGACGGCGACGGCGATCACCCGGCGCATCTGCGGGGCATCGGAGGCGAGGATACCTTCGGCACCAGTTTCTCCGGCGGCGACTACCTGCCGCAGACTTCGCTCTTCTCCGACATGCCGTTCTATGTCCAGAAGGATCCCGACGGAAACATGCAGAAGTTGGTCGGTTATCGCTTCTTTGTCCACGAGGCGATCCACTTCGAAAAATCACTGCATGTGCGGTTCGGCGCTCGCGCCCACGACCTGGCCGCGATGGCATACTGGTACACCGCGAGCCCGGTGCGGCCGTATTTCGAATTGCCGCCTCGCGACAAACGGTTGCCCGGTTCGGAAGTGCGGCGAGGCGAGTACGACTTGCCGTTGCCGGAAAGCGGCCAGTGGTGGATCACCGGGCCGTTTCCCGGTAGCCGGTTCGGGCACGAGTTGCCGACCCAGGCGGACTTCGATCCGGCCCAGCCGCTGGCCGGCCAACGGTGGCGGAGGTTTGCGGCGCTGCGCGGCTTCGTCGACTTCAACCACGTGTATCGGCCACCGCCGAGCAATTCAAATTCGCCTGCACTCGACGCGGTGGCCGTCGCACGCACCACCTTGGTCGCACCCGCCGATACCACGGCGACGCTCACCTTGGCCTGGGACGACCAACTGGTGCTGCGAGTCAACAACGGCGAGCCGATCGACTTGGGCACGCAGGTCTACGTGCGTGGAAGGACGGTCCAGGTGCCGTTGCGCCGGGGCGAGAACTCGGTTGCGTTGTGGCTGTCGAACGAGATGGGACTGACTCGCGGCACCTGGGTCGTTTCGTTCCGCGCCGTGACGGCCGAAGGGCAGATCCTATTGCCCCAGACGCCGGGCGAATCCGATGGAATTTTTTGCCGGTGAAATCGACGACGTGCGAATCTACTCCCGAACCCTGGATGCCGCGGCCACGACCGCTGGTTCTCGGACGCCGCTTGCCCTTTGTTAGATCGGAACGGTAGCCTCGAACCGGAGGAATTCAAGATGCTTCGCGAGCGTTGGCAAGCCATCCTGGGGACGGACTGGAAGGAATGCGCAATCGATTCCAGCCCGTCCGGACCCTCGCGACCTCGGCGACTGTCTTGGTCTTGTTGGCCGGCTGGACGGCGGGTGAGGCCCTGAAGGCGCGGACGGCGTTGACAGAAGGTTCCGCTGCGGCCTTGGTGACCGACTCGCACGTCGAAACCGATCGGTTCCGGGAAGGCGTCAAGTTGTTCAGCGACCGCGTGTACGCCGCGCCGCCGTTGCCCGATCTGCGCGTCGAGGTCCTCGATCGAGACGGCCATGTCATCGAACCATTCTCGGCCGCACGGTGCAAACCGATTTCGGCCGATGGCACTCTGGTTCCAGTAACCTGGGAAGGCAGCTCGGACCTGGCATCGCTGCCGGGCAAGCCCGTGCGTTTGCGATTTACTCTGACCAACGGCAAGCTCTATGCTTTCTGGGTCTCGCCCGACGTCGGCGGGGCCAGCCACGGCTATGTCGCTGCCGGCGGCCCCGGCTTCACCGGCCCGATCGACACGGTGGGGAATGGCAAGTCCGCCTTGGCGGACTGACGGTGGCCACAAGCCGCGCCCGCTGGCATTCCGCGGTCCGACGATGTACGCTGCTCGAAGATACGTTCCACATTTCGTGGCACGTTCCGCAGACTCCTCAATCGCAAAGGCGGCAGTCATGGTTTGGCTCTCTCTGGATGCAATCGGGATCGGAATCGTGGTGGTCATGCTGGCTTCGCTGATGCTCGCCTTGCTGATGCAGCAGCGGCAGCGCAGTCAGAAGTCGATGGGCATCGGCATCGGTTCGCTGCTGATCGGACTGCTGTTGGGAAGCGCCCTGACGCTGGGTGGTCTGCGGTTGCTTGGCGGACGTTTTGTGCCGGGGTTCGGTTCCGGCATTCCCGAAGCCAGTTCCAGCGTATCGATGGAAGAACCGAGTCCGAGCGGTGGCATGGGCGGAGGCCCAGGCGGCGGAATGGGCGGAGGTCCGGGCGGAGGAATGGGCGGAGGTCCGGGCGGAGGAATGGGCGGAGGCCCGGGCGGCGGAATGGGCGGAGGCCCGGGCGGCGGAATGGGCGGAGGTCCGGGCGGTCCGAATCCGCAGCGCGATCTGACCACGCTGGTGCGGAAGTTGGATCTGTTGACCGGCGACATCAAGATCACCATGAGTGCCGAACAGTGCGTTTCGGTTGCTGCGGCACTGGAAGGGATCGAAACCGCCGAAGTCTTGTCCGACGAAGACGCCCAAGCCAAGCACGATGCGCTTCTGGCCTCGTTGGACGACAGCCAGAGATCCCTGTTGGACGCCATCGGTTTGCCACGCCCTCCACGAGGTAGCGGCGGAGCTGGCGGCGCACCGCCGGCAACGGACGGCAATCCATTCCAGCAGCCAACCAGCGCCGAAGCCTTGGCGAGACTTCGACAACGGCTTGACCAGTAAGCTGCGGAAAGGCACCGTCATATCGGAATTTGCTTCTGTGGAGGTGCGCGTAGGTTCAGCGCATTTACTTCAGGGTAGTTTTTGGGACTCGGTGTCCAGTGAGCGGGGAGGCTGCCGGAAGGTCGCGCTGAGCCTGCAGTGGTTCGTTCGCGCAGGCCGAGCAACTCGATCTGGGCGACGATCGCTGGCAGATAGCCCCGGAAATAGACGTCGTCGGAATCGATCTTGCAGAACAGGTCGGCGTCGCTATCCAACAGCAACTCCAACACGCGAGGTTTCCCGTGGACAATTTGACGCATGAACAGATGTTGCTCAAGGCTCAAGAAGAATTCGACGCGCTCAAAGAGCGCGATTGTCGCCGATTCGCGGAATCAAGTACGCATCGATCAAGCGGAGAGGAAGACGTTCGGCCGGTTACTGGCGTTGGGACTGACGCTGCTGCGAGCCTACGTGGCAGGTGCCGGCTTGGCGGATGAATCCCCAGGGCAAACGGTTGTGGGCAGAGATGGCGGCGGCGGGTGATGGGCTACTGAGGTCCGGCAGTGAATACGTGTTTATCGAACTGGCGATGGATGTCCAGGCACGCGATCCCGATCGGTAGCGGACGTTGGTCTGCTTGATGGACGGCGAACAGAAACTATGGGATCTGCAGCGTCAGTGGCTGGGCCGCGCGGTGGAAATCCTCGACCTGTTCCATGCCTTGGAACGGATCCGCGAAGTCTCGAAGATCGTTCACCCCGGCGACAAATCGCGGCGCGAGACATGGGTCAGCGACCAATTGGAAGACTTGCTGACAGGCAAGGTCGAGACGGTGATTCGCCGTTGGCGCGGTTTGGCACACCCAGCGGCGGAGGGCCGGCGATGGACGGCCGATCAGCAGAAGACGGTCACGTCAGCGATCAGATATTTCAAGAACAACCGCCACCGGATGCACTATGACGAGTATCTGGCTAAGAGCTACCCCGGCGGGATTCGCACCCGCTCGTCCTCAGACCATTTCCAGTCCGCTCGTTCATCGATTTGTTCGCCAATTCAAATGGCACGGTTCAGATCGATCTCGACTCTTCCCGCCTTCAACTCTCGAGCGAGTAGCATCTTCCAAGCGCCGTGCTGATCGAGCGACACGTAAACAACTCCACCCATATCTGACGGAAGTTCTACTCCCTCAGCAACAAGGGCACAGACGTTCCGGCGCCCCAGCTTGGCGACAAAGAAGCCCCATTCGAATACCACGTTTTGTCGAGCGCGTTTGCTCAATGCGTCAAGGGATTCGGCTGGCGACAGGCAGCCAACATCATCAGGGGTCAGCAAGATGACGGCAAAGCACGCATCAGAGTTGAATTCGAACTTCTCGATCACTGTCAACCCGGCACTCGCTTGCTCGTGCAGAATCACCGGCACCAAATCCAATTGAGCCAGGTAACGGGCGACTGTTTCCTTCAACTCGTTGTTTCGGCCATGAACAACGAATACCTTACGGCTTTCAGTGGTGGCCATCGTGACTCCGGGACGGGGAATTGTGGCCTTCGTATCAGGGCCATACAACGGGAGCCGTTCAATTATCGACTCAAGCCGCCGAATCTTGTCATTAACGTCGCCAACAAACTCCTTCACCTCGTGGGCCAAGGAGCGGGCCCCGCCGACCGCCATGATGCCCCAGTACGAGTACTCTTGGGAGAGTTCTTCTGTCGAGAAGATGCGCTTTAGCAACGTGGTGTTGTACTCGTCCCAAGTGTAATAGAGCTTTCGAGACTGCTCCAAGCCCTCCTTGCCATCTATCGGGGACGAAAGGAGTTCGCGCCCTTTTTCGACGCGATCTTTCAACTGACCCTCGGCGTCGGACACATCAATGGTGAGCTCCGTCTTGGCTGGCGGCGACAAATCAGCCGTTGACTTCTTGCGTGCCATGGCAGTTGGTTCTTCCTAACGGTAGAGCGTTACACGTCGCGAACTTATGATTATCCAGAACGGCCTATCACGGACAGCGCTGACTGGGAATAGTCCGAGCGGGGCGGCGGGCTATCCTGGCTGCCGGTAGTGCCCGATTATCGCTTGAATCCCTTGCCCGTCAAGCTGTTGAATCGGGACCGAATCCGGGCTGCTCGGCGGAATAGGCCGATCCGGATCATGCCCGATTGGCGGCTGGATCGACCGACCGGCCGTGGACGGCCAGTAGCAGGCGGCGTGCTGCTGTTCGACAAATTCAATTGGATTGGGCCGTAGCTGTCGTTGTCGGACAGCGGAGTTCCATGGTCTGGCGAGAACGGCGACGACCGTTGTTTCTCGATCATTGGTTCGCATGTTCCGGTGGGCGTGCGAAAGCCGATGCAGTGGTTACTGCGTCACTCGTCGCTGTTCTCTACTACGCGTTGGGCGGCGGCGAGGCCGAACTTCCAGAAGAGCGCGGGGCGGACCAGGAATTCCATGGCGGTGCTGGTGACCAAGCCGCCGATGATCACCGTGGCCAACGGGTACAGGATCTCTTTGCCGGGCTGGCCCGCGGCCAGGGCGAGCGGCAGCAGGCCGATTCCGGACGTCAGCGCGGTCATCATGATCGGCGCGACTCGCTCGCGGGCCGCGCGGCGGAACATGGCCGGGGTCCACGATTCACCTTCGAATTGCACCAGATGCAAATAGTGTTCGAACAACAACAGGCCGTTGCGGACCGCGATGCCGCACAGCGAAATGAAGCCGACCATCGCGGCGACCGTCAGCGTCTGGCCGGTCAGATGCAACGCCAGAACCGCGCCAATCAGAGCCGCCGGCAGCGAGATCATGACTTGCAGGGCGAGGTTCACGGAGCGGAACATGCCGTACAGGACCAAGAACGTTCCCACAACGGCGCCGATCGAATACAGGCCAATCCGCTGCGAGGCCGACTGTTGGCTGGCAAACTGGCCGCCATACTCGATGAAGTAGCCTGGGGGCAGATTCCGCTCGATCGGGGCCAGTCGAGCCTGGATGTCCCGCACGACGTCGACCAGCCCGCGGCCGGTGGTGTTGCACTGGACCACCACCCGCCGCCGGACCTGTTCGCGATTCAACGTGTTGGGACCGGTGGCCCGATAGATGTGGGCGATGGAATCGAGGTTCACGGTTCCGCCGTCGGGCAGCCCGATCGGCAGGCGGCCGAGCGATTGGATGTCCTCGCGAGCGGCATCCTCGAACCGCACCAGCAGATCGAACGTGCGCTGTCCGACCAGCACCTCGGAGACCACGACGCCATTCATCGCGGTCGAGATCAGATCGTTCACGGCCGCGCGCCGCAGGCCGTACTTCTGCAAGGCGTGACCGTCGATTTCGACTCTCAACTGCGGGATCTCGACCTGCGGCTCGACCTGCAAATCGGTCACGCCGGACACGTCCGCAATCGCCGCACGGATCCGTTCCATGTTCCGGCGCAGCGCGTCCAGATCGTCGCCGAACAGCTTGATGGCCACCTGGGCTTGAACTCCCGCCAGCATGTGCGAGATCAGATGCGTGAGCGGCTGCTCGACGCTGCTGACGATCCCCGGCACCTCGCTCAGCGCTTGGCGGATCTCGTCCAGCACCTCGGCGCGGCCGCGGCGGCTGTGCGGGTCGATCGTGGCGATGATCTCCGAAACGCTGACCGGATCGGCATGTTCGTCCAACTCGGCGCGGCCCGTGACGCGGACCATCGCAACGATGTCGTCGATCTTCTGCAACCGGCGTTCGACCATCCCGGCGATGTCTTGCGAAGTGTTCAGCGAAGTGCCCGGCGGGAGCATGATGTTGATCTGCACGGCGCCCTCGTCGAACGGCGGCAGAAAGTCGCTTTCCAGCAAGGCCAAACCGGCGCCGCTGGCCAGCACCAGAATCAGCGCTGCTGTCAGAACCAGCGGCGCATGTCGCAGACTCCAGCCGACCACGCGTTCCGCCGCCACTCGCATCGCCAGCAGGATCGGGCTGTCGCGTTCCGACTCCGACAGCCGTTCGGCCACCACCATCACCAGCCAGGCCAGCTGCGCTGTCAGCAGGGCCACGCCGCCATGCATGCTCAGCGGCTGCGCGGACCACCAGGCGGCGGCTTGCTCGTATCCCAACGCCGCCAATCCGGCCGGAACGGCCCAGCGAGACTGCGCGAACGTGGTGCATGGCGCCAGAACCGCAGCCAACCACCGCCAGGTTTGCGTCTTGGCCAACAGCAGGTAGGCCAGAACGGGCGTGACGGTCAAGGAAACCAGCAGCGACGAGACCACCGAAACGAGAAAGGCCGTTCCCAGCGGCGTGAATAATCGTCCCTCCATGCCCCCGAGTGCGAAGACCGGCGCGAACACGAGCACGACGATCAGCGTGCCGAAGACGCGCGGATTGCGGACCTCTTCGCTGGCTTGAAACACCACCTGCAACGCGGATTGAGGCGACGGGCTGTGCCGGTTCAATCGCAGGCGGCGGAAGACGTTCTCGACGCTCACCGTGGCGTCGTCGACCAAGCCGCCGATCGCCACGGCCAAGCCGCCCACGGTCATCGTATTGATCGACAGATCGAACGCGGCGAAGATCACCGCGGTGACGACGATGGACAGCGGGATCGCGGTCAATGTGATGAACGTCGTGCGGAAGCTGAGCAGAAAGATGAACAACACCACGACCACCAACAGACTGGCGTCGCGGAGCGCCTGGACGACGTTTCCGATCGCCAGATCGATGAAGGCCTTCTGCTGGTACATCGCCGGCTCGATGCGCAGATCGGGTGGCAGCGAGGACTGCAGTTCCGCCAAAGCCTGCGCGACCAGCTCGGTGACGCGCCGCGTATCCGCCGCGGGTTGTTTGGTCACGGTCATGACGACGGCGGCGCCGCCCGAGAACTCCGTTCCGTCGCGGACGAAGGCGGCACTGTCGCCTCGTTTGACGTGCGCTCCCGAGACGACGCGGGCGACGTCGCGCACCAGGACCGGGCGGCCCGCTCGAATCGCCACCACCACTTCGCCCGCCTGCTCGATGGTTTGCAACCGGCCGAGGGAGCGGACCAACAGTTCGTAGGGGCCATGCTGGTCGAGATACCCGCCGGTGGCGTTTTCGTTGCTTTCCGACAAGGCTTCCGTGACTTCGCTTAGCGTCACGCCGTAGCGGATCAGCAGCGCCGGATCGACCAGCACCTGGAACTGCATCCGCTGGCCGCCCATGGCGAAAACCTGAGACACCCCGGGGACCGTCAGCAGCCGCTGGCGGACGACCCAGTCGGCCAACGTGCGCAGCTCCATCGGCGACGTGTCGCCCGTCTCGCTCCATAGTCCGATGATCATGATCTGGCCCATGATCGACGAGATGGGCGCCAATTGCGGCGTGACACCGGGCGGCAATCGCTCGGCAGCCAACGCGAGCCGTTCGGCGACGATCTGCCGGCCGGCGAAGATGTCCATTCCCCAATCGAACTCGACGTAAATCACCGACAACCCGGCGTCCGATGCGCTGCGGACAGCCTGGACGCCCGTCGCTCCGTTCAGCGCCGATTCCAGCGGGAAGGTGATCAATGCCTCGACTTCCTCCGGCGCCATGCCGGCGCATTCGGTCATCACCACCACGCGCGGACGATCGAGGCTCGGAAACACGTCGATCGGCAATTGGGTCATCTGCCAACCGCCGTAGACCATCAAGGCGATCGCCGCCGCGATCACCAGCACCCGTTGATGGAGACAGAAGCGGAGCAGGCCGTTCAAGGCGAAATCCAACATGGACGGATCCTCAATGATGGTGCGCGTGATCGTCGCCGCCGCCGCTGGACTGCTGTTTTAGCGCCAGGTGGATTTGATAGGCCCCGTGGACGGCGATCCTGTCTCCCTCGGCCAGCGTCCCGTCCGCCGCGACGACCGCCCAACGGTGATCGCGGTGTTCGACGTGGATCTCCTTGCGAACGAAGTGATCTTCGGACTCCTGGTAGACGAACCAGTGAGCGCCTTCCTGAACGACCGCCTGGACCGGCAGCACGATGCGGTTCTCCCATCGCTCGACCGGGATCTCGATCTCCACACGCTGCCCCGGCTTGAAGCGCCAAGCGTGAAAGCGGCGGCCCTGGGGCGTTTGATGCTCGCGCACCACGTGGTTCGGCAGCGTCAGGTAGAACGGCAGCGCCCGCGATTCGCGATCGATCTGGTTCTCGACGTACAGGATCGCCAGCGGCGAGATCTCTGCCCGTTCCCGATTGCCTTCCTGGACGAGCACGCGGACGCCCAGCCCCGCTTCGGCCGCCCGGTGAAGTGCGGAGGCATCCTGTTCGAACGCCTTGCCCTGGACATACAACTCGCAGTGGTCGGCCAGCACCAGAAGCGGCGTTCCCGCCTCGACGTGCTGGCCGGGTTGCACCGACAGCTCGACCACGTGGTAATCGGCCGCCTTGTGTTCGCCCGAAGCCATCGGCGGAGCCACGATATCGATTGTCGAGAGCAATTGCCGGTCGGCGACGATCCGGTCCACTTGCTCCGGCGAAAGACCGTGCAACACCAGTGATTGACGTTCGGCGCGGATCGTGGCCTCGATCGTCTGCAGTTCGTACTGCCGCTCCAGCACCGTCTTGCCCGCCACTGCTCCGCTGGCCACCACCCCTTCCAGCCGCGACAACTCGCTCTGGACGACCTCGCGCCGTTCGATGGCCAACAACAGATTGCGTTGCCGCTCGGCCAATTCATCGTGCGTGATGCGCAATTGGGCCAAGGGACCGCCCGGTGACACAGCCTCGCCCGCTAGCGGTGCGATCTGTGTCACGATGCCGCTCAGCGGTGCCGACACCGTGATCAGCGTCTGACCGGGCCGCTCGGCGATCACGCCCGGAACCGAGATCGTGCGGTCGAAGTCCTGCGGCGCCACCGTCACCAGGGTCAACCCGATACTGCGGCGCGCCGGTTCGCTCAGTTCGATCATCGCTTCGTCGTGATGATCGTGATCGTCGTCGGTCGTCGAACCACTCGACGCGACATCGCTGGAATTCCAGTTCCAGGGAAGCCAGGACGCATCCGGCCGCGCGGCATCGTAACGTCCCACAACACTGCCGCCGACGGCCAGAAGTAGAACGACGCCAATGGTCGCCGCCGTGATTCGTCTCCGGACCGAGCGTCTTCGAGGAATTTCGCTGCCACGTTCGCTCGGCGCCACCGCGGACGATTCTGACGCAGCCGTGGACCTAAACGGACGCTGCGCTGATTTTGTGACCTGCATGATCCGGTCCTTTCTCAATTCCATCGGGGACGGGCCGCCGTTTTCGTGCTGCTCCAGAGCCCTTGCTGCGAACAACCGGTCGCCAAACCAAGGACACAATTCCCTTGAAGGAGAAGCGTCGAATTGGAGTCTGACCGTGCATGATGCGCGCACGATGCGCGCATCTAGGTTTCACGACAAGCCGAGAGCGACCGCGTGGTTTTCGCGCGACGCGAGATTTGCCCTCGGATGCAGGGCGTCCTCGGTTTGCCGTTAAGCGAGTTGGTTGCGGCTCTGACGATTTAGAGCCAAGCGAATGGCGTGCCGCGAGCTGCAAGCGGAGAGGCCGGAATTCAGATCAAGATGGCCCGTTTCGCCAAGTAGAGCGGCGTTGCGTTCGACAACGGGGCGTTTCGGAATGGACGGGCGAAGTAGCATGTGGCTGATGAACAACTGACCGCGTCGGCAGTGTAACAAAATTGCGCACTGGGCACTGCGATCGGAGCAACGCTTACAAAGCCAAGCACCGTGCCGCGCAAGCAAACATGCTGCTCATCGACAGGCGTCGATTCCTCGTTCGGGAACGTCGCCTGAAGCTGTCCACTTCCCGCCACGGAATCGGCCGATGCTTCGCTGCGGCCCAGTTGCGGGTTGGCCGAGGGAAAGCTCGGCGTCGTGTGGCACTCTTGCCAGCAGCATCCAACCACGAGGGGAAGGCAACTGGCTGCGAGCAGCAGGTTTCTCAGAAAATCGCCCATCGTCATCAACTCGTTAATTGAAATGTCTCTGCATCCTAGCGAGCACCAGCGATTTCGACAAGGCCGCTCGGCCAGATCCACGGCTGGGTAGCCTACGGTGCAGGTTCGTCCAGCGCATTGGACAACAGAAGATTCTCGATGCGAGTCCGGCTGATCTGAAGATCGCGGAAAGCGGCCACGAAATCCAGATTGGTCTGGAAGAACGTCCGCTGAACGGTCAACAGTTCGAGATATCCCACCTCGCCTTGCTGATATCCCTTGGACACCAGTTGAAGCGCTTCGTCCGCGGCTGGCAGGATTTCGCTCCGATAGCTGACGACGGTCGCGCGGGCGTTGTCATACTCCTGGAAAACCGCCGCCAAGCGGCGATGCAGCATCAATTCCACCCGCGCCAACTGGTCGTGCGCCGCGTTCAACTCGGCGCGAGCCCGCAGGATGTTGCCCTGGTTGCGGTCGAACCATTGCAGCGGCACGGCCAGCCCCACCCCGGCGTGAGTATCCCCCGAGGCGAAGTTGTAGGCCACGCCTCCCACGAGTTCGACATCGGGCCTGCGGCCGGCGCATTGACTGGCCAAGTCGGCCTTGGCTCGCTCGATCTCGACCGCCGCGTGAAGCCACTCGGGGCTCTGCTGGAGCAGGCGTTGCAGTGCCTCTTCCCAAACCAAGGGAGTTGGCTCGCGCCGGTCCCAATCATCTTCGATGGTCGTCAATGGCAGATCGACGATGCCGACCTGCGCCGCCAATTGCTGCCACTGTCCGGCGAGCGATTGCCGAGCCCGCTCCAGGCGAAGCTTCGCCGCTTGAGCCTCGATGTTCGCCTGTAGCACGTCCAGACGACTGACCTCGCGGGCCGCGAGCAATTGCTGGGCAGTCCGCAGAAAGTCGTCGCCCAATTGGACCAGCTTTTCGGCCAGCGCGACGGTCCGCTGCGCGGCGATCACTTCGTGGGCCGCGGCATGGACGTCGCTGATCACGCGATACCGCTGCATCTGCCACCGCTGCTCGGCGGCCGCGATCTCTTGGCTGACCACGGAGCGGTTCCACCCCAGTTTTCCGCCCGTGACGATTCGCTGGCTTACCACAATGCCCTGCTGGCCCGCTCTGCCCTCGTCGCCTATTTCCTCCCCCTGATAGCCGATCGTGGGGTTGGGGTAGAGTCCCGCCTGCAAGAACGTGCCCTGCAGTGCTTCGATCCGACGTGCCGCCACCGCCAACGCCGGACTTCGCTCCAGGGCCAACTCTTCCAGTTGCTCCAGACGCATCGTCCGCGGTTCGGGCTGCCGAGCCGGGGGATCTGGCGTCTCGGCCGCCGATCCCATCCTGGTCGCAAATGCGGCGAGGACGACCCAGATGGGAAAAATGTGCGGAACTCGTGCCATCGGACTTCCTGGTGTCTTTGCGGTCGTGCGTATCGAGGTTCGTAGCAAGCCGGTATCGTTTGTATCGGTCGAAGCGACTGGATCAGATGACCCGAACCGTTGCTAGCACCGTTCGATCGGAACCGAAACGATCCGGGCGATTGGTGGCGATATCTCGATCCCTTGACAGCAGGCAGCGGGGCTGACAGGATCGTTGACAAATGTCTCTGGCGCATTGGGATGGATTCAAGATGGCTCGAATCGGGATACAACCGTTGTCACAGATGCTGCACCGGGTCGGCACATCGATTCATGCGGGAGTCGATCTCCGCGGTATCTGGGACAAGGAAGCGCTGCGCGGTTCGCTGGGTTACCGGCAGCAGGCGGCGCTGGTGCGCGACCGGATCGTCGCGGGGGATACGTTGGCCGAGGCGTTGGGGGCTTGCGGCGACTATTTCCCCTCGCTGGTCCGCGACCTGATCGACGTGGGCGAGAAGACGGGGCGGTTGGACGAAGTCCTGCTCGGCTTGTCGCAGCACTACGGGCACTTGATGTCCTTGCGGCGGACGTTCCTGATCGGGATCGCCTGGCCGGCGCTGCAGTTGGTGATGGCGCTGGGCGTGATCGGACTGCTGATCTACGTGCTGGGCATGATCGGCAGCGGACCGAGCGGCGAGCCGACGGATATCCTCGGATTCGGGCTGGTGGGCGGCAGCGGACTAGCGATCTATGTGATGCTCGTCGGCTTGGTTTTTGGCGGCGCGGCGCTGGCCGGGACCGCGCTGCTGCGAGGCTGGTTCGGCCCCGCGCCGTTGCAGGTGGCAATGCAAATTCCAGTGGTTGGTGGATACTTGCGGACCAGTGCCTTGAGCCGCTTTGCGTGGACACTTTCCTTGACCCTGGACGCCGGCCTGGACGCCCGCCGCGCGATGCAGTTGTCGCTGCGGAGTACCCAGAACCCGTTCTACATGTCAACGGTCGACGCGGTGGACCAAGCGATCCTGCAAGGCCGCGAGTTCCACGAGTCGCTACGGGCGACGAGCATGTTTCCCGACGACTTCCTGGATTCGCTCGAAAACGCGGAGATCGCCGGCACGCCCGGCGAGACGATGGGCCGACTGGCGGAGGAATACCGGGTGCGGGCGACGAACGCGGCAGCCGGCCTGACGATGGCAGCCACCGTCGCCGTCTGGGTCATGGTGGCGGGCTTCATCATCATGATGATCTTCCGACTCGCCTTTTTCTATCTCAATACGCTGAACGACGCCTTGAAAGGGTTCTAGCGGTGTCGGAATCGTGCGGCCTGGGCGGCGATGTCGAGTCCCACCAGTTCGCTCCAGGCGTTCAATAGTCGACGGCAGATTTCCCCTTGCTTTCCGCCGCCGATCGGCTGACCGTCCAGTTCGGTCACTGGCCAGACGCACGGACTGGTGCTGCATAGCATGGCCTCGTCCGCGCATCGCACATCGTCAACCGTCAGATCGCGGTGATGGAAGCCGATGCCCAGACGATCCGCCACTTCGCCGATGACGCCGACACTGACGCCGGGCAGAATCTTCTCTTGCGGCGGCGAAATGATGCCTTCGTCCCGGCGAAACAGAATGAGATTGGCGGTCGAGGCCTCCAACACGTGGTCGTCATGATCCAGCATCAATGCCCGAGCCGACGCTTGAATGCGGCGCGCCTGCAAGTCGGCCAAGTAGTAGTGCATCCGGCTGCGGCATTTCAATTCCGGCGGCCAACAGTCGGCGGGAACTTGGCGAACGCGACTGACCACCAGCGACTGACCGCCCGCGTACTTGTCGGCCCACAGACGGAACGGCAGCGGATAGGTGTGCATGCAGACCAGGGGGCCCTGACAGCCGTCGCGCCGCGCCACCTCGGCCATCGTCGAATACGGACCGGGCGTGACAAAGATCGACATGCCCAGATCGTCGTCCGGATCCAGCAGGGCATGATTGCGAGCGGCCAATTCCCGAGCCGCATCGCCCAACAGAGCCAAGTCGATGCCGGGGTTGACGTCGATGATTTGCAGCGAGTGACTCAGGCGGAGCAGGTGTTTTTCGAGCCGGAATAGATGCCCGCGGAAGGTTCGCACCTGCTCGGCCACCGTCACTCCCATCACGAACCCGGCGTCGTACACCGGCACCGTCGCCTCGGACGCCAGCACGAACCTGCCGTTGACGAATGCGAATTCCATGGTCATGTTCTAGGCCGCTTTGTCATGCAAATCGATAGTTCGACTGTCTCACTTCGGCAGAATTGCGACGGTATCTGGAGAGCGGTGGGTGTTAGCCCACCGGTTTTCCCCAACATTCACGTGCCAGCAGCATCGGAGCCGCTGGGCTAACGCCTCACCGCTCGCCGAAGTGAGAGAGTCGGAACAGTATAACGGCGCGTCAAGCGGCCACCAAGGTCGGGGTTGGTCTTCGCGACACGATTTCCTATCTTGGTGACTTGACCTTGCATTGATTCTTGTCGGAAACGGAGGATGACAGACGTGAGAACGAGGATGTGGCGTTTCGATTTACCGGCGATCGCGGCGTGGCTGGTCTTGGTGTCCGGCGTCCAAGGCGATTCATGGCCGGCGTATCAGCGGGACGCGCGTCGCTCGGCGGTCAGCGAACAAGAACTCACGCTGCCTCTGGCGATCGCCTGGATCCACAGCGGTCCGCGTCCGCAACCGGCTTGGCCGGAACCGGGGCGTACGCCTCATCCACTGGATTTCGACGGTGCCGATCAGCCGGTCGCCGCGGAGGGAATGGTGTTCTTCGGTTCCTCGTCGGACGACACGCTGTATGCCTTGCGAGCGACGGACGGTTCGATCGGCTGGACGTTTACCGCCGATGGGCCGATCCGCTTCGCGCCGCAGATTTCCGAGGGACGGTGCTTTTTTGCCAGCGATGACGGCCGGGTCTACTGTCTGGACGCGGGCACGGGCGAGGAAATCTGGAGGTTTCAAGCCGTGCCTGAAAACCGCATGGTGGCGGGAAACGGTCGCATGATCTCGCGCTGGCCGTGCCGCAGCGGCGTGCTGGTCCTGGACGGGACGGTCTATGCCACGGCGGGAATGTGGCCTTCCGAAGGCGTTTACTACTACGCCCTGGACGCGGCGGACGGACGGGTTAAGTGGTGTCAGGACACGCTCAACGCTCTCTATCTGGCCTATCCGCACGACGGTCTGTCGTTTGGCGGCCCGACTCCGCAAGGTTACTTGCTCAGCGACGGCGAAGTGCTGGTCGTGCCCACCGGCCACAGCGCGCCGGCCGTGCTGGATGCGAAGACCGGGCAGTTCCTGCATTGGCGGCAGCAGTCGCCCGGTTCGACGTGGGCCAGTCTGGGCGACGGCTTTGTCATGGTTTCGGGCCGAGGCTGGCAGCCGGACCAGGAAGTGCGGTTGGGCGAAGCACCGCTGTTTCTCGGCGACGGCGTCGCGTTCTACGATCTGGCCACCGGCGAGGTGACGGGCGACGCGGTGTGGCGCAGCTACGACCGGCTGCCCGGCAGCGTGCGGCACGGACGGGAACGCTGGCGAGGCCAAGTTTCTCCATTGGGCGGACGCGAGCGAGCGGTGCTGGCCGGCGATCGGCTGTACGCCTCGGGAATGGGCGTGGTCGAGGCACTCGATCGCACCGGCGACAAGCTCGAACGGCGCTGGATGATCGAGCATCCGCGCGCGTACGCCCTGGCAGTGGCCGGCGATCTGCTGCTGGTTGGCAGCGACCGCTGCGTTTCGGTGATCGATAGCTCGGACGGACGAGTGCGTTGGCGCGGGAGTGTGAACGGTCAGGCGCGCGGGCTGGCCATCGCCGATGGTCGGTTGGTCGTCACCACCGACCGCGGGACAGTGTACGCGTTTGCCGCCGGTTCGGACGATGCGAAGGTCGAATCGTCCCGTGTCGAATCCTCGCGTCCGTCTCTCGCCACGCCCACCGGCTTTGCGTTGGTCGTCGGCAGCTCGGATGTGCGTCTGGCTCGTGAGTTGGCTGCCGATTCGCAGCAGCACGTCATCTGTCTGCTGCCCGCTGCGGAAGTGGCGGAAGCTCGTCGGTCCCTGTTGGGACGGGGCTACGGTCGCTCGATCGTCGTTCATCCGATTCCAGACGACGGTGTGCTGCCCTACGCGGATTACTTCGCCAACCGGATCGTGGTCGCGGGCGATTCGTGCGGCGTCCGCCCCGACGAACTGGTCCGAGTCCTGCACCCCTGTACCGGCACACTGCGGTTGGCCGGTATGAACCCCGGCGACATCGCGGCTTTTGCGAGGCAAGCAGGAATCCTGGCCGGCGAATTGCAGGGCGACTCGATCCGCCGCGGACCGCTGCCAGGCGCTTTCGATTGGGATTCGACCGACGAAGTCGATCAGCGGTTGAAGTGGCCGCTGGAACTGCTCTGGTTCGGCGGGCCGGGAGGCCAACGAACAATGGCCCGGCATCGTCAGGAGTTGCCGCCGTCGGTGGCCGCCTTCGGCCGCGTGTTGGTTCCGGGCGAAGGGTTCGTCACGGCGGTCGATGCCTACAACGGCTTGGAACTTTGGTCGCGGCGGGCAACGGGCTTTCAATACGTATCGGCGGATGCCCAAAACGCCTACATCAGCGTCGGCGGTCGTGTGATGCAATGCGACGCTCAAACGGGCCGACTGGACAAGGTGTTTGACGGCCGAGTCGAGCCGATCGTATTCTCGTTGCAGCAACCGTTGACGTTTCGCAGCGATGAGACGATCCCGCACCGAGGCGCGATCCATGTTGCCAAGACAGCGGATGAACTGGAAATCACGTTCGAGACGGTGACGCCCGAGCCAGACGACAAGGACTGCTGGACGTTGTGGTTCGACTTCCGCGAACGTGGCGCGCGGCTCACGCCATCGGGGCTCGGCGCATTTCCGATCGTGGTCAACACGGCGTCTGGCACGTTGCGGAAGTTCGCGGGCTTCGACGGTGCCGAGGTGCCCGATGTCACGCTGGACCGGGTCGGCCAGTCGCTGCGGCTGAGAATTCCGTTCGACGAGATTCGCCGCTTGACAGGCCAGATGCCCCCCGACTTCGACATGTCCGCCGAACTGGCTTTATACCAGGACTTTCAGGTCCGCCTTCGCAGCCGCCCGTTGACCGACGGTCGCGACGCTTGGCGCAGCGGCACGGCCACCTTTGTACTCGACGGTCCGGCGAACGAAGCGGCGTCGCCGCTGGCCCAGGTTCCGCAGGCGGAGCGAAGCGAGTTGCCGGCGCACGCACAGGGCTGGGGGCGTATGCCCTTGCATGTGCGGCACGACGGCAACATCCCGCGGGCGCCGCTGGCGTTCCAGACGGCGCCGTCGCTCGGCGAGCGCATTCAGCCGATTACGGGCGAGACCAGTCTGCGTTGCTATCTCCGCGGATACGGCTGCAGCGGCACGATCGCTTCGGCGACGATGGACTTTTTCCGCTCGGGCACCATTGGCATGTACGATCTGGCGGACGACAGCGGCATGCGCAACTTTGCCGGAGTGCGTCCCGGCTGCCGCATCACGCTACTGCCGGCCTTGGGCGTGTTGTTTTCCGCCGAGGGCGTGGGCGACTGCTTCTGCCCGTACAATTTCTCGACTTCGTTGGCGTTGGCGCCCGCGCGGCGGCAGCGCAACGAGGACTGGGCGCTGTTCGTCGATCGGATCCGCATCGCGCCCATGCAGCACCTGGCGCTGAACCTCGGCGCGCCAGGCGATCGTCGCGACGGCGACTGCGTCTTGTGGCTGGGCTACCCCCGCCAGCCGCTGATGTTTGCCACTGGCGGATCGTTCGGCCCTCAGCCGCATGCCTTCGGTTTGCCCATCGCTTTGGAGTACCAAGCCGAGGGCCAACCGGTCCGCGTGAATGCCGATCGGGTCCGTTTCGAGGGCAGCCAACGGCCCTGGCTCGACGCCTCGGCGGCAATGGGCATCGCGAGACTGTCGCTGGGCTTGACCTACAACGAACCGAAGTCGACCTGCTTGGCGCTGCCGGCCGCCACGCTGCCGCAGCTTGACGGGTCGCTCGGCGACGCGGCCTGGACAGGCGAGCCGGGCGTGCCGGTTGCCGTCGAACCGCGGACTGCCACGGACCGCGGACGTGTGCGAGTGCGTTTCGACGACGAGCATCTGTACTTCGCCTACGAGCAACAGCCGATTGTGGACCGTCGAGGCACGGTGGCGCCTTGGGCCGGGACTGCGTTCGATGTTTGGCTCAAGGATACCGCCGCAGCGGTGTACGCCCAGTTCCGTGTGACCGCCCAGGGCGAGAAGACTAGCAGCAGCATCCGCGGCGCGATCGACGTACCGAGACTGACGAACATGACGATCGATGGCCGCGCGGACGATTGGGACGGGCAGGGCCTGGAACTGCAACTGAGCGAGGGGCGTGGGACGATGCGATTGGGCTGGACGCCACTGGGGTTGGCGATGGTGCTGCGATGGACGCAGCCAGCGTCGGACCAACCCGCATCCGGGCTGCGCGTCCAGTTGGCCAATCTCCAGTCGCCGGCGCTGGTCGAAACCGTCATTCACGCGGGTTCGCCGACGGTTGCGATGTTGCGAGCGGCGATCGGTAGTCCACGCCGCGATGCCGCCGGTTCAATCGATCAGCCAACAACGCCATCGGCCGCGTCTTCCCCATTGGTTGACGACTCGGACCCGGCCCTGATGCCGTTGGAAGCCTTCCGCAAATCGGAGCCACTCGCGGCGCCGCTGTTCATCCGCACCGACCAGCACGAGCAGACGGTCGAGGCGCTGGTTCCGATGGACACCTTGGGATTGAAGCCGGTCGTTGGCGCGACGGCCGGACTGCAAGTCGTCGCCTACGATCCCGCCGCGGTCGACCTGAACATCACCAGCGGCGCCGGCGCGAGGCGATCGATGTTCCGCAGCGGCAGCGTGTTGTCGCTGGTGTTGGCCGATGCGGTCGAGTCCGCGGCGCCGCTGCGTTCGACGGCTCCGAAGCGGGAATGGTTCGGCTCGCTCGACGTCTTTCCTGCGCCGCCCCGAGAGATGGCGGTTGAGCAGTGGTCCGCCGCGATCGTTGTCGACGAGCAATCATTCCGCGCGGAGGTCGCGATCCCGATCGACGTGCTGCGATCCGCCGGGCTGTCGCCCGACCGCTTGGTGGCCATGTTCCAAACGCCCGTCCAGCCCCCGATCAATCTGGACGGATTGTACAACGCGTTCGCCGCTCGCGCGGTGCGAGTCCATCTGGGGCAGCTTCCGCCGGAGTCGGCCGAGTATGCCGTCCGGCTGCATTTCGCCGAGTTGGAGGACAAGCAACCGGGCGAGCGGGTCTTCGACATCCGGCTGCAAGGCCAGACGGTAGCGACCTCGGTCGACATCGTCCGCGACGCGGGCGGCCCTCGCCGTCCGCTGGTCCGAACCTTTGCCGTGAGCGCGGAAGGCGAGATCGTGATCGAGTTCCTCCCGCAGACCGGCCAGCCGCTGTTGAACGGCCTGGAACTCATCCGCAAGTCGCCCGATTGAAAGCAACGGGGGCAGCAACGATTGCGAAATAGAGCCGCACCCCAAGTGGGTCGCGGGCGCCGAACGCGACTCGTGGTTGTAGCCGATGAAGTGTTTCGCACCGCACCCCAAGTGGGTCGCGGGTGCCGAACGCGACTCGAAACACAGGACCACGTCGCACTTCATCCCGTTCCGATCCGACGGACGACAGGAAGACCCCGTCACGGCTTGGGCTTTGCCTTGCGGGTCTGGCGGTGTCGCTGCAGGTCGGACCATTCCCAGACGCCGCAGCGTTTGGCCCAGGCCTGCCAACTAGCGGCCAATTGTTCGACCTTCTCCGGATGCTTTGCGGCCAAGTCGATCCGCTCGGTCCGGTCGCTTTGCAGGTTGTACAACTCCCAAGACCCACCACCTGGCTTGACCGCCTTCCAGTCGCCGATGCGCACGGCCTTGTTGCCTTGATGTTCCCAATACAAACCGTCGCGCGGTACGGGCTTGTTGTGAAACGCGGGCACCAGGCTACGACCTTCGCTCGGCAGCACGGCGCGGCCGCCGACTTCGGCGGGGTATTTCGCGCCGGCGACCTCGACCAGCGTGGGCATCAGATCGATGATGTGGCCCGGCTGATGCCTTAGTTCACCACGGGCCGCGATTCCGGCCGGCCAGTGGACGACCAGCGGCGTCGCGATCCCGCCCTCGTACGTGTCCATCTTGTACTTCCGGAAAGGCGTGTCGGAAGCGTTGGCCCACTGGAGTCCGGCGCTGGCGTACGACAGCCCGGTGCCCAGCGGCGCGCCCGGTTCGCCGCGGCTGAACCCGCCCGGCCCGCCTTCGGCCGAGCAGCCGTTGTCGGACAGGAACAGGATCAGAGTGTTTTCGAATTGTCCCAACGCTTTGAGTCTTGCCACCAGTCGGCCGACGTTCTGGTCGATGCAGTCGATCTGCCCGGCAAAGATCTCCATGCGGTGGGCCAGATCGCTCTGGACTTCGGCGGGTGTTTCCGCCCACGATTTGGCTTGCGGATCGCGCGGGCTGAGCACGCAGTCGGCCGGCACGATGCCCATCTCGAGCTGCCGCCGGAAGCGGGCCTCGCGCACGGCATCCCAGCCGATATCGTAACGCGCTCGGTATTTGCGAATGTCTTCCGGCTTGGCCTGCAGCGGCCAATGCGGCGCGATGTGGGCCAGATAGAGAAAGAACGGTTGCCTCTTCTGCGACACGGCCTGGTCGATGAATCCCAGAGCTTGGTCGGTAAAGAAGTCCGTCACGTACAGATCGTCCGGCGGTTCGATGCGTTGGTCGTCCGCCACGAAGAACACCTCTTTGCGGATCTTCAAGGTATCCTTGAAGTACACGCCGCCCCCTGTGGGCGTACCCCAGAACCGGTCGAATCCGCGGTCCAGCGGCCATTGGCCTGGCGCCGAGCCAACATGCCACTTGCCCGCCGCCAGCGTCGTGTAGCCCGCCGCGCGGAGCGCTTCGCCCAGGGTCACGCAGCGGTCGTTCAGATAGCCCTGGTACGATGGGATGCCGTCGTCGCCGACCATGTGTCCGAGTCCCGCCTGGTGCGGATACAGCCCGGTCAACAATGCCGCGCGGGTCGGGCAGCAGCGCGCCGCGTTGTAGAACTGGGTGAACCGCAGCCCGCTGGCCGCCAGTGCGTCCAGGTTCGGCGTTTCGATCTCTCCGCCGTAGCACCCGATGTCGGAATATCCCATATCGTCGGCCAGGATCACAACGATATTCGGCGGCTCCGCGGCCGTGGAACCGAGCGGTACGAAGGCGAGAGCCAACAGCAAAAGCAATCGTTGCATGGGATGGGCCTTTCATTTCCAGACAGCCGATGGCGAGGCGAGCCTGCCAACACCGTCCGACTTGCGGGTCGGTCAATCGTCACGATGGATATCAAGCAAGATAAGGAATGGGCGTATCCGCCACAATCACCCCGGGTCGTCGGAAAGTCGATGCCGCAAGGTCTCTCTCGCGACAAAGCAGCCATGTCGCTACCTCGGCAGAGCAGCCGCGTGAAGATGCAGCAGGCGATGGCTCGCATCCGTCTTGACAACGCGATGCCGGTCGCCGTACGCTCAACCGGAACCAAGAACGCAAGTTCGGCGAGCTACCCCTCCCGTTGCGCCAAGACGGCGTCTATCTGGAAGACCTGCCGAACAAACCCAATTGAGGTGCGACGTGCGCAGCAAGGTGCTCAAGCCGGCGGAGACGAGTGCGAAGCTCCATGAACTGGCGCGCGAAGGCGATCAGACGAACCTGGAAGCGGAACTGCGTTTTTCGAGAGGGCTCGAAGTCCGGGACGAACAGGGGTTCACGCCCTTGATGGTGGCGGTCGCGAGTTCTCGAGCGGGCGTGAATGTGGTGCGCTGCCTGATCGAGCACGGGGCGGATGTGAATGCCGTTTCCACGCCCCCGCCACCATTGGCCGATGCGCGCGCAGCCCTGGAGCGAGCGGGGGTGGACGCATCGTTTCTGGACGAGGCCAATCGGACGCCGGATGGCGATTCCGTACTTTCACTCGCTGTCGAATACGCCTCGCTGGCGAAAATCGAAGTACTCGTAAAGCACGGGGCCGACGCCAAGTGGACCAGCGCCAGCGGATACAGTGTCCTTTTGAAGACGCTGTTTCGCAAGGTGGACACAACGGACGACGAGCGCCGGGCGATCTTGGAGGCATTGATCGCCGCGCGTGCGCCGCTGGATGCCGTCAGTCGTCACGGGGAATCCGTATTGAGTGTGGCCGCAAGGACCGCCGATGTGGGACTGGTGAAGTTCTTCCTCGAGCACGGCGCTGATGCGTCGGCGTTGTGTTGGAACGAGGTGTTTCGTGCGATCGCCTTCGGCGACGAGGAAGACTTGGCTGCACTCCTCAGAACCAGTCCGTCCCTGGAAGACGTCGATGGTTGGGGCCGTACGCCGTTTCTGTTCGCGGTGCATTGTGGCAGACTGGAGATGGCTCGGCGACTGATCGAGCACGGGTGCGACCGTTCCGCCGTCGGCCGCGCGGGATCGACAGCCGTGGCCTGCGCCATCGAAGGGAATCGTCCGCAGATCCTGCAATGGCTGCTGGCCAACGGCTGGGATTTGAGAACGCCCGTCGACGAATTCAACCTATCTGCTCTTCGCCATGCCGTGCAATGCGACCACCCCGACTGCGTCCGACTGTTGATCAAGGCCGGGGCTGAGATTCATGAAGAAGACGAGTGTGGATTTGGCTTGTTGCACGAAACCCTGTCCCCCGAGGTAGTGTGGATTTTGCACGCGGCGGGGCTCGAGCTGGACGGCCTGCCCAGTGTTCAGCGAGTCGGATTGCTGCCGGTCGGCAACGGCCAACCGTTTGACGTCTCGCCGGCGGACTATCAAGCTTTCTGCGCGCCTCGCTTTGGCCGCTCCAATCCGGAAGAAATGGGCAACTCGTTCTGGAACGAGATGGTTCGGATCCGTTGCAACGCCTACACGGCCCGGAAGAGATTTGGTGATGGCCCGCGCCTGAGGCCGAACGACCAGCCGTTGTGGTGCTTCGAACGCTTCGGCCAATCTTTGACCCGACTGCCGTGTGGCCAACTGGTGGAGATCGGCGGTGAGCACGAAGATTACTACGACCCCGACTTCTGCATCTACAACGACGTCGTGGTCCACGACGGCCAGGGAAGCTTCCGCATCTTCGGCTATCCCAAGGAAATATTCCCGCCGACCGATTTCCATTCGGCTACGTTTCTTGATGGCAGCATCTACGTCATCGGCAGTCTCGGCTATCCTGCCGACCGGCGAACCGGCGAGACGCCCGTGTTCCGCTTGAGCTGTGAAACGTGGCGCATCGAGCCAATCCCTAGTGTCGGGGACACACCGGGTTGGATTCATGGACACCGGGCACGGGCCGAGGGAAATGGCCAGATCCTGGTTGGGGGCGGCATGATCTGGGATGGAGAAGACTTGGTCGACAACCGGCAGACGTTCTGCTTCGACACTCGAACCGGACATTGGCGTGTGGCCGATGTCCCTTGAGCCCGATGGACAAGAACCAAACGCGACTTTCCCAACAGCCCAGCGGCAACGAAGAACTTCCGTCTTTCTTTCATGCGTTCAGGAGCAACCATGCGTCGAGAAACCCAGTGTGTGCATCGCGGCGGATTACCCGACCCGATGACGGGCGGGATCAATTCACCGATTTATCCTTCGACGGCCGCGGGATACCTGGACCGGGACCGCGTTCCCTACCAGCGCTATTTCAACACGCCCAACCAGGCGGCCGTCGTCGCCAAAGTCGCCGCGTTGGAGGGGGCGGAGGACGGCGTGCTGTTCAGTTCAGGGATGGCGGCCATCAGCACCATCCTGCTCGCACTGCTGCGGAGCGGCGATCATGCGGTGTTTCAGGAGGAGCTGTACGGCGGCACGTGCGCCTTGGTGACCGACTTGTTTCCGAGGCTGGGCATCGACTACAGTTTCGTCCCCATCACGCCCGAGGCCATCCAGCAGGCGGTGACGGATCGGACTAAGGTGATCTTCCTCGAATCGCCCACCAACCCGCTGTTGCGAGTCGTCGATCTCCGTCGCGTGGCGGAGTGGGCGCGAGCGCGGGGCGTGATCACGGTGGCGGACAATACGTTCGCGACGCCCATCAACCAGACCCCCGCGGCCTTGGGCATCGACGTCGTGGTGCATAGCGGCACCAAGTATCTGGGCGGTCACAGCGACATCCAGTGCGGGATCGCCTTGGCGGATGCGGAACTGGCTGGACGGATCCGGCATCAGGCCTGTCATCTCGGCGGCAGTCTGAACGCGGCCACCTGCCATCTGCTGGAACGCAGTCTGAAGACACTGCATGTGCGCGTCGAACGCCAGACCGAAAATGCCGGCCGGTTGGCAGGCTTTCTCGCCCAGCATCCCGCGGTGGCCCAGGTTTACTATCCGGGTTTGCCGACGGATCCCGGCCATCCGATCGCAGCAGCCCAGATGCGCGGGTTCGGCGCCATGCTGGCGTTCGACGTGCGGCGGGAGCTTTCCGCGGACGCCGTCCAGCGGCGATTGAAACTGATCTGTCCAGCCGTCAGCCTGGGCGGAGTCGAAACCACGATCTGCGCGCCCGTTCAGACTTCGCACGCCAAGCTGTCGCCCGCCGAGCGTCAACGGCTGGGCATCACCGAGTCCCTGCTGCGCGTTTCGGTGGGCATCGAGCACCACGACGACTTGATCGACGATCTTGCCCAAGCCCTCGGCGACGGCACACCCTGAACGCAAACCTCTCGTCCGTTGACGGTCGGATCTGCGGGTTATGCCGGTCGTAGGGGTCGGACGGAAGGCAGCGTCGAAAAAAGGCGGAATCTTCGTTAAGACCGGTTATTCGTGTTGTTCCGGCTATGCCGGGGGTACGGAAATTCGTGATTGTAGCTCGGATGCGGGACGATGATTGGCAGCAGAACCGCACGCTCTCTTGCCCGCCTCCGGCCCACTTCCGGTGCGATCGGACATGCGATCAAGCGGACGGTTCCGGTGATCGAGTCGGACCCACCAACCTTCGGGCGATTCCAACGACATGCGACCCGCACTGGCCTTGTATCCGACGCTGCTGCTGACCGTTTTGACGACGGCCTGGGGCTGCGCGGTGCGCCAGCCGGACGTCCACTTTGCCTCGGGCGACTTGGCGCACTACGAACGGTTTGCGACGCAGATCGAGTATCCTGACGTTCAAAGCTGCACCGCACCATGCGTTGCGGCGACGCCCGCGCCGATCACACTGGCCGACCGGACGCCTCCTCAGTTCCGCGGACTGACGCTTCGCGAAGCCATCGAGACAGCGTTGAACCACGCCGATGTCCTGCGCGATCTCCGCGGTTTGGTACTGGCTTCGCCAGGCAACCTGACCACGATCGCCGATCCGGCCATCATCAATACGGACCCGACGTTCGGCGAGGAAGCGGCGTTGAGCGCCTTCGACGCGATGTTCGAAATGAACGCCTATTTCGAGAAGAACGACCGGGCGTTGAACAACCAGTTTCTCGGCGGCGGCACGCGTTTGCTGAGGCAGGATCTGCACCTGTACCAGGCGCAGATCTCGAAGCGGTCGGCGAGCGGTACCGACTTCACGCTGCGGCACAACGTTCAGTACGATTTCAACAACGCCCCCGGCAACAACATTCCCAACCTGCCCTGGGACGTGAACGTGGAAGCCGAGGTCCGCCAACCTTTGTTGCAGGGGGCGGGGGTCGAGTTCAATCGCATCGCCGGTCCCGATTCGGAGCCCGGCCGGGCGCGTGGCGTGCTGATCGCACGCATCAATACGGACATCAGCTTGGCGGACTTCGAAGCCGGCGTCCGCGACTTTGTGTACGAGGTGGAAAGCGCCTATTGGGAACTGTACTTCGCCTACCGCGATCTGGACGCCAGGATCGCCGCACGGGACCAGGCGCTGGAAACGTGGCGGCAGATCAGCACGTGGCAGAAAACCGGGCGCAGCGGCGGCGAAGCGCAGAACGAACTGCAGGCCCGCGAACAATACTTCCGCATGCAGGAAGAAGTCGAGAACGCGCTCAGCGGCCAAGTGTTCGAGAACCTCCGCTACGAGAACTTCCGCGGCATCAGCGGGGTCCACGCGGCCGAACGCCGCCTGCGCTTGCTGATGGGGCTGCCGATCAACGAAGGCATTCTGCTGCGGCCGGCCGACGAACCGGCGATGGCCGAAGTGGTTTTCGAATGGGATGAGATCCTGACCGAAGGGCTCGTGCGTCGAGTTGAATTGCGGCGGCAGAAATGGCAGATCAAGCGCCGCGAGCTCGAACTGGTGGCTGCCAAGAACTACCTGAAACCGCGTTTGGACGCCGTCGGCCGCTACCGCTGGCGCGGGCTGGGCCACGATCTGCTGAATCCGGACGGCGGTACGGGCGGTTTCGACAACGCGTACGGCACGTTGACGGGCGGGGACTTTCAGGAGTGGCAGTTGGGCGTCGAGCTGACTGCCCCGCTGGGCTTCCGGCAGGCGCACGCCGCCGTGCGAAACGCCGAGTTGATGCTGGCACGGGAACGGGCCGTGCTGTCGGAGCAGGAACGCAGCGTGTCGCACGACTTGAGCAGCGCGTACGCCGAATTGCAGCGAGCCTACCTAGTCTCGCAGACCAACTACAACCGGCGGCTGGCGGCTCGCGAACAGTTGCTCGCGCTTCGCACGGCGGTGGAACGGGCGGATCATCGCGAAAAGACCCGTCTGCTCGATCTGCTGCTCGATGCCCAACGCCGCCTGGCCGACGCGGAGAGCCGCTACTACCGTTCGATCGTCGAGTACACGCTGGCCGTGACCCGGGTCCATTTGCAGAAGGGGTCGCTGCTGGACTACTGCGAGATCTACTTGGCCGAGGGCCCCTGGCCCGGCAAGGCGTACTACGACGCCTGCCGCCGAGACCGCCTGCGCAGCGCCCCGCTCTGCTTGGCCGACTACCGCATGATGCACGCGCCAGTTGTCAGTCAGGGCGAATACGCCCAACAGACGGAGTCCGACCTTTCCTACGACCGGTCCCCCGCCGACGAACGCAACCACCGTCTGCCGCCAGTCCCGGCACCCGCGGGCGTGCCCGAACTGGCCGAGCCCACTCTGTAGGTGCCTGGGGAATCTGTTGTTCGCCCGATCTGCTTGCCGCAGTCACGAAGAATGCCACAAACGCACTGCGAACATCTATTCGTGTACGGGACGCTCCGACGCGACGCGGACACGGGCATGGCCAGGATGCTGGTCCGGGCGGCGGATTTCGTCGGCGCGGCGTTGTTTCAGGGTCAACTGTTTCTCGTCGACGACTATCCCGGCGCTGTTCCGGGCGACGATCCTTGCGACATCGTGGTCGGCGATCTGTACCTCTTGCACGATCCCGAAATGCTCTTAAGTCAACTGGATGCCTACGAGGGATATGACCCAGCACGGCCGGACAACTCGGAGTTCGTCCGCAGGATCGAGACAGTTACCTTGTCGAAGGCCATGACACACTCCGGCGCAGAAAGTGAACCGAGCCGGACGCCTCGCGAGCAACGAGACCACACCGACCCACTTGATGTCGGCTCGGAGTCAAGCGGCTGTTGCGGCAGCCTCGCCGCGTGGATCTACCTGTACAACCGGCCGGTCACCCGATTCAGGCGCATCGCTTCCGGTGACTTTCTGCACGTCAGCGCCGATGAGCAACCAAGGATGTAGCCAACACGGTGCCGCAATTTCGGCGCAATGCCAACCCGGAGGGAGTAGATCGCCAAGCCGGCCAGAGATGCTACAATCCAGATGACTCTACTTGCGTTCGCTTTCTCACGCGAAGGGGCCAGACGCCATGCCTGCTGTCGTGATCACGCCCGTCCGGGACGAATCGGGGCCGGAGAATTTGGCCGAACTGCTTGATCGGCTAGGCGGTATTCCGCCAGAACGTGTTCGCTTGCATCCGCCGCCCGGCACGGCGACCGAAGCCGACGTGCTGCTCGCCCTGGAGGCGCCTCGGAAGCGAATCTGCGAGTTGATCAACGGCGTGCTGGTGGAGAAGGCAATGGGATACAGCGAATCCGTCCTGGCCAGTCTGGTAATCGAGTTCCTAAACGCTTTCGTGCGCTCACGCAATTTGGGACTTGTCACCGCGCCCGACGGCACGGTGCGGTTGTGGGCCGGGCGCGTCAGGATTCCGGATGTCGCCTTTTTCTCCTGGGACCGTATGCCGGGCCGCAGACGTCCGCCCGACCCCATCCCCACTTTGTCGCCCGATCTGGCGATCGAAGTCCTTAGCCGCAGCAATACCTCGTCC
This sequence comes from Pirellulaceae bacterium, assembly GCA_023382975.1. Lineage (GTDB taxonomy): Bacteria > Planctomycetota > Planctomycetia > Pirellulales > Pirellulaceae > SKKK01. The sequence goes on from JAHDXO010000003.1 coordinate 160,495, forward strand.
GAGATGCGTGCGAAACGGACCGATTATTTCTCCGTCGGCGTGCGGCTGGTCTGGGAGATCGATCCGGAAACACGGACGGTCCTCGTGTACTCCCGAGCGGACGAGGCGGACGAAGTGTTGGCCGAAGCCGACGTTCTGGAAGGCGGCACGGTGCTACCTGGATTCCGTTTGCCGCTTCGCGAACTGTTCGCCGAACTGGAGCGGCAAGGATAGAGACCAACGGATCTAGCGCCCCGTGTCCTTCCCGACCGGCACGCCGACGGGCTGGCGTCGGCGTGCGTCCGCGATCGTTGACCGGACGGACTGCTACACGGCGTCGGTGTAGGAGACCAGGGCTTTCATGTAGTTGGCCCGTTCCAGTTGGCTGGGATCCGAGCAGCGAATGCGGCTCATGCTGCCCTTCAACTGCTCGACGGATTCGTACTCGCGTTCTTCCAGCCAGTTCTGCAGTTCCTGCAGCATCTGCGTCAGATGTTGCGCGCCCCGCTGCAGCAGCACGGTCGCCATCATGGTGATGTCGGCACCGGCCAGCAGCGCTTTGACGACGTCCTCGGTTTCGTGGACGCCGCTGGTAGCGGCCAGCGAGATCGAGAGCTGATCGCGCAGGATGGCCAGCCACCGCAGCGACAAACGCAACTCGGCGCGGCTGCTGAGGATCAGATTGGGCTCGAACACCAACTCGTCCAAGTCGATGTCGGGTTCGAGGAATCGGTTGAACAGCACCAGGCCTTCCGCGCCTGCCTCGGCCAACCGGTCGGCGAAGTGCGGTAATCCGCTGAAAAACGGCCCGATCTTCACCGCCAACGGAATCTTCAGCGATTCCTTGACGGCCGAGACCAGTTCGCAGTAGCGGGCTTCGACGTCGGCGCTGGACATCTGCTGGTCCGTGGGGACGAAGTAGATGTTCAGTTCCAGCGCGTCGGCGCCCGCCTCTTCGATCAGCTTGGCGTACCGTACCCAGCCGCCCCGCGACGATCCGTTCAGGCTGCCGATGATCGGAATCGACAGACTGCGTTTCGCTTCCTCGATCGTCTTCAGATAGTCGCCGGGACCGGTGTGGTAGTCGTCCAGTTCCGGGAAGTAGCCGAGCGATTCGGCGAAGGAATTCGCGTGCTGCTCGTACAGGTTGTCCAACTCGATTTCTTCATGCACGATCTGTTCTTCGAACAGCGAATGCATCACCGCCGCGGCGGCGCCGGCGTCTTGCAGACGGCGGAGAGAATCCAGTTTGCTGGTCAACGGACTGGCCGATGCGACCAGCGGGTTCTTCAGTTTCAGACCGAGATAATGGGTCGAGAGATCAACGCTCACGTTATTTTCCTCCTTTGTTGTCGGCAATGTCGCGTTCGACGCCCGCCAATTGCTCGTAGTAGTGCCAGAGATCGTCGATATCCTGCTGGGCCATCTTGAACAAGTACTCCGCCCGCTCGGGATTGCTGCGAGTCAGCATGGCGAAACGGGCTTCCTTGCTGGCGACTTCCTTGAACGACAGATTCGGCTTGCGGCTGTCCAATTGGAACGGACGCCCGCCGTCGTGCGCCAGTCGCGGGTCGAATCGGTACAAGGGCCAGAAGCCGGAGCGGACCACGTCCTTTTGATGGGTCATGGCGGTAGTCATCTCGATGCCGTGCGCGATGCAGTGGCTGTACGCCAGGATCAAGGACGGCCCCCGCCACGATTCGGCTTCGCGGAACACTTTGACCGCCTGCGCCGGGTTCGCTCCCAGGGCCACTTGGCCGACGTAAACGTTGCCGTACGAGGCGGCGATCATGCCCAAATCTTTCTTGTTCACCGACTTGCCAGCCGCTGCGAACTTGGCCACGGCCCCGCGCGGAGTGGCCTTCGACGCCTGTCCGCCCGTGTTGGAGTAGACGCCGGTGTCCAGCACCAAGATATTCACGTCGCGTCCGGTCGAGAACACGTGGTCGAGTCCTCCGAAGCCGATGTCGTAGGCCCAACCGTCGCCGCCGATGATCCACACGCTCTTGCGGGCCAGCGCGTCGGCCACCGAACGCAGCCGCTGCGCTTCGGGGCTGTTGTTGCCTTCGAGTCGCTGGAGCAGCGTTGCGATCCGGCGGCGCTGCGCGAAGATCTCTTCCTCGCTGTCCTGGGCCGAATTGATCAATTCGCCCACCAAATCGTCGCCGATCTGGCCGGCCAGGGTCTTCAGCAGGGTTTCCGCGAAGTGCTTACGCATGTCCAGGGCCAGGCGGAATCCCAGTCCGAACTCGGCATTGTCCTCGAACAGCGAGTTGCACCAAGCCGGCCCCCGCCCCTCGGCATTGACCGTGTACGGCGTGGTCGGCAGATTGCCGCCGTAGATCGACGAGCAACCCGTCGCGTTGGCCGCGACAATGCGGTCGCCGAACAACTGCGACATCAGCTTGACATAGGGCGTCTCGCCGCAACCGGCACACGCGCCCGAATATTCGAACAACGGCAACAGCAACTGCGAGCCCTTGACCGTCGCGCTGTTGACCTTGGACCGGTCCAGGTCCGGGATCGACAGGAAGAAGTCGTAGTTCGCGCGTTCGCGATCCAGGTGTTCGAGCTTGTGCTCCATGTTGATCGCCTTGTGCTTGACCTCTTCCTTGCTCTTGGCAGGACAGACGTCGACGCACACGCCGCAGCCGGTGCAATCGTCCGGCGCCACTTGGATCGTGAACTTGTGCTCGGGCAGATCCTTGCCCGTGTACTTCCTGGAGACGAAGGTCGCCGGGGCTCCCGCCGCCGCGGCGTCCGGATAGGCTTTGGCGCGGATCGCCGCGTGGGGGCAGACCAGAGCGCACAGTCCGCACTGGATGCAGATGTCCGCGTCCCAGATGGGAATCTCGACCGCGATGCTGCGTTTTTCGTACTGCGCCGTGGCCGTCGGAAACGTTCCGTCAATCGGCATCGCGCTAACCGGCAGCAGGTCGCCTTTGCCCGCAACGATCGCGCTGGTGACCCGCTCGACGAAATCGGTGATCGATCCCGTCACGGGCGGCAAACGCCGCAATTTGCTGGTGGCCTGGGCGGGCACCTTCACTTCGTGCAGATGCGCGATCGACGCATCGACGGCCGCATAGTTGCGTTGCACGACCGCCTCGCCCCGCTTGCCGTACGTCTTGTAGATCGCTTGCTTGATGTGGTCGATCGCTTCGTCCCGCGGCAACACGTTGGACATGGCGAAGAAACAGGTCTGCATGACCGTGTTGATGCGTCCGCCCATCCCGGCTTCGCGGGCCACGGTCAACGCATCGATCACGTAGAACTTCAACTGCTTGTCGATGATCGCCTGCTGCAGTTCCAGCGGCAGATGGTCCCAGATCTCGTCCGGGCCGTAAGGCGTGTTCAGCAGGAACGTCGCACCCTGTTCGGCCTTCTCCAGCACGTCCATCCGTTCGAGGAATACGGGCTGGTGGCAGGCGACGAAACTGGCCCGGTCGATCAAGTAGGTCGAGTTGATCGGCCGCGGACTGAACCGCAGGTGCGAAACCGTCATGGCCCCGGCCTTCTTCGAGTCGTAGACGAAGTAGCCCTGGGCGAACAAGTTCGTGTTCTCGCCGATGATCTTCACCGTGTTCTTGTTGGCGCCGACCGTGCCGTCGCTGCCCAGACCGTAGAAGATGCTGCATTTGACGTCGGATTTTTCCGTGCTGAAATCCGGATCCCAGGTCAAGCTCAGTTGCGTGACGTCGTCGACGATGCCCAGCGTGAACCGTTTCTTCGGGGTGGCCGAGTTCAACTCGTCGAAAACGGCTTTCACCATCGCCGGAGTGAATTCCTTCGACGACAAACCGTACCGGCCGGCGATGATCTTGGGCAGCGAACCGTTCCCGCCGGGCCGATCCGCCCAACTCTCCATGACCGCGGCGGCCACGTCCTGGTACAGCGGTTCGCCCGTCGCCCCGGGCTCCTTGGTCCGGTCCAGCACGGCGATCTTCTTCACCGTGTTGGGCAGCGTGCTGATAAAGGCGGAAACGTCGAACGGCCGGAAGAGCCGGACGATCACCATGCCGACCTTCTCGCCGGCGGCGACCATCTGCTCGACCGCCTCTTGAGCCGCTCCGATGCCCGAGCCCATCAGGATCACGATCCGCTCGGCGTCCGGCGCCCCGACGTAATCGAACAGATGGTACTGTCGTCCGGTCAGTGCGGCGAAACGATCCATGGTCTTCTGGACGATCCCCGGAGCGGCGTCGTAGAACGGGTTGCAGGCTTCGCGCGCCTGGAAGAACACGTCCGGGTTCTGCGCCGTGCCGCGGATCACCGGGCGATCCGGGTCCAAGGCCCGCTCGCGGTGCGCGGCGATCAGGTTGTCGTCCAGCATCGAGCGGATATCCTCGTCGGTCAGCAACTCCATCTTGTTCACCTCGTGCGACGTGCGGAAGCCGTCGAAGAAGTGCAGGAACGGAAGTCGCGCTTGATAGGTGGCCGAATGCGCGATCATGGCCATGTCCTGCGCCTCGACCACCGAGCCGGACGCCAGCATCGCCCACCCGCAACTGCGCACCGACATCACGTCGCTGTGGTCGCCGAAAATCGACAAGGCGTGCGTGGCCAGTGTCCGAGCCGAAACGTGGAACACCGCCGGCGTCAGTTCGCCGGCGATCTTGAACATGTTGGGAATCATCAGCAACAGACCCTGCGACGCCGTGAACGTCGTCGTCAGCGCTCCTGCCTGAATGGCGCCGTGGCAGGCGCCCGCCGCTCCGCCCTCGCTCTGCATCTCGATCACGTCCGGAATGGCCCCGAACACGTTAGGGATTCCGGCCGCCGCCCAGGCGTCCGACAGTTCGCCCATCGTCGACGAAGGGGTAATCGGATAGATCGCCACGACTTCGCTGCACTTGTGAGCGACGTAGGCCGCCGCTTCGTTGCCGTCCACCGTGACCCATTGACGCTTACTCACGTGACTCTCCTCGATCGGTTAAGACGAATATCGATCGGCGGCTTCGAACCAGCCGCTTTTCAGCACGAGAAAGACTCCAACCGTAGAAGTCCACTCGTTCGTTCCCCTGTTCAACAGACAAGCACCACCAGACGGCAAACACCGAGCGGTCATCCCTGACGACTTCACCAGCGACTGCCCGATCGACATCTGCTGGACGGGGAACAACCTGGCCCTGACAGATGAGCCCGGAAACGCCGTGAAGGTTTTCAGGTGGGTTTGTCCCGCTTATCATAGCGAAATCTGCGCGGGGCTCAACCGTACCAAGCGCGTTTCCGAATCCGGTTTTCGATCCACCGGATGGGAATTCTTGAAATTTTCTTTTTCGATTCGCCGGAGGAGTGGCCAAGTCGCGCCGCTGACTCGCGGTTTTCGGGCAAACAAAAGCAGTTGCGGCGGCCGAAGAAGACGGCCGCTTTGAACCTTCCAACACCCTCGGCCGCATGGCTTCGCGCTAACAGTCGTGCGCGAAGCCGCGCGTCACAAGTCTCTTGGTTACCGGACGTCGTCCATCGATACCCAACGCTTCTCCGCGGCCGAGAGCATGGACGCTTCCAGAACTCGTTGCGTCTGGTACGCGTCTTCGAAAGTCGGGATCGGCACGGTGGGTTTCTGGCCTGCGATCTCGCAGAGGAAGTCGTAGGCTTCGTTGGTGAACGTGTGTTCGTAGCCGATGATGTGCGCGTCCGGCCACCAGTTCGCCACGTAAGGATGGTCGCCGCCGTGGGTACACATGATCGTGGTCCAGCCCTGCGCCCGCCGCGGCAGACGCGCGTCGTAGTACTCCAGTTCGTTCATACGCTCGAAGTCGAACTTCAACGAGCCTTTGGTACCGTTGATTTCGAAACCGTTGCGGTTCTGGTTGCCGGTCGCCTGGCGCGCCGCTTCGAAACTAGCCACGGCTCCGCCCGAGAAACGGGCCAAGAACAGCACGGTGTCGTCCACCGTGACGTCCCCCATGTCCGAACCGGCCTCCAATCCCGCGCCGATCCCGCCGGCCGTGACGCCGGTCATCTTCTTCCGCTTCTTCACGAAGGTCTCGGCGATCGCGCCGCAAATTTCCGTGATTTCTTGACCGGTCACAAAGCGGGTCATGTCGATGATGTGGGCGTTCAAATCGCCGTGGGCACCCGAGCCCGCTTGCTCCTTGATGAACCGCCACGCCAACGGAATCGAGTCGTCGGCCCAGTCCTGCAGGTAGTGGGCTCGCACGTGGCGAATGTCGCCGATCTCGCCGTCTTTGACCATCTGATGGGCCAACGCCACGGCCGGGCAGCGGCGATAGCAGAACCAGACCGCCGTCTTGACGCCCGCCTTCTTCGCCGCTTCGGCCATCTCGCGCGCCTCGGCTAGTGTACCGGCAATCGGCTTCTCGCAAGCGACCGCTTTTCCGGCCGCAATCGCCGCCTTGGCCGGCGGGGCATGCATGAAGTTGGGCGTCACGATGTCCACCAAACCGATCTCGGGCGAGCGAACCACTGCCTCCCAGTCCGTCGAAGCGTTCTTCCAACCCCAGTTCTCCGCGAACGCTTGTGGATTCTCCGCTTCCTGACCGAACACGGTGTGCATCACCGGCTTGAGCGGCGGCTTGAAGAACTTACCCACCTGACCCCAAGCGTTGGAATGGGACCGTCCCATGAAACCCTGGCCAATCATTGCGACATTAATCGTGCTCATTCGTGTCTCCTCGAAAGCATGGGAAAACGGCTCGAAAGTCCGAAACCATCCAATTTTCCCCAGCCAACCAAAACCTGAGATGAAATAACAAGCTGAGGATGGACGGATTTTTTAATCCGCAGTCGGGGGTTTTGCAACGGGGCAGCGAACGACGCAGCGACTGGGAGTTCCGGAACTGAGGCCCGCTGCCTTGCTCCATCAGGCCAGCGGGCACGGCACATTGCAACCGATTCCGGTGAATTTTCGCATAAGAAATTGCGTTTTTTGGTGTACGCCGCTTGAAAAGATGGATCGGACTGATAGAAAGCCTCGGTTGCGAAGAGCGAACAGTAGGTTTAGGACTACCAAACACAGGAAGCCAAGATGAGTATCACTTTCGACTCCCACGTTGGCACATGCTGCGAACAGCGTTACATCCCAGAGACCAAGTCCACACCACGGCGCAAAGATGTCGATTTGGCCACGATCGAACGCGCGGTTCGGACCATTTTGACGGCGGTCGGCGAGGATCCGGATCGCCCGGGCTTGAAAGAAACGCCCCGGCGCGTGGCTCGCATGTACAAGGAGATGTTCTCCGGCCTGCACACGGATCCGGCCCGGCATCTCCATGTCACGTTCCCGGAAGACTACGACGAGATGGTCTTGGTGCGCGATATCAGTTTCACCAGCATGTGCGAGCATCATCTGCTGCCCTTCAGCGGCGTGGCGCACGTGGCCTACATTCCCAACGGTCGCGTGACTGGTCTCAGCAAACTGGCTCGCGTGGTCGAAGAAGTTTCGCGCCGTCCCCAGGTCCAGGAACGCATGACGGCCGAGGTGGCGGATATGATCGAACGCGAGTTGCAGACTAGCGGTGTCGCGGTTGTGGTCAAGGCCGAGCATTCCTGCATGTCGATTCGCGGCGTCCGCAAGCCGGGGAGCCAGACGGTAACCAGCGCCCTGCGCGGCGTGTTCAAGACCAATGAGTCCAGCCGGGCCGAAGTCATGTCGCTGATCAACAACGGTTGACTCCAGGCCACATGCCCTCGGAGCGACACCCCCGCAGGCCACCGGCTGAACCGTACAGGATGCCATCATGATCGTTCAGAAAGACTACAAGTTCTACGCGGCTCACCGCAACGAAGAGCTGCAAGATAAATGCCGCAATCTCCACGGCCACCGCTACGGGGTCCGCTGCTTCTTCGAGACGCATCGCAGCGGGTCGTATTCGACGCTGTTCGCCGAGTTCGACGACAAGATCGAACCGCTCATCAAGAATCACTACGACCACGCGATGCTGATCAATGTCCACGACCCCTTGTACGAGACGCTGTGCCAGCACACGCAGCGGACGGGCGAGGCGTTCAAACTGAAGGAGTTCGAACGCCCGACTTCAGTCGAGAATTTGGCGTTTCAACTGTTTTCGGAGATCACCGATTTGGGCTTCACGCTTGATCGGATCGAGATTCGCGAAACCGACACATCGGTCGTCAGCTACACGCGAGCCGACTGGATCGCCGACAGCCGCCTGTTCGCCCGGCAGAAGCAGGAAGGTCGAGCGCCGCACGCGGTCGCCAACTGACGCCGAGGATCCATCCAGGGGCTGCGAATCCACCGCGGCTGCCAGGACGAGTAGGTGCCTGTGCGAACATGTTCGCTCGATTGGAGGGCCGGCTTTAGCTGGCTATTCCGGGTTGCGTGCTGTCGGAACCGGAAGCTGCCTCGTGATCGGGCGCTCACAAGCCGTTTCTAGTGCGGTTCGTCAACTCCTTCCTCGAAACGCCAATAGCGGTCGAGCGTCAACTGCTCGCCGCGCCAGGTCTGCGTCTCGCCCCACGGCCATTGGACCGAAACGCTGCTCACGCATTCGGCGTTGCCGAGTCCGATCAGGATTCGCGAATCGCTGGACGACAGGTACTTGCCGCCGCTAGTGGCAAAACGCGTGATTTGCCGGCCCCCCGCCGCGACGCGGATGGTGGCGCCGGCAACGGGACGGTGGCCTCGGCCCACCAGTTGCAGACCGAGCCAATGGGCAGGTTCGGCCTCGAACGCGACATTTCGCAGCAGCGTGACCGGCGTATTGCAGTGACTGATGATAATGTCGGGCCACCCATCGTTGTCCAGATCGCCGACTGCCAGGCCGCGGCCCAGGGCCGGGCGAGAGAAGTACGGACCGCCTTGCGGACTGATATCGCGGAAGAACCGGCGGCCGCCATGTTCGACGTTGCGGAAAAGGACCGGTTGCTGTTGAAATGTCGTTCCGACAGGATAGCGCAGCACGTGGCCGTTGACGATGATCAGATCAAGCCAGCCGTTGTTCCGCAAGTCCACCAGCGCGGTTCCGAACCCGACAAACCCCTGCCCCAGTGCGCCCAAACCGACCGCCTGCGACTGGTGCAGGAATTGACCGTTGCCCAGATTCGCGTACAGGGCGTGCAATTCGTTCTGGAAATTCGTGACCAGCAGCGAACAACGTCCCTGGCCATCAAAGTCGCCGACGTCCAGTCCCATGCTGCCGTTGTAACGCCCCCGGTCGTCGACAGCCACGCCCGCGATCATCCCGCGTTCTTCGAATCGTCCGTCTCCCTGATTCACGTACAGATGATTGTCTCCGTCATCGTTGGCCACGTACAGATCGGGGCGCCCGTCCTCGTCGATGCCCGCCAGGATGACGCCCAGTCCCTTTCCGCTCGCCAATCCGGCTCGGTCGGAGACTTCGGCAAACGTTCTTCCGTCGAAGTGATACAACGAGTCAGGCAGCGGACGGAACCGCTGAGGCGGACAGACATCGCGCCGCCCCGGTTCGCCCGCCCGCGAACAAACCGGGTCGTTCGCCGTGGACCAGTCGAGATACCGGCAAACGTACAAGTCCATTCGCCCGTCGCCCGTCAGGTCTCCCCACGCGGCGCCGGTACACCAGCGATCGTCGACCAGCCCCATTTCCCTGGTGACGTCCGCGAATCGTCTTCCTCCGTCGTCGCGGGGCCGATTGTGGTACAAAGCCGTGCCGCCAAAGCCGGTGACCAACAGATCCGGCCAGCCATCGTTGTCGAAGTCGCCCGCCAAGCAACCGTGCGAATAGAAAGGCGCCGCGGACAAGCCGGCTTCGTCCGTAACATCCGTGAATCGCCAGCTTTGCAGGTTTCGATAGAGCCGTCCGGGCAAGCCGCGTGGCGGATCGCCCGGTTGTTCCGACAATTCGCCGCCGCCGGCAAAAAAGATGTCCAGCCACCCGTCGCCGTCGTAGTCCAACAGCGCGATGCCGCCCCCCACGGATTCCAGGATCGTGTACCGGTCCGCCTCTTCCCCGTTGCGATAGGCGAAGTCGATCCCGGATTGCGCCGTGACGTCGCGCAGCAGTTCGGGACCAATCGCCCGGCTCTCCGGCAGCGCCGGCGTGGATTCCGAAGGGGGTGGGGCACTCTCCGGCTGGCGACAGGCGGAAAGCATGCTCAACAGACCGATCGCCGTCAGCAGCGTTGCCGCGACGCGCCGGCCCGGTGTCCGTCGCATCGTCGTCCCGCCTTCGTGCCTTCGGACCGTCATGGGTGAAGACTTCCCTTCTCCTGCAGCGACCGCAGACGTTCCTCGAACTGAGCATCGATCTCCGCCACGCGGTCGCGATAGCGCTGGGCGTCCTCCGGGCGTCCGGCCAGTTGCAGACAACGGGCCAGGGCCAGGTTGGGATCTCGTCGATTCGGTTGAAGCTCGATCGCTGCACGGAGCCATCGCTCGGCCGCGTCCCATCGTCGCAACTCCAGCGAGATCTCGCCCAGTTCCAGCAGGGCTTCGTAGTCGCCCGGTGCCGTCGTGAGAAGCTCGTCCAGCAACCGAGTCGCCTGTTCGTGTTCACCCAGCGACCGGAAGCAGCGGGCACGGGTCAATCGCACATCGCGGTCGTCGGGCGGTAGGTTCCGCAGTTGGTCGAGGTGGTCGAGCGCCTCGCGAGGAGCGGAACGCGAGAGCAATTCGGCAAGCCGCCGTCGCGCCTGGTCGTGATCGGGCTCGGCTTCGACCACTCGGCGAAAATGGCCGGCGGCGGTATCGACATCGCCCGTGCGGATGGCGATCTCCCCGGCCCAAATCCAGCTTTGAAGCCGATCCGGAGCCCGGTCGCAGTGCCCATCCCACAACTCCAAACACGTCAGTGCCAGGGCGACATCGACGCGGTGCAGGCTGCCGACGATCGCGGCTTCCAGAATCAACCGGCTCTCGGCAGTCGCGGGGTGGGCCCGGCAGACGGCCAGTAAATGGTCGATATGCCGAGTGTCCCCGTTTTGCAGTTGCAGCAGCAGGCGTTCCAGTTCGACCGCATCGGGAACGGCATGGGCTCGCCCCGCGGCATCCAACAGCCGCTCGGCATCGGCCGTCGCCCCGTCGCGGCGAGCTGCCTGGGCGGCCAAGAGCAACACCTGGTCGTCGCGCGGCCAGATGTGCAGACATTCTTCCAGCAGTCCGCGGGCGCGCGGAAAATCGCGGTCCAACAGAGCCGCTTCGGCCGCTCGGAAACGAGACGTAGCCCACATTTGCCGAGCCAGATGGACCAGCATCCCGCCAATGACCAGCAACAGCAATGCAATCAACAGAATCCGTCGCGCTGAGACGACGATCGACGAATGTGCCATCCTCAACCGCGCCCGGTAAAAGTGGAATTTCAACAAGTTAGCATAAGCAAAATTATTTTTTGTGATACCACTTGACAGCGATTTCGAATCGTTTCATTCTGTAGATCCTGTTCTTTGTAGGGGATCGGTTTCCAACAACTGACCTACTTTCTCTTCTTGTACCTTGTGGGAGTTCGCTTATGTCTATGTTGCGTAAAGGACGACTGGTCCGATCTGGCTTCACACTGGTCGAATTGCTGGTCGTGATCGCCATCATTGGAATTCTTGTTGCCTTGCTTCTGCCCGCCATTCAAGCCGCGCGAGAAGCTTCCCGGCGTGCCCAATGCTCGAACCACCTGAAACAACTGGGCTTGGCAATCCACAATTTCCACGATGGTCGGAAGTACAAGCCGCCGGGGACAACCCGGGATCAGCCTCCGTTCGGCCCGGCCGCTTCGAATTGGGGAGCCAGTTGGTTGGTGTATATCTTGCCCTACGTCGAGCAACAGGGACTTTGGGACCAGTTGACGATCGGCGGTGGAACGGGCTACGGCAACGCCACGAATGGTCCTTTCTACACTGGACACATGATTCCCGTCTATCGATGTCCATCCACGCCGCTACCGGAATTGACCACAGGCACGGTTCCCGGGAGCGGCAATCTGATGCTGCCGACCTACGTGGGAATCGCAGGTGCAGTCAATGGGTTGATCCCCGGCTACACGGAGACCCGCAACAAGCCGCCGGGGGCCGCCACCAACTGTTGTTCCGGCGGAATTCTGTCCAACGGCGGAGGGCTGCCTCCAAATCTGAAGCAGACGTTCGCTCACCTGACCGACGGCAATTCGAATGTGATGATGGTGAGCGAGCACGGCGATTTTCTGCTGATTGAGAACAACATCAAGGTCGCCTGGACTGGGGCGGGGCCCCACGGTTGGACGATCGGTTGGGGCGATACGATGACGAATATGGTCGGCTCCGGAGCCGGCGACAACCGCGCATTCAATCTGACGACGGTGCGGCACCCGATCAATCAGAAGTCCTGGCCGACGATCACCAGCGCCAGCCAAGGCAACTGCACCGGCTTGGGTATTTGCCAGAACACGGGGCAGAACATTCCTCTGAACTCGGCGCATCCGGGCGGAGTGATGATGCTGATGGGCGACGGCGCGGTGCGGTTTCTGAGCGACAACGTGTCCATGGCTACGGTCGGGCGACTCGCCACGCGAGACGACGGCCAGCCGCTCGAGAGTTTCTAGGGCCGTTGGCGGTCACGGGACTCGTTCATTTTCGTCGCCGCGTCTCTTCTCGAGACGCGGATTCCTAATCGGAGAATTCTCAAGTGCTACAAGTTTGGAATCTGTTTGCGATCAGCCTGTTGCTGGTGTCGTGCGTCGGTTGTTCGTCCAAGAGCCAAGGCCCGACGCTGGCCGACGTCAAGGGAAGCGTGAATTTTGATGGCCAGCCTTTGCCTTCGGGCGAAGTGATGTTCGTCGTGCCCGGCGAGCACACCGCGGTTCTTCCGGTGACCGGAGGCGAGTTCACTGGACAGGCCGCCGTCGGTGCGAACCGCGTCGAGGTGTACTCGTACCAGATGGGCGGCGCGGTGGTGGACATGAACGGCGAGAAGTTCGGGGGCGAGCAAGAGAACATCATCCCCGCAAAGTTCAATGTGAATTCGACGCTCACCGCCCAGGTTGAATCGCAGGGCGGCGGAGAATTCAAGTTCGACGTGACGTCAAAGTGAGGCGGTGGTCGGCGACTCTTCGCGCGCCAGCCGCGAAATCTCTTTGAATTCGGGACTGCCGGCCACTTCGGTCCACTCGAACATCGCTGCCTCGGATGTCGTCAACACGCCTCCGGCCATCTCGATGCGCCGCAGGGCGGTCTGATAGTCCAGTTCGAACCTCGATCCGACCGCGTCGACCGCGACGTAGACGCGAAATCCATCGTGCAGCAGATCCATGACCGTTTGCAGCACGCAGACATGGGTCTCGATGCCGACCACCAGGATCTTGCTGCGGCCTGCGTCGGCCCATGGCTCGAATAATCCGCCGCATTGACCGCAACTGAACGTCAGCTTCGATGGAATCTCGCCCAGGCGAGCGGCGATCTCCGGGACCGTCGCTCCCAGGCCGCGCGGATACTGCTCGGTGGCCGCCGCGGGAATTCCCAAAACCCGAGCCGCATCCAGCAGCCGTCGAACGTTCCAAACCAACCGCTCCCGGTCGCGGATGTGGGGAATCAGCTTCTCCTGGATGTCGACCACCAGCAAGGCCGTGTCGTCGCGCGACATCAGTTCGGGGCTGCGGGGCAAGCGAGCATGCGTTTCCGGGGCGGATTGAATTTCCATCATTCGGTGTTCTCCTAAGTGGGTCGCGGGCGCCGAACGCGACTCGAAGTCCGACGCAGTTCGGACTCTCGGCTAGCGGACGCGGGCCGAAGGCGCCTCAAGCATTTTGTTACTTCGGGCATCACGGTGCGTTCGCCGCCGGCAGCCGGACCACGGTGACGCTCAACGGCGGCACTTGGATTCGGCCGTCGCGGCGGAAAATCTGCTCGGCGATCTTCAAACGCTCGTTGCCCGCTTCGTTGCGCAACGCCGGATCGTCGCCCGCGATGACCCAGCTCTTTCCCTCGGCCGCCAACTCGGCGCCGGCGACCTTCAGCTCGAACGCCTTGGCCTCCTGGTTCGGGTTGACGATTCCGATCGTCAACGCCTTTCGGTCGTTGGTCCAAGCGGCGGAAACATTCAGGCCGGCCAAGCCGTGATCACCGTCGACCGCGACGGGGATCGAACCGAAATGGCGGCGGTACAGGAGAAGAGGCAGCGCGGTCGCGTCGAAGAAGGCCGCGGTCTTCGTCGTCTTGATGCAACCGATCACGTTGACCGTCTGCGCGTAGTGGGCCATCTGGATGATGTCGCTGTGGCGGAAGTATTCGTGCAATCCCACCGCCACTCCCAGCGCATCGGCCAGATCGTAGCTGCAGCCCAGTTCGCCGTAGACGTAAGGCTGGTACCAGTAGTTCCACTCGGTCATCGCGACCGGAACCGGCCCCTTGTCGAGCAGTCCCAGTTCGCTCTGCAGACGGCGGTGGCCTTCGGCTTTCTCGCGAACGGAATCGGCCAATTGATTGACGTGGGCAAGCACACTATCCCGGTTCTTGCTGCGGTAGAAGTGCTCGGCGATCAGGTTCAAGTGCTCGGCACACTCGCGGAGCATGCCCTCGGACCAAGTGCGTTTCTCGTTCGGATCGTGCTGGCGGTTGATCGTCCCCAACGCTCCGCTGCCCAGCAACTGCAGCGAGCGGTCGACCTGCCACATCGCCTCGGCCACCTGGTTGTGCTTCAGCGTGTAGTGCTTCAGTTGCATGAAGCCCAACTGCCACGGGCCCCACATCTCGTTGCCAACGCACCAGTAGCGGACACCGTACGGTTCGGCATGTCCGTTCTTCACTCGCCAGCTTCCTCCCAACGTTTCGCCCGACCCGTTGCAGTATTCCACTTGCTGAGCCGCCGAGTAGGCATCGCCGAACCCCGTGTTGACCGCGATCATCGGTTCCGTTTTCACTTCGCGGCAGAAGTCCAGGAATTCGTCCAGCCCGAAATCGTTGTGCTCGACTCCGGTCCAGGCCGGGTTCTTGCGCGGCGGTCGCCGGTCGCGGTCGCCAATGCCGTCCCGCCAGTCGTAGCCGCTGACGAAATTCCCGCCGGGCCAGCGGTACATCGTGGCGTCCAACTGCTTCAGCAGCGCCAGCGTGTCCGCCCGCATTCCGCGCACATTGTCCGCTGGCATCAACGACGCCGTGCCGATCAGCACGGGCCCGCCACTCACCCGGAATTCGAGTATCGCATGATCGGTGCTCGTGTCGGCGGTGAAACGCACAGGATGTTTCCGGTACCCCTCGCCGACGCCCTGAATCTGCACCGTTTGGCGATCCTGTTCGCCATCGCCCCAGACCAACGACACGGCAACCGTGGCATCCGGGCCATCGGCCCGTAGCCAGACATAGCCCTCGTACTGGCGACCGGCGACGACTCCCAAGTCCCGCTGCCGGATTCCGCTGCCCGCAGCGATGCGCGGCGTGTGGCTGCCGACAAACGAGTCCTCGGCGATCATCTGCACCGAATCGGCCGGGCCCAGGATTTCCCAAGGCGACGCGCCGACCACCGGAAATGGCGCGTCCTGCAAACTGCGGTACGGCCGGTAGTCGGCGGTAACCGGAAAGTAGAACTTGCGATCTTCGAGCATCTCCGCCCAGATGCCGCCGTAAATGCAGCGTCCCAGATGCTCGATGAATTGGCCGTACAGGAACGGATTGATCGGCTCTCCCGTCCGCGCGGCGTCCAGAGTGACCGTGGGGGTGACATCTTCGGCGGCCGGAACGCCCGTCGGCGCCGCGATGCAAAACGCCAACGCCAGCCCGACTGCCAACGAAAGTGGAACGCGATTCTTCATGGTGTTGTTCTCGCAATCTGATGTAAAGGAGCCGTAATGTTCCGACTTATCGCAGAATCGGCCGCAATGGTCTCGGTACAGCCGTCTTGGTCAATCGAACACGCTCGAAAGCCGAATACCAGATTGTGGCAGTATCAAAGGAGCGAGCAGCGTGTCGGGCTCGCTCAATTGCTCGCAGCTTTCGTACCCACCGGCGTGCGGCAGTCGGTGGATTTCCACCAGTCGCTGTTCAGGGACCACGATCCAGTATTCCGGTATGCCGGCCTCTGCATAGATGTCCGCCTTGTCGCGGTCCAGGCCTACGGTGGCCACAGCTACTTCGATCACTAAATCGGCGGTCTGCGGATGGCGGGTACGGTACTGCTTGGCATCCCCGCGGACGACGGCCACATCCGGCTCGGGCTCCGAATCGGCGAGGCTCAACGGCGCTTCCTGCCGAACATGCAAACCCTCCGGGACGGCCGATTCCAACCATTTGGACAGCAGTTGAACGATGTAGGTGTGCAAAGGCGATTTGGTCATGCGTTCGGTGATGACTCCGCGCAGCAGTTCCGTCCGTTCGGCAATGATCCCCGCGGCACTCAGCCGATGGTACTGCTCGACCGAAATCGGCAAGGCCGCATGGCGGACAGCGGGTTTTTCGAGAATCGACGGCATCGCGTTGTGTCAGGCAGAAAGAAGGCCGAATTTCCACGCATCGTGCGAAGGGCATTGTACCTCGGCTGCACCTCATGCGAAAGTCTAGCCCGAACAACCGCTTCGAACATCCTTTCGAATTGTGCAAGGCCGGAGCTATGGATGCCATCGAAGCTATCGAGTACGAAGCGATTTGTGCGCTGGACACGGCACAAAGTACATGGACACGAACAACTTTCCGTTCTTGTCGAGTGTCCCGGTGAGCAGCACGGCGCTCGCACCCGGTTCGGCACCGGTGGCTGGAATCATTCCGCTTACCTATCTTTGCCCATCTTAATCGCGCCAAGCGGCTTCGAGCAATCGTTCGAGGCGGAAGTCGAGGATGGCGATCCCCCGTTCCGGTTTGCCGCCGTTGGGATCGGCGGTAAAGGACAAGATGTTGCGGTCGCGCAGCCGGCGGCGGTCTGGTTTGGTCGCATCGTGGCAGGTGAATTCCGGTCCGGTCAGGTGCATGGTCTTCCACTGGCTCCAGCGATCGGCGGCTCGGGCTACGTGCGCCTGGAATCCCTCGTTGGTCGAGAAGTAGATGATCATCGTGTCATCCGGTGCCGCGATGATCATCGGGCGACGCCTCGGCAGCGGCATCGGAAGGGGCTGGCTGCGATGCCAACCGCCTTGCGGATCACGCCAGTAATGGTAGTAGTTCAGCCGATGCTGTTCGTCCAGCGGCGGATTGTGCTGAAGCACCTCCGGCCGGAACGGCTCGGCCATGTGGTAGGTCGCTACGTGAGGCTGGTTGTTCGAATCCATGGTCATGGCGCACTGGTTCATCAGCCACGAAAACACCGGGATTTCGCAAACGACGATCCCCGGGCTGTCGAGCACGATGCGCTGTCCCAGGCGGGTGTCGGCGATCGGGACGCCGGCGTTGTTCTTCCAGTTTCGGCCCCGGTCGTCGCTGAAGGCGTAGTGCAGGTCGTGGTTGCTGGCCCAGCTCCGGCCAGCTTCGCGGTACACCCAGGTAATGTGCAACCGCCCGTCGGCGTCGAACAGCAAGTCGTGCATATAGGCGTTGCGCGAAGGACTGTTGTTCCACGCCGGATACACGCCTTCCAGACCGAACAGGCGATCGCTGATGATGTCCCACCGCCCGCGGTCGGAATCGTATTGGAACAGGGCGATGTTGCCCGCACCGCTGCCGCCGCTGCGGTAGAAAAAGTACAAGGTCTCGTCGGGACCGTTGAAGAAACGGGGATACGTGACTTGCTGGGGCGCGCCCGGCACGACCGCCTGCTGGGGCTCGAAATCCGTCTTGCTGAGGCGTTCGGGCGGCTCGGTCAGCAAGCCCGCGCGGCTGCGGGCATAGTTCAAATCGTCCCCGTGGTGGTCCCAGGCAAGGTGCAATCGACCATCGCCGGGACTGATGCCCACCACGGTATTGCGATGCCCGTCGTACCGGTTTTGCTCCGGCTGTCCAGCGGCCAGCACGTGGTCGTCGAGTCTTACTCGTTGGACCGCGTCACTCGTCAGACACCGGCGCGCGACGGTCAGAACTCGATCGGCACCCCAGTAGATCGTGTACTGATAGTCGCCCCAACTGACGATCTTGTCTTGATCGAACGAGGCCCAGTTGAACGATGTCCATACCGGCTGCTCCACGATAACCACGCGATCGGTGCCCAGGACGGGCAGCTTCGGTTCGGCCGCGGCGTGGTGCAGCATGGAACCCCACAGAACCGCGCTGACGGATCCCAGAAAAACCGTAATCTCCGTTCGCATGGCAAGTGCTCCTTTCCTTTCAGCCCGCTGGGAGTCTAACAACACCGGCCGCAATCGTCAAACGAGCGTGCTGTGGCCAATCCTTAACACCCGAGTCTTGGGAAACTGCACAGCAGCCCCTGTCGAAAGGTCTGGTTCCTGCTATATTTTGCGTTTTTCTCGTCACCAACTGGGCATGTACTTCTGAAGGAGAACCGCATGGTTCCCAACGGTAACTTGGGGGCTTTGGCCCGATCTGCAAGGTTGACTTGGCTCGGTTTGTTGCCTCTGTTGACATGTGTCGGGTGCGGTGCGCCCCCGGCCGAGCCGGAATCGGTGCGGCCCGTGCGGGCGATCAAGGTCGCCGACCTCGCCGGTTTTCGCACTCGGTCGTTCCCCGGCCGGGCCGAGGCGGTGGACGAGGTCGATCTTTCCTTTCGCGTCTCGGGTCCGTTGATCCAGTTGCCTGTCCGGGTGGGCGACCAAGTGGCCAAGGGCGATCTGCTGGCCGCGATCGATCCGATCGACTATCGGACCGCCCTGGATTTGGCTCGCGGGAATCTGCTGCGTGCCCAGGCGGAGCTGCTCGCGATGGAAGCCGGCGCCAGGCCGGAGGAGATCCTGCAATTGCAGGCCGGCGTGAACGAAGCCCAAGCCGGTTTTGATCGGGCGTCGGCCGAGCACGCGCGGAACGCGACCCTGCGGGAGCGGGGCGCGATTTCCCAATCCGAATTCGACATGTCGCTGGCGTTGCGCGACAAGTCGGCGGCCCAACTCAAGACGGCTCAGGAGGCGCTGCGGATCGGCCAGCAGGGAGCCCGGGAAGAAGACCGCAAGGCCAAGCAAGGCGAGATCATGGCCTTGCAGGCGTCCGTGACGGACGCGGAAAACCGGCTTCGGTTCACCTCGCTGCTGGCTCCGTTCGACGGCGGGATCGCCGCGCGCTTTGTCGACAATTTCCAGACTGTGCAAGCCCAACAGCCGATTCTGCGGCTGCTGAACACGGCCAGCATCAAGATCGTTGTCCAGGTGCCGGAGAGTGCCATTTCGCTGGCGCCGTTGGTCGAGGAGGTGGTCTGCCGGTTCGACGCCTTTCCCGATCGGGAATTCACGGGCCGCGTGTTCGAGATCGGCAAAGAGGCCACTCGCACCACTCGCACCTTTCCCGTCACGGCCTTGGTCGAACAGCCCGAGGACGTGAAGATTCTGCCCGGCATGGCGGCCAGCGTTCAAGCGAAAGTCAGCCCAACGGCGACCCTGGACCAGCATCAGTTGACGGTCCCCGCAACTGCCGTGTTCACGCCGGATACCGAGAAACAGAGCTACGTCTGGTTGGTCGACAGTCAGCAGCAGACCGTCCAGCGTCGGAAGGTGACGACCGGACAACTCACGACGCTCGGCATGACCATCCTCGACGGCGTGCAGCCCGGCGATTGGGTCGTGACCGCCGGCGTCCACTCGCTCCGCGATGGCCAGCGGGTCCGATTGCTCACGGAACAAGGAGACCAGTAAGCCATGAACCTTCCCGCGCTTGCCATCGAAAAACGCGCCATCACGAATTTTGCCACGCTGCTGGTTCTGGTCGCTGGCATCTTCTGCTATTTCCAACTGGGGCAACTGGAAGACCCGGAATTCACGGTCAAGACGGCAGCGATCGTGACGTTCTACCCCGGCGCTGGGCCGGAGCAGGTCGAGCTGGAAGTCACCGACCGCATCGAAACCAAGCTGCAGGAGATGTCCGAGATCAAGCAGATCTATTCCGTCTCCCGCGCCGGGTTGTCGATCATCAAGGTGGACATCAAGGACGAGTACTGGTCCGATCGGCTGCCGCAGGTCTGGGACATCCTCCGCAGCAAGGTGCGCGACGTCGAGACTTCGCTGCCGCCCGGCGCCAGCCGTCCTGACATCGGCGACGATTTCGGGCACGTCTTCGGGTTTCTGCTGGCGATCACCAGCGACGGATTCAGCGAATCCGAACTGGAGTGGTACGTCAAGACGCTGCGCAAGGAACTGAGCCTGGTTCCCGGCGTAGCCCGCGTGGATCTGTGGGGCGAGCCCGAGAAGCGGATCTTCATCGACGTGTCCGAAACGCAACTCTCGCAGTTGGGCTTGACCGCGGAGCAGTTGGTATCGACGCTGCGGACGCAGAACCTGATGGTCGACGCCGGGCGAGTCGACTTTCAGAGCCTGCGGATGCGGGTGGCGCCGACCGGCGAGTTCGAGTCGCCCGAAGCGATCGGGGAATTAGCGGTCACGGGCTTGAGTCTTTCGGAGCGAAGTGGCATTCCGAGCCGGGACGAGATCATCCGCATCCGCGATTTCGCCACGGTGTCGTTCGGCTACGCCGATCCGCCGCCCCGGCTGCTGCGGCAGAACGGCATGCCGGCCATCGCGATGGCGATCGCGCCGCGGGCCGGCGTGAACGTGGTGCATGTCGGCCGAGCCATCGACGCGCGGTTGGCGGAGTTGGTCGAAGATCTGCCGATCGGGATCGGCGTCGAGCAGATCTCGTGGCAGTCGGATTCCGTCAGCGAATCCATCAACGCCTTTATTACCAATCTGCTGCAAGCCGTGGCGATCGTGTTCGTGGTCGTCGCCGTGACGATGGGGCTTCGCGTCGGTCTGATCATCGGCATCAGCGGCTTGATCTTCCCGATTCTGGCCAGCTTCGTCGTGATGTGGATGGCGGGCATCGACTTGCAGCGAGTTTCGCTGGGCGCGCTGATCATCGCGATGGGGATGATGGTGGACAATGCCATCGTCGTGGTCGACGGGATCGTCGTGCGGCTCGGGCAGGGCATGGACCGAAAGCGGGCGGCGATCGAAGCGGCCAGCCAACCGGCGGTCGCGCTGCTGGGCGCGACGATCGTGGCCTGCATGGCCTTCTACCCCATCTTCGCGTCGACCTACAGCACGGGCGAGTACGCGGGCAGCCTGTTCACGGTCGTCGCCATTTCGCTGCTGCTCAGTTGGATCTTCTGCCAGACGATCACGCCGGTGCTGGCCCTTCTTTGGCTGCCGTCGCCCAAGCCGGGACAGGAGCAGGCGGACATCTACCAGACGCCCTTCTTCCGCGCTTTCCGCGGTCTGTTGCGGTGGGCGATCCGCTGGCGAATCGCCTTCCTGAGTGGATTGGTAGTGCTGCTTGTCATGTCCGGCTACGGTTTCCGTTTCGTGCCGCAGTTGTTCTTTCCCGACAGCAGCCGCCGCCAGATCATGATCGATTACTGGGCGGCCGAGGGCACGCGGATCCAGCAGGTTTCGGAAGACCTGGAGCAGATCGAGCGCATGCTGAAAGACCAGCCCGCGGTCGCAGGGGTCAGCACGTTTATCGGCCAAGGACCGCCACGGTTCTATCTGCCGGTGTCCCCCGAGGACGCCAACCCGGCGTACGCGCAGATCGTCGTCAACACGCACACTCTGCCGGATGTGGACGCGTTGATCGCGGTGCTAAATCCTTGGATGGTGGACAATGTTCCCGAGGCGATGGTCCGGGTCCGGAAGTACGCGGTGGGCGCCTTCGACGATTGGAAGTTCGAAGCCCGCTTCAGCGGTCCCGCCGTTGCTGACCCCGACGACCTGCGGCGACTGGCGGAGCAAGGCATGGAGATCCTGCGCGACAACCCGTTGGCCAAGGAAGTGCGAACCGACTGGCGGCAGCGAGTGCGGAGACTGGTGCCCAACTACAACCAGGAACGCGGCCGCTGGGCCGGAGTCACCCGCGAGAATCTGGCGCAAGCGACGCGGCGAGTCTACGATGGCATTCCGGTAGGGCAATACCGCGAGGACGACGAACTGATCCCGATCGTCTTCCGCAACGTGGACGAAGAGCGCCGCATCGCCGCCGCGTCGCTCGATGCCGTCCAGGTCGTCCCGGACCTCTCGTCCGGCACCGTGCCGGTGTCGCAGGTCGTCGACGGCATCGATTTGGCATGGGAGGATCCGGCCATCCGGCGCTGGGACCGGCGGCGCGCGATTACTGTCCAGTGCTCGCCCGACGGCGTGACTACCCCGGCACTGCGCGACTCGGTCGTGGCCGCCTTCGAAGCCATTCCGCTGCCGCCCGGCTACCGGCTGGAATGGGACGGGGAATTCCGCAGCGCCAGCGAGTCGCAGCAGGCGCTGGTTCCCGGCATCGTGCCGGCCGTCGTGATCATGGTCCTGATCCTGGTCGTGTTGTTCAATGCCTACCGCCCGCCGCTGATCATCTTCTTGGTGATCCCGTTCGTGATGATCGGGATCACGTTCGGATTGCTGATCACCCGCGTGCCGTTCGGGTTCATTGCGCTGCTGGGAGCGATGAGTCTGTCGGGAATGATGATCAAGAACGCGGTGGTGTTGCTGGATCAGGTCAACTTGAACCTGTCCGAAGGCATGACGCCGATGGACGCGGTGGTCGAGGCCGCCGTGTCGCGTCTGCGCCCGGTCGTCAACGCCGCCGCCACGACCGTGCTGGGGATGTTGCCTCTGTTGCAGGACGTGTTCTGGGTTTCCATGTCCGTGACCATCATGTTCGGCCTGGCCCTGGGAACCCTGCTGACCATGTTCGTCGTCCCTGTCCTGTACGCCCTGCTGTACCGCATCCGCAGCGATCAGGCGCCGGGGACTCCGCCGCTGAAGGAACCGGCATGATCGCCGATCGTAGCACAGGCTGCCAGCCTGTGTACATCACGCAACCGCACGCGGTGAAAGAACGAGAAAGGCACCGCGATTCAGTGAACCAGTTCACGCTTTTTGGCCATTCGGGACTTAACGGGCACAACGCTGAATTGCAGGCCAGCCTTCTCTTGTAGATACTGCGTTACAAGGAAAAAGTTCTTCGCGTTCGGATTACCTTCTTGACCAAGCATCCGCATTAGGCTCTTGGGCGATTTTTCAACGGCCTTTCCAACACTCTCGAAACCTTCGGTCGCGTTGATGTAGTCACGGAGAAGGATCTTCGCAACTTCAAGTTCTCCGCGAACAACAGCCTCTAGAGCTTCCGCCAAGAGTCCATTGCGAAACTCGGGGTCACGGTCAGCGCGATCCTTCACGGTCTCTTTGAAATCTCGTGTAAGTGCCATCACTTCTTCCCTTTCCTCATTTGCTGTTGCCGATTACCCTTGGCTTCCCGCTCGTTTGTCTCGCGCTGTTTGCGATTCTTGTAGTCAGACCAATACTCCTTCGCCATATCGATATCAGACTGCTGTCGAGCCTTGATCCCGCCAGACAGAAGAAGAATTAGCTCAACTCCATCTTTCGCAAAATAGACCCGATAGCCCTTTGCGAAGTGGATGCGGCGTTCCCAAACACCACTCCCAACGGACTTGTGGTCGCCGTAATTGCCAGCCTCCATCTGCGCGACAGCAGTCCGAACTTTCAGTGCCGCCTTGGTATCCAGCGAGGAAAACCACGCCTTGAAGGGAACTTTCCCGTCTTCCGATTCGTACTGTGCAACCTTGACCATTACCAAATAGTAACATAGATGTTACCAACGTCAAGGGCCATTCTGAGTCTCTCTTTCGGGAAGAGATGCCGGTTGCTGCAGGTCGCGGCGGAGGCGTTCCATCTCTTGCTCGATCCGTTGCTGGTGTTCGCGGATTCGCTTCTGGATTTCCTCGATCCGCCGTCCCCAGCCTTCGGCGTCCGACGGGGCGGCGGATTCGTTTTCGGCCGACGGTTCGGGAGCCGTTCTCTGGGGGCCTCGAGCGCGAGGCGACGCTGGCCGCGCGTCGCGCATCGGGAATCGAGGCAGATCGCCAAGCCGGACGGCTGGTCGGCCGCCGGATTCCAGCAGGTCGCGCACCGGACCGCGCAGATCCTCGGGCAGTTGATCCAACTGGTTCTCGTCCACCGTCCACGTCTCATCGCCCCGCTTCACCACGATTTTCGCCGGCTCGTCGCCCGCTCTATTGACCGTGATGCTCGCACCTTGCGGCAGCATCGACATCCAGCGCGGTCGACGTGTTTCGTCCCAGGAAAACCGGCGGAGTTCTTCCGGCAGATCGCCGGGCAGAACGATCCCGGGCGGATAGAACCACATCTGCCATGTCCCCTGATTGCCTTGGCCGCTGCGCATCTTCTCCAGCCACTCCATAACCGATCCCCAATCCCCGCGCGGCACGGGCATTTGTGTCACGGCATCGGCGGGCCGCGGCGCCGGCTTGATCTTCAGACTCCGCTGCTTCCCGGCGCGGATCACGGCCAACGTGGCTTCCGCGTCTCGGCTTTCGGCGATGGCCGCAGCCAGTGTTTCCAGGTCGGAGATCGCGGCGTCGTTGAACTTCAGAAGAATGTCGTACTTCTGAACTCCCGCCGCGGCTGCGGGCGATTCGGCCACCACATCCTGCACGACCAAGCCGCCGTCGATCTTCAGGTGCAACTTCAGCACTTCGTCCGCCGGCATTCCCAGCACGCCGATCCAGTGATCCGACGGAGCTGCAACGGGTTGGCCCGCTTGCACCGTCACCCTGGCCTCGGCCACAACTGCGGGCTCGTCACCCGCCGTGGCCACCACCGCGCTGCAAATCGAGGCGGCTGTGATGATCGACCCGACGAACATTCGCACGACTCCATTTTTCGTCTTCATCGAGAGCTCCTTTCCAAATCTAGGTGTTCAGCAGAATCGGAGAAGGTTGATACTCCGTCCTGCAAGGTCAACTATTTTCCGCCGGAGGCACAGGCTGGCAGCCTGTGCTACGGGGTCCTGAAAACGTTTTAACGATACTGGGCGAAACTCACGGGCGTGATTTCCACTCGCTCGACCGGCACCACGACGTGGCGTCCGTCTCTGGTCTCCAGCGGCAGCAAGCCGCGATGACGCCGGATCCGGGCTCCGAGATTCTCCAGAGCACGCGCCAGTTCCGCCGGGAACGCCGACGTTTCTTCGCTCAGCCACTGGGCGTGCTGCGACGACCAGTCATCGACGGGGATCTCCCAAGCGCGGCCGTCGGCGTCCCTGACAATCTCCGTCTCTGCGTCTTCGCTGTCCAAGTCCGAAGGCTCGGGCAATCCCGCGATCTGCAAGACGTTTTCTTCGTCCGTCGTCTCCGCACCAGCAGATGCCGACGGTGCAACGCTGGCGGCGCTGCTGATCGGGTGCGATGCCGGCAAAGCATCCCTTGTCAGCCATGATCCCGGAGCCACTTGGTTGGACCCGCGTTCGACGCCCGCGGGCCACGTCAACGCATCCCTCGACAGCAGTGGCCCCAGGGACCAGGCGATCAGGAATCCAGCGGCAACCGCCAGCAACCACTCTGCAAAGCGTCGGCGTCTTGCCAGAGCGCAACTCTCGTCGGCCCGCGTTTCTTCGAGATTCTCTTCCACCCGGAGCGTCCGCATCTCGCGGCGCCAGGCCTGAGCCTCCAGGAACGCCAGAGCACAACGGCGCCAGCCATCGGGCTGAGTTTCCAGACGGAGCAACAGTTCGCGGTACTGGCGATCGTTCAACTCGCCATCGACCAACCGGTCCAGCATGGCCGCATCGTCCCACTCTCGTTGTTCCGTCATGACTCCCGGTCCTTTTCCCATCGATCCCTTGCTGCCAGTTCGTCGCGCAACCGCTTCCGGGCCCGGTGCAACCGGGCCTCGACCGCGCTTTGGCTGAGCCCCAGGTGCTGGGCGATCTGCTGGCACGTCCAATCTTCCGAGTACTTCAACTGCAAGATCTCCGCATCTCGCGCGGCCAGTCGCCGCATGGCCGAACGCACCAGGGTTCGACGTTCCTGCGCCAGCAGCCAGTCGAGCGGGTCGCTGGCTTTCGAGACGCTTTCGACGGGCACATGCCGCTCGGCGTACTGCCCCGCCAGTCTGCGGCGCCGACCGCACTTGCGCCGGTACAGCAGCGTCTGGCGGATCGCCACCCGGTACAGCCACGGAGCGATTCGTTCAGGCACGTCCGGCCGCACGGATTGCCCCGCCGCGGCCAGCGCGATTTCCTGCATGATCTCGTCGACTGCCTCGGCCTCGCCCACGCGAGAAAACACCACGGTGCGCAACCATCGGTCGTGCTGTTGAAGAGCCGTTTCCCAGTGCATCGTCGCATCGTCCCCGCGCCCGCAGGTGGTCCGTCACGTCTTCCAGGCTACAGACAAATAGTTGCCGCAGCGGCCGAAACCTTGCAGCGAAGAACGAAGAAAGTTCGGTGAATCTGTCGAGGCCGTCCTTCCGGGTGTTTGACGGACCGCTATCCTTTCAGATATCGTAGCGGAGTCCGTGCCGGATGGTTACGGCGTTGCCGACTTTGTGTGAGTCGGAACCGACGGGAAACCAAGGAACTCTCGCCAATCCGGCGACCGGGCTAGCAATGACGGCTGATTGCGGGCGTGGAAGTCCGAATTCTGGCGAAGGCGCCGACAAGGAGCGAAGATGAAGACGACTGTTGCGGTGTACGATGCGAAACCGTTCGACCGGGCGTCACTGACGGCCGCGGAGGGCGCCGAAAATATCGATTGGCGATTCCTGGAATTCCGCCTCGACCCGAATGCTGCCCACGCAGCGGTCGATGCTCAGGCGGTGTGCGTGTTCGTCAACGATTGTGCGAACCGCGCGGTGTTGGAGAAGCTGGCCGAATTCGACGTGCGTCTGCTGGCGCTCCGCTGTACCGGGTTCAACAATGTGGATCTGGAAGCCGCGAAAGAGCTGGGATTGACCGTCACTCGCGTCCCGGTCTACTCGCCTTATGCCGTCGCCGAGCATGTCGTCGCGCTGTTGCTGGCGTTGAACCGCAAGATCCACCGAGCCTTCAACCGCGTGCGGGAGTTGAACTTCTCGCTGAACGGATTGGTCGGCTTCGATCTGTACGGCAAGACCGCCGGCATCGTCGGCACCGGCAAGATCGGCCGCATCACCGCGCAGATCCTGCGCGGCTTCGGCATGCGCGTGTTGGCCTACGATCCGTACCCCAGTCCCGAATGGGCGCAGCAGCACGGCGTCGAGTACGTCGATGCGGGGGCGCTGGCGGCGGCGAGCGACATCGTTTCGCTGCACGTTCCGTTGACGCCGGACACGAAGTACCTGATTCGCCGCGAAACGCTGGCGTCGATGAAACGCGGCGCGATCATCATCAACGTCAGCCGCGGGGCCCTGATCGACACCACCGATTTGATCGAGGCGTTGAAGTCCGGCCAAATCGGCGGCGTCGGCTTGGATGTCTACGAAGAAGAGGAAGGCATCTTCTTCGAGGATCTCTCCGGCCAGGTCTTGCAGGACGACGAACTGGCGCGGCTGCTGACCTTTCCCAACGTGCTGATCACCTCGCACCAGGCGTTCCTGACCCAGGAGGCTTTGGCGGACATCGCCCGCACCACCGTGGCCAACCTGCGAGCGTTGGCCGACGGCTCACCCTTTGTCGAAGGATCCGTATTGACATGAGCACCAGTTCCCTGCCCGACCACAAGACCAAGATCGTCGCGACCATCGGACCGGCCTCGGACTCGCCCCCCATGCTCGAACGACTCCTGCGAGCCGGCGTGAACATCGCGCGGTTGAATTTCTCGCACGGCGACTTCGCCGGACATGCCCAGAGCATCGCCCGCATCCGGGCGGCCGAGCAAGCGACCGGGCGGCGCGTGGCGATCATGGCCGATCTGCCGGGGCCGAAGATGCGGCTCGGGCAAATCGATCCGGAGCCGATCGAACTGCACGTGGACGACCGGTTCACGCTGACGACCGAGGACATCGTAGGCGACTCGTCGCGGGTCTCGATGAGCTTCGCGCGGCTGCCCCAGGTCGTCCGTCCCGGCGACCGCTTGTTCCTGAACGACGGGTTGGTGCAGTTGGTCGTCGAACGCGCGAGCGACACCGACGTGCAGTGCCGAGTCGTGGTCGGGGGCGAACTCCGGTCGCGCAAGGGGCTCAATCTGCCCGGCATCCAGTTGGGCATCGGCGCCTTTACGGACCACGACCGGCAGTGTCTCGAGTTCGCCTTGAATGCCGGCGTGGACGCGGTCAGCCAGTCGTTCGTCGAAGACGCGGCGGACATCGACGCCGTTCGCGACGCCGCGCGGGCGATCGGCAAGAACCCGCTGATCATCGCCAAGATCGAACGTTCCGGCGCGTTGACGAACATCGACAAAATCCTGGCCGCCGCCGATGGCATCATGATCGCCCGCGGCGACTTGGGCGTCGAAGTGCCGATCGAGGAGATCGCGGTGGTGCAGAAGCAACTGATTGCCAAGGCCAGTCTGGTCGGCAAACCGGTGATCACTGCCACGCAGATGCTGGAATCGATGACCACCAGCCGGTTGCCCACCCGCGCCGAAGCGACCGACGTGGCCAACGCGATCCTGGACGGCACCGATTGCATCATGCTGTCCGGCGAGTCGGCGATGGGCCGATATCCCGAGGAAGCGGTGGCGATGCTGGCCAAGATCGCCGCCTTCACCGAAAACCACCGGGCGCCGACAAGGCTCGACGACTTGCGGGCCTTGCTCAAGCAATCGAAACTCACGACGGCGGCCGAGGCGATCGGCTCGTTGGTGGAGCATGCCCTGGAGACCGTGCCCTGCGCGGCCGTGTTCGTGCCGACGCGCACGGGAGCCACCGCGCGGATGATTTCGCGGTTCAATCCGGCGGTCTGGATCGTCGCGCTCAGCCGAGACCACGACGTCTGCCAAGCGTTGGCGTTTGCCTACGGAGTCCAGCCCGTCGATTTGGCGGACGATCCGGAGAGCTGGCGGGACTTCGCCCGCGACTGGCTCCACCGGAATCACCTGCCGGGCGAGATCGCCATGCTGGTCGCTGGTCCCTGCGAGCGCCATCCGGACGCGAACCATCGTCTGGAATTCATGCGGATCGGCGGTTGGGCAGGTCCGCCGCAATGATCGCCGGGGAAACAAGCTCCATGTCACCAAGCGACGGCGCATGATTCGGTCACTCGCCGTCGCTTGGCGGTTCGACATGGAGAGGAGACGGTCGTTACCAAACTACTTCCAGGCTGACCAACGCGCCATGGTACATGGGGCTGCCGCCTACGTTGATCTCATCGCCGCCGCTGGGAATCAGTGTCGTGAACTGGTCGGTTGCCACGGCAACTCCTTCGATCCACGTGATCTGATAGCCGGCCCGCACGCTCAGGCAATCGGTCAACTGAACGGCGCCGACAAGTCCCAGTTCGCCCAGGAAGGCCGTGTGGTCCGTTTTCTGCGAAGCGGCCAAGTCCAGGAAGCTGGCGGGCCGTGTAATCGAAGCATCGACGTCAGCCCGATTGTAGTAGACCCCCGCCTTCAGATTGCCTTCGAGCGAGAAACGCCGCCAGTCCAGCAGCGTTGCGGCGGCTCCCAGTTGGAAACCGTACATGTGATTGTCGACGCTCGAGTCGATGTTCCACTGTCGCGGCCCGAAGAAGGGCACGCTGTAATTCGCGTCCGCCCGGAACTCTTCGTGCAGTTCCACCCAGCGAAATCCGGCCAGGACGGTCAGGCGGTCGGTGACGTCGCGCGTCAGGTTGATTTCGGTGCTGTGCAACCGTGAAAGCGCGGTGGCGTCGATCGTTGTGCCGACAATCGGAACACCGAACAACAGATTAGCCAAGCCGCCGGGAGCCGGCTGCAGCAGGAAACCGCCGTTGGCGAAGCTGGTTGGGTTCGCGGCCGATTGATCCGCCGACCAGGAATCGACGCCGAAGTACCGAACCTCAACTCCGCTGCATTGCCCAAGACGCCGCTTCGCGTAGAAGTCAAAGCCCGTCTGGGTTTCGAAATCGAACCCCTCGGCGTTCATCAACTCCGTCGCGCCGGAAAAGTTGGTGAACAGCGTCCTTGCCGTGGGCTCCTCTCGCTTCAGAAAGATCGCGCCGGCGCGGACCGTCCACAGCGGAGCACAGCAGTCGCAAGGGCCGCAGCACTTATCCATCTTGCCGAAATCGTCCTTGGCGTCCTTCGACGACGCGTCCCCTCCCATGGATTCCAGCGAAACGAATTCCGCATTGCAGCAATCCTCTTCGGCCGTTGCATCAAAACTGCTCAGCGCCAATTGAGTGCCGCAAATCAACGCAATCGCGGCAAATCGCCTCCATATCGTCCTTGACATACCGGGGTCTCCTAACGGTCAGCGGGCCAAAACAGCATTCGGAAAAATGTCTCGGGTGGGCGCTGGCGGCAGAAAATGGCCATTGGTTGGCAACTTGTCGGTCGTCAGAAGGCGTTCCACCTGTTCAATCAGTTCGGACAGGGACACTTACGAATTCAGAATACGTGTCGTGGAAGGCATGATAGGAACGACTGCGTTTTCAGCTACAATCGGCAAGAGTTTCCTTACCCGGAACGTCCGGAAAGGGGCGCGCCCTCGTGGAGTCCGCGGCGACGATGCTGGAATGTCAGAGGCCCATTGTCCCGGAGCCGAGAACGGCGCACCCCTTCTTTCCGAGAAGGCGGGACGGTTTGTAACGAATGTGCGGGAAATGCGTTCTGCGACAATCGGGACGCGGATTCTTCGGCATTCGTTCGTTTCACGTCGAGACCGAGGCCGTCCGTCGTCTGCGACCATTCCAGCCACGCAAGTGCGCTGTCCCCGCTGCGCTGCTTGCACGAAGTCAGTCGCCTTCCGCAAGCGTGACGGGCTGCCATTCTCGGGCCAGATTCACGTCTCAGTGCTTCTTCCAGTCGTGTCACTGCGACCGCCGGCTGTTCGGGTTTGCCCGTCTTGTCGAAGGCGTACAGGGCGACCGCGCCCTCCATCGCGGTGGCGTCAAGCCACTCCAGGAAGCCGAAGCGCCAACCGCTGGTTAGCGCTTTGGTTTGCAGTCTTGGTCAACTTCCGGTTTACAGAGGACACCGCCTGAAGAAATGTCGGCCCTCGCCGCGTTTGATGCGTCAACGATTGGCTGACGGTGCAAGGCTGCCGAGTCAAGCAAGATAGCAAGATCTGCCCGATGGCGGCGGTTTTGGCACCTCGCGGATCGCGCAGCGATCCCGCTAGATCTGCTGGCTTGGCACAGCTTGTGCTTCGGGTTTGTACTTCGAAGCGAGACCTTTTTCCTGACCGAATTGGAAAATCAGATCGAACCGCGAAGCCGCGAAGCAAGGAGCAGCGTCCCATGAAACGTCGCCAAATCCACCATCGTCGCCTGAATTTGGAATTCCTGGAATCCCGTTGTTTGCTGTCCGTCGCCCCAGGGACGTTCGCGCCGGAGCCGCCCCATGCTACGGACCGTGTCCTGATTCGATTCCACGACACGGCCAGTCCGGAAACAAGGGCCATGTCGGTCGCGGCCGAGCGTCTGCAGGCGGTCGGTGCCAACGGCCTGCAACGATTGTCGCTCGACGCTGCCGAAACGGTCGAACAGGCCATCTCGCGTCTCCGCCAACTGCCTGGCGTGGCGCTGGTCGAGCCGGACTATCTGCTGCGTTCGTCCGCGGTCTATCCCAATGACCCGAGGTTCTCCGAACAGTATGCCCTGCACAACATCGGGCAGTCAGGAGGGTCGCTCGATGCGGATATCGACGCGCCCGAAGCTTGGTCGGTAAGTACCGGTTCCAACACCGTGATCGTCGCCGTGCTCGACACCGGCATCGATATCTACCACCCGGATCTGGCAGCCAACATCTGGGTCAATCTGGACGAGACCGCCGGCAATGGAATCGACAATGACGGAAACGGCTACGTGGACGACGTGCGCGGCTGGGACTTCGTGGACGAGGACAACGATCCACGCTGCACCAATTTTCACGGGACGCACGTTGCGGGGATTATCGGAGCCGTGGGAAACAACGGACTGGGCGTGACTGGAGTTGCCTGGAACGTGAAAATCATGCCGTTGCGGTTCCTCAACCAGAGCGGCACGGGCTATACCAGCGACGCGGTTCGGGCGTTGGACTATGCCCGGACGAACGGCGCGAAGATCGTCAACGCAAGCTGGAGCGGCGGCGGTTCCAGCCAGGCGTTGTCGGATGCAATCGAGCGATTCCGCGAGGCCGGGGGCATCTTCGTTGCAGCGGCCGGCAACGACGGACAGAACAACGACTTGACTCCCAAGTATCCGGCCGCCTACCCGCACGACAACCTGATCGCCGTCGCGGCCTCGGACCGCAACGATCAACTGGCGTCGTTTTCGAACTACGGAACCCAAACCGTCGATCTCGCGGCGCCAGGTT
Source organism: Pirellulaceae bacterium (assembly GCA_023382975.1). Classification (GTDB taxonomy): domain Bacteria; phylum Planctomycetota; class Planctomycetia; order Pirellulales; family Pirellulaceae; genus SKKK01. Next base: position 192,614 of record JAHDXO010000003.1, read on the forward strand.
CCTTTATCCTCAGCGCCATGCCCGGCGGCACCTATGGCTATGCGAGCGGCACGTCCATGGCAGCGCCCCAAGTCGCCGGCGCCGCGGCCCTGGTCTGGAGCGCGCATCCCGAATACACCTATTCCCAGGTAATTCAGACCCTGAAGGACCATGCGGATCCCATCCTTCTGAACCGGGTTGCCCACGGCCGATTGAACGTGGGCAGCGCGCTGGCCGACAGTGGCGGAAGCAACCCGGTGCCGCCCCCCGTGCCGGTCCAGGTCTTGGACAACGGCAGTCCGGGCTACTCCGCAAGCGGCGGCTGGACGTACTACGCGGGAATCGGTTACCAGAACGATTTGGAGTACAAGGCAGCCGGCACCGGGAGCGGTGTGGCCAGTTGGAGTTTTTCCCTTCCGACTTCGGGCACCTACCGGATTTCCACCACGTGGCAGACTCATTCCAATCGCGCGACGAATTCCCCGTACCGCATCTACAACGGTGCCGCTCAACCCTCCAACCTGCTAGCGACGGTGCGGGTGAATCAGGAGGTCAGCCCCGGTGATTTGGTCGAGGGCGGGGTTGGCTGGAAGCATCTGGGGCAGTTCACGTTTACGGGCGAAAGCTTGACGGTGACGCTGGCGGACGATGCCAACGAGTTCGTCATCGCCGATGCGGTGCGAGTCGAGTTCGTCGACAGTTCGCCGGTGCCCGGCGCCCCGGAGATCTCCGTACAGCTCGGGGGTCTGAATGTTCCGGACGGCACCGGCATGGTCGACTTCGGCTCGACCACCGTCGGCACGCCCGTCAGCCGAGTTTTCACGGTCAGCAACGTGGGAACCGAGCCGTTGACGCTGATCGAACCGATTTCGGTTCCCGTGGGTTTTTCGGTGACCGGCTTTGGTCAAACCACGCTGCAGCCGGCCGAAACGACAACGTTCACCGCCACTCTGACAGCCGGCAGTGCCGGGCTGTACAGCGGCTCGTTGAGTTTTGCCAGCAACGACTCTGATGAGAGTCCTTTTGACTTCACCATCTCAGGAACCGTCCAGACCAGCAGCTCCAGTCCGCCGCAAATCCTGGACGACGGCGATGCCGGCTACAGCAAGACGGGTACTTGGACGCGTTACACGGGAGCCGGGTACAACAACGATCTCGATTTCAAAGCCAAAGGCAACGGATCGTCGGCGGCCAGTTGGACGTTCTCGCTGGCTTCCCCGGGCGACTACCGGGTCTCGGCAACTTGGCTGGCGAATGCCAACCGCGCCACCGATTCGCCGTATCGAATCTACAACGGGTCCGTGCAGTCGGCCAATCTGCTGGCGACCGTGCGAGTCAACCAGGAATTGACGCCTAGCGATCTGAACGAGAGCGGTGTCGGGTGGAAACATCTGGGCGTCTTCTCATTGACCAGCGGCACGATGACGGTGACCCTGGCCGACGATGCCAACGAATACGTGATCGCCGATGCGGTGCGAATCGAGCGGATCAGCGAGCCGTTACCGGACACTCCGCTTATCTCGGTCATGGACGCGGGAGTTCCGGTGTCGCACGGAACGGGACAAGTCGCTTTCGGAACGACCATGGTTGGAGCGCCTCTGTCGCGAGTGTTCACGGTCGTCAACGTCGGCACGGGCCTGTTGACTCTGCAAGAGCCGATTGCCGTTCCCGCGGGATTCTCCGCAACCGGATTCGGACAAACCTCGCTGTTGCCTTCCCAATCAACGACCTTTACCGTCACGATGAATGCTGACAGCGCCGGTTCGTTTGCAGGCAGTCTTTCGTTCGGCAACAACGATGCCGGGAAGAGCCCCTTTAGTTTTACCGTGTCCGGAACGGTTCAAACCACGGCGCCCGCCGAGATTCAAATCCTCGACGACGGCAGTTCGGGCTACGGCACCGTGGGGGCGTGGACTCGCTATACCGGCGCGGGCTACGCCGCCGATGTCGAATACGCGGGCAGCGGCAACGGATCGGCTGTCGCAACGTGGACGTTGGCGTTGCCGTATCCGGGCAGCTATCTTGTTTCGGCGACTTGGCTGCCGCATTCGAACCGAGCCACCGATGCCCCTTACCGAGTCTACGACGGCACCGTGCAATCGGCCAATCTTCTGGCGACCAACCGCTTGAATCAGCGACTGACGCCCGGTGATCTGACCGTGAGCGGTGCGTCGTGGGCTCATCTGGGCGTCTTCCAACTGACGACGGGAACTTTGCGAGTCACGATGGCCAACGATGCCAACGGTTTTGTGATTGCCGATGCGATTCGCGTCGAACCGATCAGCGGGTCCGCGGGCGACCTTTCCGCCACAGGATTGCCGCCAGAGGAATCCACCTCCGTTCCCGGGCCGAGTGTCAATGCATCGCCCCGATGGACTGGGGCCTCGCTTCCACGAAGCGCGGCGAAGACGGTCGATCCGCTGCCCGTGGCCCGTCAGGCCGAGTCGTTTTGCCCTCCGAAAGCAGACGCTACTGTCTTGGCCCGTGGTTCCCGACACGCCGCCAACGCGGCCGCGACCGACGAACTATTCGGTCAACTCGACTGGCTGGACGCACTGGACGAGTAGCGCCGTCTGCAATCCGAGCGTCTCGCGACTGCGGAACTCCTTTGGCGTGCCGTCCAATCGGCCCAAGGCTCGTGAACTCGCGACGGAGTCCGACGGACCGTCCGGTTTGGCAAGCATCGCCACCCGTGTTACATTACCGGAGATAGTTTCTGAACATTCGACACTCCGTCGGACCGGGAGCGATTTCGATGATGATCGGAAAGAGTGCGGCGATTCTGTCGGCAGTCTTGGCGTCAGGATGGGTTGCGGTCACAGCAGTCGGTGCTCAGCCGGTATCCGAGTTTCCGCCCAAGTTGGTCACGGCGGAAACTCGAGCGGACGCCCAAGCACTTGCTGACCTTCAGCGTCCGGGGACGGTCGTTTTCCAGGACGGTTTCGAGTCGCCCGATTCGCTGAAGAAGTACTTCGAGGTCCGGGGACTCCGCGAAGGTCATGCTCGGCTGGTTAGCGACCCCGACTTATCCCATTCGGGCAACGGAGCGGTCCAGTTCACCGCCGTCGCCCGCGACGGCCGCGAGTCCGGATCGGGCGCGACGGCTTGGCTAGGTCCGAACGGATACGATCGGCTCTATTTCCGGCGCTACATCAAGTTCCCCGCCGATTACGACCAGGGCAATTTGCACCATGTGGGCGGCGGACTGGCGGGAGTTGCGGGCAACGACCGCTGGCGGTCGATGGGTTCGGCGGGCCTCCGGCCGCAAGGCGACGACCGCTTCAACAGCGCCTTCGAACCGTGGCGCAACTGGGGCCGTTACGACCCGCCCGGCTACATGTTCCTGTACACTTACTGGATGGACATGAAACGCGACCGAGACGGCAATTATTGGGGCAACATGCTGGGACCTGCCGACGACGAACGCAAGGTCCTGCAGCGAGACCGGTGGTACTGCTTGGAACACATGATCCAGACCAACGAACCCGGCGAGGCGAATGGGGAATTGGCCGCTTGGATCGACGGCCAATTGTACATTCATTACCAGGGAATCCGCTGGCGGACCTCTGCCGACGTGAAGCTGAAACGCTTCGGGATCGGGCTCTACGTTCATCAGGCGAACCGCGACAACACCGTATGGTACGACAACGTTGCCCTGTCCACCGGCTACGTCGGCCCTGTCAAGAAAGAGAAGCCAGGAGGTGACCCATGAGTGACGAACGGCGGGGCGAAATCAGTCGGCGCGGACTACTTCAAGGTGCGGCGGGCCTGTCGGGGCTAGCGCTGTCCGGTTCCGCCGGATTGTCAGCCCGGGCCCTGGCTGCCCAGTCAGCCAGTCAACCGAACGCGATCCAGCGGGAGAACGCCCGCGAGGGCGCCACGGACTGGCAACTCACCCGCATCCGCCTGGACCGCTCGACCGGGTTCCGCTCACCGTGGATCGAGGGCTACTGCTCGAAGCAGAGCGTGGCGGCGGGCGAGAGCATTCAAATCATGGTCTCGACCGATCCGGCTCGCAAGTTCAAGCTCGAGATCTTCCGCACCGGCTACTACGGCGGGCGTGGCGCCCGTTTGATGACGACGCTCGGACCATTCGACGGCCGGACGCAATCGGTGCCGCAACCGGGACCGCGGGCCCTGCACGAATGTCGCTGGGAGCCGACCACCGAAATCACGATTCCCGCCGACTGGACCAGCGGCGTGTACTTGGGCCGGCTCACCACGCTGCCGGACGATGCGGCCGAGCCTTATTGGCAGAGTTACGTCATCTTCATCGTGCGGGACAACCGTCCAGCCGACGTTCTGTTCCAGTGCAGCGACAATACCTGGCAGGCCTACAACCGTTGGCCCAGCGATTTCTCGTTGTACACGCATCCCCAGGGCGGACAAGGGCCTTGGGCCGACGTAAGCTTCGACCGGCCGTACGGGCGGCAGTCGCAGTACACGGGGATTGTCAACGATCCGCTCTCGGTCGGGTCGGGCGAATACATCTCGTTCGAGTTCCCGATGGCCTACTGGCTCGAAGAGCAGGGCTACGACGTCACCTACTGCTCGAACAGCGACCTGCTGGAACCGGACCGTGCCCTGAAATGCAAGGCGCTGCTCAGCGTGGGCCACGACGAATACTGGGACATCCGCCAGTACCGAAGCGTCGAAAAGCTGCGCGACGCGGGCGTCAGCTTGCTATTCCTCTCCGGAAACTCGGTGTGCTGGGTCAGTCCGTTCAAGCCCAGCAGCGACGGGCGAGCCAACCGCATCATCTTCCGCGGGGGGCCGTACGGCGCCGACTACACCTGGGGCAAGGAACGCGAAGTCCAGCACGGCCCCTTTCCCGAACGAGGGCCGGACGAAGGCTACCTGATGGGTTCGCGCAACATCCGCCCGGTCAACGGCGGCGGCGACTGGGTCTGCACACTGCCCGAACACTGGATCTTCGCCGACACGGGGATGAAACGCGGAGACGCGGTGCCGGGCCTGATCGGCTGGGAGTACCACGGCGATCCGCCAACCGATCTGGCCGGCCTGGAGGTGGTCGCTTCCGGCACGGCTTGGCAGGGCGGTGTTACCCCGCAGCAGTGGACCGCGACCCTCTATCCCGGACCGAAACAGAACTTTGTGTTCAACGCCTCGACGATCTTCTGGGCTCAGGGCCTGGGTCGTCCGCCCGGTCACACCCTGCCCTGGTCGCACTGGAGCCGTCCCCACGGCCCGGACGCCCGCGTCCAGCAGATCACTCGCAACTTGCTGCGACGCGCCGTCTCGGGACGTTGATGAAAGTGGTCGCTTGTGCGTTTTTCGACGAGAACCAGCCGAATTCGTGAGAATTCGTACTCTGGGTTGGTGGCCGTCCGCCAGCGAAACGCGTCCGAATTCGCACGAATTCGGCTACGCGCAATTTCCAAGACTCGCGCTGGTCGCGACGGCAGGCGATGGCGAAAAAGTACCAGGTGCCCTTTTCAGTTGCCGTCGCGGAGGCGTTCAAAGTACTGCTTGGTCTGATCGCGTTCGGTCTTGGGTAGACGGACGTCGATCAGCGGGTCGGGGTCTTGCCGCAACGCGCCGCTGATCTCTTCGCGAGTCTCCACCAAGGAACGGCCCGAGCGGTTCGGCCCGCCAACGGTGCCGGTGACGACCGCCGCGCCAGCACGGACTTCCCCGCGCACTTGCGATTCGTAGAAGCTGGTGTCGGTGCGTTCCTCCGGCCGATCGCCTTGTCCCTGACCGTCGCCCAGGCCGTCGCCCTGGCCCTGCCCCTGTCCCTGACCCTGCCCAAAGCCTTGGCCCATGCAACCCTCGCAGCCTTGTCCGTTGCAGGCTTCGCAAGCCATCGCGTCTTTGGCCATCGCGATGTCGTCCATGATCTCGTTCAGCGTTTCCAACTGATCCATCGCGTCCTGCAACTGCTGCAGATCCTGAGCCAATTGGTCCAGTTGAGCCGCGGCCTCGCCGCCTTGTCCGTTCTGCAGACACTCCTTGCACTGGTTCAGACTGTCGGCCATCCGCTGCATGCGCTCCATCCCGTCGTTCATCTGATTCAACTGGTCCAATTGCCGCTGCATCTTTCCGGCGCCTTCCAAATCGCCCGCGGCTTGTCGCCGCTGAATCTCCTCCTGGAGATCGCGTTTAGCCTGTTCGTGCCCGTCGACCATCTCCTGCAACTTGTCCCGCAACTGCTCCAGTTGTTTGGCCAACTGCTCTTTCTCTTCCGCCGTCAAGTCGTTGTTCTTCAGTTTGTCCTGCAGGTTCTTCATCTCGTCCAAGGCCTTTTGAAAATCGCCGTCCTTCATCGCCTGGGCGATCTTGTCCGCCGGCCCTTGCTGGATGTCTTTCAGCCGGTTTAACTGGTTGCGCATCTGGTCCGCCCCACCCAATTGATCGCGGCGTTTTTCCAAACTCTTGGCCAAGTCGTTCATTTTGGCCAATGCGGCTTTGCGGTCGACGCCGCTCTTGTCGGCCAGGTCTTCGAGTCCCTCCTGCAGTTGCTTGAAAAGCAGATCGGTGTCTTCCAGTCCCTTTTCCTGCGCCTTTGCTTCCGCGCGGGCCAGACGCTTCTTGAGTTCCTGGGCCGACCGGCTCACACGCTCAGCCTCGGCCGACAGCCCGGTTTCGGTCTCGGTGGGCTTCGCGGGCGTGGCGTCGGGCACGAGCGAGACCAGCACGAAAATAGCTAGCGCCGGAGCCAACGGCAGCAGTGCCCGCCAGTCGCCGCGGATGGGAAAACTGTCGCGCACGTCGATCCGCTCCACTCGCCGCACCGCGTCCTGGATCAGCGCCTCGCCAATCTCCGTCGTCGATTCGTCGGGATGCAACGCCAACGCACTCGAGACACGTTCCTTCAGTTGAAAGCGTCGGTCGATCTCGATCGCGGCATCCAGCACGCTGGCCCGCCGGACCAAGCTCCAAACCGTAGCGACAAGCAAGCCCAAACCGATCGAGCCCCCGATCCAACCGTAGGTCCAGATCTCGCGGTCGATTCCGAGTACCCAGATCTTCGGGATGGCCAGCCCGATCGCTGCCAGGCACAGGGTTGCGAACAGCGACCAAGCCGCGATCAGCAGAAACCGCTGTACGATCAAACGACGACGAGCCGTGTTGACTTGCCGTTTAATCTCGTCCATCGCCCGTTTCCTTTCCTTCGGGGTGCCCTCAGACCGTCGCCGAATTCGTGCGAATTCGGATCCTGGAACTCATCCGCGCGACGCTTCTCGCCACTTCAACCACTTGACGCACTTCATTATAGCGTGTTTCATCCCGTGGAAAGATGACGTGGCCCGCGTTGTCACCCCAAGCATTCCACTACAATACAGACGAGCGAGGCCGCGAATCGTTCTTGTGGCTCAGGCTCCCAATTCAGCGCAACCATCTCAAATCCACCAGCGAACCGCAGATCTTCATGCCGAACTCCCCAAGAAATTCCGAGTGCCTGCCCAGCGACGCCGCAACCCTGCCGTCACCGCGAGATTGGCCGGATGCGGACTTGGTCATCTACGACGGCAACTGCGTATTCTGCCGCGGCCAAGTAGCCCGACTGGCACGATGGGACAGCCGGAGGCGACTGGCGTTCGTCTCGCTTCACGACCCTTTGGTGGCAGAGCAGTTTCCCGATCTCTCTCACGACGAATTGATGCAGCAGATGTACCTGATCACGCGCAGCGGACAACGGTACGGCGGGGCGGCCGTACTGCGCTACCTGACCCGCCGTCTACCTCGTCTTTGGCCGCTCGCGCCACTGCTCCATCTGCCGTTCAGTCTGCCCGTTTGGCAATGGTTCTACCGACAAGTCGCCAAACGACGCTATCGGCTGAACCGGAACGCGAAGTGCGACGGAGCCTGCGAAATTCACCGGCGGTAAGATCTCGGCAGAATCATCGCGGCAGCATGACGGGAATTCAGCGACTGTCGTATTGCTACGCTTCCCAACCATCATTCTGCCGCGATTTGCCGGGCCAACGCGAGAGCTTCGTCGCGGTTGCGGATGCGGCCTTCCAGTTGGGCGTCGCGCACTCGCTCCAGGATCTGCCGGTAGACGGGACTGGGCGGTAATCCGCTGGCCCGCAAGTCATTGCCGGTGATCAGCGGCGGAGGGTCCAGTTCCGTGGCGGGCAATTCGAGTTTCCCACGGCAGAATTCGACTTCCTCGGTCGTCCCGTCCAAGACTTCGGCAACCGCTTGACCGTAAGTCAGCAGCGATGGGCTGAAGCGTTGGATCAGCACTCGCTGCAAACGCGGCCAAGGGATTCGGCGAGCGGCGCGGACGTCGGTCTCGTGCTCGATCAAGAAGGCGATCTCCGCCCGCTCATCGTTGCTCAGCCGTAATCGCTGCCCGATCGGCTCGATCCGCTGCGGTCCGTTCTCCTGCTCGGCAACCAGTCCGCGCAGCAAGGCCGCCAAGGCCGCCGACGACGACGGGCGGTTCAGTCGTTCGAGGATCTGCAGCGTCTGCTGCCAAGCGGCGAGCGACTGGTTGAGCGTCGATCCATCCACCATCTCTTCCAACTCAGGAAAGATCACCGGCAGCAGACCGGACTCGACGAGCAATTCGATGCCGCGCCGCCGCTGGGCGTGCTCGAGCATCCGCCGCAACTCGGCCGCGATCCGCTCGGCGCTGACGATGATCATCTGCCTGGCAAGCTGGCGAATTGCGTCCAACGTTCCGGGTTCGATCTGAAATCCAAACACTGTGGCGATTCTCACCGCCCGGAGCATCCGCAGTTTGTCCTCGGCGAACCGCTCGAACGGATCGCCGATCGCCCGGATCACACGACGCGCCAGATCCTGCTGGCCGCCGACGTAATCGATCACCTGCTCGGCAATCGGATCGAAGAACAGCCCGTTGATCGTGAAGTCGCGCCGCTGCGCATCCTCGGGAGCGGAACTGAACGTGACGCGATCCGGATGACGCCCGTCGCTGTAGGTGGCATCGCGTCGGAACGTGGCCACGTCCACTTGCCCGGCCGATTTGGGACCGAGCACCACGATCACGCCGAATGCCTGACCGATCGCCAGCGTGCGGCGTCGCCCGAACACGTTGCGAATCTGTTCGGGCGTGGCATCGGTCGCAACGTCGTAGTCCTTGGGGCGCAGGTTCAGCAGATGATCGCGCACACAACCGCCGGCCCACAACGCTTGGAACCCCGCCTCGCGCAGACGCCGCACGATGTCCAACGCGAACTCGCGGGCTTTGCCGGCATCGAAATCAGGTTGATCGTCCGCGGGAGCCAGTCCCATGTCTCAGCAGCCTCCCCCGTTCGCTACAGAATCAGCATGGCATCGCCGTAGCTGAAGAAGCGATACTCTTCGCGAATGGCTTCTTCATAAGCTCGGCGGATCAACTCGTCGCCGCCGAACGTCCGCACCAGGACCAACAGCGTGCTCTTGGGCAGATGGAAGTTGGTCATCAGAGCGTCGATCGCCCGGAACCGGTAGGGAGGCCGGATGAACAGATCCGTCTCGCCCTGCCATGCTCGCAATTCCGTAGACGGGACAGGCTCCGGGTCGCGGATGCCCGGTGCCTGTCCCGTCTGGAGAGACTCCTGCGACGATGCCTCCGCGGCAACGCTCTCCAGCGTGCGGACGACCGTGGTGCCCACGGCGATCAGACGACCCCCGGCCGCTCGAATTTGGTTCAGCCGCTCGGCCGTCATCGCGTCCAGCGACGCCCATTCCGAGTGCATCTTGTGATCGCTCAGCCGATCGACGGCCACTGGGCGAAAGGTGCCCAAGCCGACGTGCAAGGTAACGCGATGGATTTCGACCCCCAGATTCCGGATGCGTTGCAGCAAGTCCGGAGTGAAGTGCAGCCCGGCTGTCGGCGCGGCCACCGCGCCCGGTTTCTCGGCGAATACCGTCTGGTAGTTCTCCTGGTCGTCATCCACCATCTCGCCGTCGCGAATGTAGGGCGGCAGCGGCACTCGGCCCACGCGATCCAACAGTTCCAGCGTCGATTCCCGGGCGTCCGGGCGCGCCGCCCATTGTCCATCGCCCAGTGGGGACAGCAGCATCAGACGGCAAACCCCGCGATGCTGCCGGTCCACCAGCGTGACCGTCTCGCCCGCCGACAATTTGCCGCGAGTCTTGGACAGGATCTGCCAGTTTCCCGCCTCGTCGGCGGACAGAAACAGGCCTGTCCAGCGGCCCTGCGTATTGGTCCGGTATCCCACCAGTCGCGCCGGGATGACCCGAGTATCGTTCAGCACCAAACAGTCGGTCGGATTCAGAAACTCGGGCAGGTTCCGCACATGGCTGTGTTCCCAACGGCCGGATTCGCGATGCACGACCAGCAACCGCGCATCCGACCGGCAAGCCAGCGGCCGCTGCGCAATCCGCTCGCGAGGCAGTTCGTAATCGTACACGTCGATCTCGGCCATGTGTCGCTAGGACTCTTTCAATAGTGCTGGAGTTCGCGTTTCCGTCCAGTTACCGCGAAAAAAAAACGATGCGGGGGCGCACACTCCAACAAAACGGTTCTTGTCGCCCTCATCCGTTGCGACTCGACCACGTTAAGGCTCGTACAGCTCGGGGAAGACGTCGGAGGATAGCCCTTGCTTGCGGATGATGGTCCGCAGGCGGGACAGGAAGTCGAATTTATAGTTGGCCACCTGCTGTTCGGACAAGGCCAACTCGGCCGCGACCTCTTTGTTGGCCCAGCCGCAGACGAAGAGCAGCTCGATGCACTTCAGCTTGGTCCACTCGCCCTTGTCGCGCCAGTGGTCGACCTGGGTCTGCAGCGCCTCGACAACGGCCTTCTCCTCCAGTCCCCGCCGCTCGACGCTGCGGGCGATGCTGCTAGCCACCCGGGCCGAACCAGGAATCTGCAGTTCGGTTCCGTCGCTGTCGGCGGTGGCGGTCGACATCTGCAATGCCGGGCGCCGGCCCTCGCGGCGCAGATGATCGGTCAGCTTGTAGGCGCAGATCGAGAATAGATAGCTCTCCAGCGAGCGGCGACCGTCGAAGTTCGGCAGACTGCGGAGAAAGCCGACGAAGGTCTCCTGGACGATGTCCTCGGCCACCGTCCGCCGCCCGACCCGCGTCTCGGCGAACGCCAACAACCGGCCCTCGTAGCGTGCGATCAAATCGCGCCACGCATCGGCATCGCCTTGGCGAATCCGTTCGATCAGAAGAGATTCCGCTTGGGAAACGTCGGGCATGCCACCACTACATCTGGAGAATCCGACCGGCCAGCACCGCACCGGCCGTGACCAGAACCAGTATCGCGGCTGCAGCCGTCCACTGCAAGCGGCCCGTGTAGAAGCCGCGTGTGGCCGTGTCCAGGCGGAAATACCCCAGAAAGACGCCCATCAGCGCCAAGAGCAATCCGAACCCCAACGCAGTGCCAAGCAACCGGCCTTTCACAATCCACTCGCGCCAGTGCCGGTCCAGTTCCGCGCGGCGTCCGTCCAGTTCGCGGCGGAATTCCTGGTCGAACGCCAACTGGGCATGCATCTGGTGCATCGGGCCGAACGAGACTTTGATAACTTCGTGGTACGTCTTGTCAGACGGCACTAGGCGCCGCTTGATCTCGTCCAGGTCGTAGCGGACAAACGTCGAGGCACTGAACCGCTCGGCGTACATATTGCCCAAGTACCAATCCACATACCGCCCGACCGCCAGCTCCAGCTCGCGGTCCAGCGCCTTGCGGCACTCCCGCTCGGTCTCGTGCGGTCCCGACGAGACGGCCGTCGTATGGACATCGCCGGTGCGAACGTCCTCGGCCTCGACCCATGCGGGCCGCGGCGGGATGACCACTTCGCCCGTCTCGACCGCGATGTCCTCCGACAACGCGTCGGGCGGGCTGGCGGCGGATTCGGCCTCCGATGCCGGCTCGGCTGCTTCACTCGAATCGGCGACTGGTTCGGCGGCGACCAGCATCGCCTCGTCCTCGGCGACGACCGCAGGTGCCGCAACCGCGGCGGATTCGTCGGCAATGGCGGTCCGCGTCTCGCGGCTCTGCACTCTCGACAAGTAAATTCCGCAGGGCGAACTCACCACGAGCAGCGCGACGATGCCCAGCATGGCAACACCGGAGGTCCGGCGCGAATCCACGATGCGAATCGCCACAGCAAGCAGGGCGATCGCCAGCAGCAAGATGAGGATTAGATTCATGGCGTCGTCTCCGTCGCTGATAAGGGACGAATTCCCTTCCTTTCATTGATCCAAGGCGCTGCAAGTTGAGTTGCTACGGAAATGGTCACAGCCAGGATGTAACCCCAGGGCTGCGGGAACGGCAGGAACATGGACAGGATCCAGGCCCACAGCACGCACACGGCAGTGGCCGCCCATCCCAGACGCGCCGATCGCAACGGATCCGACTGCGTCCACCATCGGAGAACGGCAAACAACCCACCGAAGTACAGCAGGTAGGCGGCGACCAGTGGCTGGCCGTCCCCTGAAAACAACCATTCGGGCAACTGGCGATCCGAGAAGACGCGGGCTGTCAGGTGATCCTGATTCGGCGGAGTGACCATCAGCAACTCGGCCGACGCGAAGGCAACCAGTCCGACCGCCAACCCGGCCAGCAACATCACGAAACGCCGCACGTAATGGTCGCCATCGTCGCCTTCCCAAATCTTCCCCAGCATCAGCAGCACCCACGACCCGATGACACTGGTCACCGTCAACCAAGCGAAGACCGCCCAGCCGGAAACCGAGCCGTCCAGGACTTGGCCGTGCAGCAGCAAGGCGATCAGAACCAATACCGCCGTAGTGGCCGCGGCGAACAGCATCGATCCCGTCAATTCCGCCAGGCGTTCGCTGGCCAGTCGTTTGCCCAAGGCTTGCCGCATCTCTTTCCGCCAAAGAGGGTCGTTGCGGTCGACTCGCCCCGAGCCAGCAACCGTCGCTGCCGGGTGCCGCCAAAACACAGCGCGGCACGTTCGGTAGGCCACATAGCCCAGAGCGAGCACCACGAGCAGCGGCAGCAGTTCCGGGCGAGCGATCACCAGCAGCACCAACAAAACGGCGATGACCGTCTTGCTGAGCGTCGGTTTGAGCGGAGAGGTTCCGGGCGCCTGCGCCACCCGTGCCGGTGGCCTGGCGACCGGCGCCGACGGCCGCATTGGGCCCGCCGCGCCGCGGGCAGGCCCGCGCACGGGCGGCACCGCTTCGGCCAGCACCACTTCCTGCTGGCGCAACGGCCCAAAGACCATGTCGGCCGGCGGCGCGGGGTCGTCGTCGCCGATGTAGATCGGTTCGCCCCGCGCGGGTCGCGGCGATTCCAACACCACGGCTGGCGCGGCGTCGCCGGACAGGGAGCCGTTCAAGGCGTCGAGCATCTGCTGGACCGAACCGTACCGTTTGTCGGGATCTTTGCGCAGCGCACGCTGGATCACCGCCCGGAACGGTTCGGGAATCCCGGTCGTGTCGGGCTCGTCCGTCAGGTGCTTCATGATGATTTCCTGACTCGTCTCGCCCTCGAACGGAACACGGCCCGTGAGCATTTCGTACAGCATAATGCCCAGGGCGTAGATATCGATGCCTTTGCCGTAGACGCCTCGCCCGATCTCGGGCGCCATGTAGTGGAATGTCCCGACGCTCTCGGTCTGACCGCTCCGGCGACTGGCCGAGATCAACTTGGAGAGCCCGTAGTCGCCGATTTTCACCACGCCTTCGTCGTCGAAGATGTTGGCTGGCTTCAGGTCGCGATGCACGATTCCCTGACTGTGCAGATAGGCGACGCCAGAGCCGATTTCCCGAAACCAGCGCACCGCCTCGTCCTGCGGCAGCCCATTCGGATTGCGGTCGATCACGTCCTTTAGACTGTCGCCTGCCACGTATTCCATCACGACCCAGGCTTGCCCTTCGTCGTCGTATTTCAGGTCATACAGCGCGACTAGATTCGGGTGTTTGAGATTCAGGCACTGGCTGACGCCGCGGACCTCGACCTCCAGGTTCCGCTGGATGCGCTTCAACGCGACTTCCTTGCCCGCGTCGCTGACCGCCAGATAGACTTCGCCAAAACCGCCGGTACCGACACCGCGGTTGATCCTGTACCCGTCCAGCGGGCGCGCACCTGTTTTGTAGGCGAATTTCATCGTACCGCCCGCTTTCTGCTGAGGCTGCTGCTTGTCGCGCCGCGATGCGGCGACGCCTTCGTCAGCTATTAGAGTAGCGGTTCCCGGTTTCATTTGTCCAGCCTTGCAACCTGTTCCAAACTCAGAGAGAAATCGCTTCCTACCACGTGTGAATCCAACTCCAACCGCGCCTGCTCGTCGCAAAACCGTCCATCCACTTCGATGCCTTCCATTGCCCGACAGTACAGGACCCCGTCGCGGCGGTAGAGCACAACGTCATTCGACCATTCTCGGCAGACGATGTGGTTCTGCCATTTCGGGCCCAGCACGCAGGATTCGGCCATCAGCAGGACCGCGTCGGCCGAGGGTTGCGTGCGGTGCCGCGACAGCGGCTCCAAACGGGCCGTCGAACTCAAGGCATGCGGTTGGCGAAACCGGTAGCAGACCCCGGCTCCCAACCGGATCTCGTCGCCGTCCGCCAGGATCGTCGTGCGGTGGATCTGTCGGCCATTGATCCAAACCTCGCCCAACGGCTCGATCAAGTATCCGTCTTCGCGACGGATCCTGGCATGTTGGCGCGACACGTCACCCCGGATCGGCACGGCAATCCGGTTACCGGGGCTGGCTTGCCCCAGCACGATCTCGTCGTCCATGCAGACGAGAAACCCGCCCACGCCATCCACCCACAGCAGGAACCGCTGCGGCGTCTCAGACGCTTCCCCCGCCCGCGCGGCAGGCGTGTTCCGGCGATCAGGCTCCCGCTCGTCGTTGGCATGCCAAGTCAAGGTAACGTCCAGCGGTTTGTCCCCGCGAGGCGGAGCGCCCACGGCCATCCACGCCCGGCGCCGCGCATCCACGGCCAACGTCGATTGCGGGCAGAGTTCCAGCAACCGGCCCGCCAGCACCAGCGTCTCGGTCCAATCCGACCGAGACAAGGCAGCATGCAGCCGCGCGGCCAGACTCTCGGCCTCCTGGGCCTGACGCTGGCACAATTCCCGTTGATCCCGAACGAAGGCCAAGTCGGGCCGCATGGTGGCAGCCCGTTCCAACTGCACCGCCGCTTCGCTGAACTTGCCCCGGCTCCGCAGGTTCCGCGCCGATTCGATCCGCCTCGCCACTTCGAGCAAGCCTCGCGTCGCGTCACTGGCTCCGGCGTGCTGCTCGAGCGACTCCAACTGCCGGATCGCTTCGGCCGCTTCGCCCACGGCCAAGCGATCTTCGGCCGCCACGATCATCCGCTCCACGATCTCGCGCCGCGCGGCCAGCACGCTTTCAGCCTGGGAACCCAACAGGCAGGCGGCGTCCAGATCCTGCCAGCCCGCCTTCGGCTCACCCTGCCGCAATCGCTGCCCAGCCCGCCGAGCCAGTTGTTCGGCAACGGCCACGGACAGCTTCTTGCCCGGCAGGCAGCGGTGCAGATCGCCCTCGCGCACCAGCGCCACCGCCTCGTCCAGCCGACCGGCCCGTAAGGCTTCCTCGGCCTCGCGTAGCTGCAATCGCCAGCTCTTGAACATGACGGTTCCCGCAATCATGATGGCCCCACACGAAAAAAGGGGCTCGGCCGTGAGCCGAGTCCCCGTATCCAGATCCGACCGGTTACTTCGCGACTTCCACGCCCACGTAGGACGTTGAAGCCTTGCCGCGCTGCGACTCGTACTCCGTGATCCGATCCAGCACGCTGACGTTGTCCTCTGCACGCTCGAGCTTGATCTCGTCGACCAGCACGTCGTCGGCATTGACCATCTCGGCATCCACCTCGATCCGCGCTTCGATGTCGCTCAGCAGTTGGCGAGTCCGCGACAACTGGCTGTCGTCGATGTGGAACTCGCTGGCCGCCTTCGCCACCTCGACCATCTTCAGCCGAGCTTCCAGGTTCTCGACCTGAACTTCCAATTGGCGCTTCGAGGCGATCATCGCCTTCAATTTCTCCTGGGCGGCTTCCAAGCCTCGACGCCGCGCCGTCAGGATCTGCTCCAACTTCTGCAAGGTCGCTTCGCGAGTCTGATAGCGATCGAAGCGGTTACCCAAATCGGTTTCGACCTGATCCGCGGAGTAGCTGCGGCCCGCGTAGACAAACGTGCTGTCGCCGCGCGACAGATCCTCCCGCAACCGCTGGATGTCCCGCCACAGACCGGCGAGATCCTCGCGGTCGCCCGTGATCTTTTCCTCCAGCTTCCGCAGATCCAGCTCTTCCCGCGCGATCTCTCGCTTGTGCCGGCCGATCTCCGGATCCAAGGCGACGATCATCTTGCGAGCCCGTTCGAGTTCAAACGGGACCGGCACGGTGTCGCGCACCGAACGGTGGACCCGTCCCGCCGAGGTCGCCAAATAGCTGAACGTGTCCCGTCCGAAAATCAGACCCAACAACAGCAACAAAGCCCCCGACGCCAAAATGCCTTTCTTCAACATCGCTCGTCCCTCCCTCGTATCAGATGTTTTTCAGGAAACCGTGAATTCAAGTGATTCGCTTGATCCTCGCTCAGCCGCTCTCGACGGCGAATCTCCATGTAGCAATTCGCCGCCCGAGGCGGTTGCTTGCATCCAACTGTTGCAAAATTTGCAAAAAAATTAGTCAGTGCGAAAAAGCCTGGGCTCTCATGACATTCTGGGGTATTTGAGAAATCTGGGTACATCGCAAAGGATTCGCATTGGCGTCAAAATTTACCCAGTTTAACCACACTGTCGGCATCAACCAAAGAACAGCTCGCTGTGTCGTCAATGGGTCTGCCTGATAGTTGTCCCGACAGCGATCCTCATGGAAAGTTCGCAAGATTCAGCGATGTAACGATTTACGCTGCTCGAACTCACCTTGTCCTGCCATCGGGCACACCAGTTGCTTTCGTCAGAGTCAGCCGACTTGGCGAATGCGAACCCCAAGCCACTAGACGAGAAAGAAACCATGAGCATCCGACGCGACTGGCAATACATCCCCCCTCGTGATGAGGAGTCAATTGACACTTTCGACGATTTCTCTGGCTTCGAGTCAGACGCGGATCCATTCTCGATGTGGCTTGAAGAGCGTTTGGAACAACTCGAAGAACGGCACCGCAAGTTTTGGACCCGGCAGTCCGTAACCATTGTCCTGATCACCTACGTCCAAGTTGAGCCGTGACGTACCGCTTGCACGATGCGCCTTGGCTGGAAACAATGGAAAATTCTCAAATTCCAGCCTAGGAGCCAACCAAATGTCGAAAATCAATCGTCGCCGTTTTCTCGGCCAATCGGTAGCTGCCGCGTCCACCGTGTTCGCAGCACCGTACATTCTTCGAGCCCAAAATCCGAACGGCAAAATGGGCGTCGCCGTCGTCGGCGTCCGCGGGCGTGGCGGCAGCCATCTGGATGCCTTCGCCGGCCAATCGAAAACCAATGTGATTTGCATCGTCGAGGTGGATGAAAACGTTGCCAGAAGCCGGGCCGAAGGCGTCGCGAAACGCCAACAAGGGCTTGCACCCCGGGTGGTTCGCGACATGCGCGAGATCCTGGAAGATCCGTCCATCGATATCATCTCGACGGCCACGCCCAACCATTGGCACGCGTTGTGTGGCGTTTGGGCGATGCAGGCCGGCAAGGACGTGTACGTGGAAAAGCCGATTTCCCACAACATCGCCGAAGGGTCGGCGATGGTCGCTGCCGCGAAGAAATACGGCCGCGTCTGCCAGACGGGTACCCAGTGCCGTTCGAATCCGGCGATCATTGACGCGATGAAGTTCATCGCCGACGGCGGGATCGGCGAAGTCAACTTCTCGCGCGGGCTGTGCTACAAGCGGCGGAAATCGATCGGCGCATTGGGTGACTATCCAGTTCCCGAAGAGGTCGATTTCAATCTGTGGAGCGGGCCCGCCCCGTACACCGATCCCAAGGTGACCCGTCCACAATTTCACTACGACTGGCACTGGCAGCGATTGTACGGCAACGGCGATTCGGGCAACCAAGGGCCTCACCAGACGGACATCGCCCGCTGGGGATTGGGCGTCAACTCGCATCCGATCCGGATCATCTCCTACGGCGGGCGTCTGGGCTACCAAGCCGAACGCAAGGACGACAACTACGTCGATGCCGGCGATACCGCCAACACCCAGGTCACCGTTTACGACTACGGCGACAAGTGCATGGTGTTCGAAACCCGCGGACTGTCGGTCGACGACTCGGCGGACGAAGAACTCAACCGGCTTTTCCAGAGCACCAAGGGCAACAAGGTGGGCGTGGTCTTCTACGGCAGCGGCGGCTATCTGGTCCAACGCACCTACGACGACTGTATCGCCTACGACAAGGACATGAAGGAGATCAAGCGGTTCCGCGGCGGCAACGACCGGTTCCACTTCGAGAATTTCCTGGATGTCTGCGCGTCGCGGAAGATGGAGGACCTGAACGCCAGCGCCTGGGAAGGCCATCTGTCGGCCGGCCTCAGCCATCTGGGCAACATCTCGTACTACCTGGGCGAGAAGAACAAGGTGTCGGCTGCACAGGCCAAGCAGATTCTCGCTGGCGTCAAGAGCCTGGACGACAATGCGGCCACGCTCGACCGAACGCTGAAGCATCTGACCGACAACGGCGTCGATCTGGACAAGCACCCGATCTCGATGGGCCCGTATCTGGAATTCGATCCGGTCAAGGAAGTGTTTCCGGACTCGCCGGAAGCAACCGCGATGGTCAGCCGCGAGTACCGCGACGGCTTCGCCTGCCCGACGGCGGATCAGGTCTGAGCGATGAGGCAGCAGCCCGTCTGGGTCTTTCTGCTGGCCGTGTTTCTGGCTCCGAGCCTCGCTGGCTCGGAGCCTGCCCCAGGGGCCGAGCAGATTGTTCGCACGGTCGATCACCCGGACGTGGTCGCGATGCCGATCGGCATCACGGCCGCCGGAACGCCGATCCAGGCGGTACTGCACCGCGAAGACTTTGACTTTGCAACCGCCAAGTGCCGTATTCTGCTCGTCGGTCATTCTCCAGCCGATACGGGACCAGTCGCCGCGGCGCTGCGGTGGTTCTACACACTGGCGCCGTCGAGTGCCGATCGACAGCGATTCCTGCTATCCGCCGTCCCGCAGGTACAAACCGATCGCCCCCGGACGGACCGCCCCGCGGAATACCCGCCTGCCGGAGTCGCCTACGCATCGCCCGACGCTCCGGAGCCAATGTATCTTTGGCGGTGGATCGGGATGGCGGCTCCCGACTTGGTCGTCGAGGTGCGATTCTGCGACCGGGATCAGCGCTGGTTCGTCCCCGTTGCCGATGAGCAGCCGCTGTTGACGAGGATGCGAACGGCATTGCAGCCATCCGAAGAAGGTCAAGCCAGCGAATTGGCGGCCGCTCTGATTCGCGAGGCCGCGTGCGAAACCGGGACGATCCCCGCAGTGCGAGTCACGGTGCGCGACGACGGTGCGGCGGGCTTTCTGCCCAAGCTGCTGGCCGTGTTGAGGGCTCTCGATGATCGCGGTCCCTCGCCCGCGCGGCTCGCGATCCAGCAACGTCTTGACCGTTCGCCCCTCCAGGTCGCGCAGCAGTTGAGCCAGCACTACGGCCGCGATCTGCCACAGGTTGTCTACATTCCCGCTGTCGCCTTGTTGGGCCGTTTGCGGCTGGGCGATCTGACCGGCGACCGTTCGCACCAAGAGGAGGTTGAACGGATCGTGCGTCCCTTCCTCGACGCTCCGACGCCGGTGAAGTTGGAGAACGGGAGTGAACTGTCCGGCCACCTGATTTTTTCGGAAATGGCAGAGAGGAGCGTCGGAGCCGATCGCAATCGATATTTGGAACTGGCGCGTCGAGCAGCCGATTTGGCGTTCGATCCCAACGGTCAACCGCGCGAATCGATGCCGTTCCATAACGAGATGAGCGATGCCTTATTCATGGGCGGACCCATCCTGGCACATGTCGGTCATCTGACTCGGCAGTCCGCTCGGAAAATGGAACAGGCACCGGGCATCTATGCCCCGGAGTCAGTCCTATTTTCGGACAAGCGTTACTTCGACGCGTGCATCAAACACCTGCGTTTCATGCGGGCGTTGACCCTGCGCGGCGACGGACTCTACCGCCATTCGCCGCTGGACGAGGCAGCCTGGGGACGCGGCAATGGATTCCCGGCGCTCGGTCTGGCGCTGTCGCTGACCTGGTGGCCCGATGACCGCCCGGATCGTGAGGAATTGGTCGCCATGCTGCGCGACCATTTGGCAGCGTTGGCGCCGCACCAGGATCGGACCGGCGCCTGGCATCAGGTGATCGACCGGCCCGAGAGTTATCGCGAGTTGACCTGCACCTGCATGATTCTGTTCGCTGCGGCGCGCGGCGTCCGGCTCGGTTGGCTGGACCGCGAGAGCATCGATCCACTGATCCAGCGCGCCTGGTACGCGGTCCGCACCCGAGTCGGCACGGACGGCCGCTTGGTCGACGTCTGCACCGGCACCGGCAAGCAGAAATCGCTGGACGACTACTTTCGCCGGCCCGCCATCCTCGGCCCCGATCCCCGCGGCGGCGCCATGGCCCTGCTCGCCGCCGTGGAAATGGCCGACTACCAACTTGCCGCTCAACAAGACGACATCGAGCCTTAGTGACAGGTTCCTGGCGGCTTTCGGAGAGCGAACGATGAACAAGATGGAAATCGCGGCGAGTTGGCTGAAGGAAGCACGCCGTGCGGTGGCGTTCACGGGAGCGGGAATCAGTACGGAGAGCGGCGTGCCCGATTTTCGTTCTCCGGGCGGCGTGTGGTCAAAGTCGCAGCCGGTGTACTTCGATGATTTTCTGGCAAGCGAAGCGGCACGGCTCGAGTACTGGCGCCAGAAGTCGGTGGCGCATCAGGATTTCGTACAAGCCACTCCCAACCCAGGCCACCGAACCTTGGCGGCCTGGCAAGCATCCGGCCGGCTACGGGCGGTGATCACCCAGAACATCGACGGGTTGCATCAGTTGGCCGGCAGCACCGACGTGGTCGAGTTGCACGGTACGGCGCTCTTCATCGCGTGTTTGCAGTGCGGCGAGCGATACGAGGCCGACCCGCTGGTGCGCCAGTTCCTGGACACGCAGCAAGTCCCGCCGTGTCCGGCTTGCGGCGGGATCTTGAAACACGCTACCATTTCGTTCGGCCAAGCGTTGGACGGTCGAGTACTGGACCGCGCCACGCAACTGGTCCGCGAAGCCGATCTGCTGCTGGCCATGGGATCGTCGTTGGTGGTCTATCCCGCGGCTGCCTTGCCCGAGCTTGCTCGGGAACACGGCGCGCGGCTGGTGATTATCAACCGCGACGCGACGCTCCTCGATTCGCGGGCCGATCTCGTGATCCGGAATTCGATCGGCCAGGCCCTGGTGGAAATCGACCACTGCATGAACGGACAACCATGAACTCGACGTACGGAAACATAACCTCGTCCCAATCCCTGTTCGTGTTCGCGGCTCGCGAGGAACGGGATACCTTCCGGCTGGGCGCTGCGCTGGCCGCGGTGCTCCCGCCGGGCACGACCGTGGCGTTGCTGGGAACGCTTGGCGCCGGCAAGACTCGGCTCGTTCAGGCGATCGCCGCTGCCTGTGGGATTCCGGCCGACAAGGTGACCAGTCCGACCTTCGTCCTCTGCCAGCCCTACGAAGGAACACGCACGCTGTACCATCTAGATGCGTACCGGCTGAAGGACGACGACGAATTTCTCGAATTGGGGCCCGAAGAGTATTTCGAATCCGACGGGCTCACCTTGATCGAATGGGCCGACCGTGTCGAAGCTTGCCTGCCGCCCGAGCGGCTGGAGATCCGGATCGAGGTCGTCGGCGAGTTCTCGCGGGAACTCCGGATCGCCGCGATCGGCGCGCGCTATGCCGGAATCCCGGCTGCGCTGGGCCGGGCGCTTGGAGAATCGTCTGCGTCGGGTTAGACTGGTTCCGGTGAGTAACAACTTTTTCCAGGCAAGAGAGCGAGGTGCCTTGTGGACCGACGATCGATGCTGAAGACCAGCGGGACGCTGGCCGGATTGGCTGCCTTGAGTCAGACCGTGGCCGGCGAAGACAAAGAGCCGAAGCAACCGAGGCTCCAATTCGACAACGCGGACTTCTACGATTCGGCAGGCGACTTTCGGGACGACAAAGCCAAAGCGGCGGTTGTCCGCTTGTGCCAGCACCACGGCTACCCGGTATTTCCCGGTTTCGCCGACAATCTCTGGGTCACCGACTACGGCACCGGTCGGTTCACCGAATTGGGACTGGCCGCCTACGTGTTTGTGAACAACGTGGAAGACCGGTACATGATGCTGGACATTTTTCTCTTTCCCAACCAGATGCTCCCGGAGCATTGGCACGTAGCGGCGGAAAACAACCCGGCCAAGATGGAAGGTTGGCTGGTCCGCTGGGGGATCAGTCACATCGTGGGAATCGGAGAACCGAATCTGAGCCCCGAGGTGGTTGTGCCCAAATGCCACTGGGACGGACGCGTAACCACCGAGCACGCCGTGGTCGGCACGCCTGGCACGTTCGTCCCGCTCGGCAAGGTGAACTCGCGGCACTGGCAATTCGGTGGTCCCGAGGGCGCGATCGTCACCGAAGTCGCCAACGTCCACACCAATTCCGGCGTCCGCCACACCGATCCGAAGCTGAACGAGTTCTTCCTGAAGATGGTCGGAGCCGCCTAGCCCGAGAGGCCTTGCATATCGCCCACTCGACAAATCGAGCCTCTGCCACCTCGTCGGCGAATTTCAGGAAAAATCGTTTGGCTTGAATCCGGCGAGGTGTGTCCAGCGAGTACCTAAGCAGAGTCCGTGAAACGGGCCACGGTGAAGCCGGGTGAACATTCCAGTCGGCATCGCCTGCGATAACGGCCAGCTTCTTCCGCCTGGAACCGAGTGTGGCAGAAACGATCCTCGACAAAGTGGCCGCGGCCCAACCTGAGGCAGTGGAACAGTGCCTAACTCGCTACGGCCCCCTGGTGTGGTCGCTGGCGCGACGCTGGTCGCCCACGTTCGCGGATGCCGAGGATGCCGCGCAGGAGATCTTCACCGATCTGTGGCGGGCTGCTGAGCGGTTTGATCCTCGGCGAGAACCGTCCGAGGCCACGTTTGTCGCCATGATCGCCCGGCGGAGATTGATCGACCGCCACCGCAGACGAGCCCGCCAGCCGAATACGACCGAGCTGGAGCATTCGCTGACGATGCCGGCCGCCGAGCAGCCGGATCAACTCGAGATTGGCGAAGAGGCGGGCCGCGTTCGCGAGCTGCTCGAACAACTGCGGCCCGAAGAGCGTCAGGTCCTGGAGCTAACGTTCTTTCACGGGCTGTCCCAGTCCGAAATCAGCCAGCGAATCCAACTTCCTCTCGGCACCGTCAAGACGCACGCGCGACGGGGCCTGATTCGCTTGCGAGAACTGGCTGCCGATTTGTTGGAACGTGCGAAGGAGCCAACGTCATGACCCAATCACCGCATTTCGATCACGATCGTCTGCTGGAACTGCTGGCGGAGCGGGCCTTGGTCGGCCTCGATGCTGACCAGCAACGCGAGTTGGAGTCGTTGTTGCAGAGGCATCCCGCCTTCGACGCCGAATGCCTCGACCGCACCGCCGCCCTGCTGGACACTGCGGCCGCCGCCGGCGACACGGAACCTCTGCCGTCGTCGTTGCACGACCGCATTCTGGCCGATCGTAGGTTGGGGCTCCAGCCCCGACCCGGCTCGGGGGACGGCGAAGGCGCCCTTGCCCGCACACACGGTCTGGACAGGCCGTCGCACGGAAGACGCATGCACCGGCGCGAAGTCGTCGCTTGGCTGACCGCCGCGGCGTGCCTGTTGGTGGCCGTGTTCACTTGGTACACCCAACCGACGGCGGCTCCGCCTCCGATGTCGCCAACGCTTGCGAACATCGAACCGCCCGTAACCACGCCCGAGACCGATGCGCCCGACCCGTCCACCGCGACACTGACCATTGCCCAGTTGCGAGAGCAACTGCTGGCCTCGGCTCCTGATGTGCTGCATTTGCAACTGGTGAGCAACGACAACGGTGCGGTTGCCCGGCAACCCGGCGGCGATATTGTTTGGAGCAGCGGAAGGCAGATGGGTTACCTCCGCCTGCAGGGACTGGTGAACAACGATCCGCCGCAACGTCAGTATCAGCTCTGGATTATCGGGGGCGACGCATCCGGCAACGAGGTGATCAATGGCGGCGTGTTTTTTGTGGATCGGAGCTCAGGTGAACTGGTTCTGCCGATTCAGGCGGATCATTTTGTTCAACAGCCAATGATGTTTCTCGTCAGCGTGGAACCACTAGGAGGCGGCAGTGCCTTGACCCCCACGCTGCTGGCCAGGGCGGACGGCGTAGGGCCGTGAAAAGACCACTTGAAGAACGGAACGCAATCGCACAGGAGTGAATTGAAATGAACGCGACCTCGTACGTCCGAGGAAAGCATCACCATTTAGGTCTTTTTCTGCTCGGCGCAGTTTTGATTGGGATGCCCACGGACGTCCACGCCTTATGCGGTCTGGATGGCGCAGTCCGCGAACAGATCCGCCACGCGAGGGAGCTATCTCGGAAAACCAGCCTGTGGTTCGGCACTTGCTCCGTTTGCCATCTTGCCACATCGGGAGGGCCGCGCAACGAGTATGGCAACTCGATCAACACGCTGTTAAGGCTCAGTGAGGGCGCGCGCACGGATCCTGCACGGCAACGGGAGGCGGGGCGGCGGATGACGGATATCCTGGCGAACCCCTTGTCGCCCAATTCGCCCACGTTCGGCGAGTTGTTCCAGCAGGGGCGGTTTCCGGCACGTTCTCTGGCTCGCCAGGATCCCCCGCTTCCGGAAGTCCCCGTCAGGGTCTCCGAAGATATCACCGTCCAGCAGGCGCGCGACCTGGTTCAAGAGATTGAGGCGGAATCGCCGTTTGGCATCCTGCAACTCAGCAGGACTTACGAGCTGACCCCGGCGGTAGCCGAGGCCCTGGCGGAGTTCCGGGGAGAGATGCTGATCCTCGGGCTGAAGTCGCTCTCGGCCGAGGTAGCCGCCGCGTTGGCGAAAAGTCAGGCCGAGACCGTCTGGCTGCACTCGGTGACCTCCGTTTCCCCCGAGGCCGCTGAGTCGCTCGTCAAGCTGCCTGGCCATCTGTTTCTGACCAGCCTGGCGGAACTCGATTCGGTGCCCCTGGCCGAAAAACTCGTCGCCCGACCGGGCGCCTTATCGTTTCCCTACCTGACCACCATCTCGCCGGAGATCGCGGCAGTGTTGGCCAAAAACGAACGAAGCCTGACGCTGGCCGGCTTGACCGACGTTTCGCTTGACGTCCAGGAGAAGCTGGCCAAAGCTGCCGGTGGTCTCTCGCTGCCGAACCTCACGTCGCTCGACTCGCTGCCGCTGACGAAGAAATTGGCAGCGAGCGTCGTGCTGCTTCCTGATGTCAAAAAGTTGTCTGCGGAACAGGCGGAGCTGTTGCTCGGGGCGAAGGGGCAAGGAAGTTTCTGGGGCGGTATCTGGTTGCCCCTGGCTGCGGTAACACCGGAAGTGGCCAATGTGCTGGCCGCGACCCCAAGTACCGTCAACCTGACACTGGTCGGCGACGGTCCCCTTCCCGACGCGGTCTTGAGAACGCTGTTGAGATCCCGGTTGAGGCTCTCGTTACGGGATTTGGAAGAGCTTACGGCAAGCCAGATCCGCATCGTGGCCGAAGAATTGGCCGACAGGACCGTTCGTCCTGGAGTGGTGGAATCCGCGTCACTAAGTCTACCGAACCTGAAGAAGCTAGACTCGGCGCTGCTCGCGGAAACGCTTGTCAAAGCCATCGGGTTCAATTTCCCTGGCGTCACGGAGATCTCGCCGGAGGCCGCTGCGGCATTGGGCGCCCTCCCGGACGGCGAGGCCATCGGCCCTGAAATGAAGAGGATCGTGGTTCCAAGCGGCGCTCTTTCTTTTCCAAGTCTGCAGGAACTTTCGAATGAAACGGCTCGGCTGTTGATGCAGAAACGTTGGGCATCGATCTCGCTGCCGGCGCTCGAGGAGGTTTCGCTGGAAACCGTCCGTCTGATGGCTAGACAGACATCTAGCTTAAATCTGGGCATCCCGACGCTGCCTACGGAATTCGCCGGTGCCTTTGCCGAGCTTCCCACGCGTCAGCCGATGGCCGGGGACAACATCTCGTTTCCTTATTTGACTGACCTCTCTCCGGAAGCTGCTCGGATTCTGGTGACATCGCTGAACCGGGGATTTCGAGAGGTCCCCAGCGGATTCGGCAAGTTCAGCAATTCGCCGAGGTTGAGCTTTGGAGGCGGCTCAGGCTTCGCCACCCTTTCTCCGGAGTTGGCCGTTGAACTCGCCAAGTATGAGGGGAACCTTGCGATCGAAGGTCTGGGTGAATTGCCGGCCGAATCCGCCGCCGCGCTCGCGTCGTACCCTGGTCCCCGCTTGTCCATATCCGACACCGGTATGGCCGAGGGCATGGAGAGACTCTCGCCGGAAGCAGCCGCGGCGCTGGCCAAATCTTCCGCAATCTTGCATATCCCACTCAGGCATCTCGACTCGAAGCCGCTCGCCGAACGGTTTGTTCAGCAGCGCGGTAGCTCGACATTGTACAACCTTGAAACCGTCTCCAGGGAAGCTGCTCCGGCGCTAACTCAATACAGCTCGTTCTTTGACCTGCGAGCATTGAGGGTGCTGGATTCGCCGGAAATGGCGAGGCGATTCGTGGAAGGCGTTACAACAAGCAACGCCATCAATCTGCCCGCGCTTGCCACACTCTCTCCGGAAGCCGCGGAAGTCCTCGGGGCGGGATCAAAGTCGATGCATCTGGGACTGACCGTGCTCGATTCTCCCGCAGTCGCCAGGGCGCTGAGCAAGTCGCGGCAAGGGGTCAATCTTTCGCGTCTGCGAGCCGCTACGCCGGAAGTGATCGCGATCCTGAAGGAAAGCAAGTCGATCCAAACACCGCCGCTGGAATCGTTGTATGTTCTGTCCGAGTCCAATGTTCGTCCCTAGCAACACTCACGAAACAACTTGCTCAAGTCTCTTTGTAGCTGCCGTTGCCAGATGGCGGTTGATGATGCTTGCTACCAGGGCCAAGGGCCCGCCCGTTTCCCTAGCCCAGCCCAACGGGCTGGGTGGCGAAAGAAGGAGGATCGCCCAAGCGCCAACGGCCCGGCCATTTGTCAAATGTCGGCGTATGGATTTGTCGGGATACTGTAGACGGCCGGGCCTTCAGCCCTCCAGAAAAACCGCTCCTCAGTTCCCAGGCCGTTGGCCTGGGCTAGGCAAATTGCCGGGCCTTCGGCCCGAGAGCCAATGCAACACTGCTTTCGCTGCTGCCACCAACCGCCTTACGGAGTCTGCCTGATGTTCAACCCACCCTGCCGCCTTGCCGATATCTTGACCATCGCCGCGTGGTGTTGCCTCGCCACGGCGGCGAGTGCCGAAGAACCGGCAACGGATGCCCCGCCCGCCACGGCCGAACAACTCGTGCAGCAGCTTGGAGATGCTTCCTTCGAGCAGCGCGAGCGTGCGAGCCGGCAATTACTGGAGATCGGCCTGGAGGCGCGGGCGGCCCTGGACGAGGGCATGCGGCACCCCGATGCGGAGATCGCCTTTCGCTGCCGCCGCCTGTGGGACGAGGTGCGTTTCCTCGCCGGTTGGCGGCAGGTGAGCCTGATCGTCGGCGACTCGCCGGCGGCTCGCGCGCTGTATGACAAGATGTTCTTGGCCGACCCCGCCTTGTGGTACCAACTTGCCGAGAATCCCGGACCAATAGACGGGCTGTTTCCGGAGCGGCGAACACGGCTTGAGCAAGCGGTCACGCAGGCACAAGTCCCCCCCGCGGTTCTTCTGGAAGGAACGCTCGCCAATGCCTTCTACTTCGGCTTGCTGGCCAAGCAGGCGAATCCCCAGCAGGAACTCGAGCGTCTGGACGGCCTGCTGCGTTTCGGGGCGAGTCGGCAGGCACTCAAGGACAACCAAGTCCTAGGCGACCTGTGGGACCTATGGGCCAAGGCCACCGACATGGGGACGGAGACCATGGAAAGCGATGGACCGGCCCTGGATCGGCTTCTAGGAGCCCTGCAAGACAAGCGGCCTCAGGCGCGCGACATCGCCCTCAATATGCTGGCCGATGAACGTATCCCCGCCGGACAACGCCAGTATGCGTTGCTGACCTTGGCAAAGTTCAAGAATCCCGCGGACGATGAAGTGATTCAAAAATGGCGGAACGATTCGTCACCGCTGGACACGCTGTTTTCCCGCGGCGCCGTCATCAAATCGCAGCTAGGCGATGTGGCGCTGGCGGCCACCATTTACCGCGCCGGACAGGATCCCGGTACCCTCGGGTTCGAATACGCGAAACCCGATCCCAATACACTGTACTCTCCATCGACGCTGGGGTTCAAGAACGAAGAAGAACGCGCCCAAGCCGTGAAGAACTGGACCGATTTTGCAACCAAACAACGCGGCGATGAAAGCCGATAAGGACCTCGGAGAAATAGCTCAAACAGATAGTAGCAGGCACACTCCGTGTGCCGTCCGCCGGTCACGGCACACGGAGTGTGCCTACTACTTTGGCACCGAATAACTCATTTGCGTGCGGTGCCGTGTCCTCTGCTGAAACGATAGACCAGACGCCGGTCGCCATTGCATGCTTTGATTCGGGGGGAGAAAACAATGCGAGATAGCTGGTCTGACTTGCGAGCCAGGGCAACGGGGCTCGTGTGCCATGCAGCCATGGTGCTGGCCGTCGCGTCGTCGCTGTCGGCGCAGGTAGTTCGAGAAAGTGGTGCGAGGTTTGCTCCGCCGGATCGCCAGTCGTTGGGCGTCTTGGCCACGTCCCAGGAATTGCTCGACCAGGGACGCTACTCCGAGGCCGTGCAACTGCTGGTCGCGATCCTGGAAGCGAAGGACGACTACTTCTTCATGGCGGCAAACCAGGCAGACGATCCGAATGCGGGACGTCAATATCAGAGTCTCAAGAACGAAGCGCGGAGCGTTTTGAGCCGCCTGCCGCCGGCCGCTCAACAGGCGTACGAATTGCGGTTCGGTGCCGCCGCTCGCCGATTGCTGGACGACGCGTTGGCGGACGGCGATATCGAACAGGCACTCGACGTACAACGGCGCTACTTCGGCAGTGCTGCCGGCTACGAGGCAACCTATCTGTTGGGCTGCTATGCGCTGAATCAAGGCCGATTCTTGACGGCAATACGACACTTCCAAACACTCCAGTCCAGCAGTGCGGCGGCGCGGTACGAACCGGAATTGTCGCTGAAGCTGGCGATCTGTTGGCTGCGGGCGGGCGAACCGGCTGAATCGCAGGCAGTGCTGGTCGATTTGCAGCAGCGATTTCCCCAGGCTCGGTTTGCCCTCGGCGGACGATCCGTGGAACTGTTTCGGCGTTCGGAAGACGCGCTCGAGTGGCTGCGAAACATCGCCGGCGAGCCTCCGGCGGAGAATGGGGCGCCGAGCGCAGCGTGGACCACGTTTCACCACGATTTGGCTCGTCGAGGTCGCGGCAGTGGCAAGCCTAACCTGTCCACACAACCGGTCTGGCGACAGGCGGCCGCGGACCATATCGAGCTAGCGCTGGCACTGCAGGCTCAGCGGGACGAGTTCTTTCGAGGTGCGGAAGTGGCCGTTCCCTCCCTGACGCCGCTGGCCGTGGACGATACCGTCGTGATGCGTACGACGCAGCGGCTGGTGGCAGTTGACTTCAAGACCGGCAAACGGCTTTGGCAAGTCGACCAGCCAGCGCCGCAGTCCGGTGCGGCAACGACGGAGGGGGCGAACGATTCTTTCTCCTCGTACTGGGTCCAGCTCAAGCAACGTTCGTGGCTGGACATGTCCTACGGTTCGATCAGCAGTGATGGCCGCGCCGTATTCGTGCTGGAGAGCAGCGGCACGCCTTCCAAGCCGCAGGACGAAGCCCTGGCTCGCCAGCAGCGGCTATCGCGACCTACGGTCACGGTCAGGCCGTACAACGTGCTTTCGGCTTACGACCTTCTCAGCCGCCAGGGGCAACGTCTTTGGTCGGTGGGCGGGGTGGGCGATGCGAAGCCACCGCTCGATCAACTCGTGTTTTTGGGACCGCCACTTCCGCTCGATGGGCAGTTATACGTCATCGCGGAAATCGCAGATGCCATCCATCTGGTCGTGTTCAGCCCGAGGTCGGGAGAGTTGCTCTGGTCCCAGCAGTTGGCGTTTATCCCGGCGGACCGACGCGATCGGCCGGTGCATCGCTTTCGCGGGATCAGCCCTTCGTTCGCCGCTGGGATTTTGATCTGTCCGACGGGCGTGGGCGCCGCGGTCGCCGTTGAACCCAGCACTCGCCGCCTGTTGTGGGCTCACGAGTATCGGGCGGCGCGGCCTCCGGGAACGACGATCGACACGAGCGGAACGTGGACGGATTCGTGTGCCGTGATTTCCGGGCGACGTGTCCTGATCACGCCCGGGGAGAGTCTTCAGATGCACTGCCTGGATCTGCTGGATGGCAGTCACCGCTGGTCCTTCGACCGCGGCAACGTGGCTTTTCTCGCCTGCGTGGACCGCGACGTGGCCCTCGTGGTCGGCGACCGGGAACTGACCGCCATCGAGTTGAATACCGGGAAGATCGCCGCCGGCTGGCCCCTGCAGTTGCCCGAAGGCGTCCTGCCCAGCGGACGCGGCTATCACGGCGACGGGCGGTATTATTTGCCTTTGAATGTCTCGGGCGAAGGCGAATTGGCGACGATCCAACTCGATCCACCCGCGATCCTCGACCGCAACCGGTGGCCTAGCGGCGCGATACCTGGCAACCTGATCTGTCATCAGGGACAGGTCGTGTCCCAAAACGTGGACTGGCTCGAGTCCCTTCCCCATCAGGACCCGTCGGAGTCCGATGCTGATCGCTGAATCCGCGCGAATTCCGGCGTCCCTCCTCTAGCCTCCAAGAGCTTTCAGGAGTGCGTCCGCCTCCTTCGCATCCGCTTCCAACTTCTTTTCGATCGCTTTGAGGGCGTTCACCAGGGTGGCAGACACATCGATCCTCGTATTGCGACTCGTGTACTTCGCTGGCTTGTCGAGGGCGGCCTCGCTCGAAAGGTTGCGATAGTTTTCCGCAATCTTCTGGCAGGCCTCCGCTTCGGTGATGACCTGGCTCAACAACTTCTTCGCCATTTGCACTGCCTTCTGGGAATCCGCTGCCACCTTTGCCAGTTTGTCTAGATTCTTCTGGAAGTCGTCTTTGAATTTCGGGAATTGGCCGGTCTTTTCAGTCCCGCTCTTCTTCGCGTCAGCGAGGATCTTCTCGGCTTTGTCCTTCTGCTGTTTCCAGAGTTGGGAAAGAGTCATGACTAGAGTTCCTTTACGGGTGCGGAAGGTTTCGACTCGACCCTTGTAGACCAATGCCAGCAGAATTGCAACCCTCCTACATTTCCCGTCGCACCATCTTCGCGGGCGCACGCTCCGACCCAAGCCAATTCGTATCCGTTGATCGAGCGGTCCGACGGGAGAACCATGACAGACACCAGATCCACCGGCTCTCCGTCCAGGGAATCCCAATCCACGCCTGTGCGTGACGTCGCTACCACACCGAGCCGTCGCCAAAATTGCTGGAGTATAGACCACCAACAAGAAGGCCCGCAAATTCCACCTGGGAATCGCGGGCCTGCCGACCATTCACCGAATGAGGGGTGGCTGAAGGGGCTCGAACCCTCGACCCTCAGAGCCACAATCTGATGCTCTACCAACTGAGCTACAGCCACCGTGTACAATGGCGTCAGTTTACTGATCGTCCTGCAAGTGGTCAACGATGGGTACGAAGATGGCGGAATTCGAATTGCGAGCGATGGTTCCGGCAGATTGGCCGGAGGTTTCCGCGTTGATCTACGATTCGATCAACGACTGGTATCGGAATCATGGATTTCCGGAGATTTTCCAGGGTCCGAAGGACGTTTGCCTCTTGTTCTGCGAGGTCTACGAACGGATCGATCCAGGCCGGTGCCTGATCGCGGTCGAGTCTCAGACCGGCAGATTGGCGGGTTCGTGTTTCTATCACCCGCGGAGCACCCACGTTTCGCTGGGCATCATGAACGTCCACCCGGCTTACTTTGGCCAAGGGGTCGGGAGCCGGCTGCTGAAGCAAGTTGTCCAATGGGCCGATGAATTGGGCAAGCCCATGAGGCTCGTCTCCAGCACGATGAACCTGGATTCGTTTTCGCTGTACAACCGCGTCGGGTTCCGTCCGCGGATGGTTTTTCAGGACATGCTGCTGACAGTCCCGGAAACGGGATTGCCCGTCGAGGTTCCCGGACGCGACCGGGTTCGCCCCGCAAACTTGGCGGACGTGCGGCCGATGCGCAACTTGGAGCTCGAATTGGTCGGTATCGAACGGGAGGCGGACCTGCGGTATTTCGTGGAGAATCCGGACGGCCATTGGCATGTCTCGGTGATCGATTCGACCGCGGGCGGCTTGGACGGGTTCCTGGTGTCGATCGCTCATCCGGCGCTCCGTTTGCTCGGTCCCGGCGCGATGCGAAGCGAGGCGGACGCGGTGGCGTTGATTCATGCCGAACTGGACCGGCACCGCGGCCACTCGGCGGTCTGGCTGGTGCCGAGCGACTGCGGCCACGTGATCCGGACCATGTACGATTGGGGCGCGGTGAATTGCGAACTGCATTTCGGGCAAAGCCGCGGTGCTTGGACTCGGCCGGACGGCATTGTGATGCCGACGTTCATGCCCGAGACGGGATGACCGCTCTCGATCGACTTTCTCTACGGCTGGTTCTTGGGCTTCTTTGCCGCGGGCGGCAGCGGCTCGACCCCGCCGGGTTCGAAGACAGCCAGGTCCGGCAGCGTGGTCTGTACGCCCTGCGCCGGCACTTCCAGGTTGGCGGTCCAGACGATGCTGTTCAAGATCATTCGTCGGAGGTCTTCGAGTTTCCAATTGCGGTAGTAGTGCGGCATGACGATGCCGACGCCTCGTCCGCCATCGGCTCGCTGGATGCCCCAGGCGACGATCTCGCGTTGCGGCGCCTCGGGCGGCAGCATCGAAGTCGCCAGGGCCGTCACTCCGGCACTCAGCTTGTTGCCGTCCGGGCCGAAGTAGTTCTGGATGTACGGCTCGTCATCGAACGTAAACTCGCGCCAGCCTCGTGAGACCGGGTGCTCGGGCGCGGCGGGCGTGACGGTGGCTTCGCGGAAGATTTTGGCGACAGACCGGTGGTGATTGCAGCCGGTGGCGAAGTAGCCACCCATCCAGCCCAGCAGCGGATGCTCGCCGTTTTCGCCCACGTCCCCGGCGCGCAGACCGGTTGCGTAATGGACGCACACGATGCCGCAACCGCGTTTCATCATGGCATCGAGTTGAGCCAGGATGGCCGGCGGATCGGGCAGCCGCATCGGGGGAAAAATGTCGCCGATAAAGACCACCGTCGCCACGCCTTCCAGGACTGCCGGATCGCGGGGCCACTGGTACAGCACATCGGCTTTGACGCCGGGGACGTTCGCCATGTTCTCCAGGCAAAACTTCATCAGCCGTCCGCCCGCTGCGACCTCGTGCGTCCCCGGAGGATGCGTGCTGGGGCCAACCACAATCGCCACGCGGGGCGGCGTTTCGTCTGCTTGCGCGAATGCGAACCCCGAGGCCAGGGAGATTGCGGCCAACAGAGTTGCGAGAACGGTAGTCGCTTTCATGGAATGTTCCCTTGTTCGAAGTCTGCGGAGTACGGCAGGATCGGTCCATCATGAAACGCTGCCATTGAGTTGTCAATTCATTCAACAAATCGGCGGCGTGCCGGTAAACGACGCTAACCGGTCGTGCTCGCCGCATCGGCTGCTGCTTCGACGTCCGCGGCGCGGCGTGGGTCTTTCCAGTTCTCAGGCCGGAAGTGCTTGGAGTAGGCGCCGTAGTCGTTGAACCACAGGCGTTTGGCCCAGCGGTACACCCAGCTCTTCTCGGGAATCATCACGTCCGGGTTGTACTGTGACGTGCGCGACTGCATCGCCTCCAGTTCGGCCAGCACCGTCTTGCGCGCCGTGCTGTCGCGCGCCCCGTGCCGCTCGACCAATTCAACCAGCAGATCGGGTCGTTCCAGAATGATGCAGCCGCGCGTGTATGTCGCCGCCGTCTCGCGGAAGTCGCGCAGGAATTCCGAGGTGTTGAACACCTCGCGCAGCGGCCGTTGGTCGTGGATGCTCTCCTTGGCAATCTGGATCACCGGGCACGGCTCGATGTCTCCCCAGGGATTGATGTGATGCGTGAATCCCGTGGCTGCGGGGCACAGCGCGCCGCCCAAGCCGTCGTGATAGGCATCGACCAGGATGATCGGCTTCTTGGCCCGCATGTCGACCACGAATTGCCGTGCCCGCCGCTGTTGTTCGGGCGTCAACGCCAACTCGGGGTTGGCCATCGGTCCGCTCGGCCGATAGATATGAAACCAAGCGTAAGTGACGCCCATTTCGATCAGGCGGTCCAACCAGGCTTCGCTCAACAGATCCGTGTTCGTCTGGCACAAACTGGTGCATACGCCGGTCAATAGCTTGTGCTTCAGGCAGTTTTCCAAGCCCGTCATCGTGCGGTACCAGACATCCTTGCCCCCGCGCCGTTGGTCGCTGACAATCTCATTGCCTTCGACGCTGATCAACGGCGAGATGTTGCCCAGTCGCCGCATCTCGCGGGCCACGTCGTCGCTGATGAACTGGCCGTTGGTGAAGATCTGGAAATAGCAGTCGTGATGTTGGGCCAGGATTTCGAGCAGTTGCGGATGCATCAGCGGCTCGCCGCCCAGAATGCCGAAGAACGAATTGCCCATCGCCCGGGCCTCGTTTAGCATTCGATGCATCGCATCCGCTTCGATCTTGGACTGCTTGGCCGCCACATCGACCCAGCAGCCCTGGCAGCGCAGGTTGCAACTGTTGATCACCGAGATGTACAGAAACGGCGGAAAAAACTCGCCGCGTTTCAACCGCCGCTTGTGTTTCTGGATGGACCTTACTCCCTTGAAGCCCGCATTCCAAGCCAGCTTCCAAAGCAGCCGCTTGTCGAACTCGAACAACGCACGTTTCGCAAATCGAATATACATGATCGGGGTTACCTCAGTCCGAACGTTTCAGCCAGTCGTCTTTCAGCTTGCGGAACCGTTCGATGCGTTTGTCAATCTTGGCAATTTCCCTGGGATAAAACTCCATTAGGTTATCGCACATCTCGATCATCCATCGCTGGCGCGAGTATCCTGGGTTGATTTCGACGCGGTTTGCATTGGCAATCTGAATTTGTCCCCAGCCGAGAGCACCGATGGTGAGGCAGTCCCAAACAAGGAACTCGATCGGAACGAACCGAACCTCATCGACAACGGCACGAAGACCTTGAATATCGTAAGCGACCAGCAGAATCACGAAGTAGTTCGTATCGTCCTCGTAGAAGCGTGCCAACCGGTCAACCGAAGTGAGGTTGGGCATGCTGAATTTCGTGCTCAGCCGGTGGGTCTTCACGTCCACGACATAGTAGAATCCATCCGCGTCCTCGAAAGCAAGGTCCGCCATGGCTCGCCGAGCGAACTGGGCCGAGTACTTCGCGCAAGCAAGCTCTCCAAGAATGACTTGGAAGTTGTTCGCCAGAATCTCCTGAATTGCGTCGCCGACAGCACGCGGGCTGTTCACCGTACTGCCGGACAAGAACTCGTCGTGGGCATTCAAGAAGTCCCGAATGTCTCGTTCTGTCTGCCGATACTTGGGCGTCGAAAACAGCGTGCTTCTGAATCTCTTGGCTGCCATCGAGTAGCCCTCACTCGAAAAGCACACGAGCCGGGGTCGTGCATGCACGCTGCTTCGCGGTACGGCTTCTCTGGTCCGCCAGAGTATTACGTTCCCAAAACACGCCGTCGTGAAAACCTTGGATCGTGAAATCGTCGTTGGCCAGTTCCAAACGCTTCTCGCATAATCGGCAATATCCCTCGTCAATCTCGATGCCGACAAATGACCGTCCCAGCTTCTTGGCGACGACGGACGTGGTTCCCGAGCCAACAAACGGATCGAGCACGACGTCGCCTGGATCGGAACTGGCCAATACCAGTTTGGCGATCAGTTTCTCCGGCTTCTGCGTTGGATGGTCCGTGTTCTCGGGCATGGACCAGAAGGGAATGGAAATATCGGTCCACAAGTTGGATGGATGAGTCAACCGAAAGGCACCATCGTTCGAGCCTTCCCAGTCCTTGGGACGGCCCTGCTCGTCGGTATAGGGTGCGATGACCCGACGTTTCAGCTTGACTGATTCGACATTAAATTTGTAGCTGCTGGAGACGGTCAGAAACCAAATATCCTCCAGGCAGTTCTTCCAGTTCCGCAGGGAACCACGTCCCTTTTCGCGTTCCCAAGTAATGCGGTTCTGAATGGTGAAGTACCTTTCGGCAACTTGCTGGACCGCGATCGATGAACGCCAGTCCGCGCAGATGTACACCGATGCGTCCTTCTTTAGAACGCGACGGATGGATGCCAACCAGGAATCGAGCCATTCGGCGTACGCATCGTTCGCCTGGTGTTTGAAGACGCGGCCATTGAACGATCTGTCGAGATTGTAAGGCGGATCGACTATCAGCAGGTCGACGAAGTGTGAAGGCAAAAAGTCAATGATCTCAAACAAATCCTGGCAGATCGTTCTTCCGAGTATTTGCTCCTCCGTGACAGGATGGTCGAGTCGCAATAAACGCGATTCCATACGTGCGGCATCGGCTTCGCTGAGTATGATTGTCCGATTTCTCGGCGCTCGACGCTTCTCGGTCATCTTGCTTCCATGATCGTTGTTCGATCGCTTTTCACCCGGAGTCACCGTTCTGCTCTGGGCCGATCGCCATTGGTTGTCGGGTTGAACGATTCACGCGAACTGCCGCAGCACTAATTCGGCGACTTGGCGGTCGGTGAAGGAATCGTCGGGAAGTACGCCGTCGCGCGAGGCCAGGATCACGCCGCGCTGAGCGTCGCTGCGCACGGGCGCACCGTGCGAGCCGCGAACCAGCGTCGCGTCCAGCGGGATGCTCCGCGTCGCCGGATCGAAATGCAGTTCGACTGGATCGTAACCCGGTTTGCGATGGATGTCGACCGATCGGGCGAAATCCGGAGCCAAGGCATCGTCCAACCACCAGTAGTAGGCCTGCCAACTGTTCGCGGTCGAGACCAAGATCACCTCGCCACTGCGCGGGTGGTCCATTCCGTACTCCGCCCGCTCGGAACCGGCAAGCACTTGATCGACGCCGACTGTACCGCGGAACAAATCGATCACGCGAGCCATTGAGGTGGAATCGGCGTCCCGCACAAATACGTGGGAAAACTGGTGATCCACCATGGCCCACGCCTTACTGGCCTCGATATCCAAATGCTCGCCGTCCTCTCTTCGCTGAACCTTCAACAAGCCGGCCTCGCGGAGCACCCGGTTGGGATAGGTTACATGGTCCACCGGGACGATCACGTATTCCGAGGCGGCGATCCAAGTCGGCTCCGATGAACCGTACGCCGCGGAAAACCCGTCGAACAGTCGGCCCAGCACTTGGTCGAACTCGTCCAGAGCACGCATCGCCGCCTCGCTGTCCGGGCCTGCTTTCTGCGCAGCGTAATCCAGATGCGGCAGGTAGACATAGAACAGATTCGGGCGAAACTGCTCGGCCGCAGCGATCGCCGATTCAACGATCCAAGCGGTCGACGCGATGCTGGCCAGCGGTCCCCAGAAGTGCTTCAACGGAAAGTGGCCCAAGCGGTCCCGCAACTGGCCGTACAATTCAACCGGCTTGGTGTAGCACCACAGATCCTCGCTGCCGTCCGGATTGTGGATCGGCGCCGGCATGCAGACATAGTCGGCGCCGCAGCCTTTGCTGAGCATCGGAAACCAGACGGCCGATGTGATCGACGGATCCTGCTGGTGCAAGCAGTCCCAGATCTGAGGCGAGGTGATCTTGTCGTTCCAGGCCGTCCACATCTCGACCTGCCGACTGTCGCGCCAGAAAAAGCCGTTGCCCACGACGCCGTGTTCGCGAGGCAACTTGCCGGTCAGCATGTTGGCCTGGACGGGCCACGTGACGCCGGGAAAGCTGGCCGTGAGCGAAGCCCGTCCGCCGCCGGCCATCCGCGCGGTCAATCGCGGCAAGCGAACCAAGTCCAGCTCGCGCAAACCGGGAATCGAAAGGAAGACAACGTGGCGATCCATGATCAATCCCCACCTTCCGCCGCGCGAGGCTCCGCGGCGAGCACGTGTTCCAGGAACGCCTGCGCATCGGCGGCCGATTCGATCAGCTTGGTGGTCGGCGTTCCGGCGCCGTGTCCGGCGCTGGTCTCGATGCGGATCAGCACCGGCGCATCGCCCCGATGGGTGTGTTGCAGCGCCGCGGCGAACTTGAAGCTGTGCCCCGGCACGACGCGGTCGTCGTGGTCGGCGGTCATCACCATCGTCGCCGGGTAGCGGGTTCCCGGCTTCAGGTTGTGCAGCGGCGAATAGCGGATCAGCGTCTGGAATTCGTCGGGGTCGTCCGACGATCCGAACTCGGACACCCATGCCCAGCCGATCGTGAACTTGTGATACCGCAGCATGTCCATCACGCCCACGGCGGGAATCGCCGCGCCGAACAATTCGGGCTGCTGGGTCATCGCTGCACCGACCAGCAGGCCTCCGTTGCTGCCGCCTCGGATGGCCAACCGGCTGGGTGACGTATAGCCTTGGTCGATCAGCCACCGAGCCGCCGCCAGGAAATCATCGAAGACGTTCTGCTTGTTGGCCTTCATCCCGGCCTCGTGCCAGCGGCGTCCGTACTCGCCGCCCCCGCGCAGATTCGGCACCGCGTACAGTCCGCCGCGTTCCATCCAGACCAGATTGCTGACCGAGAAACTCGGAGTCAACGAGATGTCAAATCCGCCGTAACCGTACAAAACGGTCTGCCAGCCACCCGCCGGACGCTCGCCGCGGCGATGGGTCAGGAACATCGGCACGCGAGTGCCGTCGCGACTCTCGAAAAACACCTGCCGCGTTTCGTAGTCCGCCGGATCGAACGGCAACTGCGGGCGGCGAAAGACGGAACTCTCGCCCGTCGCCACTTCGTAACGGTAGATCGTGACCGGCATCGTAAAGCTGGTGAACCAGTAGAACGTCTCGCGATCCGATTGCCGCCCGCCGAATCCGCCGGCCGTGCCAATGCCCGGCATGGCGACTTCGCCCAAACGGCGGCCGTCCAACTCGAACATTTCGATTCTCGTCGTGGCGTCCATCAGATAGGAAACGAAAAAGCGGTTTCCGACGATGCTCGCTCCGCGGATCACCTGCTCCGACTCGGCGATCACTTCTTCCCACTTCGCACGCTCCGGTTGCTGAAGATCGATGGCGACCACGCGCCGCAGCGGAGCATCCAAGTCGGTCAAGATCCAGAACCGCGAGCCCTGGTTGCCGAGGAATTCGTATTCGGCGTCGAAGCCGCTCAGCAACTCGACCACCTGGGCCTGCGGATCCGCCAGCGGCTTGTAGAATACCTGGTTCTTCCGCTCCGTCCCCCGCCACACGCCGATCACCAGATACTGGCCATCGTCGGTCACTCGGCTACCGAATCCCCATTCCTTTTCATCCGGCCGCTCGTAGATCAACCGGTCCTGGTCCTGAGCATCGCCGAGCCGGTGGTAGAACAGCTTCTGAAAGTAGTTCGCGCCCGTGAATTCCTCGCCCGGCGGCGGTTCGTCGTAGCGGCTGTAGAAGAAGCCTCGATTGTCCGGCGTCCAGGCCACGCTCGAAAACTTGATCCACTTCAGATGGTCGCCCAGGTCCTGACCGCTCGCCACGTCCCGGACATGCCACTCGCGCCAATCCGAGCCCGCCGCGGCCAGCCCGTAAGCCAGCAAGCGACCGTCATCGCTGACCTCCCAGCCCGCCAAGGCCACCGTGCCGTCGTCGGACAGCCGGTTGGGGTCCAGCAACTCGCGCGGTGTCCCGTCGAGCGATTCGGCCACGTACAGGACGCTCTGGTTCTGAAGCCCGTCGTTGCGAGTGTAGAAGTACCGTCCGCCGCGCTGTACCGGCTCGGTGTAACGTTCAAAGTTCCAGAGTTCCGTCAGCCGCTGCCGGATCGCTTCCCGCTGAGGAATCTTGCGCAGGAAATCGAAGGTCACGGCATTTTGCGACTGGACCCAGGCCTTGGTCGCCTCGCTATCCACATCTTCCAGCCAGCGATAGGGATCTTGGACCACGACGCCGTGATAATCGTCGGATTGATCGGCTCGGTTCGTCTCGGGATACGCCAGCCGCACCGCGTCCGGCTCCGTCGCTTGGACGGTTACAGAAACCAATGCCATGCACAACACCCAATATGTCTTCGAGGAACGAAAGCTCACCATGTTCGACGGTTCCGTGACGGGAGGAGAAGAAAACTTGCTGCGTACCTTGGTGCCCGCGATTGTAAGGGGTTGACCGCAACAGACGCAACCGCTGTCCTGCTCGGCCGAGTTCGAACGCGCCGCGCGCCTGTCGCGATGCCGCAGGGATCCGGACGCTGGGGCAGGAGCGGAATCCGCCCATTTTCCCGGGGTTTCCGGCAGGGAACCGCATCGGGGCTTGCCGAGCTGGAAACCTGTACGGTAGAGTCTATCGGTTGGCGATGGTCAGGAGACTTCGAATCCACGGAAATGGAGAGGCAGGGAAAACCGATGAGCGACCCGTATTTTCAGCAACTGTTCGCGGACCGGATCGGCGGTCCGAACTACGGCAAGGGCAGCGAGATCTACAAGTTCGAAAAGATCAAGCGTGCCAAGCGCAAGGCATTGCAGGACTATCCGAATCGCACGTTGCTGGACTTTGGTATCGGCGAAAACGACGCGATGGCGGACGATGCGGTTCGTCAGCGGATGGCCTTGGAGATCAACCGGCCGGAAAACCGCGGCTATGCGGACAACGGGATCGCGGAGTTCAAACAAGCAGTGGCCCGTTTCATGCAACGCCATTTCGGCGTGGAACTCGATCCGGTCAAAGAGGTCAATCACTGCATCGGTTCCAAGACCGCCCTGGCCATGCTGCCGGCGTGTTTCATCAATCCGGGCGACATCACGCTGATGACCGTGCCGGGCTATCCGGTCGCCGGGACGCACACCCGTTATTTCGGCGGCACCGTGTACCGCCTGCCGCTGGCTCCCGAGAATGACTTCCTGCCCGACTTGAACGCGATCCCGGACGACATCGCTCGCCAGGCCAAGCTGTTGGTGCTGAACTATCCGAACAGCCCCACCGGTCGCGTGGCGACTCGCGAGTTCTACCAGCAGGTGATCGAATTCGCCAAAGCCAAGCAGATCGTCGTCGTGCAGGATGCGGCACACATCATGTTGACCTTCTCCGGCGAACCGCTCAGCTTCCTTTCCGTGCCGGGCGCACGCGACGTGGGCGTCGAGGTCCATTCGCTCTCCAAGGGCTTCAACATGATCGGCTGGCGGCTCGGCTGGGTCTGCGGCCACGAACGGCTGGTCCAAGCGTTTTCGGACGTCAAGGACAATTGCGATTCGGGCCAGTTCATCGCCATCCAGAAGGCTTCGGTGACCGCTCTGGACGACGACTCGATTCCCGTCCGCGTGCAAGCCAAGTACCGCCGCCGGATGGAGAAGCTGGTCGCCGCCCTGTCCGCCTGTGGATTCCAGTGTCGGATGCCCGGCGGTTCGTACTTCTTGTACACGCCTGCGCCGCGGGGCGTGGAGTCCGGTCCCGAATTTGCGACAGCCGAGGCGGCCAGCCAGTACCTGATCACCGAGAAATCGATCGTCACGGTCCCCTGGGACGACGCGGGCGCCTTCCTGCGTTTCTCGGTGACCTACGTGGCCGACGACGAAGCGGCCGAAGATGCGCTGATGGCCGAAACCATTTCGCGGCTGCAACAGATCAAACTGGTGTTTTGAAGCAAGAGGGACCAGCGCCATGACGACGGGCAACGCAAGACACCGCAGCGCAGTCATTCGCGTAGCGGGACTCGTGAGAGTTCCGCGGGATGGCACGCCGTTTCAAAATCGGAGGTCTCACGACTTCCGCTACGAAGGAAAACCGGGCCCGGGCGTGGTCCTTGGGCTTCTTTTCGTCGTCATCGGTATCGTCTTGCCAGGATGCGGTGGAGGCGGCTCGGGCGAGTCGCTGACCGCCCAGTATCAGCAGGCGCTGCAAATTGCCGACTCCGAATTGCAGGTAACCCAGTTGTTGCGAGTGGCGGAGAAACAGCACTCGGCCGGGGACGCAGGCGGAGTGGACAAGTCGCTTACCTCGGCCGCCGATGCCGCCCGGCGCATCCGGGATGCCGGAGGCCGCGCGACGGCGCTGAACCGCATCGGCATGGCCATGGCGCGGATGAACCGCCCCAGCGATGCCAAGAACGTCTTTCGCGAGGTTCAGAAGACGGCCGGCGAAGTCTCCGACGCCGAGGCTCGATCCGCCCTGTTGACGCGAATGGCCTACGCCTACGAAAAGTACCTCGGCGAGGCGCGCGAGGCAGCCGACCTGCTCGACCGCGCCGAACAGAGCGCCGACCAGATCGCCCGACCGGAGGGCCGCGTCGAAGCGCTGTTGGAAGTCGCCTATACGCACTTCGGACTCGGCCACGAGCAACAGGCCCAGCAGCGCGTCGAGCGGACGCTGGAGAACGCCCGCGGGTTGGAGGACGTCCGCAAGCGGGCTGATTCGCTGGCCAGCTCCGCCGCGATCATGGTCAAGATGAAGCAGGCGGACGCGGCGAAGGCCCTGTTCCAGGAATCCCAGAAGACGGCGACCGAGATTCCCGATCCGCTCAGCCGAGCCTACGCGTTGGTCCATCTCGGCACCAAGCTGATCGAAGCGGACATGAAGGGCGCCGCGCAAAAAATCCTGCAGTTGGCCGAAGCCGCGGCCGATCAGGTTGCCGACCAGAGCATGCGCGGACCCCTGATGGAAAAAATCTACGCCACCCGGCGCAGAACCACGGCATGAACTTTCCCCGTAGCACAGGCTGCCAGCCTGTGCCGTCTGCTGACTCGCCGTTCGCTCATGCGCCGCGGGCGACGCAACTCTCACCCCTGACCTGTGAGGTGGATCATGATCCGACTGGCCGGTTTCTTGTTCTTGGTTCTCGGCGGA
This sequence comes from Pirellulaceae bacterium, assembly GCA_023382975.1. Taxonomy (GTDB): domain Bacteria; phylum Planctomycetota; class Planctomycetia; order Pirellulales; family Pirellulaceae; genus SKKK01. The sequence goes on from JAHDXO010000003.1 coordinate 235,588, forward strand.
GTGTCTTGGGTCTCGGGAGCCGCCGATCCGTTGCCGTTGTGCGAGCGTTGGAGCGACCCCTACGAAGGCGAAGACGCCACCGGCAGCCGGACCATCGCGTTGTGGCAGTTCGACGCGGACGACGAGACGGCCGACGCCTCCGGACACGGCCACCAGGTGACGTTGCACAACGCGGTGATCGCCCGCGAGGGCCGGTTTGGCGAAGCGCTCGAGTGTTTTCCAGGCTGGCCGGTCCAGGACAAGCGGCACGCCGCCGTGGCGAAGAACGCGCCGTCGCTGAGTCCTGACGGGGCCTTCACGTTGGAGATGTGGGTCCGACCCAAGCCGGAACTGAACGCCGAATATCCGGATTCGTTTCTGCTGGACAAGAAGTACGTCTCGCACAACGATTACCAACTGATCCTGGGGCCGGCCGACCGGGCGGGCTCGCGAGTTCTGCGCGCCGTCCTGGGTTTCGGCAACGATTCGGCGACCTGGTATTCGCGGCCGATGCGACTGGAGACCGGCACTTGGCACCATCTGGCGTTCACCTACGACGCGGCCGGCGAGGGCAGGTTCTTCCTGAACGGTTCAAGTTGGGGCGGCGGCGAGCAGCCGAACCGCAAGGCGATCAGCGCCGGCCGGCACGATCTGTCGATCGGCGACCGGATCGGCAGCTACTACCACGGATTTCCGGGCTATATCGATCAGGTCCGCATCGCGCGCGGCGTGCTGGAATTACGGCCGCTGAGGCTGGAAGTCGTCTCGGACCGGCGAGTTTTCGTGCGCGGCGAACCGAACGCAAGTCTGCTGCTGGCGATCACCAATCTGCAAAAGGTCGCCGTGCCGCAGGTGCGCATCACGTTCTCGTTGGACGGCGGGATGAGCCAGACGATTCAGGCGGGTCCGCTCGAACCGGGACAACGTCAGGCGATTCCCTATCAGCCGGACACGATGCTGCGCCCCGATCTGTATGGCTTGACGGCGGAGATCGAGGTGACCGAACCCGTCGCGTACGCCGCCCGTGAGTCCTTTCCGGTGCAGATCGTGGCGAGAAAGAACCTCGACGAGTTCCCTGTGTTGATGTGGGGGATCTATGGCGGCGTCACCGACGAGATTTCGCGTCTGAAGCAGATCGGCTTCACCCACGTGCTGGGCGTCGGCGCCGATCACCAGCGCATCTGGAAAGCGGATTCGCCCGTCCAGGCCGCCGACGACGAGGCAGTGCGGCGCACTCGGCAAGCGTTGGATGCCGCGCTGGCCAACGGCCTGACGCTGGTGGCCAGTCTGTCGCCGGGCGCAGGGATGCGAAGTGTCGAGGAGTTCCGGCGAGTCGGCCGCGATGGGCAAGCCTACGCGCCGCGCGAAGATCTCTGCGGGCTGTTTCCCCAGATGGCACCGTTTTGTTACCGCGTCGGCGCGTCGGTCGCGGGAACCTACGGCGACCACCCGGCCTTCGGCGCCGCGCTGCTGCACACCGAAGTGCGCGATCACGCGCGACCCTGCTTCCACCCGCACGACTTGGACGCGTTCCGAAAAGCCACCGGGCTGGAAATTCCGGCCGAGGTCAGCACGTCGCGCGGCGTGGACTACAGCCGGCTGAGCGACATTCCCGCTTCGCGGGTCATTCCGGACGATCATCCGCTGTACGTCTATTACCGCTGGTACTGGAAAACGGGCGATGGCTGGAACGAGTTGAACACCGCGTTGGCCAAGGGCCTTCGGTCCACTGGACGCAACGATCTGTGGACGTTTCACGATCCGGCCGTGCGCGTGGCCAGCGTCTACGGCAGCGGCGGTGAAGTCGACGTGCTCTCGCAGTGGACGTACAGCTATCCGGACCCGATCCGCATCGGCTTGGCCACCGACGAACTGCTGGCGATGGCGGCCGGCGCCGATCCGCCGCAGCAGGTGATGAAGATGACGCAGGTCATTTGGTATCGCAGCCAGACGGCGCCGGCGCCAAAGAACCCGACCGAACCGCCCGCCTACCAGGCCGAATGGGAACGCCAGCAGCCGGACGCACCATTCATCACCATCGCGCCGATCCATCTGCGCGAGGCGTTTTGGACCAAGATCGCTCGTCCGATCCGAGGCATCATGTACCACGGCTGGCAGTCGCTGGTGCCGACCGATTCCCCGGGCGGCTACCGTTACACGCATCCGCAGACGCAGCATGAACTGGCGCGGCTGGTGCGCGAGATCGTCCAGCCGCTGGGACCGACGCTGCTGCACGTGCCGGCAGTGGCGAGCGACGTGGCGCTGTACGAGAGTTTTGCCAGCGAGATGTTCGCGCGCCGCGGCACCTTTGGCTGGGGCGGCGGCTGGGCGGGCGATTGCTACCACATCCTGCAATACGCCCATCTGCAGCCCGAGATCGTGTTCGACGAGACGATTCTCGGCGGCGGATTGGACGGAAAGCGGGTGCTGGTCATGCCCGATTGCGACGTGCTGACGGCTGGTGTCGCCGAGCGGATCCAGGCGTTTCAGGCCGCGGGTGGGATCGTTGTCGGCGACGAACGGACTTGCCCCGCGATCCGGCCGGACATCGCGATCCCGGTCTACCAGCGCACCGGCCGGGCCGACCGCGACAAACTCGAATTGCTGCAACGTGCCGCGGCGCTGCGCGAGGCCTTGGACAGCCGCTATCAACGCACCGTCGACAGTTCCCATCCCGAGGTGATTCCCTACCAGCGGCGCTGGGGCGAGGCGGACTACGTGTTTGCCGTCAACGACCGACGCGAGTACGGGCAGTATGTCGGGCACCACGGCATCGTCATGGAGAACGGGTTGCCGTCGGAGGCCGAGCTGTCGGTGTCGCGCGCCGCGGGCGCCGTCTACGATCTGGTCGCTTCCCGTCGCGTCGATAGTCAAGCGACCGACGGGACGGTTCGCTTTCCCGTCCGCCTGGCGCCCGGCGACGGTCGCGCGTATCTGATTGTCAGCCAACCGATCGCCGCCGTGGAGGTCGCGGTCCGCGAATCCGCGGCGCGCGGGGAGTCGCTCGAGGTGGCGGTCGCGGTGCTAGACGAGTTGAGCAAGCCGGTGGAAGCCGTGATTCCGCTTCACGTCACGATCCGGGACTCGGAAGGACGCCCGGCGGAACGGAGCGGGTTCTATGCAGCGCCGGGCGGACGACTGGAAATTCCGCTGGACATCGCACCGAACGACCGCTTCGGGATCTGGACAATCGACGTTCGCGAACTGGCGGGCGGACAAGCGGGAAACGCATCGTTCCGCGTTACCGGTCCCGCCGCGTGGCCTCCGGGCAGCCGGGACCACGACAAGGAAATCGCCAATCCGGAGCAGCCGAAAGGATGATTCCGGGCGTCAATCGTTCAGAGTGAAGTAGAACGTGGCGCCCTGACCGGGCTCCGATTCGGCCCACACGCGACCGCGATGGCGGTGGACGATGCGTTGCACGATGGCCAGGCCGACGCCATCGCCCTCGAAGTCCTCCGAGCGGTGCAATCGCTGAAAGACTTGAAACAGTTTGTGGGCATACTTTGCATCGAATCCGGTGCCATTGTCGCGAACGAAGAAGATCGTTTGACGACCGCGGGTCTCGGCCCCGATTTCGATCGCCGCCAGTTCGCGATTCCGCGTATATTTCAGGGCATTGTCCAACAGGTTCGTCCAGACTTGCCGCAGCAGCACCGGATCGGCCATCACCTGAGGCAGCGGATGCAGCCGAAAATCGACATTCCGGTCCTGCATCGGAGCGGTCAGCATTCCCCAAACCTCGCGGACCATGGCGTTCGTATCGACCGGGATGCTCTGTAGATCGCACTGGCCCAGCCGGGAATATCGCAACAGATCCTCGATCAACCGGCCCATCCGTTCCGCCTCGCTGCAGATGACATCGAGGCACTGTCGGCCCTGCTCGTCCAACTGCGGACCGGACTTGTTGGCCAGGATTCGCGAGAAACCCAGGATCGCCCGCAACGGCGCCCGCAGGTCGTGCGAGACGGAATAGCTGAACGCTTCGAGTTCCTCGTTGGCGGCTTCCCACTGGGCGATGCGCTCTTCCAGGCGGCTTTCACTCGCTTCGTCCAAATGCAATTCGGCGTCGTCGAATGGCGGTCTGTTCCGCGGAGCGGGGCCCCGGCTCGATGCCTCGTGCGTTCTCAGCGGACGACGCTGGCCGAACGCCTCGCCGCGAGGCGCATGAAGGGTCAACGGATTGCCGCGCGAGCCGTCTCGCCACGGGGATTCCAGAACGGATATTTCGGAGGAAAGATTCATCGAGAATGTCCTGCATGGGATTCGAATGTTGAATGGAGGTCATTTGCCGGAGCCGAAATGGCGGCGTGTACTCCGTGGCGTGGTCGGTCATGGGAGTCCGCCGACCGGCCCAAGGCCCGCGCCAACGTGGCGGCCATGCGATCGCGCTCGACGGGCTTGGCCAACACCTCGCGGATGCCCAAGTCGCGGACGAGCGTGCGGATCCCGGCCAATTCGTAGCCGCTGCTGACGATGATGGGGATGGTCGGACGAATGGCCAGCATCTCCCGCGCCAGTTCCGCACCGTTCATCTCGCGCATGGAGATGTCCGTGAGCACCAAATCAAAATCGTCGGCGGATTCGCGGAAGGCGTCCAGGGCTTTCAGCGGGCTGCCGAACACGGTGGCGCGGTAGCCCAGGTGTTCGAGCAGGTTGCGTGTGGCATCCTGGACCAGCGCGTGGTCGTCGACCAGCAAAATGTGTTCGCCGTGGCCGCGCGGCAGCGACTTCTCCGCGGCGGCCAGGCTGGCGACCGCGTCCGCCTTGGCGGACGGATGCCCCGGAAAGTACAAATGGACGGTCGTGCCTGCGCCCAAACAACTCTCGACGGTCACGGCGCCTTGGTGGCTGCTGACGATACTTTGCACCACGCTCAGTCCCAACCCGGTGCCTTTGCCCTTGGGCTTGGTACTGAAAAACGGTTCGAAAACCCTTTCCAGAACCTCCGGAGCCATTCCGCAACCATCGTCTTGAACGGTCAATCGGACATACGGACCTGGCTGCAGGCCCGCGTGCCTGCCGGCCGTCTCCGCATCGACGTCGACATCGGCCAGATGGACCGCGATGCGCTCGCCGTGACCTTCCGTGGCGTGGCAGGCATTGGTCCAAAGGTTGACCAGAACCTGCTGGATGTGGGCCGGGTCCGACAGCACGACTTGCTTCGCCGATTCGACGTCGATCGCGGATTGAACACCGTGAGGCAGCGAAGCCTCGAGCAGCCGCAGCGTATCGAGCACGACCGGACCGATCCGGATCAAGCGGCGGCACGGTTCGTCGCGGCGGCTCAGCGAGAGCATCTGTCGGGCAAGTCCCGCGGCTTGCCGGCTGGCGGTGGTGGCGCGGTCCAGATACTCGGCCGTCTGCGATTCGGCGTCGATGCCCGATCGAGCCAACTGAAGATTGGTGACGATCGCCCCCAGAAAACTGTTGAAGTCGTGAGCGATCCCGCCCGCCAGCTCGCCGAGTGCTTCCAGCTTCTGGGCCTGGCGCAGTTGGGCCTCCAGTTTGCGAAACGCCTCGTCGGCCTGCTTGCGGTGCGTGATGTCCTCCGCGACCTTGACGAAATGCGTGATGCGCCCGTCGTGATTGCGAACCGGGGAGATGCAAGCCGATTCCCAGAACAACTCGCCGGTGCGTTTCCGGTTGCAGAACTCGCCGTGCCATTCGCCTCCTGCCTGAACGGTCTGCCAAAGTCGGGCGTACTCGGCGGGCGCCATGCGGTCCGATTTCAGCAGCCGCGGATTCTTGCCTCGCACCGCGTCCAGCGGATAACCCGTGACTTGCGTGAAATGCGGATTGGCGTATTCGATTCGTCCCGCCGTATCGGTGATGACGATCATGGCGGTGCTGTGTTCGATGGCATGGAACAACAGCCGGAGCTGGCCTTCGGTCCGGCGACGAGCCTGCCGCAGCTCGGCTTCGTGAAGACTGCGCTGGACCGCGGCGCCCAGTCGCGTCAAACGATCCTTCAGCAAATAGTCGTAGGCTCCGGCTCGCATCGCTGCCACAGCGACCTCTTCGCCGATCGTGCCCGAAACCAAGATCACCGGCAGGTCGGGAGCCTGCGATCGAATCGTCTCCAGCGCGGCCAGCCCGTTGAACTGCGGGAGAGTATAGTCGCACAGCGCGATATCCCACACCTGGCGGGACAGCGCCACTTGAAGAGCGATTTGATCGTCGACACAGTCCCACACCGTCACATACCCGAACTCGCGCAGGTGCTGGACCATTAACTGAGCGTCGATTTCCGAATCTTCGACGATCAACAGCCGCAATACCGCAGCGGGCGGCCGGGACGGGTTTTCGAAGTGTGCTTGCATGGTCGATGTCTCAACGGTTCGGGGGCTGCCCTGCAAAGGTCATCTCGAAAATTCCGCCCCAAGTCGACGGACAAGCAGGGTTGGTCTCCAGTGCGACTGAGTTGAACCGACCGTCGCGGCAGGCACACACCAATCGATCCACGATCAGTCGCTCGAACGCTTCACCCTGCAAGACGCTGCCGTGGCGGTCGTGCAATCGTCGTGCTTCCTCAAGAACCCAGGCCTGAAAACCGGTGCGTTGACTTTGCGTCCGCAGGATTCGACGCACGATTCTCCGCATTGCGTCCATCACGGAGTAATCCACCGCCCCGGCGGGACGCCGACGGCCAAACGTCTCGCGCGCAGTTCGATGGGAGCGTCGTTGATTCGACCGATCGGTCATGGCATCTGCACCCTGAGGACATCGTGTCCACAAGAGAGGACGAGCTGCGGAGAAGGACGCACATACAGGTCTTCGATTCGTTTCAAGTGATCAGTTCCAACGCCACGTTCGAACCGACTCCTTGCGACGTGAAAGCCTGCGCGCTCACGATCCCGTTCGTGTCAGGGGGAAAGATCCACGAGAACTCGAAGCTTCCGTCCATATTCACGCCGGTGACTTCTCCGTCCAGCAATCCGCCGAACCTAATCGTCAAAGTCCAAGGCCAAACGTAATTGACTTGGCCCGTGAAGGTCCAGACGTTGCTCAAGCCCTGTACGGCGTCGAACGAGGTGATCACCGGAGGTGCCGGCTGCCCGATGGGAACCACGCCCACACCAATCGAGGCCGTACCCACCCCGCCAGTGACCGGTGTCGGGGCCGGACTCGGAGAAACAGCCGAAATCAACGTCTTCGTTGTTTCCACCGTTTCGCTGTAGCTGGCCAAACTGACAACCATGTCAGCTTCCAGCGTCGCCTCTTCCGCTTCGGCATCCGACAAATCGATTTCCGCGACCAGGGTCTCGTCGACCCAGTCGACATCGTCTGCCTCCCACACGGACGGCTCGGTTACCGCCGCCACGTCGTCCGACGTTCCGTCGGCCATCGTCACGGGCTCGTTTTCGGCATCGACCTCTTCCGTTGTTGCGACTGGAAAGCACACGGTCGAAACACTGTCGTCCGACGAATCTACCACGGCCGTTTCGTTGTCAACTACACCGGTTTCCGCGTTCCCCGTCGCGGTATCCCCCGCCGTGTCTTCGGCGACAAGCACCGCATCGCTAGGGTCTTCGGTCGCCTCGACGTTTGCTTCCGCGGGTTCAACGATCAGCAGCGAACTGGCGCTGAGCGGCACACGGGTTTCCATAATTTCGATGCGCAACGTCCGATGACGGGCCATGCGGCGTCCCCGCGACAACGTGCGACTTTTGGTGTGACGGCTGATGGTCGAGAACAAGCGGCTGGTCCACATGAGCAGTTCCTCCAACTATAAAACAGGGGATGTATGCATGGCTCCTGAACCAATGCGGACAAGAGCACTAAGGGGAGGAATCGTGATTCGTCCGAGAAACCGGACAAGAAAAGAAACCGGCTTCGAGAAATTTTTCCCAACGAGGCTGCAGATCAGTTTCCTGACGGATCACCGTGACCAGGAACTGCCGCGTTTGTCTCGGATTCTCGCAGGATTCAGCGTGCGACGGACAAGAGTCGAGTGCGGATGTCGGGATAGATGTCCACCCATGACCTGGTCGGCACTGCCGCAACGGGTCGGGGATCGCTCTTCAGTAACTCAGCAAATCGCAGATCGTCTTCCAAACGGGGGGCAATTAACGATAACTCTCGCAGATTTTCTGGGGGCAACCCGAACGCCACAGCGGCTCGGCACGAGGACAGTACGCGCTCAAGCATCTCGCGCTGAACGAAGCTCGTCTCTCCACTGGTGTCCGTTGACGCCGCGTCGTACGCCAGGGCGTAAAGGCGCGCAGCAGCCCGCTCCAATCGGGCGTTCGACGGTGCCAGATCCCGTGCCGCATCAATCTGCGCCAATGCCACTTGCAGGTTGTCTCGAGCCTCAATCTCACGCTCAGTAGCAGTTTCCGTGTCGGGCAAAGCTCTGGCTGCCTTCAACTGATCAAACTTATCGTTCACCAGATTCCACTGCGTGCTCAGTTGATTTTCGTGCGTGGAGGAAAGTTTGGGTTCCTGCCGAATCGATTCTTCCAACTCGGCTATGGCTTCTCCCCGCAACTGCCAGTTCTTCGACAAGTAATAGCCCAGATTGTTCCTCACACTGGACGTTGCAAATTCGAGTTTGACCGCCCTCCTGTAGAATGTTACAGCCCCCGAGGGGTCATCCAACTCCGCAAGACAGGCTGCCAGACTGGCTGCTGATTCGCCCGAGCCGTAGCGGTTCCAGGCGGAGTCAAAAACACCGTGAGCAGATTGCAGCATTGCGACTCGCTCCGTTTCCTTCAGTTCCGGGTTCCGCGCCGCAAGCAGTTTGCTCCAGCCGAGCAACAGGAGGGCCTCGGGAAAGTCGCGGTGAAGGTCGCACGCACTTTCGAAGAACGGGACGGCTAACAGAGGCTCGCCGGAATCCAGGTAGGACACGCCCAGTTCATACTGGCGAATGTGCAGCGGAGCGCGGTTAGCAAAGCCGATGCCCAAAACCGCGGCGGCCAGGAAAAGCACCAACGCCATGCAGAGCACCGCGTGCTTGTTCACCCTCGGGCGACTTCGATCCCTTGCAACACTGGCAAGTTCCGCCCGCAACTGCTTGGCGACTTGCGCGGCCGAATCCGGTCGGGACTCGCGGTCCAATGCCAGGCACGAGGTGATCAGACGAGCGACCGCGGGGCTTGCCACGCGGTCCAATTCGATGCGGCAATCGTTCCAGGATCGCTGCCGATCCAGCAACCGTCGCGCCGCCTCTTGGCGGTCCTGCGGTAGATCTTCGGTCGGGAAAGGCAGCCGGCCGGTCAGCATCTGAAACAACGTCACGCCCAGCGCAAACAGGTCGGTTCGATGATCGATCTCCGGCCTCGTCGCGCCGCTGGTCCCCAAAATCAATTGCAACTGTTCGGGTGCCATGTACGGCAGCGTGCCGCCCACGACCGCCGTGCCACTATCGCTTCGCGTCGACAGATTGAAATCGAGCAGCAGCGGACGCCCGTCGGAAGTCAGCAGTACGTTCGACGGCTTGACGTCGCCATGACAGATGCCCAAGCCATGGGCGTAGGCGAGCGCCTCGCAGACTTCCGCCCCGGTCTGGATGATCGCCTCGGCGTACGTGCTCCGGAGTGCGAAGCGGCGCGAACGACCGGATGACGAGGCTTGCCGAGTTCGGTCCCCACCAACTTGCCCTTCGATGCGATCGATGGTCGCCACAATGTCATCGATTCGAGGCCGATCGGCACCGTCGGCAAAAACGGCCGCATGAACATCGGCCAACGTTGCGCTGCCCAAAAACGGCATGCAAATCAAGGTGAACGGGGGGCAGGCGTCGAAATCGACGGAATGGACGGGGACAATGTGAGGATGATCCAACTGCCCTAGTCTGGCCGCTTCTTCGTTGGCCTGGGTGCAGATCTTCAGGACGACCTGCCGGTCGCCCAGATCCCGCTCGCTCGCCAGGAAGACTCGCGAAAATCCGCCTCGGCCGATCTCGCGGATCAGAACGAAGCCGCCGACGTCTTCACCTGCTTGAGGCCAGACCGGCGGTGCCGCGGCACCGAAGGCATCCGGATGTTCGTCCAGATACTCGTGAATCTCCAGCAGTTTCAGCAACGACGCCTCGACCTCGGGAAAACGCCGCGCGAACTCCTCGGGATCGGCGTCCTCCCCGGCGTCGATGCGTCGGCAGAATTCCTCGTAGGCCAAGTCCACCACAACCGACGGGTATTGCTTTAGGCCCGGATGCTGCTCCAAGACCGCCTGGGCATCGAATGCGGCCGCCGATTCGTACTGGGCAAGGATTTCCGAGACCAACGCCTTGGCGTCGCCTGGCGCGATGTCCGTCCGGTCGCGTTGCGCAAGATCTGCCGTCATTTCGCAGCCTCCACCTGAAACTGCAGTTTGGCGAGCACGCGGCGCACCGTCCGCTCGCTCACCCCCAACTGACGAGCGATCTCCTCCTGCGTTTCACCCGCCGCACGCAGTTCCAAGATCTGGCGATATTGCGCAGGCAGCCCACCCATCATTCGCTCCCACTGTTCGTTGCGGATGGCAATCTGGCTGGGCGCCGGTTCGCGGCTGCGGAGCTCGATCTCTTCCGAAGCGTCCGCCGACATCGAACGTTCCCGTTGGAGATTCGACTTCTGCGTCTGGAGCCGCCGACGGCACTCGTCGACCACCTTGTTCTGAGCCATCCTCGTCAGGAAGGCGACAAAGTCGACGGTCCGTTCAAAACGTCCAAGTTGCTCGCGATCGAAGAAGAACGAAGCCCACACCGCTTGAACAAAATCGTTGGTGTCAAACTTGGATCGCAGCCGAGGATTCAGGCGCCGTCGCACGGCCCGGCACAACTGACTTCCGTACTGGTTGACGAGGCTCTCGACCGCAGACTCGGACCCGGCCGCAATCTGCTCCATTAAACCTTGAAATCCGCACTTTGATTCGCTCATCACCGGACCCGTCGGAAAAAACTTGTTCTTCAACGGACGAGGGTACCCTCACCGGCCTCTCTTGCGACTGCTCCCGCTTCGTTCCGCCTCTACTATAGCGAAAACGCAAGGGAATACACGTCCAGCCTCTGGCCAATATCGATTCCGCCACGTAGGGCAGTCACCCCAAGAGATAGGGAAACGGCATCGGACGTGCGGTTTGCACCGCGTCCGTGCTGGAGCCCAACCTTGCCAGCTCGACACGTCCACCACACCTCCCTGGTTCGGGCGGACAAGTGCAAGTAGACTGTGCTGGAATCAAATATGGCAACCCGCGATCTGCTGCGACTGAAAAGGCCAGGAGCGATGAAGAAGGACGGTCGGCGAATCGGAACACTTCCCGCTAGTTCGCTCCAGCACCCGGCGCCCGGCGAACCGATTGGTGGTCCGAAACGATCGCCACCGCTGGAGTGCCGGTTGCGACAGTTCCTGGCGGCGCAGGAGTCCGAGCGTCACGATCTGGGACGGACGTTGCACGACGACATCGGGCAGTTGTTGGCCGCCTTGTTCATGCAATTGCACGTGGCCAGCGACTCGCTTCCGCCAAACTCGCGCCCGGCACTTGAGGAATGTCTATCGATCACGCGGCAAGTGATCGATCGGGTTCGCGAAATGTCCGTCGAACTGTATCCCTCGACTCTCGATTCTCTGGGGCTCTCCGAAGCCATGCGCTGTTACTTGGACGATCAGTCGCATCGCTTCGGCGTACCGATTCGCTTCTTGACGTCGGCGTCGTGGACTCGGCTGCCCAAGGAAATCGAGGCGGTCTGCTTCCGCCTGGCCCAGCAGGCGGTTGGCCACGCCCTTCGCCACGCCTCCGCGACGCAGATTCAGGTCGAACTTCGCCACGATGCGGAAGCCATCCATCTCACGGTTCGTGACAACGGCTCAGGATTCGAGACCGGTTCGTTCAGCCCGTGCAACGCGAGTCTTCCGAGGGACGAGCTGGCTGCGCTCTGCCAACGCGTCGAGTTGCTGACAGGACGCTGCAGCATCGAAGGCCTGCCCGGTCGAGGCACGCTGATTCAAATCTGTTTGCCCGTCGATACTTCTTCCGCTTGTGGTGCGCAGGCTGCTTTGCAGGTAGATCCATGAACGCGATTCGTGTGGTTTTGGCAGATGATCATCACCTGTTCCGCGCGGGACTGCGCGCCCTGATTCAGAACCTCTCCGGGGTTGAAGTTGTGGCGGAAGCGGGCGACGGTCTCGAGGCGGTGCGACTCGTCCAAGCCCTGCAACCGGATGTCTTGTTGTTGGACATTGCGATGCCGGAACTGGATGGATTGACGGCCACCGCCAGGATTGTGGAGTCAGCGTCAAGAACTCGCGTGGTGATCGTATCGATGAATTCCAACGCCGCGTCGGTGCTGCGCGCCATGCGGGCCGGCGCTTCCGGTTACCTGCTGAAAGATGTGACTCCCGCCGAGTTGGAACTCGCGCTGCGCGCCGTGGCCGGCGGCCAAACGTATCTGTGTGCGGCCGCGTCCCGGCACGTGATCGCGGGATATGTTCAAGGCGCCGACCCCGACAAGGCCGATCCCCTGGACCGCTTGACGGTGCGCCAGCGCGAGGTGCTGCAATTGATCGCCGAGGGATCCACGACCAAGCAGATCGCTCGCAAGCTGGAGATCAGCGCCAAGACCGTGGAAAGCCATCGTACGCAATTGATGCGCGAACTGAATATCCACGACATCGCCGGCCTGGTGCGATTTGCCGTCCGAACCGGACTCGTCTCTCCCGAACGCTAAGGCAGCCTCGGTTTGCGGTATTCCGATGCACAACCGCCGAAAGTTGCGACATGGTTCGCCCCGAAGGGGCAGCCCCATACCAGCCCAGGGCAACGCCCTGGGTTGAGGTGGGAAATTTCCGTCCTAAGCCCTGAAAGGGCGGCACAGGCCGCCGATGCCGCCTGTTGTCCTGCCCTTTCAGGGCGATCGGATTCTCAATTGTCTCCGCTCGTCTCGGCGGAAGCCTGCGTGGCGGCTACGTCGTCCAGGTTTTGGTGGCTCGGTCAGAGACCGACCACAGCACCGCGGTAGGCCATTTCCTGCCTTCTCCAGCAGCCACCAAGCCGCATACAGGGAAAATCCTGGGCGAGGACTCAGGGTATTTCCCGGGTTGCACTAGGGAAATCGCCGATTTGCGCCAACGCCGGATTTGCTGTAATTTGTAGAGCCGCCGCAAGGCGAGCAACAATCACGCGAGAGGCACATATCGACATCCGAATCAGACTTCGGAATCTCTCGCCGGGAAATGATGCCACGTCGGCGTTGTGGAATCATGCAGAAAGGAGTCGTCTGTGGACGATTTGAAAGTAATTCTCGCTGGGCCGTCTGACGTACTTGCCACGTTGATCCAACCTCAACTGGCCCGGCTCCTGCCCGGCTTTCCAATGAAGGTCGTTTCCAATCCTGCCGATGCTCTGCCGGACGTGATCGAGGGCCGGGTCGTTGCTTGCTTGGCCTATGTCAGCGAGCAAGCGGACGAGGCCCAGGTCGTGGCCCTGCTGCACGAGATCGAAAGCAAGCGGTCGGCTGTGCCCGTCTTTGTCATCCTCGCCGAGGACGATGTGTACCGACGACTGCGGTTCTTCGAGTGGGGCGCCGTCGATTGCTTGTCCTGGCCCGTCGATCTGTCGCGCTTGGCAGCCCTGATCGACGTGCTTTCCGTGCGGCGTCGAATCGAAGCGACATCGTCGATTATTCGAGTGGACGAGCGAAGCCCAGCCGTGCATGCTCCCAAGCGATCGAAGCACCGCGATTCGGCGCAGCCCGTGGTCGCGGGGTTCGTGTTCGCCAGTCGCGCCATGCGCGAGTTGTACGACCATATCGAAGCCGCGGCCGACTCGGATACCAACGTGCTGCTGACCGGCGAGACGGGCACCGGCAAAAGCCATGTGTCGCGGGCCATCCACGATCTGTCGCCGCGGCGGAAACGGCCGTTTGTGGTGGTCGAATGCGGCGGCCTGTCGCCGACGCTGCTGGAAAGCGAACTGTTCGGCCATGTGCGCGGCGCCTTCACGGGCGCCGACCGCGACCATGTCGGCAAGTTCTCGGTGGTCGAAGACGGCACGATCCTGCTGGACGAAATCGACTGCGTGCCGCTCGAAGCGCAGGCCAAATTGCTACGGGTGCTCGAGGACCGTCTGTTCGAACCGGTCGGCTCGAACCGGGTGGCCAAGTTCCGCGCGCGGGTCATCGCCGCGACCAACCGGCCGTTGGACCAGTTGGCGGCCGAAGGCAAGTTCCGTTCCGATCTGTACTTCCGACTGAACGTGCTGGAGTTCCGTCTGCCTCCGCTCCGCGACTGCCGCGAAGCAATCGGTCCGCTGGCCGAGAACTTCCTGCAACTCTATGTCGGACGCCCAAATCGTCCGGTCGACGAAATCACGTTCTCGGCCCTCGAAGCCATGATGGCCTACGACTGGCCCGGCAACATCCGCGAATTGCGCAACTGCATCCATCGGGCCGTCACCCTGTGCCGCGGACCGGCGTTGGATCTGGGGGATCTGCCCGATTCGATCCGCAATGCCACGGCCCGGAGCGGCGAGAACGTGCCCGCGGATATGCAGGAATTCGCTCGCAGCCCGCAGGAACCGTTTCGCAGCGGACTGGAATCCGCTCGCCAAAATGGCGAACGCAGTTTGATCCTGCAATTGCTGGCCAAGCACAACAACAACCGGACCCGCGTAGCCAAGGAATTGGGCATCAGCCGCGTGGCGCTGTACAAGAAGCTGCACAAACTGGGCCTCGTCGAAGGAGTACCAACCTGAACGCACGGCAGCCAGGAGCACCATTTCCGGCGAGCGTGGTGGCGTCAGCCCCACGGTGAACCAGACTCCGCCGCACCTCTTGTGCTCAATGGCCAACCTCGTACAGCACGACCTGCCAAACATGCAGCTCCATGCCATCGTGCTATACCCACAACCGTATGGAACCCCGGATCTTGTTCCGCCGCTTCGCCATTGGACCCCACACCGCAGTATTCCATTATTCCAGGCGAGTTGATGCCGTTCTCTTGAAAAGCCGGACGAGTTCGCGAATCCGGGCTTGGCGGGCTTCGGCCACGGGTAAGTAGTCTCTGGATTGGTGGAGGAGCCTCTTCGGTGTTCTGTCGTTCCCAATGCTCCTCTTCTCCTCTATTCCAAGACGCCCCTTGCCACCGACGCACTTCCCGCTGCTCTCCGCTCCTTTGCCCTGGCTCACTTCCGCTGCAAGTAGCGCACGCCGTGGAAATTGGGTTCGTTTGGCAAAAACATGCGGACACCGGGCGAGTCCGCGAACCCAACGTAGTTTTCAGCAGGCGAAGGTCAAACCGTAGTACGAACGATGCCGAGCCTGCCAGCCAGGCTTGACCCCGGTATTCGGGCATCCTTCAGGAGGCGGTGAACCGACCGCCTGCGCCCGACTATATGTGTCCATGCGTTCACTATTTATTGACGGCGGACCTGGCGGGGGTCACCCGCGGCCGCCGCCGTGCGCCGCTTTCCCGCGGGGACCGGCACCACCGTCCCGCCCGCGTTCATTCCAGCGGCGCTTCGGTATATTCCAGGTTCAAGTCAGCGACGGCCGGCGGCGGCACCGCTTGACCGCCGCGGCGACTTCAATCGCCGCCGCGAAGCCGATCCGCTGGACGAGGGTCACGCCTGCACGTGGCGCATGCGACTAATCAAAGTCGCCGCGCGGATCGTCGTCACCTCCCGCCGCAGCCCCCCGCCTCCCAGCCTCTGCCCTGACACTCATGCCTAATCCGGGCTAACAAAGCCATGAGCATCAGACTATGCTCGTGCATCCGGAACAGGCGATCCAGCGAGTGGACAATAATGCAATCTAGCTTGCCAGCGTTGATGTCCTGCAGAAGGCGTTGGAATCCCGGACGTTCGAGCTTGCCGGCCGAGTAGCCGATGTCTTCATATCCGCCAACGCAGATCCAACCGTCGGCTTCTCGACTCTTCACGAAGGCTTCTGCTGTCTCGCGTTGCAGACGAATGGCCTCCGCATTTTGGACCGCGCCCACATTGACGCGGATGTAGACAGCACAGCGGACAGTGGTTCCTTCTTGCGGGTCAGAGGGTACAGGGGCGTGTCGGTTTTCTGTCATCTTTTTCTCCTTATCTCGTGCGGGAATGCGTGTCCCGAACGTCCGGCGGCAGGAAACAGACGAGTACGCTAAGCCGCGAGCAGGGATCAAGCGGACCGGTGGGGAGTGTCGCCACGTTGGCTGCCATCTGCCATCGAACTGGTCCGGGCACCGTCTGCGGACGTCGTCACATTGGACGCCATCTGCCATCGGGTGATCGCATTTATGGAGAGATTTTCAATGCGGATTGCTGGCCGCCTGGGTGCGTCCAAGAATCAGTTGCCTGCCGCCGCCGTCAGATGTGTATCGCAGACTACTTGTCCACCTTCTACGATCTCGAACGCTTTATCGAGTCGCAATTGGGCAAATATCTCGCGAATGGTGGAGCACATGCCTCGTAGCACGAACCGTCCCCTGGCCTCGTGAATACTTCGGTTCATCGAGATGAGTCTGGCGACGAAGGCACTGTCCACGATCTGCAATTGCGACAAATCCATCGTGACAAATGTGTGCATGTTTCTGGCGATGAGCGACGCGACCAATTGCTTCGCTTCCCACGGTTCCGGCGTTCGTTCGGGAAGCACCTCCAGGATCGTTTCAGTGCCCTGCAATCGCCTGCGGCACCAGAGGCGATAACCGCACTCGGAACAGGGGGCGTCAAAACGAACCAACCATGGTTCCTGGGGCAAGGCGTTTCCGCAGATGGGACACTCGTACCACGTCTTGACTGACGTTTCCATTTTGCGTGTCTTCATCGCCGCACCTCCAATCAGAGCAACTGGAGCAGAACACGCACGACTGACTTTGATTCTACGACGCGCCAGCGACAAGCACAACAGTCAGCTTGATTTCTTCTGTCTTGTGGATTGGCGTCCCCGCTCACGTCGCCCGGAGTCGCACGCGTGTCCGCCTGTGGGCGCCGTTCGCGTCGTTGGGTCCAACGGGACCGGGGCGGCCTGTGAGCGTGTTCACATTGGCTGACATCTGTCATTCGGCGTCCGGCGGGGCTGTCTGTGGACATGGTCACATTGGACGCCATCTGCCATCCGGTAGCGTTCCGCCGTTCGCCCGTGCCGCGTTCACGGGCGTTGTGGCCAGTGGCCCTGGCGTCGCGACGTGGGCGTCTGGCGGCGATCTGGCATCTGGACGCCCACACGATCGGCACCCGCTCTGCGCCGACCGAGCGATCAGTCACGCCCAGCTACCGAATTGTCAATGAACAACGTACGGCGACAAACCTACCGAACCGTTCTTGGCGCAGCCGGGCCCTTCGTCTGGTATATCGCAGCTGAGCCATTGCTATGCCTTCGCGTCGAGCGAAATCCGCTGGACCAGGACACCTTCATCGCCCAGACGATCGGTGTCCTCTCCAGGGGAGCGCCGAAGCGGGCGTTGCGATCAGTCGGAGGTCAAATGGAAATCATGGACGCCGCTTCTCTGGACATCGATCTCCAACGGTTTGTCCAGATATTTTTTGGGAACGATGTCTGGGGCCAGGTCGTCCGGCCCGCGATCGGGGTCCGGATTGCTAGCCGAGATGCGAACGATCTTGGGGCCCGGGGTCAGTTGTGCTTCGTACTTGCCGTTGATGATCATGGCACCGCTGGGAACGTCGCTGGCGTCAACGATTTCGAAGGAGATCGCGCCCTCCTGAACAGCCACGCCGTCGATCGTAACTTGGCCGGAAATCCGGCAACTGCGCGGCCCAGAATCACGGCAACCGGAAAACACGGTAACTACACAGAGGGCCGCCAGAGCGCCCACGAAACCTGAGGGGGGCATTTTGAACATGGTTTAGGTTCAGCCTTATGATTTGAGTGAACTGCCTTCAGAAATTGGTGCCGACCGGTTGGCCGTCGGACCTGGAGGCGAGTTTCTGCCACGTGCCAAGCCAGTTGACGTCCCAATTGCCGTCGTGTCCCAGAGCGGCTCCGGGCCGCCAACTCTCGATCGAATTCGCGATGAACCGCACGGAGCCGTCGGCCAAGGCCACCTGGACGCCGCCCGGGTGTTGGCTGCGAGCCGCGATGTGGCGCGCGATGTTGGCCCCGCCCGCAGGACCTCGGCAGGGAGTGAAGTTCATCCAGTAAGCATTGGTGCTCGTCTTGCAGTAGGCAAACATGTCGGGAGTTCCCGTGTTCGGTTCGGCGCGGGCGGAGAACACGCCGCCACCGGAGTCGCCATCCCAGAGACAGCCACGGGCTTCATACGTGCTGGAATCGAACGAGTCTCCGATTGCCGGGCTGATCAAGATTTCGCCCAGCAACAGGGTGGTCGACGTTCCGTCGGTGATACCGGCGAACGTCGTGTACGAATTGGCGTAGAAAACGCCGTCGCCGTGGGGAGAAAGTCCCTGAATCACGGTGTTCGGGTGGTAGAAACGCACCGTGCCGAAATTCGCCATGTAGTTGCCGTAGAAACCGCGCGGCTTCCTTGTCCCCACCTGCGGGTCCGAGGGGCACATGACCGCCGAAAATCGACTTTCTATCAGGGGGCGGAGCACCGCCCGGTTCCAGATCGGGGCGGGATCGGCCCAATTGATCTCGTCGGACACCGACCCCAGTTCCATAAACGGCATGATCCGAGGGAACCAAGTCGCTCGACGACCGTCTCCCGTCACTGCGGGCGGAAAGCAACCGTACGTGTCATGATAGTTGTGCAAGGACAATGCTAGTTGTTTCAGATTGTTGGTACACTGCGTGCGTCGAGCCGCTTCGCGAGCTGCTTGAATGGCCGGCAGCAACAGGGCGACCAGAATACCAATGATGGCAATCACCACCAGCAATTCGACCAGGGTAAAACCCTTTCGTGCGTTCATTGCAATCGCTCCAAAAAATCAATAAGAACTTGCGTTTCAGGACGTACGAGCAACTCTTGCAAGCACCGCTCGTGGTAAGAAATGCGAACGAATACGTGCATTGCTATCTGGTTGTCCAATTGATCTTATCCGTGCAAGGTTTGGGCTGCAACCAGCTTTCTGAAAATAAAACTCCGTTGAACCAGGCCGCTTCGCGACAGAGATAGTGCTAGGGAGCCAGACTCGGCGGACTGAGGGACACTGGAAGGTTGCATCTGCTTACCTCTCCGTCTCCCATTTCCAAGGAGCTGTCGCCTTGACTCCCCTGCGCGCCAAGACGATTCGTGAACTGGAGCTGCACCGCAAGTCCCCTCGACAATCGAGGCCTGCGTGGCGGCCGTGGCCGACTTGGCCCGGCACTGCGGCCGTTCGCCCGAGCAGATCGGGATCGAAGAGATCCGCGATTTCCTGCACCACCTGATCGCGCAACGCCGGGTGGCTTACAGCTCCTGCAACCAGAAGCTGTCCAGGGTCCGTCTCTTTTTTCGGGAAGTGCTGGGCCAGCGGGATTTCCAACTGCGGGTATCCGCCAATCGCAGCGGTCGGTTGTCCCCTGCCGTCTCCAAGATCGCGGAGCGGCTGGGCGGGACAGCACACAAAGCGGCTCGGGCCCTTTGAACTGGTCCAAGCGCTGGGTGGCGGGGCGTTCGGCCAAGGGCAGATAGCCTACCTGGAATTCGTCGGTATGCCATTCCTCTTCGTCTTCAAATGGATGGGCGATCGCCAGGGCGGTGCCGTCCCTGTTCTGAAGCACGAACCGGTACAGATGATCCCCCTCGAAATTGCATGCACCGATAATCTCTTGAGCGAGCGATTCCAGGTCCGTGTGGGCCGGGACGGCTATCTGGCGCCAAACGCGGCCGAGCGAAACAGTTTACTGAAGGTCGGCAAACCGCTGGGCTCGAAGATCAAGGAGCTGGTCACCATCGTTCCGCCCCGGACCTTCCAGCGATGGGTGCAGGCATCGGAGAACGAAACGAGAACACCGACCGAGGCAAGAACGGCTGCCCAGGGCAACAGCAAGCCGCAGGAGATCCACAATCTGGTGCTGAAGATCCGCAGGGAAACGGGCTGGGGTGCTGGTCGGATCAAAGGGGAGTTGTACCGGCTCGGCTACAAGAACATCGGTCGAACCACAATCAATCGCATCCTGCGTGAAAACGGCTTCAAGTCCGAACCGCTGGAAACCTTGAGCATCGCCGACCTGCAGCTTCCAGAATCGCTCGGCGGGACGTTGAAGTGGTACGAGACGAAGGCGGCGTAGACGGAATTCGCATCGGAGCTTCTCGGTCGCCGCGTCGCGTCAAGACGTGAATGCCCCGCGGTGTTCCCCCGATGGCAGAATATCAATCGCGTGGATCTGTAGTCACATCGACGGATGGCGTGCCGAGCTGCGGCCCAGTTCCACCCCCGCGGTCTGCCGTTTGCCCGCATCGCGTTCGCGGGCGGAAGTCGTGGCTGTGTCCTCAGCGGGACTGGCGTCGCCTATGGGTGTCAACCACACGATCGCCGCCGACGTGCCCGGCTGCGAAAGTCAGCCGCCTGGCAGCGATCCGGCAGGTGATGGCCCGCGTCCCCCGTGCGCCCGTGTCACGTTCGCGGGTAGGTTAGGTCGGGCTCCCGGGCCGGACATCTTGTCCGGCATGCTGGGGCGAGCCGCTGAGGGTGGTCGATGTTTCGGCGATGCTATCCCTCGAGCGTCCAGCCCGCGCGATACTCGCGACGGATGAACTGGGCGGCTTCGGGGGCGTTCGAGGCATCGAGTTTGCCGGGATCCCACTGGAGCTTCTTGTTTACGCGGAAGGCCACTGAGCCCAGCAGGTTGTGCTCGACGAGCTTGCCGGAGTAGTCGAAGTTGCAGAGCGTCGGCGAACCGGTCTTGCAGCCGTTGATCCACTCCTGGTAGTGGCCGGCCGAAGGCGCGATCGTCGGCTCCGGAACCTTGAAGTCCTTATACTGCTCTTCGGGCAGGAGGATCCGCCGGCCGTAGTCGGCCAGCAGTTGTCCCTTGTCGCCGACGAACAGCACGCCGATGCCCCACTGCTGCAAGTCGTGGCCCGGGGGCGACGGCGGCCGCTGAATGCCGTCGTACCACCGCAAGGTGAGCGCCGGCCGGCTGTCGATGGCCGGATGCTCCCAGGTCACCTTCAGCCAGTGCGGATAGGACTCCTCGCTGCGCACGTCACCTTCCGCCTCGACGGTGAGCGGGTCGCGCAGGTTCAAAGCCCAGAACGGCAGGTCGATCAGGTGGCTCCCCATGTCGCCCAGGCAGCCGTTGCCGAAGTCCCAGCGCTGTTCCCAAACGGTGCAGCCGCCCAGGTAGCTGGGATGGTACGGGCGCTGAGGCGCGGGGCCGAGCCAAAGATCCCAGTTAATGTAGTCGGGCACCGGCGGCGTCTCGGTCGATCGCTCGGGGCAGGGACCGACGCGGCTGCACCAGACGTGCGCCTCGCGGACCGTGCCGATCGCTCCGCCTTGCACGAGCTCCACCACGCGGCGATAGTTGTCCGTCGCGTGGATCTGCGTGCCCATCTGCGTAGCCACCTTGGCGTTCTTGCAGGTCTCTTGCATGACCCGCGCCTCATGCACCGAGTGGGCCAGCGGCTTCTCGCAGTAGACGTGTTTGCCGCGCCGCATCGCCCAGACGGAGGCCGGGGCGTGAGTGTGGTCGGTGGTGCTGACGATCACCGCGTCGATGTCCTTCTGATCGACCAGTTTGCGCCAGTCCTGGTAGGTTTTGGCCTGGGGGAACTTGGCGGCGGCCGCGGCCAGGTTCTTGGCGTTCACGTCGCAAAGGGCCACGAAATTCTCGCTGGCGCAACCACCCATGTTGGCCGCGCCGCGCCCGGCGGCGCCGATCACGCCGATATTTAGCTTCTCATTGGGCGACTTGCTCTCGGCCGCCATGCTCCGCTCGGCCACAAAATAGCCCGCGCCGATCGCGGCGGAGGTCTTGAGGAAGTCACGACGATTGCTCTGCCGACGCATTGCTCGACTCCTTTGCCAGAAGGTGGGAGGTTACGGTGGGCGCGGTTGACACTAGCCCCTGGCACGGCCATTGTCAATCGGAGGGACGAAATTCGACTTCGCCGACAGGGGCGCATCGTGGAATGGAACAGTCCGGCGCCAAGTGCTAGACTGACCGCACGCAGCACGTTGCCCGCGTCCATCAATGATCCACAGCAGGGAGACCCCGCGATGAGAACTGACCTGAACCGCCGCGATTTTCTCGCTGTTTCCTCCGCCGGCGTGAGCTTGGCTGCTACCGGGGGGCGAGCGGCCGAGCCCGCCTACAAGACCACCCTCCACAAGGCCGTCATCCTGCGCCCGGACCGGATGAACGAGGAGACGTTCACGAAGGTGAAGGACGCCGGCATCGAGGGCCTCGAGGCCTACACGGTGCCGGTCGACGAGGCGAAGAAGGCCCGCGAGTTGGCCGGGAAGTTCGGTTTGCGCATCCATTCGGTAATGGGTGGCGGATCGGCAGCCGGTCTGCGTGCCGCCCAAGCCTACGGCGCCGACGCCGTGCTCGCCCCGGTGGGCGGCTGCAGCGTCAAACCCATGCCGGAACCGTGGGAATTCGACATCAAGTTCGACGAGGCCGACGGCCACATCACCCAACTCGTCGCAGGCGACAACGAGAGGTTCAAAGACTACATCGAGGCCCACAACCGCTCGGTGGACGGAGTCCGCGAGTCGATCCAAAAACTCCTGCCCGTGGCCGAGGAGACGCAGGTCGCCATCGCCCTGGAAAACGTGTGGAACAACTGGTGCGTACGGCCCGAGCTGTACAACTGGGTCGTCGCCTCGTTCAACAGTCCGTGGGTCAAGGCGTATTTCGATGTGGGAAACCACGTGAAGTATGCAGGCATTCTGCGCGACGACAAAGTCGAGATCGCCTATCCGCCCGAGGTGTGGATTCGCATCTTCGGCACGCGCCTGGCCAAGGTTCACGTCAAGGACTACAAGCTCAACACCGACGGCAAAGGCGGCACTTGGGCCGGGATCGGGCAAGGGAGCGTCGTCTGGCCTGCGGTCCGCAAGGCCCTAGACGACGTGGGCTACAACGGCTGGCTAACCGACGAGACCGGCCTCGGTTGGTCCGAACTGTCCCACCGCCTTGACCGCATTATCTCTGGCGATCCGCCCCTGCCGAATGGGAGATGAGCAGTCGCTGAACCGATCGGTTCTTCGGTGCAATTTACGCACACATCGGGCCTGCGCCAACGCCCGCAAGGCGAGACGTGTGCATTCGAGGCGGGCACATTGCTGCCCAGGCCGGTCGCTCATCGCAGAATCTAGGAAGGCGCTGCTGAAGCCGTGCGCAGATTGCGCAAGAGCAAGCCGAAACCCTTCGCTCACGTGTGAAAATAGCCGCCTGGCCGCGATCCGGGAACTGTTGGACCAACAGAGCGAAGGCGACGATCAGGCATAGGAGATGCCCTCGCTGGCGCGAAACCGACGATCCAACATCGCTGCCCTCCGCTTGCACCGCTCGCTCTGTCCCGTCACCGCGTCGCTCAATCGAGGCGCCGCATCCAGGTCATCTTCCTGCCCGCCATTCTCCTGTCCGCATCCGAAGTTTCGCCACAAAACAGCACAGAGAGCGCAAAGGGAATCTGCTTCGCGTCCTTCGCGCCTTGGCGGTGATTCGTGTCATTCGTGCAATTTGTGGTCGTTCCCCCTCGTTTCCAGGTGATTGGCCACAAGAGAGCGCAGAGAGCACAAAACGATCTTGATTTGCACCAAGACTCCGGCGAGCGTGGTGATTTTCGCCCCGAAGGGGCAGCGATATACCAGCCCAGGGCAGCGCCCTGGGGTAGGGGAAGGAAGGTCGTTTCCTGAGCCCTGAAGGGGCGACACAGAAA
Source organism: Pirellulaceae bacterium (assembly GCA_023382975.1). Lineage (GTDB taxonomy): Bacteria > Planctomycetota > Planctomycetia > Pirellulales > Pirellulaceae > SKKK01. The sequence goes on from JAHDXO010000003.1 coordinate 259,275, forward strand.
TGCAATGGGCACCTTGTGATGCCCTTTCAGGGCGTCGGGATCGTGATTCCCAGCGAACCCAGGGCGCTGCCCTGGGCTGGTTTGTTTTGGCCCCTTCGGGGCAAATGTCCGGACAATGCGGCCATTGGCGAGCGTGGTGGCGTCGGCCCCACGGTGATCCGGTCGCCAACTGCACCGGATGGGCTCACGCGGGGATGGGGCAAAAAAATCGAGGGCAGAAAGATGGATTACAGAATCATGAATGCCCCGGCGAGCGTGGTCGTACTTCGCCCCGAAGGGGCAGCGACATAACAGCCCAGGGCATCGCCCTGGGAAAACGAACGAAGGTCGTTTCCTGAGCCCTGAAGGGGCGACACAGAAATGCAATGGGCACCTTGTGATGCCCTTTCAGGGCGTCGGGATCGTGTTTCCCAGCGAACCCAGGGCGATGCCCTGGGCTGATTTGTTTTGGCCCCTTCGGGGCGAATGCCCAGTCACCAAATACCGACCCCCGTTCAGCGCCCGGGGGCCACTGCTGCCAACTGACAACTGCCAACTGACAACTGACAACTCACCAAGTCAAATTGGCGCGGACTTGGCGGTCGTCGGTGACCGGTCGGCGCAGATCCTGCTGCGGCGGCAATGGTGCGTCCAGTTCATCCCGACCGAAGACGCGGGTCTCCCGGGAATTGCCGCGATAGATCTCGGTCTTGAACGAAGCGTTGTACGGGAACTCCGCGCCCAGCAGCGACTCGAGCGTCATCCGCTCGTCCAGTTCCTCGGTCAACCCGAGTTCCGCCTCGTCCATCGAGCGTGGGACCAGCGAGACCTCGCCCCGTCCTTCGACCGTCCGCAGGATGTTCGCCTGCTTCAACGACACGGCGATCGTCACAGCCGGATGGGACGGCGGAGGAGGCGGCCTCCGGCCGTTGCTGTACCGGATGTCCAAGTCGTCGCCGCCGTTTTGACCGCCGCCGACCGGCTTCGGACGCTCGACCGACACCACTTCGACGCCCTGCATCAGCGTGACCGTCGTCTCGGGAATCGGGGCCCGCGTCTCGTCACCCGCGCGAGGCGTCGCGCGGAACAACACATCCACGTAGGTGCCCTCGGTCACGGCGCCGCCCATGCGGTACGGCACTTCCAACGTCACCGCCCGCTTGCCCGGCTTCAGAATCTCGGCCACGTTCGGGCCGGTGCCCTCCAGAAACAGCGTGGTGGTCAGAAAAGGCTCGCCCTTGCGGATCGGCTGGCGGACCATGCGGCCGATGATCTGTTCGGTGCTGAGCATCACCGAGGGATTGGCCAATCCCCGCTGCGCCATCTGCGACTGGGTCATCGGGTGCAACCCCATGTCGCCCAAACGCAAAATGCGTCCCGGCGGCAGATCCTCGGTGGCCAACGGCACGATGATCCGGCGTTCCGCCTCCGGCGGCCCTTTTGGTTCGGCCAGCAGAATCGCCCGCAAACCGTAAGCACCCAGCAACCCCGAGAAGATCGCCAATACGCCGATGCTCATCGATCCACTTGAAAGAGTCACGTCTTGCTCCTTCCAGGCGGGTGGCCCGTGCGGCGCCCCGCGAATGAGACCCAGCCGCCCGGCGACCTCCCTGATCCGGACAGCATGAATGATAACTGCCAATCGGAAGCCCGGTCGCCGCGTTCCTCCGCAGCCGACCACCGCTTCCGACTTGTTCTCGCTACTCCGTAGCCGAATTCGTGAGAATTCGGACTCGAGTGCCTTCCTCCGAATCCTCACGGATTCGGCTACCGATGTTCTTTGTGTCAATTCATCGCCGACAGCAGCAGGACCAGCCAGGTGGCCAGCGCCGCCGGAACGCCGAACGGCATCAACCGGCGCTTGGTGCGCCGTCGCTGCTCGGACTCGTCCCCCGCCAGCGCATGACGTTTGCCATCCGCGCGGCCGGATTCGATGTATTGGGTACGGGTTCGGTTGAACCCTTTTTGACAAAACTGATAGGCCAGCACGACCGCCGATCCCAGCACGATCAGCACGGCGCTGACCACGAACACGTACAGAGTCATCATGGCCCCGAGCCAAGCACCCAGAGCCCCCATGAACTTCACGTCCCCGCCGCCACCGCTGCCGACCAGCCACAGGATGAACAGGATCCCGAATCCGGTCGCAAATCCGCCCAGCGCAAACAGAAAATGCCGGCCCGCTGTGCCGAACCCGCCCTGGGACCAGCCGTAGAGGATATGAAACAGCAGCGCGGCGAAGAAAGCCGTCACCGTCAACCAGTTCGGCAGCCGCTTGGTGCGGAAATCCAAAACCGCAGCCACAGCCGTGAAAGCCACCACACAGGCAATCAAGATGGTGTTACCCGAATCCATGCAGCAACCTAGTGAGCGGTCGAGTTAGGCAAGATAAACAAGCTAAGCAATCCCTCAAGACTACCCGAAACCTGACGCCCGTCAAGCATATTTTCCATTCCGACGCCCAAATTCCCGGTATCCGGCGAGCGGTGGGCGTGAGCCCACCGGTTTTGATCACCATTAAGCACCGTTCGAGAAACAACTGTCCAGTGTTTATTGCTGATCATCCCACGGAGTGTGATGGCTACATTGGCGAGGCGACAGTTGTTTCTCGAACGATGCTAACCTGCGAGCAGTCGGGAACCGGTGGGCTCACGCCCACCGCTCGCCGAAGAGAATTCGGATGGAAAAAGCCATTCCCCTCTTATTTTTGAATTCTCACGAATTCAGCTACGGGACAACCGTGTACGTGCCCTCTTCGTTGCCAGCAAACACGACGTCACTCGTACCGGCCAATCCGCCCTCCCACAGGCCCATGATCGCGGCGGCGTAATCCTCGTATTCCGAAACCAGCGTCGTCCGCGTCGCGCTGACCCCGACCACGATGCCCAGTGTCAGCAACGTGCCCAGGATCAGATACTCGGACGTCAACAGCGTCCCCGCGTCGTCTTGCCAAAATCTTTTCCACATCCGCAACTACCTCCGTCCCGCCCGTAGCCGAAGTCGTGAGACTTCGGATGTTGCTAGGCTAATCCGAATTCTTACGAATTCGGCTACCGATCAACCACCCTCGCCGGGGGGCTCCACGGCATAAACGAATGGACCGTCACCGAAAATATCCGGATTCGAGCTGGGAACGTCCGGCCCGTGATCCACCGCATCCGTATCGCAGAAATCGCGCTGATCCAAAAATCCGCTGCCTGTCGTGGCCCCATCCGGCACGTTGTAACTCTGATCCACGTTCGCCAACGCCTGGGCATAGTCGCCCCATTCGGTGACCAAACTATCCCGATAGCTTTTCGCCCCGACCACGATGCCGATGATCAGCAGCGTGGTCAGCAGCACTACCTCGGTCGTCAGCACCGTCCCTGCTTCGTCCCGCCACAGCCTGATCCACATCGCCGACTCCTCCCCTTGCATCGTCGGACAGTCCTAAAACCCCGTCTCGCCGCCAGCGGTCGAACTCGACGCCGGTTGCGCCACGTTGATGCACTTCGACCCCGGTTCCGTCTGCTCGTGTTGCACCGTGCCCGGCGTGTCGCAGAAATCGGGCGCGTCCAAGAAAAACGATCCGGCGGTCGTCAGCGTGCCGCCGTCCCATACGACGGTGATCGCCGAGTAACTGTACGTCTGGTCCAGGTTGGCGATCGCCTGAGCCATATCGGCGAACTCGGTGACCACGGAATCCCGCATCGATTTCATGCCCACCAGGCTGCCGATCGACAGCAGCGTCATGATCAGCACCAATTCCGCGCTGTTGACGCTGGCCGATTCGTCTCGCCAGAGGTTCTTGCAGAGATTGCCCATGATTTTCGCAATTTCCTTCGGTCGCCGCCGTTTCGTCGGCAGACCGTCTTTAGCGGATGGTTCAAGGTGGCAGAATCAAACCGGCCAATTGCCCCAGTTTGCTCAACAATGCCTCTTGCACCGAATTGATCCCGACCAGCAGACCGATGGTCAGCAGCGTTCCGAGCAACAGGTACTCGGCAGCGACTAGGCCGCCCAGCCGATCTTGCCACAGGCAACGAAGTAGTTTCATGGTGGGGTTACTCGTTCCTTGCACATCGATCCCGTCAAAATCATCCGCCCACTCAGTTTAATCCGCAATCCGGTGGATGGCAAATGAATTGTCTGGCAATTCCACATGGCCCGGGATTTCGCAGACCGGTTCTTCACGTGGTCCGGTCTCTCCGAGGCCGGAATGGCATTCGGCGTCTCGGAGATCCACTGCCACGTGGTTCGCTTGTAGTACCGCCGTCAGGCAGTTCGGAAGAGTCGGCTAAAGCCGACCCTACAAATTCGCGAGAACCTCTGCAAAGACGCTCAGGTGCTGGGACTCGCGTTCAGCGCCCGCGAGCCACTTTGGGTCACAGGCTGGCAGCCTGTGCTACGCGGCGTGGGCGCAAAACGAAATCGCGGGGTGCGTTGCCGCGCCCCGCGATTTTCTGTCTGTCATCAACCGAACAGCCATGCCGCTCGGTCATGCGACGCGGCAAAGACGAAGGTTAGGGCGAAGGCTGCAAGCCCGTCTCGCCACCGTCCACTATGCTGCTGGGCAACTCGGCGACTTGGACGCACTTGCTGTTGGCAGTGCCCAGTGGATCCGTATGCACTGCCGTTTCCGTAGCATCGCAGAAGTCGGCCTGATCGTTGAAGTACGAGCCGGTGGTCTGCGCGGCGTGCCCCAGGATACCGCTGTAGCTGTAGCTCTGGTCGATGTTGGCGATGGCCTGAGCGATGTCGGCCAATTCGGTGACGACGGAGTCGCGAACCGACTTCAGACCAACCACCATGCCGATCACCAGGATCGTGGCAACCAGAACGATCTCGGCGGAAATGACGGCACCCGCCTCATCCTTCCAAAGTCTCTGAAACATGCTGAAACCTCCAATAATGAAAGGAACCCCTGAAACGAAATGCCCTCCGCCCATTGCGGAGACCATTTCCTTAAATGCCCAATTCAACCCAGGAACCGGGACTGCGATTGACCAAGCATGTTGCGTGCCAAGCCGAGAAAGCGGTGCGAACCGCGGGGCGGCGTTCGACGGCAAGTCGATATACAGCATGATGTTACACAATCTTCGGCACGTCCGATCACCGACCCGTCGCAGCGGTGTAAACACCCGCGAGATCATTTAACGCCCTGAGCGCCCTGAGCGCAAAGGTGTAAAGACTTCTTAGCGCGCCGGTTCAGGCGGGGATGGGCAGAAAGATCGATGGCAGAAAGATGGATTACAGCATCATGGATGCCCCGGCGAGCGTGGCTGTGCTTCGCCCTGAAGGGGCGGCGCCGTGAAGGATTTTCGTAGCCGAATTCGTGAGAATTCGGAGGTTCTGGGGAGACTCCGAATTCTCACGAATTCGGCTACCATCGTTTTCCCGGTGTTTTCCACGCCAAGAGATCCTTCACGGCGTTGCCTGAAGGGGCGGCACAGACAACCGATGGGCACCTTGTTCTGCCCTTTCAGGGCGACGCGATCGTGTTTCCCAGCGAACCCAGGGCGATGCCCGGGGCTGATTTGTTCCGGCCCCTTCGGGGCGAATACCCAAACAATCGATTCCGGCGAGCGTGGTGGCGTCAGCCCCACGGTGATTCGATCACACCAACCACACCGGATGGGCTCACGCCCACCGCTCGCCAGATTCCAACCCCCGTTCGGCGCCCGGGGGCCACTCCTGCCAACTGCCAACTGACCACTGCCAACTGACCACTGCCAACTGACCACTGCCAACTGACCATTTGCCCAATCCCCAATCGCGACCTAAGCTAGAACGAGCGTTCCACCCCGTCCAGTTGGTGTATTGCCATGAAAAACCTGATCGTCATGAAATCGGGGCAGTGATTCAGGACGGAAGCCATGCAAACAGAACTGGCGATTTCTCAAGTCGATTCGGAAGCGACCGGCTGCCAATCCCATATCTGGGTCGTGATCGCCGCGTACCACGAAGCGGAGCGGATCGGAGCGGTTGTCGATGGCGTGCGGGGATGCGGCGCTGAAGTGGTGGTGGTCGACGATGGCTCCACGGACGACACCGCCGATAGCGTGCTCGCCCGCGCGGTGTGGCTGCTGCGGCACTCGGTTAACCTGGGGCAAGGAGCGGCGTTGCAGACGGGCATCGATTTCGCATTGTCGCAAGGCGCACACTACATTGTCACCTTCGATGCCGATGGACAACACGATCCTGCCGATATCCCTCGGTTGATCGAAGCGTTGCAAATCAACAAAGCGGATTACGCGTTGGGCTCTCGGTTTCTGGGAACTGCAGATGGGATTCCGGCCATGCGCCGGTTCGTGCTGAGCCTAGCCGTGTGGTACACGCGCTGGCTCTCGGGCGCTCGCCTGACCGACGCCCACAACGGCCTACGGGCGATGACCCGTCGCGGTGCGTCGGACTTGCGCATTACGTTGAATCGCATGGAACACGCCTCGGAGATCATCGACCAGATTGTGGCATCGGGGCTGAAGTACGTCGAAGTACCGGTGCGGATCCGGTATACTCCAGACACTTTGGCCAAGGGGCAACGTTCCTCGGCGGCCATCAAGATGGGCTTGAAATTGGTGCTGGAGAAGGTGTTTCGATGACGCTTTTTCAGTGGATGTTTGGGCCGCCGTGTGCGCTGATTGCCGTCTGGTTCCTGATCCGCGCGTTACGCGGCGGCATCCCACGGGCGCAGGCCAGCTTCTGGATGCTGCTTTGGGGCGCCGCAGCGTGCCTGATCGTGTACCCGGATGGCATTTCGGCACTGTCAAGCTGGCTGGGCATCGGTCGCGGCGCCGACTTGATATCTTACTTGGCCATCCTGGCCGGACTGGCGGCGTGCGTGTATTTCTACAACCGCTACCGGCGATTGGAGATCGTGGTCACCAGCGTGATTCGGCAGCAAGCCATCGAACGAGCCCGTTTTGGCGCGGGCGACAGCCGTTTCGAGAAGGGTGGCGCGGACCCGTTGCAAGAGATCGCCCTGCTGAAGCACCGCCTGGCCGACCTGGAGACCGCCGCCCGACAACCGACACCTTGCGCCCAGTCGCAACCGGACATGTGATCAACCGGCAGAAGCCCGATCATCGAGCCCATCTTCCTGTCCGCCATCTTCCTGTCCGCATCCGAAGTTTTGCCACAAAAGGGCACAAAGAGCGCAAAGGGATATTCGCGCGGCGCGGCAGGGAACCACGAATTCCACGAATCACACGAATGGGCAAACCAATGCATCGTTCGGCCTGCTTGCGCCGGGAACGCCACCGCGAAGTCGCCAAGAGCGCAAAGGGGTTCATCTTCGCGTCCTTCGCGCCTTGGCGGTAATCCCTTGATTCGTGACATTCGCGACATTCGTGGTTGTTGCCGGAGTTTCCTGGACGACGCGAATTGGAACCACGAATTACACGGATCACACGAATTGGCAAACCAGTTCCTGTTCGGCCTGTTGGAATTGGAAACTCACCGCGAAGTCGCCAAGAGCGCAAAGGGGATCTGCTTCGCGTCCTTAGCGCCTTGGCGGTGATTCGTGTCATTTGTGGTTGTTTCCCTGCTCTCCTGGTCGTTGGCCATTCCGGCGAGCGTGGTGGCGTCAGCCCCACGGTGATCCCCAACCGCACCGGATGGGCTCACGCGCGGATAGGGCAGAAAAATCGATGGCAAAAAGATGGATCACTGAATCATGAATGCCCCGGCGAGCGTGGTGATTTTCGCCCCGAAGGGGCAGCGACATACCAGCCCAGGGCAGCGCCCTGGGGTAGGGGAAGGAAGGTCGTTTCCTGAGCCCTGAAGGGGCGACACAGAAATGCAATGGGCACCTTGTGATGCCCTTTCAGGGCGTCGGGATCGTGATTCCCAGCGAACCCAGGGCGCTGCCCTGGGCTGATTTGTTTTGGCCCCTTCGGGGCGAATGCCCAGTAACCAAATACCGACCCCCGCTCAGCGCCCGGGGGCCACTGCTGCGACCTCGGCGAGCGTGGTGGCGTCAGCCCCACGGTGGTTCGGGTCCCCGACCGCACCGGATGGGCTCACGCGGGGATAGGGCAGAAAGATCGAGGGCAAAAAGATGGATCACGGAATCATGAATGCCACGGCGAGCGTGGTGATTTTCGCCCCGAAGGGGCAGCGACATACCAGCCCAGGGCAGCGCCCTGGGGTAGGGGAAGGAAGGTCGTTTCCTGAGCCCTGAAGGGGCGACACAGAAATGCAATGGGCACCTTGTGATGCCCTTTCAGGGCGTCGGGATCGTGATTCCCAGCGAACCCAGGGCGCTGCCCTGGGCTGATTTGTTTTGGCCCCTTCGGGGCAAATGTCCAGTCACCAAACGCCGACCCCCGTTCGGCGCCCGGGGGCCACAACTGCCAACTGCCAACTGACAACTGACAACTACCTATTCCCGATACGGCTGGTTCTGCTCGTACCGGCGCAGGCGCTGGAGCATCGCGTCGGCTCGATCCGCCCGCCCGGCGGTTTGTGCGGCCCGGACCGCCTGCTGGGCCGCTTCGACCGCGTCGGCATACTGGCCGTTCTCGGCGTAGGCCGCGGCCAACAAATCCAGCACTCCCGGATCGTCCGGCGAAGCGGACTGATGGAGCCCGCGCGCCAACCGCAACGCCTCGGCCCCGTCGCGGACCGAATCGTCGGGACAGGTCGCCAACAGCCACGCCAAGCTGGACCGCACGTGTGACAGGTTGGGATTCAATTGCAGAGCCCGTCGGAATGCTTCCGCCGCTTCGCGATGGCGACCGAGCATGACGAGCGACTGCCCGAGATTCGTCCAGGCTTGAACGGCGCTGCCATCGACGTCAAGCGCCTGCCGATACGTGGCCACGGCCTGAACCAGGCGATTTGATCTTGCATACGCGTTGCCCAATCCCACGTAGGCCAACACATATTCCCGATTCAGGGCAATCGCTTTCTGATACGCCTCAGCGGCTTCGTCGAACTGATTCTCCGCGGCGTACGACATGCCAAGCGTGTAGTACGCCTTGCCCGAGTCCGGTTTCATAGCGATCGCCCGCGAAGCCGCCTCGACAGCCCCCCGCCCGTCGCCTTGCCGCCCCAAACAAATTGCCACGTTGATGTACGCATCGACGTAGCGGCCGTTCAAGGCGATCGCTTGGCGAAAGTGGGGCAATGCTGCTTCATGCTCCCCCTTCTTCAGCAACTCCAAGCCGGCGTTGTACCAGCCGCGATCGTGATGGGACGCTCGTTCGATCACTTGGTTCCAGAGACCGACAGGATCGTGATAATCCCGGTTCCGCTGGATCGTGCGCAGGGTCAGCGCCAAGGCAGCGCATACGAGCAGCGCGGGCAAGGCAAGCCCCCGCGTGCGCGGCTGACTGACGACTCGTAACCCGACCGCCGTCACTGCCAACACACTCAGCGTGATCACCGCGGCCAGCGGCAGATACATGCGATGTTCGAAGGCCAGATCGGCGATCGGCATGATGCTGGATGTCGGCGCCAGGATCAGAAAGAACGCTGCGCCCAGAAAGCCCACTCGCGGAAACCGCCACAGCGCCCACACGGTTGCCAGCAACAGCCCCAGCACGGCTGCACCCGGCGGGACGATCTGCGTCCAGGTATGGGCCACCGGCCAGCCGTAATCCAGGCACAGCCGGTCGGGCCAAAACGCCAGCCGCAGGTAATGCAGGATCACACCCGGTTGGCTGCGCAGGTATTCCCAAGGCGTGATTGGGTCGTAGTGAAACCCGGCGGAGACGGGCCCCTCGGTCTCCCGCGGCAGAACTTGCGGCGCGATCAGCCACGCCGCCATCGCCATCAACCCCGCGTACACCCAACCCCGTCGGACCAGCAGTTCGCGCCACGATCGGCTCAGGAAGATCCGGTCGTACAGCGGAACCACGACCGCCGCCGTGACCATCACCTCTTTCGAGCCCGTGCCGCCCGCGGCGAAGACCAGGGCCAGCAGATACCAGGGCCAACCGCGACCGGTGGTTGCTCCACGGATCACCGCGTTCAGGCACAGCAGGAAGAACATCCCCATCATCGCTTCGCAGCGTTGCACGATGTACGTCACCGCGCCCGTCTGCAGCGGATGGACCAGCCACAGCAGCGCCGAGGCAAAGGCCAACTCGGTGGCGATGCGTTGGAGGTTCGGCGGAATCCCGTCCGTCAGCAACGTGCGGCGGACAACGCCAAACAGCGCCAAGCCAGCCGTCAGATGGACCGCCAGGTTGAACAGATGGTACCCGAACGGATTCAGCCCGCCCCAGCGGAAGTTCAACGCCAACGACAGAAACAGCAGCGGACGGCCTCTGCCCGCGACTACATCTCGTAAAGAGCCCGCGGTCTGGATCCGCTCGTTCTCGACGATGTTCGGTGTGTCGTCGAACAGGAAAACGCCCCGGAAACTGCTGCGGTACGCGAACAGAGTCGCCATCGTCAGAAGCAACACGGCCAGCCAGATCGGCATCGAGTGGAATTCTCCCGGTTGTGCAGGTTCTGACGATTCGGCGGTCGACATGTAAGTCTCCATGGACGGATTCAATGGCGGAACTTGTTGGCCACGTAAGTCTAATGCGCCAAATCGTCCGTTTCCACGAAGAATACCTTCGCTTGCTTGAGAACGGAATTCAAAGGCACCCAACACCAAGCACACTCACACCACGCACCGAGCTGGTGGTCAGACGCCTGAACACACACGGAGTTCGAGTGCCTGATTTCGACGTTGATGTGGAAATAGCGCACCGTCCAGCAACATCCTCATGTCGAGCAATCCGATTTCGCCTGTTCGTTACCTTCCACATTGACATGGTTTCTCGATAGCCTAGGCTTGTTGACGAGGGAAATTCAAAGGAACGGTTCGCTTCTTGCTCGCCTCCATGCACCATCGCGACTGGAAAGCGCACGCACCGCGGAACGGATGCTCACCGCCGACCACCCCAGTATCTCCGTGACATGCGATGACTACATTTTCCGAATCAAGCGAAAGTGACTCGGCAGCCGACGAGTCCCCTGAAGTCACCTTGGTGATCCCCGGCCGCAATTGCCAGGCAACGGTGCGCCAATGTCTCGAATCGGTGGTTCCCCTGCTGGAACGAGGCGAACTGAAGGAAATCATCTTCGTCGACGACGGTTCCACGGACAATACGGCCCGGGTGGTGGCCGAATATCCCGTGCGTTGCGTCCAGGAATCCGGGCGAGGCAGAGGAGCCGCTAGAAACGTCGGTTGGCGAATGTCAGATACCCCTCTTATTTGGTTCATCGATTCCGACTGTGTGGCGGAACCGGATGCCCTCCAGAAGCTTTTGGTGCATACGGCTGATCCCCATGTCGCGGGAGTTGGAGGCAGCTACGGGAATATGCGTCCGGACTCTTTGTTGGCTAGTCTCATCCACGAAGAGATTGTGGAACGTCATCGGCGCATGCCACCGAAAGTCGACTACCTAGCCACGTTCAATGTCCTCTACCGTCGAGATGTGTTGGAGAAAGTGGGCGGCTTCGACGAGTCGTACTTAAGAGGACAGGATGTGGAGCTTGCCTACCGGATTCTCGCGACTGGGCAGCAACTGGCCTTCACGATTGAATCGCGAGTGGGTCACTATCATCCAACTCGCCTGTTCAGATACTTGCGAACGCAGGGACGACACGGGTACTTTCGCGTGAAGTTGTACTTGAGACATCCTTCGCGTGTCCGCGGAGACGCGTACAGCGGGTGGGTGGATTATGTCCAGCCGCCATTGGCGGTGTTGGGACTGGCAACCATCCCCTTATTGTGCTACCCATCGTTTTCCATCGTACCCCTGATCCTATTCGCCATGCTCATCGTATTTCAGCTTCCCATGACATTCCAGATCATCCACCACTCCCGACGGTGGACGATGTTGACGTTCGTACCCTTGGGGTTTACGCGTGCAGTCTACCGCGGCTTCGGCATGACTACGGGACTGGGCGGGTTGGCTCTGGAAGCTTCCATGGCGATCATCAAGTCGTGCTGGAAACGCACGGAGCGATTGTCGTGATGAACCCTAACTGCACGCCGAATGTTGACTTGCCCGCCTATGATCGAGGGGGATTTACGCTTCAGGAACTGCTGACGGCTAGCTTTCCCATCAACGCAACGGAACAACTGCTGAAGACCACTGCCCCGTACCTTCGTGTCCCGGTTTCGGAACTCACCGTTCTGGATGTGGGTTGTGGCTATGGTGGAATGTCACTTGAACTGGGAAAGCGCTGTCGGCGTGTAGTAGGGATGGAGTGCAGTAGTGGCCGCCTGACGCTTGCCGAACAGATGAAGACCCACCTGGAGATCAACAACGTCGAGTTTCGCCAGAAGCCCATCGAGGAACTTTCGGATATCGAGTGTTACGACTTGGTCGTTCTTGATAACGTATTAGAACACCTTCCTGATCAGCCTGCTGCTCTGCGGAACATGGTTCGGTCACTTCGACCCGGCGGAGTTCTTTACATTCTGGTGCCTAACAAGCTATGGCCAATCGAACATCATTATCGCCTGCCGTTTCTGGGATACCTTCCCGTCCCACTAGCCAATTTCTATCTGCGTGCGACGCGACGGGGACGTGACTACACGGATGCCAGCTACGCCCCGACCTACTTTCGCTTGAATCGTTTGCTGAGGCAGTTTCCCGAACTGTCCTTCCAATACGTACCGCCTGCTGATATTTCTCTCGCAATCGGCGGAGCTTCGTGGCGTTATCGCTACGGCGTTGCAGCGATTCGGCGTTTCCCCTGGCTCTGGGTCATCTCGAAATCACTCTTGGTAGTCGCGGTGAAACGTAATTGACACAGATCGACGCGATTCGTGCAGACGAACGTGGCTGGAGAACGGAGCGCACAGCTTCATGGCAGCGAATGAGCAAACGGCAACAGGGTTGTTTCCTTCTGCCGATGAACTATTGCTGTCGCCAGGTTCCAGATGCTACGTTGTTTTCCGACCTGTCTGCACCTGTTTCAACATGACCGCCAGCAGCCCAATCAATAGGACAGCCGAACCAATAGAAACGAGGCCGACCCCTATGCATGACCACGCGTCGGCTGCGGGCAGAGCAAGGGCGATGAAGAGAGCCAAAGAAAGGAACTGAGCTACCATCGTGGCTTTTTCGTACCCTTCGGCAATCAAAAATCGAAAAAGGAGCCACGCTATGCCGAACGCACTCCCGGCACTTAGCAATAGGGCGCTAACCAAAAGGACCGCGGCAAAGTGTGTTGGCAAGAACCAATTGACTAACACCCAGACGATCGCGGTCATTGCGCAGAGTAGTCCAAGTTGGTAGCCGAGGAAGAAGGTCCAGAGCTTTATGCGGAAATTACGTTCGTGACCGTGCGGTCCGGTGATATGCGGATAGACAATGCGGATCGCTACGACCGTCAATTGCAGAAAGGCCTGCAAGACCAGCGTGGCCAAACCCATCACTCCCGCAGCCGCCTCGCCGTGGAACCAGCGCACCACCAACACTCCCGAAGTAACCGGAATGGTGCCTGCCAATTGCGTAACGAGCAAGCTCCATGACGAAGCCAACAGCCTGGATACTTCCCGCCAGCGTACGCGCCAATCGATCGGTCCGATCACCAGCCGATAGATGGCTAGTGATCCCGTCGCCAGGGCGATCATGCGTACAGCGATCAACACGCTGGCCAGTCGTAGCGTCAGCGTGCCAGTCGCGAACCCGATCAGCATCGCGCTCAACCAGACGATGTCCACAACCATGGTGACCATCGCCAGCAGCGATTGCCGGTGATGCGCGTCCAGAAACGGCAGCAGTTGCACGCAATTGGCCAGATTGGCCAGCACGATGCAGGCGAGCAGGAACCGCTCGTCGGACGATGGCCCGGCCAACCAAACGCCCAGCCAGGTGACCGCTGCGATCAGGACGCTGGCCCCGAACGACACGGCGATGTAGGCGGCGGTGATCGCCCGTAAATCTTGAGGACGGCGTGTGACCTCGCGGATAACTACCGGCCCCATCCCGGCGGCGGCGACCAAAGCCAGATAGCCGTACAAGGTCATGGAAAACGTGTAGAGCCCGAATTGCTCGGGGCTCAGGGCATGGGTCAGCAGCAGCACGCCGATCAGGCCGCAGGCCTGCGATACGACGGTGCCCGCGACCAGCCAAACAAGGTTCCACAGCGCCTGCTTGCCCGCCGGGGTCAGGTAGGAACGCAGAAAGGCCCAGACGCTCGGCGCCGCCGGCGAAGTGCCCAGCGAAGAGTCCGCGCGTTCGGCGGTCGCCGGGGTGCTCGATGGCTGGAAGGAGGATTCCGTCACGGGTCGAAGTTCTCGCAGTTGCTGCATCCTACGCTATTTTCGGGGACTCGGAATCGTCGCTTCCCCGCAGTCGCCCCGCCGCGGCCGACCGCAGTCCGGCTCTTCGAGTTGTAGCGATCAAGCAGGCACCAGTGGCCCCCGAGCGCTGAACGGGGGTCGGTACTTGGACAGTTGTCAGTCGTCAGTTGGCAGTTGGCAGTAGTGGCCCCCGGGCGCCGAACGGGGGTCGGTGTTCGGTGACTGGGCATTCGCCCCGAAGGGGCCGGAACAAATCAGCCCAGGGCAGCGCCCTGGGGTCTTGGGGAAACACGATCGCGTCGCCCTGAAAGGGCAGCGCCGTGAAGGATTTTCGTAGCCGAATTCGTGAGAATTCGGAGGTTCTGGGGAGACTCCGAATTCTCACGAATTCGGCTACCATCGTTTTCCCGGTGTTTTCCACGCCAAGAGATCCTTCACGGCGTTGCCTGAAAGGGCACCACAAGGTGCCCATCGGTTGTCTGTGCCGCCCCTTCAGGGCTTGGGAGACGATTTTCGTTCGCCTTCCCAGGGCGATGCCCTGGGCTGTTATGTCGCTGCCCCTTCGGGGCGAAAGACCACCACGCTCGCCGGCGAAAATTCTGGCGAACATCCGTGGGCAGTGGGCCAAAGTGGCCCCCGGACGCCGAACGGGGGTCGGAATTTGTCAGTGGTCATCGGTCATTGGTCATTGGTTCGTGCGACGGTGGGACGGTGCGGTGGGGGAGGACAGGCGATTGGCAGGAGAATGATGGGGCTTGGGACCATTACGTCGGATCGGACAAGGAGAGCACAAGTCGTTTGCCCACCGCTCGGGCATACCGGGACAGCGTGTCGAGCGTTGGGTTGGGACGCTGTCCCGTTTCCAGCTTGGAGATTGCTGAACGATCCATGCCTGTGAGTTCGGTCAACTCGCTGAGACTCAACCCTTTTTCTTCGCGCGCCGCTCGAAGTTGCTCGAACAAGCCTTGCCAGTCCTCGACAACCGCCGTACGCTCGTGATGCCGGGCGATCAAATCTGGCAACTCCTCGGCGATCTGGCCTCGAATCGCTTCGTACTTCGCTGCTTCTTCCCTTGTGAGCATTCGGTTGCGGATAACTCGTTTCATGATCGCTGCCTCCTCGGCACTTCGTAGGCCGTTACCGGGTACACCGTATCTGAGTCAATTTCTTCGTACACCACCATCAGGTGCCGTCCCGTGCTGGTGTCGCCAAAGATCACGGGGCGACCAGAGGATCGGCTGACGTCTGTGTCCATCGCGTTTTGGAGTACTTCTTCGAACTCCTCTGTCGAGACCCCGTGGTCGGCACAATGCCGCACATTGCCAGACGGATCATTGTCGAGATCCCAAATGATCGAGCTGAAAAACATGGCTTCGATTCTCCGTACCGTAGTATTATAGTACCACTTTTCCGGCGCGAAGTCAAGTTGAGGGAGTGACCGGTGACCACGACCAGATTTTCAAGCAGTTGATCGAAGCGTTCTTCCAGGAGTTCATGGAAATGTTCTGTCCATCGGAACTGGCGCTAATGGATTTCGGACGGCTGGCGGTTGGCCGCCTTTTGTCGTTCCAAAGTCATGATCTGAATGCTGGCAGAGAAATGGGCAAAGGAATTGCGGGCAAAGGAATGACACGACGGACGGGGATTCGCTTGCCCCTGTTCGGAACATTTGGATTTCGCGTTTCCCCTTCGTATTCGGGGTTCTTGCCAACGTTCCAGTTCTTGCAGGCCTTTGAACAGGCGGAATTTGGTCAGTGGGCAGTGGGCAGTGGTGGCCCCCGGGCGCCGAACGGGGGTCGGTATTTGGACAGTTGGCAGTGGGCAGTTGGCAGTGGGAACCAGTGGCCCCCGGGCGCTGAACGGGGGTCTCGGTATTTGGGTTATTCGCCCCGCAGGGGCCGGAACAAATCAGTCTGTGCCGCCCCTTCAGGGCTTGGGAAACGATTCTCCATCGCCTTCCCAGGGCGATGCCCTGGGCTGTTATGTCGCTGCCCCTTCGGGGCGAAAGACCACCACGCTCGCCGGGGCATCCATGATTCTGCGATTCATGATTCTGTAATCCATCTTTCTGCCATCGATTTTTCTGCCCATCCCCGCCTGAGCCCATCCGGTGCGAATGGCGACCGAACCACCGTGGGGCTGACGCCACCACGCTCGCCGGGATAGCGGTGGGGATTTTTGATTGCCGGTTGTCCGTTGGCCGTCTCTTCATCCTGCGGGCGTGCGGGGTTATAATCGACTTCCGATACTGAGATTCGGATTGGAGTCTTGGCCGCTCGTCGGGGCGGCTGGAGGGGAATTCTCGATGAGCTCGACAAGTGCCGCGGACGGGATTGGCGAAGCGCTGGTCGCTCTGCCCAGGAGCGGAACCGGCAGAAACTCGATGACCGGTGCGGCGGATTCGTTGAACCTCCGCGTACCACCGGAACCCGTTCTGCCCTTGACGGTCGCCCAGTACCACGAGATGGTCCGCGCGGGCATCTTGGGCGATGAAGATCCGATCGAACTGCTCGAAGGCTGGCTGGTACGCAAAATGCCGAAACACCCCCCGCATACGCTGAGCACTGGATGTGCGCTGGACGCTTTGGCGGCCATTGTCGGATCGGACTGGCACGTTCGCAAAGAAGATCCGATCAGCACGCAGGACAGCGAACCGGAGCCCGATGTCTCGGTGGTCCGCGGACAACGACGCGACTACACCGACCGTCATCCCGGCCCCGAAGATGTCGGTTTGGTAGTCGAAGTCGCCGAAGCGTCGCTGGCGCGCGACCGCGAGTGGAAGCAACGCATCTACGCCGCTGCAAGCGTCCCTTGCTACTGGATCGTCAATCTGATCGACCGCCAAGTCGAGGTGTACACGGAACCAACCGGCCCGTGCGACCGATCGGAATACGCGGCCAGCCAGATCTTTCGCGACCACGATCAAATCCCCGTCGTTCTGGACGGCAGGGAAGTCGGCCGGATCGCCGCGCGCGAGCTGATGCCGTAGGTCAGTTGCCCGTTCCCCAAGCTCCCAGCCGCTAGCCGGCTGGAGTTTCAGGCGGGTGTCCTAGTAGTACAGCGCAACAAAACTGATCTTACCCTGTCAAGCCGTTTTTGCTAG
>JAHDXO010000004.1:0-98739 GCA_023382975.1 Pirellulaceae bacterium
ATTGAAGGCACAGCGCGACTATCAATGGGGATTGGACAGCGCGCGGGAGCAAGGCAGGCAGGAGGGGCGTCAGGAGGGCCGGCAAGAAGGCCGTCAGGAAGGACGGCAGGAAGGCCGGCAGGAGGGCGAATTGATAGGGAAGATTCGAATCCTTCGGGAGCTTCTCGGCGAAGAGCCGAGTTCCTGGGAAAACCTGGACGAACGAACAACGGGCGAATTGGCTGGAATCCTCGCGGATCTGCAGCAGCGTCTGCGGTCGCGCGAATCGTGACCGAGTCCGGCGGGGCGGCTATCGAGCGAACGCTGGATTATCTGTATCTTGGCGAAGGCGGCAGTTGGTACGAGGCGTCGTACAATGGCGAAGGCTCCGAAGCGTCGCCTGCTGAACGGGACTCGCAGGTTTGGCTGCGGCGGTGCTTGTTCCAACGGTTCCCTGGGCCGATTGCTCTCGGCGGGCGATCAGTTCGCCGGCTACGATTACGCCTATGACCGCCTGGGACGGATGATCCGCAGCGAGGCTTCCATCGCCGGGCTCGTGCCGGACCACGTGGGCTCCCCGGCCTCGGAGATGCCGGACCACATGAACATCCTGCCTGTCGCTGAGAAACGAGTGTACTTCACGTGCGATTCCACCAGCCAACCGTCCACCCTCAGCCGTTACGTCGGGATGCTCGCGACCGGTTGCCTACGTCTGAATCGCAGAAGTTCGCTTGAAATGATTGCGATTCCCTTGCGTTCGGTGGTAGTATAGGTGCTTGGTGAGAAACTGGATTCCTGAGTCTTGAGCCGCATCGAACATTCGTCTGATGATGACCCGCCCACACCATTGGCTATCCTGCGCTGCCCTTTGCGTCCTGGTATCCGGGGCGGCTCAGTCAAGCGATGCTCAAGACGCCGGACCTGTCGCCGTCCCGTCCAGCCAGCCCGCCGTCCAGTCCGTCCAGGTGATTCAAGTCGATGGTCCCCCACCGGGCGTGATACTGCAACCCGGCAAACCCGACAGTGAGCCCGGAGAGCCCGAGTCGAAAGGGAAGCCAGAGAAAGAGGGCGAGGCCGCCAAGGAAGCCAAACCGGGGGACGCCGCGGGCGAAGCGAAGAAGGAAGAAAAGCCTTCGACCGTGAAACGGCCCGTCACGCCGCCGGCTCCCGCGGACCCGACCGAATTGGAGATCCGCCCGGGCGCTGACGGACGAGTGCGATTCAATTTCCGCGGGCAGGCGTGGCCCGATGTCTTGGAGTGGCTGGCCACCGTTTCCGGGCTGAGCCTCGATTGGCAGGAATTGCCCGGCGATTATCTGAACCTGCTCACGCAGCGCAGTTACACGGTCCAGGAGGCGCGCGACTTGGTCAATCGCCATCTGCTGGCCCGCGGCTACACGCTCCTGGTCGTCGCGGAAGTCATGACGGTCGTCAAGATCGAGAACATCAACGCTGCGTTGGTGCCTCGTGTCGAGCCCGAAGATCTGGCGAGACGTCTGCCTCACGAATATGTCAAGGTCTCGTTCCCGCTGGACTGGCTGATCGCGGAATCCGCGGTGGATGAACTCAAGCCGATGCTCAGCCCGAACGGCAAACTGACGGCGCTCAAGAGCACCAATCGCCTGGAGGCCCTGGACGCCGCGGCCAATCTGCGCGAGTTGTACGAGGTGCTGAAACGCGAACAGTCCGTCACCAGCCAGGAACGATTGGTGCGGGAGTTTGTCCTGGTTTACGCCCGCGCCACCGACGTCAGCGAACAGCTCAAAGGGTTGCTGGGCCTGGATACCAAGTCCCGCGGCCCGCAGATGCCGATGTCGCCGCAGCAGATGGAAATGATGCAGCAACAACAGCAGCAGATGATGATGCAGATGCAGGAACAGCAACAGCAAGGTGGTCGCCCAGCGATGCCGGGGCGAAAAGCGGAAGCGACCGTCAACCTTGTGGTCAATCTGCGACGCAACAGCGTGCTGGTCCACGCGCCGCCTGACAAACTGGCGATCATCGCCAAGGCGGTCGAGGTGATCGATGTGCCACTGGACCGCGACCAGTCGCTGCTGTTGAACGTCAATCGAATGCAGGTCTACCGCCTGGCCCAACTGGACCCGGAGTCCCTAATCAGGACGTTGCAGGACAGCGGCGACTTGGATCCTACGACGCGGCTCGAGCCGGATCGAAAAAACAAGGCGATCATCGCCTATGCCCCGCTGGCCGATCATCTGGTCATCCGCACATTGGTCGATAAGCTCGACGGCAGCGGACGGCAATTCGAGGTCGTCCGCCTGCGGCGATTGGAGGCCGATTATGTGGCTGGCACGATTGAGTTCATGATGGGCCAGGAACAGAAACCCGCGGAACAGCCTCGATATTACGGATTCTGGGACAGTCGCCCGCAGCCGAGCGGTGAATCGAGCACGGACAAGTTTCGGGTGGACGCCGATGTGGTGGGCAATCGTTTGCTGGTGTGGGCTAACGATGTCGAGATGGAAGAGATCCGCAAGTTGCTGGTCAAACTGGGCGAAGTCTCCTCCGAGGGTTCCAATCTGGAACGGGTCCGCGTGCTCGACATCGACGCCGGCGAAGACGCTCCGCATCTGCTCGAACAGATTCGCCGCACATGGCCCGCGTTGGCTCCCAATCCGATCGTCGTGCCATCGGGCGATTCGCCGTCGAAACCAAACGAGCCTGGTGCGGAACCGAACTCAGCGGGCGATGCCGACGACCCTGCTTCATCGCCACCGGACGCCTTCGACTTTCAACCGCATCCGCCGCAGCCACCTCAGCGGAGCCCCGCCGAGGCGGACTCGCGTGCCTATTCCGCTCCGACCGTGTCGGCTCCGGCCGACATGATTCACTTTGCCCGGTTGACCGCGGCCGAACCGCCCGTCGACGAGCAGCGCACGGAAGACCCGATCGGCCTGGATCCGGATGCGGCGCACGAGGATCCGCCGCCGCTCCATCGATCGACCCAGACGACTCCGGATGACGCGCAATTCCCTCCGGTCCAGATTGCGGTCGGACCAGATGGCCGTCTAGTAATTTCGTCACAAGACACAGCGGCCTTGGACCTGTTGGAAGAGCTGCTTTCGCAACTCGCCCCGGCTCGCAAGGATTTCAGGATCTTCTCGCTGAAGTACGCCTCGGCTTATTGGATCAAGCTGAGCTTGCAGGATTACTTCAAGGAGAAGCCGGACGACTCGAACCGGCGGCGGAACTACTACTACTTCGACTACGCCCCACCCGCCGAGAAGGAGAAGAGCTATCGGCTGTCACAGCGCAAACCGCTGAAGTTCATCGACGACCTGGACACCAACACCATTCTGGTCGTGGGTGCCACCAGCGAGCAGTTGCAGACCATCGAGGAGTTGGTCCGCTTGTGGGACACGCCCCCGCCCTCCGATACACAGTCGGCGCGTCTGACCGCGGTGTTCGCCATTCGTTACTCGAAAGCCGAAACGATCGCCGAGACGCTGAAGGAAGTTTACCTGGATCTGCTCAGTTCGAATGACAAGGCTCTGCAGCGCAACCGTGACGACAAGCGAACCGGCAGTCAGACCACCTATATCTTCGGCGACGGCGGCAACAACGAACCCGATCGTCGAACGCAAGTCTCGTTCAAGGGCAAGCTGTCGATCGGAGTCGATGTACTTTCCAATACGCTGCTTGTCTCGACGGAAGGCCAGAACTTGATGGACAACGTCAGCAAGATGATCGAGGCGTTGGACGAGGCCGCCAAACCCGTGTCCGAAGTGCGAGTGTTGACGCTCAATGGCAACGTCAACGCCCAGCGGGTTCGCCAGGCTCTGACGGAGTTGCTGGGCGAAAAAGCAGTGCAATCCGTCCCGGCCCAAGCAGCAAATCAGCCTCCGCCTGCTGTGCCACCGGGCGTGCAGCCTCAGGCCGTCGACAGCCGCTGAGACACTGCGAAAGAAATGGGACAGGCACCCTCGCAACCAGCAGTTTCCCGCGGCTTTCACGGTTCTCGCTCGGAGCCAGCCTCATTCTATTCCAGTCGCTGCGGATCGCCCCGCCGCGATCCGTGGGCCTGCAAATCCTATGGTCGGTGCGATGTATCCATAGGCCAAGCAACGGCCGATAAGAACGTGTCAGGAGCCGCTTGTGCGAAGCCCCCGGAGGGCCGGTTCCCCGGCAAATGCCCCTGGCTGTCTGCCAGGCATTGTTAACATGCAGTTTCGCTTATATCATAAGCGACTCTTCGTTCGGCATTGGTGGGAGCAATCGCTACTCGTATTCACGGGGATGTGGAATGGGAAAACTGAAAACAAGTCTGGAGAACGCCGGGAAGTTGGTCAAGAACATGGACAAGTCCATTGCGGGACAGGTCCGCAAGCTCGCCGCCTTTACCAAGGACACGGACGCCTGGGTGCGGTCGGGAAGCGCCGGCATCGACGAACTGTATCTGTACCTGTCCGAGAAGCTGAAACGGAAGGGCGTGACGTTCAAGTCGGTGGAGAACGACACGATCAAAGACCACTTGGACAGCAACGTCGCGAATTACTTAAAGGGCATCGAGTTCACCGTCCGATCGGCAGCCGATTTCAGTGCCAGTTTCGATACGCTCGCCGGGGACGAGTCGGTCGACCGGGACCTGGCCGCGCTGGACACGATGCTGGACGACATCGCCGACCAGATCCGCAAGAAGCGGAAAAAGCTGCTCCAGTCCAAGAAGTACAAGGCGAAGATCGCCGTGTACGACAAGACGCTGCAGGAGTTGAAGGACCAAGTAGCGGCGAGCAAACGTTCGCTCAAACAGATGCGCAAAGACAAACCGCCATCGCCCGCCAAAGTCCGGCAACTGATCTCGATTACCGAGGCGAACACCCTGCGGGATCTTGCAGTCGCCCTGACTCGCAAGAACGAAGGACTGTACAAGGTCTACAACTCGTTGGTCCTCAACCTGAACCAAACCGCCAACGAAATGCGGCAGCACAGCGAATTCGCGGGCCACATCAAAGTCTTGAATGACATGATCGACCAGGCGGAGGAAATGGACCAAGCGTAGCCGCCCGAGTGTCACCGGATCTGGAGTTGCTCGCCAGGCCAGGCGAGCGCATCGGCGACCGATCGCGCATACTGCCAATCGGCCGGATTGACATCGTGCAGAACCAGCCAGGACCGCTCGGCCGCCATCGCGGCGGCTTGCGGCATGTCCAAGTAACGGTTGACGTTCAGGAAGAACGGTCCGTCGCGATGAGCGCTCGGCGGGCCATGCAGATCCAGTTGCACGAGATCCGGCTCGAACAGCGCCGCGTACAGCGTCACACCGGCCATCTGCCGACAACTCTGCATCGACAACGGCGCGGCCTTCAAGCCGTCCAGCGACCGCAGGGCCTGGGCGGCGCGGCGAACGTCCCAGACGCGCATCCCGTCCAGAGATTGACCGAGCAGATAGAACCGCCGCTGGTGTTGAATCTGCTTGCGGGCGCTCGGATCCCAGGCGGTCGGGCCGATCCCGCGCGGTGCGACGTAGGCCAGCACGGCGTCAGAACCAGAGATCGAGTCCGCGATCTTCCGGAATCCTTCCATGTCCGCGTCCGGCAGCGTCTCGTCCGATAACTGGTCGGCGAATGCGACTCGATACGCGGCCAGCATCTCGGTCCACGCCCGATCGTCCAGCACGTTAAGCAAGATCGATCCCGGCTTGTCCAGCCCCTCACGGTGCGCGACGTACAGACGCAAGCGGATCGCAAGTTGACTGTCGAAGTCGTAGACGGAGAATCGGACGCCATCGCGTTCGGCCGAACCGACCGCCTGGACCGCCAGCGGCGGCGCATCGGCCGGCCAGGCGCGGAACGATTTCTCCCGCAACGCCTGCAGCCAGTCGTCGCGAAGCGCCAGCCACTGCGCGGCGTTCTTGGGGACCGTCGGCAGCGGCGCCGCCGGGACGAAGGTCTCTTGGATCGTCGTGTTCTCCTGATCCTCGGGCAGCGTCTCGAACACTTTCAGCTCGGGCGGCTCGAAGAACTTGACGGCGGCCTTCTCGATCAGCGAGTCGTCGCCTCGCAGATGCTGGTTCATCCAGCGGAACGCGTGGATATGGAGTTCCTGCGTATCGCGATGGGGGCCGGCGGTGATCTGCAAGCCCAACTTGTCGCGTTGGCCGTACAACTCGTAAATCCGCCGCACTTGCTCGTAGGTACGCACCACGCCGTCCAGCGGGAAGATGCCGTCTCGGTCGGTGTTGCTGATCAACAACGGGCGCGGAGCGACCAGGGCCGCGACCAACGGATAGTCCCAGCGGTAGGTGTTGACCATGTACATGCAATCGCAGTGCCCCTCGACGCAGCCGTCGACCACGTGGTTTTCCAGGTCCGTGATCCCGGCGACCGGCACGGCAACCTGGATGCGGTCGTCGATGGCGGCGATCCACCAACTGTACGCGCCACCGCCGCTGCGGCCCGTCACGCCCAGCCGCTGCGGATCGACCTCGGGCCGCGACTGCAAGTAGTCCAGCGCGCGGATGCAATTCCAGGCCTCGACTCCCGCCGGCGTGTAGCCGCGGTTCAGCCACCACCACATGTCGTAGCGGTACGTGCCGTGATGGATGGCTTCGATCTCGCCCATTTGCAGCGTGTCGATCGTCAGGCAGACAAAGCCGTGCCGGGCGAACCAGGCACCGTGGTGCTGGTAGGAGACCTTGTTGCCGAAGCTGACCCCGTCCTTCTTCGACGCGCCGTGGCCGCAAACGTACAGCACGGCCGGCAAAGGCGTTTGCCGCTGGCGTGGCAGGTACAGGTTGCCCGTCACGTACAGCCCGGGACGCGACTGGAAGTGCAGTCGTTCCACGATGAACTCGTCGTGCTCCGTCTGGGCCGTCACCACTGCCTTCAGATCCGTCCGCTCGGGCAGCGGGTCCAGGCCGAGCATCTCCAGCAGTTGGCGCCGGTACTCGGGCCGCTTCGCTTCCCAATCCGCCAGGCTGCCGATGTCCGCCAGACAGGCATCACTTAGCCGCGCTGTCTCGACCCGGAAATACTCGGCGATCATCGCATCGCCGCGAGCGGTTGAAGATTCCGCGGCCGGGAGAGCCGCGGGAATCATCCAGGAACAAACAAGAAACACTGCGATCATCGTTCGGCGTGTCATATTGGCCTCGCTTTGGGTAACAACGTCTGGCCTCGGTCGGCTGCTGGACCACGGCCCGATAATACCAAAGACCCGCGGCGGATGGCAGGGTGGCCGCCCATCGCCGACGTGCTAGAATGTCGCGACAAGCAAAGTAGATGGCTGACGGGGCACGACGGGCGGAAGTCGTTTCCGCCGCCCGCGGCTTCGCGAACGGCACGACGATGTTGATCGAAATCCACGGACTGACAAAACGCTACGGCACGTTCGCGGCGCTGGAAGACTGTACGCTGGGGATCGGGCGCGGGGAAGTGTTCGGTCTGCTCGGCCCGAACGGTGCGGGCAAGACCACGCTGCTGCGGCTGCTGATGGGCTATCTGGCGCCGACGTCGGGCGGCGCCACCATCGACGGATTGGACTGCCACCGGCAATCCGTGCAAGTCCGTCGCCGAACGAGTTACCTGCCGGGCGAAGCGAGGCTGTTTCGCCAAATGCGCGGTCGCCAGATTCTTCAGTTCTTCGCCGAGGTGCGGCCGGGCGGCGATTTTCAACGGTCGCTGGAGCTGGCGGCCCGTCTGGAATTGGACCTTTCGCGACGCGTGGCTTTCATGTCGACGGGCATGCGGCAGAAGTTGGCACTGGCGGCGACAATGGCGGCCGACACGCCGCTGGTGATCCTGGACGAACCGACGGCCAACCTGGATCCGACCGTGCGAGGCGTCGTTGCGCAGATGGTGACCGAGGCGCGGCAGCGGGGGCGGACCGTGTTGTTCTCGTCGCACGTGTTGTCAGAGGTCGAAGAGGTCTGCGACCGAGTGGCGTTCCTGCGCGGCGGCCGATTAGCCCATCTGCAGGTCATGCACGATTTGAAACGCCGCCACCGGATCCGCGCCGTGCTGGCCGGACCTTGGCAACCGCCGCCGGAACGCCTGGGCGAGGAACTGTCGATCCACCGCGACGACGGAGGGCACGTTACGATCGAGACACCGGGCGCGTTGGCTCCGGTGCTGCAGTGGCTGTCGACCATGCCGTTGGAGGAGATGAACGTCCAACCCGTCGGGCTGCGGGCCTTGTACGACCGCGTCCACGATCTGGGATTCGGATAACAAAGGAAGAGGACGCACCTTGATCAACCGTTCGCTGCTGAAGAAATCGATCGCCGAAGCCTGCTGGCTGCTGATCGCTTGCACGGCGGCCGTCTACTCGTTCTGTTGGACGCGAGTCTGGCTGGTGAGCCAGTTCACGATGGGCCAGTTCCAGACGGTGCTGGAACAGTTCCGCGAATACGAGCGTTTCTCGCCGGTGCCCTTCGAGCAACTGTTCACCTATACCGGACGGGTCGCGTTGACCTTCGACGAGCCGGTCGTCGTCGTCTCGGTCTCGCTGTGGGCGATCGCCCGCGGGTCGGACTGTGTCTCGGGCGAGATCGGCCGGGGCACGATGGAGATGCTGCTGGCCCAGCCCGTCAGCCGCCTGCAAGTGTTGTGGTCGCACGCCACGGTGACTCTGGGCGGCGTGGCCGTACTGGCAGTCGCCTCGTGGTTGGGCGTCTACACGGGCATCATGACCAACACGGTCGAGGAGCCGGTGGTACGGAGCTGGACGATCCCCTGGCTGCAATTGGAGATTCCGAATTTGCTGGCGGAAGAAGAGGTGCAGCGAATCCCGCTGCGAGACAAGATTGACCCCGCGCATCTCGCCCCGGCGGCTTCGAATCTGTTCGCCTTCGGTGTCTTCCTGGCAGGGGTAACGACCTTGCTCTCTTCGCTGGACCGGTATCGCTGGCGGACCA
The DNA here is from genome assembly GCA_023382975.1 of Pirellulaceae bacterium. Lineage (GTDB taxonomy): Bacteria > Planctomycetota > Planctomycetia > Pirellulales > Pirellulaceae > SKKK01. The sequence goes on from JAHDXO010000004.1 coordinate 8,855, forward strand.
TCGGGCTGATCGCCGGCTTCTACATCTTCCAGATGATCGTCAAGATCGTCGGCTTGGCTGCCGACCATCTGGCCTGGCTTCGATGCTGCACGTTCTTCACCGCCTACGAGCCAGCACGGGCGGTCAGCATCGCCGTCAGGACGCCCGAGTCGGCGTGGAATCTGGTTCTGCGGGATGCGGCCGGCGGCTGGATCGGCTGGGGACCGATGGGATTCAACCTGTTGCTAATCGGGCTCGGCACCATCGCGTATCTTGGCGCGACGTTGGTCTTTCAGAAACGCGACCTGCCGGCCCCGTTGTGAAAGGTCGAGCTGCACGGGCGCTGGAGTTCACGATTCATCGTGTCCGCGCTGGAATAGACTCTGCAAGACAACAAACTCGCTGAAGCGTGGACTCGAACGCACCGCTCATGCGTGTTACGCCAACGAGAAGTCGGCAGCTTGACCAGTCCCCCGCCCCCGTGCAAGATAGAGCACAGTTCGGACGAGGGCGTCTCGTGTGGAGCCGGACCGGCGTTCCGAACGTGATTATCTTTTTATCGTTCGGTAGGGAGGTCTCTGATGAATGGCAATTGGTGGTTGGTGCGCGGGGCAAGTTTGGCTGGCCTCGCCTTGCTGGTTCCTTTTGCCGGTTGCGGCACGGACGTCAGCGAAATGGCATCGTCGGTGCGGGACGCGGCAACGCAGGGTTTGGAAAAGGCGAAGGAAACGGCGGGCGACGTTTCGCGAAGCGTGTCCGACACGGTTCAAGGCGCCGCGGGCAGCCTGAGCGAAACCGCGGGGTTGGCGGGCAGCTTCAACTTGACCGTGGGCGAACCCCTGCAGACCGGCGGTTGTTACGCCACCTGCATCGCGCTGGGGCCGAACCGGCCCGCGATTCTGCAATTGCAGAGTTACCGGGATGTGGAAAGCGAATCGTATCCTTCGGTCTTCCTGCGAGCGTCAGTCGCCGCGCCGGACTTGAATTCGTTGGTGGGTCAAACCGTCGATGCGCAACTGTTCGTCAAGCGAAGTCTGAACGAGCCAACGCTGTACACTCGCGACGCGCCTGTCCAGTTGACCATCCGGGCCATCGAGGAAGGACTGCTGGTCGGCGAGATCGCCGGTGGTTCCCTCTCCAACCACGGATCGGCCGCTCCGACCGCTGTGTCCGGCAACTTCCGCAGCTTGATTCAGTGAGGAGACCCAGCCATGAGTGACAGCATGCGACAGAACGCGAACACCGAATCCACGCAATTCAAATCCGGGCCCGTGGGGCTTCGGATCGGGGCGCCACCCATCTGCTTGATCGGGTACGCCTGGGTGATCATTGCGACGTTGAACCTGGCCGTCCACACCGCCGCGCTGGCCAATCCCAGCACCTCCGATCCGCACGCGGCTTTGGCGGTCCACGACCTGTGGGGAGAGCCCACCGTCTTGAAGGAAGCCAACGGAGTCTACACGGCAGCTCGCAAGACGATGGAAGGAATCGTTGCCAGCCAGGGCAAAGCCGGTGCCAAGCAATTCTCGGAGGCTCACGTCTCGCTCCGCCGTCTGAGGCGACTGGGCCTCGATTTGCAGATCCAAGGCGAAACGGCGGGCATCGATTTCGCCATGCGGGCCGACGATCTGCTGAAGCAATGGAACGAAGCTCTTCAGGCGTTCAAGAACAACCCGGCCAACGCGGCGCAAATCAACAAGATTCGCCAGGTCGTTCCCGCGCAGCAGCAGAAAGCCAACATGGCGCTGCAGAACGCGCGAAAACTGATGCGCGAGCAGCAGCCCCTCAAAGCGTACCTGTACCTGGAGGGAATCTTCGACGAAGTCACTTTCTACACGGAGTTTCTGTCGGCGCAGGAGTCCACGCCGCTACTGAGCGATTACCAGCGGCTGTTGCCGGAGATCGCTTCGGTGCGGCACCGGCAATTGCGCGATCAGGTTCTGGCGAAACTGGAACAGGCCGGCACTCCGCTCGTGCCCGACACGCAGACGTTGCTGGCGACGGTCTCGGCGGCGGCCAACGCCTTACAGTCGACGCCGACGGCCGACGTCGATGGCCAGCCGTTGACCGGGCCGCAGTGCCTGGAGTCGTTCGTGCGCAAATGGCAAGGCATCCATCTGAACGCCCTGCGTTGCCGCGCCATCGATTGGGCACGGCGGTTGACGGTTCCCCAGTTGCCTTACCTGCCCGTTCCTCCCACGCCCAATCGGGTCGATGCCGATCAATATGCCGCCTTCAGCGCCCAGATGGTTTCGAGTTTGACGAGCATCGTGGCAGCCGACGCCCAGCGCGCAACCGACAGCGAGGCGTCGCAATTGTACCCGCAGTACCTGACCGTCCTGGGAACCGTGCTGCCTCGCATGGCTGACGACAAACTGGAGACCGCGGTCGGCGCGTCGCTGGAACAACTGGCGGCCAAGTCGCCGGAGTTGGCCAACCAAGTGACCGCGTACCGAGCCGCGACCGGCGAACTGCTGCGTTGGCGCGAGCGGGTAGCCGAGGAAGAAGCGGCTGCCCGGAACGGACAATTTCCCCCGAGCACGCCGGTGCTGGAGCAAGCATTCGGCAGCCGCGATGGATACCGCGGCTTGGTCGTGCCCCAACAGGTCGGATTCGAGGAAGCCAGGCTATTCGGGCATTGCCCCGAGGCTCTCATCGGCGCGCGGGATCAAATCGTCGGTCGCACGCTACAAGTCGGAGACATCGCCGCGCTGTCGGGCGTCCCGATGGGCGTCGCCAAGTACGCGCAGCGACACTACGCTACACTACCCGCGCCTGTGCTGACGGAAGCGATCGATTCGCTGCAACAGGATTTGCTGGTCAGCGACCAGACTCCGCCGTTGTCGTTGGCCGCCACGGTCGCCATCGCGTCGGCTCGGCAAGGTGACTACCTCGCAGCCGGCGGCACCGTCCAGGCCGTCTACATCGAGGGACTGGTTCCCAGATTTGCCGTCCTGCCGCCCGCTGCGCTGCCCATGACGCGTCTCGGCGCGCTCGAAAGCATCAAGAATGAAGGAGCGATTCTGCCTCACGTATTAGTGCGTCTGCAATTGGTTCCCTCGTGGATCCGACATCGCTATTTCTTCGCCGAGATCCCGCAGTCCTAGTGCCAGCGTCAGCTTTCCCGCAGCCGAAATCGCGAGAATGCGGATGGAAACTGCGGAATCCGATGTCTCAAGACCTCGGATTCCCTGCGGGTTTGCACAGAATTTCGCAAGCTGACGATCGAGCACCCGGTTGCGATTATAACGGCTGTACATTCTGTGTGTCTTGCGCAGGCACCCGATTGTTCCTGCGCTTCCTAAACAACAGATCCGGTTTATTGGTCGCCTCCGTGACACCGATGTTAGTCTGTGACGTTTAGCGATAGCAGGCAATTAGCGGAACGCAATCGGTCTGCGCGGTCTCTGAGGATTCAGGCGCTCTGGCGTGCCTGGGACCGTGTGGTCTGACCTTGATCGTTCTGTTCCGAGGTGACCACCGTGACGCAAAAGATACCGAGCTACTTGAAGTTGCACATCGAGAGTGCGGCACCAAGAGATCACGAGCCGCGTGAGGACATCCCGGGGTTGAACCGGCTGTGCGAGGCTTTTCACGAGGCGACCGGATTGACGCTGGAGGTCAGCGCGAAGGACACATCGGCTCCAGCACCGCTGCGGCTCAGCGCCGCGCTGGACGACGATGCGCGGCTGACGTCGCAGCAACGGCAATTGGATTCCCCGGACGGACGGAAACAGGAACACCGGGAGCTGACGGCCTTCGAATCGTTGGCCGCGTCCATCCAGGACATCCTGCAGCAGTTTCAGCAGACTCGAGTTGCGTTGTGGCACCGCGAGGCGGAATTGGCCGCCGGCGTGCCGGTCACCCAGCATCCGGACGAGCAACTGCATTTGGCCGCTCGGTTGGAAGCGGTACTGAAAGCCGGTGCGAGGTCGGTGGGCTGCCAGGCGTCCGCGGCGTACCTGCTGGACGAAACCAGCCGGCACTTGAAGCTGCGCGCGTGCTGGGGTCTGCCCAAGAGTCGCTTCCTCGATCCGCCTCGTCCCTTGCGCGGTGCGGCGGCGGACCTGGAGGCGCTGGTCGGGCACGCAGTGGTGTTGGAAGACACGGCCTTGTTGGCGGACTGGAACGTTCCGGAGGAATTCCGTTCGGCCGCCTGCGTGCCGATTTCCACTCCCACGACTCCGTTGGGCACCCTGTGGGTATACTGCGACCATCCGCGCGAATTCACGACGGAAGAGTCGAGCTTGTTGGAGATCGTCTCCGGCAGGATCGCGGCCGACCTGGAGCGGGAGATGCTCTTGCAGCAGACGCTGGACGTCCGTTCGATCCAGCGGCAGTTGCGCTACGCATCCCAATGGCAAGACAACCGCCTGCCGCGGATCAAGCCGATGCTCAACGGGTGGCAGATCGCCGGCCGAACCACTCAGGGCGACCACCTGGGCGGGGACTTCCATGATTGGTTCGTGCTGCCCGACGGCGCATTGGCCGTCGTGGTCGGCGACGCCCAAGGCAAACTGGTCGAGGCCGGTCTGACGGCCGCGGCCCTGCATACGGCCGTCAAGGCGCATGCCAATTACCGGCACAGCGCCCAGCAGTTGGTCGAGCGGGTCAACGAGACGCTGTGGGCCGCCTCGGCGGGCGATCAATTCGCCTCGTTGTTCTACGCGTTGCTCCAGCCGGATACCGGAAGGCTCGAATGCGCCGCGGCAGGACACGTGTACGCGTCGGCCGTGGGGCGACAACTCCGACCGTTGGCGGCGGCCGAGGAATCGCCGCTCGGCACGCAGCCCGACGCCGTTTATCCAGTCCAGATCGAACATCTGGAGCCGAACGACTCGCTGGTCGTCTTCAGCGAAGGATACAAGCGATCGCTGAAGCCGGGCAAGGCGAAGACGCTGTGGCGGCTGGTGGATCGCCATCACGATCTGTCCGCAGACGACTTGACCGACCGGCTCGAAGAATTCGCCGTTCAGAACGCCCGCGACGACGCCGCCGAGGACCGGACGTTGCTGGTCATCAAACGGTCGAAGACGTAACGCGACCTCGCAAGAATGACTTGATCAAGACTTGCTTTCGCACCGAGGCCGCAGAGTACCATCATCCCTGATCTTTCACCTAATCTCTCGCTTAATCTCTTACGACTTCCTTGGAGCCGGGGAGATTAGGTGAAAGATGAAGTGAAGAGTTTGGGCTTTGGATACCGGCGTGGCCGGTTGGGTTTACGCCTACCGCTTGGAGCACCGCATGAAATCGATCCGCTGCCTGCTGCTGGTATGTTTCGTCCTGCATCTGACGCTCGCCGCCCCGGTGCGGGCGGGCGATCCGGCGTCCGCGCCGACCTCCGACGCCCCGCGGGTCCGGGTTCTGGTCGCCTACCATTCGCTGCGCGGCAATACACGGCAGATGGCCGAAGCGGTGGCCGAAGGCGTCGCCAAGGTCGATGGGGCCGTGGCGACGGTCAAGCGGGTCGAAGACTGCACGAAGGAGGACTTGCAGGCGGCCGACGGGCTGATCCTGGGTTGTCCCACGTACTTCGCCAACATCCCCGGCGCGATGAAAGTGGTGATCGACGACTGGAACTGGAAGCTGAAGGTCGATTTCACCGACAAGGTGGGCGGCGCGTTCACGACCGGAGGCGGCCAAACCGGCGGCAAGGAGCACACGGCGATCTCGCTGCTGCTGTTCCTGCTAAACAACCGCATGGTGGTCGCCGGCCCGCTGTACGAAGACGAGGAAGGCGATGACAAATGGGGAGAACTGGGATCGTCGGCGATGACCGGCCCCCTGGACCCGGGTGTCGGCAACAGTGAACTCGACGCCGCTCGCCGCTTGGGGGAACGCATCGCCCGAGTCGCCCGCAGGATGAAAAGTCCCCGCTAGATTGGCGGGCGGGTTGCATTCGGCTCGCGGAACGACTACGCTTTTCCATCGCATTTCGCCGTCGCGAAGTGCTTTCTGTTCTCCAGATTGCCGCCGGGAATTGCCAAAACCATGCCTGCCATCCAACGTTTGCTGGTCGCCAACCGCAGTGAAATCGCCATTCGTGTCTTTCGCACCGCGCACGAATTGGGCATTCGGACCGTGGCCATGTACGCCTACGAGGACCGCTACGCCCTGCATCGGTTGAAGGCGGACGAATCGTACCAGATCGGCCGGCCTGGCGAGCCGATTCGGTCCTATTTGGACATCGAGGCGATTGTGGCGCTGGCCAAGCAGCACGACATCGACGCGATTCATCCGGGCTACGGGTTCCTGTCGGAAAGCGCGCCGCTGGCTCAGGCCTGCGCCGATGCGGGCATCACGTTTGTCGGTCCCCGCGTCGACACTTTGCAGCAGTTGGGCGACAAGATCAGCGCCCGCAAGATCGCTCAGCAGGCCGGTGTTCCCGTGCTGAGCGGCAGCAGCGAACCGATCAGCGACGCGGCGGCGGGCATCGCAACGGCGACCAAGCTGGGATTCCCCGTGATGATCAAGGCGGCTCACGGCGGCGGCGGCCGAGGGATGAGGGCGGTCCACAGTGCGGAAGCGTTTCCGGATGCGTTCGAGATGGCTCAGCGCGAATCGTTGACCGCGTTCGGCAGCACCGACGTGTTTGTCGAAAAGTTGGTCAACCGGGCCCGCCACATCGAAGTCCAGTTGCTGGGCGACCGGCAGGGCAATCTGATGCATCTGTACGAACGCGACTGCTCGGTCCAACGGCGACACCAGAAGGTGGTCGAAATCGCGCCGGCACCCAACCTTGACCCGAAGGTTCGCGAGGCGTTGTGCGAAGCCGCGTTGGCCATCGGCCGGGTGGTCAACTACGAAAACATCGGCACGGTCGAGTTCCTGCTGGACGCGGACTCGAACGAATTTTACTTCATCGAGGTCAATCCGCGGATCCAGGTTGAGCACACCGTCACCGAACAAGTGACCGGCATCGACATCGTCAAGACGCAGATCCTGATCGCCCAAGGCGCCGCGCTGACCGGTCCCGAGATCGGACTCACGTCGCAGGCCGAGATCCGCACCCACGGTTTCGCGGTCCAGTGCCGCGTGACCACCGAAGACGCGGCCAACGGCTTCCGGCCCGACTACGGCCGCATCGCGCATTACCGGTCCGCCTCGGGGATGGGCATCCGGCTGGATGCCGGAACCGCGTTCTCCGGCGCCGTGGTGTTTCCCTATTACGATTCCCTGCTGGTCAAAGTGACCGCCTGGGCTCGGCGTTTCAAGGATGCCACGATGCGGATGGAGCGCTGTCTGCGCGAGTTCCGCGTCCGCGGCGTGAAGACCAACATCCCGTTCCTGATCAAGCTGATGCTGCATCCGGAATTTCAGGCGGGCCAGTGTACGACCCGGTTCATCGACGAAACCCCCGGGCTGTTCGCGTTTCCGGAGCAGCGGGACCGGGCCACCAAGGTGCTGACCTACCTGGCGGAAACGACGATCAACGGCAATCCCCACGTCAAGGGTCGGCCTGTCAGCAAACGCCGCCTGCCGGCGCCCGTGCCGCAGGTCGATCCCAAGGCGCCGATCCCCGGCGGCTTGCGGCAGAAACTGAAGGAACTGGGCGCTGAGGCGTTCAGCCGCTGGATCTTGGAACAGAAGCGGCTGTTGATAACCGATACGACATTCCGCGATGCGCACCAGTCGCTGCTAGCCACCCGGCTGCGGACCCGAGATCTGGTCAACATCGCCGACGCCTACGCCCGGTTGCTGCCCGACTTGTTTTCGATCGAGATGTGGGGTGGGGCCACCTTCGACACGTCGATGCGGTTTCTGAGCGAGTGCCCGTGGCAGCGTCTGGCGGAACTCCGCACCCGGATGCCGCACACGCTGTTCCAGATGCTGCTGCGCTCGTCGAACGCGGTCGGCTACACCAACTATCCCGACAACATCGTCGAAGCGTTCGTCGACGAAGCGGCCGCGGCGGGCATCGACGTGTTCCGCATCTTCGACGCGTTGAACTGGATGCCCAACATGCGGGTGGCCATGGACGCGGTGCTCAGGAGCGGCGCGATCTGCGAGGCGGCGATCTGCTACACGGGCGATATCCTCGATCCGGCTCGAACGAAGTACGACCTGAAATACTACGTGGACCTGGCCAAGCAACTCGAAAAGATGGGCGCCCACATCCTGGCCATCAAGGATATGGCCGGCTTGTGCAAGCCCTACGCGGCCAAACTGCTGGTCGAAACGCTCCGGCAGGAGATCGGCATCCCGATCCATTTCCACACGCACGACACGGCCGGTGTCCAGGCCGGCGCGATCCTGAAAGCGTCGGAGGCCGGCGCCCACATCGCGGACACCGCGATGGCTCCGCTGTCCGGCGGCACCTCGCAGCCCAATCTGAACACGCTGGTCGAAGCCCTCCGCTTCACCGACCGCGACACGGGACTTTGCGCCGACGCGATCGACTCGCTGGCCGTCTACTGGCGGGCGGTTCGCGAGTTTTACACGCCGTTCGAGAGCCCGACGCTGGCGGCCGGCGCCGACCTGTACCGCCACGAAATGCCCGGCGGCCAGTACACCAACCTGTTCGAACAGACGCGCGCGCTGGGCCTGGCCGACCGTTGGGAAGAAGTCTGCCGCGTCTATGCCGACGTGAATCAGTTGCTGGGCGATATCGTCAAGGTCACGCCGACTTCGAAGGCCGTCGGCGACATGGCCTTGTTCCTGGTCACCAAGGATCTGACATGCGACGACGTGCTGGATGAATCGCGCGACATCGCATTTCCCCAGTCGGTCATCGACTTGGTCAACGGTCGCATGGGTCAGACGGTGGGTGGCTTCCCGTCGCTGGTGCGAGACCGGATACTGCGCGGCGAGAAGCCGCTGGAGGGCCGAGCCGGCGACCAACTGCCGCCGGCGGACTTCGATGCGGCGACGGCCAAGCTGACGTCGTTGCTGGGCCGCGAGCCGACGCGGCAGGAGGTGTTATCGCATCTGCTGTACCCCGCGGTTTTCGAGGACTTTGCTCAGCACCAACAGAAGTACACCGACACCAGCAGCCTGCCCACGCCTGCGTTCTTCTTCGGTTTGGAGCAGAACGAAGAGATCGCCGTGGAACTGGAGGTCGGCAAGATGCTGTACGTCAAGTTCCTGACGTCCAGCGATCCGCATGACGACGGCACGCGGACCGTGTTCTTCGAACTCAACGGTCAACCGCGGCACGTCACCGTGGTCGATCAATCGCTGGTCGAGAAAGGCACGCGAAGCAAGAAGGCCGATCCGGGCGACGACCGGCAGGTAGGCGCCAGCATGCCGGGCATGGTGGCCAGCGTGGCGGTCCGCCCCGGGGACCAAATCGCCAAGGGGCAGAAACTGCTGATGCTGGAGGCCATGAAGATGCAGACGACCATCGTCGCCCAGCGCGACGGCAAGGTTCAAGACGTCCTGATCAAACCCGGCAGCCAAGTGGAAACCGGCGACCTGCTGCTTCGCTTCGAATAGCCTGCAGGCGTTCCATTCCGTTCCGCGAGACGTCCCGGTGTCGGCCCGTGTTCGTCTCAGCTCTCTTCGGGAGATTCTTCCAGGTAGGTGTAACCGCGGAGGCCCTCTTCGTAGACGCGGACGAAGCGGCCGGCTTGTTGATGGTCGATCAGGCCGCGGCGCACGGCGACTTCGACAGCGTTTTGCAACTGGTTCAACAGGTCGCGGTCCTTGTACTGCACGTACTCCAGCACCTCGCTGACCGTGTCGCCGCGGATGATCGAGGCCAGTACGATCTCGCCTTCGTCCGTCAAATCGACATGCACCGCGTTGGTGTCGCCGAACAGGTTGTGCAAATCGCCCAGGATTTCCTGGTAGGCGCCTAGCAGGCAGACGGACAGCAGGTAGGGCGATCCGTCGAAGCGATGGACAGCCAGCGAACGCTTGACGTCGCGGCGGTCGATGAACTTGTCGATCTTGCCGTCCGAGTCGCAGGTGACGTCGCCCAGCACCGCGCGGCGGGTGGGCCGTTCGTTCAGGCGGTGGACGGGCATGATGGGAAACAACTGGTTGATCGCCCAGCTATCGGGCATCGATTGGAACAGCGAAAAATTGCAGAAGTAGGTATCCGAGAGCATCGCGTCCAGACCTTCGAGTTCCTCGGGCACGTACTCCAATTGCTCGACCATCCGCTGGATGCGGTGGCAGATGCCGAAGAAGATCTTCTCGGCCAGGTAGCGGTGTTCCAGCGGCAGGTAGCCCGTGCTGAACAGGCTCATCGCCGTATCCAGCGACTGCGTCGCGTCGTGGAAGCTTTCCAGCACGTTCCGCAGAGTCAGGTCGTGGTAGGTCATCAGCAGATCGTGCAGCGGCTGCTCGACGTCGTCGTCCAATTGCTTGGGCAACTCGTTGCGGAACCCTTGTTCGGAGACCCCCAGCACGCCGAAGACCAGCACGCTGTGGTAGGCCGCCACCGCGCGGCCGCTCTCCGAAATGATGTTCGGATGCGGAACGTTGGCATCGTCGCAGACGGTCTGGATGTGGTAGACGACGTCGTTCGCGTATTCCTGCAAGCTGTAGTTCATGCTGGATTCGAAGTTCGTCTGCGAGCCGTCGTAGTCGACCCCCAACCCGCCGCCGATGTCCAGGTACTCCAGGCCGGTCCCGCGGCGCGCCAAGTCGACATACACCCGCGCGGCCTCGTTGATCGCCGCTTTGATGTGGCGGATGTTGGTGATCTGGCTGCCCAGATGGAAATGCAGCAGCTTGAAACAGTCGCTCATGCCGCGCGCCCGCAACACGTCCAGCGCTTCGAGGATCTCCCCGACGGTCAGACCGAATTTCGAACGGTAGCCGCCGGACGATTGCCAGCGGCCCGAGCCGCGCGCGGCCAACTTGATCCGCATCCCGATCTGCGGCCGCACGCCTACGCGTTCGGCGTACTTCAGAATCAAGTCCAGCTCCGTAAATTTCTCGACCACCGGGATCACGTGCCGGCCGATCCGCTGTGCCAGCATGGCCATCTCGATGAACTCGGCGTCCTTGAAGCCGTTGCAGATGATCGGCATCCCCGGTTCCGTCATCGCCACAACCGCCAGCAACTCGGGCTTGCTGCCGGCTTCGAGTCCGAACCCGTAGTTCCGGCCGTGACCGACGATCTCCTCGACGACCTGCCGCTGCTGATTCACCTTGATCGGGTAGACGCAGCCGTAGCTGCCCTTGTAGTCGTGCTGTTCGATCGCCTGCTTGAACACATCGTGCAGTTCCCGCAAGCGGTCTTTCAGAATGCCGTTGAAACGCAACAGGATCGGCAGTTCGAGCCCGCGCATCTGCAATTGGTCGACCAGCGTCTTCAAGTCGATCTTGCGCTGCGGGTCTTTTTCCGGGTGAACGCACAGATGGCCCTGCGGACTGATGGAGAAGTACCCATTGCCCCAGCGCGGCAAGTCGTACAGATCCATCGCTTCGGCAATGGTCCAAGGCGAAGTCACTTGTTCGATCACAGGCAAGTCCTCGGGGGAAAGGCCGATGGGGTCGGAAGTTGTTCTGTTGGAGTTCACGCTTCAGCGTGTCTGTGTGCTTTCGTCCCCCTTGCCGCAAAACGCGACGGCAAGGCAGCACGGGAAGTCAATAAAGGGAGACGCGCTGAAGCGTGAACTCCAACGCCAGGGTCTCTTACGAAACCAGCAGCTTGCGCAACACCGTCTGCAGGATGCCGCCGTTGCGGTAGTACTCCAGTTCGACGGGCGTATCGATGCGGGCCTGCGTGGTGAATTGCGTGACACGGCCGTCGGCGGACCGGGCGCGGACCAGGACCGTGCTGCGCGGCTGAAGCCCGTCGCCCAAGTCCTCGATCTCGTATTCTTCTTCGCCGGTCAGGCCCAGCGACTGCCACGTTCCGCCCTCCGGGAATTGCAGCGGCAGGATGCCCATGCCGACCAGATTGCTGCGGTGAATCCGCTCGTAGCTCGCGGCGATCACGGCGCGGACGCCCAGCAGGTAGGTTCCCTTGGCCGCCCAGTCGCGGCTGCTGCCCGTGCCGTACTCGGCGCCGGCCAGCACGATCAACGGCACGCCCTCGTCGCGGTACTTCATCGCGGCGTCGTAGATCGGCATCACTTCCCCGTCGGGCAGATGGCGGGTAACACCGCCTTCGGTGCCCGCCGCCAAATGGTTGCGGATGCGGATGTTGGCCAAGGTGCCGCGCACCATCACGCGGTCGTTGCCGCGCCGGGAGCCGTAACTGTTGAAATCGCGCGGCTCGACGCCCAGCCCGATCAAGTACCGGCCCGCCGGACTGTCCTTGGCGATCGACCCCGCCGGTGAGATGTGGTCGGTGGTTACGGAATCGCCCAGCACGGCCAAGCACCGAGCGCCGCGGATCGGTTGAACGGTCGCCAGTTCGGCCGCAACGTCCAGCAGGAACGGCGGCTCCTGGATGTACGTGCTGGCCGGGTTCCAGTCGTACAAATCGCCTCCGGCCACGGGGATCTGGTTCCACGTTTCATTCGATTCGAAGGCGCTGGCGTACCGCGACCGGTACATCTCCGCGTCGATCGACTCGCGGATCGTCTGCTGGATCTCCTCGCGGGTCGGCCAGATGTCGGCCAGATAGACGTCGCGGCCGTCGCGGTCCCGGCCCAGCGGCTGACTGGTCAAATCCACGTCCGTCGTGCCGGCCAGGGCATAGGCGACGACCAGCGGCGGGCTGGCCAGGTAGTTCGCTTTGACCAGCGGGTTGACCCGGCCTTCGAAATTCCGGTTGCCGCTCAACACCGCCGCGGCGATCAAATCGCCCTGCTGCACGGCTTGAGCCACGGGCTCGGGCAACGGACCGCTGTTGCCGATGCACGTCGTACAGCCGTAACCGACCGTGTGGAAGCCCAACTGCTCCAGCTCGGCCGTCAAACCGGCCTTGTCCAAATAGTCAGTGACCACTCGCGACCCGGGCGCCAGGCTGGTCTTAACGTGCGGCGGAACCCGCAGACCACGCTCGACCGCCTTTCGAGCCAGAAGTCCCGCCGCAAGCATGACCGACGGGTTGCTGGTGTTCGTGCAACTGGTGATCGCCGCGATCACCACGGCCCCGTGCCCGATCTCGGTGCTTTGGCCGTTGGTTTGCACGACGGCCGTGCGCTGGCAGGCCGTTTCGTCCAGCGCGAAGCCACGCTGGTTGACCGGCATTCGCAGGGCGCGCCGGAAATTCTCCTGCATAGCGGCCAGCGTCACGCGGTCCTGAGGCCGCTTGGGCCCGGCCAGCGATGGCTCGATCGCGCCCAGGTCCAGCGACAGCGTCTTGGTGTACTTCGGCGGCGGGGCGTCGTCGGTGCGGAACAGGCCCTGCGCTTTGGTGTACCGCTCGACCAGCGCAACCTCGTCGGGCGACCGGCCGGTGCCGCGCAAATAAACCAGCGTCTCGTCGTCGATCGGAAAGAACCCCATCGTCGCGCCGTATTCCGGCGCCATGTTGGCGATCGTCGCCCGGTCGGCCAGCGTCATCCTCGAAACGCCCGTCCCGAAGAACTCGACGAACTTGTTCACCACCCCCTCGCGGCGCAGGATTTCGGTGACCGTCAGAACCAAGTCGGTCGCGGTGGCTCCCGTCGCCAATTCGCCCGTCAGCTCGAAACCCACCACTTCCGGCATCAGCATGTACAGCGGCTGACCCAGCATCACCGCCTCGGCCTCGATGCCGCCGACTCCCCAACCGACCACGCCCAGTCCATTGATCATCGTCGTGTGGCTGTCCGTGCCCACCAGCGTGTCAAGCAAGGCGACCGGCCCGAGCGCGTCGTGGCGCAGGAAGACGCCCTTGGCCAGGAATTCGAGATTCACTTGGTGGACGATCCCGACGTTCGGCGGCACCGCGCGGAAATTCTCGAACGCCTTCTGGCCCCAGCGGAGGAACTCGTACCGCTCGCGGTTCCGCTCGAACTCCAAATCGACGTTCGCTTGCAACGAGTCCGCCGTGCCGAACCGGTCCACCTGAACCGAATGGTCGATCACCAAATCGACGGGAATCAGCGGATTGATCTTCTTCGGATCACCGCCAAGTCGTTTCATCGCCGACCGCATGGCCGCCAAATCGACGACGGCAGGAACGCCGGTGAAGTCCTGCAAGACCACTCGCGCCGGCTTGAACGGGATCTCCAACTTCGCCGGCGACTGGGCGTCCCACGCGGCCAAGTTGCGGACGTCGTCTTCGGTCACCTCGTAGCCGTCGCAGTTGCGGAGCACGGCTTCGAGGAGCACGCGGATCGAAAACGGCAGCCGCGAGATCTCCCCCAATCCGGCCTCTTCCAACCTAGCCAAGCGGTAAATGCCAGCTTGGCCGTTGCCGGTATCGAACGTATCCCGAGCCCCGAACGGGTCGATTTTTCTGGTCGTCTGGCTCATTGAACTGGTCCACCCCTTTTGGAAAAAGTAGACAGCGGACGGGCGTGAAAGCCAGGAACGTCGAGGCCCAATCGCTCGCGAGCGACCAACCTACCCCGTATTTCTACGGTGTCTGCTCGATACCATTCCTCTCTCTACCCAGCCACACCTGCCCGGACGGATTCGCAAACCCGATGATTCTAGTGAATTGCCTGCCGTTGTTAAGGCGGCAGTCGCGGCAGCAACCCGAACTCCTTGGCATTCTGATGTTCGTTCCGGCCTCAAACCGTGAATCGTGCCAATTCCGGGGTTTATGGAATGGAGCGGTTCTCGCTCGCAGCGGCACGGTTGACGGGATACCGTCTTGGCAGCCGCCGCCCGCTCGGCTTTGGTCGCTTGCCCTTCCAGATCGTTCACCACGATGGCGAGCGGCGGGTTCGAGCTAGCGTCGCATTCACCGGGGTGTGCCGCAGGCGGCGGTGGGCAAAATCGACGTAGCATCAACGCTTTCACTCGGTTAGACTACGCCTTTCAACGTGGGACATTCTATCGCCATTGGTTCGGGGATGTTCCCGGTATGCCGCACGCGTTTCGGCCCAGAGCGCACGGAGGTGCTCGATGTCGGGAGAGTCAGTCGCCTTTGTTCACGCTTCCGATTTTCATTTGGAACAACCGCCTTATGGACTGACGGAGATTCCGGACCATCTGCGCCAGATCTTGGCGGATGCTCCGATGCAGGCGGCGGCGCGCGTGTTCGAAACGGCCATCTTGGAGGATGTCGACTTTGTGCTGCTCTCGGGCGATCTGGTCGATCCTCAAACGTCCGGAGCCCGCGCGCTGGCATTTTTGTTGGAGCAATTCGAATTACTCCGCGAGCAACGGATCGCCGTGTACTGGATCGGGGGCCAATTGGACGGTCCCGACCGCTGGCCCGAGGAATTAGTTCTGCCCGACAACGTGCAACTGTTTCCGCGGGGCCAGTTGAAGCAGTGCCTGTTCCGGCGCAACGATCACCCGGTGGCGACGATCATCGGCGTCAGCTCGGGGGGCGACGGCGCGGTCGATGCCGGCTTGTTCCGCATCGAGCCGACCGACCGGTTCACAGTGGCGTTGGCTTATGGCCGCACGGAGGCCAGTTCGCTGGCCGGCTACAAACAGATCGACTATTGGGCGCTGGGCGGGTTGCATCAGGCCAAGACGCTGTTCCAGTCGCCTCAGACGGCCTGTTACCCGGGCAGCCCGCAAGGCCGCTCGATCGATGAACCCGGCCTGCATGGCTGTACGCTGGGCCGCGTCGACCGGGGCCGAACGGCTCAGACGAAGTTCATCCCCACCGACTGTCTGCGGTGGTGCAGCGAATCGATCGCCATGCCCGAGAGCACACACCGCAACGACCTGCAACGCCATCTGCGCGGCAGGATGCAGCGGATCGCGGCCGAGGCGAACGGCTGCAGCATTCTGATGGCCTGGCAGATCGAGACAGAGGGAGCGTTGGCGGGCCAATTGCGAGGCGGCCTGGACCGCGAGCTGGTCGATTGGCTGCGGACCGAATTCGGCCGCGCCCAGCCAGTGGTCTGGACGACGGAGTTGAAGGTCAAGTCGTCGGCCGTCGTGCCGGCGGAGAGTTACGAGGAAGATACGATCCTGGGCGATTTCCTGCGCGCCGTCCGCCAGCATCGGCAGAACGAGCGGATGCCGCTGGATTTCACCGGCTACTTGCCCGAGCGCGGCAAGAATCGTGCGTTGGCCGCTGTGTTCGACACGGGCGAAGACGTTTCGCGTCTGGGCCTGCTCGAAGAAGCGGCCGCTTTGGGAGCTGACCTGTTGCGGGGCGAAGATGTCCTCTAAGTCAGCACGACCGACGTTGCCTTTCACGGCGGAGACGGGAAGGTGAGAATCACCGATGTGGAAATCGAAGGCTTCGGCGCCTGGAGCGACCTCAAGCTGGATCACGTATCCGAAGGGCTGACGGTCTTCTACGGTCCCAACGAAGCGGGAAAAACGACGCTGATGGAGTTCGTCCGCAGCGTGCTGTACGGCTATTCGGCCGAGCGCCGCAGCCGCTATCTGCCGCCGGTCGCGGGTGGCCGGGGCGGTGGCGCCCTGGACGTGGTCGGCGCCGGCGGGCGATTCACCATCCGGCGGACGCCCGGCAGCTTGAACGGCGACGATTTGGGACGCGTCGAGGTGCTGTCGCCGCAGGGATCGCGTCAAGGCCAGCACGTGTTGGGATCGCTGCTGTCGGGGATCGACGAACCGATCTTCAACAACGTGTTTGCCGTCGGGCTCCGCGAGCTTCAGGAACTGGGCACGCTGGACGACACCGAGGCGGCTGCTCACCTTTACAAGCTGACCAGCGGCCTGGACCGCGTTTCGCTGATCGATGTCATGCGGCAATTAGAAGCGGCCCGCAACCAGATCCTGGCCGCCGACGGCAGCCGGTCCGAATTGATCGAATTGATCGAACAGCGCGACGCGCTGCGCGCGGAGATCAAGGAACTGGCGGTCAGCGGCCAGCGTTGGACGCAACTGGCCGCCCAACGGTCCGCCCTGCAAGAGGAACTCCAACGCCTGGACGAAAATATCGACCGGATGGAACGCGAATCGCGGGCGGTCGAAGTGGCGATCCAAGTGCGTGCCGATTGGAAACAGCGCATCGACGCCTCGCAGAAACTCGAAAAACTGGGGCGTCCCGTCCAGCTTCCCGAGCGGGCGGTCGAACGCATCGATGCGATGCAGAAGGAGATCGCCGAACACCGCGAGGCGATCGAACAGATCAAGCGGCGCCGCCGGGTGATCGTCGAAGAGGCCAACGCCCAACCGATCAACCGGCAATTGTGGACCCATGCGGGCCGGATCGAAGCCCTCTGCGAGCATGCCCCGTGGATCGGTTCCCTGGAGACGCAAGTCAAGCAATTGCACGACGAGATCGACGAACTCCAGCAGACGCTCCGCACCCAATGGGAGCGGCTGGGACTTGGTCCCGGCGAGATCCCTGAGATCACTCCGGAGCTGTCGCACCGCACCCTGACCGCACTCCGTTCGCCCGCCCGCGCCGTCCAGGACGCGCAGCAGCGTATCCAGGACGCTCAGGCGGAACGCGACGCGGTGCGGCGCGAGGCCGAGGAGATCGGCAAGCAGCTTCAGGCGGAATTGGCGGAAACCGGCGAGACGGAACTGGAGCGGGCCTTGGACGAAGCCGGTCACCGCGTCGGCAGATTCCGGCGGCTGGTTCAACTGGAGGAACGGATCGAGAAACTCGATCGTCATCGCAAGGAATTGGAACAGGACCGTCGCCAATTGCTCGAAGAACAAGTGCTCCCCGTCCAGACGCTGATCTGGTGCGGCGTGCCCTTCGTCGTCGGTGTGGCCATGATCCTCGCCTCGTTCCTGTGGGATTGGGTGGCGAAACTGGGTTGGACCGTGACGATCCTGGGTTTCGCGTGCTGGGCTCTGGCCGTGGTGACCAAACTGCTGCTGGAGAAGTCGCTGGGGAGCGATCTGGATGCCTGTGTGCGGCAGATCGACAAAGTCAAGCGTCAACTGCGGACGCTGGCCGAAGAGCGCGAGCAACTCGACCAGCAACTGCCCTCGGGCGGCGGACCGCTGGATGCGCGCGTCAAAGCAGCCGAACAGTACGTCAAGCGACTCGAAGAACTCACGCCGCTGGACGCCAAGCGGCAGGCCGCGCTCAACGGCTCCGAAACGACCAAGGAGAAGGCCAGTCGCGCCGCGGAAGATCTCCGCGAAGCCCAGCAGCAATGGCGCGCCGCTTTGCGCTCGGTCAACCTGCCCGAGTCCTTCCGGCCCGAACACATCCAGCAGTTGTCGGAAGGCAACGACCAGACCGTGCAACTCGGTCGCCGGCTGCAGATGCGCCGCCAGGAACTGCAGGAACGCGAAACCGAGCTGACGACGATCACCAAACGCGTCGAAGAATTGATGAAGGACGTTCACATCACGGCTGCCAGTTCCGACCCACGCACGCAACTGCGCCAGGTCGCCGCGGCAATGACCGAGCAGCGGCAATGGATCGCGCGCCGCCGGGAGATCCGGCAGGAACACCGCGACTTGAAACGCCGCTTCCGGGACGCCGCGGGAAAACTCCGGAAACTGTTGCTCCAGCGAAGGACCCTGCTGCAGCAGGCCCATGTCAGCGACGACGACCAACTGCGCAAGCTGGCCCAGCGTCAGGCCCGCATCCAGGAACTGACCAACCTGCGCAACGACTTGAACCAACGGATCAAGCTGTCGATCGGCAGTCAATGCACCGAGGCCGCGGTGGGCGAGGTGTTGCAGACGCACGGCGACGACCGCTTGGAATCCTACTGGGAGCGTTTGCTGGCTCGGTTGCAGGACGCCCAGTCGAAGCTGACCCAACTGCACGAACACCGTGGCCAGATGGTGCAGGAGATGAAGTCGCTGTCCGAGGACCGCCGCTTGGGCGACGCCAAACTCAAGCTCGGGACCGTCGAGGAACGCATCCGCCGCGACGTCCAACGCTGGCGCGTGCTGGCCGTTACCAGCCTGATGCTCGAGGCTATCCGGCAGATCTACGAGACGGAACGGCAACCCGAGACGCTGGCCGAAGCCAGCACCTACCTGGTGCGTCTGACCGAAGGCCGCTACCAACGCGTCTGGACGCCGCTGAGCGAAGACATCCTGCGAGTCGACACCGCCAACGGCGAATCGCTGCCGCTGGACGTGCTCAGCCAAGGCACGCGCGAAGCCGTGTTCCTCAGCCTGCGTCTGGCGCTGGCCGCTGCCTACGCCCGGCGCGGCGCCTTGCTGCCGCTGGTCCTGGACGATGTGCTGGTCAATCTGGACGTGAAGCGAGCCAAAATGGCCGCCGAAGTGCTCCGCGATTTTGCCAGCAGCGGTCACCAGATGATGTTGTTCACGTGCCACCATCACATCCTCCGCATCTTCCAGGCGGCGGGCGTCGAAGTCCGCCTGCTGCCGGTGCGCAACGGCATGGACCAATCCGATTGGGCCGACGAAGACGAATTGCTCGAACGGCAAGTGGTCGAGGATGAAGCCCAAGAAGAGATCGAGGAAGTCGAAGACGTCGCGGAAGTCGCCGAACCG
Organism: Pirellulaceae bacterium; assembly: GCA_023382975.1. GTDB lineage: Bacteria > Planctomycetota > Planctomycetia > Pirellulales > Pirellulaceae > SKKK01. Next base: position 28,214 of record JAHDXO010000004.1, read on the forward strand.
AAGATGCAGGAACCCGAAGTCGTCGCGGAGCAAGCCCCCGAACCCGAAGCGGCCAGCGAGCCCGAGGAACTCGAAGAGGAAGAGGAACCAGACCAAGTCGAGGAAGTTGCTGAGGAACCCGAGGAAGAACTCGAAGTGGAAGAGTTCGAGGACGAGGAAAGTGAGTTCCACGACACGTCGATGGACGACCAGGACGAAGACCCCGGCGATCAAGACGAGGATTTCGGCGATCCGGACGAAGCGGCGCGCCCACTGTGGGACGACCTGCAAGAGCTGCGACTGGCCGACGACGACCGTTACGCCCTGCAACCCGCGGGCGCCGACACCGGCCACTACGCCGCTCGCTGGTGGGAGCAACAAGACTGATCTCGGAACGAGGGACGTGTCTCGGCGTCCCTTCACGTTCGGTTGACACTGGCGGCAGATCAGGCTACCTTGGCCACGAAACCAAGGAGAGTCCCATGAATCGCTCGCTGGTGCTGCTCGCTGTTTGCTTCTCGACGATCAAATGCGTATTGACCACGCCGCACCTGGTTGCTCTCCGGGCCGCGGAAGCAGGCGGCGAGACATCGCTGCTGTGGGGCCGCGCAGGCGAGCGGTGGGAACCGGCCGGGCGATTGACGGACTACTCGTACGCCGGATATCGCCGCGGCGAGCGTCCGCTGCCCGAGCGCCACTCGGAGGTGAGCGTCAAGGATTTCGGCGCCATCGGCGACGGCAAGACCGACGACACCGCCGCCTTTCAGCGCGCTGTCAAGGAAGCGGGGGGCAAAGTAATCGCCGTTCCGGCCGGCCGCTACGTGTTGACCGACATCATCGAGATCACCGCTTCCGGCACGGTGCTGCAGGGAGCCGGACCGCAGCAGACAACGCTGTACGTACCGAGGCCCCTGGAGAAAATCCGCTCGAACATGGGAGCGACCACCAGCGGACAACCGACGTCGAACTACTCGTGGTCCGGAGGCATCGTCTGGGCTCGCGGCGACGAGGACCGCACTTTGCTGGCGAAAGTGACGTCCGCGGCACGACGAGGCGAGAAGGTACTGACCGTGGACCGGCCCGATCGTTTCCAGGTCGGCGCCGACGTCCGCCTGGAGCAGCAGGACGACGCCGACGGGACGTTGACGGCACATCAGTACGGTGGCGACCCCAGCGATTTCAGCCTGCTGCGGCGAGTGCGGCAGAGTTGGTCCGCCCGAGTCGCTCGGATCGACCGCGAGACGAAGACGGTCGTCCTGGACCGCCCGTTGCGGACGGACGTGCGGCCGGCATGGCAGCCGACGCTGCATCCGGCGCGCAGTTCCGCCGAGGAGATCGGGATCGAGCGGTTGTCGTTCGAGTTTCCCGTCGAGCCGTACATGGGCCACTTCACAGAACTGGGCTACAACGCCATTGCGTTCAGCAGCGTCCGGAACAGTTGGGTCCGCGATGTCGAAATTCGCCAGGCCGACAGCGGTATGTTCATCGGCGGCAGCAACAATACGATCACCGGCGTGACCTGGATTTCCGACCGGCGGCGCGATCCAGCACGCAACGCCACGGGGCATCACGGCATCACGCTCAACGGCACCGATCTGCTGCTGAGCGATTTCGATTTCCGCACCAAATTCATCCACGACATCACGATGAGCCGCGGCTCGGCAGGCAATGTCGTGATGGACGGACGCGGCGAGGATTTGACGTTCGACCACCACAAGTACGCGAACCACGCGAATCTGTTCACCAACATCAATGCCGGCGTGGGAACAAACATCTTCATGTCTGGCGGGGGCGCGAAACTGGGCCGCCACTGCGGCGCATGGACCACCTGGTGGAACATCCGCACCAAACGACCTGTGCGGTTTCCCGCCGGTTGGGCCCCCGACCTGATCAACATCGTCGGCGTCGTGTCCAAGGAGGCGTCGACCACCAACACCGAAGGACGTTGGCTCGAAGCGATTGCGCCCGAACGGCTGGTTCCGCCGAACCTGTACGAAGCCCAGCGCAACAAGCGACTGGGGACGACGAGTCGGTGAGACGGTGCCGCAGCCGCCCATCGTAGCCCAGGATGCCAGCCTGGGCATTCCGATGGCGAGGACAAACGGAAGTATCAAGATTCGCCACTGGGGCTGAAAAGGCGATCGCTGCTGCCACAGGCTGGCAGCCTGTGCTACGGGGATGTGCTACGGGGATGTGCTGCGGGCGATCAGGGTTGCGCGGAAGCGTCTTCCGCAGCGCTGGCTTGCTGAACCCGCTGATTGATCTGCCGAGCCATCTCGAATTGCGTTCGAGTCAATTCATCCATCATCTGGACATTGGCACGGAACAACTCGCTCAACCGCTGAGTTGTCTGGCTCCAACGGACCTGCAATGCCTCATGGTACGCGGTTACTTCGTTCAACTCGCGTTGGAATCCGGCAAGATCCTGTTCGACCTTGGCCTTCTCTTGCTGCCGCTGCGCCAATTCCGCTTCTGCCTTGGCTTTCATCTCCGTCATGATAGCCGCATCGCGCTGTGCCCGCTGGATCTCCTGATCCAAACTCATGTGGCGATAGAGGGCGTCGCGAAAGAAGAACGCAAAGTCGTGCAGGCTGCGGCGGTACAAGACCTTGATCTGTTTCACCACGCCGTCGCTGACCAATTTGTCGGCCGTGTCTTTGTCGAAAACCGCGGTATCGCCCTGCCGGAACTTCACGGTCCCCTCTTCGCCGCGTTGCAAACGCCTCTCCAAGGCGCGTCCGCTGGAATCGAAAAAGCGGCCTCCCGCGTCCAACAACGATTGGTTCAATTCGCTGTCGACCTGAATCTCGTGCGCTTTCTCGAATTCCACCAGCACCCAGAGATTGTCGGGCGGATCTTGGTCGGTAGCCTCGCGATTGTAGCGCTGGAACCGTTCAAGCAGCGCCTGGTACTCGGCTTCGGGCAATCCATGACGATTGGGCAGGTACTCGCGAAGCTGTTCCTTGTCCATCCCCAACATGCGACGTTCCGTCTCGTCATGCTCGGCAAACGCTTCATGGCTGTCCAGCGGCAGGATCTCGTAGAGAGCCCAGCTCGTGTTGCCCTGAGCAGCCGCTTGGACCTGATCCGGTCCCATCGGCAACTGGGCAGCCAGCGATACCTCGGTGGCCGTAGCGTCGGAGACCGTGAACTCTCCCAGATATACGGCCGGAACCCGGTAACCCTCCGGCGTCTCTTGTTCGGTAAAAGCGTACAAAACGCTCTTCGGGGCGATTCCGTTGGGTTGCGGCGCTTCGGTTTCGGGCTTGCTGAGCGGGACCGTGTTGATCCGGTAGGCGCCGGGTCCAAGCTGCTGCACCGGCCGGCATTCGCGCCAGATGCGCCCGCGGTCGACCTCCGCGGTCGCCAAACTCGCTCGCAGACTGCGGATGGAATCTTCCTTCTGCTGGACATCTTCCAGATCGCCGTGCAAATACTTCTGGTTTTCGGCTTCCAGCTTGGCCACCGCAACCACGTGCTGTTCAAAGTGCTTGCGCCAGACGGCGTGGGTCTTGAGTACAAACGAGGCAAAAATCAGGAACGTCGCAGCCGCGGCAAACGTGAAAAACGCGAAAAGGATGTGTGCTACTCGCCATGTCTTCCAACACATCACCAGCAGGAAGATGTAGAACAAGACCAGCAGGACGCCGATCGCTTGGAAGACGAGCGGGTTGTTCATGTCGCTAATTGCTTCTTACGAAAGGAGTTCCAACACGCCACCTAATGATAATAAGTTGGGCAATCTGGGGTGTCAAGTTGGGGCACGTCCACAAGTCTACGTGGAAGACAGCCGTTTAGCAAATGTTTTCGGTTATTCGCAATGGTCCGGTCGAACTATTTCCTGGCTGTCCGACCAAGAACAGAAACGGATCGGAGACTCGCTGAATCCCCGATCCGTCCCAATTGTCAGCAATTCGACCGTGGAACAAGCGGCATTACCGCACGATTCCAACCGTAAAGGTGGGACCACCAAAGTTGACGTTGGCGTCTTCGAAGAAATCCACTCCCATGTTCCACGCTTGAGCTTCGTAAAGAGCCCGCACGACCAGATGGCTCGATCCGAAGATGCATCGACTCCACTCGACGCCCAACTGAGTCTGCCATACGGTGGCCGAGACGTCGTTGATCGGCGCGGGGCCTTCCCCTTCTTCGCGGATGCTCAGACGGTCGTCGAACAGGATCGAACCCCGCACGTTTCCGACCAGGGCCCAGCCTCGATTGCCGACGGGCCGTCGCACTTCGGCACCCAGCGTCGGCCCCAGTCCCTCGAAAACAAAGCCGAATTCGCGTTCTTCTTGTGGGACGAACTCGGTGACTCCGATCTTACCGTAGCGCAGACCGCCAAACACCACGATGTCCCAATTGCAGAATTGCCCCCGCTGGGTGACATCCAAGTCGAGCGTACGGAAGTCCAAGTCAATTGTTCCGTCGGGATTGGAGTTGTCGAACTGCCAGTAGGTTGCCCTGGCTCCCAGGCCGGAACCGTGTTCGTAACCCAGCCAGACTCTCGGCGTGGCTTCGTAATCGAATGCCTGAAAAGCGGGCAAACCGACGAAGGGCTTCAAGACCGCGACCTCGCCTCCGACGAACCAACTGCTTTCTCCGCAACAATTGTCGTCGTACGCCTTTGCAGAGTTGCCGCCTTCCGTGCCGTAGCTGGCCAACTTGGCATGCACTTGCGCCAATTCCCGTTCCAGTGTCTCGACGCGATTCGCGTAGGAAGCGTACGAGTACAAATCGGACGACGGTGTCTGGGCGTTCGCGATTGTGGCCAGGCACATGACGGTGAGCCCAGCGCCGAATGAAATCCATTTCCTCATCTGCGTGATCTCCTTGTCCTTGGGACAGTTGGGCTGGGACTCCGACTCCACCGGCATCATTGTCGATGAGCGTGCCAGTCTCTGATGTCTGGGCATCGGAAAACGGCGGAGCCGTTATTGACTTCAATTGATATCGTCGGAACAACCCACAAGACCGCCAGAACCCGGAATTTGCGAACAGTTTATCAAGTCCGGGTCGGAACCTGGGGAGCACCTCCGACATCGCGGAGATCGCGCCCGTGGTGAATTTCGCAAGTCACCAATCCGTTGCGGTCGGGTACAATCCAGGAGGTCGAGTACATCGGTGTAGGCGCAGAGTTTCGCCTCGTTGGAGCAAGGAAGGTCGGAATGGGTGCCCGTCAAACAGGTTGGATGCTCTTGGTCGCTTGCTTGCTTGCCGCAGACACTGCCGGCGCGCAGGGCGACCGGGACGAATTGCGTTTCCTGGAAGGTTTGCGGCAGCGGCGGTTGTTCCGGCTAGCCGAGTCGTACTGCCGCGAGCAATTGAACACGCCGTCGCTGGCGACCGGTCGGCGAGCCGACCTGACTCTCGAACTCATCCGTTGCCACGCGGCTCGAGCCATCCATGTTCCGCCCACCGAAAGCGCGTCCATCTGGGACTCGGCGCGCGAAACGGCGGCGGAATTTCTGCGTCAAACCCCCGCCGATCCACAGGCGCTGCTCGTACGGGTCCAGGACGCGTTGACCGTGTTGGCCCGCGGCGAACTGCATCGGCAGGAATCGGAAGTACTGGCCGAGTCGGCGGAGGCGGCCGAGGCAGCTCGCATGGCGCTGCGCGAAGCAGCTCGACTGTTGCAGCAACTGGACGACGAACTCACCCGCGAAATCCCCTTGCGTCATCGTGCCCCGCCGGCGTCCGACCAACTGACGGCCGACCAGTTGATTTCGCTCCAGCACAACGTGCAATCTCAACTGGCGCGAGTCTATCGCAACCGGGCGCTCTGCTATCCCGCCGAAAGCGAGGACCGGCTGGCCGCGCTGACCAGTGCCGTGGACCAATTGGAAAAGCCGCTGGCACAGATCACGGACAACGATCCGCTGGTCTGGCCGGTCCGCCTGGATCTGGCCGTGTGCCAGCGACTGTTGGGCCGATTGCCGGACGCGGAACAACTGCTGCAGTCGATCGAGCAGAGTGAAGCTCCCGCCGAGTTCCGTTGGCGAGCCCGGGCAGAGCGAGTGCGTCTGAACCTGGACCGACGCCAGCCGGACCAGGCTCTTGCCGTCCTTCAAGCGGGACGGCCGCCGGCAGGCCAATCGGCCGCTGACCTGGACTTTGCCTACTTGGAGGCATGTCTGGCTCAGTGGCAATCCGCCGTGGCTCGCGACGACGCGTCGGCCGCAACGTGGCGGAACCGCGCGGCCGACGTCGTGCGGTCGATCGAGCAGGCGCACGGTCCCTACTGGGGGCGCCGCGGCGATTTGTTGCTGGTCCGCACCGTGGGCCTGTCGCGGGCCGGCGGCAACGTCGATATCTTGAGCCGCGCGGCGGACGGTCTCTACCGACAAGGGCAATGGGCCGACGCTGCAGCCGCTTACGAAGAGGCCGGCGCCGAGGCGTTTGCCGCGGGCCAAGCCGAGCAGAGTTTCGCTTTGCGGTACAAGGCCGCGTTGGTCGAACACACTCGACAACAGCATCAACCGGCCAGCCAGCGGTTGCGGCGACTGGCCCTGGATCTGCCGGATCAGCCGCGCGCCCCCGACGTCCACTTGCTGGCGGCGTGGAATGTCGCGCAAGCGGCCCGCTCGCAACCCGACACGCTGCCGCAGTACGCTGAGATTCTCGAAGAGCATCTTCGCCAGTGGCCGGCTTCGCCTACTGCCGACTCAGCGCGGTTGTGGTTGGCGCGGTTGCGCGAAAACCAAGGCCAGTGGCGGGCAGCGGCAGAAGCGTTCCAGGCCGTCACGCGGCAGCACGACGAATACGACTCGTCGTTGCGCGCAGCGGCTCGCTGCTGGAACCAGGCGTTGAAGGACACTGGTCGAGACGAACCGGCTGATGCCGAGGTTGTCCGCGCGGCCGCCGAACGATTCTGGAGTCAAACCCCGGCCGGCGGAAGCGAACCAGACCGCCCTTGGACTCCGACCGATCGGTTCTGTGCCGAGCAGGCGGCCCGACTGTTGATCGATTTCACGGCCGACGGGTACGCGCGGGCCGAGACAATGTTGCGAACCGCGTTGGACGGCATGCCCGAGCCGGACGAGGCATGGCGTGGGGATGCCGAGCCCCTGTGGATCGTGAGCTTGGCCGCCCAACCAGCGAAGCGGACACGAGCGCAACAACAAGTGGCGACCCTCCGATCGGAATCGCCGGAACTGCTCTGGCGAGTCCTGATCGGCGTCGACGCCTTGCGGATGGCCGGAACTTCGAAGACTCTACCGACAAACGCCGCATCCACCGCCGATCCGGAAGAACGACGCGAACTGGCCAAGCTGCAGGTCGCGGTGACCGATCGGCTGTCGCAACGTCCCGAGCACTTGACGGCCAGCCAGAAGACCCGACTTCAGCAAGTGCGAGCCGAAGCGTTGTTGACGGCCGGCAGCCTCGATCAGGCTCGTGCGGCGTTTGCGGAACTCGCCTTGCGGAACCCCGACGACGGCCCGATTCAGCAGACGTACGCACAACTGCTGCTCGAAAGCGACTCGCGCGACGACTGGCAGTTGGCACTGGAAGCCTGGCGGCGGATCGCTCCGCGCCACCGCCCCGGCAGCGATGCCTGGTACGAAACTCGCTATGCCATCGCCACCGCCCTGATCAAACTCGGCCAGCGTGACGAAGCCGCCCGCCGCATCCGATATCTGCAAGCTCTGCCGCCCGGTTTGGACGGTTCGCCTTGGCAAGCCAAGTTCCAAGGACTGCTCGACCAATGCGAGCGTCCTCCTTCACCATAGCAACGTTCAGAAGACCCCGTCCTCGGCCTGCTGACAAAGGATTCAGGAACCGAATGCGAGGTCCGGTTCTGGAAGGTATCCGTCAGGCGCCCGAGGCAAAGATCAAGAAAAACAGGAACAGAACGACCAGGATGGCGGCAACAATTGCGTAGTTCAACCAGGCCCGGCCCGCCTTGTGTTCCCTCATCTCCAGTTCCTGCTGACGGCGGCGTTGAAATTCGACGCTGTCGCGGCGACGAAGTTGAAACTGTGTCTGGCAGTAGGGGCACAACACCTCCTGATCCAACATCTCGATCGGCGTCTCGAGCAACTGTTTGCACTGCGGGCAAGGAATGTGCAGAATGTCAGGCTCCCGCAATTCCACCGCTGGCGTTGGTTGCGGCAACGGAGTGCCGGAAATGGAGCCCGGCCTGCCTGGCGGGCCGATCTGGAGATTGATCTGTGGACCGATCTGCGGACCGCTGTGTGGACCGGACGATGGCCATGTCGGCGGAGGTGTCGCCGAGGGGCCAACGGAACCAACCATCGGCTGAAAATGGCTTCCCGGCCCCGGCGTGGACGCTGGGGGTGGAGCTACCGGCGCGGGGATAATGAAGGGCGTCTGGCAGATCGGGCATTGGCTCTGCTGACCCGCCTGTCCCGGCTCGGCCTGCAACACGCTCGCGCATTGGGGACATTGAAACTGAAACATCAATCCACTTCTCCGTTTCGCATGATATCCGGCCCCGGTTCCTGGCCGGTCGCTTTCCGATAGCAGAAATCAAACAGGAGTTCCCACTCCACACGAGCAATTTCTCGACAAAGCGACAGATCGTCCGTTCGACCACGCATCGCCGCTTGGCACAGATCGATGAAGGCAAACGGATCCCATTTCGTTTGGGTGCGAAAGACTCGAGCGGCCTCGCTTTCCGGGAACTGCTCGGCCAATTCACTGGCAGCATCGTGTAGCGGATCAAAAATGGCATGTTCGCCCACCCGCTGGAACCAGTATTTCGCGTTGGAGAAATCCGGCTCGCGACGATGCATGATTCCGTGCCAGTAACTGCCGGTCGCAGTATGGATCGATTGGCTGATCTGATGCGACTGGTCCAAGAAATTGTGCAGCAACCAGAGTCCGGCGAGACATGCCGAGGCCATGCTACAATCGACAATCGGTTGGCCGCCCATCAAGTCATCGAGCGCAAGATCTTGTAGATCGGCCCGCAATTCGGCCCGCGGAATCCCCGGTCCCAGCTCGCAAAGTCGATCGGCGTCCAGCAAGCGTAGGCACTTCGAAGAATAAGCTGTGGGATCGAAACGATGAGAGAATGCCATAAGTGCCACTCAATTTATGGTATTTATTCAAGATCCAAGTCCGGCTATCCAAGGCGACATGGAACAGCCAATCGCCATTGGATACGTCTGCCCCTACAATCTGCCCTGGCCTCGAACTTGAACTCTACAACACTTTAAGTCACCCAGCGACCGTGTCCAAGGGACCATCGATTCATGGCGGGGCGCTACCTGGACCCGCATCCGTTTGATATACTCCCGACTTTCGATTTCTGCGAACCTCGCGGATCGCACGTTGACCGAGGAAACGGGGCATGATGACGATGGATCCCTCCCAACTGCCAGCCGATATGCAATCTCTACCCATCCGGGACGAAAGTTCGTCCGCAGACCGTCCGGACGGAGACGGACAGACGCTCACGGATCAAGCGAATTCGGGGAATACGGAAGGGGGCACGTCCGCGGCGTCGGAGTCCGGCGGGCCGCTGTCAGGAGCCGTGGAACGGCGGAAGATCCAGGTTGGATCGCGTCCCGCTGGCGAGGACTCGCGGCGGACCGCTCAGCCGCGATCTGAAACGCGGCACGGCAAGAAGCCGCGCGATTCCAGACCGTCGCCCCGCCGCGAGAAGGAGTCCGACAAGACCAGCGACGAAGGTCTCGCGGTGCCTGCGATTTCCAGCCCGAAAGTTCCGCCCCCTTCGCGAAGAGACAAGCTGCCTCCGGAACTGGAACAGGCCCTCGATTCCGCAATGGCTGGTGCTTCGATGGACGAACTGTTGGGCGTGACCGGGACGGTGAGCGGCGAAACGCTCGAAGTCGATTCGAAGCACCGAGCGACCGTAGTCAAGATCCACGGCGACAACGTGTTCTGCTCGCTCGACGGGCGAAACGAGGCCGTTGTGTCCTTGCGGCAGTTTCCCGAGCCTCCGGAACTGGGCGCTCAATTGGATGTCGTGATACGCAGCTTTCATCCCGACGACGGATTGTACGAAGTTGCCGTGCAGGGTGGGGCGATCGACGTTCACGATTGGTCGGATCTGGTCGAAGGCGCGGTGGTCGAGGCTCGTATCACCGGCTCGAATACTGGCGGTCTGGAGTGTACGGTGGGTGGCATTCGCGGGTTCATTCCCGTGAGCCAGATCGAGTTGTTCCGCGTGGAGGAATTGACGGAGTACCACGAAAAGAAGCTGCCCTGCGTGGTGACCGAAGCCAATCCGCGGCGTCGCAATCTGGTGTTGAGCCACCGCGCGCTGCTGGAGCGGGAACGCGAGGAGCAACGGCGGAAATTGCTGGAAGAGCTTGACAGCGGCCAAGTGCGCGAAGGAGTTGTCAGCAGCGTTCGCGACTTCGGTGTCTTTGTCGACCTGGGCGGCGTCGACGGTCTGGTTCATGTCAGCCAATTGAGCTGGGATCACATCAACCATCCCAGCGAGGTGCTGCAAGCCGGCCAGCGGGTCCGCGTCAAAGTCGAGAAGGTCAACCGGGACACCGGCAAAATCAGCCTTTCCTACCGGGATCTTCTGGCACATCCTTGGACGGACGCCGAAGAGCGGTTCCAGGTGAATTCCACGGTCAAAGGCACGGTGACACGCATCGCCAAGTTCGGCGCGTTCGTCAAGATCGCCCCGGGAATCGAAGGCTTGATCCACATTTCCGAGTTGGCTCACCATCGCGTGATGCAGGTCAGCAGCGTGGTTCGAGAGGGCGAAGAAGTCGAGGTGAAAGTGGTCTCGGTCGACCAGGAGAACCAGCGGATCGGCCTGTCGCTCAAAGCGGCTCATCCGTTGTCCGAGGTGGCCGCCGAGGCCGAGGCCGAACCGGAGGAAACTGCGGAGGAAGCCGCAGCGAGGGAACCGTCCGTGAAACCGTTCCAAGGCCCGCTGCGGGGCGGCACCGACCGTACGACGGGCGGCGAAGACTTTGGTTTGCGCTGGTAATGAAAGGGAACCAGGATGAGCGAAAAAACGATCTTCCGACGGATCATCGACCGGGAAATCCCGGCGGACATTGTCTACGAAGACGAACACTGCCTGGCATTCCGGGACATCAAACCCCAGGCGCCGACCCACGTGCTGCTGATTCCCAAGAAGGAGATCCCGTCGCTGAACGACTTGACCCCCGAAGACCACGCCCTGGTCGGCCACTTGATCATGGTCCTGCCCAAGCTGGCGGCTCAATTGGGTCTTGGCGATGGCTACCGCACCGTGATCAACTGCGGCCCCGATGCCGGGCAGGAGGTCTACCACCTACATGTCCACGTGTTGGGCGGCCGACGCATGACTTGGCCACCTGGGTGACCAGCGTCACGAATCGACACCGCTCGTGTCCGACAAACAGGGTTGACACAGGTGGCGATTCAGGGGATCATGCTGCCTGTCATCCCTCGCCGCGAGTGCTGAGGGACTGTGACACGACGAGGCCGGCTGCGAGCAGGGCGGCGAAGACACGGAAAGTCTGGCGGTTCGCGAAGCGTCTGCTCGACATTCTCCCAAGCTAGAAGGGACGCGCGATGGCAACGGGAATGGAGTCTATGACGACGATGCCTCTGCAGGCCAGTGCAATACCGTTTCGATGGCGGCGTGGCCGGCTTGAATTCTGCTTGATTACTACCAGTCGGGGAAACTGGATTTTTCCCAAGGGCATCGTCGAACCGGGCGAGACCAGCGAGGAGGCCGCGATCAAGGAAGCTTTCGAGGAGGCCGGCTTGCATGGTCGAATCATCGGCGAACCGCTCGGCTCATACGAGCTGGCCAAATTCGGCAAGACCTTCGAAGTAACTTGTTTGCTGATGGAAGTGACCCGTTGCGACGCTCGCTGGATGGAACAGCAGATGCGTCAACGCCGCTGGGTCACTGCCGAGGACGCGAGCAAGTTGCTGAAGCAGTCGCATCTGCGCGAACTGCTCGACGAAGCCGTCGCTCGCCTGGACAACCTACAAGTCTGACCGTTTCGCCCGGCAAGCTCGCCGGAGTCCGCGGTCTTCGCGACCGGATCTCGGATTCCCCTCAATCGGGACCGCGGTCGGAACCGACATCAGACGAATCCGTCAGCTCCCGTTTGATGATCGCCGCAAGTCCTTCGCGGTAACTTGGATGGCGAAATTGGAAACCAAGTTGTTCCACGAAACGACGATTGCTGATCCGTTTGCTCGAACCGGCTCGCTCCAGCGCCGCTGATCCGGGCGCCGGTGTGGTGAAGACGGGCCGGGGCGCGTGGATCAATTGAGCCAGTTGCTCGAAGTACCGGCGCCGCAGCACGGGATGTCCGTCCGAGACACAGTACATTGCCGGGACAGGCGAATCGTTCTCAACGGCCAGCACGGCCCGGACCGCGTCGTCGACGTGGATCAGGTTCAAATAACCCTCGCTTGGAGCCGCAATCGGTTTTCCTAAGGCGAGATCCACGCGGCGCGGAATTCGTCCCGGACCGTAGATCCCCGCCAGGCGAAGGATGATCGAATGCTGGCCGATCGGGTGAGCCGCCAGCGTCCGCTCGGCATCCAGGCAGGCTAGACCACCTACACGGATCGGATTGCAGGGCGAATCTTCGTCTACCCAGCTCCCGTCCGACTGACCATAGACTCCCGTCGAGCTGACGTAGATGAAGCGGGCGACCTGCGACGGCATGACGTCCAGCACGTTGGCCAGTCCGTCCACGTACACCCGCCGCATTGATTCTCCCGACGAGCGATCGTAGCCGACAGCGAACAAGACCGTTTGAGCCCTAGGAAGTTCAGCCATTGTGGCCGGGTCGAGGATGTCAGCAACAATGGGTTTCAGCCCCATCGCTCGCAACTCCGACGCTCGATGCGAGGATCGGGTCACAGCATGGACGTCGTTGCCAGCCTGCAACCAAAGGTTGGCCACCCGCAAACCGAGATATCCACAGCCGAAGATCAGTTTTGTCATTGCTGTCGCATTTTCGGAACAAATTTGATCGAACTTGGTTTTCCCACGCAGGCCGAACCGACTAAGATGAGAAAGATCCGGCTTGTTTCGTGTGGGGGGCTGTACATCGAGCGCCAACCTGCAATCATTTTTCGGTACTCCTAAATCTCTAGCGAAGAATCCTTCGAATTTCAACGCAATCAGGGCCAGTCATGAAGCCGTACTCGGATGTTCTACGACTTTTGTCTACCGTGCTCTTAGCTCTAGTGACCTGGATTCCGACTTGGGCGGAAGATCAAGTTGAGAACACGGCGACTATCGATCTGAAACAACTGTTCGATGGGAACCCACCGCAGACGATCGCTGATCTCAAAGCCATGCAACAGCATCAGCAGGATCTGGCGAAGCAATTGGTGCAATGCACGGTGGCCGTGGTGGTCGGTCCGGCCCACGGAAGCGGGGTGATCATCAGCGAGGACGGGTACGTTTTGACAGCCGCCCATGTCGCTGGGACGCCGAACCGGCGGGCGACGGTGATCCTGGCCGACGGGCGAAGAGTCCGCGCGACGACGCTGGGATGCCATCTGACTCTCGACGCAGGATTGATGAAGATCACCGACGCCGGTCCGTGGCCGTTTGCGGAAATGTCGCCGAACGATACCGCGAAAAGCGGTCAGTGGGGCATTGTGACGGGGCACCCTGGCGGTTACCAGGAGGGTCGTGCCCCGGTGGTGCGCATCGGGCGAGTGCTGACGACGGATCGCTTCGCGGTCACCACGGATTGTACGCTGGTCGGTGGCGACTCGGGTGGCCCGCTCTTCGACATGGAAGGCAAGGTGATCGGCATCAACAGCCGCATTGGACGAGACTTGACGGCGAACATGCATGTCCCGGTGGTTGCGTACCGGGAGAGTTGGGACCGCTTGAAGAAAGGCGACCAGTGGGGACATTTTCCAGGCACCGGTCCGCTGATTGGAGTCAAGGGCGTCGCCGACGCGGGCACCGCTCGGATTGCAGAGGTCTACGCGAACACGCCGGCGGAGAAGGCGGGGATCAAGGCCGGCGATGTGATTGTGAAATTCAATGGCCGGGCGGTCACGGACTTCGCATCGCTCCAGTTGCTGGTGAACGATTGTAGCCCCGGAGACAAGGTCGAAGTCGAATTGCAGCGAGGCGATCGGCGAGTCTTGTTGAAGTTGGAGGTCGGAAGGCAATCGTCGTGACCAGCCCGCGCGGCTTCCATGTTGCCAGGGTCGGATAATCGAGTTCGGCGAGAGCGAATCAAGGTTCTGCCTCTCCGCGAACAGCCAATCACAGATGAGGGTGTCTGCCAAATGATGGGACGAGATATGATTCGGACTCGAATGTTCGTCTGCTTATCGCTGCTTCTCGCATGCATCGCACTTGGATTCATTCCGGTCAGCTCCGCCGACGATCAGGAACGAAATGCTTATTCGATCAAGAATGCGTTTCGCGAGGCGGTGGTCGACGCCGCGCGCAGTACCGTGCGAGTTTTGTGCGACGACCGTCGTTCCTCGCTGGGAGTCATCGTCGAGGCAGACGGCTACGTTCTGACGAAAGCCAGCGAACTGAACGGCGACGTGAGTTGCCAAATGCTCGGACGCGCTACGATGCCGGCTCGCATTATCGGAGTCGACGAGCAATGGGATCTGGCACTGCTCAAGGTGGACGCCGAGAACCTGCCCGCGATCCAGTGGAGCGAAAGCGACGCGCCACCGGTCGGCAGTTGGCTGGCGACTCCCGGGTTGGACGCCCTGCCGATCGCCATCGGCGTGGTGAGCGTCGGCCCCCGCAAAATTGATCGGCGTATGCCTGCTCTGGGAATCGTGCTGGAAGACAGTGACCAAGGGCCTCGCGTCAACCGCGTGCTCGATGACAGTGGCGCGGCCAAAGCCGGAGTGAAGGCGGGCGACGTGGTCGTCGAGCTGGACGATCAAGCGGTTGCCGACCGCGACTCGCTGATCGAGGCGATCCGTCAGCGCAGTCCTGGCGACAAGGTTCGTCTGAAGGTCCGCCGTGGCGAAGAAACGCTGAACGTTGAAGCGATCCTGGGCGAGCTGAACAATATGGTGCATGGGAATCGCGAGGATTTCCAGAATACGTTGGGCGGTCAACTGAGCGAGAGACGGGCGGGTTTCCCCCTTGCTTTGCAGCACGACACCGTGTTGACTCCCAGCCAATGCGGCGGTCCGATCGTCGATATCGAGGGCCACGTGGTCGGCCTGAACATCGCCCGTGCCAGTCGAGTCGGCAGCTATGCGATCCCGTCGTCGGTGATCAAGCCGTTGCTCAAGGAGATGAAGTCGGGCAGATTGGTCAACACTACGCCCACCGACTAACGATGTTGCTGAAACTTCTCTCCTGCAACGTTTTCCTGCGCGAAGCTTGTTTGGCGATCGCGCATTCCCCGCACACCATCGATCCCGAGTTTTTCGAACTGGGCGAGCACGCGCATCCAGATCGACTGCGCGAGTCGCTCCAGGCACGGATCGACGCGGCCGCCCAGGAAGCCAAGCGATACGACGCGATCCTGGTGCTGTACGGCCTGTGCGGCAACGCCGGCGTCGGACTGCGCGCCCCGGGAACCCGGCTGGTAATCCCGCGCGCCCACGATTGCTGCACGATCCTGCTGGGTTCGAAAGACCGTTTCCGCGAGCATTTCGAGCAGAACCCCAGCACGCCGTTTAGTTCCCTCGGCTACATGGAACGCGGCAACTATTTTCTCCGCACCGACCTGGGCGATGGACGGATTCACTACGGTGATCAATACGCAGCGTTGGTCGAGCAGTATGGCGAGGACAACGCGAAGTACATTTGGGAGAGCATGCACCCCGAAGGCATGGAAGCGGCGGGGCATCAAATCGTATTCATCGACATTCCGGAGACGGCGTGCCTGGGAGGCGAGACTCAGTTCCGCAACAAGGCGGCGGCCGAGGGCAAGTCGTACCGAAGCTTGCAGGGCGACATGCGATTGATCCGCCGATTGATCGAGGGAGACTGGGATCCTGACGAGTTTCTGATCGTCGAGCCTGGACAGCAGACGGCGGGTGTGTATGATTGGAGCGAAGTGATCTGCACCCGCGAGGCGCAGTAGGAAGGTGAGGCATTCCTGACTCTGCCCGTACTCTGGGGGCAGACCCTATGAACGCCCGCCTAAATCGCTCTGGCGTAGATTCCGAGCTTCCGCCTATCATGCCAAGCCTCGGAAATGCCGAAGCTCAAAACGGATCTCAAGCCATTCTGTCGCGATCGGGATGAATCCCGCTGCAGCCACGGAAACCGCGGGTGACAGGCATTTGAGCGCGGCCTGCGGAAACGGAGCCTCATCGAGACATCGAAAGTGCAAAGATTGAAAGCGATATTCGGAAAGTTGATGACGCTGGATGATACGCCGCATCGGATCGCGTTGGGGATGGCTATCGGAGTGTTCATCGCCTGGACGCCGACGGTCGGGGTGCAGATGCTGGCAGTGATTCCCATCGCTTGTCTGCTCGGGGCAAATCGAATCGCGGGGTTGATCGGCGTTTACCTGTCGAATCCCCTGACGTTCCTGCCCATGTATTGGCTGGACTATCGATTTGGCGCGGCTCTTTTGGGCAACCCGTTGACGTTCGACGAGTTCCGTGGAATCCTCGCCCGCGAGGGTTGGGCGGAGTGTTGGTGGGGACTAGTCGGGATCGGACTCGAAATGGCGGTGCCGATGTGGCTTGGCGGCATCATCTTGGGTACGATTTCCGGCCTGATTGGCTACGCGGCAACATTCTGGTTGGTTGGCATGTTGCGGCCTTCCAAGTTCCCGACGCTAGCACGAAGTCACCAAACGATCATCGCCACGGACGGCCAAGTCGATTGTCCGATCGCGGCCAGCAGTCTGGGAACTCGACGAAATGGACCATGCAGGGCAAGCGAAGTCTGAATCGCCTCCGTCAATGGATCCCCGGATCCGTGACATTCAACCGGGTGGTGGTGTCGTCATCCGCCTGGAAAAGGCATGGGGCGTGTGGCGGCGATGGTGGCTGAAACGGTTCCGCAGAGCGTATGTTTCGCGGATGCTTGCCTGCCGCCGGGGAGACCCGACCGGCGTTCCCCATGAAGTGCTTGATCCGCGCGACTTGAAGCTGCATCGCAACCAGACGGACTGCCATTGGCGGCCGGAGGACGATCCGTTCGCGTGGCGCGACCGTCTGCCGTTTGTGAGGGTCGGATTGGCCGAGTTGATCGTTTTCTCCGCCGTGGCTTGGCCTGCTGCCGTCGTTTTTTCGTTGTGTGCCGCGTATCTTGCCACCGGATTCTTCGTGCGAGTCGGCCTTGGCATTTTGGCGTCGGGATGCGTCTTGATTGGCCTCGGTGTCGCTTGGTTCTTCCGGAATCCACGACGCACGGTTCCAGTCGGAATGGGCGAAGTCGTCGCTCCGGCCGACGGCAAGGTGGTGGGCATCGAGCGGATCGACGACCCGTTTCTCGGTGGGCCGGCGTGTGAGATTACCATTTTCCTGTCCGTTTTTAACGTGCATATCAACCGGTCGCCGGTTGCCGCGCGGGTGATCGGGATCGGATACCAGCCCGGCAAGTTCCTGAACGCTCTGCGCCCGGAATCCAGCCGGGAGAACGAACAGTTGACCATTCGCCTCGAAGAAGAAGCTCCCTCGAATCGCCGAGCAATCGTCCGGCAGATCACGGGTGCCATCGCCAGGCGAATCGTCTGTTGGGTCAAGCCGGGTGACCGCTTGCAGCGGGGCGAGGCGTTTGGCATGATCAAACTGGGATCGCGTACCGTATTGGTGATCCCCGACGATGGCCATTTGGACGTCATGGTCCGAGTGGGCGACAAAGTTCGCGCCGGTTCGTCGATCCTGGCCCGTTACAAACCGTAGAAGTCTTCCGGAGGTTTCCCCGTGCAGGCCGAACGCAGGTTTCCCGTGCTGCCGACGATGCTCACGTTGGGCAATGCGTTCTGCGGATTTGCGGCGATCACCTACGCGGCCAAACTTGGACCGGAAGCCCAAGCCGCGGACATGTACTTGCGGTTGGCCGCTTTGTATATTTTTGCCGGCATGGCGTTCGACGCTCTGGACGGAACCGTGGCGCGCTGGACCAACCAGCAGAGCGAATTCGGCGCGCAACTGGACAGCCTGTGCGATGTGGTCACGTTCGGGGTGGCCCCGGCCTTTCTGCTGCGCCAGTTTTGCGTGAGCAGCTTGTTGCATTCCCGCATCATCTGGGGGATTGCGGCGTTGTATGTCGTGTGCGCGATCCTCCGATTGGCTCGGTTCAATACGGACATCGAGCAGGACGATTCGCATTCCTGGTTTGCCGGTCTGCCCACGCCCGCGGCGGCTGGCGTCGTCGCATCGTTTCCCATCGCCATGAATGCCGTTCACCGCTGGCTGGATCCAAGCTTCGTCAAGATTTCGGAATTGGGCCGCGAGTTGACTGGCTGGCTGAACTGGGCCTTGATTCAATCGCTGCCGCTGGTGACGCTGGCCGTGGCCTGCTTGATGGTCAGCCAGCTTCGGTATCCGCACGCGTTCAATCAACTGATCAGCCGCCGGCGCAGCCGGATGCAGTTGATTCAAATCGTGTTCACCGTGGTGGTCGCGTTCGTCGTGGGGGAAGTGATCGTGTTGATGGCCTTTTGCTGGTTCGCGTTCGCGTCGCCAGTCCGCATTGTTCTGCAACACACGATCTCCCGCTTCTTCGTGCGGAAGCCGCCTCCGGCGTAGCGTGAGCGTTCACCGCCCCTTGGCCATGGCGTCGGTTTCCGCCAGCGTGAACCGGGTGCAAACGACCGAGTGCTTTTCGGGGCCAGGTTGGTATTTGATGTACGTGGTAGCCACAAACGTCCCGTCCGGCAATCGCTCCAGGCCGGGATACCCGCAGTCGCTGCCGCGATGGCTGTGCAACAGCTTGACCCGGTACTGACCGTCTCGTCCCGCGATGATGTCCTCGTACCGCCCAACCCACGCGACGAAGTGGTTTCTGGTCGAGCTTGCTTGGCCCGTGTCTCGGAAGCAGACGACCAACCGTCCATCGTCCGCGTACTGCGCGATGTGGCGGTCGCCGAAAAGGCCCGGCGGCAACGGCTTGGCTTCGGACCACGTACGTCCTTCGTCGTTGCTGGTCATGAACAGGGCGATGCGTCGATGGTTCTCGCGCAGCAGGCAGAGCAGTTGCCCCCCGTCGGGCGATCGCACGACTGCAGGCTCGCAAGGCTTCAAGTCGCCCAGATCCAGCAGGATGCGCCACGGGCTCCACGTCATCCCGCCATCGGTCGATTCGCTCTGAGCGACGACATTGGACCGTGGGTCTTTCGTTTCGCCGGGACGCCGGATGTTGGTCAACCCCAGCAGTCGCTTGCCGCCGTCGACCGGCACGATCGAGCAGAACGGCATAACGCAGACCAAGCCAGTCGAACGCATCTCGGACCAAGTTCGCCCTTCGTCTTCCGAATGCGACACATGCATCGTACCGTCGGGCCCCTGTCCGGCAAATACAAACAGTCGTGCGCGGCCCAAAGCCCGGACGGGCTCCAAAACAGGGACGTCCGGCGTCTGTCCCGCTTCCACATCCCGGTTCGCCGGATCGACCAGTCGGTAGATGGCGGGGCAGTTGCGAACCGAATGCCACGACTCTGGAACGGGCAACAAATCGCTCCACGTCCGACCGCCGTCGTCGCTGCGTTTGATCGGCCCGCACGGCCCACCGTGGTTGTACGTCCAGACGCAGTACATCGTCTTGCCGTCCGGCATCAACAGCGTGGTCGGGTGGCCTTGGTAGACTTGTTCGGTGCCTTGGGCGATGATCACGTGCCGCGCGGTGTCCCCGGAAAGATCCAGGGTGGACAGCGGAGCCTGCTGAGTGGTGGAATCGCCGCCGTCCGGTTCGGACGTCTTCCACTCCAAGACCTGGCCGTCAGCCTCAAGTCGTTCGCGCAATCGGTCGTAGGGCACCCGCTGGACCGGCACCTGCAGATCGATCGCCAAGGCGGCCGCCGTCGCCGCGCTCTGGCTGGTCGCCATGAACACCGGCTCCATGCGGATGCTGCTGAACGCCGTATGGCTGGCCGACAGAGCGAACGTCACGAACAGGTTCTGGCACTCGGCAGCCTTCGGAACGATCACCGCGTATCCAATCGGATAAGGCGGCGCGCCGCCGCGTCCCGTGGCCGTCTTGCCCTCGCGGGCCACCACGCCGTCCTTGACGATCCGGCGGATCTCGTGCGTGTCGGTGCCGTACGAGCCGAGACTGACCGAATGCGGCGCGGCTTGGCGGCCGAAGGTGTGATGTTCGGTCAGTACCAGATCGCCGATCATGCGGCGGCCTTCGCGAACGTAGATCTGATGCGGCCAGCCCCCGTTGTCGACAAATTCGTCGCGGGGCAGACCGAATTGCTTCATCTGCTCCCGTACCTTGTCTGGCACCCGGGGATCCGTGGCCAGGAAGTGCAACAGGCCCCGATGGTAATTCTCGTGTTCCTTGGCGATCTGTTCGCGGCGAGCGTAGCTGGCCTCGGGCCATTCCCAACTGGCGCCCGGAAGATTGCCGCCGAAAGTCGCTGTGTTGAAGTCCCATTTATCGTTCGGCAGCGGATCGTGCTTGGAGAACCAGCGCAAATCCAACTCGTCGCCGATGGCCAAGCATCCTTCGATGAATCGCGCGACAATCTCGTAACGCTGCGGGTCGTAGTCCGCAGGCGGCTCGATCGGCAGCCGGTCCGCGGCCGTGGTCAGGCACAGTCGGAAGCAGTAGGCCTGGATGCCGGGCGCGGGCTCCCCCGGCACGCCCGGTTCCCCGTCGTTGATCAGTGGCAATAGTCCGCTGCTTGGATCGCCCTTGACGACGTAGGGGTCCAGCGGCAAGTCGCGGTCCCATACTCCCTGTCCGCCGGGCACGCGTCCAGTCGAGCCGGGTTTCTGGTGATGGGTGCGAGGCCGGTAGATGTCCGCGTAATGGATCCCGTTGTACGTCTCGCCGTATTTCGCGTTGCCCTCGCGGATCAGGGTGTAACCGACCCCGGCCGCCGCCATCAGATCGCCCTCGTAGGTCGCATCGATGAACATCTTGGCTCGGAATACGGCGCCGTCTTCCATGACCAGTTCGGTAATGCGAGTCCCGTCCTTCGCGGCTGAGGCGAGCCGGGCATTGAGATGCACAGCGACCCCCGCCTGGTTGGCCATCCGGTCGAAAAGACGTTCTGCCTTGTGCGGCTCGATGGCGTAGGCGCCGCCCGTGGCGGGTCCGCCGCCATCGCTCCGAAACGGCTTGTCCCAGGCCAGCGTCACGCCGACCGTCGCTGCCAGTTGCGTGAAATACTCGCGGGCGATTCCCCCCACCGAGCGAGGATCCCCGATGTCCACCGCACTCAATCCGCCCGCCGTCATACCGCCCAGATGGCGACCGGGCTCGGCGATCACCGCCGTCTTGCCCATCCGCGCCGCCTGGACCGCGGCGACCACGCCGCCCGAGGTGCCCCCGTACACGCAGACATCCGCTTCGATGACCCGCGATTGGGCTCCATGCAGCGCCGAACCCATACTCAGCAGCAATACGGCAACGCCAGGGCAGGACCATGCTCTTCGCAAAACGCGTCGCCATGTCGCAACGAAAGCAGCCAATAGATTCTTCATTGTTCGCCCCGATCTAAAAAACTTCGAACTCCTCTTCCCGGATTCTGTCGCGTTGGAGTTCATGCGCCAACGGAACACGGAAGAGCGCCACACGCTGAAGCGTGAACTCCAACCAAGAGAACCGCGCCCATCCCTTACTGCTTCTCGACGTAAGCGTAGTACGCGCCGATCCAGTTCCCCTGCGCGTCGTGGAACCGACCGCTCAGCGTCGTCGTCCCCGTGGTCAGCGGCACCCGGAAAACGGCTTCGTTGGCGCCGTCGGGAACGGCGTCCTGGTACTCGACCTCGCCGATCCGGATCGTGGCTCGAACGGCGGGGAACGCCCTGCCGGGCTCCGTGCGAAACGCCCGTTCGCCGGGCACCGAGTCGCCCGCGGGCAGATCGCTGCCGATCGGTCGGTCGGCCTCGGCGGGCCAGCGGCGCAGACGGATTTCGTAGGTGCCGTCCGCAACGACATGAACGTTCCAGAAGCCCGTATTGCCCTCACCACCCATCGCTCGGCGCACGAATCCCTGGTGCCACGGAGTCAGGTCGGTGGTGATCCAGTCGTGGCAGGTCAGCGTCGCGGGATTCTCGGCCGGGTGGCCCAGGTGGATCGGCGTCGCGTGCTGAAACGTCGGTTCCAGTTCCGCCCACCAGCCCTCGTAGAAGGCTCGCAGGCGTGCCACCACGTCCGGATGCTCGCCCGCCACGTTCCGTCGTTGGCCGGGATCGGTGTGAATGTCGTACAGCTCGGCACCGTTCACCAGTCGCCAGCGGCTCGTCATGACGGCGCTTTGTTTCCACTTGATCGGGTCTTTAACACGCTGCGAATCGGTGACCAGAATCCGATCGGGCCACTCGCCGTCCTCGGTTCGATCCACGAGCAATGGTCGGATGCTGCATCCGTCGAACCGCACGTCTTGCGGCGCGGGGATGCCGCACAGATCGATCAGCGTCGGCAGGATATCCACGTGAGCGGTGATCGGCTTGACGTCGCGTCCGCCGACGAGCCCGCCTGCTGGCCAGTGCAGGAAAAACGGCACGCGGTGCCCTCCGTCGTACTGACTGCCCTTCTGGCCTCGCATCCCGGCGTCGTAGACCTTGGCGCCGCTCGATGTGCCGTTGTCGGTGGTGAAGATGAAAATCGTGTTCTCGGTCAGACCTTCTCGGTCCAGGATCGCCCGCAGGCGACCGACGTTTTCGTCCAGATTGGCGATCATCCCGAAGAAGTTCGCCACATGGACGCCCAGGTCTTGATACGGCTGGCTGTACAATTCGGGCGAATGCATCGGTCCGTGCGGCGCGTTCGTGGCGATGTACGCGAAGAACGGTTTGCCCGCCTGCTTCTGGGCCAGAATGAATCGCTGGGCATAGTCGAACCAGACATCGGTGCAGAATCCCTGGACCGGTTCGATGCGCCGGTTGTGGAAGTAGGAACCGTCGAAGTACGCGTTGTCCCAGTAGTCCGGCGTCTGCCCCACGCCGCCGCCGCCGTGGCGGATCACTTCGGAAAATCCGCGGTCCTCGGGCCGGTACGGATAGTTGTCGCCCAGATGCCACTTGCCGAACATCCCGGTGGCGTACCCAGCATCCTGGAAGATTTGACCGATCGTCACTTCGTTCTCTCGCAGCATTGACCGGCCCATGATCGTGTGCCACACGCCGGTACGGTTCGACCAATGGCCGGTCAACAAAGCGGCTCGCGTCGGCGAGCACGTCGGCGCGACGTGGTAGTCCGTCAGCCGCACCGACTCGGCGTAGAGTTTGTCCAAATTCGGTGTTTTCAGGACCGGATTTCCCAGGCAGCTCAAATCGCCGTAGCCCTGGTCGTCGCTCATCACCAACACCACATTCGGCAGCCGTCCCGGTTCACCGGCCACGCCTCGACTCGGCGAAAACACCGACATCGATGCCGCAGCGGCGGCCAACAACAAAGCTGTAAATCTTAGTAGCGTTGATTGGCACACACGGCGGCATGCTTGCGTTGCAGAGGTGTTGAAAGGGATCATTGCGGTGCCTCGATGGTAAAGGGCCAAACGAAGAACGTTCGCGGAACCAATGTGCTGCCAGTATTGCGCACCGCCGGACCAGCGTCAACGCTGCAAGTAGCCATCCCGGGACCGAACGCGAGGCATTGCTGCCGCACTCCGAAACGTCTGCCATGATGACCGGCAAGACGTTATAATTACCATCTAGGCCAATACCACGAGGAAACAATCCATGTCTATCGCTGCTTTAGAACCCTCCATCTTGCTGCTCGGTCCGGGCGCGGCGGGCATGATGCTCGCGCCCGACGAATTTGATGCGGCGGAATTCGAGGACGGTTTTCGTTACGAACGCATTCACGGAGTCCTGGTCGTGTCGCCCGCACCCTTGCCGCAGGAACGAGATCCCAACGATGAACTAGGTCACCATTTGCGGTCCTATCGGCAGAACCATCCTCACGGCGGTTCGCTGGACAACACGCTGCCGGAGCATGACATCATGGTAGGCGACGACCGGCGGCGAGCGGATCGCGTCATTTGGGCCGGCTTGGGTCGGCAGCCTCGCGTGGACGAGATGCCCACGATCGTCGTCGAATTCGTCTCGGTCGGCAAACGCAGCCTCACCCGGGATTACGAGGTCAAACGCCGCGAGTATCTGGTGATCGGTGTGCAAGAGTACTGGGTGTTCAACCGCTTCAACCGCACCTTGACCGTCTTCCATGCGAGCGGCAAGAAAGTCGTGCTGGGGGAAAACCAAACCTACTCGACGCCTCTGTTGCCGGGCTTTGAATTGCCGCTGGCCCGGCTGTTCGAATTGGCCAACCGCTGGGACGCCAGTTGACCGCGTCGCGCATCTGCGGATACTGACCGGTTGGATTCGCGCATCACGGGCCGCGACGTGCCCGGTCACCGCAACCACATAACCAGTATAATCCGTCTCTTTCCACCGGATAGACATGCGACACGTCGCTGGAAGCTGTCGGAAACACCAAGATTCTTGTTAGCCCTTATCTTCGTCGACGAACCTCAGGTTGTGCAGATGTCCGAGCGGGACGCTCAACGGCCGGACCACGGATTCCAGCAGCGCCGTCGGCATTAGCACAGTTCGTAGAAGTCATCGGTGCCCAACTTCGACAAGTAACGCGGACCCAACTCGGCCAAGGGCTTCGAATCCGCCAAGCAAATCCAGTCGTCGATACTACCGCGAGAGCACCAGCGTTCGACGGAGAACAGACGCTTCTTCGCGTCGACCAATTGGAACCGCATGGTCTTCGAATATTGCGACGTTTGCGCGATACTTTGCGTTGCTGCCCGGGCGGCAAACGGCAGATAGCCCAGGCCCATGTCCTCAAACAGCCGATTGGTGGCGTTCTCGTCCATCATCGGTAGATAGACGACCAGACTGTCTCCGGAAACGTCGATCAGGAAACATGCCAATCCCGCGTACCGGCGGATTCCGTTAGCCAGCGTTTCGCGTTCTTCCGGAGTGCTCCGTGTGGGCTGACGTTTGCGCAAGTGAACCTGCCCCGTCTCCGGACCTTCGTACACCTCGTATCCCTCCGGCACGTCTTCGACCGGCGTTCCTGTGACTTTGCGTCCGAAGTAATACCGTATCTTGCCGGTGCGGGTCTTCCCCGACTGCAAGTAGTATCGATCCTCTTTACGATTTACGTACTCGAACGCCATGACACAGTCTCCGGGCAGCCGTTTTGACGAACGATCCGTTCCCAATTCTACGAAAGTGATAGGGCAGATGTCTTCCTCGATTTACTGTCTCACGGCTTGGAAGCCGCAGAGAATCGGGGACTTGCGCGTGTCCTCGGGCAGATTGGTTTCGGACGGTGTCAGTTGAATCGTCAAGTCTCGTTGCACGGGAATGTCGCGGAATTCCCGGACCAGGGCGAGTTGCGAACCTCCCGCAGCGGCGGCGACATCAAGTCGTTCGAGCACGGTCCTTCCCTGCAACTGGACGTCGAACACTCGCTGCCCCGGCCCGATCTCCTCTGGTTCGGCAAACATCAGACGCACGGTGTACCGGCTCTCCGGCTGACCGTCGCCGATCAAGCGAAAGCGGAGCGGTTTGTCGTGGCGATAGCCCGAGGTGTAAACCCACGGGATGTCGGTGCCGGCAATCTCAGTCGTCAAGTCGTCCAGCCGGTAGCACATCGCGTCATCGTGTTGATAGGTCGGCAACCAGTCGCCCAGCGGACCGGGATCGACGCGAGCCGGGTAGGGGATCCAGAGGTGCCCCGCAGCGTCCGAACGATAGCCCGGCGCGCCGAGATTGATCGACACGAGCTGAACAGGCAGCGAGACGGTTTCGGCCCGGCCGCCGGTGAAGCCGAGCGACCAGTCGTCGCCCTGCGACTTGGGGTACAAGGCAATCGAGGCGTAGATCGGCGTGTCGCAGGTACAGCCCGAACGGCCCTCGGGCGCTACGAAGATTCCACCGGCGGGCACCGCGCCCAGTCCGCAGGCCAAGTGCATTCCGGCAAACGGCGCAAAGCCGCTCGCCGTATCCAGATTGCAGTAAGCGATGCCGCCGCGTGCCCCAAACAAGGCCGCTCCCGAACCCAGCAAATGTCCGCAACCGATGTAGCCGCGGTGAAAATCCAGAGGCTGCGGTTGCCCGCTGAGCGGATTGGGCACCGTCTTCAATCGGCCGGTCTTCAATTCCCACGCGAACGGCTCGGCGTAGACAAAGTCGCCGACGATGATCGGACGCTTGCGGTATCCCTTCCGACCGCCCCACAGGAAGTCGCCTGACTCGGCATCCCAGGCGAAGATCGCGCGCCGCGCGAACTCGCCTTGCAGGAACTCGCGGTGCGGATGCCCCAAGCTGCCGATCCCGTGGACCACAACGACGCCGTCCTTGGCCATGCAGGCCGCGCCGCTGCGGCCCAACACGGCCAAGTCGTCGAGCGTGATGTCGCGGCAGTTCAGCGGGCGTTCCCATCGCCGCTGTCCCGTGGCGGCATCCAGCGAGACCAGTTTGCGCAAATCGAGCGGAATCGGCTCGCCGCGCCGATCCATCGCGGGCCGATCCGCAACCGAATCGTCGGCGACGGTCTCGGCCACCGCCTGCCGCTGTTGTCCTTCGGTCAAATCACGATCCAGCAAGAACACTCGGCCGTCCGCCAGAGCAATCCCGTTGTGGTCGATGCCCCAGCCTCGATAGGTCCAAAGCGTCTGGCCCGTTCGCCGGTCGAGGGCGAAGAGCAGATCGCTGGTCTGTTCGACCGCGCGGCGGCGCTGATCGTCTACTTCCGCGCGGCTGCCGTAGACACAGTTGCCATCCACCGCGATCCAGGCCCACTGGACTTCCGCTGCCGACGATCGGCCCGCCGCCACCTCCGGCAGACCGTCCGGCACGACGGGGACGCGGTAGGTCGCGACGGTCTCGCCCGTCGCTGCGTCCAGCCGCAAGCAGAGACCGCCGGGGACGACCACGTATAAGCTGTCGGTGTCGGCTGCCAGATTCGAGGTGTTGATCGGCAGGTGCTGGCGGGCCGCGCCCGGAATCTCGCGTTGCCAGAGACACGTGCCGTTGTACGCATCGTAAGCCAGAACCAGATCGTAGCCGACCGTAAACATCCGGCCCGCCACCACCAACGGCATCGGACCAGTCGCGTGGCGGTCGATCCGCTGGCGCGGCCCCGGTTCCCCGTACCACAGCACGCCGAAGGGGCCTTTGACCAGCGGATCTTCGCTGCTGGAAGTATTGGCCGCCGTTGCGTAGTTGTGGGTCCAATCGCGCGACTCGGGGACCGGCCCTCGAGTGATCCGCCACGTGTCGCCCGATCGTTCGACTGTCGCTTGGTGGCCGAACGCATCGCGAACCGAGGCGTCCCGTTCGTTCGGCGACGAGGCATCGCCGCCGGCGGCGCGGAACTCCACCGTCAACCGGCCTCCGCACGGTCGCGTCACTCGAAACAACTCGCCAACCGTATCGGGCGTGGCATCGGCGGCGATCACCCGATCAAAGAGATAAGGCGGATAGGGCAGATGTGCCGAGTCGGCTTGTCGGACGCATGCGCGACCGCCATATAGTTTTTGTCCGGCCAGTTGGCGGCGGAGTTCGTCTACCTTCGTATTGTCGTTCGCCACGATCTCCGTGCGGAAGCCGTCCGTCTGGTCCAGCAAGTCTGCGAGATCCATCGTTCCGGCCCCGACGACCAAGGCATAACCTCGCTGGTCGGCGGCGCGCGACGGTGCGAGCGGTTCCACCAGCGAGTCCGTCGCCAACGATCGCGTTTCACCGTCCGCTACATTCGAGGACGGAGTAAAACAGCGGATCGCACCATCGATCGTGCTGACATACAAGCGACCTTGCGCGACGGCCAGATCCCGAACGCAGCTGCTCGTTTCGTGACTCCACAAAGCCCGGCCGGTATTGGCGTCGATGGCGTCGACCCGATTTTCGCCACCAGCATACAGAACATCGCCGGCCAGAATGAGCGACTCGTTCGAGATCTGCGGCGTCATCCAGCGACAGCGCGCAGCGAATTTCTGAAACAGTGTTGGGCGAGCCGCCTGCCATTGCTCCCAAGCGGCTTGGCCCCAGCGCAACGGGCCCGACTCCAGCTCTCGAACGCGGGCGTCGTCCTCGCCGAACTCGGCCTTCCGCCGTCCGTGGTTCTCGAGATGGTCCAGATACGAAGCGACTCGCAGCCGCTTGTACGTCTCCTCGAATTCACGACACTCCTGGCCTGCGATTTCGGGCAGTTGCCGCTGTTCGATCGCCAGGACGTGATCGTCGGTGGCCAAGTAAGCCAAGTCGTTGTGAAAGACGGCCGCTCGCGCGTTGAACCAGTTGAAGACCAGATCGCCGAGCCGCGTTTTTCCCCAACGGTCCTTTCGCGACCGGTCCGGATCGTAAGCCAGCAGGCAGGCTTGGCCGTAGACCAAGTACCGGCCATTCCAAACCTGAGCCTCGGAACCGCCGTTGTAGAACCGGTATTCGTGAGCGTTCTGCACATCGGGGAACGGGGTGTCGAAGTCGATGCGGACGCCGTCCTGCTTGCGCCAGCGGCTGGGCGCGACGCGCGACGTCGTAAACAGCGAATCGGAAGTCGCCAGCATATAGCCCTGGGGTACCGGCGACTCCGGCCCGCCCCCATCGACCGGTCGGCGCCAGATGATCCGCCCGTCTTCGGCATCCACGGCGAACAGATAGATACGATGGTTCGGAAACAGTCCTGCCGAAAAGTAGGCGATTCCTTCCTCGACCATTCCTCCGGCCCGGATCGGCCACAGCGAGCTGAAGCGGCCGAACCCCAACATCAGATCGGGACGCGGCGCCGCGTCGATCTGCCACAGCAACTGCCCGCTGCCCGCATCGAGACAACGGAAGACGCCGTCATCCGCGCCGGAGTACAACCGACCTTGCCACCAAACGGGCGCCAAGCGGGGCGAGCCGCCCGTGAAGAACCGCCAGATTTCGCGGCCGGTCGCGGCATCCAAGGCGATCACGCAGTCCTCGGCCGACGACGCGAAGTACACTCGATCGGCGACGGCGACGATGCGGAAGGCGTCGTCGTACGAGACTTCCGGCTTGTTCTTCCGCGCGCCGTAGCCGTTGACCGGCAGCGACCAGCCGGCCGCGGGAGGAAACGGCGACCGGCGAGTCCAGCACAGTTCGAGCGGCGGAGCAAGCCGCTCTGCGGTCACGCCGCTGCGTTGATTATCGCGCCGCGCGGTGGGCCAGTCGTCGGCGCGAACGTCGCATGCTGCCGCCAGCAGGACGATCGACAGCGACAACCGCAGTGTCTCAACCGTCCTCATCGCTCCGCCCTCATCGAGTTTACCGGGCCGTGGCGGCCGGCGCCGCGACCTGCCCACTGACGGCCCTCGCCATCACGTAGAACACGTCGGTGTTGTCAATGTAGCGGCCACGCACCGGGTCGGTGTGGTCGGCCAGTTCCGCCAACCACAGGGCGCCGCGGCCACGCGCGTACACGGGCACCAACGAATTACTGTGCTTGTCCGAATGAAACCGCAGCAGGGGCATACTGCCTTTGCCTCGGTCCGCAATCGGCTGGAACCGTTGCCACGGTTCTTGGGAATCCAGACCCCAGACCAGTCCCGTCTCGTGATCCGCGGTCAAGATCAGCAGCGTTTCTTCCCAATTGCTGTTCGCTTCGACCCATTGAACCACGGCTTCGACGGCTTCGACGAAATCGATCTGCTCTTCGACCATTCGGCCGCCCATGTTGTCGTGCCCCGCCCAATCGACTGCGCCGCCTTCGACCATCAGCCACAGGCCCTCGGGGTTTTGGTCCAGCACATTCAACGCCCCCCGAGCCATCACAGCCAAAGAAGGAACCGTCGTCAGCAACGGATCGTCGTAAGGGCTGTCCCCTTTCGTCGCTCCGCTCCGCGAATACTGCAATGTCTTGGCGACCTGGGCCGTGCCGAGGACTTTTTCGGGCGTCTCGCCCGACACCAACGATTCGAACTCAGCCTTTGTCGAAACGGGGCGGAATCCGTGGATCTTTCCATCGGGCGTCGCACGTGCCGCCTCGATGGCTTCCCACGTCGCCGGCCCGCCCACGAACTGGTAGTTCTTCTTCGTGACCGGCAGGCCGTCGTTGTCAAAGTCCGGGTGTCCGGCGCCCATGATCACGTCCAGTACACCGTCCTGGATCATCTGGTTGGCGATTGCTTCATAATCGCTGCGCTTCGGCACTCGTGCGCCGCCCAGACTGGCCGGCGTCGCGTGCGACCACTGGACGCTGGTGACCACGCCCACCGACTTGCGGTTCTGCTTGGCGATCTGCGGCATCGTCGGCGAAATCGGGCGATCCAGATCGCTCCAGTTGATGGCACTGTTGTACGTCTTGACGCCCGTTGCCAGAGCGGTACCGGCCGCCGCGGAGTCCGTGAACGTGCGTTTGAGCCAATCGTAGTCGGCCAGCGGATCCCAAGCCTTGTCCGGATCGTAGACCAGTTCGGCATCCTGGACGTCCGTCTTGAGCGGCGTCTCCGACAGGTTCAACGGATACGTCGCGCAGGCCACTTCGATCCAGCCATCGCCGTCGTACACCTGGGTGCTGCGGCCGCGCTGCGCATCCCAACGGCCTTGGTACATGCTGCCGACCGTCCAGTGGTTGAACCCCGCGCCATCGCTGATCATCAAAATGACGTTCTTGACTTCGGCCGCTTCAAGTCGCGGCACGAGTGCGGTGGCAAGGACGACGGACAGACCTGCGAGAAGTCTCCAAGTGCTTCGAGAGAACATCGCGTTTCCTTTTCCTGATTGTCGGTTTGGAGGTTTACTGAGCCGCCAACGTCTGCTGGAATTTGGCGTCCTTGGCGGCGATCGTTTCGGCCAACTTCCCTTTGAATTCGACCAGTTTCTCCGCCAGAACCGGATCCGATGTCGCCAGAATCTGAACGGCGAACAAGCCCGCGTTGCGAGGGCCCCCCATGCCGACCGCGACGCTCGCGACGGGGACGTCGCCGGGCATCTGGACGGTCGAGAGCAACGAATCCAGACCCCCGAGTTCCGGCGTCGGCACGGGCAATCCGATGACCGGCAGCGTCGTGTGGGCCGCGACCACGCCCGCCAAGTGGGCCGCGCCGCCCGCAGCGGCGATGATCACCCGCAGACCGCGCTGGATCGCCGTCGAGGCGTACTCGGCAACCGTACCAGGCGTGCGGTGAGCACTCATCACGTGCGCCTCGTACGGCACGCCGAATTCGTCCAGTGCCGCCGCCGCTTTGTTGATCTTCGGCCAATCGCTGTCGCTGCCCATCAAGATGCCGACCAAAGGCTTCCTGTCTGTCATCGTGGCATTCCTGTGTTGTTCCATTAGAGAAAGGCAGGTGCCAATCCTGTCCGCGCGGGGCAAGTCTGTCAAGTCGCCCGTCGCCACAATCGTCGAACTCACATCCCACGCACTTCCGCGATCAGATCTTCGGTCGATCGAAGTCGGGCAAATTTGTTCTGCCAGATGCGGAAGCAGGCTTGCTGGATCGTGTCGTCCAACGTGGCCACTCCGTCCGTGACCACGGTGACGCGATAGTCCCGGTTGGCGGCGGCCAACACGGTGCTGTTGACACACACGTCCGTGGTGACTCCGGTCACCAGCAACCGATTGATGCCGCGACTGCGGAGCGCCAAATCGAGCGGCGTCCCGTAGAACTTGTCGTACGTGTGTGCCCGTACCACCAGTTCGTCCTCCCGCGGTTCCAATTCGGCGATCGTCTCGGCCGATTCGGCCCCGCTGCCCGCACGCGGTCCGATCAGGCAATTGCTCGACGGATAGCCAAACCCCGTTGGAGCCGACGGCTCGGCGGGCAGATGTTCGAGGCCGAACGGATCGCCGCGCAGACACGGCACGGTCTCGGAGTACACAAATTCCGTGAAGATCACCGGTACGGCTTGGTCGCGGCAGGTCGCGATCAACCGAGCAACGTTGCCGACGATGCCGCGCCCTGCGGGGACGAACAACGAGGCCTCCGGATCCAGAAACCCGCGTTGCATGTCGATGACCAGCAATGCCGTGACGCCGGCAACGCAGCGGTGCGACCGCTCGATCCTGCCGGTTCTTTCCTCGAAGCGGCTCGGAGTATCCGTCATGATTTCCCTTTCAACGTAAGTTCCTCTTCCGCGATCACGACAATCTCGTCACCTCTGCGAAAGATATAATCGGCAGGGTTGACGAACATCTGCCCGTCGGCGGTGTGGACCGAGACGAGCACCGCGTTGTGCTGCCTCTTCAGGTCGACAAACAATTCGAGAAACGATCGCCCGGCGAACTCATCGGGCAGCCTGAGCCGGTAGAATTCGTTTCCCTTCTGGTAGGTCAGCAGCTCCGAGAAGACGTCCATCAGCCCGCGGTTCATCGCGGCTTGAGCCAGCAGAAACGCGCCGTGTTCACCGCTGACGACGTAGTCATTGACGTGTCCCATCTCCAGGTGCGAACCGTACGAGCGGTTCAGCAACTCGGCGCACGTGTACACGCGGGGATTCAGTTTCTCGACCGTCAGCGCGGCCAGGATCGTCCGCGCGTCCGCGTCTTGATCGCTCCGGCCGCCTTGAGTATCGGCCAGGATGATGCACGTCGCGGCCCGGTGGATGCCGACCTTTTCCAGTACCGCGATGCGAGTGAAATCGTCGAAACAGACATGCACGTTCGCATCCAAGTCCGGGGGCAGCAGCGACTCGTCCCGCGGCCCGCCGGTGATCACGACGATGGGCGTGCGTTCGCGTCCCGGCGAGGCGCGCAGCTCGCGGATGATGATCTCCGCCTGGTTGTTCCACCCGCAGATGATCACGTGGCTTTGAAGAGCGTTCCAATCCACTCTGCCTCCTTCCGACTGCAACCGCTCGACCATGAACGCCGAAACGGTTCCGGTAAACATGGCGAAGATCGTCAACCCCATGAACATCACGAACACCGTGATCAGTTTGCCGCCTACGGTCCTGGGTGGTTCGGGAACCGGCTCGCCGGCGAACAGCGAGTAGACGCTGAACCAGATCGAATCCTGCAAACCGAAGCGAGGTTCCTCGGCGCCCAACTCGCCCTCGACATCCGCCCCGGGCCGTCCTTCGAAATAGAGGATTCCGCCCGAAGCAAAGACGACCGTCAAGACCAGCAGGCCACAAACGACCAAATACTCCAGCGCCCCGCGACGAAACACGTGGGGAAAGTGGCTCGCCAGCCGCGAGACCACGCCAAAGGTTCGCAGCAAGCGGATCATCCTCAGCAGCCGGATCGCCCGCCCGGCGCGAAAGATGCGAAACAGGGGCAGCACTGCGATGATATCGAGCCAAAACGTGCGAAAGAACTGGCGCTTCGAGTTCGCCGCGCAGAATCGCAGGCACAGTTCGATCACGAAGATCCCGGTGATCACGTCGTTCACACGAATCAACGGCTGCAGCGACGCCAAGTCGTCCGGGTTTCGAGCGGTCTCGGCCAGCGCGAATTCCAACAGCGTCAAGCCCACCGAGACCAGCACCAACACGCCGACAGACGCCTCGACCCACACGTTGGCGAAGAACTCCGCCAAGCTGACTTGCCAGCGAGCGGGCTGGCGGCGAGGCTTCGCGGACTTGTCCGCACCGGGAGTCACGACAACAGCTCGTGCAGACGGAAATGGAATTTGCCCAGTTTGCCGCCGTAGTTTCCCGCGGCAATCATCAACACCTCGTCGCCCGCCGCCGCACGCATCGCAGCGGTCATGGCGCGAGAGACGGCTTCGGGACTGGTTCCGTCGATCACGATTTCGTAGGCACAGTTGGCATCGGGGTGCAGTTGCGATTCGACGCGGCCACGCAACGTCGGACAGAAGGGATCCGCGGTGGATGCGATCAGCCCTTTGTACCGCGAACCGACCTTGCTGCCGCTGCGCGCGACGCCGCCGGGAAACGGCGTGATCGCACCGTCGATCGCCGCCACCGCTTCGACGGCCCGTCGCGCCGCCGCCAGTCCCGCGGCTTGATCCGCCGTCTGCAGAATGATGTTTCCGCCTCCGACACCCTTGCCCACCCCCACGGTGTCGCGCACCAGGAACTCGCCGTCCATAACCGGAATGCGCCAGTAGCGTTTCCCGGCGATCTGCTTGCTCTTCTGATATCCATCGCCGAAGAAACGAATATGCTTGCCAAGAGCGATGCGTTTTTCGCCGTCTTCGAGACCGTCGTACACGGCCGTTGACGGGCAAGTCATCAGGCACTGGCCCACGCGGTTGGGGACGGCTTTCTCCAATGCCTCGCGCGAGAACCCAAACATCAGCACCGACGCCCCAGGACGGCCGTCCGGTGTAGCGTCCGCGGAAATCAACCGCTCCAAACCGGCTTCGGCGTCGCACGAGATCACCGAAGAGCTATAGCCCGTCGCCTCGCGCACCGCCGCGTCCAACCAATGCGCGTCGTGAGCCGTCACCAGCAGCCGCACGTACGACATGCCGAACGCCTCGGCGAACGTGTCTTGGATAAGCGTCGTTCCCAGATTCACGATTCGGGCTCCGTCAGCCGGGCCGAAGCAACGTTCGCCCGGCACCGGCTAGGTGGAAAGCAGGCGACCGGCTACCAGCCCATGACCATGTTTGATTCGATCGCCTTGCGGGCCGCTTCCAGGTCCGTGCCGGTTTCGTGCATGTACAAGCGGATCGCATGGACTTTGTCCCCGGCCGCTTTGGACAGGCAGTCGCGGGCCACTCCGCACGGGTCGAAACTCTCGGTCAGCCCCAACGCACCTTTCGAGATGACCCACGTGTCACGGGGGCGTTTGGTCATCCGAATCACCTTGTCGCCGGGGTAGGCTTCATTAACCACATTGGTGGCATTCGTTTCATCCTCGGCCCACGTGATGATGATGTGTGCGTCGGTCTCGACCTCGAACAATGGCATGACAGGCTCCTTTCCGGCAGGGCTGATGCCGCCGCCAGACTCAAACAATTTGACGTAAATGGTTGGGCCTCGATCGTAACCCCTTCGCCGAATTCGCGAGAATTCGAACCGAAGCCGCGGAGCCACTCCGCAGTTGCGATCCAGGCGAAATCTTACCACCCGACCTTTCTTTCACGCTCCGTTTCAAGACCTCGACTCGCTTTTTCGCCAAACGAGTGATGTATCCGGAAATCGGTGCGCAGGCAAACCACCGGTGGATGACTTAGCATGGGCGGAAAACAGCTTTTTGACAAGGCACCCGCGGAAAATCGAGCATATCGATCCGGTCTGCTACAAACGTCAATTCCCGTGTGTACGCTAAGGTCTTCCTGAATTCGCTGGTCGGACAAGTTGTCACACAGACCTCCAGTTTTCCCCATGTTTCCTCGTTTACCTGAGCGATCGAATCGGCCAGTCCCGATACGAGAGTTACAGAGGCACACGGCGAGGCGGTGACAAGAACGCCGACAGGCATCCTCGCAACCCACGAGAATTCCCGAGTTTTCGCGGTGTTTGCTCGAAGCCCAGTCCCCCTTCTTTCCCGCAGCCTCGCAGCGCAGCCTTTGTCCAACCCCCGCATTTCCGACTGAGCGCCAATGTGGCCCAACGCAGCTTTCTTTCAATTTCAGGAGGATCAAATGGTGAAACGGACGTTCTTGTGTTTGACGGTTTTCCTGGGATCACTCGCCGGGGTGTTCCTGTGTAGTAGCGCCGTGCGCGGCGACGAGCACGGCAGCGGGGTTCCGACGCCGTCCTCGATCGAAGCGTCGGACCACGGGTACGGCGGTTGCTGGTACGACGACGACAGCGGCTACTGCCCCTACGACATGGTCCAGTCCGCGCCGACTCCGGCCGCGGAAGCGCCGCCAGACGCCGAAACGTACTGCGACGACGCTTACGAATCGAAATTCTACGGCTACGAGTGGGAGTACGACGACTACGACACCGACTGCGAATCGTACGAGTGGCTGGAACCGATCGCCGACGAGCAGATCCAGGCAGCGGCCGAGTCGGGAGCTGCGCAGGCCGAGACGACAGCGACCACCAGCGACGAAGAAGTCGTAGTCGAAACAGCCACGGACGAGGATTCGTCGAATTGGATGGCGGACGAGTACGAGTACTGGTCCGAGTACAACTACGACGAAGAATACCGCTCCATCGAATCCGCGGCTCCGGCCAGCGATGCGCCGAACACCGAAGTCTGCTCGGAAGCCAGTGAACCGGCGGCAACGACCAGCAACGATGCTGATGTCGTCGAAGCCTGGGACGAAATGGACGGTTACGACGACGAATCGTATGACGAATCGTACGACGAAGACTATGGCTGGGAATCGGAATACGAGTCGGGTTACGAATCGGATTACGACTACCAGTCCGAGTACGATTACGAATGCTGCCCGGTCACTGAACCGGCTGCCGCCGCGGCCGAGGAAGCGGTCGAGGTGGAGATCGTCGAGGACCTGCCCGAGTGGATGGACGAGGCGGTTGAGACGGAAGTCGCTGACGACATGCAAGGTGACGCCGAAGCCAACAGCGACGACGCCTATGACTACAGCGACTACGATTACAGCGACTACTACTACGGCTACGGCGACTATGAATCGTACGATTCGACCGAGGCCGTGAGCGACAACGAGGAAGCCGCTGAAAGCGAAGACGCCGCCGTCGAGGACGAATCGGACGTCGAAGCCGTGGAAGAACCCGCCCCGCACCGTGCGGCGATTCTGACCCTGGCCCGCTCGCTCGACCAAATCGGCTCGGCTCTGCAAATGCTGTCACGTCAATTGACCGACATGGCCGCACCGGAAGTCGCCGCCCGCGCCGCCGACAGCAGCCAGCACTAGTCACGGTTCAATCCAGAAACCGCGATTTGACTCATGGGGCGTGCGGACCTCGCAGCAGGTTCCGCACGCCTTTTTTCGTCGGCCATCCGGATTCTGACTTCGGATGTCGGCTGCCGCGAATATTCCAACGGACTCTACGGCCCGAGACTTCGAGTGCTAGCGGCGACATCAGCCTTTCTGGCGCGATTCGCACGTCCGAATCAAGTTGCAGACCTTTTTAGACCGATAGACGGCGACAAGATACTCTTCTTGGCCGCTTAACTTTCAGGGGGGCAAACCTGTGAGTTGCAAGCGTGTCGCACTGCAATCGCCGTCGATGCTCGACCCGAAACCTGCGGCAGCGCGCCGGCGATAGCCAGCACCGCTCCTCGCCGCTGGTCTGCTTGCTGGTGGGATTGCTGTGTCTGACCGTCCCGGCCTGCTGCGTCATGTTTCACGATGGACGGCGGCTCGCGTTGGAAACCGGGCCGGGCTGGCCACAAGCCGGTCTGGCATTCCGCCCGGCGAAGCTTCCCGCGCTGCGCGCCGAACTGCCGATCGCCGCGGGCGCCCAATACGTGATGAACGACCAGAAGTGCGTGGGCTGCCATCGGGGTTTTGACAAGAAATACCGAGACGGCGTTCACCAATCGCTCCGCGACGGACATTCCTGCGAAGCCTGTCACGGTCCTGCCAGCCGGCACGTCGAGACGCGCGGCACCGAGCCGGGACTGATCCTCGATTTCAAGACCCTGGACCCGATTCAGAGTTCGGAGGCGTGTTCGGCTTGCCACGAAACCAATGCCTGCGGCCCGAATTCGGACTGGCGCACGTCGGTCCACGCACACGCGGGCCTGGCCTGTACCTCCTGCCACACGATCCACAGCTCGCGGACCAACGACCGATCGCAGGCCGAGACACTGAAGGGACACGACAGCCTGGGCGCCAAATCGGCGGACCTGTGTTTTCGCTGCCACACCGACATGGTCGACTTGCAGCGCATCGCCGGTCCGCACCAGATCGGCACGAACGGTTTCCAGTGCATCGATTGCCACGATCCGCTGGGGATGATCCGCGAAACGTCCCGACAGGATCTCTGTCTGACGTGCCACCAGCAGGGCACTCCCACGATGGCCTGGCACTCGTCGATGCATTCGATCGCCGGCGTCGCCTGTACCGATTGCCACAATCCGCATCCGCGCACGAAAAGCGATACCGCCTGCGTCGCGACTTCGACGGTGTCGTCGTTCCGCAGCCCGGGAATCGAACGCCCTGCGCGCAAAGCGATGTCGGTTCAACAGCCCGAGGCTTGTTATAAGTGCCATCCCAAGATCTTCGCCATGAGCGGCCTGCCCTCGCACCATCCGATCCAGGAGGGGAAGATGGTCTGCTCCGACTGCCACGACGCGCACGGCCAAGCGGAAAAGGGGCTCCGCGAGCCGACGCTGAACGACGTCTGCCACCGCTGCCACGGCGACAAGCAAGGGCCGTTCACGTACGACCATCCGCCCGCGACCGAGGACTGTTCGATCTGCCACCAGGTCCACGGCTCGATCAACGACCATTTGCTGCGTCAGCCGGCAACGTTCCTGTGTCTGCGCTGCCATGCCGGACACCGCTCGGAGTCCCGGCCGCTAGACGGACGGGCGATGGTGGCCACCCAGCAAGCCCTGTACGGCGATTGCATGCAGTGCCACACGCAGGTTCACGGCAGCGATCTCATCAACCAAACGCTTCGCGGGCGAGGGCTGACGCGGTAGCGCATTCGAGTTGCGGCTTCATGGCGAAAATCAACGTTGTCATCCTGGTGCTGTGCGCCACGGCCTTCTGGCGAGAATCGCTGGCGGACGCGACCGCCAATCCTGCGCCGCGAGCCTCCCCGACGCTGTCCGAATCGTGCAGCGGCCCGAGTGACGGCGGCTTTATCAGCGAGCAACTGGTACAGGCCGGTTGGTGGTTCAGCACGCTTCGCGGCTCGCCCGACAAGGTGGCCCAGTACCAGGACTTGGACCCGGCGCCGTTCTGGTCCGCAGGTTCGTTGATCAGCGAAGGCGAACGGACACTCGACATTTTCGCCGCCGGGCTGGACCAAGAGGCCAACGATCTTTGGCTGGGGATGTACTCGCCGGGCATCTCCGCCGACCTCCAGTACCAGCGGTACATCGACCACACGGAACCGGATCGTCTGCTGAACTTCCCGCAGCCGGTGCCGGAGCACGCCCATCCGGGCAGCGACCCGGCGAACTACGGCCAGTCGATGGCCGAGGATCTGAACGTCGGCGACGACTACGCGCTGCGCATCCAGCAACTGAAAATGAAATTCCAGGGGCCGCTGACCGAGCACGCCAAGTGGCGGTTGAATGTCTGGAGCATGCGCAAGAGTGGACACCGGCAGGCGCTGGCGTTGTCCAACAGCTACGACCGGCCCGACGTCTCCGGAAACTGCCAGGCCTGCCATGTGTTGAGCCAACGGCAGGAGATCGACTGGCGGACGGTCGAGATCGAGCCCGTGTTCGAAACCAAGCAGGGTCCGATCACCGTCTCGTTTTCGCTGCCGATCCGCTCGTTTACGCAGAGCGACCAGCCGGTGACGCGGCTCTACAATCCGCCGCCAGCCAACGATCGCGGCCAGCCGATTCCGCCGCAACTGGGCAGCGAAAGCTATCCCAGCGGCACCGAGTACCCCTACGCCCTGGTGCCGGAGACCTTGACGCAGATTCGCAAGCTCAAGATCGGCACTGAACTGGGCGATGCCACACAACTGGTCGCGCTGCTTCACCAGGGCTCGACCGATAACGCCTTCCGCAACATGCGTCGAACTTTCCTGGGCGCCGATCTGCGTCTGACGGACCGCAGGATACCGGGGCTGGCCTGGACCGGATACGCCAAGTTCGATCATCAGGACAATCCCCTGCCCGCAGAGCTGATCGATGCCGAGTTGCTGGAATTCGACCGGTACGACGAATCGATCGAGCCGTGCCTGGAAGACCTCAGCCGGTCCTACGGCGGATGCGGCTGCGCCCCGCTGCCGACTTCCTGCACGCTCGGCTCGGACGGGATCTCCGATTTCTTCGCCAGCGATGCCTTGGCCGATCCGGTGGACTACCGGCGCACGACGCTGGGCTGGAACGGTCGCTGGAAACCGTTCCGCCACGATCGCGGCTGGCGACGCGGCCTGACTTGCTACGGCCGGTACGAGTTCCGTCTTCTGCAGCGGGGCGACGCCGTGTTCGAACCCGCCGTGGGACCGGGCGAAACCGTGATCGCCGACCAATCGGAGACGCTGCGTCATTCGGGGCAAATCGGCTTGTCGCAGCGTTGGGCGACGACACTCGACACGTTCCTCCGCTATCGGACCTGGTACGAATCCGATCCGCTGTACGGCGTGCGGGAGAACAACGCGCTGACCAATTCCAGTCTGCCTACGCACACCCAGATCGTCGAAATCGGCGGCACATGGAGCCCCTGGGACGGCTTCATCGCCAGCGGCACGCTGGGGTTCGAGAGTCGGCTGCACGATTCGGGGATTGCCGACTTCGACGAGTGGGACTATCCGC
This sequence comes from Pirellulaceae bacterium, assembly GCA_023382975.1. Lineage (GTDB taxonomy): Bacteria > Planctomycetota > Planctomycetia > Pirellulales > Pirellulaceae > SKKK01. The sequence continues at coordinate 68,475 of JAHDXO010000004.1, forward strand.
TGACTTGGTCGCTCTGGTACGCGGTCGCGTCTTCGCTTTCGTTCTCGGCCGGCTACGCCTACAACGCGAGCCGCATCCACCAGTCCATCACGCTGGGTGACGATTTCGACGACGGCGGCTACCACGCTCCGGCCACCGAGCTCTGGGGCTATCGAGCCCGTCTCCACGTCGCATCGGCGAGCTGCGTCTGGAAGTGGACGCCCCGTTTGCACTGGCGTGGCGGCGTCCACTTCATCCGAGGAATCAACGGCATCGACTCGACCGAGTTCCCGCCGCGCCACATCTGGCCCGCCATCGGAGAACTCGTGCGCAACGACCGAACCACGCTCCGTCTGTCGGCCGGTTTCGACTATGTCCTGCGCCAGCGGACCACCGGCTACCTGCGTTACAACTACCTCGACTACGACGACGCCGTCATCGCCTACAACAGCGGCACGGCTCACCAATTGCTCGCAGGAATCTCCGCCGCCTACTGACTCCTGACACTCTTTTCTCGGCCGCCGCTTACCAGCGGGTCTTCTCGGCACGTTCCAGTTTCAGGATGATGTCTCCTTCGCGGAACACGGTCACGGTGCCGGTCGATTGACTGATCGTGACGGCGATCGCTGCCGTGCATGCGGTCACGGCCGCGGCGGTCGAGTGGCGGGTGCCCAAGCCCGACGGCAACGGTGTCTCGGATGCCTTCGGCGCCAGGTAGGTTCCGGCGGACAAGACGACACCATCGCTCTGCACGACGAACGCGCCGTCGATCTGGGCGAATTCCTTGATCGTTTCGGCCAAGCTGGGATCGAGCACGTTCCGCAGCGCCGCATCGTAGCCGTGAAACGGATTGAGCACCATTTGGCGAGCGTACTGCGTCACGCAATGGCTGTCTCCGACCACGAACATCGTGCCGATCGACCGTCCTTCACGGCCCTCGGTTGCCAACTCGATGGCCAAGGATAGCAATCGCAACAGCACTTCCGGCCGGATGCGGCTGCGGTCGCTGCTGCAACGGCCGGAGAACATGCGGTGCCAATGTGGCTCGGGATGCACCACCGTCAAGCTGTCCAATTGCGCCCCCTGGGGCCCCGCGACGCAGACCACCCACGCGTTTTCTTCCAGCACGCCCGATGCCGCAGCCAACAGCAACCCGAGATTGGCCCGATCCAACCGCGACAGCCCGGAACTGGGAATGTCGAACACCTGGGTATGGGGCCGCCGAATCGCAACTCCGTCCGCCGTCTCCGAGGCGACGATCAGCAGTTTGCCCTGCCAATCGAACAGCATGTTCCAAGGCACGTTGTCCAAACGATCGACCGCCAAGAGCAATGCTTGGGCCGACAGACTATCGGCCAAAGCGACCGCTTGGCTGATCAGTATGGCATTCAACCGCGGCGGCTGCGAGGAAACCGGCGGACCTTGGCCGCCGGACGGACTAACCCGCTGCTGAACGATTCGCTCGATCTCCGCGACATCTGCCGCCGCAACGATCGCTTCGCGGAAATCCGCCGAACGAAACAAATCGGCCACGGCTGCCAAGACGGGCAGATGCAATTCCGGATGATCGTGGCTGACGACCAGCAAGGCGACCAAATGCACCCGATCCGTACCGGGAATGCCAAAGGCGATGCCGGGGCGACTGCGGCCCAGGACAAGGCGGAACCGTCCCGACCACTTCATCATCGCATGGGGAATTGCGAATCCCGGGACGACCACGGTCTGAGCCGCTGCCTCGCGACGTTCGATCGCGGCGATCAAGTCGTTCGCATGAAACTCCGGATCGCACCAATCGACGGCGGCGACCATCTGCCCAATGGCCTCCAACCGCGTTTCGGCCGAGATCTCGACCACTTGGATCGCTGTGGTAATTTCCGTCAAATCCATCCGAATGCCTCTCACGAAACGATCCGTGCCATCGACGCACTAGACGTTCTCACGGCGCCAGCCGGACGCTGGTCCCGTTGCGTCACCGCCAAGCTTTGCGAAGTTCTCCAAATAATGGCTGCAGCGATGGGAGTTGTCTTCGATGTCCAACAGACACTTGATGGCCTCGGCGGCAAACCACAAGGTGACCACCATCGCCGCGACGTAGACCGCACCGACCAGCAGGCCGGGAATGGCCAGCAGCAATATCTTGCTGGGGTCCGTCCCCTCCTCGGCCGTGCTCAATGCCAAGGCGACGATCACGATCACAGCGCACGCCGCAAATCCCGCTGCAAAGATCAGCAGCCATCCCAAGCCGCGATAGAAGCGGCTGGTCAGCAACATGGCCGGATAGATTCGCGGACGGTAGCCCGGCATCGCGTTCTCCATCTTGCTTCGCTGCGTTCGAGACGGCGTTTCCTCGGGTGGCGTACTGGGCCAAGGCGATGCCGAGTTCGGCGCAGCCAATGCGGGCGCGACGGAAACCACCGTCACCGGGGCCGACTGCCCCGCGCCACCTGTCGGCGGAGGCGGTGGAGGCGTGGCAACAACCGTCAGTTGCGGGTACACCTCGCTCGCCCACCGCCAATGCTCCCCGGCCTCGTCCAGAAGCTCGCATGGAGCCGTGATGCGGCCCTCGGCCAACCAACGATCCATCTCGCTTCTGACGACCGGACCGTAGACGTTGCCATCGGGCGTTTTCAACTGCAACAATGGCTCGGCACCCTCCGCCTGCGGCTGGTGAGCCGGCGACGCTGCCCCAACTTGCTCGTCGGACGCATCCGGAATCCGCAGCACTTCGTGACATTGCGGGCATTTGATCCGCTTGCCCGCCACGTCTTCCGGAACGCGCAGGACATGGTTGCAGCCGCTGCAATGAAAAACAATCGCCATGGCCGTGCCCCCGCACAGTAGGGATGGTGCTTAAGTCGCTGGACTTCATCATTATCGCGTCTGCGGAGCGATTGCGACAACGGATCGGGAGTGCGAGCCAGCGGCCGGGGCCATCGGCGGTCAAATGCGCTTCTGGCGAGGGTTCTGACGAGAATGCCGGGGGAATGGCGAGCAGCTACGGCTCGGCGCGACCTCTCGTCTTCACCGGTTCCTACGCGAATTTCATCGCGATCTCCATCGCCTTGCGCCCGTCGGCGGGGGTGATCGACGGGGCGCGACCGGCCAGCAGGCACTCGACAAAGTGCTCGTCCTGCTGGTAATGGCCCCACTGCCGCGCGCCGTGTTCTTTCAAGTACCACTCGGTCGTTCGCGGGCTTTCGGCGTAGCGGGTCATCGTCTCGTTCCCCGTCGCTTTGACCACGCGAGTGGAACTGCCGATGACTTCCAGATACGAAGTCGAAGCGGCCGGAGTGACGGTCCCGCTGTACTGCAGACAACCGACGACACCGTTGGCGAACTTGACTGTCGCGCTGGCGTCGTAGCCCAACGTGCCGCCAAACTGGTTCAGGACGGTGTAGTTGGCCGCGCCGCTGGCCTCGGTGATTTCGCTGTCCAACAGCCAGCGGAACAGATCGATCGACCAGACCGACAGCGTAAACAGCGGCCCGCCGCTCGACTCGCGCTTCCACATCCACGACCCAGGCGGCCATTGCATGGCGAGGTCCGCGGCCGAGATGAACTCGCGGTACAACACGGCGGTCGGAATGCCCAATTCGCCCGAAGCGATCGACTCCTTGACTTTCACGTAGTTGGGCGTGAAGCGGAACGTCAAGCTGGGCATCAATACGACACCCTGCCGCTGGGCCGCCTCGATCATCTGATCGGCTTCCTCCATATTCGCCGCCAACGGCATTTCGCATAGCACATGCTTGCCGGCGGCAATCGCGGCCATCGCCACCTTGGCATGCATCGGTGTCGGCAACGCGACCACCACGGCCTCGACCGCCGGGTCCGCGACCAGATCGGAGTAATCCTGGTACGTGGCCTGCGGCAGGTACTTCTCCGCCGCCTTCCCAAGCCGCTTGGGATCCGGATCAGCAACCGCCGCCAGACGCGAGCCTTCGATCTTCGCGAACGACGAAACATGGGCCCCCAGCCCGACAAAACCACAACCGACGACGCCGATACCGATCTGTTTCATGGAAGTTCTCCGCACTTGAAAAACGGCTATTCCGTCCGGTAGCCGAATTCGTGAGAATTCGGCGAAAGTCTTCGGGGAATCCGAATTCTCACGAATTCGGCTACGTTGCGATCGGCTTGGCGTCCGTCATGCCGCCGCGTTGATCAGTCGTCGCGCGATTTCGACGGCGCTGGCGGCATCCGGCGCGTAGCCATCGGCACCGACCTGGTCGGCGTACTCCTGAGTGACCGGGGCGCCGCCGATGATGATCTTGGTCACCTCCAGATTCGCCGCTTTCAAGGCATCGACGGTGGTCTTGATCGCCGGCATCGTGGTGGTCAACAGCGCCGACAAACCGACAATCTGCGCCTGGTGCTCTTGAACCGCCTGGACGAACTTCGCGGGCTGAACGTTGGTTCCCAAATCGACAACGTCGAAATTCGCCCCCTTCCACATCATGGCGACCAGGTTCTTGCCGATATCGTGCAAGTCGCCCGCAACGGTGCCGATAATCGCCTTGGCCACCGGTTTAATGCCCGCAGCGACCAGCAACGGTTCGAGCCTGGCCATCGCCTCTTTCATGGCGCGGGCCGCGATCAGCATCTCGGGGACGAAAATCTCATTCCGCTGGAAACGTTGACCGACATCGTCCATGGCGACGACCATCGCGTCCAAAATCTGCTGAGCTGGCACGTTGGTATCGATCGCTTCTTGCGTCAGTGCCACCGCTTCGTCACGATTGCCGGTCTTGATCGCTTCGCCAAGTCTTGCGAGGTCAGGCATGAATCACCAATCCTTTTTCACAGGGAATCAGGAAAAAACATCGCCCCAAGCGGCCAACATCGCCCTTGGGGCGCCGCTGCCGATAGTCGATCAACGCTACCGGATGGATAACTCCAGGCGGTAGTTTACAATACGCCCCGATGACAAGCAACGACCCGCCCAAAGGACGGCCCAACCATGCACCCCTCTTCCCAATTGATCGCACACACCCCGGAAAGGCAGCTCGCGATCACGGTAGACCATCAAGCCCGCGGCCGCCTGGTGACCGGATGGTTGCGACGAGCCGATCTGCCGCTCAACACCCGCTGCGGTCAGCGTGGACTGTGCGATGGATGCTTGATCGAACTGGTTGCTGGAACGCTGCTTCATGCGGATTCCGGTCAAACGGTGGATGCTTCGGCTGGCCCGCAAACGCTGCAAGCCTGCCAATACTGTCCGATTCCAGAGACCGGCGCGGTGATCCATGTTCCAGCTCGTTCGCTGCTGGCCCACCGGCCTCAAGTCGTCACGTCCTTTCGTGTTGATGTCTCCCGCGCTCACGATCCGTTGTGGCAGACGGTCGAGATCCCCGCGGCGGAATTCGCCGAAGCGGACGATCCGATCGCAGCCGTCTGCGAAGCGGTGCAACACCGACGAGGCGGCAGGACCATCGGACAGGGACAGAGCGTGGATGCCTCCGAGCCAGCTCCACAACCGCAGTCGCTGACCATGGAATTCGCCCAGGAGGTCAATCCGGTCATCGAGGCCGGTGACGGGCTGGCCGAGTTCCTCGCGCGAACGGAGCCCGTGGCCCGCTTCGCGTTGGACCAACGCGGCGACCGCTGGTGCGTTCTACCGAACGACGACGACGAACAGCCAAGTTACGGTGTCGCGATCGACGTCGGAACGACGACGGTGGTAGTGATGTTGGTCGATCTGGACAACGGCCGGATTCTAAACACGTCCGCGGCACTGAACGGACAGGCGCGCTTGGGCGACAATGTGTTGACGCGGATCAATCTTTGTATGCAGAAGCCGGAGCTGGTCGAGCGATTGCAGCATGCCGTCGCCCGGCGAACCATCCAACCGCTGTTGGCCGAGCTGCTCACGGAATCGCGAGTATCGCTCGATCAAGTGAAGTGCATGGCGATCGCCGGCAACACGACCATGCTGCACCTGCTGGCCGGCGTGGATCCGACTCCGCTGGGCACGGCCCCGTTCACCCCGGTTTTTATCGAGCATCGCGTGCTGCCCGGACGTTCGCTGGGGCTGCTGCCCAAGCCGCCTGGGAGATCCCAAGCTGCGCTGTCCACCGGCCATCGGACGATCCGCGAGGCCGACCGCTGCAATCCAACCGTCCACCTACTGCCCGCCGCAGCGGCCTATCTGGGCGCCGACGTGATCGCCGGGGTGTTTTCCACGGGCATGGCCTATCGCGACCATCCGTGCCTGCTGGTCGACGTGGGAACCAACGGCGAAATCGTCTTGAAACACGGCAACCGGTTCCTCGGCTGTGCCACGGCGGCCGGTCCCGCATTCGAAGGCGCGGGCTTGACCAGCGGAGTCCGCGCAGGGCAGGGTGCCGTCAGCCACATCCGGTTGGATCTGGACACCGCGGACCCGGAGATCGAGGTGATTGGCGACACTTCGCCGATCGGCATCTGCGGCACGGCCTATGTCGACTTCATCGCGGAAGCCCGCCAATGCGGCTTGATCGGCCCGACAGGACGCTTTTCCGATCGTTTCACCGGACATCCGCGACTCGTCCAACACGCGAACGGCCGCGGCTTCGAAATCGCGAAACCAGCGAACGAGAAGACGGTCGTCATCACCGAGGGAGACATCGCCAGCCTGCTGCAAGCGAAGGCGGCGATCGCGGCGGGAATTGTCTGCTTGCTGCGCCGGGCGGCACTGAATGCCGAAGATCTGGCGACCTTGTATCTGGCCGGGGGTTTCGGTTTCCACATGAATGTCGCCAGCGTCCTGCGCTGCGGGCTCCTACCCGGCTTTCGCCAAGAGCAGATTGAATTGGTCGGCAACAGTTCGCTGGCGGGCGCTTTCCTGGCCATGATGGACAGCGGCGTGCTGGCCGAGATGAAGCACATCGCCAGCCAACTGGAAACGGTCGAGTTGAACCTGGAACCCGACTTCGAGTCGATCTACATCGATCAACTCGGATTGGGATGAGCGCCGCACGTACGTCAGGCTTTCCAGCCTGACCCGTCAGGCGGGACGACTCGACGCCGCTTTCTCCAGCAACCGTCGGTACTCGGTCATGGCATGGTCCTTCAAGCCGTCGGTGCCCCACTGGCGGAAGTCGTCCATGCGTCCGCCGACCCGGTCCAGGAACTGGTACCACCAGCCCATGTCGTCGACCAGATCGCCCTGATGCGTGAAGTAACGGAAGGTTCCCACGTGACTGTACCCGTCGGAACGAGGCGGGATGCGGGTTACCGTGTCATTGTTGTTGACGAAGCGGAACATCCGCGGCCGGTACTCGAAGTTGAAGTTCCGCGAAAACTTGCGATCGCCAACACGGGGACTGCCGAACGTGTACAAGCCGTACACCGGCTGGTCCAACTCGACCAACCGCGCGACGGCCAGTGTCGCCAGGGCCGCGCCCAGGCTGTGACCGGTGAACCACAGCGATCGCGTATGGTTCGCCCGCAGCTCCTTGACGACCCGATCGATGTCCTTCCACACGGCGTTCAAGCCCTTGTGGAACCCCGCGTGAACGCGCCCGCCCAGCGGCCCCTTGGTCAGATCCAACTGCAGATTGGTAATCCAATCCAGGTAGTTCTTGCGCTCGGTGCCGCGGAACGCGACGATCACCACCCGCTCGTTCGCCATCGCGAACGCTTGCGTGCCCTTGCGGTCGAAAAAGTGGAAATGACCGCAGCCCCATTGGTCGAGGACCGTTTCGCGAATGCGTGCTTCGTCTTCGTAAGCCAACTCGGCCGCATGCGCCAAGGCCAGCGCGTTTTCGAGTTTGAATCCGGTTGTTTCGGGCAGCAGGTCAAACATGGCCATCGATCGACCTCCGGCAGCGATTAGAACCACGCGGCGGTGAACCCGCCGTCGACGTTGATGTGAGTTCCCGTGATGAACTGGCCTCCGACCGGCGAAACCAGCAACAGCAGGGCGCCGATCAGTTCTTCCGGCTCCCCGAACCGCTTCATCGGGGTTCCGCGCATGATGTTGTCGATCCGCTCCTGAGTCAACACCTTGCGGTTCTGCTCGGCCGGGAAGAAGCCGGGACAGATCGCATTGACCCGAACCCCCCGGGTGGCAAACTCCTGAGCGACGTTGCGAGTCAGGTTCAGCACCGCGGCCTTGGAAGCCGAGTAAGCCCAAACGCGCGACAGCGGCAGATGCGACGTCACGCTGCCGATGTTCACGATCTTGCCGCCGCCCGCTTCGATCATGTGCCGGCCGAAAATCTGGCAGGCTTGGAAGACCGCCCGCAGATTGATGGCCATGATGCGGTCCCAATCTTCGTCTTTCGCGTCCAGGAAATCGTCGCCCGCGTTGACTCCCGCGCAGTTGACCAGGATGTCGATCCGATCGCTGTGCTGGAGCGACCCGGCCAGCAGCGACTCGATCGACTCCCGCGACGTCGCGTTCACCAGCACATAGCTGGATTGGCCGCCCATCTTCTGCAGCTCTTCCACTCGCTTCTGACAGGGCTCTTCGAGAAGATCGGCCACGATCACACGAGCACCGGCCTGAATCAGGCCTCGGCACAGCGCGCCGCCCAAGACGCCTGCGCCACCGATCACCACGGCCGTCTGGCCTTCGAGTCCGAACAATTGAGTCAAATAATCAGCGCCCATCGAAATCGTCTCCCTTGCTATACGAGTCGTAAGGCACCAGTATACCCACCACCCACCGCCAGAAAAAAGGGGCCACGCCCCCAGCCGCTGCCAACTCGTTGAACGGCAAGCCGAAGTCGTCAGCGTCAGCCGGCGAGCCGAAAACGCTGAAGCCGTCAACAGTTTCAGAGGCGGGGTTCGTCGGCTGGCATTTTCGCGAATACGTCGGCCCAGCCGGTCCGGGGATCGAAGAGGCTTGGCTTGATCGCTCCGACCGTTTGTCCGCGCTCGCGGCATTGGGCCTCGAACAGACGCCACGCTGAGACTGCGTCGCCCGAAAGAAGTTGAACCTCGACCGGTGCAAGCTGGCCGAGCCGAACCGCGTGGCGATAATGGGGATTCGATTCGAGTCGCGATTGGACCGCATCGGCTAAACGGAGGCAACCCTCGGCCCGCGCCGCAAGTTCGCAATCCTGAACGAACAGCGTGTAATGCGGTCGTGCCGTCAACACCGGCGCCAGCAGCGCGAAACCGGGAGCCAAGTTCAACTGCCGCAGAGCCTGCTGAACAGCCTCCTGAGCATGAGCCTCCGCGAGTTTCTCGCCCACGAGGTCGCTGATCCTGTTGGCGCGGCCCAAGAACTTCAGCCGCGGACACTGGTTCTCGAATCCCACGACCTCGACGATATCGTTCAAGTCGTACCGGTACAGTCCACCACCTGTCGTCAGAATCACGCGGTAACGTCCGCCGCGGTCCAGTTGGTGGGCCAAATGGAGCGACTCGTCGTCCGCCGCGAATTCGAAGAAGTGCGACCGAACCGACAGCGCGCCGCCTTCGGCATCGCCCCACGGAAACGACACGGCGCCTTCGGTCGCCAGCAGTCCCTTGGGCTGGATCGTTGCCTCGGGGAAAAGCCGCTTCAGATCGGGCACGAACAGCGCAGCCGAAGCGTCGGTCCAGCAACTGATCAAAGCCAGTCGAGGCCAGATGGCCCGAAGCTGCTGGTCGATCGTGCCGGCGGTGCGAAACGCCTCGGTCAACTCGGCGGCTCGCCGACGCCGCGCGCCGGACGAGATCCAGGGCAGAGTCGCCCGTTGCCCTGACGGAAGCTCCGCGACTCCGCGTTGCAGGTCGCGGCCAAGGCGTTCCTGCCAGGCGGGCAGCGAGGCGAGCAGCGAGGTGAGAAACGTCGGACTCCAAACCGAGATCAGCGAAAGATCGCGAGCGGCGAGCAGATGGAGCAGCGTCAGGTAACGGAAATCGTCGATCTGCGCGATGCGAGCCAACTCGGTCGGCACGGCCAGCAGTTGGTTCGCCGCCCACCGCTGCCAAGCCGGCAGATAGGCGGTGTCGTCATCGAAGCCGATGCGAATTCCGCCCGCCGTGAAGCGGGGCGAACCCATCGCGGGCGAGATCGACCAGTACGCCCGCCCATGCCGCACCGCTGGAAAACGCCGCATCGTGTCCCAGATCCACGGCGCGATTGCGCGCTGGTACTGTCGCCGCAGCGACGCTGTGTAGGGAATCAACTTCTCGGCGGCGGTACTGCCTCCCGTCGGTTCCAATCGCTGCACTGGGGCAGCAGTCAAGACAGCGGACTCGCCGGTAGCGATTCGGTCGATCTCCGGCGAAATCGCATCGTACGTCACGCAGGGAACGCGCCGCTGGTAATGGTCGATCGAAGCGATCGAAGCGAATCGGTGCCGAAGCCCGTATTCGCAGTTCCGGTTCGCCGTCAAAATGGCCCGCAACGTTTCGCTCTGCGCATCGGCGACCACTTTCGTCGCGGCTTGGAATCGTTCTGCTTCGCCGTGGCAGCGGGCCATCCAGAGGCGGTTTAGGACAGAGGCGACGTTCATGGAATGGCCACTGCCGAAAATTGCGGGGACGCGATCAATCGCTCGGCCAAGCGGGTGAAGTTGGCTCGCGAGAGCGGCGCGATGCAGACCAACTCGTCACCTTGGCCGTGCTGCGGATTCGCCTGGAGGAAGAACTGCACGTGCGGATCGCGGGCTCGCTCCAGCCCGTCGCCACCCACCTCCGGACGAAGACGACAACTATCGGCCCCGGCCCGCACGACTCCGGACGCCGCATCGTAGCGATCCGGAAACATGGTCTGTCCGAAGGAATCGATGATCTCCCTGGCCCACTCAGGAGTCTCCGCATCACAGCGAGGAAAGAACTCGCGGAAATAAACCGGCAGGAACCGGTAGGTCCGAAAGCCCTTGCTGATGAGTGTCCAGACCAGTTCGCCCCCGCCGTATCGCTCCATCACCGCAAAGGCCAACCGCCCCCATGCCAACGCCAACGCTGGCGAGCCCCAATGTCCGCGGTCGATGACGGTATCGCCGGAAAAAAGCGATCTAACAGGCCGACCCGCGACGCAAAGCTCGACGATCGTCTGGGTCGAAAAGCCGAACAGTCTGCCGCTGTCCGGATCGACGATCTGAATGACCCACCGCTTTCCGCTCAGATCCCGGTCGAAGTCGCTGCGGTGCATGTTCGCGTAATGCTGATCCATCAGCGCAAACATTTCGTCGCGCCGCTGCGAGGAGACATCCGCCAAGTCGCTGATCATTCCGTGAAGCACGAACCGATCCTCCTACAGACATCCTAATTCCAGGTAAAGCGGCCGGTCGTCCAGCCGCTTGCGGAACGCCTCGCCATCGCTCCAACAAACCACGTAGCACCGCGTGTCGTAGGAGATCGCCTGCCGACGCCGGACGCATGCGAGCAGCGGGTCCGCTTCGTGCATCCCGACCAGCAGACAGTCCCACCCATGGCCCGCCGCGCGAACCAGCGCGGCATCGAGCAACGCCTCGAAGACCGATGGATCGTCTTCGCTGATCACCACCAATGCCGCCGTCAGCCAGCGAAACATCCGCCCGGGCCGGGGAAGACGCGGCTGGCGACGGATCGCGGCCCATGCGTTGTAGGCCCATCGGCTCCAGCGCAGCGCGGTGCAGTACCGTTCCACCACAATCTGGCGAAAGGCCGTCTGATCCCAACCGGCGAGTGTGCCCACGAGCTGTTGGCCGCGAAACGCCAGCAGAAGATCGCCGGGCCGCAGATCCCGGAACGTCGCAGCGGAATGAAAGAAGTCCTCGGTCGAGTAGACGGGAAAGAACTGTCGTCTGGGTCCTACGGTGTTCCAGAAATCCAAGACCCCAGCCATGTCCGCCGGCTCAGCGGGGCGGATCGTCACTTTGCCGGGCAGCGATCTCGCCGCTCGACGAGACGAGGGAATCGGGATCGCCACCGTGATGTACCGCCCGACGTCGTGGTACTGCGGCAGCCCGGCGCGGCCCGAGGTGAGCAGCCGTATCGCCGCCGTATTGCGATCGGCGATCGTGGTGAGATACACGCTGGTTCGCTGGTCGCCGTGAAGCTGGCGAAAGAAGCGGTAGCCGCGGGGAATGACACCACTGCCGCGATACTCCGGCAAGCAGCGCAGACCGCTCAGATAGCCGACCGCGACAGGTTCGCCGCCCACCCAGCGGAGTCGCACACCGCGGGCGCCCATCGCCGCGATGCGTCCCGACGATCGATCCCGGGCGACGATCGTCTGGTGGAACGGTCCCTCGACCACGGCCGCGTCGAAGTAGCTCGGTTCGCGGCGGAGACTGACGCTCATCGCGCCGTCCATCGGCGTGACGGCAAGGATCCGACGCAGTTGGGCGTCGTCGTCAGGCGTCGCAAGATCGAACTCGAATCTAGGCATCCTCACTGCGCCTCGATTAGTTGACCGGTCCAACTCTCGTCGCCCAGCGGCAACCCGTTGCGGCCTGATACGTCCCACTGATGCAGCGCATTGATGACGGCGAAGTTCCCCAGCACGAAGGGACTGCGGCGGTTGATCGGCTTGACCGAGCGCCGTGCGATGCTGCGCCACGAGTAGAAGCGGCGCCGCGCTTCGACGCAGCGCGCCGCCAATTCCTCGGGACTCATCTGCCGGGGATGGAAGGGGATCATGTTGTAGCGATACCGTTCGTCCAGCCACCACGGGTCGAACAGCATCCGGCCCTCGCTCCTCATGCGGCTGTAAAGAGGTGTGCCGGGGAACGGAGTGACGTGGTTGAACGCCGCGATGAACAGGCCCTGATCGATGGCGAACTCGACCGTCTCGGCAAACGTGGCGGCCGTGTCGTGGTCGTAGCCGAAAATAAACGTCCCGTAGACCGACAGCTTGTGGCGGCGCAGGTTCGCCAACGCCTGCGCAGCGCCACCGCCCATCAAGTTGAACCCCTTGTTCATCTGCTTGAGTGCCGCGCCGTCGAGCGACTCGAAGCCGATCAAAATCCCCTGGCAGCCGCTGCGCCGCATCAGATCCAGTGTCTCGTCGTCGAAGGCCGTGTGGATCGCCGCCTGACTCACCCAGCGGATCCGTAGCGGGATCAGCGCCCGCATCAACTCCTTGGCCTCGTTCAATCCGGACGTGAGGTTGTCGTCGATGAAGAAGATCATCTGGCCCGGACGCCGCACGCGACGCACTTCCTCCAACACGTGATCCAGCGGACGGTGGCGGTGCGAAGCGTGGAAGAACGACTGGATCGCGCAGAAATCGCAGCGGAAGCGGCAGCCTCGCGAGAACTCGACCAGCCGCATCGGCAGATATCGCTTGCCCTGAAAGATCGAGCGGTCCGGCGTTACATCCAAGACCGGCCGCTCGTCCGACCGGTACGTCTTCTGCGGACGCCCGCGACGGTAGTCGTCAAGGACCTGAGGGAACAACCGTTCCGCCTCGCCCAGCACGATCGACTCGCAGTGCCGCGCCACTTCGTCCGGGCAAAGCGTCGCATGAAAGCCGCCCATCACGACCGGCACGCGTCGGCGACGAAACTCGCTGGCGATCTGGTAGGCCCGCCGGGCCGTGTACGTTTCGACGCTGATCGCGACCAGATCCGTCGGTTCGTCGTAGGGGATCTTTTCCAAGCGATCGTCGTAGAACCGCAATTCGGCGTCGCGGGGCGTCAGGGCCGCCAGCATGGCGGCGGGAATCGGCTCCATCGTCCAAGTGCGGATGTATCGCTTCATGCCGATGCGCCGACCCACGCACGGATGAACGATCGTCAGGCGGAATCGCGGGGGCCGAGCGAAATCAACCATGCACGGCCTCCGGAGTCGGAGTCGATGCGGCCTTGCCCACTGCGGTTGGATTCCGCCTCGCGTCCAGACGATGGAACATCGCTTCGGCGGGATCGATCGGCACGTCGCAGGTGTAGAATCGGTGCAAGTTGTGGGCGTAGTAGCGGTATCCCAAATTCGTGGCCAGCGCCAACGGCAACGGAGCCGCTGTCCGCATCAGTCGCCGCGCGATGCTGGAAAAACGGTAGGTGTACTTCCAAGCCGCTTCGGTTCCTTGTTGCAGTTCGGCGACGCTCATCTGCCGAGGCTGAAACACAACGTGCTGGCCGTCGTACTGTTCCCAGTCGTGGGTCAGAATCCGTCCCTCGGCGGCCAGTTCACGATACAATGCGGTTCCCGGAAACGGCGTAACGATCGCGTATCGCGGCAGATCGATGCCCGTGTCGACCGCGAACCTGGCCGTCTTCAGGAAGACGTCGGGGGCATCGTGGTCCAGCCCGAAAACAAAGCAGGCTTGCAGCGCGATGCCGCGCCGGTGCAACTTCTCGACAACCTGCGGATACCGGTCCGGGCTGTTGAACGCCTTGTGCGTCTCGCGCAAGCCCGGCGGCGAGATCGACTCCAACCCCATCAGCAGACCGCGGCAGCCGCTGCGCGCAGCCAGATCCAGCAGTTCGGTATCGTCGCACAGCAGCGTGGTCGTCAGACCGTACCAGCGCACCCGCAACGGGATGAGCGCCTCGAACAGCCGAGCGGCGTAGGCTTGATCGGCGATCAGGTTCAGATCGACGAAGATCGCCTTCCGCGCTCGCTGGCGGCGGATGTCCGCCACGACCTGCTCGACCGGCTTTTGCAGCGGCCGACGCCCCCAAGCGGCAGGCACAACACAGAAGGAACAGTTGTGGACACAGCCGCGAGTCGCTTCGAACACATTCGAGGTGAGGAATCTACCTCGCGGCAACACGCTACGGTCGGGCAAGGGCGAGTTGGACAGGTCGAGCGACGGGGACTGGACGTACCGCGACTGCAAACGACCGGCCGTCCAATCGCGCAGCAGCCGGGGCCATTCCTCCTCGGCATAACCGACCACGATGCAGTCGGCATGCGGTTGTGCATCGTCCGGAACCAGCGTGACATGGGGACCGCCCAGCACGACGCAGATCCCGCGACGGCGGAAATGACTGGCCAATTCGTACGCCCGCCGGGCCGTGCCGGTGATGACCGTCATGCCCACGATGTCGGCTTGAAGATCCAGGTCGACATCCGCAATGCCCTCGTCGACACAGACGACCTGCGCATTCAGCTCGGGCGGAACGAGCGCCGCCAGCGTCGGCAGCGTCAGCGGCATGTACCGCAACGACTTGCCGAAGATGCCGCCCCGATGACGGTACAATGGGCCCTTGGGCGAAATGAGTGCGATTTTCAAGATCCGGTCCGACATGGTTCACCATCGTCTTTGCCGTTGCTCATCGTCTCCGCCGAGCTTGCTCGTTGGAACGTATGACACGATCACTGGGCGCACGAAGCTCCAATCATTGCTTCCACCGAGCAAGCTCGGCGGGGAGCAAGAATCGTCGAGATTTGCCCTCTAGTGCAAAATCACCGCACCACCGAGCAAGCTCGCCGGGGGCGAAGCCGGACGAACTGCGCAACTTAAAAAACCATCGTTGCGCGGTTCCGTCGTTCCAATCTCATTCTTTGCCGCGGAACAATCCCAACAACATCCCTTGCTTTCTCTTCGACTCGCGCGCGTACAACGGATTGTACTGCAAATAGGCGGCCAGCCGTAGCGGCGAACTCAGGTGCGTCTTGAAATCCCATATACGCCAGAAGATCGAGCCCAGCGTATTCCAGCGGCGGCGGCATTCCCAGCAGGCCTGCGTCAACTGGTCGGGCGACATGTGCTTGGGGACGAACGCCGCGTGGTTGAACCGATACTCGGGGTGCAGCCACCAGCGGCCGTCCCACAGCAAGCGGCCCTCCGCCCGCAGGCGTTCGTATAGCGGCGTCCCGGGATACGGCATCAGGATGTTGTACGCGGCAAAGCAGAACCGGTGGCGCATGGCAAAGTCGCTTGTCTCTCGAATCGATTCCAGCGTGTCGTGGTCGTGGCCCAGCGTGAACGCGGCCCAGGTCTGCAGGTGATGGTCGCGGAGAATCTGGACGGGCTTCTCGTAGGCGTCCCAGCCGGCCCGCAGCAACTTGGGATGTCCGGCGCGAAGAAAGTTGGGCGCCTTCTTCATCTGCTGCAGGTTGCGGGGATCGAGCGACTCGAACCCGATGACGTTGCCCATGCAGCCGCTCTCGGCCAGCAGTGACATCAATTCCAGATCGCTGGTCATGTCGATCGAAGCCTGCGACACCCAGCGGATGCGCATGGGAATCAACTCGCGCAGGAAGGCCTTCGCCGCGGCGTGATTGGACAGGAAGTTGTCATCGACGAAAAAGATGAAGCGGCGATTTTGGCTTTCGATCTCCGCCAGGATCTCGCGGGTCGGCCGCACGAAATTCGTACGCTGAAAGAAGACGCTGATGGCGCAGAAATCGCAACTGAACCGGCAGCCGCGCCCGAACTGCATCAGCGTCACGGGCAGATAGCCTTTGCCCTCGAACAAGTCGCGTCGCGGTTGGACACCGCCCGACTGCGGCACGCCCGGCGGCGCATCGTACCGTCGCCGGAGCTTTCCGCCGCGGGCGTCTTCGACCACCTGGCGCCAGAGCGATTCGGCGTCGCCCACAAAGATCGCATCGGCGTGTTGCAGGCACTCCTCCGGCAGCAGCGTGGGATGGAACCCGCCCAGGATCACCGGCACGCCGCGCGCCCGGTATTCGGCGGCGATTTCGTAGGCCCGGCGAGCCGTGTAGATCTCGACGGTGATCGCCACCAGGTCAGTCGGCTCGTCGTACGGAATCGCCTCGATCCGGTCGTCGACCAGCGCACATTCGACGTCGGGTGGCGTCAGTCCCGCCAAGACGCCCAATTGCAGCGGCTCCATGCGACCTTCGTCGACGTACAGACTGTGTTCCAACCGTCCGATGTTCGGCTTGACGAAGGTGATCTTCATGACGTCGGCGCGGCGGCCTTCTTCGAAGCGAGCCGCTCGCATACCACCAGCGCCGCGGCCAGCGAGAAAAAGAAGACGACGTTGCCGATGTTGCGAGACGAGGCGATGCCGAACTCGTCCACCAACACGGCGGAAAACGCCAGCCGATGTACCGCTCGGATGACGAACAGCATCACGAACGCATAGATCGCCGGGCGGTACTCCAGCGGCCGAAGCGCCGCGGCCGCCGCGATCACGCCCAAGGCCAGCATGAACGCTCCGATCGGCCGAAGCATGTACACGAACTGCGGTGTCCAGTCCACCTGCCCGGCGCCATACCCCTGGGCAACCATCTTGGCGAACTCCTCGGTCGACAGGTTCAGGCCGGCGCCGACCGCCACGTGGAACGCGCACACGCCCCACAACAGCAACTTCAGAAGCGTCAATGCGTTATTGCTCATGGGGAAGCTCCTCGTAGGAACGAAGGCCCGTCTCGCCATGCAGGGCCATCGACCAAGCCGCAAACGCCGCCACCGGGGCCGACAAGGCCGCGGCGTGACTGGTGAGAGCCAGCAGCCAGAATAACTCATCCCGGCCGCATTCGACAAGCCAGTATTCCAGCGCGCGCAACGAGACGCCGTAGGACGCGCCAAAAACGCCGAAAAGAATCGGCGCATAGGCCGTGGCAATCGCTTCCGCACCGCGCCGCTCGTGCCAAGGCCGGTTGTAGACGCACAGGAAGCCCGCCCTGATCGCGAAAATGTCGTACAGCCAGTTCCAGAAGGCCAACGTCGAACCGAGGACCAGCGCGGCGCGGAGAAACTCGCCCAGACCCAGGCTCGCCGCCGGATAAGGAAGGCTCGCCAAAGCGAACAGACTGGTCGCGCCGCCGAAGACAAATCCGTGATGAGGCCGGAAACGCCCGATGCGCAAACGGGTGTTGAACTCCCACAGCCGCAACACGTTGGTTCCGATCGCCGGCACCACATAGGCGAAGACAATCGGGATACTCATCGCCAGCAGAGCCAGGTCGTGTTGCCCGTCGTATCGCCGCAGCCATAGCCAGTAGCTCAGCGGCACAACGATCAGCGGCGCCGCGTACTGATAGATCTGAAAAAATCGCATGGTTCACTCGCCGCCATCACCGGGGTCTTGCCGCACCGTCGCTTCGGCCTCTGGCGATGCCGAACTCAGATTGCAGCAACGGTCCACTTGAAAACGCTTCCGCATCGCCGCCGAAAGCTTGATTCGTCCGAACGTCAGCGTCCCGAGAAAATCCTGATCGTAAGGCAGACCGAGTGGCTCGTCCCCCAGCGGGTTCGACAACGGATCGCGGTAGGTGCCCAGCAAGCGGTCCCACAGCGTCGTAAAATTCCCGTAGTTGACGTTCATGGCGCAGGTGTGGTGCAGAATGTGCTCCTGCGGCGTGGTGAAAAACGGGATTCTCATCACCCGGTGAACGGCCGGGTAGCGGCGCAGAAACGCCGAATGACTAGCGGTCAGGACCACAACGATCAACAACAACGCCGGCAGAATCGGCGTCATGTCCCACAGCGGCAGACGCGCGGCCCACAGGCAAAGATAGAGAGTCCCCGCCGTCGCCGCACCAGCCAATGCGACAGGAATAAACCCGAACGGTCGGGTCAGAATCCCCGGCATCAACACGTTGATCTCGTTAGGCAGATGGTGGTACTCGTGCGTAAACCAGAACCAACGGCTGTGGCTGAACAGCCGATGCGTCGCGTAGTCGCAGAGTCCGGCGAGGTAAAAAACGCCCGCCGCGACGGCCAACAGCGGCCAGCCGGACAGAGACGCATCGGCCAGTGGCTGCAGCGACAGGCGGGCGGTCCACTCTCGGGCGCGGTCGAACAGCTCGGCCTGCGACGGAACGAGACGCGTGCCGGTCCACTGGATCGCGAAGAAAACCGCTGTCACCAGCACCAGGAAGACGAGCGCTGCGAAGGCGGGCGGCGTGGTGCCCGACGCACGGTGGCGGCGTCGCAATTCGACCAAGTCCAGGGCCAGCAAGCCGGTTTCCAACGCGACAAAAACTGCCAGAGCGATTCCGCTGGTCATCCGCGCACCTCGTCCACGAGGACGCCTTCTTCGACCGCCTCGAACCACGGCATCAACTGGCCTTCCTCGCCCAACCGCCGGCCTTGCTTGTTGTGAATCTCGCGACGTGACGTGATGTTCGCGGCGAAAAACGCCGCGGCCCGGTACCAGTCGCGGCAGTTGGCTTGGCGGTCGATGGCCCGGCGGACGATGTTGCGGCTGCGGTTGAACTCTGAGCGAGCCCGGTAGCAGCCCTGCATCAGTTGTTCGGCCGTCATCCGCCGCGGATGGAACATGCTCTGGCCGTAGCGGTAGTCCTCGTGCAGCCACCAGGGATCGTGGATCAACCGTTCTTCGCGTTGCAGACGATCGTAGATCTTGGCGCCCGGTGTCGGCGTCAACGGATTGAAGTTGGCCAGGAACAGCTTGTTCCGCAGCGCAAAGTCCAGCGTGACCTGAAAAGTCTCGGGCGTGTCGTGATCGTAGCCCAGCACAAAGGCGCCGTAGACCATGATGCCTTCGCGGCGGAACACCTGCACCAATTGGTCGTACGGCCCGTGTCGGCGCTGCCACAGCTTCTTCATCTGGCGGAGATTGCCTTCGTCCAACGACTCGAAACCGATCATCACGGCGACGCAGCCCGCGCGCGCCATGCGACCCACCAATTCCGGATCGGCGGCCAAGTCCAGACTCGCCTGACACGACCAGCGGACTCGAAGCGGAGAGACCGCGGCCAGCAGCGATTCAAGCCGATCGCGATCGTTGAACAAATTGTCGTCGGTGAAGAACACGTGGCGGTTTCGCACTCCGTCGATTTCGGCCACCACTTCCTCGACCGGCCGCCAGCGCAGCGAATTGCCATAGAAGGCGTGGATCGAGCAGAAATCACAGGCGTACCGGCAACCGCGGCCGAATTGCACCAGGGCCACCGAGCGGTATCGCTTGCCGCGGAAGATCGAGCGATCCACGGTCAGACCGGCCAGCGGCGGAAGCGGTCGCTGATAAATCCGCCGCAACCGCCCGTGCCGGGCGTCGACCAGGATCTCCGGCCAGACGCCCTCTGCGTCTCCTACCACGACGGACGACGCGAACTGGAGGGTTTCCTGGGGAAGCAATGTGGGATGGTATCCTCCCATCACCACCGGAATGCCGCGCTGCAAAAACCGATGGGCGATCTGATACGCGCGCCGAGCCGTGAACGTCTCGACCGTGATCGCGACCAGATCGGCAGGCTCGTCGAATGGAATCTCCTCCAACCGTTCGTCGCACAGGCAACGCTCGATTTCCGGCGGGGTCAGCGCGGACAGAATGCCGAACACCAGCGGCTCCATCGCGTCGCTGGACCGATGCGGCGACATATTGGGTCGGACAAAAAGAACCTTCATCAGCCCTGTCTCGGTTCGGATCACCCGAGAGGCCAAGACTCTTTGACAAAGAAGTCGTGACCTCCCGGACGTTCTGGCGAGGAACGGCGACGCGGACGGGCGTTCGCCACAGGCGCCCGCCGAAGCTGTCAGGAGCCTACCACGCCGGGACAATCGTCGGCAAGTGCCGAAGCCGGGAGGTCGGCCACGGCGAAGAATTAGCCCGCGGGCGCCGAACGCGGGTCCGATGCACGGTCGCATTTCGCCGTTCGCCGTTCGCCAGCCATGGGCGGTCGGGAGGCCGATACCAGCTTTCTGGGTTGTGCAGGTGCCCACGCCGGTCGTCTGAAGCAATCTTGGTTGCACCGTGCCGGAACTTGTTGCGAGTGAACAGGTTTCATCTCTCTGGTGGGCCGGCCAAGAATTGGCTGTAAGAAAACGACGGCTTCTGTGTTGTGGAATTAGAAGAGCAGTTTGTCGGGAGACGAACGCCGTCTCCGGGCAACCGGCTTTCTGGCAGTGAATCCTGATGGCGTTGTCCCGGACGGACGGTTTCGGCGACGAGGTGCAAGCGTGGCTGGCGGAGTGCCTCCCGCGGGCGGTGGCGTACGCGCGATCGTTGGTGCGTGATTCGAGCGAGGCGGACGACGTGGTGCAGCAGTGCGTGTACCGGCTGTTAAAACGCGCGGCCGCCTACGATTTGCCGCGGGATGGCTCGCGGTTACTGTTTCGTGCAATGACGAATGAATGCATCAACCGCACGACGCGTGGATCGCTCGCGTTCAGCTTGGACGCGCCGGACCACGAGGGCCGCCCTTGGGGCCACTCCATCGGGGATTCGCGTGCCGAGCAGCCGGTTGAGATCGTGTTGACCGACGAACTGGGGCAGATCTTGGATGCGGCGTTGGACCGATTGCCTGTGGCGCAGCGAGCGGCACTGCAGTTGAAGAGCTTGGGTCATTCCTTGGACGAGATCGCCGACTCGCTGTCGATCACGGCCAACCATGCGGGCGTCCTAGTCCATCGAGCGCGTCAGGCGGTTCGCGAGGAAATCGCGGAGTACATAGGTGAGCGGCGGATTTGATGGTCAGAGGATTCGTAGCCAGACTCGAGGGGCGGCATTGCCGCTTGACAGATGATCGGTGTAAGAAACTTGCAGACGATGCTTCGAAAGGTACTGCCGGCTGCCGCACTGGCGGTCGTGTTGTTGACGTTGATGGCGCGGACGCGGCACTCGGATGTCCCCCTGGATGCCGAGGACGATTGGATGCCAAGTTCTACGAGTTCTAGTTCCTGGTCCGACGGGACGTGGGAAGTCAGACTGGAGGAACTGCGGACCTTGCCCGCCTATCGGGAGGCAGAGCAAGCGTTGCGCGATTTGGAGGAGTCGCGTTCCGCCTTGTTGAAGTCCGCCGATGCTTCGGACGCTGACGCAATGCTCGCCGCAGGCGCAAACTATCAGCGAACGCTGCAACTCAACCGGGACAAACTGTCGCAGCTTGGAGAATACTTGGACCCGGCAGAGGCCAGGGCCTGTTTGCAGGATCTCGTCCAGCAGTCGCAGGAGGGCGATCAGCGTGATGCGATGATTTTGGAGATCCGTCTGGGGATTCTTGCGGGAGTGAATTCATGGTGATTCGATCGTTCCTCGCCAGACCGCCCATCGGGAAGGCGACCATGCTGTTGGTGCTGATGCCGCTGCTCCTGTCAGGCAGATTGGGGTTCCCTGCCGAACAGTCACTGCGGAGCCTGCTCGAGGAATTGCAGCATCCCGAGGACGCATCGGCTCGGTTTCGAGCGGCGGAGTCGATCGTGGAATACGGCGTGCTGGCCGTTCCGCCGCTTCGCAGCCTGCTCTCTCACAGCGACGGGCGAGTACGATACTGCGCCTGCTCCGCACTGGGCCGTCTAGGCCCAACTGCACAGAACGCCGTTCCCGATTTGTTCGCGATGGCGGCCAATCCGCAGGAGTGCGAAATTCAGCGTGGATATGCCATTCGTAGTTTGGGACAAATCGGCCCCGCGGCGGCTTCGGCGGTTCCCGGGTTGCAGTCGCTGCTTCGCGAGAACTCCGATCCGAATCTTTGGCGGCAGATCATCAACACTCTCGCCGCGATTGCCACCGAGGAAGCCCTGTCCACACTGATCGAATCATTTCAGCAGGCAGAAGGGGAGGACCGGGAGGCCGTCTTGTGTGCTTTGCAGCGTCAGAGCGGAAGGATACGGTCGGCCATCCCCGCACTGCTGGCAGTGAGTGCCGGACGACCGGACGACCCGGTAGGAGACGAGGTGTTCCTGCTGGCCTCCGGGTTCGGCCGCGAAGCCGTAGACGACTTAGTCCCCTATTTGCGGTCACCTGTTCCGGACACGCGGCGCCGCGCAGCACTCGCACTGAGCCGTTTGGGCCCCGCCGCAAGCGACGCCGTGCCGGTTTTGTGCGAAACGCTCAAGGACCAGTCGGCGTTCGTTCGGTTTTGGGCCGCCAAGACGTTGGGAAAGATCGGGCCGGATGCGCGTCGCGCCAGTGAGTTCCTGCTGCCGTTGCTCGAAGACACCGACCCCAACGTGCGTTGGGAAGCGGTGTCGGCCATCGTCAAGATCGATCCCACAGCGATCACCGAGAACGGCTGGCAGCGTCTGCTGAACGATCCAGAACCAGGAGTTCGCGAGCGGTCCGCGTCGATTCGTTCTACGATCCGGTGAGGAGACCATGAACAACGACTTCAACCCTACCGACGAACAACTCGACGCGCTGATCAAGACGCGGCTGGACGAACGGGCACGCGAGATCGATCCGCGGCCGCTGTTAGCTCGGCTCGAAGAACGGCTCGAAGAACGGCTCGAAGAACGGCTCGAAGATCCGGTGCGAGCTTTCTCGGGAGGGACACCCACCGATGCGGCGACAAGGCCCGCGACAACCCCTCTTCCCTCGCATTGGCTGCGGCGGTGGAGCGTCGCCATTGCGGCGGTGGCGAGTCTGGCCTTGACCGTCCTCGGTGCGATCTATCTGTGGCCGAATCCGGCGGCAGCCGCCACGCTGGTGCTGGCCACCAAACAAGTACACGAGTTGCCGGTCGATCGCTGTTATCTGATCGAGGTCCAAGCGGCGGATCTCGACGACCCTCTGAGCGAGTCTGCACTCCAGCGTGTGGATCGGCTGTGGACGCGCGGTGACCGCTTCTTCATCGAGTCGTCCAACCGGCAGTACCGCTGGGCCTGGGGCCAAGACGACACGGGCGCCGTGTGGCTCGCCAGCGGCCGGCAACGCGGACTGCGACTGGAAGCGTCCGAAGTGCCGCCGGGCTTGAGCAGGATCTGCGACACCCACAGCATGCAGTTCGAGCGGCTGTTGAATCAGTTGCTTCAGGACTTCGATCTGACTTGGGACTCCCCGGACGCGACGACGCTGCCGCAGACGCGCATCGTGCATGCGGTGCGAAGACCGGCGCGGTCACGGGGCCGCATTCAAGAAGCCCGCCTGGAGATCGACTTGGAGACCAAGGTAATCCGCAAGCTCGTCGTGAAACGCTGGTCTCGCAGTTGGGCAACGGGCTGGCAACTCGCCACAGTGTCCTACACGCTGGTCGGGACGGAAGCCCAACCCGACCTGTGCTATCAGCCGGAAGGCCACCTCGACGCCCCGTTCGTCATCTACAGTCGGGAGCACGAACCCGAGAAACGAAATGCGATTCTCTCCCGTTTGTACGGCCCCTGGATCCTGCAAGGCGTATCGGAACAACGCGCTGCGGTTCCTTCAGCCCAACTCCTTCGCGAGCCGCAACACTTCCTGGCGAAGACGTTCCGAAATAAAAAACCCCAGACCATCTTGCAACTGGTCCACGAGCGGGCGAACGGCGGATACCTCGCCCCGCTGCTTGGCCGAAAGCAGGATGCCGAGTGTGCCAATTGTGCGCAGCCCGTACGTCTCTTGGGCTACCCGCCGACCATCGGCCTCGTCGATCAGGATGGCTTCTGCCGCAACTTCCTGCGCCAGCACAATCGCTTCGGCTTCGCCGCGATCGAGCAACGGCAGCAGACGGTCCACTTGGCTCTGGTCGTGCGCTGCGTGAATCCTCAGGAAAGCGTACTCGTTCACGTCGATCAAACGAAAACGGCCACCGGTGCGAACCAGCTCTGCAGCCACCGCGGGAGGTATCAAGACACGGTCGAACAGAACCGGCAGTACTTCCAGCAAATCCAGGAAGTCCAGGGCACGAATTGGCGAGGTATCGCTGACGACAATCGTCACGCGTCGGCTCCCAGTCGAGCAAGCGTATCAAGATCGCGCTCCAGGTCTTCGACTGTCGGCCGGTACAACGGCAGACCTCGCGCCAGCATGGCGGCCTCGAAATCCGTCCGCGTCACACCTGACCAGCGAATCGCCTGGCCGAACGACAGACGCCCGCCGTCGTACAAGCGACAGGCGAATTCCAACCTCGCGTCGTCGGGTGTGATGCCCGCGTCGCTAAGCAGTTCATCGGGGATTGTCAGCGGCATGACCGGCTTCTCCTAAACAGGTTGCGTGCATTATATCGCCTGCTCAGCCACTTGGACATGAGGGAACGGACCGTGACGAATCTGACTACCCTAATCATCGCTCTTGCTCTCCTGGCCCAGGTACCACCTAGGCCCGGCCCCGGCGGTGGCCTCGCCGAGCGGTTCCGCCAATACGACAAGAACGGCGACGGGAAAGTGACGCGCGAGGAAGCGCCGCAGTTGCCGCTGTTCGATCAATGGGACGCGAACAAGGACGGCGCGGTGACGCTGGAGGAGGTTACCGCCTTCTACGCAAACCGCCCCGCCGGCCAAGGCGCCGACGTGCGGCCCGCCAAGCCCGCCCTGCCCGCACCGGCGTCCAGGCCGACGGCCGCCGCGGACGGCTTCGTGCCCGACGCTCCGTTCGTGGGCGAGATCGGCGGCTCGTACATCGATCCCGAGTTCAGCGAGGCGGCCAGCCAGGTCGTGTTTCAGGACATGCAAAACCGCGTCTGGATCGGCGACATCGATCCCGCGACCGGCCTGTTCAAGACGGCCACCGGCCGCGATTACCTGATGGACCAGAACATCGTCGTCGTCTTCGACCGGCCGCCGCAGGGCCGCACGTTTTCGACCAACGGGCCGGAATGGACGCGCGATGACAAGGGGCATCTGGTTGTTTACACCAAGGAGGACTCGGCGGGCATCATGCAGCAGTTCGCCGCGCGACTGGTGGAGGGCAAGTCCGTCGTCGCTCAGCTCACGCATCAGGAATACGACTGCTACGGCAACATGCCCAGCCGCTTTCAGGACGGCAAGCCGCCCCGCGTCGCCTACACGCACGATTGGCCGATCTGGAAGGCGAAGGCCGCGTGGATCTTCCTCGACCAGCCCGACGCACCGCGCGAGCTGGCCAACTTCGACTATCGGCAGATGAGCATGTGGAGCGCGGTCTCGCCGCACTTCCTGTTTGTGCAGAAACCTCCCGGAGCGCCGTACGGTCAGATCGCGATGTCGGATGCCGACAGGGGCGAGGTGCGTGTGCTCACGGATGACCCCGGCATGAAAAACGACCCGGGCCTGTTCAACGCCCCCGAGTTCGGCGGCGAACTGTTGCTGGTCTGCAATGTCGATAACAGCGCGCTGGCCATTTACCGCGACGAGAAGAAGGATGGCAAGTCGCCGTGGAAGCGGATTGCGACGCTCACGCTCCCCGACGACGCACCCTACCGGTTCATCTCGTCGCCCGAGACGATCGCGTCGGCGACCGGCGTCGGCGGGGTGTCGTATTTCTCGCTGCTGGCTCGCGAGAACAAAGAACGCAACAGCCGCGGCAGTATCTGGGTGCTCGGTCTCGGCACCGATGAGGCGAACCGCTTCGCCCGCCGCGTGGACGACGGCACCTCGTCCGCGGTGCTCGAACCGGAGCCGTTTGTCGGGAAAGACGAGGTCTACGTCTATTACAACGCCTACAACGCCGCCGCGCGGGAAAACGGCTTGCGGCGCGCCGCCACGGGCATCCAGGCAAGGAGTGCCGATTGATAGAACGCCGAGACTTCTTGAAAACCGCAGCCACGATCGCCGCTCCGCTGGTGATTCCTCGTCACGTTCTGGCCGCGCCCGGACGACCAGGGGCCAACGACCGCATCCTCACGGGCGTGATCGGGTGCGGCGCGCGCAGCGCGGTGCTCCTGAACCAGTCGCCGGGCGACCTCCAGATTGTGGCATTGGCCGATTGCGACCTGCGACAGATGGGAAATGAGTCGGCGTTCGGCCAGAGCGTCGCTGGCCCGTTCTCAGACGACTTTGGCAAATGGCGGCGATACCAGGACTACCGCGAAATGCTCGACAAGGAAAAGCTCGACGCCGTGTTCGTCGGCACGACCACGCACGCACGGGTCTTGTGCTGCATCCACGCTGCCCAGGCGGGACTGGGTATCTACGCGGAAAAGCCGCTCACACTGACCATCGCCGAAGGCCGGGCGCTGGTCACCGCCGTCCGAAAGCATCGCTGCATCTTTCAGGCCGGCACGCAAGCCCGCTCGATGCGGCTGGATATGTGGGCCAGCGAGTTCCTACGCAGCGGCGGCCTGGGGAAGATCGAAAAGGTCGTCGCCAGCAACTACATGGGGCCGGCGCGCCGAACGCCGACCGCAGCCCAGCCGGTGCCTCAAGAGATGAACTGGGATCTGTGGTGCGACCAGGCCGAGCTGGCGCCCCACGACCCCAGCCTCTATCACGGCTGTGGGAAATGGGGCCAATGGTCCGCGTACGATGGCGGCGGGTCCTCGTGGGGTGTCACGGGCTGGGGCAGCCACTCGTACGACGCGGTCCAGGCGGCGCTGGGAACCGACAACTCCGGCCCCGTGGAAGTGTGGGCCGCGGCGCCAAGTTACCTGATGAGCCCGGTGACGATGCGTTACGCGGACGGGACCATTCTGGAGATGAATCTGTCGCGCCAGCGCGGGCCGGTGTGGGGAGCCATCTTCGTCGGCCAGAAGGGCAAGGTCGAAATCAATCGAAACAGGTGCGTCAGCAATCCGCCCGAGCTGGTCGCCGGTCAGCCGAAGGTGTTCTACGCCCAGGGCGGCGCGGACACGCGCCCACATATCGAGAACTGGATCGAGTGCCTGCGCACCCGCCGGCAACCGCGGGCCGATGTGGAGACGGCCCATCGTTCGGCCACGATCTGCCACTTGGTGAACGTCGCCCGCGATATCGGCCGCCGGCTGCGGTGGAATCCCGACCGGGAGATGTTCGTCGGCGACGACGAAGCCAACCGGCACCCGTCGGTCAGTCGCCCGCGCCGCGCGAGCTACGAACTGCCTGAGGCGTAAAGACACTGGCAGAGAGTTGGATGGCAGAAAATTGAGTACTGAGTGGAACGACGAGGAGCAGAGATTTTTCGGCCATTGATTTTTCTGCCCGAAGACTCTTCGAAGGAAGACATCCATGAATCACCTCTACTGCCATCTTCTGCTCGCCGCCGGCGCGTTGAACCAGGTGAGTCTGTGCCTGGCCGATGCGGCCGCGCCAACCGACCAGAAGGGCGTGTACGCCGTCAACGGCCGATTGCACGTCAACCTGTTTGGCTCGCCCGAAGGGGAACCGATCACCGCGGGCCCCGGCGACATGAAGCCGTCCTGGTCCAAGACGGGAAACAAGATCGTCTTCTTCCGGATGTCGAAATACACGCCGAACGTGAGCAACTGGAAGAACGCCATCTGTGTGGTCAACGCCGATGGCAGCGGTTTTCGAGGACTGACCGACGGGACGCACGGCGATTTCAATCCGACATGGTCGCGTGACGGAAACGACGCGATCTATTTCAGCCGTCGCGACGCCGACACGGGCCGCTACGTGGTGTACAGGACCACGGCCGAGGCAAATCCGGGCGATGAAGTTGCGGTCAGCGATCCGGCTCGCAACACGTTCTCGGTGAGTTCTTTGAAGGACGGCCGGGTCCTCGTCACCAGTTGGGGCCGCGGCATCCAGGACTATTGCTTTCTGCTCAGTCCGGGCACGGAAGGTAATGCCAAATACGAGCCCGTCAAGTTCTCGCCTCCCCAGCGCGGGATGGCCGACCGCATCAGTATCTCGCCGAGCGAAACCAAGATCTGCTACGACTTCCAGAAAGGCTTCGGGATGAACCAGTATCCCGGCCGGACCATCTATGTCGCCGATTTCGACGTCGCCACCCGCACCGTATCCAACCCCGTTGCGATCAGCGACCCGGATCCCAACCCCAAGACGATGACATTGTATCCTTGCTGGACCAGCGACGAGACCGCGGTGGTTTATCACTGCGACAAGAGCGGCAAGAACCAGCTCTACATGTATCGGCTGAAAGACCAATCGACGACGTGTGTCTCGACAAACCCAAACGCGGGCTGCCTGTTCGCCTGCGGCGAGGCGACGCCGAAGTGACGCAAAGACAAACCGTGCTCGACAGGAACATGACTTCGGGAAGCAATTGGACAGAAGAATGGATGACAGAAAAATGCACTCTTGCCGCTGAGAATCTCCTCTCATGTTTTTGTCATCGATCTTTTTGTCCTCATGAACGCGACCAGGATCAACTAACCGGCTGAATGTCGTGAGCCATCTCGAAAGGAGCGATCACGTGAAACGGTTCCACTACCCCACGCTGCTTGTTGCAGTTCTGCTGATCCACGTGAATTCCGCCAGCGCCGAGGACGCCACGCCCACCGAGTTCAAGGGCGTGTACGACGTCGATGGGCGGTTGCATATCAGCCTGTTCGGCACGCCGGACGGCAAGCCGCTCACCGACGGGCCGAACGACCTCAAACCGTCTTGGTCGACGACCGGCGACAAGATCGTCTTCTTTCGCACCCCGCGGCTCACGGCGCAGGTCAGCTCCTGGAGGACCACCATCTGCGTGATCAACGCCGACGGCAGCGGGTTTCGCAAGCTGACCGATGGCACGCAGACGGATTTCAACCCAACTTGGTCGCGCGACGGGAAGAACCACATCTACTTCAGCCGGCGCGACCCGGCGGCGGGCCGCTTTGCGGCTTACATGACCACGGCCGACGCGAATCCCGGAGACGAAGTCCCGGTGGGCGATCCCACGTCCGGCAGCTACGTCCTGAGTTGCCTGAAAGACGGCCGGGTCTTCGTCATGGGATGGAGCCAGACGTCTCGGGACCGCTACTTCCTGCTGACCCCGGCCGCTGAGGGCAAGGCCCAGATGGAGCCGGTGAAGTTTGCGTTTCCCTTGCAAGGGCTTCTGGACCGTCTCAGCGTGTCTCCCAGTGAATCCAAGGTCTGTTACGAGCTGCAGAAGGGCTTGGGGGCGTACAAGTACCCCGGCCGGACGTTGTACATCGCCGATTTCGACGTCGCGACGCGCACCGTGTCCAATCCCAACGCGATCACCGACGCGGAGCCCGATCCCAACGTCCTCTGGCTCTACCCGTGCTGGACAAAGGACGAAAGCGCCGTGGTCTACTACTCCGACAAGAGCGGCAAGCCACAGCTCTACCTGTACCGCCTTGCCGACCGTTCGACCATCCGCGTGTCCACCAATCCTAACGCAACCTACAAGCACCCCTGTGCTGAAGCAACGCCCAAGTGAACTGTTTTTCTTAACCGACTGTTTTGTGAAAGGGAAACCATGAAGACGACACTCGCAATTCTGCTTACTTTCAGCCTGTGCTCGCTTGCGCCGGCCCAGGCTCCACCCGCTGCCGGCCGTGGCGGTGCGGCACAAATCGAAGCTGCCCTGAAAGCCGCCGACGCGAACGGCGACGGGAAGATCACCAAGGAAGAGGCAGGCGGCGCCCCGTGGTTCGACCGTTTGGACCAGAACCAGGACGGCGCGATCGATGCGTCCGAACTGGAGAGGGTACGGCAGCGGATGGCTGCTGGCGGTGCGGGTAAACCTGCTCCAGGAACCGGGCCGCAAGCGGGGCAGTTTGAGGCGATGGTGAAGAATCTCGACAAGAACTCCGACGGCAAGATCACGAAGGAGGAGGCAGGCGGTGAGCCGTGGTTCGATCGTTTGGATCGGAACCAGGACGGCGTCGTCGACGGCGACGAATTGGAGACGATTCGGAAAGCCATGGCGGCCGGCAGAGGTGCCAAGCCGGCTGCTGGCAAGCCCGCACCGGGTGGTGGCAAATTGGAAGCGATGCTGAAGAACCTCGACAAGAACTCGGATGGCAA